>PLBY01000104.1 GCA_003134655.1 Acidobacteriaceae bacterium
CCGAAAGCCGAAAGCCGAAAGCCTTTCTCAGCTCTGCGGAATCACCGGCACCCCGTCCCTCAAAAACTGCGTCCCGGAAATAATCACCTTGTCTCCGGGCTTGATGCCGTCCTGCACTTCGTAATTATTGCCCACCGTCTGTCCGATCTTCAGCGGTTTCTGCCGCGCCACGAACGACCCGCCGTTCTGTGCCTCGGCCACAAATGCAAAATACTGTCCCGCCAGTCGCGATACCACCAGGATCGGAATCTGCGGATTGTTATGCGTTCCCCACACCACCCGCGCCCGGATGAACTGCGACTGCCGCAGCGCATCGTTCCCATTGGTAATACGCGCCTTCAGCAACACCGTTTGCGTCGTGTTATCGACTTGCGGAGAAATAAAACTGACCCGCGAATCGGCCAGCACCTTGCCGTCGCTGGCAAGCACCTGCACCGGCAGATTCATCTTGAGTTGCGAGGACCGCTCGATCGGCACATACACATACGCCTCCAGGCTCCCCGGCTGATCAACGGTCGTCAACTGCGTCGTGGTCGTGACCCGGTCCCCCACATGCACGGGAATATCCCCCACGATCCCGCTGCGCAGCGCGACCACCTTGTAATAATGCAGTTGCACCTGCTGCTCTTTCACCTGGGCATCGAGCGCGTCCAACTGTGCCTGGGCCGCGTCCAGAGCCGCCTTCGCCTGGTCAAGGTCTTGCTTGCTCACGACTCCCGCACCAGCCAGTCCCTGCGAGCGCTCATACTGCTTCTTCGCCCAGCTAAGCTGCGCCTCTTGCGCCGCCCGCGCACCCTCCTGGCTCTTCACCGTGGCCTGCTGCTTCAGCGGATCGATCTCAATCAGCGGAGTTCCCGCCTCCACCCGGTCGCCGGAGTGCACAAAAATCTGCGCGATCTGCCCCTCCACCTGCGGCATAATCACAGCCGAATCCCTCGACTTCAGCGTCGCCACATACTCCGACGCATCGCTCACCGCCACCGCCTGCGCCTCCAGCACCTTGACCGGCATAGCCGGGAACCCACCGCCTTGGGGATTCTGTGCTGCCTTGCTGCCGCAGCCGATCGCAATCAGACACGCCGCCAAACCTGCCACCAGCAAGCCCCGCGCCGTCAATTCTTGAAAGTTGTTTGCCATAAGTCAGAAAGTCGTTCGTACTACTGTATCGCGAAATCCGCCACGGACTCACGAACTCGAACCGGAACCCGCTCGGGGCTCCCTCTGTGTTCTCAGTGTCCTCTGTGGTTGAAAGCCTTTGCTCGATCTCGTATCGACCCTTACCCCGCAATCATCTTCCCCAATATCTCCTTCAAAACCTTCGCCGCCACCGTTGCCGTGACGCCCGCAACATCCTGCACCGGGTTGTACTCCACCAAATCCGCCCCCACAATCTCACCCTCAATCGCATGCAGATGCGCAATCGCCTCCCGCACCGACATCCCCCCAGGCTCACGATGCGATACTCCCGGCGCACACCCCGGATCCAGAGCATCCATATCGAACGTGATGTAAACCGGCCCTGCAGCCTTCAATTTCGAGTAGGCCGGAAGCGCTCGCATCTCCACCACGTCCACTCCAAATCGCTCCGCCTGTTCCCGCTGATGCTGATTGATCGTCCGAATCCCCACCTGCACCAACCGCTTCGCCAGCCCCGCCTCCATGATCCGCGCAAACGGACACGCATGCGACCACCGGTTACCCTCGAACTCCTCATACAAATCCGGATGCGCATCGAAATGAAAGATCGTCAGCTCCGGACATCGCCGCGCCACCGCCTTCACGATTGGGTACGTAATCGAATGATCCCCACCCAGCGACACCGGCCGCTTCCCCGCATCGATCAACGCGCCCACGCCGGCTTCAATCGCCGCAAACGCATCTTTCTCCGTAAACACCAGATCCCCCGCATCCGCGTAGACTCCGGCCACGCCCAGGTCCACTCCCAACTCCGACCACGAGTTCGATGCATCGCACCGCAGCGCCTCCCGAATTTTCACCGGAGCGTGCCCCGCCCCGCGCAAATAAGAAGAGTACGCATCAAACGGAATCCCCAACAAAGTCGGCACGCCTATAGTCTTCATAATCCCGAGAATAATAACCGCAGGAAGCCGCGGAGCGGCGAAACAACTTAGCCCAGCGCTTCAGCGCTGGGACGACGGATAGATAAAGAAAAAGTCCCGGAGGGACGGCACAATTCCTCCGGCACGACTCCCGCTCGATGCGAGCGACACTCGGCTTTAAGCCTTCTCATTTTGCCTGTGCAAATTCCGTAACCTGCCCTTGACTCTTCTTTACATGACTCGCCATCTTATTGAAAATTCATCTGCCACCCTCAGCCGCGATCCCACGGCTGTGAATTACTTTTGATCTCCATTTCATCTCCGCGTCACCTTCCCGTAACCGCGCCCCCGCTACCCTCACCTCTGGAGCTTTCTCTCAGGAGGAGAATTTATGTCCACACCAGGTTTCCTGGCGCAGGCCAGGCGACATCTTGCAGTCGGCGTCAGCCTTTTCGCGATCGTCGCCAATCTCGGAGCCCCGCTTCCCGCGGCCGCTCAAAATCACGACCGCGAACGCGAAACCAGCACCACCACCCCCATCAAGCACGTGATCGTCATCATCGGCGAGAACCGCACCTTCGACCACATCTTCGCCACCTACCAACCCACGAGCAGCGATACCGTCTCCAACCTGCTCTCCAAGGGCATCGTCAACGCCGACGGAACCCCCGGCGCCAACTTCTCTCTCGCCAGCCAGTCCGCCGCCACCGACACCAGCGCCGACGGCTATCAACTGAGCCCCGGCGGCAATGTTGCCTATTCCCCATTGCCTCCGGTTCTCGCCGGTGGCTACACCACTCCGCCCTTTCCTGACGTTGCGACGGCCAAGCTGTATGAATACGGATTGCCGGCAGACTATTACGTCTACCTCACCACCGGCGGTACAGGGCTCAACCACGGCGACGTCGACACGCGCATTCCCAACGCGACGACTCTGCCTTCCGGTCCATTCCAGCTGACTTCCTCGACCCACCCTTACGATGCTTATGACAACAGCCCAGTCCACCGCTTCTACCAGATGTGGCAGCAGTTGGATTGCAATACCGCCAAAGCCACCTCGTCGAATCCCAGCGGATGCACCGGCGATCTTTTCCCTTGGGTTGAAACGACTATCGGCGCCGGTTCCAACGGTCTGGCCCAGTCTTCGACCTTCAACGACACCACCACCAAAGAAGGCTCCACATCCATGGGTTTTTACAACATGCAGCAAGGTGACGCCCCGTACTTGAAATATCTCGCCGACCACTACGCCATGAGCGACAACTACCATCAGGCCGTAATGGGCGGCACCGGCGCCAACCACGTCATGCTCGGCTCGGGCGATGCCATCTGGTTTGCCTCTTCCAACGGAGAGCCCGCTGAACCGCCACACAATGAACTCGTTGCCGCCGGAACTGCGAACGCCGGCATCGTCGACGAGGTTGAAAATCCAGACCCGCAGGAAGGAACCAACAACTGGTACACCGAGGACGGCTACGGCGGAGGCTCCTACGGTTCAGCTTCCTACGGCGGCGGAACCTACACCGACTGCTCCGACCTCAGCCAGCCCGGCGTTTCTCAAATCGTTGGATATCTCGGCGCGCTCTCTCAGCCCATCGCCCCCAACTGCGATCCCGGCCACTTCTATCTCCTCAACAACTACAATCCCGGATACTACGGCGACGGTACTAACGCCTATCTCGACATCGGGAACTCGCTCTCAACCGTGTTCACCATTCCACCGTCGCCTCTGCGCACCATCGGCGATTCCCTCAACGAGAAGCACATCACCTGGGCGTATTTCGGCGACCAGTGGAACACCTACCTCGCCAATCCCTACAACAACTACGTCACCGCCGATAACACGTACTGCAATATCTGCAACCCGTTCCAGTACGCTACCTCGATCATGACGAGTTCCACCCGCGCCCGTCATCTGCAGGACGAACTCAATCTCTACAAGGCCATTCAGAAAGGCGAACTGCCGGCAGTCTCCTTCTTGAAACCTGACGGATGGCTCGACGGCCACCCGGCTTCTTCGAAGCTCGATCTTTTCGAAGGCTTCGTAAAGAACATCGTGGATCGAGTCCAGGCGAACCAGGAACTGTGGTCCAGCACCGCGATCATCGTCACCTTCGATGAAGGCGGTGGCTACTACGACTCCGGCTACGTTCAACCCCTCGACTACTTCGGCGACGGCACACGAATCCCCGCCATCGTCGTCTCTCCCTTCACCAAGGCGGGACACATCTCGCACGTCTACGCCGACCACGTTTCGGTTCTGAAGTTCATCGACGCGAACTGGGGACTGGCTCCGATCACCACCCGCAGCCGCGACAATTTCCCCAACCCCATTACCAGCTCCACCAACCCGTACGTCCCGTTGAACAGCCCAGCCCTCGGCGATCTCATGGATCTGTTCAACTTCAGCAGCCACAAAAAGTAAGAGTAGTGTCCAAAGGGTGCCCCACCCTTGTCGCGTTCTCTGCGACAGGGTGGGGTTTTTGAATTTGTGGATTAGAGACTTCCCTCTGTGTCCTCCGTGTCCTCTGTGGTCGATTTCCTGTTCTTGGCAGGAGCGTCCCACTGTGAGCCTTTTGGCTTTCCCCCGCATCCTTTATCCTAGTAACAGCACTCATATGACCCCGAAATCCAAAACCTCCAACGGTGGCTCCCGCGCCGCCGTCGCAGAAACCAACGGCTCCAACCCCGAACGCGAACGCGTCTTTAGCGCCTACCGCCAGTGGGGATATCTCGAGGGCGATCTCGATCCCCTCGGCTTCCTCCGCCCCCGCGAAACGCCCGAACTCGAGCACGACGGCGAATACGCCCGCGAAGCCAGCGCCATCTACTCCTCGACCATCGGCGTCGAAATCAACCACATCTACTCCCCTGAACGCCGCCGCTGGATTTACGAGCAGATGGAATCCGAGCCCAAAGAAGAAGACCAGCAGCGCATCCTCGATCTGCTCATCCGCGCCGACGTCTTCGAGCAGGTCATGCAGCAGCGCTATCTCGGCAGCAAGCGCTTCTCTCTGGAAGGCGTCACCGCTCTCATTCCACTCGTCGACGAAGTTCTCGACACCGCTGCCCAGCGCGGTGCGATCGAACTGGTCATGGGCATGAGCCATCGCGGACGCCTCAACGTGATGGCCCACGTCGCCCAGCGCCCCGCGCAGGAAATCTTTGCCGGATTCGAAGACGTCGATCCGCGCAGCGTCCTCGGTTCGGGTGACGTGAAATACCACATGGGAGCGACCGGAGAATACAAAACGCGCAGCGGCGGAAGAGTTCACATCCACCTGGTCTCGAACCCCAGCCACCTCGAAGCCGTCGATCCCGTCACCGTCGGCCGAACCCGCGCCAAGCAAGACCGCACCGGCGAAGGTGGACGCGAAAAATATCTCCCCCTCCTCGTCCACGGCGACGCCGCGTTCGCCGGACAAGGCATCCTCGCCGAGACCATGAACTACGCCGACCTTCCCGGCTACACTGTCGGCGGCACCATCCACGTCGTCGTCAACAATCTCCTCGGCTTCACCACCAGCTACACCGAAGAGCACTCCACCCGCTTCGCCGCCTGCATCGCGCGCCGCCAGTCGATTCCCATCTTCCACGTCAACGGAGAAGACGTCGACGCCGTCGTCCGCGTCGCCCGCCTCGCCACCGAATACCGTTACAAGTTCGGCACCGACGTCGTGATCGATTTAATCGGCTACCGCCGCCACGGCCACAGCGAGGTCGACGACCCCACCATCACCCAGCCTCTTCTTTATAAGAAGATCAAAGAGCATCCGCCGCTCTGGGAAATCTACGCCGACGACATCGGCGCCACCGACGCGCAGGCGCAGGCTGCCACCATCAAAGCCGAGTTCGAAGCCGCACAGAAACAAGCTGGCAGCATCAAGCACAAGCCCCTGATGCGCGAGTTGCCGCAATACTGGAACAGCTTCTACGGCGGCGCCTACCGTCCCGAATACGAAGTCGAAACAGGACTCTCGCAGGACGAGATCTCGGAACTTACGGCGCGCCTGACCACCTACCCCGAAGGCTTCCACATCCACCCGAAAGTGAAGAAGCTCCTCGAACAGCGCGCGGAAATGGGCGAGGGCAAGCGCCCCGTCGATTACGGCATGGCCGAAGCCCTGGCGTTCGCGAGCCTCGTGAAGACCGGCACCCACGTGCGCTTCAGTGGACAAGACTCCCGCCGCGGCACCTTCAACCAGCGCCACTCTGTCTTGATCGACATCGAGAACGAAAACGAATACGTGCCGCTGGAAAACATCGCGCCCGCTCAGGCCCGCTGCGAAATCTACAACTCCACGCTCTCCGAAGCTGGAGTCCTCGGCTTCGAATACGGCTACAGTCGCGACTATCCCGAATCGCTGGTTCTGTGGGAAGCCCAGTTCGGCGACTTCGTCAATGTCGCCCAAGCCATCATCGACCAGTTCATCAGCGCCGGAGAAGCCAAGTGGAACCTGCTCTCCGGCGTCGTCATGCTCCTGCCCCACGGGTACGAAGGCCAGGGGCCGGAACACTCCAGCGCCCGCATCGAGCGGTTCATCCAACTCGCCGCGAAGCACAACATCCAAATCGCGCAACCGAGCAACGCCGCCCAGTATTTCCATTTGCTGCGCCGCCAGGCCCTGCGCCACTGGCGCAAGCCGCTAGTCGTCTTCACTCCGAAGAGCATGCTGCGCCATCCCGACGCCAGCTCGCCGATCGAGGATTTCACCCACAAGAATTTTCTCAACGTCATTCCCGACACCGAAGTCGGAGAAGCCGACCGCATCCTGATCTGCACCGGAAAAATTGGCCACGAACTTCAGGCCGAACGGAAGAAGAGAAAAGACACGAGCACTGCGATTGTCTTCCTGGAACAGCTCTACCCGTTCCCCGAGCAGGAAGTCGTCGCCGAATTCGACCGCCACGGCAAAAACGCCGACATCGTCTGGGTCCAGGAAGAGCCCGCAAACATGGGAGCGTTATTCAACATGCTCCCCCGCCTGAAACGAGTAGCCGGCGACCGCCCCGTACTGTCAGTGAAGCGTTCTTCCGGTGCGAGTCCCGCGACCGGCAGTGCCAAAGCGCACGAAGTCGAGCAAAAGACTCTGCTGACTCTAGCCTTCACCACAAAGTAATAGCCCTCACGCTCCATGTGGGGGACAGCCGCCTTCGGCTGTCCCGCGAGCGAAGCTCGGCGGGTGAAGGTTTATGTGGCGCGGGCGCCCCCGCCCGCGCAGCTGCCAAAAGCGAATCCACCCCCGCCGTCACGCACTACTGCTGCGCCCGGCTATCCGGCGGCAGATCCCCCGCCAACCTCAGATTGACCGCCTTCTGCAACAAGTCAAACCAGAACGGTGCTCCCTGCGAAACCGCTAGCACCGTGATCAACAGCCCCACAATCTTCAACACCGACGCTAGTCCCCCTGGCCACTGACGCTCCTCCGGACAATCCTTCGCGTCGCCCTTGCACCACCCCAGCGGAAGGGAGAGCCCATTCAAGTCGTTGCGCGCCTGTGTCACCGCTCGAAGCTTCTCGTCGGTCGTACCGCTGCCCTCGGTTGCTTTGCTCTCCTTATCACTCGCATACGTCTTCGCCGCCTCCGACACAGCCTCGCGCGCCGTCGGATCGTTCCAAAGCACCTTCCCGATTGCGAGCGTATCCGCGTTCAGCGCGACGCAGATGCAGCCGGAAATCACCCAAAGCCAGGCATGCGCCTTCCGCTTGTACCACCCGGAAACGTTGTCCATCGCGTCGTCAAACCAGTTCTCGATCTTTTCCTTTTCCTCGTCAGCAGTTGCCGCTCCTTTCAGAACCGTCGCCAGCACTGTCTTTGTAGCAGCCGGCAGGCTGGCTCCCTGCGTAGCCCGCAAATCCTGCAGCACCTGCGCGAACATAGCCGATGAGATATACGAAGGTTTGTGCGTTCTGTCGACCTTCGTGAATAGCCAACTTGGCCGCAAGATCCCCTTCACCAGCGGATGCTTATAAATCTCATCCTTGAGGCCAGCATCGCCAAGCAGGCTCGCGATCGCGGTCTCCAGCGTGTTGGATCGCCACTTCGACAGGTTCGCAACAATCTCCTGTATGGCCGAACTCAACGCGCTCAACAGCAAATAGACAAAAATCAAACTGACCGCAAATTGCAGAGCGGGCGTCAACATACGGAGACTCCTTACGCTTCCCCAAAGCAGGGAAGCAATTCTCATGGACTTGTTCGATTGGGCCCAACGTCCGGGCAGGGGAAGGCGCCCGGCTCATCTTCGTGGGGACACACTACGCCAACGCTCCGCCGGTTTGCAGGGAAAAATATATGATGTTACGAAATCAGAACAGGGTTATGTGGCGCGGGCGCCCCCGCCCGCGCCCTGCCGCCAGTGTTACTCTCTTGTGTCCATGCCCCGAAGCCCTCAACCTCTCCACATCGCCATCGACACCGGCGGCACCTTCACCGACTGTGTCTGGCGAGACCACGGCCGCCTCCGCATGCTGAAAGTCTTTTCGACTCCTGCCGATCCCTCCCAAGCCATCGTCGACGCTCTCCGCAAAATCGCGCCCGAAGGCGACGTCATCCTCCTCCACGGCACCACCGTCGGCACCAACACGCTACTGGAACGCAAAGGCGCCCGCACCGCGCTAGTCACCACGAAAGGCTTCGAAGACGCCATCGAGATCGGACGCCAGGCCCGCCCCAAGCTCTACGATTTCTTCTTCGACCGCATCACGCCTCTGGTTCCCAAAGATCTCCGCTTCGGCGTGAACGAACGCACCGCCAGTGACGGCGAAATCCTCATCAAGCCTACGCCGCAAGAATTGTGTGTCCTCGTCGAACAACTCTCAGCCGCAAATCCGCAGTCCGTCGCGATCTCGCTTCTGTTCTCGTTCACAAATTCCAAGAACGAAGAAGCAGTTGCCGAAGCGCTGAAGTCCCTCGCAGTCCCGCTCTCCATCTCCCACCAGATCCTCCCCGAATTCCGCGAATACGAGCGCACCTCAACAGTAGTAATCAACGCCTACCTGCAACCAGTAATGCAAAGCTACCTGGAAAATCTGGAAGCAAGATCTCTAGCCACGAACACATCTCGTGTGGCCGCGGGCGCCTCGCCCGCGCAGGCAAGCGCAACGATCCTGACAGAGGAGGGGTTTGGCGTGGCGCAGAACTTCAGCGCTGCGAGATCCGCGAACGTGGAAGAGCCGCCCTTCAGGGCCGTCCGGGCAACTGTGGAAGAGCGGCCCTTTAGGGCCGCGAAAAAGCCGCCCAAGAACCGGGCTTTAGACCCCGCGTCCCCTCGCATCTTCGTCATGCAATCCTCCGGAGGCATCACCGCGCTCTCCACCGCCGCCCGCGAGCCCGTCCGCACCGTTCTCTCCGGCCCCGCTGGAGGTGTCGTCGGCGCCGCCGCCACCGCCCGCGCCAGCGGCTTCGATCGCATCATCGCCTTCGACATGGGAGGCACCTCCACCGACGTCTCCCTCGTCGAAGGCGGAATCACAACCGCCACCGACGCCCAGATCGCTGGCCTCCCCGTCAGCGTCCCCATGCTCGACATTCACACCGTCGGCGCCGGCGGAGGCTCCCTCGCCCGCTTCGACGCCGCCGGAGTACTCCGCGTCGGCCCCGAATCGGCCGGAGCCGATCCCGGCCCCATCTGCTACGGCCGCGGCTTGCAGCCCACCGTGACCGACGCGAATCTCCTCCTCGGCCGCTTGCAGCCCACGCGATTCCTGGGCGGCGACTTCACCCTTGATCTCGACCGCACACGCCGCGTCACCCAAGAATTTCTCCAGCAGCAGGGAAGCCGTCTCACACTCGACCAGTTCGCCGCCGGCGTCATCCGTGTGGTCAACGCCACGATGGAAAAAGCCATCCGCGTCGTCTCCATCGAACGTGGCCGCGATCCCCGCCACTTCGCTCTCGTCGCCTTCGGTGGCGCCGGAGGTCTCCACGCCTGCGCCTTAGCCGAAGCCCTAAGCATCCCCCACGTCATCGTTCCTGCATTCCCCGGCGCTCTCTCCGCCGCAGGCATTCTCGCGAGCGATGTCGTCAAAGATTATTCGCGCACGGTGCTCTGGCGCGCCTCAGGAAAAGTCCCAACCGAACAATTGAATCGTGAATTCGCCGCCCTGGAAAAAACCGCCGCCAAAGATTTTCGCGAAGAACACTGGCAAGGAAGCCCGCGCTACCAACGCAGCGTCGACCTCCGCTACCGCGGCCAGGGCTACGAACTCAACATCCCCCTGACCAAGAATCTCCTCCGCGACTTCCAGCAAGAACACCACCGCCGCTACGGCTACTCCCACCCCAACCGCGAAGTCGAAGTAGTAACCCTCCGCCTCCGCGCCGTTGTGAAGTCCGGCACGACTCGTGCGGAGAAAATGGATCACGCGAGGAAAAAAGACGATGTGGGGAAAACAGACCATGTGGGGACGGGCGCCTTCGCCCGTCCAGGCCGAGCAACGCTCGGCAGGCTCTCCTCGCTCAAAGCCCCTGTCCTTTTCGAAGGCAAAAAACAAGAAACGAAAATCTACTCCCGGGACACCCTCCAGCCCGGCAAGCACTACCCCGGTCCCGCCATCATTACCGAATACAGTGCCACCACAGTCATCCCACCCGGCAGACACTTCCGCATAGACCGAGCAGGTAACCTAATCGCTTCCGCCAGACCCAAGTGAGAAACAGGTCCCCCTCGTGAACCGAAGCCTGCCCTGAGCGAAGTCGAAGGATGACCTTTGTGGTGATGCCTTTCCCCACGATTGTTACAATCCGATGAAATTCGACCCTCGCAGCGCCTCTGGCAACTGACAACTGGCAACCGGCAACTGCTTTCCGTTTACAATACTCCCGTGAAACCAAGCCTTTTCGTCGTTGAAGACGATCCCGACATTTCCCGCCTCGTCCGCCACCACCTCGAAAACGAAGGCTTCACCGTCCGCGTCTACGCTACCGGCTCCAACGTCCTCGCCGACGCCGAACGCCAGCGCCCCGCGCTCTTCGTTCTCGACATCATGGTCCCCGGCAAAGACGGTCTGGAACTCTGCCGCACCATCCGCCAGACTCCCGGCCTTGCCTCGGTTCCTGTGATCTTCCTGACAGCAAAGAGCAGCGAAGCCGACCGCGTTCTCGGTCTCGAACTCGGCGCCGACGACTACATCGCCAAACCCTTCAGCCCCCGCGAACTCGTCGCCCGCGTCAAAGCCGTGCTGCGCCGCTTCGAGCGCCCTTTGCCGCCCAGCCCCATGAAAGTCGGCGACATCGAGATCGATCCCTCGGCCATGACCCTGATGGTGCGCGGAACTCTCGTTCCCACCACCGCCACCGAGTTCCGTCTGCTCGATTACTTCGCCCGCCACAAGGGACGCGTCTTCAGCCGCGACCATCTTCTCGACTCCGTCTGGCGCGATACTGCCTACGTCACTCCGCGCTCGGTCGACGTCTACGTCCGCCGCATCCGCGAAAAAATCGAGCCCGACCCCGAGAACCCACGCTACCTGAAAACCGTCCGCGGTGCCGGCTACCGCTTCGAGGTCCCCAAATGACGACCGCGCCGGCAGAGTTTCGAAAGACGAATTGGTCCATGAATCAACAAGAGCGGCACTCGACGGGCTGCGTCGCAAGAGGGACACGCCTGCGCCGCCGTGGAAGAGCGGCCCTTCAAGGGCCGTGTCAAGCGAGTCCTACAGAGTCGGGCTTTAGCCCCCGCGGCTCTGGAAATTCACTCCCGTGAAGAACCGCATCTTCTTCAAACTCCTTGCCGTCTTCCTGATCGTCATCGCCGCGACCGCTGCCACTCTCGACGTCATGCTCGGCAGCGCTTGGGAATCCTCGCTGCGCACCGAGATCGAGCGCAACCTCACGCAGAAGACTCAACTCTTCGCCCACCGCGTCGAAAACGATCGCGCTCATTCCCTTACCGAAATCGCCGCGCAGGAAGCCCTCGCCGCCGGAGCCCGCGCCACCATCATCGATGCCTCCGGCAAAGTCCTCGCCGATTCCGAATCCGATCCCGCCAGCATGGAGAACCACGCCGCCCGCAAGGAATTCGCCGCCGCCCTCACCGGACAAACCGGCAAAAACGAGCGCCGCAGCGCCACTCTCGGCATCCCGTTTCTCTACGTGGCCGTCCCCGTCTCTGGAGGCGCGGTGCGACTCGCCTATCCTCTTTCTGATGTCGAAGCCGTGCAGGCGCAAGTCAACCGCCGCTTAATTTGGGGATCCACCATCGCCCTGTTCCTCGCCTTGCTCATCGCTGCCTCCGCCTCCATCTGGACGTCCCGCCGTCTTGAGCACATCGTCGATGTCGCGGTCCGCATCGAGCAAGGCGACCTCCGTGCTCGCGTCGAAGACCGACCCCTCGATGAAATCGGCCGCGTCGCCGCCGCCATCGACAAGACCGCCGGACAGGTCGAACGCAGCTTCGCCGCCGTACGTTCCAGCCAGCGCCAGCTCGAAACTCTGCTCAACAGCATGCAGGATGCCGTCATCGCCGTCAGTTCTGACGGCCTCGTGCAGTGGGCCAACCAGCCCATGGATCGCCTCGTTCCCCAGCACACGCGCCTCAACGCCCCCGTCGTCGAAACCATCCGCGATCCCGATTTCCTGGCCGCAGTCAAAGCCGCCACCACCACCAAACAAGTGAAGACCACCCGCGCTACGTCGATCGTTCCCGGCCGCGCCTTCGACGTCACCGCCGCGCCCCTCCCCGATGGCGGCGCCGTCGCTGTGCTCCGCGATCTCACCGAAACCGAGCGCGTGGAAAAAACGCGCCGCGATTTTATCGCCAATGTCTCCCACGAACTCCGCACTCCCCTGACTTCCATCCAGGGATACTCCGAAACTCTCCTCGACGTCAGCTCCGAAAACTTCGGCCCCAACCGCGAGTTTCTCGAAATCATCCGCAAGAATGCTGCCCGCATGGCGCGCCTCACCGAAGATCTGCTGACTCTGGCCCGCGTCGAATCCGGCGAGACTCGCTTCGATACTGAGCCCGTTCCCCCTATCGAACTCCTCCACGATGCCGAAGAAAGTTTCCGCGAGATCGCCCGCGGCCAGGAAGTCGACCTGCAAATCGTCGAGACGAACGTCGTTGAGACGAACGAAGATCACGGCTCCGTCGAAACCCTGCCCTCCGTGCGCGCCGACCGCGAAGCCATCCACCAGGTCTTTTCGAATCTTATCGACAACGCCATGAAGTACGGCCGCTCCGGCGGACGTATTCTGCTCGGCGCGCGTCCCGCCAAACGCGGCGTCGAATTCGGGGTTGAATTCTATGTTCAGGATTTCGGCGCCGGCATCTCCTCCGAGCACCTCCCGCGCCTCTTCGAACGCTTCTACCGCGTCGACAAAGCCCGCTCTCGCGAATCCGGCGGCACCGGACTCGGCCTCGCCATCGCCAAGCACATCATGCTCGCCCACGGCGGCTCCATCCGCGCCGAAAGCGAACTCAACCACGGCAGCACTTTCCTCTTCACCCTCCCGACCGCCTGAACCACTGCTCATGTGGGGACGGCCGCCTCGGCCGTCCAGCCCGAGCCTGCTTTGTCGTTATCGTTTCGATTCTTGGCGAGACATTCGGTGAATCTCGAGGGTGCACCATCCTAACGTCGCGTTTTTTGCGACGTTAGGCCGGGGACTTTGACTTGCGGCAATTTCAGTTTCCTCTTGCATTTGTCCGGTCAAAGCCGACAATAAAGATGAGATCCGTCGCCATCTCCAGTACTGACGAAAAATGACGGAAAATTCACGGCACATTAACCACTGCTCCCCGAAGAAGTCCTATGCTTAGTCGTTGCCCACGCCATCTCCAGAACGGCAGAATCGTGACGACGGTCCCCAGAAGTCTCTCCGTCGCCAACGTTCTCGCCCGGCGGACCTACGTATGAGTACCGCGACCAAGTCTCCCAATCCTGAGCCGGCCCATCAGTACCTCGTGCGCCGCACCGTGGAAGCTTGCAATATGGCCAAAGAAGCCGCAGGCGCCGCCGCCGAAGGCATCGCCACTGGATCTACAACCCTGCTCAACTCCCTTCGCCAGCGCGAGCGCGAACTCGACACGCTCGACATGGAAATCGATAGCGGCGTCACCACTGCCATCACCGAAGTCGGCCCCGCCGAAGCCCGCGAACTCCTCGCCTGCATGAAGTTCATGATCGGCCTCGAGCGCATCGGCGACCTGCTCCTCAGCTTCGCCAACAGCGCTCTCTCGGTCAGCGGCCGCATCGACTCCGAGGACACCCGCGATCTCACTCAGATGGCGACCATCCTCGAAAAAATGCTGACCGACTGCGGCGCCGCCTTCTCCGCCCGTGAAATCGGCAAAGCCATTGACGTCCTCCGCGCCGACGCCGAAATGGACCGCCTCCGCAACCTCATCTTCCTGCGCCACATCGAGAATCCCGAGAACCTCCACCGCCAGGCCAGCCTGCAAGTCATCTTCATGACCCAGTCGCTCGAACGCGCCGGCGATCATGCCAAGAACCTCGCCGAGGAAGTCTGCCACTTCGTCAGCGGACACACCGTCCGCCACGTCCTCATCGCTTACGACAAGCCCGTCGAACAAATGTTCATCGACTACCTCCGCCGCCGCGACCACAGCCGCTAATATCGAGAGTGAGAAATAGTATGTGGCGCGGGCGCCCCCGCCCCCGCCCCCGCCCGCGCTGGTGCTATTTCTGCACTGTCAGTATTTACCGTTGCTTTCGCACTCCAACCCTTGGCAACATAATTGGCGTCCGACTCGGATCGACAAGGAAGGTCGTTATGAAGCGCTTGTCTGAAGTTTCGCGTCGTGAGTTCATGACCCTGTCTGCCGCCGGATTGACCCTGGCGAACTCCACCCAGTTATTCGCCGTGTCACAAAAGGAAGCCGTTTCAGCTAAAACCCCGCCGCCCGTCAGCCCCGATCAGGCGCTGCACGACCTCCTCGAAGGCAACGCTCGTTTTGTAAAAGGCCAGCCCACAAGCCCTCGTCGCAGCCCCGAAGATTTTCGTGCCCTTGCGGAAGCTCAATATCCCCATGCCGTGATCGTCGCCTGCGCGGATTCCCGGGTCGCCCCTGAGATCCTCTTCGACGTAGGCGTGGGCGACATCTTCGTGGTCCGGATCGCCGGCAATGTCATCGGCGGCGCCGGCGCGACGGTCAAGGGCAGCATCGAGTACGCCATCGCCGAACTGAACGTACCCCTCATCGTCGTCCTCGGTCACAGCGGCTGCGGTGCGGTCAAGGCCGCCATGAAGCACATCGACGTGAAGGATTCTCTACCGGGAGCGATCAACGGCCTCGTGGAATTAATCAAGCCAGCAGTTGCCCAGAGTCACGGATTGCCCGGCGACGTGCTCGACAACGCCATTCGCAAGAATGTGGAGCTTGGCGTTGAACGTCTCAAGCAACTCCAGCCCATCGTGGCTCCGCGAGTCAAAGAAGGAAAATTGAAAGTGGTAGGTGCGGTCTACGATCTGCGCACAGGAACCGTCACCGAACTCTAGCGCGGAATGGCAGGAATCTTTTGCGGCGTTGCCTGTGCCCGATTCCACGGTTACTTCCGTTCCCCGCATCGGACCGCTGCTGCGCACAAGCGTGTACGATGAACTATGAAACGAATCTGTACGTCTTTCCCAGCTCTCAGCGCGCTGCTTCTCGCCTTGCTGGTCTTCCAGGGCTGCAATCCCATGAATGCCCTCTGCGGAAGCTCCCGTCCCGCTCCCATCCTTAACTCGCTCGCTGATACCACCATCACCTTCGCTCAGGTGCAGCAGGGGTTTCTTCTCACCCTGAACGGCCGCGAGTTCGTTGGATCCTCCGTTGTTATCATCGACGGAACCACGGTCAACGCCCAAGTTCTGAGCAGTACGCAGGTTTCGGTCACAATCACGGCCACGATGATCTCCGCTCCTGAAAGCGCCAGCATATCCGTCAAAACTCCCAGCGGAAACTCCGGCTACGTCGGTTGCACCAGCGGCGGAACCAGCCAGGCCCTCGTCCTGACAATTACATAAGCGGGCGAAATGTCACCGCTGGCACAGCTCTTCGGCGCGCAATACGTTGGTGTTGTTTAGGAAGTTCTCGGAATCACGGCTCGAGTCGCTCCGCAGCTTCCGTTGGCGTCGCAAGCGCGTCTCGTTTCAGGTTTGCCCAATAGCAATCTTCATGCACCGCTCGCCCGCGTTCATCTTTCTTGGTCGCTTCAAGCTGGACAGGTTTGCGGCAGATGGCACACGGTGCGGTTCTCGTGGCTGACGACTCTTCCGACATTGCAAATCTCCTGACTACACTTCAACTAGAGAGCGGATGCGGTTTTGAGGTTCTGACTCGATCGCATTTGGCGCACCTACATTCAAACAACGGATTCGTCGGCACACCCCGATGACCGCATCGCTGGCAAAGAAACCACTCTTCTTCCCTCTCCCCATTGCCAGTCATAGCCTTGACGCATCGCCTTCGACACAATACGGGCATCGGACCACCCTGACCTCGTCTTGCCGCGCTGGTCTTCCGAGGTTGGAACTAGCCATTCAGCGACTTACCTTGGTCTGATGTGCCCTGCTGGTTGCAAATCGGCGAACCCCCTGGTTGCCTTCCGTGGCTGGATGCTGCACCCCAACTCCAGCCTCGTTTGTACGCTTAACGTCAGAGATATGAGCGATTCAGTACATACGGGAGGGCGAGATGCTCGTAACTTGAATGACGTTTCTTCCAGCATCGTTCCGCCGGGTGCTTCCTTGGCAACGGTCCCTTGCGAAATTAGACGGATTTTCCGTTGTCGCAAGGAGCCTAGTGTCCAAACCATCTCCCACTCGTTCGCTCAAGCCCTTTAGCCCGTCGTCCGGCGGTGACGGTGATGGCAGGGAAATTGGCAACTTCATCCTGCGCGCCATTCCACGCAAGGAACGCGCTCCCATTCTTTCTTCCGCGGAATTTGTGCGTCTCAAACTTCATCAGGTACTCCATGAGCCCGGAGAGGCAATCAAGTCGGTGTATTTCCTCAACAACGGCCTGGGTTCCGTACTCACGACTCAGCCCGACGGCAAGACGGTGGAAGTCGGCTTGATTGGACGAGAAGGCTTTGTCGGTTTGCCCATCATCTTCGGGTTCAAGACCAACGGACTGCGGGTCGTTACCCAGGGCGATGCCACCGCCTACCGCGTGGAAGCCAAGTTCCTGCTCAGCATCCTCCCCCAGAGCCGGGAACTGGAAAAGCAACTGCAACGTTTTTCCATGATGCTCGCCATGCAGTCCACGCAACTTGCCGCCTGCAATCGACTGCATGATGTTGTCGCCCGGCTGGCGAGGTGGCTGCTCATGAGCCAGGACCGGATCGGCAATACCACTCTTCCCCTGACCCAGGATTTCTTGGCGCAGATGTTGGGCACTCGCCGCGCCAGCGTTACCGTGGCAGCAGGAGTTTTACAGAAAGCCGCAACCATTGAGTATTCCCGTGGCAGCGTGCGCATTCTGGATCGGGCACAACTCGAGGCAGCAGCCTGCGATTGCTATCAGGTGATCGAACGGCAGAAGAAAATATGGCAGGCTGAGGTGGACTGAGAATTACAACCCTGCGCGCAAATTCGCCCCCTTTCGCCAAGTAGCGCCGGCATCGCCGGCTGTCGCGAGGGCGTCTCGCCCTCGCAGTGTCCGGGATGAGCCCGGCATCACTGCAATGGCTTAGATGTGGCGCAGCAGAGTTGAAGAACACGCTGCGCCACCCGAGGAACGAAGGAAAACGATCGCGTCGGGGTTCGTGGGTGATCGCGATTGTCCCTTCACCACACATTGATTAAGAGTCAACCTATCAGCCCTGTCGATCGCCCGTCTGTTCAAAATTGGACAGCAGACTCTCCGATTGCTTCGTCAACGACCTCCCTGTAACGATCGCCTGGCAATGATCGTGGAGCAATAATCGTCGACGAAATCTTGGCTGTGTGTGCAATATGTTGGCCATTATGTACAGAAAAGCATGTACAAGTGTTCCTGCAGGAACACTTGTACGTACATTTCCGTACAAAACAATACCTGCGCGAGTCCTCCTCACTGCACCGCCAAGCTAAGAGTTTGTGTCTTGCTGATCCCTCCGCCCGTCCCAGTCACCGTCAGAATCGACGTGCCCACTCTCGCGGTCGGCGCCGCTTTCAGCGTCAGTTTGCTGCTCCCATTGCTTGCCATGCTAGCCGGCGCAAAACTCGCCGTGACTCCCTTCGGCAACCCGCTCACTGACAGCGTGATTGCCGAAGTGAATCCATTGACCGCAACCGTCGTCACCGTGATCGGCATCGATCCACCTCGCGCTACGATCACCTTCGTGCCGCCCAGCGTGAGGCTGAAGCTCGGAACAATGACCGTTAGGCTCAGCGCCTGCGTTTTCGTCACCCCGCCACCAGAGCCGGTCACGTTCAGCGAGTAAGTTTCGCCCGGGGTCGTCGCCGCTGTCGTGACGGTCAATGCGCTGCTGCCGTTTCCAGGCGTGGCAATGCTCGTGGGAGCGAACTTCGCCGTCACTCCCTTCGGCAATCCGCTCACCGCCAGCGCGATCGCCGACTTGAATCCATTCACCGCTACTGCATTCAAAGTAAACGTCGTTGCACCACCGGCCGTCACTGTGGCACTCGCGGCGTTTGCGGTCAGCGCGAACGTCGGGACCATCACCGTCAGGCTGAGCGCTTGCGTCCTGGTGAGTCCTCCCCCGGTGCCCCTCAACGTCAGAGTAGAAATGCCGCTCCCCGCGCTGGAAGACGCGCTCATCGTTAAGGTGCTCGTGCCGTTGCCCGGTGAAGCGATGCTCGCCGGCGTGAAACTCGCCGTCACTCCCTTCGGAAGTCCACTCATCGAAAGTGAAATCGCCGACTTGAACCCGCCGAGCGCCGCGGCAGACACCGTGATCGCAGTCGAGCTTCCCGCTGCCACCGTTGCGCTGGCGGCACTCGGCGTCAGCGTGAAGTTCGGCGCCACCACGGTCACCGCGATCGGCGCCGTCCGCGTGAGCCCACCGCCGGTTCCAGTAATCTTGACGGTGGAAGTGCCCGCCATCGTGCTCGCTGCCGCGCTGATGGTCGCACTCACAGGCGTGCTGCTGGTCAGAGTGGAAGAGGAGAAGCGCACCGTAATGCCAGTGGGCATGCCGCTGGCCGTCAGGGTTACCGGGGATGCGAATCCACCCCGCGCGGTCAGCGTGATCGTTGCCGCAGCCGAACTGCCTGCGCTGACCGAGATGCTCGAGACGTTCGGCGTCAGCGTGAAGTTCGCATTGCTGCCATCTTTCCAGTGATTGACCAGCAGGCTGGCATCGACCGATCCCAGCCCGGTAGCCTCGTCATAGCCCGCGCCGGCGTTGAAGCCGGTCAGACCAGGCACGCTGTTGTTGCCGCTGGTAACGTCATGAAAGACGGCCGCGCCATTTGCCGATAGTTGTTGGTTTGCCAGCGCGTAGAACACGGGATTGGCATTTCCCTGTGCCGCTCCGGCATGCTCGTTCACCAGCGCCATCACGCTTGCCAGCGACGGCGCGGCCGCCGACGTGCCCGACGCATAGAAAACCTTTCCCTGCACCTCGACCACATACGCATCCTGAATCGAACCGTGCATCGCCACGTCTGGAACATCTCTCATCCCGTCCGCGGGAACTCCGGGCGCAGCCTGCCAGCCGGGCTTGCGGTAGACGATGCTCGCTCCTCCTCCGCCAGCCCACAATCCGCCGCTCCATCCGCTTTCGTTCCACGTCGACTCCGGAATGTAGCCGAGCGCTGACGACTGCCCAGCGCCGTTGGTCGCAGACCAGTATTGCCCCGGGTTATATGCGTCGTTGAACTGCGTCCCGCCGACGCAGGTGCTGTAGGGACTCGAGCACAGCCCGTTCACGCGGCGTCCCTGCGTCGCCGTCTTCTGCGCCGGAGAATCGCAGCCCGCTGCGCCGCTGTCGCCGGAAGATACAAACACCGACATGCCCTGTGCCGCCGCCTGCGCCCATGTGCTGTTCCAGAAGGCATTGCCCCGCCGTTCCCAACGCAACTTCGCACAAGCCGTAGCTCAAGCTCACGATCGGCGCCACGTTGTGGTTGACGGCGTATTGTGCCGAGATCGTGATCCCGTCCGACGTACCAGACTTCGTCGTCACGAACTTGATGGTTGCGTTGCCTGCAATGGCGCCCGCCCATTCCACATCCATTGCTGATTCGAGTTCGTCGTCGCACCACGCAAATCCCGGGTCAGGCCCGTTGATGATCATCTGCGGATCGTTCGGCGGCAGGCCGGCGTTCGTGCGGAACGTGCGCACATCTGACAATGCCACGTCCACGCGGCCGAGTACCGCGATGCTCTGCCCAGTGCCGTCGAGTCCCTGCGCATAAAGCGGGCCAACGTCATAGATGGTGGCCCAGTCCTGCGGCATCAGAAAGTGCGCGCCGTTTGCCGCTGTGTATTGCGGCGCAATCACGTGCGTGGGCGCGCTGCGAAAATCGTGCAGCGCCACCACGCCGCGCACCACTGGCGCGAGCGCCCGCGGAATCTCAGGATCGCTTGCGTTCGCGTAGTGGACCGCTCCCTTCACCAGGTAGTGTCGAATGCTGGTGTGGAAGGCCGCCTCCACTTGCGCGGCCGTCCCGCTGAACACCAGCGTGCGATGCGAAGTCGCAACCTCCTCCACGTCGAAACCGTAACCCTGTAGCCATGTCGTCACCTGGTCGAGATCGTTTTGCGAGACGCCAAACCGACGGCCGAATTGCGCCGGCGTGAGCCAGTGATGGTAATAAGGAGAGCCCGGATCATGTTGTGCGCGGATCAATTCCTCAAGCGCCGCGTCCTGCGCTGGGTCAGCAGCGAGCACGAGCACCATCCGCTCCATGTGAAGATCGGGCGCAACTCTGCCGATAGAGAACTCAGGCTTGGCCAAGGGATGCCGCTGGCCAGCAAGCACGACCCGCTGGCCGTTGGCAACAGACGCGACAATCCGATCCGCCGGGCGCACCGATGAGAGATCTCTTACTTGTCCCGCGCTTGGTGACGCTAACGCTTGCGGCCATAACATCAGCGAAGAACACAACACGAAGAGCGGCAGAGCACAGATCTTGCGACTGCGCATGAGCACCTCGAGCGAAGTTGTGGAGTCCTTTGCAAAACCACAGGGAGAGCCACAATTGAGCTATCGGCAGAATTTCGCCAACCTTCAGTGCACGATGGTCGCTTGCGATCACAGAGGTAACGAAAAAAGGTAACGGCGCGGCGGAGCCGTTACCTTTCGTAGGTTGCGTTAGTGCAAGACGCTCTTACGCGCACTCCTGCGTCTCGATCTCGACGACAGGTGAAACCACGTCGGGACGCTTTGTCACAACACTGCGCTCACCCTTGCGGATGAGCACGATCGCTGCGAGGATCGCCACCGACGCCAGCACCACGCGCATGCTCAGCGGTTCGGAAGCGAGCAGCCATCCCAGGAACACCGCGACCACTGGATTCGCGTAGGTGTGCGTGGCCACTAGCGCCGGCGGACACCGCTGCAGCAGCCATGTGTAGGCAGTGAACGCAATGACTGAACCGAAGACGATCAGGTACGCCAATCCCAAAATTGATTTGAGAGAAATGCTGGCCCAGTGCGTGGCATGAAACTCACCAGTCAATCCCGCGGCTGCGAGCAGCATCACCGCGCCGCAGATCGTTGGCAACGCCGTGCGTCCCAGCGCGTCGTTAGGCAGTTTGAGCCTGGGTGAGATCACCACTCCTGCGGACCACGACAGCGATCCCACAAGCACGGCGAGCAGTCCGAGCACGCTCGAACCTTTCACGGTCAACTCTACGCCGGTCAGCATCGCAACGCCCACCACGCCCAAACCTAGGCCCAGCGCGCTGAGCCGGCTGATCTTCTGCTGGCCCATCGACCATGCAAGAACAAGGATGAACATTGGTTCCGTCGCGATGAGCAGCGCTGCGAGTCCTGATCCCACATACTGTTCCGCCCAGTGCAGCGTGCCGTGACCAATCAGGAAGAACAATGCGCCCACCACGATTCCAGAAATCCAATGCGCGCGCGTAGGACGAAAGCCGCGCGCCCACGCCCACGCGAACAGAATCGCGCCCGCAATGGAGTGGCGGATGCCTGCGGTAACCAGCGGTGGAATGGTTTCGACCGCGAAGCGGATGGCGAGGTAGGTCGATCCCCACACGAGATAGATGGCGGCGAAGGCGAGCGCGAGTTGAATGGAGTACGCGCGGCTGGTTGCGGATTTATGTGGGCTGGGCACGAGCACAGGTCTGCCTCCAATATTTAGCATCTTTTCGTTCGGCAATCTGCCGCTGCGGATCATTGCCATAATTTGCGCGGGTTGGTGGTTCATCATGAACTAACCTGTTAACATGTGTTAACAGGTTAGGTAGATCGTAAGCGGAAAAATCTAACTTGTCAAGAACATTTTAATGGTTAGATAATGATCGGAAGAAAGGAAATCCTCTGACCCAGACAAGCGAAGACAGAAAGGTCGCGCGGCGACGGCCGCCGCGCTTCGAACTGATTGCGGGCAATGTGTGCCTCGACTTTGTGAACACGCTCGACGACCGCCACACGAAGCCAAAGGAGCTGCTGGAGAACTATCTGGACCTCGCGCGGTTCGCGGAAGATACAGGCCTGCTGGATTCGAGCCAGGTGGACCGGCTTTTCGCGCGCAGCGAGGCCGATCCGGAGCGCGCGCGGGAAGTGCTGAAGTGGGCGCGGGAGCTGCGCGAGGCGATCCACGAAGTTTTTTGGGCGATCATCAACAAGCGGCCAATGCCGCCCATGGCCCTCGCGCGGATCAATGGTTCCGTGCAGAACGCGGCGGAGCACATGCGGCTGGTTCCCGTGAAGGGTGGCTTCCAGTGGAAGTTTGACGATGTAAATCAGTTCGAGAGCATGCTGTGGCCGATCGCGCGGGCCGCGGCCGATCTGCTGACTTCCGATCAACTGCCCTACGTTCGGGCGTGTTTCTCGAAAACATGCGAATGGTTTTTTCTGGACACAAGCAAGAACCATCACCGGCGCTGGTGCGACATGACGCGCTGCGGGAACCGGGCGAAGGTGCAGCGGTTCTACGAACGGCAGAAGAAACGTAGCTCCTAGGTACTTGCTGGTGCCATTCCTGTCGAACATGGGATTAAACACAGAGGACACTGAGGACACAGAGGAAAGAGTGCCGTTCAGGTAGGGATGCTTCGACTGCGCAACGAGGATCGCTTTGCTCTCCTCATTGCTCCGCTCAGCATGACAAGCTGAATCAGAAGGTCAAAGTCCCCACCCCTTCGACTGCGCTCAGGGCAGGCTCTGTCGCAAAATGCACGACAAGGGTGGGGCACCCTTGTTCGATTACAATCACGGCATCGTTTTGCATCCTTATCGGTACGAAAGTTCGGAGGGTACCTTGATTCCTCGCATTCTTGCGGTTGTGCTGCTGGCTGGTCCCGTGCTCGCGCAGAATGTGGTGCACTACACCACAACGAATGCCAACGTGAAATATCTGTTTGCCACGGCGGAGCCGGTGTTGCATCTGAAGCAGGGGGACATTCTTGACACCAATACGCTGGACTGCTTCGGCAACGGGCTGAAGAAGCCGGGGGATACGCTGAGCATGGCCAAGGGGGACAATCCGCTGGCCGGGCCGTTTTACGTGGACGGCGCAGAGCCCGGCGATACTTTGGCGGTGAAGATTCTCGATCTGCAGGTGGATGGCGAGTACGGGGTGGGTGCGTTCTCGCCGGGGTTCGGCGCGATTAATTCGTCGCACTACACTCCGATGCTGGGCGGGGAGTTGCAAGAGCGGGTGTGGTTTTATCGGATCAATCACGACGACAACACGGCGACGTTCAAGGCGGTGGATACGGATTTCACGGTGAAGATTCCCATGCATCCGTTCTTCGGGTGTATTGGGGTTGCCCCGGCGAACGGGGAAGCGCGGAGTTCGATTGTCCCGGCGGAGTTTGGCGGGAACATGGATTCTCCGGAGGCGAGCGTGGGCAACACGGTGTACTTTCCGGTGAATGTGAAAGGCGGTTTGCTGTATCTGGGCGATGGGCATGCGGCCATGGGAGATGGCGAGGCCGCGGGATCGGCGATCGAGGTGCCGCTGAAGGCGCGGGTGCAGGTGAGTGTGATCAAGGGTCGGACGATCGATTGGCCGCAGTTTGAAAATGATGACGCGATCATGACCGTGGGGGCGTACCGTCCGCTGGAGGATGCGACGCGGATCGCTTTGACCGAACTGGTGCATTGGATTCACAAAGATTACGGGCTGTCGGAACTCGACGCGTATGAGTTGCTGTCGAAGGTGGCGAAGATTCATTTGAATGAGATGGTGGATCCGAACTACGTGGTGGTGGCTTCGATTGAGAAGAAGTATTTGCCGGCGAAGAAGAAGCCGTAGTGAATTACGCTTGGTTCCCCACCCTTTCGCAAAGAACGCGAAAGGATGGGCCACCCAGTACCCCTTCTAATCAATACCCCTTCTGATCAAGAATCTAAAGTCAAAATCCCCACCCTCTCGCAAAATGCGCGAGAAGGGTGGGGCACCCATTTGGTTTAGCGGGCGGACGTTACTGCCGGGCTCGGGGCCTCTGGGGCCAGCGGGAGTTGGACTTCCAGCGTGCCCATGCGGTTGGTGAGTTTGTCGCGGACGCCGATGCGGATCCAGGCGGCGTGTACGGGGATGTCGAGCTGCTGGCGCACGTGGACGACTCCGGTCTTGGTCGCTTCCGAACTGGCGGAAATGTCTCCAGCGGTTTCATTCACGATGCCGTTGAGCATGCGGCTGTCGGCATCGAAAGCGGCGGCGGCAAATTCGAAGGATGGTACCTTGCCGTTCTGAGCCTGCCCCTTCAGCGCGAGATCCGTGACGCGGTAGTCAATTACATACCTCTGCACGTCGATGGGAGCTAGCGGCTTGTCTTTGTGGTGCGTGCTGACATAGGCCGGTTGCTCGGCCAGTTGAGCCATCTGCTCGGGAGAGGCCTTCGCAGGGGATCCGTCGGCGTGGATGTGCGCGGAGAAGAGAAGATCGTGGACCATGGGCGCGCCGTGTTTCATGTTGGGCTGGAGCGCGTCGTATTCCGCGGGCGCGGGCGGAGCAGCAGAGGCGTCCGCGACTGAGGTTTTCAAGAATTCATCCTTGGGATGGAGGGCTGCGGTGAAATAGAAGCGGCGATAGGAGAGGTGATATCCCCGCTCGGCGAGTCGTACTTGAATGCTGCGACGGCCCCCGTCATCTTTTTGGTTGGTGGGGGAGTAAGTCAGTGAATAATAGTTGCCGCCAATGGCGGTAGCTTCATCGAGCGCGGCGGTGACATCGTTGGTGCTGTAAAAGGCATGGCCGCCCGTGGCGTCGGATAGCGCCTTCTGAATGTCATAGTCGGTGTAGATGGAATCGCCGGAGCCTTGCGCCTCCATGGACGCAAGCAATCCGGTGGGATCGTGAGCGGAGCCACTGAGGCTGTTGAAAAAGGGATCGCTTGCCGATGGAGCAGTTTGGTTGGAGGGTTGCGATGTAGCGGCTTGATTCGCGTTTCCGCCATGCGGACGTGCTCCAGTCAGCATACCTGGCGGATTGACCGGGACGCCGCCGACATTAATGGGATAGACGGCAACCTGTGCGCGAGTCAGAACATTAATCTCACTAATGATCAGGTCTTCGTATTCGCGGGGATCTTCCTTGCGCGGAACCAGCGCGAGGGGGAATGTTCCGGCCAGCCAGATCAGGTTCTTGTGACCGGGGACGCCCTCGAGGAATTCGTTGACCTGGGTCAACACGTTGATCATGGAGGCGGGATCGCCGTATCCCAGATTTTTCCCCATCATGAATACCTTGGGAACGTGAGGCTTGGGATTTGACGGGTCGAGAGTCGCGTACAAGAGGGCTTTGTCGGCAGTGAAGCCTTGCACAAGATAGAGGCTGTCGGAGCGGACGAAAATCGCGAAGCGGGTTCCGTCGGGCACGCTCTTGATGAACTTCATGACCTGTCGGCGGGCGTCGAGCTGGTCCTCGATCTCGATGTTCGCGAGGTCGTAGAGGATGACGTAGAGCGGTCCGCGCTCGGGGGTCGCCGGAATGTTGACGAAGTGGTTGGGCGGCATGTGAGGAGAGTTGGGCGGCAGGGAAATCGAGGGCTTCTCGAGGTCGAAGACGTCGAAGGAGAGAATGTTCTCCGGGTGGCCGTCTTCGGCGACGATGAAATCGCTGGCCTTGAGGCCTTTCACGGGCCGGTTGGCCGAGTCGCGAACGACGACGTCGACGACGACGCGGCGTACGGTGGTGCGGAAGGTGGGGATGGATTCCGTCTTTGCCTGGGCGGGAGCGTCTTCCGCGGGCTGGGTTGGAGAGTCGGACTGAGCCAGCAAGAAATTGCAAGTAAAAGAGAGGGACGTCAGCAATACGAAACTACGCAATGAAATAGACATCGCACACCTACTGTGGAGAATCGGACACAATAGTGGACGCTGAAGATTGGCGGGTGTCAAGCGGGGCCCAGGGCTAAAAGCCAGTCTGCGGGACGCCGCTAACGCGGCGCTGAAGCGCCGCTCTTCCACGTCACTGCAGGGGTTACCGGTACTTGTACAAAAATCGAAATCCCCACCCTCTCGCAAAGTGCGCGAGAAGGGTGGGGCACCCTCTTGTTCCTTCTTATTCCTTCTTGTTCCTTATCCTTTGACTATCTTCTTCGCAGCTGGATCCCAGACTGCGACGGTTTTGTTGAAGTAGGAGAAGTTTGCCAGGTGGCAGCCGATAGCGGCGTTGTTGCCGAAGACCTCGTTCTCGACGACCGGCTTTCGGGTGCGCACCGCGTGGTAGAAGTTGGCCTGGTGATCGACGGTGTCGCTGTATCCCGGAGGATTGGCGTAGGACTCGCCGGTCTCGTCAATTTTCCACTTGAGGGCTACCGGTTCGGGATGGTCTTCGTGCCATTTCTGCAGGTATTGGTCGCGGAGATCTTTCGGCCATCCGAAAATCGAATAGCCTTCGGGCTCGGGGCGCGTGTCTTCGGGTTTGTAGGTGAGGGTTGCATCCTTGATGATCATCGTGCCCTTGGTGCCGTAGAAGCCGATGAACTCTCCGCCGTTGTTATTCAGGTTGCAGCGCAGGGTGACGCGGCAGTTGGGATACTCATAGAGAGTCTCGATGAGATCGGGGAACTCGCGGCCATCCTTGAAGTGGAACAGGCCTCCGGAGGACATGGCGCGCTGTGCGGGCTCGTTGATGCCGGTGATGAACTGGATACCGGAGAGCAGGTGGACGAAGAGATCTCCGCCGAGTCCCTCGCCGTAGTCGGTGAAGCAGCGCCAGCGGAAGAAGCGGGCGGGATCGAAGGGGTGCTTGGTGGCGCTGCCGAGGAAGGCGTTCCAGTCGATGGTCTTTTCACTGGCGTCCGGCGGGATGGGATAGACCCAGGCGCCGCTGGGAGAGTTGCGGTCCCAGTAGGCGTTGATGGAGAAGACTTCGCCCATCTTGCCGGAGTCGTAAATCTCTTTGGCTTTGGCGTAGAGGACGGAACTGACGCGCTGGCTGCCGACGGCGACCATGCGCTTGTGCTTCTGCGCGGCTGCCATCATGGCGAATCCGTCTTCGACGAGGTGCGACATGGGCTTCTCGCAGTAAACGTCTTTGCCGGCGGCGCAAGCGTCCTCGAAGATTTGGCGATGGTTGTGGTCCATGGTGGCGATCAGGACGGAGTCGACATCCTTGCGATCGAGGATGGAGCGGTAGTCGCGGGTGGCCGTGACGCTGGGATTCTTAACGGATTCGCGAGCGGCGGTGTGGCGGCTGTCATAGAGGTCGCAGACCGCAACGCACTGAATTCCGGGGACCTCAAGAGAAGCTTCGAGATGTTCGCATCCGCGAATGCCGGTTCCGATGGAGGCGAAGCGAATCGTGTCACTGGGTGCGACCGGACGGGCCGCGGCGGAAAGGACACGCGGTTGCAGGATGGTTTTAGCGACCGTAGTAGCAGCGAGAGCGCCTGAGCCGAGGTGAATGAATTGACGACGGGACAGGGGATATTTAGCCATGAGATTCTCCGTCTTTGGATTTCAGTGCGTCCGTGACAGCGTGCGGGCCGGCGCGGAGTGCTTACGGGGAGGAATTATCCCACAGGAGCGGGGCATTTAGTAAAACGATTTTCTAATAGGCGAAGCGAAGTTAGAGGGTCAAACGAAGAGGCAGGCTGAAGAGTACTACCGCAGGGTGCTACGAATATCAGATAATGGCGCATTCGCGGGAACGAAGCATGCTTGCGCATCAAGCAAAAGTCGCGACGACGCTTTGGGCTTTCCTAGCGCTCTCCTCTCTGTGTTTTGGTGCGCCGGCCGACGATGTGAGCCTGAAAGCACTCTACGACGCTCATCGGTGGTTCGAACTTCGTGATGCGGTGGCGAGAGGTGGCGCTCCGCTGTTTTATCAGGGCGCAGTGGCTTGTGCATTCAACGATCTGCGCAGGTGTGCGAAGAAGCTCGCCATTGTCGTTAAGTCGCAGCCAAAATCCGATGAGGCGCTGCAAGCGCATCGGCTTCTAACGTATGCCTATCTGCGGCAGGGGAAATACGGCAAGGCCCTGTCCCAGGCGGATGCTTTGCTAGCCCTGAGACCGGGGGACGCTGATGTCAAGGGGGACCGTCCACTGCTCGCCATGCTCAGCGAGTTTCCCGAACAAGAAGTGGCGCACCGACAGTTCACGACGCTGAAAATGCAAGAGGCCGGATTACCGATCGCGATCAATGGCGTGCGGGCCACGTATTGGTTTGATACCGGAGCGAACGTGTCCGCCATCAGCGAGAAGGAAGCCAAACGCTACGGACTGCGGGTTCTGGCGGCGCCCGTCAAAATTGGTGACGTGACCGGCACGGAGTTCGACTCGCGGGTTGCCGTTGCGGACGAAGTCTTGATCGGGTCCATCCGCTTGAAGCATGTCGCCTTCCTTGTGCTTTCGGACAAGCAGCCTCCGTTTGATCAGTCGCCACCCGGCGAAGGCGGACTCATCGGGCTACCCGTACTGCTGGCTTTGCATAGATTTACCTGGGGAGCGGATAAGAAATTTGAGATCAGCCCAAAATCATCGAACAAGACCGTGTCTCATACCGACCTTTGCTTTGACGGCCAGCATCCGGTTGCGCAGGTTCAATACGGAGGTCGCACACTCGCGTTTACCCTCGATACGGGGGCAACTAATACGGACCTCTATCCGCCGTTTGCGGAGACGTTTCCCGACCTGATGCGTACGGCCGCAAAGACGGATTCCTACAAGATGGAGGGAGCAGGCGGCGCGAAAACTTTGACTGCCGCTGTTTTGCCGTCGCTGCCTTTACGTATTGGAGGATTCCCGGTGATCCTCAAGCCTGCGGGGATTCTGCTGGAGTTTACGGTGGAGAACAGCAAGTTTTTTCAGGGGAATCTCGGGATCGACCTGTTGCAGCAGGCAGAGAAAACGACCTTTGATTTCAGAGCAATGACGCTCACGCTTGAGTAGTTGTAGTCCTGTGATCGGCGCGGATGAGAACTAATTGGGTTGCAGGGGCTGAGGAGAAAAAGGCGGGGAGAAAAATTGAAAGGGCCGTGACATNNCCGATGTGGATGAATTGACGACGAGTCAGGGGATTTTTAGCCATGAGATTCTCCACTATGGATTTGAATGCGTCCGTGACAGCGCGCGCGCCGGCGCGGAGTGCTACCGGGGTGGAATTATGCCACAAGCAGGGGAGGGAGAGCTAAATCGATTTTGTTGGGGGAATGGTAGGGGTAACGCACAGCAGGTCTCTCCACTTCGCATGGCCTTCCTTCGGAAGGACATGCTGCGGTCGAGATGACAGTTTTTGGGTTGGGTGAAATTCTGAGAAGGGTAGGGATATTTTGGAGGAGAGAAAAAAGTGAGGGGGAAAAAATTGAAAGGGCCGTGACATTGGTTATGCTCTAGCCGCTCGCTCCTGCGAGGGAGCTTACAGCGTGGAAGCATGCACCGTCACGACCCCTTGATGCGATCACTGCTTTCGCAGTTCCGAACCCCAACTGCCCCTCGCAGAGCCGTCGGTTTTTTCAGGTCCGGTCACCCCTCAGGTTGCCCCGCTGGGCTGATCACTCAGTCTATCGGACTGGCTCGTTTTATTGTGCCAACCCTTTCGACCGTCGACGCAAACAACCCTAACAGAGAATTGAAAAACGTCAACGCAAACTATTGGTGCAATAGCTTGGGGCAAACCTGTGCATAACGAGAAATGCAAATGGTTGCAACGCGGGAGCTTATCCACAGGCGAAATCAATCGGGACGCGTTTTGCACATAAGATTGCACAAGGCTGGGGCGTGCTGCAAAACATATGAAAGGGAACCAAATAATCGTCTTGACGGTGGAAGCGGATGAGCGCATCTTTCAAATAGCGAGAAACGAACAGAATTGATGTCAGAACTCGTGGCCTATGTGGATGGCGGTTGCCTGGGGAATCCGGGGCCGTCGGGCATTGGGGTGGTGATCAACGGCTGCGCTAGCGGTCCGGTTCGGATCGCCAAGTGGATTGGCCACCAGGACAATAATGTTGCCGAATATGCCGCGCTGATGGAAGCCCTGCAGTACGCGGTATCGCTCAAGGCGCAGAAACTCCACGTTTATTCGGACTCGGAGGTAGTCGTCCGCCAGATGACGGGGGAGTACACCTGCCGCAGCCCGCGACTCTACTCGTTACACTGGACCTGCCGGAAGCTGGCGCGGTCGCTGACGTTTTCGATTTCGCATGTGCCGCGCGAGAGTAATGCGGAAGCGAATGGGCTGGCGCAGTCGGCGCTGCGGCGGAAGGCGTAGGGAATAGTCCTGAGACGAATTGCAACCACCGGGCTGAAGCCCGGATCACTTCTGCTGACTCTTACGCGGCGCTGAAGCGCCCCTCTTCCACTACGGCGCTGGAAGCGCTGTTCTTCCATGTGAAACTTTTGGCTTAGTACCTCTGCGCGTCGGATTTCTTGACACCTCGCGCCCTCCGAGCGAGACTCAAACTACTGCATCCTTATGAGTTAGGTGAGCTGCGGCGGGCGGATCGCGCCCCGTTCCGTCCAACTCTTGGGGTGCGCATGCGCCATGTAACCTTATTCGTCTCTCGAGGGCAGGTCGTCAGACGCCGGCACGGGGCCGGTTGTGAAGATTGTGGAATTGCATCCGGAGCAGGCAGTGCAAGAGAACACTTCAACCCGAGCACCCCAAGCCGGCGTTTCGGCCGCCCTCAACGCGGCACACGCGGAGGCGAATGCCCGTACTGCAGGCGTGCGTTTTCCCGGAGAGGATGGAGGACGTTCGCTAGCGGAGATGGCTCAGCGCGATCTCGATGCCGCGCTGCAGTTGCTCGCGGACCGCGCGCAATACATTACAGGCGCGAGCGGAGCGGCGATCGCCCTGCGGCGAAGTGGCAAGAATGACATGTTGTGCCGGGCCAGCACGGGGCCGATCGCGCCCGAGCTGGGGGCGCTGCTTTCGACGGAGTTTGGGCTTTCCGGGGAGAGTGTGCGTACGCGGCAGCCGCTACGCTGCGACGATGCCGAGCGCGATGTCCGGGTGAATCGCGATGTGTGCCGTCAGATGGGAATTGCGTCGGTGGTGGTGATGCCCGTCGTGAATGACGACGAGGTGCTGGGCGTCTTTGAACTGTTTTCCGGGAAGGCGAATGCCTTCGGAGCGCGCGATGTGTCGGCGGTGCAGCGGCTGAGCGAAATGGTAGAGACCGCGGTGCGACTGGCGCAGGCTACCGAGAGCCTGCCGGAGCGGCTGAAGATGCAGCAGGCTTCGGCTCCGGCCGCGAAGGATGCGGATGTTCTCGAAGATCAAAACCTTGCGGGACAGGTTCTGGAAGACGTTGTCCTGGAGGAGCCGGTTCTAGACGAGCCAGTTCTGGAAGATTCGGTTCTGGAAACGCCAGCGCCTGTCGCGAAAGTCGCGGCCGAAAAGAGTGCTGAGGAATCGGCCGGTTCGGCGGCCAAGGTTCCAGCTGAACAGGGAAGGCCGGTCGCTGAGTTGAAGGCCGCCGCGCCTTCACCGGTGGAAGTCAAAGTCCCCACCTCGTCGGCAAATTCAGGGCAGGTACTGTCGCAGAGGCCGCGCGAGGATGCGCCAGCGATCGAGCAGAAGGCAGCCGTCGCCCCAGCCAAGAAGCCGTTGTTCTGGTCGGCGGCGCTGGCTCCGGCGGCGGATGCGGGAAAAGTGGAAGAGGCGGACCAGAGCCATGTTCCACCGGTATTAAGGAGTCTGCGGAAGTGTGATGCGTGTGGATTCCCGGTGTCTGCGGGGCGCGCGCTTTGCGTGGAGTGTGAGGAGAAGAAGTGGAGGGGGCAGCTGAAAGTGCCGAAGGCGGCGACGGCGCAGGCTGTAGCGTCGGGGCCGACGGTTGCGGCTCCAGCTACGGGGAAACCGGAAGCGCGGGCGTTTGCGGCTGCTGTCGCGACGACTTCGGCTGCGTCTGGGGTCGCGATATCCGCGGCGGTCAAGGAATCTGAACAAGGCGCTGGGCAAGCGACGGTTGCGGCGCCGAATGCTGATGTTCGTGAGACGGCGGCCACGCTCGAGGCGCCGGAGGTATCGTCTGGGGAGTTTGTGTTGAGTGCGGGGCTGGAGCCTTCGCAATCGTGGATCGCGAGGAACAAGTACATTCTGGGTGTGCTTCTCGTCGTCGGCATTGTGGTGGCCGCAGTTTTCCTGCTGCGCTAGGTTTGGCGGGAGGTTGTGCCGTCCCTAGGGGAACTTGTGCCGACTTTTCCCACCCAACCCCAGCGCTGAAGCGCTGGGCTAAATTGTTTCGCCGCTCCGCGGCTGCGGCTTGGCGGGTTTCGACTGATCGCCTCCCCTATAACTCCTTACTTATCCGCACTCTCCGTGCTCTCTCCTCTACATTTTAGGCGCCTCGTTTTGCCTATGTGCTGCTCTACCGGAGCGGCGGAAAACCTTGACAACAGAGGCAAGTCTGCTAAAGTTCGGAGACAGGTTTGCAAACTTCGAACACAACGGGCAGGTGCCATGGTCATGAAGAATGTTTATGAAGTCTTGCGCCAGAAGGAAATGGAGCTGACGCGACTGGAGAAGGAAGTGGAGGCCCTGCGGCTGGTAGCTCCGCTGCTCTCCGAGGAAAAGGAAATGGCGTCGGATATGGGGAAGCCGGCGCTCGCCACAGCCGTCAACGGACCCCAAGCCACGGCGCGCATTTCGATTCCGGCGCCGCCGTCGATTCCCGCGCCCCAGCCGGTGCGCGCGGCGGGATGGGAAGATACAGCCAAACGCTGGCCGTAGGGGCTGGCTATAGAGGATTGACCAGAATGTCGCGGTGCCTGCACGCTACGGCGTGGGGCGGAGGTTTTTTCGGCCCGGGATGCGTCCCGGGCCGTTGTGTTTCTGGAGGCGGGCGGGTGGGAAGATCGGTTAGACTCGCACCAGAGAAATAGGCCGTGAATTTACTGGACAAGATTCTTCCCGGCAAGCCCTCGCACGACGCATTCGCCGATACGATGATTCGGGCGTTCGAAGCCGTGGGAGTGCGAAACCTGGAGTACCGCGAAGCTGAATTCGCGCTCAAGATTCCAGGCAAGAACGCGACTGTTTTTCTGGAGAATTCCTACGCGGCTTATTGCAGTGTTCCGCGCAAGGAGCGGCAATCGGTCATCACCAAACTGGTCGCGAGTTTTACGTCCATCCCGGAGATTCCGAGCGATTTTGCCACGGCAAAGGCAGCCCTGATGCCGGTGGTTCGGGATGCTGCCTACTATGGTTTGACGGAGTTGATCTCGCGCAAGAAGGGAATCCGAGATCCGGATCTGGAGGTGCAGGTCAAGCCTTTGGTGAGCGGGCTGGTTGTGGGCCTGGCTTACGACTCCGAACACAGCATCACGTCGGTGAACCGGAAGCAGCTCGAGGAGTGGGGCGTCGGGTTGGACGAAGCCTTTGCCGCTGCCAAAGATAATCTCTGGGAGAAAACGGATCCGAGTCGTCTGGCGGGACAGGGCGGCGTGTACTGGGGGCAGTGGGGCGATTCCTACGACAGCTCGCGGATGTTGCTCACGGAGTTGATGTATCGCCTTTCGGTCGACGGCGACCCGGTGGCCTTTGTGCCCAACCGGGATGTTCTTCTGGTCACGGGAAAAGATAACGTGGCGGGACTGAATGCGATCCTGAAGACCGGGGCCGAGAGCCACTTTAACCAGGGGCATCCGGTCTCACCTGATCTGTATGTTCTGGTCGATGGAGTGTGGAAGGTCTACGTTCCGGAAGATGCAGCGCTGCGGGAAATGTCGCTTTCGCTCAGGCGGAAGCGAGACGCTGTCGACTACAGCCAGCAAAAAAAGATTCTCGATGAAAGTCACGAGCAGCAGGAGATCGATACTTTTGTGGCGAGCTTCAATATCTATGAAGGAAATGACGGAAGCGTCTATAGCTTGTGTGTGTGGTCGAACGGTGTCGACAGCACGCTGCCGCGAGCGGAACGTATTGGGTTCGTGGTGAGCGTTGAAGACAATGACATGTTCGTGGTGCCGTGGGACGCGGCCATGCCTGTGGCCGGAAGCCTGCTGGAGGAAGAGGCCGGATTGGTGCCGGTTCGCTATCGCGCGAGACAGTTTCCCAGCGAAGCGCAAATCGCACAGTTGCGTGCGTTGGTGAAGTGAGGTAGTCCGCTGGCTTCTCGTCGCTCAGTGGATCAGGGTCTCCTGATCCGCAACGCACTTCCACTCTCCGTTCAATTTCACCCAGGTATCGGTAAAACGTCCGTGATGGACGAAGGGCTTGCCGCTGTCGCTGCCTTTGGTTCGATATTCACTGGTCACGATGGCCACGTTCCCGTAGAGGTAGACGCTGGTGTCGGAGTTGGCGATTTCGGTGGGACTGAAAGAGAGATCTTTGATGCCGGCGAGGTATTGTTGCTTGTTCTGGAGGGCTCCGTGGTGATCGACGCTAATAAAGGTGTCCGCCATGATGGCGGCAGCCGCGGTAGCGTCGTGATGCATCTCCGCCTGGTTCCAGGCGCTCTCGAGGGCGAGGATCATGCTCTTATCGTCGGCGGAATTTGTGGTCTTGCTCTGCGGGGCCGCGAGCAGGGGCGCTGCTGAGAGCAGCAGGGCGAGTGCCAGGATACGGATCATAGGCCTTCTTCCTTCGAGAGTCTCTCCTAGACTCTCTCTTGCAGATGCTCTGCGTACTGACTGGGTGGATCAATTCGCGGGGCTACGCGCTGACAATCTCGCGCAGCGCTGCCAGCAGGCGGTCGACTTCCTCCACTGTGTTGTAGTGTACGAGGCCGATGCGCAGGAAGCCGCCGGATTTCTCGACGTCGAGGTGCTCGGTGAGGTTCAGGGCGTAGTAGTTGCCGTCCCAGGTGAAGAAGCCGCGGTCGCCGAGTTTGGAGGAGAGTTCGAGGGGAGTGTGGCCTTCGACCCTGATCGCGAGAGTGGCGCAGCGTTCGTGGAAGCGCGCGGGATCGGTGATGCCGTAGATCTTGAGGTGGGGGATTTTGACGAGTCCGGCGATCATTCTTTTCAGCAGTGCGCTCTCGTGTTCGTGGATGGCGGCGTAGGCGGCTTCGATGGCGGCGCGGCGGGGGAGGGGTCGAGCTTCGCTCGACGGACGGCCGAGGCGGCCGTCCCCACATGTTCCGTTCCCACTCGATTCGTGGTGGCGGCCTAGGTCCGCGATATATTCCACGCAGGCGGCGATGCCGGCGATGCACTCGTGGTTGAGCGTGCCCCACTCCCAGCAATTGGGAATCGCGTTCGTGTTGGGACGAACTTTGTAAGGACGCAGGCGCTTCAGGTGCTCGCGCTTGCCGAAGAGCACGCCCATGTGCGGGCCAAAGAATTTGTAGGTCGAGCACGCCAGGAAATCGCAATCGAGCGCGGCGACGTCGATCAGTCCGTGCGGGCCGTAGTGGACGGCGTCGATGTAGGCGAGGGCTCCGGCGGTGTGGGCGAGGCGGACGATTTCTTTTACCGGATTGATGGTGCCGACTGCGTTAGAGGCGTATCCGGCAGCGACCAGTTTCGTCTTCGAGTTGATTTTCGACGCGAGGTCGGCCATGTCGAGCGTGCAGTCTTGGTCGTGGATTTCGGCCCAGCGGACGGTTATGCCTCGGTCTTCTGCCATGGCGAGCCAGGGAGAAACGTTGGCGTCGTGGTCGAGGCGGGTGACGACGATCTCGTCGCCGGGTTTCAGATCGCGGCCAATCGCGCGGCTGATGGCGAAAGTCAGAGTGGTCATGTTCGGCCCCAAGGCGACTTCGTCGGCGCCGCAATGGAGGAAGTCGGCCATGGCGCTGCGCGCTTCGGCGATCATGGCGTCGGTGCGGCGGCTGGTGGCGTAGGCTCCGCCGGTGTTGGCGTTGTTGTGGCGCAGGTAGTCGGAGATGGCGTCGATCACGCGCTGCGGGACTTGTGTTCCTCCCGGGCCGTCGAGAAAGGCGGCGGGGTGTCCGTTGACGGTTTGCGCGAGCGAGGGGAACTGGGAGCGGACGGAGGCGAGGTCGAGGGCGGCCTTAATCGAATCTTCAGTGGTCGGCATGATCTATCTACTTTTATCATGATCGTCGGGGTGCGAGGGCGAGACGCCCTCGCGACAGCCGGCGGGACGCCGGCGCTACTTCGTTACCGCCCGCACAAGATCTGCCAGCAGGCCATAAGCAGTCGCGTAGAGACCGGGATTTTCCTCGGTGATGGCTAGGCCCGGGAAGATATCCGTTTCGAAATAGATGTAGGAACTCGTGCCGGAGATTTTGGCCATGGGCTGCGAACTCAAGACTTTTTCGGGCTTCACGCTGGCTTCGACGCCTGCGGCGGTGCGACGGGCGCGGCAGACCAGTTTGAAGGGCCAGCCGTCGCGGCGCGCGTTGCGCAGGGCTTGCGGGGTGAGGTCGCGGATGCCTTCTCGGGCAATCTCGTCTAGGCGCACCGGCACGTCCATTAAAACTGTGATCAGCGCGGCGGTTTTGACGACGGCGTCCCAGCCGTCGATATCGTGGGTGGCGTCGGTTTCGGCGATGCCCAGGGCCTGCGCTTTTTTCAGGGCCTCGTCGAAGGTGAGGCCTTGCTCCATCTCGCTCAGGATCACGTTGGTGGTCGAGTTGAGGATTCCGTGAAAGCCCTGAAGGTGGATCGCGGGGAGCTGATCGAACAGCGAGAAGATGGGAACGCCGTCCATTACCGTCGATTCGAACAAGAATCGTTTGCCTTGCTTGGCGGCCAGGTCGCGAAGGTTGCGGTAGGCGTGGACGATGGGGCCCTTGTTGGCGGTGATGACGTAGGCTCCGTGCTCGAGGGCGGCGCGGATGTGGGTGACTGCGGGCTCGCCGTCTTTCACGTTGAGCGATGTGGCTTCGAAGAGGACGTCGGCCTGGGCAGCGGCGAGCCAGTCCCGCACGGTGCTCGCTGCGAGTTGGCTGACGCTGCGATTTGGATCCGCTGCCGGCTTTTCGCGGGCGGGGGCGCCCGCGCCACATACTGCGTTCAGCTCGAGACCGTTGGGATCGGCGATCCAGCCGATGCTTCTGGAGGCGATCCCCGTAATGCGATACGAGATGCCGTGGCGGGTGCGGAGTTCTTGGGCGCGGTCTTCGAGGAGACGGACGAGAGTCCGGTTGACGTTGCCGTAGCCTAGAAAACAGAGGTTGTAGGTGCGGATGGGAATCTCCTCGAATGTGGAGGGGGAAAGGTTTCAAGGTCTCAAGGTTTCAACGTTTCCAGAAGAACCTTGAAACTCTGAAACCTTGCAGCCTTGAAACCTTGATTCTTATCCCATCACCGTGGTGTGTTCAGGCTTGATCTTGTAGATCACGCGGATTTCGCTGGGCTGGGCGTAGGGATATTTGTCGACGCCTAGATACTTTTTCGCCAGCTTGTTGATGCTGTCGTCGGCACCGTCTTCGGTGATCTCGACGACGCGGCCGCGGATCTCGAGATAGCGGTACGGGTTCTCGGGATCGACGATGGCGAGCGAGACGCGGGGATCGCGGCGGACGTTGCGGTCCTTCTGGCGTCCCTTGGCGGAGTTAAAGATGACGTGCTCGCCGTCGAAGTCGCACCACACGGGCGTGACTTGCGGGCGGCCGTCGGGCATTAACGTCCCCAGGCTGGCAAAGGCCCGCTTCTGAAATAGATCGCGGTACTTCTCGGGGATGACTTGCGACATAAGAACCTCCAATTAGATTGCAGCAGCATTATAGAACGCAGGACACGGCGGTGCGTACTACGCGTCGCTTCCAGTTTTATTGCGTCTTTATTTAGAATTACGGGTCTAATCAAATTCACCAGCATTAGGAGTGCGCCGGTTCTGCGCTCGGTGGTCTAGCGCCGTAAACTCCAGTGGGTTCGTAGACTAGCATTCGACTCCATCTCAGGATTGAAACTATGACTGCATTGCTCCGTAGCCGGAGCCTCTCGTCGCGGGGGACCATTGTCGTTGCGTTTCTTCTCGTTTTGGCGCTGCTGGCGCCGGTGTGCGCGGGGGCACAGACGACCCAGAAGTATCCGCCAACGATTGTGTTTATGACGGATTTTGACGTGCTTGACGACTCGGTGGCCATTTGCCGCGGTGTGATGTACGGCATTATGCCCGACGTTCGCATTGTGGATTTGACGCACCAGGTGACGCCGTTCTCCATTTTCGATGGTGCGCGGTACCTGTATGGTGCGACGCCGTATTTCCCGGCGGGCACGGTGTTTGTGGTGGTGGTAGACCCGACCGTGGGCAGCACGCGCAAGGCGATCGTGGCGCGTTCCAAGCGCGGGCAGTATTTTGTGCTGCCGGACAACGGATTGCTGACGCTGGTGGAGCAGCGCGACGGAATCGAATCAGTTCACGAGATAACGAATCCAGACTGGATGATTGGGACGAAGCGGTCGTCGACATTTCACGGGCGCGATATTTTTTCGCCGGTGGGCGCGCATCTGGCGCGCGGAGATGACTGGACGAAGGTTGGGCCGGAGATGGCGGTGAAGGATCTGGTCCGACTGGATTGGAAAGTTGCAAAGCTGGACGAGAGCGGGCTGAATGCTTCGGTGATCGCGACGGACGGGCCGTTCGGCAACCTGGTGACCAATGTGGATGGCGACGATTTCCTGAAGCTGGGATACCAGCGCGGCCAGGAGGTTCCGGTCAAGGTCAACGACAAAGAGATGAAGATCAAGTTCGTGAAGACTTTTAGCGATGTGCCAGTGAACCAGCCATTGTTGTATATCGATTCACGGGGACACCTCGGGCTGGCGGTGAACCAGAATAGTTTTGCTGCAACCTATGGGATCAAGCCGCCCGCAACGCTGTTTATCCCAAAGGCCGGAAAATAGACGCAAAGTCACACCGTACCGCGTCTTGATACGTCCATTGTTTATATATATAGGAGGAGTTTGTCATCATGAATTGCGCCGTTTCGCATTCATTTCGCAAGAGTGTGTCCGCGAGAGTGTTACTCATTGTGGTTCTGTTGCTGCCGGGGATGGTTCTGGGGCAAAGTTATCGCGGGTCGATTCGGGGGAAGGTCAGCGATCCCAGCGGCGGTCTACTCGCCGGGGCGAAAATCACATCGAAAAACGTGGACACCGGCCTGACGCGCGATGGCGTCACCAGCGAAGAGGGCACGTATGTGCTGGCGGAATTGCCGGCGGGCACCTACACCGTCACTGTGAACGCACCCGGATTCGCGCCAGTGGCACAGAACGTGGTGGTGAGTGTTGGCCTCGACACGACTGCCGACTTCGCCATGCTCAAAGTAGAGCAGCATCAGGAGAGCGTGACGGTTACGGAAAACGCGCCTCTGGTGGAGGCTACGCGGGACGTGCTGGGAGAAGTTGTTGACCAGCGACTGGTGGCCGATCTGCCGCTCAACGGGCGCGACTTCGGGAAACTGGTTGCACTGGTTCCGGGAGCAACTGTGGAACCGTCGGGTGTAGCTGCGATACAGAGCGGCTTCGGACAATTTTCCATCAATGGCAACCGCGACCGGTCGAACAACTACACGGTCGACGGCACGGACAACAACGATCCATTTTTCAATAACTCCGCGTTTAACCAGACGGGGATTGGGGGCGCTCCGGCGTCGTTGCTGCCGATTGATTCGATCCAGGCGTTTAATCTTCAATCGGATTTTCCGCCGGAGTACGGGCGCAATAGCGGGTGCGTGGTGAATATTCTGACCAAGTCGGGCAGTAATCATTTTCACGGGTCGGCGTTCGAGTTTTTGCGCAACAGCGCGATGGATGCACGAAACTATTTCAATCGCACGCCCGCCGTCAAGAGTCCGTTTCGCAATAACAATTTTGGAGCGTCGGTTGGCGGACCGATTGTGAAAGATAGGACTTTCTTTTTCGTCGCCTACGAGGGACAGCGCGAGCGTGTGGGATCGGATTTTGCTTTCCAGGTGCCGGGAAATAATCCCGCGCTTCCGGTGAGCGGCACGGCTTTGCCGAACCAGATTGTGGCGGCGCAGACCCTGGTCGAAGGCAACGGGGTTACGCCGAGTCCGGCGCTCACCAACATTCTGACGTCGACTTTTCCGGCCGCGACTGGCTTCAACGGAATCGCCGGAACGCTTGCCGGCAGCGTGCAAGACAAGAATGATGTGGACAGCTTTATCGCCAAGATCGACCAGCAGCTTACCTCGACGGAATCGCTGACCGGACGCTACGCGTTCGCGCGCAGCCAGCAGGTTTTCCCGCTGGGTGGTCTGGGATTTGGCGCGGGTTCGCGGCTTCCGCAGTTCGCGCAGAGTTCGCCCACGCGCGTGCAATTGCTGTCGTTCAGTTTGCTGTCGACGTTGAGCGCAACGAAAATCAACGAAGTGCGTTTCGGGTACAGCCGCTATCGCACGTCGTTCAGCGCGCTGGACGCCAACCTCGATCCCGCAAGTTTCGGTACGGCGGCAGTGCCGTTCAACATGGGAACCGGCAAGACGGGGCTTCCGGAGATCGACTTCGGTGGCACGTTTGAGAACCTGGGAGCGAGTGCATTCAGTATTCCGCGGGGGCGCACCAGCCAGAGTTTCCAGATTCTCGACAACTTCACATGGCTGAAGGGGCGCCACACCATCAAGTTCGGCGGCGAGTACCGGCGTGCCGCGATCAGCAGCTTCAATGACAACCTGGAGCGCGGGCTGTTTTCGTTCGGATTCGACACGAGCGGTTTGGCATTGTGCCCTGGGGCTCTATCGGATCCTGTCGAGTGCAGCGACGCGGGGGCTGTAACGCTTGCCAATTACTACCTGGGAAATACGTTTCCTTCAATCAACGCCGGCAACACACAACGCAGCACCTTCAACAATGGGCTGGCGTTCTTTGGTCAGGATGATTTTCGGTTGTCACCGAAGTTCACTCTGAACTACGGCATGCGCTGGGAGTACTTCGGTCCCTTGGGCGAAAAGAATAATCTTCTCTCGAACCTTGGGGCCGACGGCAATCTCGCGATGGTCGGCACCGACGGGCTGCACGGCGCCTACAATCGCGATCTGAACAATTTCGGACCACGCGTCGGATTTGCCTGGAACGCGTTCTCGAAGACGGTAGTGCGGGGAGGCTACGGAATCTATTTCGACTACGTCCCGCAGGATCTGCTGATTGCGAATTTCACAAATTCTGCCGGGCTGGCCACGAATCCGATTGGGCCGCAGGCCGTGCTCTCGCTGAGCAACACCTACGACTCCACCGCGTGGAGCGGCATCAGCCCCGCGAATACAGTGGTGAGTCCGATTCCGCCTCCCTATCCGCCGTCGCAATCAGACATCTTTTTCACACCGCGCAATCTGGTGACTCCGTATTCGCAGAACTGGAACTTGAACGTGGAGCGGGAGCTCAGCGGGAATATGGCGCTGCAACTCGGCTATATCGGAGGCAAGGGCACCAAACTGGTGCGACTGCGGGATGCGAACCAGCCGGATATATTTGGAAACCGGCCGAATGCAAACTACGGGTTCATGGACGAGTTCGCCACGATCAGCGCTTCCACCTATAGTGCGCTTCAGGCTACATTGCGCAGTCGCAATTGGCACGGGCTCTCCGGATTTGCTGGATACACGCTGTCGAAGTCGCTGGACGATGCATCCGACGGCATCGACTTCAATTTCGCGACCGTGGCGCTGCCGCAGGATTCCAACAATCTTGCCGCGGAACATGGGCCTTCGAACTTCGACACACGGCAGCGCTTTACCGCAGCGTTCACCTACGATCTGCCGCGGCTCGCCGGGCCGAAGCGCTTGGCGGAGGGCTGGCAGTTGAATACGATTGTGACTCTGCAAAGCGGCCGCCCGGTGCCCATCGTCAACGCGGACGACACCAGCGGGGCGAGCTTCGATCAGTTCCCCAGTCCGTCGAACTTCCACCAGCGTCCGAACCTGGTGCCGGGGCAGGCGATCATCAATTCGAACTGGGCGTCGGCTCCCGACACGATTGGCTATCTCAATGGCAACGCGTTTGCGGACCCGCCTCTCGGAACCTTCGGCACTCTGGGGCGCAACGCGATTTATGGGCCGCATTACCGGAACATGGATTTTGCTTTGACGAAAAACACGCCGCTGGCCGATCGAGTGAACTTGCAGCTGCGGGCTGAATTCTTCAATATTTTCAATCATCCGAACTTTGCGCTGCCGAATTTCTTTGTCAGCCCGGGAACGCCGAATCAGGGATTGATTACGCAGACTCCGGATCAGGCGCAGACGAATCCGGGGTTGGGTGGGGGCGGACCGCGGGTGATTCAGTTGGGAGTGAAGGTGTTGTTTTAGGATTTGCGGAACCGCTACAGTCAAAGTCCCCACCCTCTCGCAAAATACGTGAGAAGGGTGGGGGCACCCTTTTATTCCTTTACATCTTGGGACAGGCGCGGGAGGATTGCTCGCAGCAACGACTCGAACGTCGTCTTCACTCGTTCGCCGGTTTCCATGACTTCTGCGTGGGAGAGGGGCTGGTCAAGGATTCCGGCGGCCATGTTGGTGACGCAGGAAATCGCGAGCACCTTGATTCCGATGTGTCGAGCGGCGATTACTTCGGCCACCGTCGACATGCCTACCAGGTCGGCGCCGATTCTTCGCAGGTATTCAATCTCCGCGGGAGTCTCGTAACTCGGGCCGAGCAAGCCGGCATAGACGCCTTCGTGCTTGGGGATGCCCAGATTGCCGGCTTCGTCGCGCGCGATCTGGCGATACTCCTTCGCGTAAGAGTGTGTCATGTCGGGGAAGCGGACGCCGAAGCGGTCGTCGTTGGGGCCGACCAGGGGGTTGGCTCCTTGCAGGTTGATGTGGTCGCGAATCACGACGAGCGCGCCTTGCGAGTAGCTGAGATTGATGCCTCCGGCGGCATTGGTGAGGATGACGGCGCGAATGCCCATGCGTCCGAAGACGCGGATGGGGAATGTGACTTCCTGCGGGGAATATCCTTCATAAAGATGGACGCGGCCCTGCATGGCCGCGACGGGCACGCTGCCTGCGTGTCCGAGTACCATCTGGCCGGCGTGGCCGATGGCAGTCGAACGCGGGAAGGCGGGTATGTCGGAGTAAGGGACGCGGGTGGCGCCGGTGAGCGAGTCGGCGAATCCGCCGAGGCCTGAGCCGAGGACGAGAGCGATCTGCGGGCGCAGGGTGGTGCGTTTCTGGATCAGCTGTGCGGCGGCGTCGGCGAGTGCGAAGGAATCGGTCATAGAAATATGATCGGGCTAGAGGTCGTCGTCGGCCAGATGGCGGCCGTGGCCGTTGCGGTCCAGCCAATCATACAGAAATGTCTGGTAGAGATAAGAGGCGACGATTTCTTCGCCGAGTTCGTGGGTTTCGGTGCAGATGAAGGGCACGCGCAGGCCCGCGAGCACGGCGATGAGCGATTGCGTGATGCGGTTGGGATTGGCGGCGCGGTAGGGATATTCGGATTTGATGTCGGTCAGCGACGCGGTGACTACGAGCAGGCTGTGGGGACACTCGCTCATGCGGCGCAGGCGGCTGATGAAGACTCTCCGGTTCGTAGTGAAGGACTGAATCAGGTCGGCGAGATCTTTGCGTTCCACCACGCAAGAGTCTTCCATGCCCCTGACGGAGTAGTCGCCGAGGGGCAAGGCTCGTTCCTCGATGTCGGCGAACCATTTTCGAAAGCGGCGGAAGGAAAGCGGATTCTGCTCGCGGGTGTCGATGATGGCGACGGGAAGCGGAGTGTGGAGTTGCGTGCCTCCGCGCTCGGCGACTACCGGGAGCAGCGGAGGCGCGATCGGAGCGGCCGTTGGCGACCACGCCAGGGGAGACGGGATTAGGGTTCGTTTGCGTGGCATGGGTCTCCAGAAAATCTTGCGGCAGTTCCTTGGACTCGGGTGTGGGGGCGCGGACGCCCCCACGACAGCCGCCGGGACGGCGGCGCTACTCTACATCTAAAACTTCTTCTCGAACATGGCAAAGGCGGTTTCGAGTTTCCATTGTTCGCGGGCGCGCTCGTTCGCAGCTAGAAACTTTTCGCAGTTCGGCGTCGGCTTTTCTTCGGTTACGATATCTGCTGCGCACGCGGCGACCGGACGGAAACTGCCTTTCGTTTCCGCCCAAAGGCTCTGTCCCGGCAGAAAGCTGTGTTCGATGCTCTGGCGCGTCATGTGCTTCAACTCTGTGTAGGGCAAGTGATAGCTCTCCACGGCACGCAAGTATTCGTGCGTCATGTCGGAGCGGGCTACGCCTTCGTCATCTGACGAGATCGCGACTGGGACTCCATACTTCATATAAATCGGCAGCGGGTGGTCGTCGCCGCTGACTCCCAGAATCTGATCGTTCGAGGTGAGGTTGATTTCGACCATCACGTTGCGTGCGGCCATTTCTTTCATCAGGCCGATGGGATCTTGCTCGAGCATCACGTCGACACCATGGCCGATGCGCTCGGCGTGGCCGCGCTCGACCGAATCGCGAATGTGGTAGGTAAGGTCCTCGGGCTTTACCAGTCCCGCCGCAATTTCGCCGGCATGCAGGCTGATGTGCACCTTGGGATAGACGCCGTGGAGGTAATCGAGTATGGCCATGTGCTCGTGGAAATCGTGGATGGGAACGTACCAGTCCTCGGGCATGACCAGGTTCAATCCCACGAAGCGCGGATCGGACGAGGCGAGTTCGAAGCCGAGAACGATTTGCGCGAACACAGCTTCGCGCGGCAAGCCGCGCAGAACTTGATACAGATAGCGGACGGTGACGTTGCATCCGGGTTCGGCGTCGGCCGTGCCGCATTTCAGTTCGAGGCGGGCGCGGGCGTCGTCTTCTGCCAATGTTTTGCTGGTAGCGGCGGTGATTTCTTTCAGGCCGTCAGCCAATAACTTGTCTCGCATTTTGGCGAAGTCATTATTACCGTCCCATCCCAGTTGCATGCCGAGCTTCCTGGCGGCGCCTCCGTCGGCGGTGTGCATGAATTCCACGTATTGGACATGCTCGCGGGCGGCGCGGTTGATCACGGTGGCGACAGCCTCGGCGACGTGGTTGTGCGAAGTCGGTCCGAACTTGTCGAAAGTGGCGAAGAAGTGGTCGTGGCCAGACTCGTCCCCGGGGCGCCAGTTGCGCATCGACCAGGCATCGATGATCTGGTTGTAGAGGATGTGGTCGTCGTAGGCGCAGCGGATGGCGGGTTTGGGTGTGTAGTGCTCGCAGGAATCGCAGGGCGCGCCCAGTAGTCGCGAGGTGGTGCGGTCGACGCAGAAATTATCGGACGCCGCGAAGTCGATCAGATCTTCGGCATAAATTGCGCCGTCCAGGTGATTGTGCAAGTCTCCGCCCTTGGGCACCTCGCGTACAAAGGCCAGTAATAACGAAGGCTGGCGGCGGATGGAGTCGAGATACTTCGATGTTTTCTGCTCGGCGGTTTGCGCCGCAGCGAGAGCAGCGAGAAGAACGACGATCAGATAACCATGCACGACCTTGTGGGTCACGGGGACTCCTTGAAAAATCAGGAAAGGCATTGTAATTCGGGGGGCACGGTACGCGCTAATTCGAACGACTCCAAATCCACTTCTCGCAAAGAACGCGAGAAATGGGGCACCCGCGCTAAACACTCTGCTACATTGTTTTCTTATGCCGCAATCGCCCAAACCGTCTACTCGCAGCTTTGCCAGCGACAATAATGCCGGAGTACATCCAGAGATCCTGGAAGCGATCGCGCGTGCCAACCAGGGACACGTGGTGGCGTACGGTGACGACCCCTACACACGTTCGGCCGTCGCGAAATTTGAAGAACACTTTGGCGCAGGGATCGATGTGTTCTTTACGTTCAACGGTACGGGCGCGAACGTTCTCAGCCTGCAGTCTCTGAACCGGTCGTATCACGCCGTGCTGTGCAGCGAGTACGCACACATCTATACCGACGAATGCGGCGCGCCGGAAAAGCATACGGGATGCAAACTTATTCCCCTGCCGCACCAGGATGGGAAGATTACGCTCGATTCCGTGCGGCACGCCTACCACGGGATTGGAGACCAGCATCACGTGCAGGCGCGAGTCATCTCGATCACGCAGTCGACCGAGATGGGGACGGTCTACCAACCGGAAGAGATCCGGGCACTGGCCGACTTTGCGCACGAGCACGATATGTTTCTGCACGTGGATGGCGCGCGCATTGCCAACGCCGCCGCCACGCTTGGCCAATCGCTGCGGCAGGCGACGCGCGACCTGGGCGTGGACGTGCTCTCGTTCGGCGGAACGAAGAATGGAATCATGGGCGGTGAGGCGGTCGTCTTCTTCAATCGCAAGCTGAGCGCGGATTTTCTTTACCTGCGCAAGCAGGGGATGCAACTGGCATCGAAGATGCGTTTTATCGCGGCGCAATTCGAGGCGCTGCTGACCAACGACTTGTGGCGGCGCGGCGCCGAGCACGCCAACCGGATGGCGCGGGTGCTCGAAGCCGAGGTGCGGAAGATTCCGCAGGTTCGAGTGGTGTGGAAGGTAGAGGCCAACGGCGTGTTCGCGCAGATTCCGCGGCCGGCGATCGCGAAAATTAAGGAGCGGTATTTCTTCTATCCGTGGATCGAAGAGGAATGCATCGTACGCTGGATGTGCTCGTTCGATACGACAGAAGAAGATGTGAAAGAGTTTGCGAAGGTCGTGGCGGAGGCAGTGAAGGGGTGAAACTGGGCCCGCTCAGAGCTATTGCTTTTTGCTCCGCCATTGACTAAATTGGCCCATTCCCCCCGCCGGGAACGCGTTGTTCCAGTCCAGAATCGCAGGAGTCGTCCATGAACGGGAAGTGGTGGAGCATTGCGGTCCTCGTTGCCGTTGCGGGCATGCTGTTGGGTGTGGACAGTTGCGGACACAGTCAGCAACTGGTATCGATCCAGGTCCAGCCTTCGACTGAGACGTTCGGTTCTTCTACTACTCTGGTGATCGACAATTTCGGCGCGCAGGTGCAGTTGAGAGCGCTGGGCACGTATATTCACCCGCCGGTAACCAAAGACATTACAAATCAGGTGACCTGGTCGTCGAACACACCCCAGATGTTCACCGTCGACGCTACTACGGGCATGCTGACGGCAACCGGCGAATCCTGCGGAGGTACACTGATTTCGGCCACGGTCACTACCGGCAAAAGCGCTGGGGGAATATCGTCGTCTGGGGCAGTCGTTACAGGGTTTATGACGGCGAATGTGGTCTGCTTTACTGGCACGGGCGGGGGCAGCGGTAACCCGCTTTTGAGCGTGACGTTCTTGGGTGCCGGGATTGGAACGGTCTCGGATCCGGCACTCGGCTTTAGCTGTTCCACGCCAGGGCCGTGCAGTACGCAGGCTTTTGCAAGCGGTACCTCGATCACGCTGACAGCAACGCCGTCCAGCACGTCGACGTTTGGAGGCTGGTCGATGTGCCCAACATCTCCGACCAGCAACGTCTGCGCGTTCACTCTGAGTGGAAACCCGGTTGTGACGGTGACCTTCAACTAACCCGGATCACTCGCCCTCACTCAGCAGTTTTTCCAGCGTAGGTTTGTGTTTTTCCGGCTTCTTCTTTTTCTCGACCACGACTTGTCCGGCCGGGGGTGCGCCGACGCGCTCGCGGGCTAGTTCTTTCACCGCGGTGAAGGCGCGAAAACGCTTCGCTTTTTTCTTTCTGGCCATACGAATCTCCGACTCGCGTCCGGATGGAGGCTTGGAGCGAGTGTACCCTGAGCACCGCACTGATGGGGTTTCGCAGTCAGGCACTCATGATCATGTACCCATGAAGTGTGCAATAATCCATAGTTGGTCGGGTGCTCCACGACGCAGACCCGACGCCGAAGCCTATGGAAGAGCGTGATTTTTTTGACGAGAAGCAGGAGAAGAAACCAGCTTCACTGAATTGTCCCCACTGTCACCAGGCCGCGGAATATGAAATCACCTGGGTGGTGCGCACGAAGAAGCGCCAGCTTTCCGGGCGCGCCGATGAGCGTGACCGCGCCCGCTTTGCGAAATTCCGATCGTACATGGTGCGCAAAGACGACGTGATGGCGTGCAAGAACATTCGCTGTCGGAAACGGTTCGACATCTCTGGGCAGTCGACCGTGATCACCGAGTAGCTTGCCGTTGCTCGATACCGACCCAAAGCGTCCCCTGACTCGAATTGTTGCTGCTCTAGCAGGCCTGTCCATTTTTGGGTGGGGCCTGGGAGCGATCTTGTGGCGGGGAGATCTCCATTACAAGAACTGGTTCGGAGAGTCAGTGTTCGCCCCATTTGCGATTCTGTTTGGGGTGATCATTGTCCTCGGCGCTTTGTTCAAGCCTGAGATTCTGGGCAAACCTCCTAAGCGATTGAAGCGATAGAGAAACCGCTAGAGAGCGTGTAAGCCTTCGGCTCCGCGGGCGTGGCGCCCCCGGGACAGCCGGCAGGATGCCGGCGCTACTTAGGTCGGCGCTAATTAAATCATGGTTCGTGCGCGTATTCGGTATTGAGGATTCCAGGCAGGCCATCGAGGCCGGATTGTCGGGCTTCGCGTTGGGCAAAGCCGATCAATTCCTGTTCGCGTTCGGGCAGCAACGGGTGGCGTTCGTAGGCGGAGAGCAATTCGTCCACACGATGGCGGGTGCGCTGCAGAATGTCTGGTGTGGCGCCGTCCATCTCGGGAAGGCCGCGATCGATCACCGCGGAGGGGAAGTGCTGCTCTTTGCGGAAGAGCGAGCGCGTTTCTTTCAGCTTCAGGAAATCTCCCGTCAGTCCGGTCTGCGCGAACATGGCGACGGCCAGCGAATCGGTGCGGGCGTCGATGCCCTCGATCAGGCGCTGGGCCGACGCGATGGCCTCGGCGTCGATGACGAGTTTTTCGATGCTGTGGCACGCGAGAAAATCGAGCATGCCAGCGCCGGAAATCATGTTGATGCCGGCCAGCGCGCCGAGCACAGTCGACATGCCGCTTTCCATTTCAACTTGCGCGTCGATCACCCGGCCGTCGCCGGCGACCATGTAGGCGTGAGTGGGCAAGCCGAGATACTTTCCGACTTCCGCGCAGCCAACGTCGAGCATGGCGGTTTCGATCGCGCCCATGGGAGTCTTCCCGGTACGCATGTCGAAGATGGCGGGCGCGCCTCCCCAGACGATCGGCGATCCGGGCTGCGCCAGTTGATGGATCACAATGCCGCTGATGCACTCTGCCGCATGCTGCGTGATCGACCCTGCGAGGGTTACGGGAGCGGTGGCGCCCGCGAGCGGCATGCTGACGATTTCCGCAGGGACTCCGGCGCGGGCCAGGTCGACGAGATTCTGCGAGGCGAATTCCGACCAGTTCAGAGGCGGAGAGGGGCACACGTCAAAGATGGCGCGAGGATACCGACGGAGGGCGTCACGGCCTCCGCTTTCGATGGCCACCAACTCCAGCAGCGTGTGCAGGCTGCTCGCGGAAAAGGCTCCAGTGACGACGGGCTTCTCGGAATACCACAGCACGAGCAGCAGGCGGTACCAGTCGCCGATTTCCGGTGGGACGTCGTTGCACACCATGGCTGTGGATTGCGCGGCGAACTGCGGCAACATTTCCGCGACCTGCACCAGACGTACCAAATCGGCCGATAAAGCGGGGCGAGCTTCTTGCGTCTCGGGATCGAGAATGTTCAGGCACGACGAGCCGGGGTCGAAGTGGACGTTATCGGCTCCATAGTGCACGGCCGGCTTGCCGTTGCGGTCATAGAGGCAGAATCCGCGGGGGACGAGATCGATCAGGCGGCGTGCCAGGGCTTCCGGAATGTGGGCCACACCGTCTTTCACGGTGATGCCGGCGGCGCGCAGCAACTCAACGACATAGGGCGCGACTCGGACGCCGGGATCTTCGATGAGCTGGAAGGCTTCATTGAGGATGCGTTCGATCAGAGCTTTGTCGAGCAGTTGGAGTTTCGGCCGCATTCTCATACGGACTCCACGACTGCGGCCGGCGTTTTTTGTTCCATCAGCTGGCGGGCGAGTTCGACAGCGCTCATGGCGTCTTTGGCGTAGCCGTCGGCGCCGATTTCTTCGGCCCAGCGGCGAGTGACAGGTGCGCCGCCCACCATGATTTTTACGCTCGAGCGCAGACCGGCTTTCTCGATGGCCTCGACGACGCCTTTCTGATTGCGCATGGTCGTGGTCAGGAGCGCCGAGACTCCGACGATGTCCGCGTGGAGTTCCAGTGCTTTGGCAGCGAATTTCTCGCCAGCGACGTCGACGCCGAGATCGTGTACGCGGAAACCATGCGCTGTGAGCAGCGTTCCGACGAGAATTTTGCCGATTTCGTGGATGTCTCCCTTTGTGGTGCCCAGCACGACGACGCCGGCCATGGGACGCTCGGTGCCAAGTTTCTTCATCTCAGGATCGAGCACGGCCATGGCGGCGCGCATGGCCTCGGCGGAGGCCATCATGTCGGGAAGATACATTTGTCCCCGTGCGAACTGCTCGCCCACATCGTGCATACCAAGAACGTAGCCATTGTTGATAGCGTCGATTGGGGCAACGCCGGCGGAAACAGCTTGCTGCGCCAGGCCGCTGGCGGTGTCGGGCGCGCCGTCGATAATGCTTTGGCGCATGGCTGAGAAGTTATCGTCTGGCATAAAGCCTCTCGGCCAATGCTGACGGAGGGATTGGCTGGAGTCTGTGATTAGGATCACAAATTGGACCGGCTCGCCAACATTTCCCCGCACAAAGGGTGCTCATTTATACTGACAGGTTTCCTTATGGCTCGCGAAAGCCATAGAGGCAAGGAGTCTTCCTCTTGAAAATCCTGGTTTGCATGAAGCAGGTGCCGCAGAAAGATGCACCGCTCAAGCTCAACGAGGGCGGGGCGTGGATCCGCGAAGATGTGTCGTATGAAGTGAACGAGCCCGATGCTTACGCGCTGGAAGAGGCGCTACGCCAGCGGGAAAAACACAAGGGCGAAGTGGTCGTTATTACGAGCGGTCCGGCCCGGGCACAGCAGGTGCTGCGCGAGGCGCTGGCCAAAGGCGCGGACCGGGCGATTCATCTCGAAGACGACAAGTTCGTGGGCCTGGATGCGTTTAACACCGCGAAGGCCTTTGCAGCAGCGATCAAAGACGAGACGTTTGATTTGATCTTTACCGGGTTGCAGTCCGACGATTACGGATATGCCCAGACCGGGGTGATCCTGGCCGAGTTGCTGGGACTGCCGCACGCCACCATCATCATGCAGATCGAGAAGACCGACAGTGGGATCCGCGTGAAGCGTGAACTCGAAGCCGGATACTTCCAGTTCGTCGACATGCCGACGCCGGCCGTGCTGACGATCCAGTCGGGCATTAATAAGCTGCGCTATGCCACGCTGATCGGCATCAAGCAGGCGAAAAACAAGCCGTTGCGGAAAGTCGCGTTGGCGGAAGTGCAGTCGGCGATTGGGGAGAACCTGCAGAAGATCGAGCGGCTGTACGTGCCGCAGAAGACGAAGAAGACGGAACATATTGAAGGGTCGGCGGGCGAGATTGCAAAGAAGCTGGTTGACAAGCTGCGCAACGAGTTGCGCGTGCTGTAGATGCTTGTGTGGGGCCGGGTCTTTGACCCGGCCAGGCCGAGCTTCGCTCGGCGGACAGCCGAAGGCGGCTGTCCCCACATGAACCTGACTAGCGCGGGCTTTTTACTTAAAACTTTTTTGCTGAGAGCCGGGAACTGAGAACTTCATCATGGCTGAAACCATCCTTGTAGTCGTCGAACAGCGCGAAGGGAAACTGAATCGCGTCTCGTGGGAAACCATCACAGCCGGGCAGGCGATTGCAGCGGCAACCGGCTGGGCGCTCGAAGCGGCCGTTGTCGGTGGCAGCGCCGCGTCATTCGCTGCCGAAGTCGCGGCGAAGAAGGTCGCGAAGGTGTATGCCGTCGAGTCGCCGAAGCTCGAGCCGTACACGCCAGACGCGTTTGCCGCCGCGCTGAAGCAATTCCTCGCAGCAAAGGCGCCCAAGCTGGTGTTGATGCCACACACCTATCAGGTGCGCGATTTTGTCCCCAAGCTGGCGACAGCCATGGGACGCACCGTGATCAGCGACTGCATCGGCTTTAAGCACGAAGGCGGCAAGTTGGTGTTCACGCGGCAAATGTTCCAGGGCAAGCTGGCGGCGGACGTAAGCTTTACCAGCGATGCTCCGTGGTTCGTGACTTTTCAAAATGGCGCGTTCCGAGGCGATAAGGCGGAAGCAGGAGCGAGCGCGGCTCCCATCGAAACCGTGACGGTTGAAATCGCCGACGGCGTCATTCGCAACAAGCCGCAGGAAGTGTTCAAAGAAGCCAAGCAGGCGGTCGATCTCACGCAGGCCGAGATCATTGTGGCCGTGGGCCGCGGGATCAAAGAGCAGAAGAATATCGAAATTGCGAAACAGTTGGCGGACGCGCTCGGCGGAGATCTCGCGGCGTCGCGTCCGATCTGCGACTCGGGCTGGCTGCCGATGGACCGCCAGATCGGATCGTCGGGCCAGACCGTCGCGCCGAAACTCTATCTCGCCCTCGGTATTAGCGGAGCAATTCAGCACATCGTCGGAATGAAGGGCTCGCGGACGATCATCGCGGTGAATAAAGATTCAGAAGCGCCTATTTTCGAGATCGCGGATTATGCGATTGTCGGGAATTTGTTCGACATCGTGCCGCCATTGATTGAGGAAGTGAAGAAGGCGAAGGCGGGAGGCTAGTCTCCACGGCTCAGTTATGCTTCGTCGACTCGCAATCGTAATCGCCTTAGGACTGCTACTGGTCCGTGCTGCTGTCGCACAAGTGGAACTGAGCGTTCCCGCAGGGTCATTCAAGTCAGAAGATCGGATTCAGGCGAAGGTGACAAACAAGAGCGGGCTTCGCATCAGTTATTGCGTCCAGTTCGGCCAGGGTTCACCACACGCCGGAACACTTGAGAGCACACCCGTACCATTCCATGTGGAGAGGAACAAGAGCTACAAGTGGAATGTTCTGATTAACGGCCCCGACGTAGGAAGTTCACGTCGCCCCATCACACAAGAGGCGGGGACTTCAAACGAGTTTCCGTTCCGCCTGAATGACACGGGTCAGATGCGTCTCGTGCTGTACTACTGGCCCGGGGATCGGAGCGATGTGTGTGACGAAAGCGCGAAGGGAAGAAAGACTGCGAAGTCGAAGGCCTTCTCGATTACCGGCAACTGAGATCTTATGCTAATTTTCCGCAAACCAATCGAAGGCGTTGAGCGTCCGCAGATGCCGGCCGATGTCGTCATCGTCGGCGGCGGGCCTGCGGGGATGGCTTGCGCGTTGCGTCTGGCGCAGTTGATCGACGCACACAATGCTGCCCACCCTGACTCACAGCTCAGCAAAGAAAACATCTACGTGCTCGAGAAGGCGCGCGAGGTCGGACAGCATTGCTTGTCCGGCGCTCTGCTCGATCCGCGTTCGATGCGCGAATTGCTGCCAGGGTTTGAGAAGGAAGCGCCTCTCGATGCAGAAGTCACGAAAGAGGCAGTCTACTTCCTCACGCAGAAGGGCAAGTTCAAGCTGCCCATCACGCCACCGTTCCTGCGCGACCACGGCAACTATGTGATCTCGCTGAACCGATTCGTGAAATGGCTGGGCAGCAAGGTGGAAGAGACTGGGATCACGATCTTCACGGGATTCGCCGGGTCGGAACTGCTTTACGACGGCGATCGCGTGACCGGTGTTCGCACCGACGATAAGGGCGTCGACAAAGAAGGCCATCAGAAATCCAACTTCGAGCCGGGCTATGATCTTCATGCCAAGGTTGTGATTCTCGCCGAAGGCCCGCGTGGATCGCTGACCAAAGAACTCGTCTCGAAATTCGATCTAGCCAAAGATGCGAATCCGCAGACGTACGGTGTCGGCGTGAAGGAACTCTGGGAAGTTCCAGCGGGGCGCATCGCGGCGGGCGAAGTCATCTACACCATGGGCTGGCCGCTTACCACGAAAGAGTATGGTGGCGCCTGGATTTACGGCTCGAAAGATAACGTGGTCTCGCTCGGCTTCGTGACCGGGCTCGACTACGCCGATCCGCGGCTCGATCCGCAGCACGTGCTGCAGGACTTCAAGCAGCATCCGTTTGTCGCGAAGCTGCTCGAGGGCGGCAAGATGATCCGCTATGGGGCGAAGTCGATGCCTTACGGCGGTTGGTGGGCGATTCCGCCGGTGGCGGGCTACGGGTGGATGATCCTCGGCGACTCTGCGGGCTTCCTGAACTCGGCGCGGCTCAAGGGAATTCATCTCGCGATCAAGAGCGGGATGCTTGCGGCCGAGACGGCGTTCGAAGCGCTGACGAAAGACGATTCGTCCGCGGCAACCTTGAGCGGGTTCCAGAGAAAAGTCGAAGCCAGCTGGATCAAAGAAGAACTTTGGAAGGTGCGCAACCTGCATCAGGGATTCGAGCACGGCATGTTCGCGGGCATGTTCCACACCGGACTGCAGATGATTACCGGCGGACGCGGTCTGCGCAATCGGTATCCCGCGAAGGCGGGGTACGAGCACATGCGCAAGCTGGCGGACCTGCCTGTTGATGGAGGGCCTGAGGCGCACATGCTCGGCCCGGCGAAGGGCGACGGCAAGCTCACCTTCAACAAACTGACTGACCTCTATCACTCCGGCACGAAGCATGAAGAAGACCAACCCGCGCACCTGGTCATTCACGACACGAATATCTGCAATACGAGATGTGTGAAGGAATTCGGCAGTCCGTGCCAGAATTTCTGTCCGGCGAACGTCTACGAAATGGTTGATGATGCGAGCCAGCCCAACGGCAAACGCATCAGCCTGAACCCGTCCAACTGCGTCCACTGTAAGACATGCGACATCGCAGACCCGTACCAGATCATCACCTGGGTGCCACCGGAAGGTGGCGGCGGGCCGAATTACGACGGGATGTGATCCGTGATGCTCGTGTGGGGACGGGCGCCTTCGCCCGTCCCCACACGAGCGGAGCGAGGCGCAAGCAGGGCACATGCCACGTCCGCAAGATACTTCTTGCCGCGGATTCGCAGATTCACCCGAATCGAACAACCCCCCACCCTAACGTCGCAAAATGCGCGACGTTAGGATGGGGCACCCAAAGTTTCTACTCGATCATTCTCTTTCGGCGCTAGTGCCGAACCGATTCGACCAGCTTATGCACTACGTCTTCATCGGTGAGTTGCTCGTAGGCATGTTCGCCGTGGAGCGACTCGTCGAGCCCGATCTCCTCTGACGCTTCACTGACTTTTACCGGAGTGAAGGCGTCAATGATCCGCAGCATGGCGTACGTGAACGCGAATGCCCAGACGGACGAGAACACTACGGCCGTTACCTGCTTCAGAAGAAATACCGGATCGCCGTAGAGCAATCCATTGGCGCCCTCGGGATTGAATTCCTTGTTGGCGAAGATGCCCAGCATGACGATGCCGAGGAATCCACCGACGCCGTGAACGCCCCAGACATCGAGGGCGTCGTCCCATTGCAGCTTGTTTTTCATTTCGACTGCGTAATAGCAAACCACGCCAGAGACGATGCCGATGATCACCGCGGTGGTCGGAGAGACATATCCTGCGGCGGGAGTGACCGTGGCCAGTCCGGCGACGGCGCCTGTCAGCAGGCCCAGCAGCTTTGGCTTCTTCTCGTTCAACCAGGCCACCAGCAGCCACGATACCGCGGCAAAGGATGCGGCGACATCGGTATTCAGGAAGGCCGTCGCGGTGACGGAATCCACGCGCATCTCACTGCCGGCGTTGAAGCCGTACCAGCCAAACCACAGCAGGCCCGTGCCCAGGGCGACTAGCGGAATGCTGTGCGGTCCGCGGTCCTGCACCCGGCGTTTGCCCACGTAGATAACGGAAGCCAGCGCCGCAACGCCCGCAATGTTATGGACTACGATGCCGCCCGCGAAGTCTTTGACTCCCCATTGCTGCAGGAATCCTCCGCCCCAGACCATGTGGACGAAGGGAAAGTAGACGAAGGTCAGCCATCCGGTCAGAAACAGCATGTACGCTTTAAAGGTAACGCGGTTGGTGAAGGCACCAGAGATGAGGGCGGGCGTGATGATGGCAAACATCATTTGATACGCGATAAAAACGAATGCCGGAATGGTTTCGTTGGGCGACGGCGTGCTGAGATTAATGCCGCGCAGGAAAGCGTAGTGGAAGTTGCCGATAACACCATGCCAGTCGCCGCTGAAGCAGAGAGAGTAGCCGTAGAGGTACCAGATGACGGTCGTCCAGCCCATGGATACGAAACTCTGAATCATGATGGCCAGGACGTTCTTGCGGCCCACCAGGCCGCCATAAAAGAAAGCGAGTCCGGGTGTCATTAACATGACCAGGCTGGTGCATAAGATCATGAAGCCGGTGTTGCCGGTGTCGAGATGGAGCATGCGATCCTCCGACCGAGTTGTAAGTGATGTTGCCCGCGGATAGCGGGCAGGGGTCCGAACTGGAATTCCCGCGCCGGGTGGAGGGCCCCTGAGACCCAGGCAGCGCGGAATGCGCCTATTACACTCAGAGGCTGAACTAGGAGGGGAAGAAAGGCAGTGAGATATGTCACGGCAGGTTGTGACGGCGGACACATGGTCGCGATCGCCTCAGCAGAGCCAATTCGGGAGGTCGACTGCGAAAAAATGCCATCGCACGTGGCAATGTGTTTTTTGAGCCGATACAATTTTGCACGAGCATTGTTCTGGTTCGCGATGCCGTACACCAAGACAATTGTCTGCCTGGCCAACTCTCGCAAGCTGACTGGACGCTGCGTGGCTGGCAAGGAGTGGGACGGGCAAAGGCCAGGTGAGTGGTGCCGTCCCGTGAGCGCGAAAGAGCGCGGAGAACTCACCGCTGAGCGCTGGTACCGCAGAACCTGGCGCGACCCGCAACTGCTCGACATCATTGTCGTGGGATTGCTGGCACCGCGGCCCTCGGGATGCCAAAGGGAAAATCATCTGGTCGACGAGAGCTTTCGATGGCGGTTCAGTGGCCGCGTGGGCGCGAAGCAGTTGAGCTCCGCGCTTGACCGCCCTGCGGGCCCTCTGTGGATGAACGGCGACTCGACGGCAGGTGGTCGCAACGATAAGGTTCCTGCGGCCGTCGCGGAGCGAGAGCAATATTCTCTTGTGCTGGTACAGCCGGACCAGTTGTTGATCACGGTCGGCATAGAGGGCGCGGGCAGCGGCATCGCGAGGCGCAGGGTCCGAGGCCACTTTTCGCTCGCAGGCCACGATTATGTTTTGGCGATTACCGACCCTGTGATCGAGAAACAGATCCTGCCCCATCCCGACGGCTTCAGCACCGGGTTGCACAACCCCATCCTGTGTATTAGCCTCAGTGAAAAGTTTGAATCGCAAAATGCCTGTTACAAGCTGATCGCGGGTGTGATGCGTGTTTCGCCATGACGAAAACCATTTACACCATTGGACATTCGAACGGCACCGCGGAGCGTCTCCTGGAAATGCTTACTCAGCATCGAATCACTGCCGTTGCTGACGTCCGCTCGCAGCCTTACAGCCGCTTCAATCCACAGTTCAATCGCGAGTCGCTGGCGAGTCTTCTCAAGAATGCCGGACTCGACTATGTGTTCTTGGGACAGGAACTGGGGGCCCGTTCGGAGGATCCCGCGTGCTACCGAAACGGGCGCGCACAATATGCGCTGATTGCGCGGACGCCGCAGTTTGGGCGAGGGATCGAGCGCCTGCTGTCGGGGATGGAGAAGTTTCGCGTGGCGATTCTGTGCGCTGAAAAGGAGCCGCTTGGCTGTCATCGGACGATTCTCATCGCCAGATCCCTGCATGAGCGGGGCATCCGCGTGTGTCACATCCTTGAGGATGGCAGCCTGGAAGATCACGATGCATTGTTGCTCCGGCTGCTGGCGCTGCACGGGATTCAGGAGAACAATCTCTTCCAGACGAAGGACGAACTTGTTGCCATCGCCTACGAGAAGCAGGCGGAGGAGATTGAATTCACAGCCAGTCAGGTGTCGCAACCGGCTTAGTCGGCCGCGGAGCCGTGCGAATGAAGGTCTTTACCATCGGATTCACCAAGAAGTCGGCGCGGGCATTCTTCGGCAAACTGCGGCGTCCGGGGCTGGCGCGGGTGGTGGATGTCCGGCTCAATAATGTTTCACAGCTGGCCGGATTCTCGAAGCGCGACGACCTGCAGTTCTTTTGTGAGGCGATCCTTTCCATCGGATACCTGCACGTGCCGGAATTGGCGCCCACACAGGCGATGCTCGACGAATATAAGAAGAGTCACGGCAGCTGGCCCGAGTACGAGAAGAAATTTCTTGATCTCATGACGGAACGCAGAGCAGAGGAGACTGTGGCGCGGGAAGTCATCGACGGCGGATGCCTGCTGTGTAGTGAGGCTACGCCTGAGAATTGCCATCGCAGGCTGGTGGCGGAGTATCTGCGGAGCAAATGGGGCGGCTTGGAGATCGAGCATATTCTGTAGCTCCAAAAAACGTTTTTCGGAGGCCACGTGTACTTGAAAGAACCTCGCTCTATTTCGATGTTGATCGCCGCACTGTTGGTGACTCTTTCGGCATTGGCGCAGCAAGCGCCGCCCAGCATTCCCTCCACCGGCTTCCCCGGCCTGGATCAATACCGCGCCTCGCGCATTGCTGTGTTCACCGATGACTACGGACAACTCGCGCGCTATCGCGCGGCCAATGCCGCGCTCAAAGGACCGGGGCACGGGGAGAACCGCGTCGTGTTTTTTGGCGACTCGATCACCGATATCTGGCACATCGACGAATATTTTCCCGGCAAGCCTTACGTCAATCGCGGCATCGGAGGGCAGACTACGCCGCAGATGCTGGTGCGCTTCCGGCAGGATGTGATCAACCTGGAGCCCAAAGTCGTCATCATTCTTGCGGGAACCAACGACATTGCCGGCAACACCGGGCCCATGCGCATTGAAGACATCGAGGCCGACTTTGCCTCGCTCGCCGACCTCGCGCGGGCGAACAACATCAAGGTGGTCTACACGTCGGTGCTGCCCATCCACAACTACACCGAGAAGGCGAAGGACTTTTTCGCCCAGCGGTCGCCGGAGAAGATTCTTCTGATGAACAACTGGCTACGGAGCTACTGCGCAGTTGCGTCCCACGGCTGCGTCTATCTTGACTATTTCAGCGCCATGGTCGACGACAAGGGACTCATGAAGAAGGATCTGGCCGATGACGGGCTGCATCCGAATGCCGCGGGGTACAAGATTATGGCGCCGATGGCGGAGGCCGCGATTGAGAAGGCGCTGGCGAGTGAAAAACCTTGAATCCTCTTTCCATGCCGCACGTTCTATAATGTAAGAGATACGTTTCCGACCGCCATAGCCTTCGGGGATACCCAGGCTGCGGCGGCGAGGGAAAGAGTTTCGCGGGCGAGGATGCTCGCGACTCACTTTCCCGAGGGTGCTGGTGGAAACACCGGCGCCTCCCGCGCTTCGCAAGGAGCGCATTGGAAAGGAGACAGCCGCCGGGATGGTCCCGCCTGTTTGTTTGCTTTCCTCCGAAGCTTCTAGCTCCTAGCTGCTGGCTAGATACAAATGGCTGCCCTTCACGACAAATTCGGGCGCGCGATTACCGACCTGCGGATCTCCATCACGGACCGCTGTAACTACAAGTGTGTCTACTGCCGCACGGGGAACGAGGGCGCGCTGTATGGCGATCTGCCGTTCGAGGATTATCTGCGCATGTCGCGGGTGCTCGTGGGGATGGGGATCACGAAGATTCGTCTGACGGGCGGCGAACCCCTGTTGCGCAAGGGCGTGGTGGAGTTCGTGCGCGAGTTGGCTCAACTGCGACCTAAGGGCCTGAAGCCCATCTCTTTCGGTAGCGACCACGGCACGGCTGAAGCCGTGCCCTTCCTCGAATCAGCCAGGTCCGAGGACTTCGCATGCTCCGAGCCGCTCGATATTGCCCTCACCACCAACGGGCACATGTTGGCCGAGATGGCGCAGCCGCTGAAGGACGCCGGCCTTTCGCGCGTTACGGTGTCGATGGATGCCGTGGATCCCGACCGCTTTGCGCGCATCACGCGCGTGCCCAATGGATATGACCACGTGCTGGCGGGCATCCGCGCGGCGCGGCGGGCGGGGCTGTGGCCACTGAAAGTGAACTGCGTGCTGATGCGCGGTTTCAACGAAGACCAGATCATCCCGTTCGGCATGTTCGCCCGCGAAGAAGGTGTGACGGTGCGGTTCATCGAATTCATGCCTCTGGAAGAAGGACGAACCTGGGCGCCCTCGACCGTAGTTACGCTCGACGAAATTCTGGCGCGCATGGTCGAGTACCGTCCGCTGGTTGAAATTCCGCATGCGCGCTCGGAAACAGCGCGACGCTACCGCTTTGAAGATGGAGTCGGCGAGATCGGCATCATCGCGCCGGTGTCGCATCCCTTCTGCGGACATTGCAGCCGCATCCGCATCACCAGCGACGGGAAGATCCGCACCTGCCTGTTCTCAGTCTGGGATCACGATCTGCACGCGCAAATGCGCCGTGGCGCCGGCGACGAGGAGTTGGCGGAGTTTATTCAAGGCGTCGTGCAGAAGAAAGAAGAACGCCACCACATCGGCGAGGCGGATTTCGTTCCGGCGTCGCGGACGATGGTTCATATCGGGGGATAGCTTTCAACTCTCAGCCGTCAGCCATCGGCAAAGGCACACGCGGATAGACGTAACCGGGAAGGGCACGACTTAAAGTCGTGCCGTTGCCGCACCTGAATCCGAACCGGCTTTAGCCGCTGTGCCCGCCCATTTAGAATGAGCATGTGAAGCGGCGGCAATCGATGACAACTGCGCTGGTCGTCCTTTCTTGCGCGATGCTGCACGCGCAGACTTCCGCGTTTCTCGGCTTCGACCGCAACGAGTATCCCGGCGACGCCAATCTCAAGACCCTGCACCAGATGTTTTCCTACACCGGATACTGGTTGAACAATCCCCCGGGAGCGACTTCGAATAGCTGGGCTGGTCACCGCGCCGCTGTCGAGTCCGCGGGATTTGGATTTCTCGTGTTGTTCAACGGGCGGCTCTACGCCCAGTTGAAAACAGTCGCCAACGCAACTCGCTTGGGGAAATCGGATGTGCGGGCTGCGGCTGCGGCAGCGCGGCGCGAGGGCTTTCCGCGTGCGACGATCATTTTTCTCGACCAGGAGCAGGGCGGCCGCATGCTGCCCGAGCAGAAGGCTTACATCTATGCGTGGGTCGACGGCGTCACCGCGGCCGGATTTCGCGCTGGCATCTACTGTTCCGGAATCCCTGCGACCGACGATGGAAACGTCGTAACGGCCGAAGACATTCACAAGAGCGCCGGAACCCGCTCAATCGCCTACTGGGCGATCAATGATGGCTGCCCGCCCGCGCCGGGTTGCACGTTTCCCCAGCATCCGCCAAGTCCCGCACAGAGTGGGGTGCCATTCGCCGAAGTCTGGCAGTTCGCGCAGTCGCCGCAGCGCAAGGACGTTGCCGGGCGCTGCACGAACTACGGCCACGATGGCAACTGCTATCCGCCCGGAACTGGTGCTGCGCAGGGGCTTCACATCGACGTGAACACAGCTACTTCAGCCGATCCATCACACGGGAGAACTCACTGATGGAGATGAATCGTGAAATATATTGACGGAGACTTACACGGGCGTGACGAAACTACACAGCAAACTCGATTCTTCCGCGTCTATCCAGTGCTGGCTACAATTTGCAGGCACATTGGACCAGCCGCAGGGTTTGGGATAGTTGTCCAACTTCAGGCCCAGTTGGAGGAATTATGACCAGGAAATTCAAAGTAGCATTTTTTGCCGGCGTTCTTATGATTTCAATGTTGCCGGTCTCAGCGCCGGCGGCGGAGCAGCCAAAACAGGCACCACCGGCACCCATTCCAGCTCAGATTCTTGAGGCGAAGAAGGTGTTTGTGTCGAACGGAGGTGGCGATGAACCCGTGGCGGACGATCCGCAATTCAGCGGCGACTCTGACCGCGCGTACAACCAGTTTTATGCAGCGATGAAAACCTGGGGCAAGTACGAACTTGTCAATGCTCCGGGGGACGCCGATCTGTGGTTTGAAATACGGTTCTCCATGCCTCCGGCTGCGCGCGACGTTTTTAAAGGAGACAGCATGGGTTCGGCTGCATTTGATCCCCAACTTCGGCTGGTGATCCGCGATCCAAAGACGAATGCCATCCTCTGGGGATTCACCGAGCATACTGCGTGGGCACTTTTGAAAGGGAACCGCGACAAGAATTTTGACCTGTGCATGGCTAGGATCGTGGCGGATGTGCAGCGACTTGCCCAGCAGTCTGCAGACGCTTCAAGAAAATAGGATGGGGCTCCCGGACTAACGGTCTGCCATCCTCTACGCTAAAATAGAGACATCCATGTCAGACCGCACGTTTTCTCTCGATGAAGCGCAGTCCCTTCTGCCCGTGCTCGAATCGCTTCTGCGTACCGCCATTGCGAGCAAGACAGTGATGGAAGAAGTCGAAGCGGAGCAGCAGGCGCTCGGCCACAAAATATTTCTGAATGGCGGCACGTTTGTCGACGTGGTGCCGCTGGCCCGGCGCAAGGCGGAGCGGGTCAAGGCCGAACAGCGCGCCAAAGATGCGCTTGCCGAGATCGACTCCATTGGCGTGCAAGTGAAAGACATCGACATCGGCCTGCTCGACTTTCCCTGCGCAGTGGAAGGCCAGATTATCTTGCTGTGCTGGAAGATGGGAGAGACGTCCATCACCCACTGGCACGGAACGCAGGAAGGATTCGCTGGGCGCAAGCCGATTGACGAGCGGATCGCGCGGGCGCGGAAAATCAATTAGTACGAAGTACTCGGTATTCAGTCGGTGCGACACCCGGCGGCGCCCGCTCTCCTTCTCGGCACTGGAGTCGGATTGTAGCTTCCTTATCCCTCAAATTATTCATTCCAAATAGTTTCTGACCCCAGCAACATACTCTAAAGTTCAGGGTTTACATGGGAGGAACGTCATCAAGCCAAGGGCCGGTTTTTGCGGCAAAATGGCGTTTCTGGGTGCAACGGGTCAGGGTCTTGGGGAACAAAAATCAGGGAGAACGGGAATGAACCGGAATCGAGCCGCTCTTCGGTGGCTGTTGCTGGCAATCGTGATTTTATCCTTTTCTGCCGCGTCGTTTTCGCAGATCGCGGTGGGCATTTCGGTCCGCGTGGGCCCGCCTCCGTTGCCGGTGTACGCGCAGCCGATCTGCCCGGGGCCTGGCTATTTCTGGACGCCCGGATACTGGGGCTGGAACGATGACGCGGGCTACTACTGGGTGCCGGGCACGTGGGTGGTCGCTCCGGTGGGCATGCTTTGGACGCCCGGATACTGGGGCTGGGGCGGAGGATTCTACGCGTGGCACGCCGGATACTGGGGCCCGCACATCGGCTTCTACGGCGGCATTAACTACGGCTTCGGCTACACCGGCGTGGGATTTGTCGGGGGCGAGTGGCGCGGCGGAGCGTTCTACTACAACCGCTCCGTCACCAACGTCAGCGTCACGAACGTGACCAACGTCTATAACCGGACGGTTGTGGTGAACAACACTCGGACCGTAAGTTATAACGGCGGACAGGGCGGAGTTGAGGCACGTCCGACTCCGCAGGAAGAATCGGCCGCGCACGAGCATCACGCCGCTCCGTTAGCGGCGCAGACCGAGCACGAGCATATGGCCAGTCAGAATCGCCAGAACTTTGCGTCTGAGAATCACGGACGCCCGGCTATCGCTGCCACCGCCAGGCCCGGCGATTTCAGCAGCCATTCCGCCGTCCCGGCCCGGGCTGCGGGCGGGGAATATCACGCTCCGCCGATGTCGCCCAAAGAGGCGCGGGTAAATTCCACGCCGGCGAATAAAGGCAATTTGGAAGGTGGATTCCGGCCGTTTACGAAACCGAATTCGACGAATAGCTCGTCGAACAACTCGCAGAACCGGGGATCGGCGGCCAACCCGACTTATCAGCAGCATGGCAACCCGGCGTCGAATCCGCCGCGGGAGAATACTTCCCATCCGGCGCCGCAGCACCGGTCGAGTCCGCCTCCGCAGCAGCATAAGTCGAGTCCTCCGCCGAAACAGAGCGCTCCGAAGCAGGAGCACCACAAGGGACGGTAGGAGTCGAGGAGTTAGGTGTGAAATGGCCAGCGCTGGTTCCGGCGCTGGCCTTTTTTCCTAGGACATGTGGGGACAGCTGTCCGCGGAGTTCCGCTGGCGGGTCCGTGACCTGGACTGGTTCGCCCCGTGCTGTTTCGCGGGTTGCCGTAAAAGCCGGGCTTCGCCCGGCGGACAGCCCGATGGCGGCTGACCCCACATGGTCTTAATTGGACATTCGCTTTTTCTGCAAGCCGGTTCGGGAGCGGCGTTCTAACCGGGAAGGACTGCGTCGCCCGCAGCGTGAAGCATGATTAGCAGGGATGGTTCCGCGTCTGCAGTTCAGGTACCAGAGTGTGCCCCGGGCCAAATCATCTCTGCTACAATTTTTGCAGACTGGCTGGTCGAGGAACACGATCAGAGCTGAGCGGGCGCGCCCAAAAAAGGGGTCTAGAAAACTATGTCATCGACGAAGTCTAAACTCCGACTGATGGGCGCCTTTGCCGCGCTGGCAACTCTCGCCCTAGCGATCAGCTGCCGCGGCTTTTTCGTCAAGCCAACTCTCACAGCGCTCGCGGTCGGGCCGGTCTCGCCGACGATCTTTATCGGGAATGTCGATAACACCGTTCAAATGTTTGCAGTGGGCACTTTCAACGACGGTAGTAATTCGAGTACGCCGGTGACGTGGAGCGTTTCGGGCACCGCCACTAACGGTCAGAGCGTCGCGACGATCAGCGCTGGTGGGCTGGTTACAGCGCAAAATGTCGGCTCGGGAACCGTAACGGCGTCGTCGAATGTACTTCCGTCGATCACCGGGACTCAGCCCATCACCGTTTCAGTTGCCTGCACTACTGCGCCAATAATCAGTCCCACTACCGGTACTGTGACCGCCAATGTGCCGACCATATTTTTCACCGCTTCCTGCAACAGTGGGCAAGACATCACCGCCGTCGCAACATGGTTTTCGAGCAACACGGCGATCGCCACGGTTTCTGCAGGTGCTGTGACCGCAGTGGGCGGCCAAGGCAACAATGGCACTTTCTTCATCACCGCTAGCTCCAATGGCCTTACCAGCAGTCAGGTTTCGATCACTGCTACCGGCTTCTGATTAGGACGATTCTTAGATATTGCAGGCACCCGGGCGAGAGATTTGGCGCAGGTGCGCTTTCACTCAAGTCTCGCAGTGCTACGTCCACGCGTAACGTTGTTCTTCCCTGCACGGGCTCGTATGATCATGGGTTCCTTCATACGGACTCCCCATGTCTGACATACGCTGTATCGGCATTGCTACCGGAGGCGGGGACGCACCCGGCCTCAACGCTGTCATTCGCGCCGCGACCAAAGCCGCCATCCTCAAACATAAGTGGAAAGTCATCGGCATTCCCGATGGCTTTGACGGGCTGATCTGGCCTGAGAAATCATTTGAGCTCACGCTCGAGCGGGTCAGCGGGATTCTTCCTCGCGGCGGGACGATTCTGGGCACCACCAATCGCGGCAATCCGTTCCACTACAGGACTGAAGAAAACGGGCAGGAGGTGGTGCGCGACATCTCCGACGAGATCATCGCCAACTCCAAGAAGCTGGGCATCGACGCCATCATTACGATCGGCGGCGATGGGTCGCAGAAAATCGGCCACGAACTTTTCCAGAAGGGCGTGAAGATCGTGGGCGTGCCCAAGACGATCGACAACGATCTGTCGGCCACGGAAATCACGTTCGGGTTCGACACCGCGCTGCACACGGTGTCGGATGCCATCGACAAGATCCATACCACGGCAGCCTCGCACCACCGCGTGATGGTGGTCGAGGTGATGGGGCGCGATTGCGGCTGGATCGCGCTGGCGGGGGGCATCTCGGGCGGGGCGCACATCATTCTGATTCCCGAGATTCCTTTCACCATCAAGGGCGTGTGCGACTTCATTGCGCAGCGCGAGAGGCGCGGCAGCCGCTTCACGATTGTTGTGGTCGCCGAGGGCATCAAGCTGCCGCCCGAGTTGAAACAGATCGCCCACGGCGGTCCCGTGGGAAACCTGGTCGGCGAAGCAATTTCCCTGATCTCCAACAAAGAGGTGCGGGTCAGCGTTTTGGGACACATCCAGCGTGGCGGATCGCCTTCTCCTTACGACCGGGTGCTGGCCACCCGTTTCGGCGTGGCCGCGGTCGACCTGATTGCCGAAGGAAAGTATGGGAAGATGGTTGCCCTGCGTGGGGACACGGTGGTGGCGGTCGACGTGGCCGACGCGATCGGAAAGTTGAAGACCGTCAGGCCCGATGGAGAACTGGTTCGGGCAGCACGCGCCGTCGGAATCGGTTTTGGGGATTAAAATAGAGTCTCATCGTAGAGACGTAGCTTGCTACGTCTCCGCTTGCGGCATTCCGAACGATGGCAGCAGAGACGTTGCAAGCAACGTCTCTACAGACGTTTGAATGCTGAACTCCGGTGTCGATCCCGCGCCTAAGTTGTGATCTCAATCACATTCTGCTTTTGTCCCTTCGTGGGACGATGATCCGGCAAGACGAATCGATGTCGGATCCTTTCTCCATCCCATTGCCGAAGTCGACGGCCGTACACCGCGATCAGGAAGAGCTGCGCGCGGCGCGCTTTGCCATGCGCATGTCGCTCGGGGTCGGCGTCCTGATGCTTCTGGGCAAGACGACGGCCTACTACATGACGGGCTCGGCGGCGATCCTGTCGGATTTTGCTGAGTCGGTAGTGCATGTCATTGCGGTGGCGTTCGCGGCATTCAGCCTGCGGCTGAGCACGAAGCCTGCCGCTCCCACGTTCCTCTACGGATACGAGCGCATCGCGTTTTTCTCGGCTGGATTCGAAGGCGCCATGATTGTGATCGCCGCCATCTGGATCCTGGTGGAGGCGATCGAAAAATGGCTGGCGGGTTTGCCGCTGGAACATCTGGGCAAGGGCACGCTGCTTCTCCTCGGAGCCGGCCTGCTCAACGCCTGGCTGGGATGGTATCTGCTGCGCGTGGGCAAGCGCAGCCACTCGCTGATTCTCGAAGCCGATGGCAAGCACGTGCTCACTGACTGCTTCACCAGCTTTGGAGTGGTAGCAGGCCTCGGTCTGGTCATGCTGACGGGGTGGAAGCCGTTTGATCCGCTGGTCGCAATTGCGGTCGCAGTCAACATTCTGTGGTCCGGGGGACGCATGGCGTGGCGATCAGCTGTGGGGCTGCTGGACTACTCGGATCCGGAAACCGGCAAACAGATCCGCGAGAGACTGGACACGATCTGCAACGAACTGGGCGTGCACTATCACGGCGTGCGCTACCGCACTACCGGATACCGCCAGATCATCGAAGTGCACCTGCTGTTTCCGCACGCTACGGAAGTGGGAGAGGCTCACCGCCTGGCAACTGCGTTGGAAGAACGGTTGCCCGTTGAACTGGGCAAGCCCGCAGAAGTGATCACTCACCTGGAATCGCTGGAGGACCACGAACACGTCCACTCAACCGAGCACTACACGGGGCGCCCGGGATAGTTAGTTGATCGGCGAATGAGGCGCGCCCGATTTGGGTTCGATGGAAGCCCTCAGCGCTTTTGTAACTTCGCCGGCGATGTCGTCCTGGACCATCAAGATGTCATGCAAGGGCCGGTCGTAGCTTTCAGACCAGACAACATACCCGCTGTCGGCACGAATCAAACGCGCCGCGACGCGCAGCCGAGCCCCCGACTTGCGCACGCTTCCATCGAGTACGTAAGCGACACCCAGCGCCTTGGCGACATCGGCGACCGTGATTTGTTTGCCCTTGAAATAGAACGAGGACGTGGGAGGTGTCACCTGAAGGCCCGGGATCTTGCCGAGTTTGTCGATCAGTTCCTCGGTCATGCCGTCGGCGAATTCCTCTTCTTTCATTCCTTCGGTCAGGTCGAGAAATGGCAGAACGGCAATGGAATTCTGTGGTTGTGAAGCAATGACGGCTGCGGCCGCGTGAGTGTTACTCGCGACCTTGCCGCGAAATTGGAAAGCAATAAGCACGACCAGCACGAGACAAAGCGCCGAACCCGCGGCCCATGTGAAACCAGTTCTGCGGCGCGGGAACGCTTTTGTCAGTGCCGCCGAATGATCCGGCTGCGGATCCGTCCGTTGATCGACCCAGGGACTGACCGTCGCCACCATTCGATAGCCGAGTCGCGGCACGGTCGCGATGTATGCGGGCTGCTTGGGGTCGTCGCCCAAAAGACGACGGAGCGATGTCACAGCCTGATAGACGGAATCTTGAGTGACGGTGACATCGGACCAGACCTGGTTGAGCAGGTCATCGATGCTGACGATCTCGCCGGGGTGCTCGGCGAGGCACAGCAGCAATCGCATCGTCCGCTCCTCCAGCCGAGCGGTCTGTCCGTCTCGTGAAATCTCGCCGGACGCCGGATTGACGCACCAGGCGCCGATGCGAAGCCTTGTCGTGGTTGGGTGTTCCATGCCGAGATCGGTTATTGCTTTCTGTTTCTAAGCTAGAAAAATGGTCTTGCCGATTATAGCCACGCCGCGTTTCAGAAGTATTCAGAGTGTTTCAGAGCAAGTTCAGGACTTCTCGCGTCTCATCTGGGTATCGTCGCATTGCGGATTGCAACCAGTCAGAAGTGAAAGATCAGAAGTGAAAGAGAGGATACGGATGATGGGAGATTCTGCGCCTGCGCCATCGGGGAAACGGAGCGCTCTATTGGCAATCGCAGTAGGCGGGGGGATTGCCGGCACTCTGGACCTTACGCAAGCTTGCATTCTGTTCGGATGGCGTGTTCCGCTAACAATTGCCGGCGGTCTGTTGGGGCCGGAGGCTCGTCACGGAGGCGTCGGAATCTACGTTCTGGGGGTTGCCCTGCACTTCTTTATCGCTTGCTCAGCAGCGGCTGTGTACTACGGGGCAAGCCGCAAGCTGCGTTTCTTAACGGAGTATCCCTTGGTGTGCGGCTTGTTCTTTGGCGCAGCGGTGGAAGAAGTGATGACCCTTGTCGTCTTGCCGCTCTCCGCGCTTCACGACACGGGCCCTTACGAATTACATGACCTGATTCTGGGGCTGCTGGTGCACATGGTCGTCGTCGGCCTGCCGATTTCCTTCAGCGTCCGACGGTTCGCAAAATAAACTGGCGGAAGCGAGCTTACTCCTTCATCACCGCGTCGATGGTGGAGTAGAGCTGGTTGTTGTCCTTCACTTCGACGTAAGGCCTGCTGGGATTGCGGCTGCTGACGATATAAACCGTAGGCGTGTGGTCGAGCTTAATCGCTTTGCCCAAGTCGCGGTCGGCGTTGACTTGCGCGGCCAGTTTCCCGCCGGGATCGAGGACGAATGGCAAATCCACTTTATGCGCGGTGCCGAATTTTTCGGCATAGGCGCGCAGGTTCTGCGGATTGATTTCGAGCTGGTTCTCGAAAATGTAATCGCGGAATTCGTTGCCCAACGCTTTCGAATGGGTGTCGAAGTAGCGCGCCATCACAGCCGCCTGATACGACCAGTTGTGCATGGGCAGCGGAAAGTCGTGACGCACGACCGGGATCTTGTAGGTCTTCGACGCCTGTTCGACGAGCGGCGCGGTCCGCCGGCACATGGGGCACTGCAGGTCCTCGAAGACCACAATCGCGACCTGCGATCCCTTGGGCGGACGCAGCACCGAATCCAGCGTGTCTTGCGCCGGGGCGCAAACGACGGCACCGGGCAGCACGATCAAAGAGACGAGTGTTAGAAGAAAGCGACGATTCCGGAATATATTTTTCATCAGTGTTTGGGTGTCTTGTTTGAGTATGTTGCGCGAATCCGCCCTACATCATTAGACGCAAGAAATGCCGTCGCGGCAACCCGCAGTCCGAACTTTCCCATAAGCGGAAGTCCTATCTCCATGGTAACTGAGGCTGCTTCGCCCTGTCTTGAACAGCCTCCAGTCCGGGTGCATCAAGCGTAAACCTCTGGGTCAGGACCTCGCGTCCGCAACGCGCTATAGTAGAAGTTCCCGTCTTGACCTGTACTCAATCGTGAGACTGCTGGACTCATCTCGTGTTGGCTGGCTGCTTCCGGCGGTGGCGATGACCGCCCTCCTCTTGCTTCCCGCATGCGGCCGCGGGCGTCACCGGGTGCTCGAAGTGGCCTACGTGTCGGTCCCCCAGGCGGCGTTGCGTGACCAGGTTGCGGCCATCTATAACCGTGTCGGCAATGTGAAAAATGGAGAGCGCGTCGAAGTTCTGGACCGCGAGAAACGCTTCGCGCGCGTGCGCACCGCCACCGGCATTGAAGGCTGGATCGAGCAGAGGTTCCTGGTCGATCAGAAGACCTTCGACGCGTTGCAGAAACTCACTGCGGACAATCTGAACGATCCGGTGCAGGCTCCGGGAGTCCTGCGGAACGAAACCAACCTGCACGTCACTCCGGGCCGCGAGACCGAGCATCTGTACCAGTTGGCATCGGGCGCGAAGGTCGCGATCCTGAAGCGGGCGACTGCCGAGAAGCAGTCTGGAGCTACGCCTTCGTCGAAGCCGTCTGGAAGGCCCGGCGCGCAGGCCCCAGCCGGGCCGCCACTCGAAGACTGGTGGCTGGTGCGCGACGATCAGAGCCGCGTGGGCTGGGTGCTGGCCCGCATGGTCGACGTGGACGTCCCACTCGACATTGCGCAGTATGCCGAGGGCCAGCGCTTCGTCGCTTTCTTTGTGTTGGACCAGGTGCCTGACAACGACAAGGGCGTGCAGAAGCAGGTCCCGCAATATCTCTGTGTGCTGACCGATCCCCACGATGGGCTGCCCTTCGACTTCGATCAGGTCCGCGTCTTTACCTGGAACATGCGGAAGCATCGCTACGAGACCGCATACCGGGAGCATGGCCTGAACGGGATTCTGCCCGTGTCCATCACGAAAGAGGACTTCGACAAGGAAGGGACCCTGCCGGTCTTCATTCTGCGGGTGAAAGACGACGCCGGGACTGTCAGCGAGAGGAAATACAAGCTGAACACGCCGATCGTGAGAAGAGTCCTCGCGCCCGGGGAAGTGGCCTCGAGACCGACCAGGAAAAGAGGCCGGTAGAGGGCGGCGGCGGACCGCCTCTTCCAAATATCATAGCTCCCCTTCCTTCTCGATACCAATTTCGGTATCGCGTCGAGCTGCTACGATACTAACCTATTGAAAACAAAATGTTTGTTATTGCCACTGTTTGGATCGTTACTTGCACAAGCATATGGTTCTAGTGTTGTTGTCGATTGTTTAGTCTTGCAGGACAGTTCGATAAAACCCGCGATAGACGGGTGGAGTAAGCAGTAATTTCTTGGAATCCCAGCTCTCACAATTCTTTAAGAGGTCTCGACAAGTTTTGCAATTCATCGGATCGCGCGATTGTTCCCAGGAAAACCGGCCAAAGCGCTTTGGATCCGATTCAGAGTCACCAAAATTTCGAAGGAGGCAGGAAATGCGTTTTGGACGTTTTCCTATTGTTCTAGCTGTGTTGTTGGTGCTGTCGTTGGCGACGGCTCCCATGTTCGGTCAGTCGCTGACCACTGGCAACATTACCGGCACCGTACTTGACCCGAGTCACGCCGTAGTGCCGAACGCGACGGTTAGCCTGAAGAGTCTCGATACCGGATCTGCCGCGGAGACCACTACGAATTCGACCGGTGCGTACAGTTTCAACCTTTTGAGGCCGGGGCGCTATGAAATCACCGTGAAGCAGAGTGGTTTTGCAGAAGTGATTGTGAGCACGGTGGTCCAGGTGGGCAATACCTCGAAAGTGGATATGGATCTCACGGTCTCCAAAACGTCAGAGACAGTCGAGGTAACGGGCACGGCTCCTCTGATCAACACAGAGACGAGCATCAACACCTCGTTCACCCAGGCGGAAGTGGCGCAGTTACCCAGCGCGGGTGGCGACATCACCAACATCGCGGACACGAGTCCGGGCGTAATCATCAACTCGACGGGCGGCTACGGCAACTTCACGGTAAATGGCATGCCGGCCACTTCGAACCTGTTCACTATCAACGGTGAGAACGACATGGACCCGTACTTCAATATCAACAACTCGGGTGCCACCAACCTCACGCTTGGCCAGAACGAGGTTGCAGAAGCGACGGTTATCACCAATCCCTATGGCGGACAGTATGGTCAGTTGGCTGGTGCGCAGGTGACCTATGTGACCAAGTCTGGCAGCAACACCTTCCACGGCAACGCCCAGTACTGGTGGAACGGGCGCTACATGAATGCGAACGACTGGATGAATAACAATGCCGGCGCGCCGCGGCCTTTCTCGAACGCGAACCAGTGGGCGGCTTCGGTCGGAGGACCCATCATCAAGAACAAGACGTTCTTCTTTGTGGACTACGAAGGGATGCGTTTCATCCTTCCCAATGACCCGGGTCTCAATACTCCAACTCCCCAGTTCGCCGCTGCCGTGATGTCCAACATCAGCAACCCGGCGAGTCCTAACTATCAGCCGAACGAGATCGCAACGTACCAGAAAATGTTCGACTTGTGGGCAGGTGCCAAGGGCTCAAACCTTGCGGTGCCGACTACTCCTTCAGGGACCGACTTCTGCAGCGGTTTGGCGTTTCCGAGTGTTGTTACCGGGTTTACGCCGGGCGTTACACCTTGTGAACAAACCTTCCGAGGATCGACCAGTGCGCTGGGCAAGGAATATATCCTGGGATTCAGGGTTGACCAGAAGTTGACCAATAGCGACAACATGTTCTTCCGCTACAAACTCGACCACGGCACACAGCCGACGACGCTGGACGCCATCAACTCCAATTTCGATGCGCTTTCGCCTCAGCCCTCCTATGACCTGCAAGCGCAGGAGACGCATATTTTTGGGGCGAACACAACCAACGCCTTTACCGCTACGGCAAGCCACTACGTAGCTCAATTCGCGCAGAACCCGGCTCTTGTGGCCAGCACCTTCCCGACTAGTATCATCACCTCGGGCGGGTCGGTCAACTTCAGCAGCTTCAACGGAGCCTATCAATTCCCGCAAGGTCGGAACGTCACTCAGTACCAGTTCATTGACGACGTCTCATGGACCCACGGGGTGCACACCTTCAAGTTTGGCGCTAACTTCCGCCGTTACGACATCAGCGACCATAACTTCTTCTTCAACACTCCTGCTACGTATTTTGGGTATAACAACAACGGCCTGCAGGAGTTGGCCAACGGACGCGCGTACCAGTTCCGCCAGTCGCTGAACCAAGCGAGCAACGTGCCGGTTGCCCTGTGGGGACTCGGCGTTTACGCGGAGGACGACTGGAAGGTCTCCCGCAATCTGAAGCTGACGTTGGCACTGCGTGTTGAGCACAGCTCCAACCCAGTGTGCAACACGAATTGCCTCGCGAACTTCAAGGGACCGTGGTCGAGCCTGGCTTCCGTGCAGTCCGCGGCCGCCGGAAACGATCCAGGGGACACTATCTACAGCAGTGACATTGCCTACAACCAGCGGAACGCTTTTCAGGGTATCGACAAGCTTAGCTGGTCGCCACGCCTCGGCTTTAGCTGGGACCCACTAGGGACCGGCAAGACCGTGATCAGCGGCGGCTTCGGGCTATTCTATGACACGACCGCAGCCGGGTTGCTGGACAACCTGCTAGGTAACCCGCCCTCGGCAGTTTCTCTCCGCGTACGCGGGACGGCGGGAGTCGGCGTACTGCCCTTCGATAATACTGCTGCTGGTGCGCCCGCTACCTTTGCGGCCTCCGCGGCGGCTTTCAATATCAACGAAAGCTACAATACAATCCACGCCAACCTGTTAGCGCTGGGCACTGCGTTCAACCCTCCCGCGGTTACCGCGCTGGTGGGCACGATGCATACGCCGCAGTGGCAGGAATGGAACCTGTCGGTGCAGCAGGAGTTGAACCGCACCTCAGCGCTGATCGTCAGCTACGTTGGGAACCACGGTGTCAAGATTCCGTACACCAACGCCTGGGCGAATGCATGGGATCCTTATGGGATCTACCCGAGCAGCGTGGTTCCATTCTCTCCCTATGAGAACAACTACGGGACCGTGACTCAGGTACAGAATGGCGCGATCTCCAATAACAACGGTTTGACCTTCAGCTACAGGAAGCAGTTCTCGCACTGGGTTTCGGCTCACGCGAACTATACCTGGGCTCACAACATGGACGAAGTCTCCAACGGGGGCCTTTTCACTTATGGAGATTCTCTGCTGGGACAGATCAACCCGACCAGTCTTCGCACGGCGAACTACGGCAACTCGGATTATGACGTGCGGCACAGCTTCAACGCCGATTTCGTCGTGAATCCGGAGTTCCACGTAAGTGGCGCGATGAAGTGGATTACGAACGGCTGGCAGTTCTCGGGCAAGTGGTTCTGGCGTTCCGGGCTGCCGTTCTCCGTCATCGACAACAACTGGAACGGAGCCATCCAGAACGGTGGATCCACCATTCTGGCTCAGCCTCTCATCGGCGGCGTCGCACCCGGATTGGGCAGCTGCAGCGGCGGAAACGCGACGGCAAACCCAGGGGCCCCCGGTGGCCCTGCCCCCTGTCTCGATGGCAGCGTGTTCATCCAAAGCGCGGATGCGTCGTTCAACGGGTTTAACACGTGGTCACCGCAACGTCGCAACCAATACCACGGAACGCATTTCTTCGACATCGATTTGAACCTCTTCAAGAACTTCAAGTTCACGGAGAGGCTCAACTTTGCCGTCGGAATTCAGGCGTTCAACGCGTTCAATCACCCGAACTTTGGCAATCCGGACAACGGCTTCGGAGACCCGGGCTTCGGACAAATCTCGACTATGACCGGAGTCCCGACAAGTCCATACGGAAACTTCTTGGGCTTCGATTCGTCTCCGCGCGTGGTCCAACTCTCAGGCAAGATCGTGTTCTAACTTATGCCTGAGAATAGATGAACCCAGAACAAGGCCGGCCGAAAGGTCGGCCTTGTTCTTTTTCGTGAATGCGAGCTCCACAGTATAATTTCGCGCATCAGAATGATCGAGGATCAATACTTTCAGCATCTGACTTATTGGAGGCGGACTTTATGACTCGAATTGGCTCAGTAGTCTTGGTGGTTCTATTCGCGGCGTCCTTGTGCCTCGGGCAGGCTTCCGCGCAAGCCTCTCCACAGGCAGCGACTCCGAATGCCATCGGGCACGGAGCATTTCCGGTGAAGGTGACGAAAACACTCGACTCCAGCAAGTTAAAGGAAGGCGACTCAGTCGAAGTCGAGACGGCTGGAACCTTCAAGCTACCTGACGGCACGCTGGTTCCCAAGGGATCGAAATTGACCGGCCATGTTACGTCTGCAGAAGCCAGATCCAAAGGAGCCCCGAACTCACAACTGACCGTGGTCTTCGAGAAGCTGAACGTTGCCAATGGCAAACAGCTTTCCGTCAGAGGCGCGGTGCAGGCCGTATTTCCTCCCGCGGAAGAAGTGGATCCTGGTGTGCCCGGTTCCTCCTCTCATCAAGGGGGCCCTGGCGGTGGAAACCCAGGCGCTCCCCCACCGCCGGAGTACAAGCCAACCACCGATATCAAGATCGGGACTAACACCGAATCGACTCATTCTCAGTCGGCAGCAGATCCGAAGTCGGTGGGCGTGCACGGTATGGATAATCTGCAATTGGAGGACGGAGTCCTGACATCGAAGGGCAAGAATGTGAAGCTTGGTAGCGGCGTTCGGATGATCGTCCACATCGACATCCTGGGATAAGCTGCCTGTCGGGCTCATGATTCGTAATTGCGAAAATAGAATGGCGCGGCCTTCGCCGCGCCATTTTGTTTGTCTGAGCAGACTTTCCTGCCGTCCGTCTACTCCCGCGAGGGCGATCCAGAAGTATAATTTCCTCCATCGGAGCGATTGAGGATCGATGTTCTAGCATCTGACTTATTGGAGGTGGGCTCTATGGCTCGAATTAGCTCAGTAGTTTTGGTGGTGCTGTTCGCTGCGTCTCTGTGTCTCGCGCAGGCTGCGGCACAAACCTCTCCGCAGGCGGCAACCCCCAGCGCCATCGGGCATGGATCATTTCCCGTGAAGGTGACGAAAACACTGGACTCCAGCAAGCTGAAGGAAGGCGACGCGGTTGAACTGGAGACGTCTGGGAGGTTCAAGCTGCCCGACGGTACGCTCGTTCCGAAAGGCTCGAAGATGTTCGGTCACGTGACAGCGGCGAAAGCCCGGTCCAAGGGAGATTCTCAGTCACAACTGGCGATGTCCTTCGACAAGCTGAATGTTGCCGGTGGAAAGCAACTCGCAGTCAAGGGGGCGGTGCAGGCGGTATTTCCTCCCCCGGACGAACCGGACCCTGGTGTTCCGGGTTCGTCCTCGCATCAAGGCGGGCCAGGCACGGTCCCGGCGCCCGATTACAAGCCCACAACTGACATCAAGACCGGAATGGCTACCGAGACGACCTCACGCACCTCCCCAGCATCAGACCCGAAGGCGACAGGCGTGCACGGATTCGATAATTTGAGTCTCAAAGATGGAGTTCTGAGTTCGAAAGGGAAGAACGCGAAGTTGGGTGGCGGCGTGCAGTTGATCGTGCGCGTCGACATCCTCGGATAGAAGCCCGGATCTGAGGATGGACCGCCCGGCCGGCATCTCGCCGCGAAGCGTGAGAGGGGATTTGTGAATCGAACTGGCATTCTGGTTGTGGTAGCCCTTTTGGTTGCGTCGGTTTCCTCAGGCGAAGATTCACTGGCTGCTCCTCAGGGTGTGCCCGGGGCCATCGCGCACGGAGCCGTTCCAGTGAAAATCAAGAAGGCCTTGGATTCGAGCAACCTGAAGGAAGGCGATCCCGTTGAAGTTGAAACCACGGGAGCATTCAAACTGCCCGACGGTATCATCGTCCCGAAGGGATCGAAGTTAACAGGGCATGTTGCGAGAGCGACCGCCAGATCTAAGGGTGATGCAGAGTCACAACTGAGCATAGCGTTCGACAAGCTGAATGTTGCTAAAGGCGGGCAGTACTCACTAGAGGGCAAGGTTCAGGCGGTGTTTCAACCCAAAGAGGAGCCCGAACCCATGATGGCGGGAAAGGCTACGGCAAACGCTGGTGGATCTACAACCGGCGTCGATGTTGGTACCGTAACCGACGCCGAGGTTGGATCGAACGTGGAGTCGTCCGCTAAGCCAGAGCCCGACATGACTCCCCAGTCGAGCGGTGTGCACGGGATTGGGAATCTGCGACTGGACAATGGTGTTCTCAGTTCGAAAAGGAAAAGCGTGAAACTGAGTGGCGGCGTGCGGATGATCGTGCGTGTCGACATCCTGGGGTAGGTCGGATACTGATTCGTGTTCGCAAGAACGGGAAAGGCGCGGCCTTCGCCGCGCCATTTCTTTGCCGAGGAGCGACCTCCTCAGGAATCTTACTTCCCGAAAATCACCGTGCTCGAGAAGTGGGAACTTGCGGCCATGTAGAAAATCAGTGGAACGGAAAGGAAGAAATTTGTCCGGGAGGCCAGGAATGCCTGGCGCGCCATGATGGCCGCGTTGGCAGGGGGCGTGCCAGCTAAAGTTCCCCGGATAATCTTCTTATTGTTGGGCCAGATGATGCCCCACACGTTGAACAGCATCACGACTCCCATGCCCCCGCCCACGCCGATCGCGAGCACATGATTGTCATCTCCGCCCACCGGCGTGTAGTTCACAAATATCCAGCCCGCAGCATAGACCAGGATCGCAGTAATGGCTCCGAGCACATATCCGCTGGGTGTGACTTTCTTGATAATGGCGAAGAGGATCGCCCAGACTCCGACCCAGAGCAACAGAAAAAGGCCGAACGTGCTGCCCTGCCCAACGCCTTGGCGTTGCGCATCGGGCGCGACCAGAAACTGTCCCCAATACCACATGCCGAAGAAGACGGTGGCCAGTGCGCTCCAGCGGAACCAGTTCAGCGCGGGCAGCGTCAGGTACTGAAAAATCTTCGGTTTGGCACCGGCGTCCACCTGTTTCATGAACGGAACGTTGATCAGGTTGAAGAAATAGAGCAGGCCGACCCAGGCGATCCCGGCGATAATGTGGAACCAGCGCAGAATGAGTTGTGTGGCCTCCTTACCCGTGATGGTGGGCGCGACCAAAGATGCTGCCACTGCGACGAAATGTTGCATTAGGATTTCCTCCGCCATCTTGTCGCTAAATCTCAAAGCGGTTGTGGGGGTCCCCGAATGTCCTCGATTCACGGGGCATTCGGCGAAGAGACATCCAGGCTGCAAATGAAAGAGTAAACTCGCGAACCGCGGAATCGTGTCCCGCGGCGCCGTCGAGTCGAGGAAAGTCTGCACTTTGCGGCGGGCCCTGTCAACCCGCAGCGGGAACGCATGTCGGTAGCACATGATATGTC
>PLBY01000065.1:0-7662 GCA_003134655.1 Acidobacteriaceae bacterium
ACTTCCCAGAAGCCGACTTCTGGCCCGCGTCGTTGAAAGTTTGTTCCGTGACATAACTTCCGGGTGGTCCGTCATCCACGCGAATCGGTTGTCGGTTGTTACGTCTCCAGCTATCGGCCAGCCGTCAATCCTCTATCGGCAACTGGGTCCGACCCGCAGCACCGGTTCGGCCCCTTTCAGCAGGGAGAGAGTCAGTGTGCAATCCGGTTGTATCTCTTCAGAAGCTCCCGCAATCGGTCATGAGGTAGCGCGATCACTGTATGACCCTTTACACCGGTCATCGTCTCAGCGGCGATCATGGCGTTGACGACCGCTTCTTCAGTGGCTTGCACCGTGGCTAGGAAAATGGGGTTGATCTGATCGTTGGGCAGCATGCTAAGCGGGCGAACACCGCTGTAAGAAGCTGCTCCCGGATTCGCGGTGGAAAAGGCAATGAAGATGTCGCCTGAGCCATCGCCTGAGTAGCTTCCGTCTCGTCCCAGCCCCAGGGTCACACGCTTTGCGACGCGCTTCAATTGGGTTGGAATCAACGGAGCATCCGTGGCGACTACCACGATAATGGACCCCACATCGTCATCCCAGACTTTCGGTCCAGCAATCTCCCGGCCGACCGGCACACCGGCAATCCGTAATTGATCCCGCTGCCCATAGTTGCATTGCACCAGCACGCCGACCGTGTAGCCTCCGTACTTGGCATCGAGTACGCGCGATGATGTGCCGATTCCGCCTTTGAACTCGTTACAGATCATTCCGGTGCCGCCACCCACGTTTCCTTCTTCTACCGGCCCGTCGTGCGCGCTGTCGAGAGCGTGAAACGCATCCTCGGCCTTCACGTGGAATCCGTTAATGTCATTCAAGTAACCGTCCCAAGTCTCGGCCACAACTGGCAGCGACCACGAATAGCTGTCTTTGTCGACGCCATGATGTTTCAGACGCCAGGCGATCACCGCATCACGCACAATACCGACGCTGTGCGTATTCGTGATCATGACAGGGCCCTCAAGAAAACCCGACTCTTCGACCCAGGTTGTCCCGGTCATCTCGCCGTTGCCGTTTTCTGTGAACCACCCGGCAAAGACAGGGTCGTTGGAATCTTTGCCGCGGGGTAGAACGGCGGTCACGCCCGTTCGCACCGGCCCGACCCCCACCTTTGATGTCGCATCACCAGAAATCAGGGTCGTATAGCCAACTTCCAGACCTTTAACGTCAGTGATGGCGTTGAGCGGTCCGGGCACTCCATCGAAGGGAACACCCAGGTCCCGTGACCGAGGCTTGGTTTGAGCGCATGCAAAACCCGTGAGGACTAGACAAACAAGAAACAAACTAGCGTTATTGAAATCAGACTTAGGCATCGAGGTTTCTCCAGACTCTTCAAAAAGAGTATCCGCTCTGCGCGGACCCCAGCGGACTTTGTTCTCTTGACTTCGCACACACCGTCGCACTAATGTTTTCAACACAACAAACTGGCCAGGGAGATTGTCGGTCTTTGCGGAAGACTCGACGTCAGAGTTCTCCTCTTCGGACCAAGGCTTTCGCCCATTTAATTCCTGCGCAAAGCATAGTACAGACTCTAAGGGAGGCAACGATGCGGTCTTCCATCCAGAATCGGCTGTTCTTGTTCCCGGTATGCTTCCTACTGTCCATTTCTTGCGCCTGGGCGCAGACCGGCACAACGTCCTTGCACGGCAAAGTTCTTGATAGTACTCGGGCCGTGGTGGAGGGGGCCAGCGTAACGCTTGCCAACCAGGCGCAGGGGTTAAGCCGGAATGCTACTACTGCGTCCACGGGCGAATTCGAATTTCTCGCGATTCCCCCGGGTACCTATGTACTGACCGCGGAAAAAGCTGGTTTCAAGAAATACCAGCAGACCAATCTCCAGCTTCTTGTCAACCTGCCGACTAGCGTGAACGTTGTCCTTCAGGTCGGCGCGTCCACCACCCAGATCGAAGTTTCCGGGCAGGCCCCGGTAATCAACACCGAAGACGCGACTATGGGTATAGCGTTTGGCGAGAATCAGGTAAAGGAACTGCCGCTGGAGGGGCGCAACGTGCCCGACCTGCTTACGCTGCAGCCCGGCGTTACCTATACTGGCAATCGAGCAGACACAAGTACCAACGATACGCGCAGCGGCGCGGTGAATGGCGCGCGCAGCGACCAGGGCAATGTCAGTCTCGATGGCATTCGCGTAAACGACGAGGGCGGCCAGGCCTTTACCTCCGTCTTGCCCGTGACGCTCGATTCCGTACAGGAGTTTCGCGTCACCACCTCCAATGCCAACGCCGACGAGGGAGGAACCAGCGGCGCGCAGGTGGCACTCGTGACCAAAAGCGGCACCAACAGCATCCACGGCTCGGTCTACGAGTACCTTCGCAACACCTACACCAGCGCCAACGATTACTTCAACAAACTGGCCCAACTGACAAATTGCACGCTCCCCAATCCGAATGACTGCAATCAGCCCCCCAAGCTGATCCGCAATATCTTCGGAGTTTCCTTCGGCGGACCAGTGAAGAAGGATCGCTTATTTCTTTTCATGAACTACGAAGGAACGCGGCGCGCGGAGGAAACCGTAAGTTCTGGGGAGGAAGTTCCCAGCTTGGCGATGCGCGACGGTGTCCTTCAGTATTTGTGCGCAAACTCCGTTCAATGTCCCGGCGGCTCCAGCTTCGCGGTGCAGGGCCAGAGTGGTCAGACGTACACTCCTGCGCCTGGATACATCGCGCTCGGTGTTCAGCAGTTGACGCAGATTGATCCAATACACGCGGGGCCAGACGCGGCCACGATGGCGTACTTCCAAAGCCTGCCTGCGCCGAATAGCAATGTGACGGGCGATGGTTATAACTACCAGGGATTTGTTTTCGCTTCGCCGACCCATGAGACGCAGAACGTCTACATTGCCCGCGCCGACTACAACATCACGCAAGACGGCAAGCAGCGTCTTTCCGTGATGGGAGCCATGAGAGATGATTCCAGTGATGCCTGCGGCGGCTGCCAGCCCTATTTCCCCGGTCAGCCTCCGCAAGGACAGACTGTCTACCACAACAAGGGGCTCATAGGAAGCTACTCAGCAGTCATCCGTCCAAACCTGATGAGCAATTTCCACTACGGGTTTGTTCGAGAGAGTTTTGGAACGCTTGGCAACTCGTACCAGCCCTGGATCACCTTTAATTTCGGCCAAGGCATCACACGAACTCGAAATTTCCAGCGCCCGACGCATAATTTCTCAGAGGATTTGTCGTGGATTCACGGGAAGCACACGCTCCAGTTCGGCGGATATCTTTTGTTCATGCGTAATCCGCGGTTCGACTATACCTCTTCGTTTGACAGCGGAAATACGAATTCGTCGTTTACTACCACCTCCGGATTTTCCAGTCCCAACAACAGCAGCCCCTTGAACCCGGCGAACAACGGTTACCCCGCGGTGGATCCGAGTTTCGACGTAAGTTATGACTACCCGATCACAGATCTGTTGGGAATGGTTACGCAAGCCTCTACAGTTTTTAACTACAACCGACAACTCCAGTTGCTTCCGGCCAACTCGCCGATCTCCCGGCGATATGCGCAGAACACCTTCGAGCCGTATGTGCAAGACATTTGGAAGGTCAGCCCCAACCTCACGCTGACTCTGGGCCTCCGTTACTCGCTCTTCTCTCCGGTGTGGGAGACCAGTGGTTTGCAGGTTTGTCCCAGCCCTGGTCTTGGACAGTGGTTTTCCGCTCGAGCAGCGGCAGGCGCCAGTGGCACCCCATCGAGTCAGGATGCTCCATTGCAAATCGACTGGTGTGGTGCGGCCAACGGAAAAAGGGGGTATTGGAACTGGGATTACGGCAACCTTGGTCCCCGCATCGCCTTTGCCTGGGCACCCAATAAAACCAAAGGTTTCCTGAGCAAGCTCTTGGGCAGCGGCAATAAGTCGTCCATCCGTGGCGGATTCGGGATGGTGTATGACCGTTTCGGGCAGGGCATTATAGATGAGTTTAGTGGGAACTCTTTCGGTCTGACGACGAGTCTCAGCAACCCAATCCAGCCGCTCAACAGTCTGCCTCGGTTGACGAGTGTCAATGTCATTCCGCCAAGCCTTCTCCAGCCCACTCCTGGGGCTCCGAACTTCCCGGAGACAATACCAACCATGCAGGCGCTCGGTGCGTCCAACTACGGCAGCAGCCTGGATACTTCGCTGAAGACTCCCTATTCGTACACTCTCGACTTTTCCGTAGAGCGCGATCTCGGGGCCGGATTCTCGCTGGATCTTGCGTATGTGGGCAGACTCTCGCACCGCCTGCTGAGTTCACAAGATGTCGCTCAACCTCTCGATCTCAAGGATAAAAAATCTGGACTGGATTACTTCTCTGCCATTCAGCCGCTCGCACGACTCTACGAGCTGCAGGGAGTGACCGACGCGACTTTCAATGATTCGATGGTCAGCCCGGCCGTAGTTAAGTATTGGACCAACATGCTTCAGGCGCCCATCAACGGGGGCGCTTATGCGCTGGGTGCGCAGACCGGAGGTTGCGGCTCAGGCGGGCCGGTCTCGACCACGGATCCCGTCCTGGCGATCTTCGATCTTTTCTGTGGAGTAGCAGGTGTCGAGACCACCGCGCTTCAGGCTCTTGATGTGCCTACTGTATCTGGATTCGGAAACGGTGGAATACCAGACGCGACCGGCGATCCAAGCTGTGGCCAAGCTGGACACCCACTTTGCCAATACTATCCGGTCGGAGGACCGAACGCCTTCTACAACCCGCAGTATGTGTCTCTAATGACCGTGCGTTCCATCGGATTCTCAAACTACAACGCTCTTCAAGCCACTCTGCGGCATCAAATGAGTCACGGTATTCAGTTCGACTTCAATTACACATATTCGAAGTCGATCGACCTTTGCTCTGACGCCGAGCGCCTCGGAAATTACGGTTCTCTCAACTTCAACGGCGGCTGTCAGATGTTCAATGCCTGGTCGCCGAATCTTTTCCGCGCCGTTTCCGATTTTGATACCACGCACCAACTGAATGCGAACTGGATCGTCGGCTTGCCCTTCGGCCGAGGCCGCGCCTTCGCTGGTCGTGTCAATCGCGCTGTCGATGCCGTCATCGGGGGCTGGCAGCTCTCGGGCCTGTTTCGCTGGACCAGCGGCTTCCCCTACACCATTTACAACAATCCCGCCGACTATCCGACCGACTGGTATTGGGAAGGCGCGGCAATGCCAACCGTGTCGCACCTGAAAAGTGGGGCTTACCACCAGGCGGACGGCAACGTGAACCTGTTTCCCGATCCAGCCACAGCCGAGAGTTCGTTCAATCCGGCTCTGCCGGGTCAGGTCGGCGTGCGTAATTTCGTGCGTGGCGACGGCTACTTCGGCATTGACCTCGGGCTTTCGAAACGCTGGAAGATGCCCTGGAATGAAAAGCACGATCTGGCCTTGCGCTGGGAAGTGTTCAACGTGACCAACTCAACTCGCTTCGACTTCAACGACCAGAATTCCGGCAGCGCGAGCGAAAGCAACAACTCCATCGCGGTTCCGAACTTCGGCAACTATACCCACCTGATGACCAATCCTCGGGTGATGCAATTCGCATTGCGCTACGAATTCTGACTTTCAAGCTGTTCAGGTCGTACGTTGGTGTGCTGAGGAAGCAGTGTGTCGTCGAACTCGCGCAGCGTCATCGTTCCCAAGGTCGATACTCATGAATCATCGAAATCTCCCTTTGTGGCTCTTGCTCCTTGTATGTTGCCTCGTGCTGCCCGAACGAAACCAGGCGCAATCCAGGCCGGCTGCCGATCTCATCATTACCAACGCCAAAATCTGGACGGTAGATAAGTCTTTGCCGACGGCTCAGGCCGTCGCGGTCCTCGGAGACCGCATCGTGGCGGTTGGCTCAAACACTGAGGTTGATGCCTGGCGCGCTCCGCACACACACGTGATCGACGCCGGAGGCAAACTCCTGTTGCCGGGATTCAACGACGCGCATGTGCATTTCGTGTCCGGCGGGATGCAGCTCGACAACATCCAGCTGAACGACGCTACGACTCCGGAAGAGTTCGCGCGCCGCATTGGCGAACGTGCAAGAGTTACTGCGAAAGGTGAGTGGATTGTCGGCGGCAACTGGGACGAAACCAAGTGGAACCCGCCCAACATGCCGACGAAGGAACTCATTGACGCTGTTACCCCCGACACGCCGGTGTTTGTGAGCCGCTACGACGGGCACATGGGACTGGCCAATTCCGTGGCGCTGCGCCTCGCCGGCATTACGGCCAAGACTCCCGATCCCCCCGGGGGAACTATAGTTCGGGACGCCCAGGGCAATCCCACGGGCGCGCTGAAAGACGCAGCCACAGACTACATCGACAAGGTTATTCCTCCACTGACCCACGACCAGCGATTGAAGATCGTTAAGCGGGCACTAGCTCATGCAGCGTCGGTGGGCGTCACCAGCGTGCAACACATGGTCGCCAGCAATGAAGACATCGCCGTCTACAGCGAACTTCTGCAGCGTGATGAGCTGACCACGCGGATCTATGTGGCTCCTTCCATCACTCACGTGGACGACCTCGCGAAGCTCGGTATCGGCCACGCCTTCGGCGGACCATATCTCCGCATCGGCGCTCTCAAAGCCTTTGCCGACGGCTCTCTCGGTTCGGGAACGGCCTACTTTTACGAACCATTCCTGAATCAAGGGAACAACCGCGGTCTACTCTCTGATGAAATGCAGCCGATTTCGCTCATGCGGGATCGCTACATGAAGGGCGATGCCGCGGGATTGCAGATCTGTACCCACGCCATTGGCGACGAAGGTATTTCCACCATCCTTGACCTGTATTCCGAGGTAATCAAAAAGCATGGCGAAGCCGATCGCCGGCTGCGCATCGAACACGCACAACATATGGCGGCCAAGGACTTCGAGCGCTTCGCCCAACTGCATGTGATTGCATCCGTCCAGCCCTACCACGCGATCGACGACGGCCGCTTTGCCGAGTCGCACATCGGTCACGATCGAGCCAGCCGCACCTACGCCTTCCGCACATTCCTCGACCATGGCGTGCGCCTGGCTTTCGGCACCGACTGGGAGGTGGCTCCGCTTGACCCGCTTCTGACTGTCTACGCCGCCGTGACCCGGGCCACTCTCGATGGAAAGAATCCCAACGGCTGGTTCCCCGAGCAGAAACTCTCGGTTGCCGAGGCGATCGAGGCCTACACCATGGGCTCCGCTTATGCCGAGTTTCAGGAGAAGGAAAAGGGTTCGATTACTCCCGGGAAATTGGCCGATATGGTCCTTCTCAGCGATGACATATTCTCAATTGTGCCCGAGAAGATCCGCGAGGTTCGAGTGCGGAAAACGTTTGTCGGAGGGAGGCTTGTCTTTGACGCAGCTGCTCCGGGGCAATAAATGGGCTCCGCCAAGAGTGGTCGAGTCGTCGGCAACGGAAGTTATCCAGAAACGGGCTTCTGGGAAGTCAGCGACCGCGCGGTTCCGAGCGGTTTGTCGGCAAACCTTACCTAATCGCGTTACGTCAGAGTTGCCCGTTAATCAGGACTTGTGCGCACTCCAAGAAAGTTCGCGGTCAGTCACCGAGAAGATATAATTTCCGCGTGCGACAACCTATGCGGCATGTAATGGCGCTTCGCGTTTCCAAAGCGGTTCTCGTTTTTGCAATCGCACTTTTCTA
>PLBY01000065.1:7683-14225 GCA_003134655.1 Acidobacteriaceae bacterium
CATGTGGCGCGCCGTCAATTCGCCGCTAGTACATACGGTCTTCTACATCGGCATCATCGCCTGGGAATCAGTCACTATGCTTTTATGCTGGTGGGCTGGTGTTCGGTTGCTGAAATCGTATCGTGCGGACAGGGCGCAATTCGCCGCTGCGCTGAACGTCGCCGTGATTGCGCTGACGACGAGCCTGCTGATGTGGTTGGTGGCATTCCTCGATGTCGGGGGCGAATGGTTTCTGATGTGGCAGTCGAAAATATGGAGTGGGCAGGAAGAGGCATTTCGAATGTTTACCATTGTCGGTGTGGTGTTTTTGGTTGTGGTGCAACGCGAGCCAACTCCCGATTAGTCGGCAATGCGGAAGTAATCCGGGCATCCGTCAGCGCTTCGTTGGCGGTCCAGAAACGCGCTTCGCGGAAATATCGGCTGGGTCGATTCCGACAAGCCAACTTCTGAGTACTAATCCGCCGAACGGCTGTTTGATTGACTCAGTGGGGCTCCCCGCCTAAGATGTGCGGAACCCTGGTGGAAAGCCCAACTCTGATCGGACAAACCGTCTCGCACTATCGCATCGTCGAGAAACTCGGTGGTGGCGGGATGGGCGTAGTGTACAAAGCGCAAGATACCCGCCTCGATCGCTTCGTCGCCCTCAAGTTTCTGCCGGAAGAGGTCGCCCGTGACCCGCAGGCGCTTGAACGTTTTCGCCGCGAAGGCAAGGCCGCTTCCGCTTTGAATCATCCGAACATTTGCACAATCCACGACATTGGCGAGGAGCAAGGCCGTGCCTTCATGGTGATGGAGTGTCTCGACGGACTGACGCTGAAGCACCGGATTGCCGGACGGCCGCTGGAGTTGGACGAGTTCCTGGCCCTCGCCATCGAGATCGCCGATGCTCTCGATGCCGCGCACTCGAAAGGCATCGTTCATCGCGACATCAAACCGGCCAACATCTTCGTTACCGAGCGCGGACACGCCAAAGTTCTCGATTTCGGATTGGCGAAGGTGACTACGCGATCCGGAGCGAGCGGCGATGACGTCGAAACTCTCGCCGAATCGGATGCGCAATACCTCACGAGTGCGGGAGCCATGCTCGGCACTGTCGCTTATATGTCGCCTGAGCAGGTCAAGGCCCAGGAACTGGATGCACGCACCGACCTTTTCTCGTTCGGTGCGGTGCTGTACGAGATGGCGACCGGCAGGATTCCGTTTGACGGATCGACTTCGGGAGAGATATGCGGCGCGATCCTGTATCAGCAGCCTGTGTCTTCAGCGCAGGTGAACGCACAGATTTCTCCCGCTCTGGATTCGGTGGTTCGCAAGGCGTTAGAGAAAGATCGCAGCCTGCGCTATCAGAGCGCTGCCGACATGCGCACGGACTTTCAGCGTCTAAAACGCGATACGGAGACGGGGCGGGTTGTAGCAAGTTCGGATCGTAGGGCGACGGGCGCCCGTTCGGTAAGTTCAGGGCAGGCTCTCGCCCGTCCAGGCCGAATAAAGCTCGGCATGATTCTGCTTCCGATCCTGCTGGTTTGCGCAGTGATTGCCGGAGGGCTCTACTACTATCGTTCGCATCAACCCAAACCACTCACCGAAAAAGACACCGTCGTGCTGGCTGAGTTCACGAATAAAACCGGCGACCCTGTATTCGACGGCACGCTGCGCCAGGGACTTTCTGCGCAACTGGAGCAATCGCCGTTCTTGAGCCTGATTTCCGACGAGCGCATCACCCAGACTCTGACGCTGATGAGCCAACCGAAAGACGCGCGGCTCACGCAAGAATTGGCCCGCGAGATTTGCCAGCGCACGGCCAGCACGGCCACGATTGAGGGTTCCATCGCGACTTTGGGCAGCCAGTATGTGCTCGGATTGAGGGCGATGAACTGCCATACCGGCGATCTGCTGGCACAAGAGCAGGTCACGGCCAGCGGAAAGGAGCGGGTGCTCAACGCCCTCGGTGATGCAGCGGCCATGCTGCGCCAGAAGCTGGGTGAGTCACTGGCATCGGTGCAGAAGTATGAGGCGCCGCCGGAGGATGTGACCACATCATCGCTGGAAGCCCTGCAGGCCTATACTCTCGGTATTCACGCCACCGTCGTCGCGAATGATTACATGGCCGCGATTCCCTTCTTTGAGAGGGCCACCACCCTGGATCCGAACTTCGCCATGGCCTATCTGCGGTTAGGTCAATCGTACCAACCGCAGGGGGAACTCGGCCGGTCCGCCGAAAGCACGCGCAAGGCTTACCAACTGCGGGAGCGGACGAGCGAGAAGGAGAAGCTCAATATTTCATCATTCTATGAATACATCGTCACCGGAAATCTGGAAGCAGCCCGCAGTTCCTATGAGCTGTGGGCGCGCACCTTCCCCCGGGACGACGAGCCACCAAATTCGCTGTGGCTTATTGACGCCGCTTTCGGCGAATACGAGAAATCTAATGCAGCGGCGCTCGAGGCCGCTAAGCTCAATCTCGGAAGCGCGAACAACATCGTGAGCGTGGTCTACTCAGACCAGTGGCTGAACGAATTGGACAAAGCAAAAGCGGCGGCACAAGAGGCCCGTGCCCGCAATCTTGAGTCGCCCTGGATCCCTCTGGTTCTTTACAACGTAGATTTCCTTGCGCACGACGCCGCCGGGATGGAGCGGGAAGCCGCCGGTGCGATGGGCAAACCCGGGATCGAGGATCAGATTCTCTTCCTCGAATCAGAAACTGCAGCCTACGACGGGACTCTTGCCAAGTCTCAGGAACTGACGCGCCGAGCCGCCGATTCTGCGCTGAGAGCCGAAGAGAAAGAAACGGCGGCGGAATATCTGGCGCACAGCTCTGTCCGCGAAGCATTGGCAGGTGATATGGCTTTGGCAAAGCAACATGCGCAGGCTGCACTGACGCAGGCAAAGGGTAAGCACGTCGAGGCATTCTCAGCGATTGCGCTCGGACTGAGCGGCGATTCCGCGTCAGCTGAACGCCTTGCCAGCGATCTCGGCAAACGCTTCGCCGAAGATACAATTGTGCGGTTCGATTACTTGCCCATGATTCATGCCGCCATATCCCTTCGGAACGGCAATGCTGCAGGGGCTGTCGACGCGCTCGCGACCACGGCCCCGTATGAATTGGGACACACGAACAGTGCTTTCACTTTTGGTCTGTATCCCGTTTACTTACGCGGCGAAGCGTATCTGGCCGCGAAGCAAGGCGCCGCCGCGCAGGTCGAGTTTCAGAAAATTCTCGATCACTCCGGCGTGGTCGGAAACCAGTCGATCGGCGCGTTTGCCCATCTCGGCCTCGCTCGCGCCTACGCTCTGGAAGGTGACACTCCGAAAGCCCGCGCTGCTTACGTCCATTTCCTAACCTTGTGGAAAGATGCCGATGCTGATGTCCCCATCCTGAAAGAAGCCAAGGCGGAATACGCGAAGGTGCAGTAGCTGCGGCGCTCCCGCTGCCAAGCTCGATTGAAGCTTGCCGCCAATCGCGAACTAGAAGTCCGGGGAAGTCAGGCTGCGGCCTTCGACTGTTTACTCTTGAATCACGGCGAGTCGGAACGGGACCGCAGGGCCGCAGTTCAGTACCGAGAAACGCACTTCTTCATTCAAGGGTTACTCGCTAAACGGATCACTTCCGTATTGCCGACAACACCCCAGAATCGTGGCAATTCCTCCAACGTGCTGCACAGTCTATAATCACGCCCACGTGTATGGCGCTTACCTCTGGTACCAAACTCGGTCCATATGAAATTCTTGCGCCGCTGGGTGCTGGCGGCATGGGCGAGGTGTATCGCGCCCTCGATACTCGGCTCGACCGTACGGTCGCTATTAAGGTCCTACCGGCGCACCTTTCGTCCGACTATGCGTTGAGGCAACGGCTGGAGCGTGAAGCCAAAGCTGTTTCCAAACTCTCGCATCCCCACATTTGCACCCTCCATGACATTGGTCATCAGGACGGCATTGATTTTCTGGTGATGGAATACCTGGAAGGCGAAAACCTCGAACAGCGCCTGAAGAAAGGCCCCCTGCCCGTCGATCAAACCAGCCGTTATTCCTCGCAGATCGCCGAAGCTCTTGCTCATGCTCACAAGTTCGGCATCACCCATCGCGACCTGAAACCTTCCAACGTCATGCTTACGAAGGCGGGCGCAAAGCTTATGGACTTCGGCCTCGCGAAGCAGTCCGAAATGGCCTCGCTCTCCGCTGCGCTTACCGATATGACAGCCGAACAATCGAAGCTTACCGGCGAGGGCATCCTGGTGGGGACATTTCAGTACATGGCGCCAGAGCAACTCGAAGGCAAGGAAGCTGACCCGCGCACCGATATTTTCGCTTTCGGCGAGGTTATGTATGAGATGGCGACGGGCAAACCCGCGTTCAACGGCGGAAGCCGGGCCAGCCTGATTGCGTCCATCCTTACAACCGAGCCTATCCCGATTTCTCAGGCTCAGCCGCTCACTCCGCCCCTACTTGAACGGGTCGTCCGCAAATGTCTCGCGAAGGATCCCGACGAGCGCTGGCAAAGCGCCGCCGACCTGGCCAGTGAGCTGAAGTGGGTGAGCACCGAATCCAGCGGGACACAGTTTGCCGTTCCAGCGCGTGGAATTTCTCAATCGAAGTTCGACTGGAAAATTTGGGGGTTGGTCGCGATGGCGTTGCTCGCGATCAGCGCCATTCTCTTTCACTTTTTCTCGCGTCCCGCGACGCTGCCCTCTGTGCGGATGCGCTGGATCATCTCCCCACCGGAGGGCACTTCGTTCCTGGCGACGGGCGACGCGCCCGCTCCGGTCGCGATCTCGCCCGATGGCCGGCGCATTGCATTCGTAGCCGGCGAGCTTGGTAAAGTCCAGCTTTATATCCAATCCCTCGACGCGCTGAAAGCCAGCGCCCTTGCCGGCACCGAAGGCGCCTCCTGGCCTTTCTGGTCGCCCGACAGTCGTTCTCTTGGCTTCTTCGCACACGGGGAGATGAAGCGCGTTGACGCTGACGGTACAACCCCGATTGACATCTGCGAGGCTCGCGTTCCGCGCGGCGCTAGCTGGGGCGCTGGCGGCATGATCGTGTTTGCTCCCGAGCCAACGTCCAGCTTGTATCGCGTTTCGGCTTCGGGAGGCCAGCCGGTCTCCATCACCACGATTGACCCATCACAGCACGACTCTCATCGGTGGCCCTTCTTCCTTCCCGATGGCAAACACTTCCTTTACTATGCCGCCGGGCACGACGACATTAGCCATTCTCACGACGGTCTGTACATTGGCTCGGTCGACGGCGGGGCAAGCAAATTTCTTCTGCACACCCACGCGAATGGCGCCTACGCCAATGGGCACGTGCTCTTCATGAATGACAATGTCCTGATGGCACAAGCCTTCGATGTGGGCCGTCTTGAGCTCACTGGCGATCCCGCCGTGGTTCAGGACGGAGTCGAAGAGCATCGCACCTGGTGGATGTCGGTGTTTTCTGCCTCGCAAAACGGGACGCTGATTTTCGCTCCCGCGGTGCAGCCCGACAATAACCTGCTCTGGATGGACTCGAATGGCAAGAATCTGGGTACGGTCGGCGAGCCGGGACGCTACGTGAGCGTACGTCTTTCTCCGGATGGCGAACAAGTTGCCGTCGAGCGCGATCGGCCGCACCACGATCTTTGGGTCCATGATCTCCGCCGCAATCTCGCGAACCAGTTCACGTTCGGCGTGACTGCCGGCCTTCCAGTCTGGTCGAACGACGGAAGCAAGATCGCGTTCTCATCCGAAAAGCCCGGTGGCCTCGATTTGCACGTCAAGTCTGTCGGGGGCGCTCAGGATGAGGAGGTTCTGCTTGCCGCCAATGGCTATGCCTTTCCTCTCGACTGGTCCCCGGATGGAAGCGTATTGCTCTACTACGTCGACGACGGCAGCGAGGTGCACGCCGAATTGCGCGTGATGCCGATGCGGGGCCCGCATACGCCACGTGCTTTGTTGAAGTCGCCTTTCTACGTCTCGGACGGCGTTTTTTCTCCAGACATGCGCTGGATCGCTTACTCTTCCCGGGAATCCGGAACCCAAAAGGTGTTTGCTATGCCGTACCCAGGCCCTGGACCCCATATCTCCATTTCCCCGGGCTACGGCGGCAATCCGATTTGGCAAAGGGACGGACATGCCATCCTGTACCTGGGCGATAACTCGACCATGCGCGTAACAGAAGTCCGTGAAGATGGTTCAAACCTTCTCCCCGGGAAGACCCGAGAGATATCTCAAGTCGTCGAAGCTCCGGTTGGAGAGGGCTTCCCCTTCGACGTCGCCCCGGATGGACGGATCCTCCTCATCAGCCGCGGAAACGACAACCGCACACAGCTGGTCGTGGTCTCCAACTGGGATGCGGCTCTTAAAAGGTAAGTGTTGGCTTATTGAGCTCCACGGAAATTCTGCTGCTCCCTGAGTTTGGTTGGACGCGCAAGAAAATGTAGTTCGGTGAGTCAGTCTCGGTAGACAGAAACTTGTGCCACTACTGGAGCTCAACTCGCGCGATTATGCCGATTGCGGCGGGATGACGGGCAGTCCAGAAGTAGTGCCTCCGGATAGTCCCGACAAACG
>PLBY01000158.1 GCA_003134655.1 Acidobacteriaceae bacterium
GGCCGCCGTCCCCACGGCTTTCATTGACTTGAATGCTTCACCCACGTAAGATTTGCCCCTGATGATCGGCCAGACCATCTCGCACTACCGCATCGTAGAAAAACTTGGGGGCGGCGGGATGGGTGTAGCCTACAAGGCTGAGGACACTCGTCTGCGCCGCTTTGTGGCGCTGAAGTTCCTGCCAGATGAGTTCGCTCAAGATACCCAGGCGCTCAGCCGCTTCCGGCGTGAGGCTCAGACTGCCTCGGCGCTCAATGCGCGATGCAGCTCAGGAAAACTATGTCAAACCCAAGATACGCTGAGGACATTTTCCGGCTGGGCAGAGTCTATGACCCTCGCTCTGTTGTCAACAAGGAGTCGGTCTTCGTAGTAGTGGGCACGAATCTAGTCGCCGAACTGCTCGACCGCCCCGTAGCGGAACTCCTGCGTGATCAGATCGACCAGCGCGGAGGCAAATATCCGTTTCGGCGCGGTATTGTGATCACCGATCAGGGGTGGTACGCCGAAGCCGCCTTTGTCGCCAATAATCCGGTGATCGCGGTAGGCGGTCCGGCCGTAAACAAGCTTTCTGACGAATTCGATAAGTGGGAGCCGCCACCGGGATCACCCAAGAGTAAGTATCAAATTCCGGGGGCGGGGAACCGTACCGGATTTTTCCGAAAAAACAAAGCCGGTTTGCCCCAGGTAGGTCTGTGGGGTTGGGGCGCCAACGCGACGCGAGAGACGGTTGAACATTATTTCAACAGTGCCGAAGGGCTGACCAAATTCTTGGAAATGTCCTGGCAGTAGATGGCTGGGGGGTGGTCCGGTCTGTCAAGCATCCGCCGAAACTCCCGCCAGTTCCGCCAGCGACTCCCAATGCCGTGGATGCGGTCGGTGTCGGCCCGCGCGGATCGCCACGGCGTACGCGACAGAAACGCCGAGTCGGCAAAGCGATCGAGCAGTTCTCGGTCAAGTGGCTTGTGCTGAAGTTCGTTGAAAATTCGGTGTGCATACTCGTCCGCGAGCCGATCATAACTTTCGCGAATCGATTGTGTCATGTTGTCATTCATGTAGTTTCGCTGGATGGCACCGAGAGAGCGCCAGCAGCTATTGTGCCATCGGTCTTGTGGAGACGAGTCTGGATAGTTTACGTAACCAGGCCATTTCACGCTTTGAGCGGCAAAGTGGGTTTTGAGTGAAATCGCGATGTTTCAACAGACATTCTTGAAATGCGTGCCTGTGTGCCTTCACTTCGGAAGGTCAATCGAGGGCGATTCCACTCGCTGGCATCCTGCGATACCTCTGCGCTGCTTGAACTCGCTTACAGAGCCATACGTGCAGACTATAACGGCACGAATTTTACCGCCGAGGTGCTCAATTTTCCCAGGACATGGAGCGTTCGACCAGCCATGCGCCAAATCCCCGATCGGAACAACATCCTGTGTCGCTTGTTGCGGCGAAAGCTTCAGCGTGCTCTCGCCCTCGACATCTCGGCAAGGTCCAACATTTTGCCATCCGAGGTTTGCGTCCCATTGCTCAACGGTAAGTGACTGCAATCGCGGGTTGCCAGCTAATTTGGGGCTGAGTTGCAGGATGACGGGACGTGCTCCGAGATTCTTCACCTCAACAGCAACGTCAAAGCCGTGGGCGTTAGAAGACGCACTCTTGACGCGAACTGAAAGCCCGGATGGGGCCGCCGTCTGTCCGAGCAGATTGTAGACGGGTATCGCCGCAAGAATCAGAATGATTGCGACTCTCATGATGTTTTAGACACCATTTGGGTGAAAATGGGCCGATGACTGTCGAAACCAGGCCGTTACACTCAAGTGCCCTGCGCAAGGCCAGATGAGTGAAATCGCGATGTTTCATTAGTTATGCAGCGGATCAACTTCACTCTGCTGGGAACTGCTTCGTGAAATGCATGCATTACTAGGTCATCGGCAACCACTACGCTTGCGCCCTCTTCCACAAAGCGATTTCGGTAGGTGACTTTGTAGTCGTCCACACTCACGGGAGCACGCGGAAGGACACGTTGCTCTTTAGTGTGCCGGAGGCGGTGACTACTTGGAGCTTGCCCGACGTCGCGCCAGTGGGGACAGTAGTCGTGATTTCCGTATCCGAAACCACAATAAACGTCGCAGACCTGCCGTTGAAACTGACGCTGCGAGTGCTGGTTAGATTATTTCCAAGTAGGATGACCTTCGCGCCCACTTTTCCGGAAGTGGACACAGGTTGCACAAACGGCCGGAGGCCCACAGACAAGCTGAAAACGGTGCCGCAACCGCCTGCACATTCGTTGCTTGCGCCGCCAAAGTAGGTTGTTCCATAAAGTGCCCCGTTGGTGGCCTGCAGCACGCCCGCATATGGTGAGCTGCCGTCAGCGCAGTTGGCCTGTGCGCAAAAACTGTAGAGCGTGGTTAGCTGGCCCGTTGGCGTGATCTCGAACAGCGAGCCGCAGCCGCCGAAGCAAGCAATGCCGTTGGCCCCACCGGCCACGGTTGTCCCATACAAATTTCCATCGGTAGCCAGAACCAGCCCTGCATATGGGTTTGCACCATCAGCGCAGTTGGACTGAACGCAGAAGGTATGGAGGGTGGTGAACTGGCCTGCTGAGGTAATTTCGAAAACCGTGCCACAGCCGCCATAGCAAGACCCATTCGCGCCAGTGAAGGCTGTGCCGTAGAAATCCCCGTTGGAAGCTTGTACCAGCCCAGAGCGTGGGTTCCCGCCATCAGAAGCATTGACGAAGTTATAAAGAGAAGTCACGCCGCCCTTCGGGCTCATACCGAAGACAATGCCCCACCCGTAGGGTCCGCCTAGCGGAGTCATGCCGTAGAAGTTTCCGTTGGTACCTTGGATAAGTGGCTGCTGAGGGAACTGACCGCAGGTAAGTTCAAAACAAAAGTTGTACCGCGTGGTCAGCTTGCCTGAGTGTGTGATTTCAAAGATCGTTCCAAAGCCAACCGTTCCGCCGCCACTGGTCGTCCCGTAGAAGCTTCCGTTCATGGCTTGAAGCAGTCCTGCATCAGGAAAATAGCCGTCGCTGCAGTTTGTTTGAGAGCAAAAGCTGTACAGCGTGGTCAGCGCTCCTCGTGCGAACTTGAAAACGGTTCCATAGTTCATGGCGCCGCCTTGGTTTGTGGTTCCGTACAGGTTTCCGTCATTGGCCAGCAGCAGGCTTCCCAATGGGAATTTACCATCAGCACAGTTGAGCTGCGAACAGAAGCTATATATCGTGGTGAGCTTGCCGGTCGCGGTAATCTTGAAGATCGTGCCGCCCCCGTTAGCCCCGCCGTACTCCGCTGTCCCGTAAAAATCTCCATCGAGCCCCTGGATAAGAACCTGACCCGGTGCGGAGCCATTGGTGGAGTTGAAACTGGCCAGTGTCGTAAAGGTCTGAGCGTAGGAGGGGATTGCCGATGCGAAACAGAAGACAAGAGCTAAGTAAACTGCCCTCATCGGGGTCGCGCCGCTCGAATGTAGGGCCTGTGACGGCAGAGTGCACGTCGATATTTTGGGAGTCGGTGGGTTTGTCATTTGGGGTCCTTTCAAAAGTGCACCAGTCAAGCCAGAGCACAGCTTAGTAGAGAGATTTTGAGGGGAGGAACAACGAAGTCGAGGCGGCAATTATGCCATCGGCCGGAACGAAAGGTCAATAATTTGCGACGCCCTGGCACAGACTGGGAAGCATCCGACTAGGGAGAGTCTTCAGGTTTAAACCGTAAGGTACGGCTATTCCGGCATCACCTTAAGAGCTTCTGTCGCAAGACCGAAGTCAACTGTCGAAACCAGGCCATTTCACTCATTGGCCCCACCCTACGCAGCGACCGCTGCCGCCGCCGCCGCCTGCCCGGACGCCCCCCCGCAATCTGACGGGCAAACTTATGTAACTCCACTGTAACCAGCGCAATGTAATCTTTCATGAAATTGGCCTAAACCGTAATGTCGTCCTGTGGGCTGAATGATTCGCAGGAAAGATGCATCTGATCTTCTGTTCATCGTTGGCCCGAGAGGCGCAATTCGGCCTGCGAGGCGCACTGCGCCAAAGGACCAAGGAACATGAGCCCAGACCCAATCACCGCGATTACCGCTTGGACGCACCGGTCGAGCAACGAGAAGATTCGGCAGTACGGGCGCGGCGAGGAGCCGGGCCTCAGCGAAGTTGAGCGCTACCTGACCGAGCACGGCATCACCGCCAAGAGTTTCCCCATCCAGGGCGAGGATGGGCGCGAAGTCACCTTCCGCGGTGAGCGGAAGAAACTGAAAGGTCTGGTCAAGGACCTGCTGGGAGAGGCAATCGACGATTCGTGGGAATGGGGTACGTTTCACTGATCTGCCGAACTGAACGGAAAGCTCCACTCGAAGCAGAGCTTGAGCCGCTGAAATAGCCCTAAGGCACGAGCCTTCGGCAAGACAGAGTTCCACGGTTGATGAAATCGCATTATAAAAGGGCG
>PLBY01000008.1 GCA_003134655.1 Acidobacteriaceae bacterium
CCCGCCTTGAGCAGCGCCTCTTCGGGCGTACTCTTGGCCTTCGGGCCCCGCGAATCACGTTTGCGCTCGCTTGGTTCACGGCGGATCCGGCTTGTCATGGGATCTTCTTTAGGCGTTCGCGGCGCGCTCGCGCCCGACACCGGTTCGGCTACGTCCAGTTGTGAGACATTACCTACTATCTGGCCTTCCGAGCCGACGCCGTCCTCTCCGAGAGGAGCCGATGACGTGGCTGATGGCGCCGCGCGCTTCTCCTCAAGCGCGATTTCCTCTGCCACCGAACTTTGTAGTTTGTTAGGGGCTTTCTTGAATTCCGCGATACTCCGACCGAGCGAGCCGCCGGTCAGGTAGTCTCCGCGCGAGTCCGCGACTTCAGCGCGATGACGAAGACGACCACAATGAGCTCCAGCATGCCGAGAGATCCAAACATGATCGACTCCTGAGTGAGAAGGCCAGGCCCCAATCCCGACCTTTACCCCCTACCGCTCTCACTCTACTCTTCTTTCCAATCGGCTGGATGCGGATTTGACGTGACAGGGAGATTTGTGCCAGTTGGAATGAGAGAGAATCCACTCGGAGGAAGAACTGAAGCATTCAACGCATTGTTGCTAAGGACCGAGGCCGCCAGCCGATAACCTTCTCGAAACCGGCACCGGCGATTCAGTCTCTTCCCCTGCGACACCTCGGGCGGCACCCGTCAGCGCAGAAGAGAAGTCCAGTACCATCTGGATATTCCGCTGCTTGTCGTCTGTGAGACTCATGGCCTACTCACCGCTCCTTCTCGTTCGGGCCTTCTCCGTTGCCGGGTATACTCTGCCCTATGCTGACTTCTGCTCCGCGGTCAGACTGCCTCTCAGCCGCCTCAGTCGCCGAAGCGACACGGAGCAGATCTCCTGGGGTAAGCTCAGTCACTTTCCGTGCACAATCGCCGAATCTACGCTTCGCACCTTGATGGATTATGGACTTCGCGGTACGTTGCCCCCTCGTCCGGTACGGGCGCCTTCTATTCGGTTTTTGTCCATCGACTCGCACGTTTGTTCCATGCTTCCTTCGAACCTCGCCTCGCGGCGATAGCCCTTGCATCATCACTAGGCCTTCACCTCCATCAGGTCGGCCAGAGGACTTTCACCTCCAAGTTACTGAGCATGCCCAGCACACAACGAAGCCGCTCGCGCGGCGGACGCTACCGCGTGTATAGACACAAGCGTCGGAACTGCCCGCTTGAAGAATGGATGGCGCCGGAGGTAAGATGACGCAGATGGTTGCGAGACATACATCGATGAGCATCAATAACTACATTTTGGTCAAAGTCCCCGTCTGGCAAGGCTTTTCAGGCCGAAATCGATTCAAATTCCATCCCCCCACGTCCGCCGCACCCGCGAGCGGCTTCCTTCTGACGGCTTTATCGAACGCGCGCCCCAACGCTCCGTTTCTCCCCACTCCTTCTTGTCAGGGCGCCTCCGATAAAGCACTAACGTGATACGGGAGGAATCTTCCAAACGGTGTCGCTAAACTTCCTAGAAGCCGAACACTGAAGTGTTACAGAAGATTTGCGCTTCCGGCCGGATCTTGTCTGAATTTCAGACAACGTAACACAGTCAGTCACGAAGCATGATGGTACCTCAGTGGTTAATAGTGGCGAGCCCTAAACAAGGCTATAAGAATAAGAATTAGAATAAGGCCCAATCGTAATTCGGTCGGCATTCGAGAGTGCAGTATGCAGTCGCCTCTGCCCGGGAACGAAGCCGCGAGGTCGCAAGTCCTCTGGAATTATCGGATACTGGATACTCCTCCGGAGGAGCGTTTCGACGATCTTGTTCACTTGGCCACCTATATCTGTGGCACACCTATCGGGTTAGTTGGCCTCATCGACGCCGACAGAGAATGGTTCAAGTCAAAAGTCGGGTGGGACGTGAACGAGATCCCGCGGGAAATCTCCTTCGGTGCCCACACCATCACGCAACCCGATGTACTCATCGTTTCTGACATCCTGAAAGACTTACGTTTCGCCAAGAACCAGCTGGCCACGCAGGCGGGAGTCCGTTTCTACGCTGGGGTTCCCTTGCTGACGCCCGAGGGATACGCGCTGGGAACGCTGTCAGTGATGGATTATGTTCCGCGCGCGCTGACCGACGAGCAGACGCGCATCCTGTGGGCCCTGGCGCGGCAGGTGATGGCACATCTGGAAGACCAGCGCGCCTTGGGATCGAATCCCGGAGGGGAGTCGTATGAGCGCTACCGGCGGTTCTTCGAATCGAGCGTAGTGGGATTTTACCGTACTACCCTGGACGGTCAAGTGCTCGACTGCAATCCGGCGTTAGTGCGGATCATGGGTTATGCGTCGCGGGAGGAGCTGCTAGCCTGCCATCCCTTGGAGTTCTACTTTTCCCCCAGCGAACGGCAAGACTTCATGGAGCAATGCCGGAGTCTCGGCTCCGTGACCAATTTCGCATCGCGGTTACGTCGCAAGGACGGCAGTTCCGTATGGGTGCTCCAGAACGTGGACCCGGTGCCAGGGCGGGACGGTGCACCGGCCATGATCGAAGGCACACTGATAGACATCTCGCAGCAGAAGTTCGCTGAGACGGCACGCAATCAAGTGCAAAAGGCGCTGGAAGACTCCGAGACTCGCTACCGGCGGCTCTTTGAAACCGCCAAAGATGGAATATTGATTCTCGATTTCAAGACTGGCCAGATCGCCGACGTAAACCCATTTTTGATTGAGATGTTGGGCTATACGCACAGTGAGTTCGTGGGCAAGAAACTCTGGGAAATCGGCCCGTTTAAGGATATTCCCGCCTCCCGGTCGGCGTTTGGTGAGCTCCAAACGATGGGGGTTATCCGGTACGAGGATTTGCCGCTTGAAACCAAAGACGGGCGCCGAATTAACGTAGAGTTTGTCAGCAACGTCTACCCGGTTGATGGAACCCAGGTGGTTCAGTGCAATGTTCGTGACATCACCGAGCGCGTACGGGCCGAAGCAGCACTGAAGATTTCGGAAACTCACCACCGGTCGGTCTTCGAAGGCGCGGTCCACGGCATCTACCGGGGCACTCTGGACGGTCGCTTCCTGGATGTGAATCCTGCCCTGGTGGCCATGCTGGGTTACAGCTCAGCGGAAGAGGTTCTGAAACTGGGCGTGTCTCAGGATGTGTTCGCCGAACCGGAAGAAGGGCTGCGTCTGTTGCGCAAATGGCAGCTGACCGCGGAGATTGAAGAGGAAGTGCAGTGGAAGCGGCGGGATCAGCGTTTGATCACGGTGCGGCTGAGCGGCCGGGTCTTACGCACCGAGAACCAGAGGGCCGCTGGGATCGAGGTGATCGCCGAGAACATCACAGAACGGCGAGCGCTGGAAGAGCAGTTGCGCCAAGCGCAGAAGATCGAAGCGGTGGGGCAATTGGCTGGCGGGATGGCCCACGAGTTCAACAATTATCTTGGAATCATCCTGGGATACAGCGAATTGTTATTGGAAGAAGCCGGCACAACTGAAGGCCTGCGCCGGAACGTGGCTGAGATCAAGGCGGCGACTCAGAGGGCTGCTTCAGTGACGCGACAACTGCTGGCCCTCAGCCGGCGGCAGGTGCTCGAGCCCAAAGTTCTGGACATCAATGCCGTGGTGTGGGAGACCCACAAGCTCCTGCGCCGCCTCATCCCCGGGAACATCGACTTGGTTCCGGTTCTGGAGCCGAACCTGTCACCGGTCAAAGTGGATCCTGCGCAGATCCAGCAAATCCTCATCAACCTGGTGGTGAACGCTCGTGATGCTATGCCGCAAGGCGGCAAAGTGGTGATTGAAACCTCCAACGTGGAACTGGATGAGGAATACGCCGATCGCCACATCGATTTGCAACCCGGACCCTACGTGATGCTGGCGGTGAGCGACGACGGCTCTGGCATAGATGAACCAACCCAGGCCCGGATCTTCGAGCCTTTCTTTACCACCAAACAGGAGGGTAAAGGGACGGGACTGGGGCTGTCGACGGTTTACGGCATCGTACGGCAGAGCGGGGGGCACATCACCGTTGAGAGCGCCTTGCGAGAGGGTACCAGGTTCCGCATTTACCTGCCTCCGACGGCAGTGACCGAACTGAAGGTAGAAGATGAAACGCCACCGATGCAACCCTCGATCCTCTCCGGCACCGAAACGGTGCTCGTGGTCGAGGACGAACCAGCCCTGCGCAGATTGATTTCCGTGTCTTTGGAGAAACGCGGCTACACCGTACTTGCGGCGGAGGACGGCACTGAGGCGATCCGGATTTTGGAGAACAATCCCGGCGAGATTGACCTCGTGGTCAGCGATATCATGATGCCTAAGCTGAATGGGCTGGAGTTGAGGAAAAAAGCAACTTTGCTGCGGCCGGAGATGCGGTTCTTGTTCATCTCTGGCTACGCGGAAGACACAATCGGCCGGACAG
>PLBY01000066.1 GCA_003134655.1 Acidobacteriaceae bacterium
GCGAAGAGGATACGGTGGCGCGCTTGGGCGGTGATGAATTCATCATGGCGCTGTGGAACGTCACCGGTACCGACGATGCGGCTAAGGTGGCGTTAAAAGTGGTCGAGGCGGTGTCGCAACCCTATGGCATCGAAGGCCATACCGTTCGCATAACCACCAGCGCGGGTATCGCGATCTATCCCGTACATGGTGAGGACGCGGACACGCTGATGAAGAACGCGGATCTGGCTTTGTACGAGGCCAAGCGCGCGGGCAAGAACGCCTGTCGAATCTCGGAGCGCCCAGACCCGTCAGCGGCGCAATCAGTATGACCCGCCCGGAATCCGCACGCCCTCCCACCAGCCAGCCCGCACCCAAATCCGGAAGTGTGACCAGAAATGTAAGGGTGTAGCGTTTTGCCCTCGTGTCGTATATACCCGTCAACGAATGACCGCTCTGACACGGTCGCGCCGAACTCCGACACTTGCCTTTGTCATTGGGGTATCCGCGGAGGTGGTCCCACCCGGCATTGCGAATCGGGACAAGACGGAATCACTCCCAGCGCCGCTGTGCAGCGCGATTTTCCGATATCAGGAAGTAAGCACCGTCAAACGCTGGCAGTTCAAAGCTTCGAACCCGTGCGCTGAGCCAACAGTTGGTTTTGAAACGATCCTCAGGCGCCCATCAGGAGCATCCAACCTGTAAAATGCCAGCGTGACTCGGATCGACGAAGCGCGCAGTTCACGATTACTCTTCATCTAATCGATGCTCCCCACGAAGATCACGCGCCGCAATTTTGTTTCCGGGACTCTAAGCACACTACTAGTTCCGAATAGTCTCTTTGCCCTGACCCAGCAGCAGGGCATCGCCTCGCGCGGCGTGAAACCTCAAGCTCGTCCGGCCACTTCGGGCCGTCCATTCAACGCCCATTTCGTTGACATGGCAAAATCGGCTGGATTACACGAACCCACGATTTACGGGGGAGTCGAATCCAAGAAATACATCCTTGAGGCAAACGGTTGCGGATGCGCTTTCATCGATTACGACAACGATGGTTGGATGGACATTTTTCTGCTCTGCGGGACACGCCTTGAAGGCGCGCCAGAACAGGCCAGCAATCGCCTGTACAAAAACAATCGCGACGGAACTTTCACCGATGTGACCGAGAAGGCCGGACTTCATGCCGTGGGATGGGCGAATGGCGTCTGCGTCGGAGACTACAACAATGACGGATACGAAGATATCTTCTGCACCTATTTTGGACAGAACCGGCTATATCGAAACAATGGCGATGGAACTTTCACTGACGTTACAAAACAAGCGGGATTACTGGGCCCCGAAACCCGCTGGGGCGCCGGCTGCAGCTTCGTCGATTACAACCGCGACGGCCACCTGGATCTCTTCGTTTCCAACTATGTGCGCTTCGATCTGGCGAAAGCTCCCGTGCCCGGCGAAGGTGCGACCTGCAATTGGAAAGGAATTCCGGTGAACTGCGGACCGATGGGGCTGCCGACCGGACGCCATCTGCTGTATCGCAACAACGGCGACGGAACGTTTACCGATGTCAGCAAAGAAGCAGGAATCGACAAGGCGACTGAAACTTATGCAATGACCGTGGTCGCGGCCGATTTTGACGAGGACGGATGGCCCGACATCTTCGTGGCATGTGATTCCACTCCCAGTCTGCTATTCATGAACAATCACGACGGCACTTTTCGCGAGGAAGGTATTGTTCGCGGTGTCGCCTATAGCGACGACGGCATGGAGCAGGCAGGAATGGGAGTCGGCATCGGAGACTACGACTTGGATGGACACCTGGATCTGTTCAAGACGCATTTCATGGGCGATACATGCGGCATTTTTCGCAACGATGGCAAAGCCAACTTCGATGACCGGACTCGAGCCGCAAAAATCGGCGTGGAGACCCGGTTTGTAAGTTGGGGCACCGGCCTTGCCGATCTCGACAATGACGGGTATCCGGATATCTTCATTGTCACAGGAAGCGTTTACCCGGAGGTCGAGCGCAAGCTTCCAGATTATCCCTACAAAACGCAGCGCGTTGTTTTCCGCAACCTGGGCAATGGGACGTTTGAGGAACTCGGCGACGAGGCGGGTCCGGCCGTCGTAGAGCCTCATTCAGGACGCGGCTGTGCTTTTGGAGACTTCGATAATGATGGCGACATCGACATTTTGATTATCAACATGAATGAGCCGCCGTCATTGCTGCGAAATGATCGTACCGGTAGACAGAACTGGATCAAGATCCTGCTGGAAGGCGTGAAATCCAATCGGAGCGCCATCGGCGCACGAGTCCTGGTTCACTACGGAAGTAAAGTCCAGGCACAAGCGCGAGTCAGCCAGTCGAGCTACTTCTCGTCCAGCGATCCCCGTCTGCATTTCGGCATCGGGGAATCGAAAGTGGTGGATGTGGAAATTTACTGGCCGAACGGCCTGCACGAACGCCAAAACGCCATACCTGCCAACCAACTCGTCACCATACGAGAAGGAAAAGGCATCGTGAATAACAAGGGCTGGAGCCGTTAGGTCCTTTCCTCCCGTCAACAAGAAGTCGATTTCCGCCGGTGATGATATTCTCGACGCGTGCAACGGTTTGGCAGTTCTTTAGCATTCAGTCTGCGCTCGACAGATTGTTCTGGACGCGCCATCGTCCCGGTGACGCAACAATCCACTACGCATCAGTGGTCTTGGTGTGTACTGTTCGTCCTGGTGCTGTTGGTTGCGGACTTAACCGCCCAGGACAAAAGGCCCGATTGCGCCAAGGTCCAGTCCTACCTGAGCAGAGCCCAGACAGCTATCGATGCCAAGGATTCGGGGACAGCACTCCAACAACTCAATCATGCCATCCAGATCGCCCCGCGGTGCGCAGATGCATATCTACTGCTGGGACTCGCGGAATTCCATAACGGCGCAACCGCCGATGCGATCTCGCACTACCAAAAAGCACTCCTGCTTCAGCCCCGTTCGTACTCCGCGCATTACGATCTCGCACTCGCGTATCTGAAGGAACAAAAGCTCCCCGAGGCTCGTGCGCAACTGGAGGAAGCGGTGAAGCTCGATCCCAGCCAGCCAGACGCGATCTATAACCTCGGGATCGTGCTTCAGGAGACGGGCCGTCCCGCTGACGCGCTCATCAAGTTTCAGCGAGCACAAATACTCGCTCCCAAGCGCCCTGATGTAACTTTCAATATTGTTCGGACAGAACTCGAACTCGGCCAAATCGCCGCAGCCAGAACTGAAGGCACAGAGTCTGCCAAACAGTTCGGGACTGATCCTCAATGGTGCGCGGCGATCGGGCAGGTTTTCTTAAAGGCGGACCACTCGAAAGACGCTGTTCCCTATCTGCAGCGGGCATTCCGCGGTCGCCCTGACGACGTCGAGCTTCGCCACCAGTTGGCGGTCGCGTACCTGCAATCCGGACAAGCGGACGAAGTCCTGCTTACGATTTCCGATCCGAAAACGTCGGACGATCATTATCTGCGCGCCAGTGCGTATTATCTTTCCCATCGTTTCCCGGAAGCCGACAGGGAGTCCGCACAAGCTTTGGATCTCGCCCCTGACAACCCCCAAATCATAATTTTGCGCACGCGTCTGTTGCAGCGTGCCGGCAATCAGGATGAAGCGCTCCAGATGGCGCAGAAGGCCATCGTTCTGGCGCCCGATTGGGATCAGCCCTACTACCTTGCCGGTGTAAGTTCGTACTTCCTCCGCCTCTATGAAGAGGCCGTGAAAAATTTGGCACGGGCTCTGGAACTAAATCCCAAGTCGGCGAGGGCGCTGTTTGTGCAGTACATCGCATTTGCGAACTTAGGGAAGCTGGATGACGCTGAGAGCTCTCTGCGTCGCGCCATCGACTTGCAGCCAGCGAATGCTCGACTCTACTGCCATCTCGGAATTCTGCTGGAGCGCAAGGATAACAACACAGAGGCCGAGCAGTTTTTCAGAAAAGCGATCCAACTCAAACCGGAATACGCATTGTCGCACTACGAACTGGGAAAGCTGTTGGCCGGTTCCGACAATCTGCGCTCAGCTACACGGCAATTCGAGCAAGCCATAAAGTACGACCCGGGATTGAGCGCCGCTTACTATCAGCTAGGTCGGATCTACACGAAGCTCGGAGAGCCCGAAAAATCCGAGCACATGCTTGCGGAATTCAAACGCCTTCACAAGCAGGACCAGCAGGATCCTCATGATGACCAGACGCACGAAGATGACGCCAGGAAAGAAACGGAAGCGCAGTGACGTGAGGCAGGAAATCTGCGAGCAACGGTTCTGACTTCAGTGGACACGTTGTTCAGGTTCTCCCTCGCAGCCCTTTATGGATTGTCAGACGATGGATCTCAGCGGAGAGATTCGATCGAATTCACGTGCCGGACTGATATCACCCTCGCCGTATAACGATCACCGCGCAGCAACGAGACGCTGTATTCAATGGCGATGTCTTGTGTGTCGTAACTCGTTTCTTTGATCACGAGAATAGGAATGCCGATACTGGCTTCCAGCACACCTGCCTCTTCTTCGCCCGCTGCCGACGCCCCGATCACTTCCTCAGCCCAGTGCAGCTTGCGTTTATAGCTGTGTTCGAAAATGTGATAAAGCGACTGTTTCTCGAGGTCCTGGTGATCGATCCCCGTAAAGATCCGTGCAGGCAGATAACTGGTCACCACAGCCACCGGATCGCCGTTCACAAGGCGAAGTCGCGTAGCACAATAAACCCGCTCTTCCGGGGAGAGCTTCAACGCCTGCGCCACCTCAAGCTCCGGTTCAATTAGTTTCATGCTCAACAGTTTTGCTGAAGGAACTAGGCCGCGGCGGCGCATTTCTTCACTGAAGCCGCGCAGTTGCTGGAAGTTCCAGGGTACGCGCCCCGATCCGATTATTGGCCTCTTGCCCTTTGCAATCACAAGCAGGCCTTCGGAGCGCAGCTTCTGAAAGGCCTGCCGGACCGGCATCTTGCTGACTCCGAGCAACTGCGCGATGTCTCCCTCGGAACAGAACGTCTGTCCCTGTTTCAAGTTGTTCTTCTTTATAAGGCTGCGCACCTGATCCACAATCTGCTCGTAATACGGCACGAAGCTGTTGCTGTCGAGCACGAGTCCGAGTTGTTGCGCCATCACTGGGGAGCGAACCTACGCTTTGAGGCATTGTCGAACCTCCAACATATCCACATAGTATACATAGATGCTATGCGGAGGTGGCTCGGCGATTCTCGGGATGTCCAAATGAGCGCAGAACTACCCTTAAGATCCACATATACATATGAAAATGAGACGGTTAACAAGAGGCTTTGTGATTACCTGGAGCCGCTAACGGCGATCGGTTAAGCATTTTTTCGTTGACAACCCATCCACATATGCGGTTTTGTGTCCCCACCTGAAGAGCTCAGAATCCGGTACACCATTGGAGATTCACAAAGGATCGCATCATCGTGATTTCTTCTGGCAGGTGTTTGTATGAAGCGCTATCGGCAGAGCAGATGTACTGAGTAATTTTATCGCGCATCCTCTCGCCTCTGTCCCGAATACGGAACCTCGAGGTGCTGCATGAAGCGTCGAATGCTTTGGAAGGTTCTCTCTAGTCTCCTTGCTTGCGCATTTGTTCTTGCCGGATTGCCACTCTTTGCCGAAGTCACAGGCACGGTACAGGGTACCGTGCTGGATGCAAGTGGCGCCGCCGTCGCCAATGCCACCGTCACCCTCCGCAATCTAGACACTGGTATGGTTCGGACTGTGAAGACCAACGCGAGCGGAGCCTACGAGTTTCTCAGTGTTCCAGTTGGCGAGAACTACTCGGTGCAGGTGGAAGCTACCGGTTTTCAGAAGACCTCGCAGACTGGCATCAAGGTCGACGTCAATCAGAAATACCGCGCGGACCTCACACTCAAAGTCGGTTCCATCCAGGAGACGGTAGAAGTCAACGCCAATGCCGCGCAAGTTGATACCAGCAGCACACAGCTTGGCGACGTCATCAGCCACAAAAAGATGACCAGCCTGCCATTGAATGGTCGCAGCTATATCGACCTGATGGGCCTGCAGGCAGGCGTCGTCCCGGTGGCCTCGGATGCAGCGGTCAACGATCGCCCGGTCTCCGGGAACGGAAACTCCGGACAGATGTCGGTGAACGGGCAACGCGAATCGGCCAATTCGTTTTTGGTCAACGGCGGGGATGTCGAGGAAAGTGTCAACAACGGTGCTTCCATCGTTCCCACGCTCGATTCCATCCAGGAATTTCGACTGCTGACCAGTTCCTTCAATGCGGAATACGGTCGTTTTTCAGGGGCAATTGTAAACGTCGTGACGAAAAGCGGGACCAACGAGATTCACGGCTCCGCCTATGAGTTTCTGCGCAACGAGGATTTCGATTCCCGCGGCTATTTTGACCCGACGCGAGGAGAGTTAAGGCGAAACCAGTTCGGCGGCACCATCGGCATGCCGGTCATCAAGAACAAGCTTTTCTTTTTCGGTGATTATCAGGGGACGAGAGAAGTGGCGGGAGTTTCTTCCGGTCTGATCCCTGTGCCCTCAACGGCCGAGCGGGGCGGGGACTTTTCGGATCTGGGAACAACCGGATTCGGCGCGGTCAACGGAGCGGTTCGTAGCGGTGCCAGTCCCACCAACTTCGCCGCTGTGCTTTCGAATCGCTTGGGGTATCAAGTTAATCCGGACGAGTCCTATTGGTTCGACGGTTGCACGAGCACCGATCCTACGACTGGATGCGTTTTCCCGGGAGCGAATGGGCTCGTGATTCCTCAAGCCGCGTGGTCGCCGGTTGCTGTGAAGACGCTGCGGTTTGTTCCTACGCCGACTGGAACGAACGGAGGACAGCCTTTCTTCTCGAGTTCAGCGGAGAAGTCCAATCTGCGGGACGACAAGTACGGACTTAAGGTTGACGTCACCACCGGACACGGTGGAACGCTTTCCGGCTATTACACCTGGGATGATGCCAATTTCCTGAGTCCCTATAACCCGCTGTCGAATGTGCCTGGCTTTCCTGTAGTGACGCCTTCCCGTGCCCAGCAGATTAGCATCAACTACACGTCGATCATCAATCCAGTCACGGTGAATGAGTTTCACGTGGGTTACACGCGATTCGCCCTTATAAAGAATGAACCGCAGGGAGGCCTTGGAAAAAACACTGCTTTCGGGTTTGTAGAAGGTGGATTGGGGGTCATACCTTCGAATCCGAAATATGATGGGATGGCTTCGATTGGTCTGAACAACACCGGTCTGCAGTTCGGTCTTCCGGACGGTATTACTGGACAGTACAACAATACGTATCAGATTAGCGACAACTTCACCAAAGTTAAGGCGCGGCACACGTTGAAGTTTGGTGGAGACGTACGCTACATCCAGGTCAACGAACGCAACACTTATACTCCGAATGGCTGGTTCACGTTCTCGGGTGGCGAAACGGGCAACGACTTTGCGGATTACCTGTTAGGCGCGCCCGATTTCTTCAATCAAACCAGCCTTCAATTCCTCGACTCGCGTACCAAGTACTTCGGCCTCTATGCGCAGGACACGTACAAAGCAACATCCGATCTGACCATTAACTACGGATTGCGCTGGGACGTCAGCCAGCCTTTCTATGACACGAAGAACCGGCTTCAAACTTTCGTGCCCGGAAAGCAATCAAAAGTCTATCCCGATGCTCCAGAGGGATTCGAGTTTCCGGGCGACCCGGGAGTGCCTCGCACACTCGCTCCGACGCAGTACAACCGTTTTGCGCCTCGTCTCGGGATTGCCTACTCGCCGAGTGCTCGCGAAGGTGCACTGGGGAAAATCTTCGGCGGTCCAGGCAAAACAAGCATCCGTGCGGGCGGTGGAATCTACTACACCGCGATCGAGGATCTGACCCTCTTTAACGAGGTAGGCGACCCTCCTTTCGGACTTTTCTACATCAGTCCAGTGCCTGTTTATCTGGAGCAGCCATATATGTCTCGCACTGGGGCCGATCCTGGGCAGCGCTTCCCCTTTACGATTCCGCCGCCCGGCGCTACTGGAATCTGGGGAAAGTATCTCCCCATTGCGACCGCACCCACGTACCGCGTCAACAACAAGCTTCCGTATTCTGAGCAGTTCAATCTCACGATCCAACGCGAAATCGCCCGTACGACGGTAGTGACAGTTGGCTATGTGGGATCGCGCGGCCGGCATCTGCTCAACGAAGTGGAATTGAATCCCGGGAGCGCCGCCAAGTGCCTCCAACTTGTGGCTCCGCTGGTTCCGGCGGGTCAGGAGTGCGGTCAGTACGGCGAAGACACCATCTACTACAGTGCCAGCAATCCCAACCAAATTGTCGCCTACGGAACCCGGCCTTATTCGGTGACATCGGGTCGTGGGCTTGCCTTGAATCCTCCGGAGCTCGACTTTCAGAGCAATCCTTGGGAGGCCACGGAGGCTAATTCAGAATACGATGCCTTCCAGGCCAGCGTGCAAAAGGATGTCGGCAGGTTCCGTTTTCTGGGTGCTTATACCTGGTCCAAGTCCTTCGACAATTCTTCCGGCTTCTACGATGAGCCTAATCCCTATAATCCACGTGCCAGCCGAGCGCTTTCCACTTTTGATCTAACCCATAATTTTGTGCTGAGCTACAGTTATGACCTCCCCTTTGCCAAGTCAGCCCACGGCTTCCAGGGGAAATTGCTCTCAGGTTGGACGGTCACGGGTATTACTCGCTTCACTACCGGTTTCCCGGTGACGCTCAGTGAGAGTGACGATGCTTCCTTGTGCGGCTGTGGCGGAGCAGATGTTCCCAATTACAATGGCCAGCCAATCCATTTCCTGGACATCCGGAAAACTGGGCAATGGTTCGATACATCCCCCTTCTCCCCGGAAGTCACGGGCGTGTTTGGCAATTCGAACCGTCGTTTCTTCCACGGTCCAGGCATAGACAACTGGGATTTCTCTCTCCACAAGAGCACTGCGATTACAGAAAAAACGAATCTGGAATTCCGGGCGGAATTCTTCAACGTTTTTAACCACGCGCAGTTCAGCGGTGTTACCGGCGATATTCTTGGCAGCTTTGGTGCAGTAACCAGCGCCCGGGCACCGCGGATTGGCCAGCTGGCGCTAAAACTTTCTTTCTAACATCCGGCGGAAGCTCCCGGACGGCTGACAAGATCCACTGATCGCGAAAGGCCCTATGAACCTCGGCTTGAGGAAGTCGTTTGTCTTGGCTCTGCTCTCAATCTGTTGCTGTCCGGGAACTGCCTTGGCTCAAATGAACGGCGAGGCTGCACAGGACTGGGCAGTCGTGTTCCGCGACACGCTGCAGCACAACGTGCTGCAATTCTGGATCGACCACGCTGTCGACAAACAATACGGCGGCATCCTTGGTCGCCTTGATCGACAGGGAAAGCCGACCGATTACAGCGATAAGTCCGTCGTACTCATTTCGCGGTCATTGTGGTCGTTCTCTGAGGCGTACCGGCGCTATCCGGATCCCGCGTATCAGAGAATGGCGGCTGAGTGTTTGAAGTTTCTGCGCGACAAGATGTGGGACAAGGAGCATGGCGGCTACTACTTCATGGTGACCCGCGATGGAAAGATCGTCGATTCGACGAAGCAGCTGAATCCGATGTCGTATGTCATGGAGGGACTGGCCGAGTACGGTCTAGCTTTTCACGACCAGAAAGCTGTGCAGGAAGCGATGGATCTGTTCCACGTGATCGACCAGCACGCTCACGATACTCAGTATGGCGGCTATCGGATCGCGTTTACTGCCGATTGGCAATTCATTCCCAACTACAAAGACGGCCCGAATGGCGCCGGATCATTCGGGCGAAAATCTTACGATTGGCACTTAGGCTTGCTCGAAGCGCTGGCTACGCTGTACGACGTGACCGGCGATTCGCAGGTGAAGAGCCGGGTGAACGAACTCCTCGACATCTTCGCCAACAAGATCATCGACAGCCAGATCGGTTACGGCCGCTACTACTTCAACGATGATTGGAGTGTCGCCGACCGCGATGGCGATTCTATGCAGTGCGAATATGGCCTGGATCTTGAGGCCAGCTGGTTGATCACTGAGGCAGCTCAGCGGGTCGGACGCCAAAACGATGCGAGCATTCGCCGCGCCAGCCTGGCATTAGTCGATCACGCTCTCAGGTACGGCTTCGATACTGCGAACGGGGGCATATATCGCACTGGTGCCGCCTCAGAACCTGCAAGCAACCGCAACATGGAGTGGTGGCAGCAGTGCGAAGCAATGGTCGCATTTGAAAACGCCTACCAACTCACCGGGGACCCCAAGTACTGGCAGGCCTTCAATCTGGAATCCCACTTCTTCATGGACCGCTTTGTCGATCATCAGTACGGCGAGGTCTACACCACTCTTTATCAAGGTGGACGGACTGATGACACCAAGGTGGATCCGTGGAAGGCTCCTTATCACGTAACTCGCGCTTGTCTGGAGATCATCTCCCGACTCGGAGGGACGCTGTAGCATCGGAGTTTGTCGCTGGCTTTGGCGAGTACCGCTAGCGAGTAAACCGGGTGGCATCTATGACAAAACAATGTCTTCTTATTCTCCTGTTGTTCTCTTTTTTGTCTTTTCCAATTCGCGCCCAAACACCGGACAAGCAAGGTAACCACACTGTCGACCGGTCATCTCCGACAATTCCAACACCGATTCACGGCGTCACGGTCGCTGACAATAGGGACATCAGAAAGAACAAATACCTGAATGAAGTAGTCGAATCCGTGAGCCACCTGACTTCGACTCCCACAGTTCGCCTGACGTACAAGCTTGAGGGTTCAGACAATAATAAGGGTGCGAAAGCCAGCACCTATCTTTCAGCGACACAAGAAATATCGAAGAAGACCTATATCTTCGGTGAGGTCATCGATTCAGCCTACGAGTTCTGCTTCGATGTGGCGGATCACAAGGCGCGCTGGAACGACTACGTCTCCACCCTCGGAGATTATGTCGATATATGGGAAGTCGGAAACGAGATCAATGGCAACTGGCTCGATAACTCCGATCCGATCCCGATAAAAGGGCAAACTTGCCCATGGAAAATTCCCAACACAACCGACAAAGACGTCATCACGAAAATGATCAACGCCTACCACATCGTGAAGAAGGCCGGAAAAACGGCTGCCCTCACTCTTTACTACGAACCCAACCCAGCATGCACCACGAGTATGGGGCCGGCCTACGATCCGATCACATGGGCTAGCCAGAACATCCCTGATGATATGAAATCGGGCCTGGACTACGTTCTGCTGAGCTACTACCGGGACAAATGTCTAAATTTCAAACCCGATCTTGGAGCACTATTCACCCAGTTTCACAAGGTCTTTCCCAACGCCAAACTCGGAATGGGCGAGTGGGGGTACAGCAAAGCCAAACCGGGTAAAACTAAGCTCACCGAGTTGCTCAACGAAGGCTATAGCTTTCATCCAGACGTGCCCAACTGGGTTGGCGGTGTGTTCTTTTGGGAGTTCGGAACTGATGCTGTCCCCTACGATCCCAAGCCGGGCTCTATCTGGAACGTCATGAACACAGATCTCAGCAAGCAATAGAAATTGCCAAAATCAAAATTCACCCTGTGGGAATCGTGACTCGCATCACAGATTTTCACGAGCCGGTCGCGTAAAGATAAGGTGTTCGAGGTTCGCCCTTCGAGGAGAACCACAATCTTGCTGTGGTCCACTGCTAAGTTCCGCGTATTCGCGCTCTTCCTGCTGTCGTGCACGCTCGCAGCTTCCGCTACTCCGCCTCCGGAGCAGTTGGTCCCCATTCGCTGGACTGGAGGTCCGTTGGAACTTGCGTGGCGAATTCGCACGAAAACTCTTCCCGCGGACGCTTCCGTTCGCGAAGCCCTCGCCCGTTGGTACGATCCCGCCACACTCAATCTGCTTGATGACTCGCCGGCAAACTGCCTGCTGGTCACTTGGAGCGCGCCCGTCGACGGGGCTATTGAAGCCGACCAGCAACAACTCGTGAAGGTCTATACACAGGCAGCCCACAAGCGCGGCCTTGCCGTGCTCGGACTGATTTATGCGCCCGGTGATGCCTCGAAAATCGCCGGGGACGCCGCTAAGGCCTCGCTCGATGGACTTGTGCTCTATGGCGACTTCCCTCCGGAGTTTTCCGACGCCTTACACAGAGCCGCCGGCTCCATGTTGGTCATCGAAATCGCAAAGGACGCGTCTGCATCGCGGTGGAAGCCAGCACCAATCGTAGCCGTGGAGGGCGTATCTCCAAGCGGACGTAATCTCTCGGAAATGGGTATCCGAGCTACGCCCTCAAGCCAGCCATGGATCGAATCGAACATCTGGCTGGTGAGGTCGTTCGATATTCCCTCGCCCTCGCGTCCAGTATGGATCAGTAGCCAAATCGAGAACCCCTCGACCATTGATTACACGCGGGCCGTGGCCGATGCGGCCGCAGCCGGCGGCCGTTGGATCGTCTCGCTCGATGATGCTCTTCGCGCCAAGCTGCGCGCCCGGGAGCCCTCCGCCCTCGAAACATGGCGCCATCTCTCGAGCTATCTGAAATTCGCTGAGAGTCATGCCGCCTGGCGTGCCCTTACTCCGTATGGAAATGTGGGATTCGTTCTCGATCCGGCAAGCACGCAACCAGATCGCTCCGATGAGTACCTGAAGCTCGCAACCCGCCGCCAGGTGCCTTACAAGTTAGTTTCCCGCACCCATCTCAATGCGACCGCGCTGGCAAAGTTCCGCGCGATAGTGGCTACCCAACTCGATCCACCATCTGACGCTGAACGCAAGCAGCTGCAGGATTTCGCCGAGAACGGCGGGCTCGTCATCGCTGCTCCTTCCTGGGGCAGCGCCCCACAGACAGCGCCATTCGCCGAACTCCCGGCCGGTAAAGGCAGTGTGATCGTCTACGCCGATCCCGATCCCGACGCCGTAGCGCACGATCTTAAAGAAATACTCTCGGACGACGATCTGGGCATGGTCCCATTCAATGTTCCGTCGGTAGTCACGTTTGCAAGTGGAGGCAGCCCCGGTGAACCTCTGCTCGTGCAACTGGTCAACTATTTCGATCATGCGGTCGAGGCAATCACGCTTCGTGTGGCCGGAAAGTTCCGTTCGGCTCGCATAGAAAGTCCTGATGGTGCGGCGGTCGATCTCCCGCTGCATTACGACGAGGGAAGAACCGAAGTGACGATTCCCAAGCTTTTGGTATGGGGTGCCGTTTCAATGCAATAAAAAGAGGAGGCAACACTATGTGTAAAGGACTGACGCGGCGCGATTGGCTCGCACTTTCTGGTCTCGCTGCAGGAGCAATGGCAGTGCCGACGGCCGCAGCGCGGCCGTCCCAAGCTCGCCCAGCAGAAGACGCGCGGAGCGTATCGGCGGCTCCGGCAGAACCGGTATCCGTCGCCAAGGTCCGCAGCTACGACGAAAACCTCACAACGCAGTTCCGGAAGATGTTCGATGAGATCGGCGGAATCGAGAACCAGGTCAAGGGAAAGACGGTCGGCATCAAGGTCAATCTCACCGGCGATGGACGCTTCCCCGGCTACACCACGGGCGATACGCATTGGGTCCATCCGCGCGTTGTAGGCTCGGCAGTTGCGGCATTCGGAGCGCTCGGCGCGAAGCGCGTCCGCATTCTGGAAGGTGCCGAGAGCCGTAAACTCGGCTACAAACTCGAAGACAAGTTGCTTTCCGGCGGGTGGGACGTCAACGCCATTCGCAACGCGGCCCCAATCGTCGAGTTCGAAGACACTGACAAGCCGGGACGGGCCAAGCAGTTCTCGCTGCTCAAAGTGAAAAGTACACCGTACGTCTTTCCGGCCTTCCAGGTGAACCACTCGTACGAAGATTGCGATTTCTTCGTGAGCATGGGCAAGATGAAGAACCACGAAGAGATGGGGCTCACCATCTGCATTAAGAATTTGTTCGGCATCACGCCGCTCGGCATTTACCGTGATCGCGAGCAGGTCTTTCACTACGGGTATGTGCAGTCGCCCTCCGGCGCTCCCGTCGAGCTCGATCCGAAATCCACCCGCTATGAAGGCTGGCGGCTCCCTCGCGTTCTGGTCGATATTCTCGGCTCCCGCCCAGTCGATCTCGCCATCGCCGACGGCATCGTCTCCATGGTCGGCGGCGAAGGTCCATGGGTTCTGGGTTCCAAGCCTGTCCATCCGGGAATCCTCATCGTCGGGAGGAACTGTGTGAATACCGATGCTGTGGCCGCGGCTTGCATGGGCTACAACCCTCGTGCGGGACGTCACGAGGCGCCATACCGCGTCTATAAGAATCCTAAGGACCATCCTCCGGACCAGTTGCACCCCGGCGATGAAACCTTCCAGTATGCCGACAACATGATGCTCCTCGCCGAAGCAGTGGGCATCGGCTCCGCAGACCTCACCAAGATTGACGTCCGCGGCGTTCCCATCAAAGAGGTAATGTTCGAGTACGAATCCTTCTGGAAGAACCAGATGCCGAAGGCGCAGTCGTGATGTGTTTGTTTGTCGCTCTGTTCGCAGCGCTTCTCCCGGTGCTCCCTGCGGAAGCGCAGCGAATGGAGAGAAATGCGGATGCCATGGGGGCGACGTTCTCCGTCGTCCTCTATGGCTCCGATCAGGCATCGATGAATCAGGCGATCGACGCCGCATTCGACGAAGCCCGCCGCCTGGATGCTCTGCTCTCCAATTACAAGCCCGCGAGCGAATGGAATCGCATCAATCGCGAGGCGGCCGTGCATCCAGTAGCGGTCTCGCCGGAGCTGTTCCAACTCTTGTCCGATTGCCTCGAATACAGCCGCGCCAGCGAAGGCACTTTCGATATCACCGTCGGTCCGCTCATGCGCGCCTGGGGATTTTTCGGCGGAACTCATCACGTTCCATCTCCCGACCAACTCCACGACGCACTCGAAATCGTCGGATATCAACACATTAAACTGAACGCACCGAACCAAACGGTCTACTTCGACCGTCCCGGCGTCGAGATCGATCCCGGCGGAGTGGGCAAAGGCTATGCTGTCGATCGCATGGTCGAGATCCTCCGCGCACGAGGCTTTCGCAATGCACTCGTAGCCGCGTCCGGCAGCAGTATTTACGGATTGGGCAATCCTCCCGACGAGTCCCGCGGTTGGCCCATCAACACCGCCGATCCCTGGGACCACCGCAACAACGCGGCGCAGGTGTTCCTCAAGGACATGTCTCTCTCCACGTCGGGCGCCTACGAGAAATCATTCCGCACCGGCGGACATCGTTACTCGCACATCATGGATCCCCGCCGCGGAGTTCCCGCCGAGACCGCTGTTCAAGTGACGGTCCTTGCGCCCCGTACCATCGATAGCGAGGTCTGGGCGAAACCGTACTTCATCCTCGGAAGCGCATGGACAGCAGCGCACAAGCCAAAGTCGTGGCGCGTCCTCTACTGCGAAAACACTCCCGGCACCGCCTGCTCCTGGATCGAGTAGGCGTTTTCGTCAAGAGCTCGCGGAAGAAAATACGAACATCTTTGAAAAATCGCCCTGGAAATTCACCGCGCAAAGAACCCCTGCCCATGTGGGACCCAACTCAGTCGAGGCGGCGTCTGGCGACAGCCAGGACGTGGGCGGTTGCGCCAAAATCACGTAAAAAATGGGCAAAGGCAAGACAGGGAATCCCGAAGTTGAATAGCTAAACCGAACAAAAGATTGGTCGGGGAGAGAGGATTTGAACCTCCGACCCCCTGGTCCCGACCAGAGAAGATCGAAAATCTAAGTGCTTCATCTGGTGTCGCATAGGGGCAAAAAGCCAATCATTCTCCCGCCCGTCAGTTGTACCCCAGTTGTCTCGAAACTCCGCGCCCGGAATGGGCTTCCCCTCGCTCCTTAGGTGCGAATGGTTGCGAGTGTTCGAGCAAGCCGCCTCTTATCCCGCCGACACCTCTAGCGTCTGTTCCTTGCCGTCCGCATCCTCGATATGGACAGTGACGGTGCCGCCTTGCGCCAGTTGCTCGAAAAGATCGGAGACAACCGTTCGCGCTGCTTCCTCTGGCGTCGCGTTGAACGCCTGACAGACCCAGAGCACCTGTACCGTTAGCATGGTGCTCTTCTTTTCGACAGCTTCGGACTGTGCGGGTCTCTGCTCTGATCGCTCTGTCACGTTCTTCTCCAGAAGTGCGAAAGCATCGTGGCGCTTCGCTACTAAAGGAGTCCGTAGTGGCTATCTGCGAAAGGAGCGTCTCAGCCGCCTGCGATCACGAGAGGTGAAGTATGTCCCAACGAGTGGCAATCCCAACCAGACTTTCCGTTTCATCGCCGCTCGCCGTAACGAGGACAGCCTCCAGCAAAGCCTGCTTCGCGAACAGGGCAGTCACATCGTCCACTCGCATATCATTCCGCACGAATTGATGGTTCTTGCGCTCCTCTTCATTCTGGAGCACCTGCGAAACGGGGATGTCGTCCAGCACTAAGGGGAAAACAGCTTGGGAGACGTGCCGAGCGAGCCATCGCGTGACGCCGTTTTCCGTGAGCAAACCTCGAAACCGCTTGTCGTCGTAGACGGGGAACTGCGAGTAATCCCTCTCCTCAATGATCTTGAGCACACGGCTCAAAGTATCGTGGATTGAAATTACCTCAACTGTCCGCTGAAAGGTCGGCACGGCGCGAGGTGGATTCATCAGCCGTTCTTTGCAGAGCTTTAGCCCATCAGCAACAGCATGTGTGGGGATGACCACATGCCGATGCAGGTCGGTTCTTTCGTGAACGATCAGATTGCGAATCTTGGCAATCGTTATAAGTAATCCTGCATCCGCCCAGCCGATATGGACGCTCGCGTATCTTCGAACCAGCTTCGCAAACCCGACGTATTGATCCGAATCGAGACTCGCCCGGAGGAATCGGTCAACCTCGTTGTAGTCGGCTTCGAACTGCTCGATGAGCCACCGCTTCCACATGCCGTAGTTGTTTTTGTCGCCCCGCTTGTGATAAAGGAAAGGGATGATTTTTTTGAGGGAATGGACACACAGCTTAAGGGCAGTACTGCTGATCGCGTTGTTGGCGGGCGGGATCCTGCACAACGCCAGCGCAGAGGATAATGGTCTCGAGCGCACGCCCGTTCTCGGCTGGAGTAGCTGGAGCTTCCTCCGCAAGAATCCCACGGCAGACATAATGAAAGCTCAGGCACTCGCCCTGCATAACTCCGGATTGCAGAAAATCGGGTACCAATATATAAATCTCGACGACTTTTGGTATCAGTGTCCGGGACCGCAAGGTCCGAACGTCGACCCTTATGGCCGCTGGATGACGGACTCATCTAGGTTCCCGGCCCAGGGGGATAGCGATGGCATCAAGGTGGTCGCTGACTACATCCATAGCCTGGGGATGAAGTTCGGAATTTATGTCACGCCGGGTATTTCGAAGCAGGCGGTCAGCCGGAACACGCCCATTAAGGGCACATCGTACACGGCTGCGCAGATTGCGGAACCGTCCGTAGAGGAGAACAACTACAACTGCAAGGGCATGGTCCGCATTGACTACAGCAAGCCCGGAGCGCAGGAGTATACGAATTCGTGGGTAGATGTGCTCGCGGCGTGGGGAGTCGATTACATCAAGATTGACGGCATGCAAGACAGCAACGCCGCTGACGCTAAGGCGTGGTCGGATGCGATACGGCAAAGCGGGCGGCCCATGGTCCTGGACGTCACGCAGGGGGACCTTACAACCGCGATCGCCCCGACATTGATGAAGTATGCCAATCAATGGGAATTCGCGCCCGACGTCGAATGCTATCGCTGCGAAAAGCATGGCAGCAGCTATCCGCTGACGAGCTGGGCCGACGTTGCCAAACGCTTCAACTACGTGGCGGAGTGGCAGCCTTACGCTGGTCCAGGCGCTTTCAACGACTATGACTCCATTGAAGTAGGAAATGGCAGCAACGACGGGCTGACTCCGGTCGAGCGCCAGACTCAGCTCAGCCTGTGGGCGCTTGGGGCGGCACCCCTCATCCTCGGCGTCGATCTTACTCACCTCGACCCAACGGATCTGCAGAAATATCTGGAGAACTCCGCAGTCCTTGCTGTCGACCAGGATTCGATCGCCGCGAAAAGGGTGCTCAATACCGGCAACCAGCAGGTGTTCGCCAAGAGGGAACCGAACGGAGACACGATCGTCGGTTTGTTCAACACCGGCGGGAAGGCAGAGGAAGTCTCGGTTCCTGCATCCACCGTAGGCCTCCCGGAAAACGAAAGCGGCTATTCCTTACATGACCTGTGGACCGGCGAGACGAAGAAAACAAGCAGCACCATCAGTGCTGTTGTTCCATCGCATGGGGTCGTCCTGTACCGCATCAGGGGACTTTAAACTACTCGATTGCTGACGACCCAGTCTGGATCGCCAACTAGAATATTCTTCAAGCGCTATCTCCTTTGACCCGCCTGATTTGCAATAGCCCAAAATGGCGCCCTCGATACAAACGGCAGCAAATGCTGGGAAATCCGAATATGGCGATTTTGAGTGATATGGCGAGATTTCGCCAATCATCGACGGGAGTCCCACCGGAGTGTCCGGTTGCAAGATTGATCACTAGATTTGGCACTCGGATCGTCGAGGGTAGCTATGCCTCGAACCTTGGCTTGACCCCTCAAAGTGTGACTCAAGCTTTTCGGAAAACGTATGAAATTGAACAGTATTCTCACCTCGGCGATAGGTAATCTCTGCCCGTTCGAATCGGAATGCGGTCATGAGTTAGTGGCGGGAAACCAGACGTTTAGACCCTCACGACCGCGTCAATCACTGCAAGAACAGATTGCCCGTTGGCGCTTGGGGGAGGGCCAGCGGGCACTTTTCTGCACATCGTTGCATGTGCCCCCAGAATTCATGCCAGTCCGCCAAGAAATGTCGGCAACCAATCAGGACGAGCACGGTTAGAACCAGCGCCGGAATCGGAAGATACAGTCCTCGCTTACGGCGTGGCTGTAAAACTGCAACGTCAACCTGACATCGCTGGCCGGCATCGATTTCTCCGGTTGGAGACACGGGGTCAAATGACCGTCACTTCTATCCCGGACTGTTTCAGTGCGTTCAGGTCGGCTTTAGAAATACCTCGGTCGGTGATCACGTGTCGGATAGCGGAAGGCCGGTCAATCAATGACAAGCTGCGCTTCCCGAACTTGCTGGAATCGCAGACTGCTACCACTACTTTGGCCACGTCCATCATCGTGCGGTTTACCTTTGCTTCCAGGAGATTGGGAGTGGTGAGTCCATATTCAACATCGAAACCATCCACCCCGAGGAAGAGCACGTCTGCACTCAACCGGCGCAAGGCGCCTTCGGCGATCGGTCCCACGAGGGAAAATGCGTTCTTCCTGAGATTACCGCCAGTCAGAATCACGTCCAGGTTGAAACCAGAGAGTTCCACAGCGATATTTACTGCATTGGTGATGATTGTCACGTTCTGAAGGTTCCGCATCGCACGGGCAATGGCAGTAGTGGTGGTGCCCGAATCCAGGATCACTACTTGTCCTGCCTTTACCATACGCGCCGCGGCTGCAGCAATCTGTAAGTTTTCTTTGCGGTGCTTCTCTTTTTCCTGCAAAGCTGGGTCTCCCAGCACCCGTAATGCCCCACCGTGCGTCCGCTGAATCCGGCCTTTGGCATGGAGGACCCCTAGATCCTTACGAATCGTGACCGCGGATGTCTGGAAATGCTTGGCCAGATCCACCACTAGCACGCGGCCGTCCCGGTCCAACGTCTCGAGGATTGCTCGTTGCCGTTCTTCGCTCAGCATTCAGAGACTTTCCATGGTGAACGGTTTCACTGGATACAGTTTTCGCTTTCCTCTTTTTTTGTATCAGACTCTTGGTTCTGTCCATTACATTGAGCCCTATACGCCTCGAGATGAGTGGGAAGTAATCGCAATTTGTCGTAATGAATCGTTATTCTCGTAGCGAGAGTCAATCGCGACTCACCTCGATTTGCCAGTTCTAGCAAGTATCGGAGATATAGTATCTCCGGAAACACGGCCTGGCCAAGCCACTCCCGGGGAAAGGATCACGGAATACTGACCGCCGGAGGACAGGATGCAAGGATTCGATGGGTGCCGATCGCGATTGGCGCCCCCTCTCAAGATGGGAGACAATCCGAAAGGTAGTTGGCATGTAGGTTTCGGACTTTTTGATTGGAGGGCTGAATTGATATCCCTAATCTCGAAGCGGATGTTGCTGTCCCTGGCTACGACTGTGCTGGCCGTCTTGATACTGCTCGCCTCGGTGCTCCTCTCGGGTTCATCATACGGAACCAAACCCGCCTTGCCACCGGCGNNGCTTTGGGGGCTTTCCTCAAGCGTCTGAACCTGCGCGTTCTCGACATCATTGTGATCGATGACCGTGATCCCTTCGGCAAGGAGTTGGAGCCGCAGCGGAGCGACGTGCTCAAGGTTGTCCACGCCACGGGGGGCCGGGCGCTTTTCTGTACAACCTTTAGCCCTTACGACTTCGAAGATCCGGGATTCGCCCAGCGCACGATCCGCCGGCTCGATGCCGACTTCGTAGCGGGAGCAATCGCTGTGAAGATTTATAAAGTCATGGGCATGGAGATGAAATCGAAAGCGGGAAAATACGTGATGCCCGACGACCCTGCCTTCGAACCCATCTATCAGGCTATTGCCGCCCACCATCGCACCGTAGTCGCCCACATCGCGGAGCCGGATTCTTGCTGGCAGCCCCCAAACACCGCCAGCCCCGACTATGCGTACTACCAGCAGCATCCCGGGGAATACGCTTACGCTCATCCCGAGTGGCCCTCGAAAGCCACTATCTTGGCGGCGCGGGACCACTTCCTCGCCAAAAATCCAAAGCTGCTGGTAGTTGGCGCGCATCTGGGCAGCATGGAAACGGATGTCGATGAGATCGCGAGGCGCTTCGATCGCTATCCAAACTTTGCCGTCGATACGGCGGCCCGCGTTGAATACCTGATGATCCAGCCGCACGACAAGGTGCGGGCGTTCCTGATCAAATACCAGGACCGCGTCCTCTACGGGACCGATCTGGTGGTCATGCCAAAAGACGATACGGAAAAGGCGCTCGCGGAATGGAATGACACCTACGCCCGCGATTGGAAGTTTTTTGCCACAAACAAAACGGTCGAGGTTAAGGGCCGCAAGGTTCAGGGTCTCGAGTTGCCGGAGCCTGTCCTACGCAAGCTCTACCACGATAACGCGGTACGGTGGTTCCCAGGAGTTGTTGCAGGAGTCGATGCGCCCTGAGTACCCGAGTCATCCTATCTGGGGTGCTTCGACAGCGGGGTGCCATGCTGCGCCTGCCGACAGTCGAGGTGAACGGAATGCCGCTTCTGGTACACTGACGCTGATCATCTTGAGGCAGGCGGATCGAAGAAGTGTTACTTCACTTATTTGCTGTTTCGGACACGAAGCATTCCAAAGAAGATGTGGGCGCTCTGGCTGCCATCGGTTGAACGCACACTGCTTAGTCCTCTCTTTGTGCGCGAACGGAAGACGGTCCGATCGGTCCTTACGAAATCATTTCCCCGCTCGGTGCGGGCGGGATGGGAGAAGTGTATCGGGCGAGACATACGCGATTAGCACCGCGAAGCCATGAGGCACCCACGAGGGCCTGGCGATTTGCCGGACATACTGTACCGAGCCCTAGTCATCCCGGGCCCTGGTCATCACTTCCCAGAAGGGCGCGCCCGTAGCTGTCTTCACGACTGGATCTTGTCCCCCTTGATGATCCCCGCACCTTCCTTGATCGTCAGGATTTGGTTGACCTCAACGTCGGCGAACTTTTCCTTCTTCCAAGTGGTAGGCCACTTCACCTCAATCAGGTCGATCGTCTTTGCCTGGCCGACACCGAAGTGCAGGCGCAGGTCGCTCTGCGACATGACGCTTCCGCCGGTGTGAACTTCGTCCATCTGCGCGTGCTTGCCGGTGAGTACACGCACGCGGGCTCCCACGGCGGTACGGTTGCAGTGGGTGCCGATCAGCTTGATCTTGATCCAGTTATTTTTGTTGCCGCCGATGTTGCGCAGGAGCGAGGGCGGATCGTTCATATTTAATACCAGCACGTCAATACCGCCATCGTTGTCGAAGTCGCCAAAGGCGGCACCGCGGCTGGAGTAGCGCTCGGCGATGCCGGATCCCATCTGAGCAGACACGTCCAGGAATTTCCCGTTGCCTTCGTTGTGGTAGACGACGCGCTTTTGCTTGAAGTTGGCGTCCGGAAACCATTGCTCGACTTCTGGATACACGTGACCGTTGACTTGAATGATGTCCGGCCAGCCGTCGTTATCGTAATCTACGAACCCGCAGCCCCAGCCGACGTAATTGTTGTTCACGCCGACTCCTGAAGAGAAGGTGACGTCGCTGAAGCCCCCGTCGCCGTCGTTGTGAAAGAGGTCACAGGTATCATCAGTGAAGTTGGTCTTGAAAATGTCAAACCAGCCGTCAGCGTCGTAGTCCGCCACCCCGATTCCCATGCCGGCCTGTTCCCGGCCCTCATCGTTAACCGCGGTGCCGCTCATCAAGCCGACGTCGGTGAACGTGCCATCGTGGTTGTTGTGGAACATGAGGCTAGCTTCGGAATCAACGGCCACGTAGATGTCTGGCCAGCCGTCGTTATCGAAATCGTAGGAGACGGTGCTGATGGAATTGCGAGGCCCCGGCTTCAGGATGCCGGCCTTCTCGGTGACGTCGGTGAAAGTTCCATCGCCGTTATTGTGGTAGAGAATGTTGGAGCCGCTGGGCAGGCCGCGCGGCCCGCACAGAACAGAAACCCCCTTCCACATGCAGGTAGACTTTTGGGCGCCAGCCGGCGGTACTTTCTTGATGTCGAACTCCAGGAAATTGGCGACGAAAAGATCGAGCCAGCCGTCCCGATCATAATCAAGCCAAGTCGAACCTGACGTCCACCGGACGCGCTCGTTGTGCACGCCGGCCTTTTTGCTGACGTCGGTGAACGTTCCGTCGCCGTTGTTGTGGAACAGGGCATTGTGGCCCCAAAAGCCGCAGAACAGGTCGTCCCAGCCATCGTTATCGTAGTCGCCCACGCTGACGCCCGTTTGCCATCCCACCTGCCCGAGGCCGGACTTCTCGGTCACATCTGCGAAAGTGCCATCACGGTTGTTCTTGAAGAGGTGTGATCTGGGTTCCTGGCCCACCGGCCACTTCTCGTTCAGCCGCAGGCCGTTCGTCAGGTACACGTCGAGCCAGCCATCATGATCGTAGTCGAAGAACGCGATGCCGCTGCCTTTCGTCTCCACAATATACTTCTTGTGTTCCACTCCACCCCAGACATTGGGAACAGTCAGGCCCGCTTCCTTGGCCACGTCCACGTAGGTCACCGGAATGCCCTTGTCGGCATTGGGCACGGCGGCGGTATCGAGCGCCAGCGGCCGCGTCCACCTGCTGAGAGGCCGGGCGAGCGCTTCCAGTAATGAGGTTCCGAAAAGCACCGTTGAGAAGCCGAGAAATTGGCGACGAGGGAGACGCATGCGCTTATTAACATCTTAGCTTAAGTGACTATCGTGAACCCCCCGATGCTCTGCTGGGCAGCGGGGCACAACGAGCCTCGAAGCACCAAGCCCGAGATTGGTGGTTCTGGTTCTGATGTGCGCGAAACTGCCGCGGCTTGCGGCAGAAGCACGGTGGCGACCAGCGGCGGGAACCGACGCCTGCGGCAAACCCGGGGATCTGGTTCAAATCCAGGCACGGCTGCGCGATGTCATAGTTCTGATCAATCGTCGCCGTCAGACGATGTCCCTGGTTGCCCACACATCCGAATTGCAGCAGCGTGCTCGGCGACAACAGTAACCGGACGGCGCAATAGTATTAAACTACTACTAATAGTTCTTGACAATGTTGATTTGTTGCGGATAGGCTTTCGAATCATTGTGAATACTTTGTTTTAGGAATTATTTCGAGTTTTTTCCGGAGCCGAGCGGAGGGGAGTCGATAGGGTTGGCTATCAGGAGATTACTTCGCCGGTTCTTACGCAAACCCTTTCCGCAGTTGCAGATGGTCGCGGAGCAAAGCGTTTTACATTAGCGGAGGCAATCTCCCAGTGTCAATATCAAGACTTGCAGCTAGAGCGTCTGCCATTCTTTTTTTGCTTTGCGTCGGCCTGGTGATCGGGGCCAACCTGGGCCACGCGCAGAGCACCTACGCCAATCTGAGCGGCACCGTCACAGACGCGTCTGGAGCGGTGATCGTGGGCGCGCAATTGACGCTAACCAACACGGCCAGCAAGTCTATGGCGACCTACCAGTCGGACGCCGGAGGGCGATACGTCTTTCGCGACCTGGAGCCCGGCATCTACAGCTTGCAGGTTGCCAAGACCGGCTTCGGGACCACCACGCAGACCGGCATAGTGTTGACCATCAACGCTTCTGCTCACAGCGACGTCGTGCTGAAGGTTGGTGCGGGAACCGAACGCGTCGAGGTGCTGGCGAGCACCTCGCTGGTCAACTATGACAACGCAACTGTTCAAGGTGGCATAGAACCGCAAACCCTGGCCGATCTGCCCATCGCGATTGCCAATGGGAACCAGCGGTCCTCCGCGCAACTGGCGGTCCTTCTGCCCGGCGTAACCACCTCGAGTGGCGGCGATGCATACAATGCCCGCATTAACGGCGGCCAGCAAAGCGGCGACGAAGCTATCCTCGATGGCGCCACTCTGTCGGAAGGGTACCTGAACCAGAGCGGGATGGTAGCCATCCACACTGATTTTCCGGTTTCCCCTGACATGATTTCGGAGTTGAAGGTGGTGACCTCGACCTACGAGCCCCAATACGGGTTTACCACCTCCGGTCAGATCGTTGCCCAGACTAAGAGTGGCGGCACCAGTTTTCACGGCTCCGGCTACGTTTACCTGCGCAATGACGGATTAAATGCGAGACAGTGGGGGGTGCCGGCAGGCTCGCCCAGAACCTTTGACCATGAGATGGACGCCGGCGCCAACATCGGCGGCCCTATAAAGTTGCCGGGGTTCAATAAAGGGAAGAACAAGGGTTTCTTCTTCTTCAACTGGGAGCCCTACAGGCTGAACGGCGGAGCGACGCGGCCGACACTCACAATCCCCACCATGCTGGAACGGGGTGGCAACTTTACAGACAACCTGGACTCCGATGGGAATCTGATTCCAATCTACGACCCGCGGGACGGCACGCAGTTCAGTTGTAATGGCGTGCTCAACGTGATTTGTCCGAACCTTGAGGATCCAATTGCGCAAGCGTGGCTGGCGCAGCTCCCGACGCCAACCTCCTCCGGAACATCGAACAATTACCTAGCGCCGCACGCGGTTCCCAACTCCTTGTATACCGGGTCGAATGCCTATCTGTTCCGTATCGACGATAACTGGGGGGAATGGGATCGCTTCTCCTTCTCGTTCTACCGTAGATATAACAACTCCAATCTGGTAGGCGCTCTTCCCACTCCGATTTCGAGCGCGCAGGGGCAGCCGGGTCATTCCGGGGTCTATCGGTTCAATTGGGAGCACGCATTTTCGGTGAAGACGACCAACCACTTTACGCTGGGTTATCTAGACCTCTACGAGGATATCTTATCGGCCGATACTCAGACGACCGTGAAAATGCCCACAGTGCCGGGCGTGGCCAACACGACCACGTACCTTCCCACGTTCGATTTTGGCAGCTTGCAATTGGGTGAACCTAGCGGCCCGCCGGGGCACAACATCAGCACTCGTCCGACCTATGCGATCAACGATATTCTCAGTCGGGTGGTAGGAAGCCACACTCTGGTGGCTGGCGTCGAGTGGCGCTCCCCTCAAGGAAACGCCAAAGGGGGGACCAATCAAGGCGGCACGTTCAGCTTTGGGGGCGTGACTGCCAATAACAACGTGGGCACCGCAAGCGGCAATGGCAATGCTGATTTCTTTATCGGCGTAGCCAACGGCGCCAGCGTGAGTTACTACAATGTTCCGGCGATCTATGTACGGCAGACAGCCTGGGCGGTCCATTTTGGTGATACCTGGCGCACCACTCCCAAGTTGACACTGGCTTATGGACTGCGCTGGGATATGGAAACTCCGACGCGAGAAAAGTATAACCACGCTTCGTTTTTCGACCCGACCTTACCCAATCCAGACGCGGGAAATCTTTTGGGAGCCCTGGCTTTCGCCAGCTCCAGCCGGCCCTACCCAGAGCAGGTGGATCATGCGGGGGTAGCGCCTCGCCTGGGTGTAGCCTATGCGGTGAGACCGAACATGGTGGTTCGTGCCGGATACGGCATCTTCTTTGGCCAGGCATTCTATCCGGGCTGGAATGGAGGAAATAGCCTGGACGGCTATAACATCAACTCCGCTGTCGGCAGTCCCGGCCTCAACAGCACTGGACAAGTCATTCCCGCAATGTGTCTGACGCCTGGTAACGCGTTCTGCGTGGCAGCGGGCGTGCCGGCGAATGGCTACCCCACCCCCCCCAGCCTTGCGCCAAGCCTCACGCCTGGTTTTGACAATGGGTTATCCCCGCTCTACCGCCCATTTAACGCCAACAAACGTGGGCGGGCGCAACAGTGGAACTTGACGGTTGAGCGGCAGTTACCCTGGAAGACGGTCGTAAGCGGGGCTTACGTCGGAGCGCACAGCACCCACCTGCTCTCGGCGCTGCAGCCGCTCAATGTGCTCAATCCGAATGATCCTCGTGTGATCGCAAATGGGGCAAACCTTCCAAACCCGTGGGATCCTTCCAGCGGGGTTCCCGAGCCTTATCCAGGATGGGCCTCACAAGTGTCTTGTGCCACGGTGGGGCAAGCGCTGCTGCCCTACCCGCAGTATTGCAGCACTCTGGCTGGGCTCAACGAGAATGTCGGCAACTCTATCTACCATTCTTTCCAGGGGCGTGTGGAGCGACGCCTCGACAAAGGCATCTACATGCTGTTGTCGTACACCAACTCCAAGACCATTGAAGATGCCGCCTCCAATACGCAATCAACACAAGGCATTTATAACGGCTCGTATGGAATTGTCTCGCCCTACCAACGCTCTCGCTCCCGCACTCTGGCGTCTGACGACGTGCCGCAAGTCGTGTCGGCGGCCTTTGTCTATGACTTTCCCTTCGGCCACAACAAACGGTTTCTGAATAAGGGCGGGGCACTGGACAGGGTTGTGGGGGGATTCCAGTTCAGTCCGATTTACCGCTACTCTCGCGGCATCCCGTTCTTTTTCCGCGATAACGGAACCTGCAAGTCGTACGTAGGAGCGTGCATACCCGGCCTGATCCCCGGAGTGAATCCGTTCCTTCAAGACCCAAACCACTTTGATCCCTCCAAGCCATTGCTCAATCTAAATGCTTTCGAGCCCTACAGCAGCTTCGCGACACTAGGCTATTCGGGCTATGGGCGCCGCATCAGCAATCTCCGTGGGCCCAACTTCAAGGAATTGGACTTCTCGTTGACGAAGAACACGAGGATCACTGAACGAGTGACCTTCAAGTTCAGCGCCAACTTCTTCAATGCCTTCAACGCCCATTTCTTTATCAATGACGAGAGCCAGAACTTCGGAGGCGATACGGCCTTCAACACTGATATTAGCAACCCCACGTCCGCGCCTTTCGGCACGTGGAATGGAGTGGTCAGCCAGCCACGAACCATACAGGTGGCCGGAAGAATTGAGTTCTAGGCAGGCCGGCTTTTGCGTGAACCCGCCACTCACGGAATCGTGAGTGGCGGTTTTTCCTTGCGGCAGGTTTCCGCTCCACTCTTTAGCAGAGGTCCGGGGTTTAACGCGGCTGGGCACTCTGTAGAGGGGAAGGTTCCCCTCTCAACTTTTTGAACTTCTCCATCTGTTCTTGCGCTTCTTCTCGCTTCCCTTGTCGCTGATAGATTCTACCCAGGGTATAGTGAGGCTCTGGATACGAAGGATCCAACTCGATCGCCCGTTGCAGAGGAGCGATGGCTTCTACGAGTTTCCCCTCCTTTTCTAACACCCGCCCCAGCTGGTAGTGAGCTTGAGGAAACTTGGGGTTGTAGCTCAAGGCTTCGTGCAGTCGCACTTCAGCTTCATCGAGGCGATTCAGCGATATGAGGGAGACGACGAGATTCAAGGACGGCCACGCCGAAGGCTGCTCCTGCCTGCGATTGAGCTCGATGGCGCGGGCAAAGCTCTGGATGGCTTCGTCAAACCGGCCCAAGGAGTCATAGCACAGCCCCAGGCTGTTGTAGGCGCGCATCATGTTTGGATCGAGCTCAATCACGCGCTGTAACCTGCTAATGGCCGTGGTGTATACCCGTGCATCATAGTCCAGCCTGGCCAACCAGTAGAGGTAGAGAGGGTTCTGGGGATCGCCCCGGGCAAGTCTCTGGAGTTCGTCTCGCCCCCAGTCCCGCCGGTTAAGCCGGAGGTAGGCCATGGCCAGCGAAAATCTGGTCTGATCGTCAAGCGAAGCGATCGCTTCGGCTTTCTTCCACGCAATTGCCGAATTGAGGTATTGGTCGTCGAGGAAAAGTATATGTCCCACAAGGGTATAAAGCTTGGCGGTGCGGACTGACTTTGGGTCGCGTTGCGTCTCCTCTAGCAGAATGGTCTCGGCGCGCTTGTAGTCGCGGCGCTTCAAAGCGCTCTCCAATTCAGCTTTTCGGGAGGGTTCAAGCTGAAGCTCTGCGAGCGATCCCGGAGCGCCCAATACTGGCAACGCCTCGGGCTCCGGGGCTTGTTGCGCAACGAGCGGAAGCGAAAGCCATCCGGTGAGCAGGACCTCGACAATTAGTGCGCGCACCCGTTTCGACGGCCGGGAATTACGGAGCATTGCGTTTCCTAAGGGGCAGAAGCTGGCTTAGCCGCTGCAATTTTCGCTCTCGTCGCCAGCGCCGCCTGACTGTCAGGAACCAGGTACAACTCGCGTTCGATCTCCGCAAGCGCTTCATCGTATTTCTTCTGTTGCAAATAGATGAGCGACATCGCCAAATGAATTTCGGGAAGCTTGGGGTCAACGTCAGCCGCCTTTTGAAAAGACGTCAATGCCTGATCATACTTCCCCTGGTTCCAAAGTTCCTGGGAAAGCGCTTGGTGCAGACGCGCGGAGTTGGAATCGAGCTTGGCGATCTCCTTCAACGATGATCGAGAAAGCTCTGCCCAGCTTCTGGCCAACAAATACACGTATTCGGCATCTCGGGGCGCCAGCCTGGTGAGTTGCCGATACTGATCGACCGCAGCAAAATGCTCCTCCAGAGCGTCGTAGGCACGCGCCAGCTGCAAATGTACCTGCGGCTCGGCTGGCATCAGTTTCTCCGCGATCTTTAGCTCACGGGCGGCTTCTGCATTCTTGCCGAGCGCCAGCCAACTGACGCCCAACAGCAAGTGTGCCGGGCCAAACTCTGGCTGCAATTGCAGGGTCTCACGGAATCTTGCAACGACCTGCTCGTGTTGACCACGCTCCGGCGCAATAACGCCCAGATTGTGATAGACGAGGGGGAATCTCACACCTTGGTGCAAGGCCAGAGTGAAAATCCTCTCGGCGGAATCCAGGTCACCCGCCCTCAGCGCTGCAATTCCCTTGGCAAGTTGCCCCTGACCAGGCAACGTCGCGTCCTGGCCCGCAGAGAGACCAGCGCATATAAAAAGCGGGACCAGCGCAGCAAGGATCCAGGTTCGATTCATCCCAGGGGACATTTTACTTCTCAGCACGGCGGCAGCGATATAGAATCAACTGAACCTTCTGCGTCCCCCTGATCCCGTGAATGAGGGTATGAATTCCTGCTGGTCACATGTGGCGCTGCCGTTGGCCGTTTTTTGCGGCTTCGCGCTCTCTAGCAATTCAGCTCTTTGCCAATCCAGTTCCCCAACCGAGCGGGAAAAAGTCATTATAGAGATCCAAGATCTTATCGACCGGGATGACCTTGATGCTGCCAGGCAGAAGGTTTATGAAGCGCAGAAGGGAATGACCGATTCCGGTCTCGACAACCTGCTGGGAGTCATCGAGGCTAAGACACGAGACTACGCCGGCGCAGAAGGAAGTTTCGCGATCGCTATAAGCCGCACCCCGACCTTCACTGCTCCCTACTTGAATCTGGCGCGTCTTTATCAAGAGAACGCTGGCCGGGACCCGAAAGACAAGGCCAAGGCGCTTGCCGTATACGAGCAATTGCTTAAGTTCGATCCTGCCAATACTGAAGCGAACTACCAGGCCGCTGTGCTCTCGATGGAGCAAAGCCGGTACGCGAAATCGCAGGGGTATTTGTCCCATCTTCCGCCTGACAGCCAAGACAGCAGCCAGGCGCTAGCGGTGCGTTGCGCGGACCTGGCGGGTCTTGGCGACCGGATGCACACCGATCAGTGTGCGGCTCGCTTGCGTTCCGGCCCCGATTTTTCCGAAGCCGATGCGCAAGTGATTGCACCCGTGCTGGCCTCGGCCAAACGCGAGGATCTCATCGTGGGACTGGAAGAAGCTCTGGCTAAACGTCGGGCGCTCTCTGGCCAATCTCTGCGCACGCTGGGGCTGGCCTACGAAAAGACTGGAAAACTCTCAGACGCGCGCAGAGCCTTGGAACAGGCCTTTTCCAGTCTCGGTTCTTCCTCGACCGGCATCCTTCTTGACCTGGCGCGAGTTGGGCAAGAACAAAAGGATTACCAAGGGGCACTGGGTTATTTGGCGCACGCTGAGGACTTGAATCCAAAGGACGCTACGATTCCGTACTACTTTGGTATCCTGTGCCTGCAATCGAACTTTCTCGCGGAAGCCCAAAAGGCGATGGCCAAGGCTCTTGCTCTCGATCCTGATAACCCTGCGTACAACTACTCCATGGGCGCGGTCTCCGTATTCGAGCAGGGTCCGGAGCAGGCAATCCCGTATTTCCAGAAGTATCTAAGACTCAAGCCGCAAGACCCACGGGGAAAGTTGGCCCTCGGTGCGGCCTATGTCAGGGCTAAGAATTACGAAGCCGGGCTGCCGTTGCTTCGCGAGAGCACGAACCATTCCGAAACAGCATCCACGGCTCATTATTATCTGGGGCGCCTTTTGAACCAGGAAGACGACCCCCAAGGCGCGATCCAGGAATTACAGCTGTCATTGAAGTCGAATCCCGATTACCCTGACGCGCTCGCTGAACTGGGGCGCTCTCTTTTGGCGAAGAAGGAGTATCGGCAAGCGCAGGGGGCACTGGATCACGCGCTTGCCCTCAGTCCAGACCATTATCAGGCGAACCTTAATCTGCTATTGCTGTACGCCAAGACCGGAGATGCGCGCCGCGATTCCCAATCGCAACGCGTCGAAGAACTCAAGAAGGCTGCCGAAGAGAAGAGCCAGGAATTGTCCCGTATTATCGAAATCAGGCCGTTCGATAATTCAGGAAACTAGGATCGGAGAGGCACCAGAGTTTGACAGTGAAGCTGATTGGCGCCTTGCTTCTGCAGGTTGCGACCCTGTGCGGCGCAGCCTGCGCGCAGTCCCGGGAACTGACGGAGGCAGACCACGCGCTGTATCGCGGTGAATACGGTCGCGCTTCGCAAATCGCGCGGCAGTACTTGAAAGGCCATCCCGGCAGTGCAGCAATGCATGTGGTGCTGGCTCGCGCAGAGCTGACCGTCAACCACCCCGAGCAGGAGATCGCGGAATTGCGAAAGGCGCTGGCTGCCGATCCGCGTAATGTGGACGCACACTACTACCTTTGGCTGGCCACAAAGACGCAAGCGCAGCAGGAATACCAAAAGCTCTTTGCGATGGCCCCTGACTACTACCGCGTTCACCAGCTTGGGCGAAGCGGCGCTTGCTGCCGACCGGCCGACGGAGGCGGAAAACAAATTCCTCGCAGCCCTGAATGCGAAACCGAATTCCCTTGAAGTGCTGGCGGAACTCGGGAACCTGAAACGCTCACAATCGAAGTACGATGAAGCGATCGACTACTATACCAAGGCGGAACAAGCAGGACCGCTCAACTATGACGTCGCCTATGGGCTGGGGGTCTGCTACACCTTCACACAAGAATATGACCGCGCAATCCATTACTTGAGTGAGTCGATTCGCATCGATCCTGTGTCGCCTGACGCCCGGTTGGCCCTGGGCAGCGCCTGGGTGCAGAACGGAAAATTCGAGGCGGCGGTCCCCGAGCTCGAGCGCGCCGTACAGCTCGACCCTCACATGAACCAGGCGTACTTCCTGCTGGCACGGGCGTACCAGAAGCTTGGCCGTAAAGATGACGCAGCCGCTGCCTTAAAGAAGCTCCGAGAGGGGCAGGAGTAACCCCATACCTCGAACGCCGCACCCATCCATTCCATGACAAATGGATTTGCCGATGCCTTTGACCCGCTGACCAACTGATATAACCTTAACGTGCTCAACATCGATGCCGCCATCACGATGCTCATGGAAGGCTGAGAATCAGCGCACCGGTCTTGCCCGGAAGACGTTAATGAAGAATGAGGAAGCGCAACAAGGAATGAAGAAAGCTTGGTTACCGACACAGCATGCGTAATCTGACTTTTATTCTCGCCTTCAGCCTCTTATTCAGTTCTTTCCCGGCGGGCCGGGTGAATTCTTACGGCCCAACACCGGGCAATCCGGCGACGATCAAGTTTGAAGAAATCGCAACCAAGGCGGGGCTTCGCTTTGTCACCCAAAACTCGCCTACGGCGAACAAGAATCAGGTTGAAACCATGGTCGCCGGGGTCGCGCTGCTCGACTACGACGGCGACGGATATCTGGATATCTATCTGGTCAACGGCGCGGCCGTTCCTTCGCTCCAGAAAGAATCGCCCGCCTACTGGAACCGGCTGTTTCGCAACAACCACGATGGCACGTTCACCGACGTTACCGAGCGCGCGGGCCTGGCCGGAGCGGGCTACGGGATGGGAGTCGCGGTAGGCGATTACGACAACGATGGACAGCCCGACCTGTTTCTGGCCAACGTCACGGGCAACCAACTTTTCCATAACAATGGCGACGGCACATTTACGGACGTGACCGCGAAGGCAGGGCTCGCGGGCGCTCAGATGAATGGGAAGAAGATGTGGTCCGTGGGCGCGGGCTGGTTCGACTATAACAATGACGGGTTGCTCGATCTCTTCGTGGTCAACTACTGCGTCTGGGAAGTCAACAAAGATCCTTACTGCGCGCTTAAGAACGGGATGCGGGCCTACTGCCATCCCACAGTCTATGCTTCCCTGCACAACACGCTCTACCGCAACAACGGCGACGGGACATTCACCGACGTTTCCCAGGAAACGGGGATCGCCGGGCACATGGGCAAGGGCATGAGCGTTTCCTTCGCGGATTATGACGGCGATGGGTTCCTGGACGCTTTTGTAGCGAATGATACGACTCCCGCGTTTCTTTTCCACAACCTTGGCGGGAAGAGGTTCGAGGAAGTGGGCGTGGCGGCAGGCGTTGCCTACGCACCTGACGGCTCCACGTTATCTGGCATGGGATCCGATTTCCGAGATGTCAACAACGATGGACGGCCCGACATCTGGTACACCGCGGTCGAGCACCAGAGCTTCCCATTGCTGATCAACAGCGGTCACGGGGATTTCGACGACCTGACGTGGGCCAGTGGTTTGCAACCAACCACCGGAATGTCAGGATGGGGCAACGGGATTTACGATTTCGATAACGACGGCTGGAAGGATTTGTTCGTTGCCCGGGCGAACGTGCTCGACAACATCAGCGAGTTGATTCCGACCCGGAAATATCCAGAATCAAACTCGATATTCCGCAATCTTGGAAACGGGAAGTTCCAGGAGGTCAGCGCTGCGGCCGGGCCAGATTTCCAACTGGAAGCAGCCCACCGCGGCGCTGCTTTCGGCGATCTCGACAACGATGGCCGCGTGGATGTGGTCGTTTCTGTGCTTGGAGGCCAGGTCAAGCTTTTTCACAACATCTCCGAGGCGGGCAACCATTGGGTCCTCCTTAAACTGGTGGGCACAAAGAGTAATCGCATGGGGATCGGCGCACAGATTCACATCACGACCGAAGACGGCCACTCGCAGTGGAACGAAGTGACCACTGCGGTGGGCTATGCCTCCTCCAGCGACAGCCGGGTGCATTTTGGTTTAGGGAGGAATCAACGCATCAAAGATTTGGAAATCCGCTGGCCCAGCGGCATCAAACAGACACTCCACGACCTCGCAGTAGATCGCATTTTGACTATCGAGGAACCCGGGCGATAGCAAGTTATCCATTTGCCCCGGCGCTTTTGTGTTCTTCCGATCCGATTGCAAAAGTTCGGTCAAACGAGGATTTTGGCACAGCTAACTGGTCAACAAGGTATACGTTGTGGAACACGCAGGATTGCAACCGCAATAACAAAGTCCGGGCGAGTTTCATTGCAGCTTCACGTACTCGGCTTCGGCTTTTTTCAGGATCGGGATGTCGGCGCACGAACGCTTCTATGGCCTGCCCTGTTGCGCTCCTCCTTAATGTTCGCTCACGTGTGCCCCGGAAAAGGGGGTGGACCATCCATCAGTTTTCTCCAGCAACCCGGGCGAAATAGGCCCTTAGGCCCCTGTGGTCAAGAAGGGTTCTTGCGCAGCGGCCGCAAGTGGATGATTCGATTGGGCGGGAAATCCGATAATGTGCTGGTCAGTCAGGTAAACGTTTTGCACCACTGGCGGTTAGCACCAGTCATCTTCGATGCAGACAGCTACGACCTGTGGCTCGACCCCGGCATGAAGAATGTGATGCGGCGTCCGAACTGCTGAAGCCCTGCGATGCTCGGCTGATGCGGTGCTGCCCAATCAGCACGCGGATCAATAACGTGGCCAACGACGATGTGGAATGCTCCAAGCCCGCGGAACTTGCCCAGATTAAGAATCGTCTCTTTTCGTAGCCACGACTTGGAGCGATTAGGACAGCTTTTTCTTCGCAAAAGGAATTGCATATGCGGCAGCGGGGTTGTGTGAAACTGCCGTCGAAGCTTTGCGGTAGTACTCCATGGCTTCGTCCTTCTCGCCCAGTTTTTCGTAGGTCTGGCCGATCATGCACTGGATGAATGGATCGTTCTGGTTTGCCTGTTTCAATTCCTCAAGTGCCACTTTGTAGTCGCCCGCATAGAACGCGACGTAGCCTTTCAGATAAGGAAAGAACGGTGCTTGCTCGGGTATGGTGCCCTTGTCGAGAATGGCCTTTGCCGCAGCGACATGCTTTTGCGCTTCCGCTTGGTCGCCGCGCCGGGCGGCGATACGAGCCTGCGCGTGTTCCCACCGGAAGTTCCATAGGTCTTGCCGGGCGGGCTTGATGTCAGGTTCCTTTAAGCCTGTGTCGTGCCCAAGCTTGTACCATTTTTGAGCGGCGTCCAGATCGCCGGAATCGATGCAAACGCGAGCCGCCTCGTCGGCAATCTCTCCCTGCTGAAAGAAGTTCTTCACGCTGCCATAGAAGTCAAAAACCTGCTGCTCGTATTCTATTGTCTTGTTGCAATTCCCCTCGAAAGCGTATGACATCGCCATCGCTCTCTTGGCTGATGCCTTGACTTCGGGCGTGTCCGCCACATCGATTGCCTTGGTGAAATACTTCCGGGCCTCCTCCCCTTTCTCCATCAGATCGAGTACGCTCCCAGCCGCGATGTTGGCGGGCACCGAATTCGGCGAGGTCTGGAGAGTCTGGCGATAAAGCGCCAACGCATATTCTGGCTTTCCGTCACGCATCAACTGCTGGCCCTGTTTCACGAACTCAGACTGTTGCTGCTGCTGGGCAGGTGCTAGCGCAAACAGAGGAGCGAGAGAACCGAGAATGACGAGCAATGCGGAAGTAATTGCACCGATGGTTTTCATGCAGCAATCGTACCACCGCACTTTGAGCGATGGCTTGTAAGGGCTAGTGATACGATGAGCGGTGCTGAATCGCTACATCCTCAAGATGATGCTCTTTGAGATCGGCGGTTGCTCTTCAGCCTGTAGCGCGAACTTGAGAGCCACAATCACGGAGGTCCATCCCATGAAATTCATGAAGTGTCTTTGCGCATTCCTGCTCGTAACTGCCAGTCCCCTTTTCGCCCAACAGCCATCCTTGGAATCGGCTGAACGGGTGCAGAACCTTTCCGCACCCAAACTTGTCGGCTACTTTCCTCAGTGGGGTGTCTACAACGGTACTTTTGGGAACGGCGGTTATTTCGTCAAGAACGTAATCACCAGCGGCTCCGCGTCGCGCTTGACCCATCTCAATTACGCCTTCGCCAACGTGGTCAACAATCAGTGCGCGAGCTTCGATACCTACGCCGACTACCAGTTCGCTTTCACCGCCGATGAAACCGTCAACGGCAAGGCCGATAGCCAGGCGCCCGGTGCTTTCGTGGGCAATTTCCACCAACTCCAGGAACTGAAGGAACGGTACCCTCAGTTGCACATTGTCATGTCGATCGGCGGCGGCAGTGCTGCCCCGAACGCCTTTAGCGCAGCCGCGCTGCCCGCGAATCGCGCAGCCTTCGTGAAAAGCTGCGTGGATATGTATATCCACGGCAATTTTGCTCCTGGCCTTCACAAACCCGGCATCTTCGATGGCTTCGACATCGACTGGGAATACCCCGCCAGCAACGCGGACATGACAAATCTCACCGCGCTTCTGAAAGAATTCCGCAAGCAGCTCGATCAAATCAGCCCGGACATGACTCTCTCCCTCGCCGTCAACGCCAACAGTTGGGCCTACCAATACATCAATCTCAACGCAGTCCAGCATCCTCTTAGCTCCATCGACGTAATGGGTTTCGACTTTGACGGTCCATGGAACAACACCACCGGCTTTGTTGCTCCGCTCTATCAATCTTTGCTGGATCCTTGTCCGACCTGCAATGATAATGCTGGCGTCGAGGCTTTTCTCGGGTTGGGCGTGGCGCCGGACAAAATCGTTCTTGGCGTGCCCTTCTACGGTTACGAATGGACGGACGTTCCCAATACCAACAATGGCTTGTTTGAGCCTGGCACCCCTGTCGGCTCCGGTTCGGAATACAACTACATCGTCACCATCGAAAACCAGTTCACGAAATACCGCGATCCCAATGCGATGGTTCCCTGGCTTTACGACGGCACCAACTTCTGGACCTATGAAGATCCCGTCTCGCTCACAGTCAAGATGGATTACGTCCGCAGGCACCATCTTGCCGGGGCCATGATCTGGGAAATCAGCGGCGATATGCCCCACGGTATCCTCGTAAAAACCCTGGATAAGGGCCTCCAGCGCCGGCCCGGCGACGAGTATTGACCTCTTCGCTTTGCTCTCATAGGCGCTGCTGGGCTTTTACTGCGTAAGAGCAATCTCTACATGGTGGCTCAACGAGAAGAGGCGAAATTCACGACCGTTCGCTGGCGTGACGCAGACCTGCATCTCCTAGAGGTCAATCTGCGACTTGGTGATGCCGTGAACGATAGCTGCTTGATTGATTTGCATGAAGTTGCCGAGAGGCATCCGCTTCAAAACGGTCATCGACTGGAGGTAATCGCGGGAAGTTTTGCTTCGCCGGACGCCACTGAATACGACGTTGTTGAACTGGCCGAAGTTGACTCCCACGGCAGCAGAGTGAATTCTCTTGAATGGTTCACCACCGACAAAGCTCCTGTTCGAAAGATGGCGACAACGTCCGATCATCTCCGGACTCAGCCGTCATAGGGAGTTCAGTCGGTATCGACTGCTGTATGTAGGTATCTCCAAAGCGAACAGCAGTTTCGAGCGGCTGCTCAAGACTGGACACGAAAAGCGTCTGGCAATCTTGTCCAACGAACGCCAGTTGAGTGCGGGTGCTCGCGTCACCGATGAGATTTATCTTTTCGCTTTCATGGTGGACCCGCTTTTCTTGAGGATCGTGGAGACAGAGCACGATTTGAAAGAATTTATGACGGGGCCGGGTTTCGATCATATCCGAAATGTTGCAGATGCCGAGAGGGCATTCGTGAGCGTATTGCAATCGGGATACAACGACGTTCGGTTCAGTGCCTTTCCGAAGGGGGATGACGGACTATACGGAGTGGGGCTGGTTAGGTATGGGTACGTGATTTCGGAAGACATCGAGTTTGTCACTGACTCGGTTTCGTTCAGGGGCGGCTATGGTGTGGCTAATCTTCCATGCTCGAAAGATGCTGACCTCGTTCTAGTGGAAGGGGATCAGGTGTCATTGCACCGCGCAGAGGAAATGCTCAGTGACGAGTCCTAACACTCGGTCTTTCGGGCAACTTTGACTCAACCGAGCGAACGCTTCGGTAACGCTCAAAAGGTATACCCGGCTGACTGGCCAAGACGCGGATTTCTCAGGCAATGGATTCACTCACTTGCGCCTGCTGCGCAGGAACCCTTTTGAACCACTGGGGCTAAGAGCTTATTTCCGCTCGGTTTCCTCCGCTGGTCCGGTTTGTCAGCCGATCAGGCCCCTCGACTGAAGTACCGTTGAGATGAGTTGTAGGCGTTTCCGCGTCAGGTGCGCGGCTGAGCAACATAGAAGAGCACGGCGAAGTAGTGACAGGTGCTTCCGGCCAGCACAAAGAGATGCCATAACGCGTGGAAGTATGACAAGCGGTCGAAAGCGAAGAAGACTATGCCCACGGTATAGAGCAGGCCGCCCAGCGCAATCCAGAAAATGCCGTGCCACGTGAGAGCGTGCAGTAAAGGACGCATCACGAACACGCCCAGCCAACCCATTCCCACATACACAACGACCGACGCGATGGGGAAACGTCCTATTGCGAAACTCTTGAACACAATTCCCAGGATGGCGAGGCACCACACAATGGCGAACAGAAGCCATCCCAACTGCCCGCGCAGCGACACCAGGGCGAAGGGAGTATAGGTTCCGGCGATCAGGAGATAGATCGCTGAATGATCAATGATTTGCAGAACGTGACGCGCACGGGTGCGAACGAGCGAGTGATACAGAGTAGAGCAGACATAGACCAACACCAGTGTGCAGCCAAAGACCAAGCAACTGGCAATCTGCCAAGCCGTCCCGCCCACCGTAGTGGCCACCAGTACAACCGCTCCTGCGAGAGCGAGCGCCGCCCCAACGCCATGCGTAACGGAGTTCGCGATGATGTCGCCCAGCCTGTGTTCCTTGACCATAGGAAGATGATAAACATCAGGGTGTTCAGCAGGTAAGAGCCCCTGCAACAACTGTTCGACAAAGGATTCTGGCCAAGCAAGGTACCAAGCCTGAAGACGTCCAGAACGAGAACTAGGCATTCTGTCGTCCAACTTCCTGTTTGCCCGTCACTCGGGAGCAATCCGAAGACTTAGTTTCTTTAAGGGGCAGAGTTTAGTGGCGTTTGCCTATTCATGGCTAGGTCATTATTGCTCTTTCAGAGCGCCGCCCAAGACCGGCTGGCCTCCGAGCGAGACATAAAAGCCCCAGAAAAGCAGAGTGAGCGGAGCCAGCAGTGCGATCATGGCGCGTCCAGCGTACCACTGGTCGAGAATCAGTGGTGGTGACGTGCCGAGGGTTAACAGGATGAAGAAGAAGGCGGCCGCGGCAACGAGGCCAACTCTAACCAGCACTGCCAGGAATACAAGCACGAACAGGACGGTCAAAGTGAAACCCCGTGCAGTGGTTTGCGCATTTAGCAGTAGCATGATGAGTGCAATGGCGACCAGTCCGAACCTTGGCCGCCGCAACAGGCCAGTCATGACGGACAAAATGGCAAAGTAGAAAAGAGCGTAGAAGGAAGCGGCAAAAAGCAACAGGAAGCAGTGGCCGATGGACGGCAGGATCCCTTGACCGAAATAACCGTCCACGGGGGACGCTGCCGAGTTGTGCGAAAGCGCCCCGACAGCCAAAAAGATGGTGCCCATTGCCGAGCCAGCTACGAGGCCTAACAACACATCGCGTCCAACCAGGGGATCGCGAAGACGACCGTTTAGAAGACGCTGCCAGGAAACCATCAGCCTCGGCCAGCTTTGCCGCCCATAAGGCTCCACGGCCATATATCCCAACCACGCGAGCAACGCAAAAAGCAGGGGAGCGCCAAGCAGAATAAATTGGACTGAAATGTACTCCGCTTGCGGGACATAGTGATAGACGAAGAAACCATAGACGCAATTCGCCAGGATTGCAAAGCTCGCCAGACGCAGCGCTCCCTTCGCGTCTCCACGACCCCGACGAACGTTCCTGCGCGCGAAAAACCCGGCAACGAGAAGATAACCAGCCATAAACAATGGCCACGCCATCGTAAAAATGTCAGAGGAGGCGGGCATGCGGGATTGACTGGAAGGATCTCCTCGCCATGGCTGATCCCACGGAGCGATCATTTGGAAGTAGACCGGTACGCCGTGGTAGGCGGCGGCAGTTACGTGGATGAGAACGTCGGGGCGATCCGGGAGATGGCCCTCCCAGTCGGCGCGGACATCGAAGGAATCGGGCGGGAGCCATTTCGGGCTGGCGGGAACAAACTGAGTCTTGTCGAGTCCGGCTTCGGCAAAAAGTAAGCCCCAGTCCAGATCACGACTCCGTTCTCCAGTCTCGACTTGCGGCGGGACACCGCGCAGAAAGAGGAGATTTCCTTGCATATCGAGCCTGAGAGCGAGCATGCCAGACGTTTCATAAGACGGATTCAACAGAGTCACCCTCGGCGGGCCGTTCGGGGTCTGAGCTCCCGGCATCATCCACTGTGGACTTTGCCGGTACCAGAAGCTGACCGGGGACGGCCACGCGTGCCCCGCGGGAGTATGTTTCCAATCCTTGCTTGAGGAGTTGTGAGCTGTATAGCGGAGATAATCTTTGTCTGAAGCGACCCAGAACGCGCGATCCACGGCGACGGAATAACCCAGCTTCTGCGCCATGTCCTGAGCGCGGTCTGCGAGCACTTCCGGGGATTTGTTCATAGGTGCAAGACCCCAGTCCATGTTTCGCGGCGCCAGAAGCATGGATGCGCCAAAGATCAGAATGAGCGCGCTCGCGAGGCAAGCCCAGGCAACGGCCGGCCGCAGCGAGCCTTGAGGCCCAGCGGCCGCCACCATCTCCGGTGAAGGAGTTTCTCCGGCCGCTAGCGCCGAGGCGAGCGGATCGCCGCCGGGGAGAGAAGCAGCGACACTTAATGCCGAGCGCGGGCGCTGCGATGGATCCCGATCCAGACAACGTAGGATGGCTCGCTCGACCACCGGATCAAAGTTCTTGACGACGCTCGAAGGTGGGGTCGGATTGGTTTCCGTTTGCTTGCGGTGAAACTCGGTCAGGCTGGAGGCATCAAATGCCTTCTTTCCGGTGAACAGTTCGTACAGGACCAGGCCAAGCGCGTACAGGTCGCTCTGAATGGAGGGCGCAGCACCGGCTAGCAGTTCCGGTGCAAGATATCCGGGCGTGCCTGCAGGGCTGGTTTGCTGATCCGCCTCTGACGCTGCAATCGCCAGCCCGAAATCCGTAATGCGGGCGCGGCCCTTGCCATCGATCATCACATTCGAGGGTTTCAGGTCACGATGCAACACGCCGCTGCGGTGAGCGGCGGCAAGGCCGGCACACAGTTGCTGCGCCACCTCCACAGCTTTGTCGTCGGGCAAGCGGCCGATTCGCCGCAGCAGGGATGCCAGATCTTCGCCGTCCACAAATTCCATGGAAAGGAAGAGCCTGCCGTCGCTCTCCCCGACGTCATACACGCGACAGACGTTGGGATGGGAAACCTGCCGCGCCATGCGCACTTCGGCATAGAACTGATCGCGCCAACTGGTGCTCTTCCCGCGGTTCGTGGGTAGAAACTTGAGCGCGACGCGCTGGCCTAGCTTGAGGTCATCCGCGCCGTAGACTTCGCCCATGCCGCCACGCCCGAGCAACGACACCACGCGGTAGCGATCTGCGACCATGCTGCCGGGAGCGAAGTTGAACGCTGGAGACCCTTTTTGGACGGAAACGGGGCCTACGGCTGTGCGGCGGTCATCTTCGGCTAATTCATCAGGTGAAATCGACATGGTTGGAGATGCGGCGAGCCTTGCGCCACAACATTGGCACACTTCGATCGATTCGGCGTTCTGAGTTCCACAGACCTGGCAGAGAGTCACATTTGCATTCTACAAACAGAACTTGGGTCCGAACGATTCTGCACCCAGAACTGTTGTGTGTAATGTAAAGCATCAGCCCGACGGCGCCTTGACCAACTTTGCGATGCGGGTCGCGATAGGACGATTTCTGGTTGGTCGGCAAAGCGGAAACTATCCAGAAACGCTAGTGCTGTATCGGACGCGCCCCATATGGAGTTGCAGGTAGATTTCTGGAGGCGTGCGGGGCGCGTCCGATACAGCTGTTTGAAGGAAGCCGCCGGCGAGGAAGCATCTATGGAAATTCAATGGTGTTGCCGTGACGAGAAAGACTCGGGGAATCGGTGATGGAGCTAACCGGAGTGCAGATGGGCCTAGTTCGATTGTAGTTTGCGTGCGAAAGCTTCGAGCCAGGAGCTTGGTGGGGGGCAATCAGGGCGCACGAGGCCTGAAGGTACTGGGAGGCACCGAGCGAGCGAGATCGGGATGGGAGTTTCATGCCGCGGCTCCGGCAAGCCAGGGGGGAGAACGAAGTTGGAGGTGGGCAGCAGTAAGTCTTTCGAGGACCGCCATGGAGCCGCCACATTTGGGACAGCGCCAAAGTGGATTCGGCTGCTTGGCTGGCGCCGTTTCTGGTTCGGATTGCGATGGCTGGACTGCGTGGAGTAGTTGAAAGCAAAGCGGCAGGAGAGTGGCGCGGCGGCGGTTAGCGAGGAAGCCGAAGTGGCGGATGCGGACGAAGCCTTTGGGCAGCAAGTGCAACAAGAAGCGGCGCAGGAACTCATCGAGCGCTAGGGTTATCAACTTGTGTTCATTGTGGTGAGCGGAATCGCGCCAGCGAAACGTGACTTGGTCATTGGCGAAAGAGACGAGTCGGTGGTTGGAGATGGCGACGCGATGGGTGTAGTGGCCCAAATAACAGAGCGCATGCTCGGCGCCTCCGAAGGGCCGTTTGGAGTAGACGTGCCAGTCGTTTCGGAACAGGGTTCTGATCCAGGCGGAGAAGACTTTGGGGTGAGCGAGGGGTTTCAGGTTGCCATGGAAGCCCAGCTTGCCCTGCCGGAAGTTGCGTTTGAGAGCGGCCACAAACTTACCGCGAAAGACGCGACTGAGCACCTTGACGGGAAGAAAGAAGCGCGAGCGGGATGGAATCCAATGGGTACGATCGAGCGATAATCCGCCGGCGGGCACCACACAATGGACGTGCGGGTGATGTTCGAGCTTCTGATTCCAGGTGTGGAGCACACTGAAGAAGCCGATCTCGGCGCCGAGATGTTTGGGATCGCGAGCGACTGCGAGGAGAGTTGCGGCACTGGTCTGCAGCAAAAGATGGTACAGGAGTTTCTTGTTCTGCAAGGCGAGCGGCGCCAGTTCACGAGGCAGGGTAAAGACAACATGGACGTAGCGCGTGGGGAGAAGCTCCTGACGACGGGCTTGGAGCCAACGAGCACGGGCGTTGGCTTGACACTTCGGGCAGTGCCGGTTGCGGCAGCTGTTGTAAGAGATGGCCGGACGGTAGCCACAGGCGATGCACTCATCGAGATGCCCGCCCAAGGCGGCGGTGCGACAGCGTGCGATGGCTCGCAGCACCGTGAGGTGTTGCCACAGCGGCGGCTTCGTTCGATGAAGACGCGTCCCGCGGCGCGAACCAGATCGGCCACCTCAAGTGGCGGCCGGTTCATCTACGGGTTCTGCGGTGACTTATCTTTCAACTTGAGCGAGTCCAGGGGACTGGCGGTGGCGTGGAGATGCCGTCGCGAGAGATGAAGATAGATCGTGGTCTCCTTCAGATCGTGATGTCCCAGGAGCAGTTGAATGGTGCGCAGGTCAGCGCCGTTTTCCAGTAAGTGCGTAGCGAAACAGTGGCGCAGCGTGTGGGGATGAACCCGGTTCTGCAGTCCCGCCCGCTGGGCGGCACGTTGGCACGCATACCACACGGCTCGCGGAGTGATGGGACGGTTGGAGGTGTGCCGGGACCCGCCCGGGAATAACCATTCCGTGGGTTTGCGCTTCAGGCTACGCCAGTAGTCGCGCAAGGCTTCCAGCAGCGTGGGACTGAGCATGACATCGCGGTCCTGACGACCTTTGCCACTGCGGATGTGGATCACCATGCGTCGGCTGTCGATATCGGAAATTTGCAAGCGAGCTAACTCTGCGCGCCGTACCCCAGTGCCATAGAGTGTCATCAATACCATGCGATGAAACCGAGTCTGGGACGAGTCGATGAGGTGGGCCACTTCTTCCGGGCTCAAGATGCTGGGTAGGGGTCGCGTCTTCTTCGGGTAAGGTGTATCGGCTACGCTCCAGGCTTTCTTGATCGTCTGCGTGTAGAAGAACCGCAGAGCCGCAAGTCGTTGCGTCACGGTGGATACGGCCAGCTTTCTCTCGCGGAACAGATACGCTTGGTACTCGCGGATGTGCTCCGGAGTGAGCTGATCGGGAGGGCGGTGAAAGTGACGCGCAAAATCCTCGATCGTCTGGATGTAGCAGTCGATGGTAGTCTGAGCATAATTACGACGCTCGAGTTCTTCGAGCATCATTTTGCGAAGCTGGGTCATAGGGAATCTCCTTATGACCCAACCTTATCCGCTCACAGGCACACTGCCGACACCGAGCACGCGAAAGCGTCTGCCGCTAAGGCTTCGTTCGAAACGGGCTTGGAGGAGATCAACGGAGATCTCCTCGAAGCCGACTTCAGGCCCGGAACAACTTTCGGATTGCCCGTCATCCGACCCAACCGGCGCCGACGAAGCCTCCGATCGCCGTAACTCACAGGTCGGGATTTCAGGACAGGCGCAGGTCATTTTCGACTTTTCGACTCACCCAAGTGCAAAGCGAAGCTTACGAAGGAAAACGACAGCACCCTGTGGTTGCTCAGGCAGAATTATAGAAAGAAGGAAGTTGCTTATCCGTTTACGTCTTGTGATCCCGGTCACATTGATGGTTGTCCTATATCACAGTAGCGTGGGCAGGTTCGGTGAGAAACTCGCGCAGCTTTTTCGTGGTGCATGGTTAGCCTAGAGATATGCGCAAAGACCTCGGGTCGAACAGTCGCAAAGAAGCCTTATCCGAACGACGCAACAGCCAGCCCCCAATGAGGATACTGAGTACAGAGAGTTGGTCGTGAATCTCGACCATTCATCACACTCTCGGAAAATACTTTCAAAGAATCAAGGGAGAGACATGAAAAACACAATTGCATTGTTTGTGCTTCTGATGATTGCATTTGCTGCCAGTGCAGTGGCGCAGAACACTCCCGCAAAAGACCTTTTTGCCAACAGGTGTGCCATGTGTCATGGACCCGACGGCTCCGCGCAAACAACCATGGGAAAGAACCTCAAAATTCGCGACTTTCATTCCGCTGACGTCCAAAAGCAATCAGACACAGATCTGAAGACGGTGATCACAAAGGGCAAGGGCAAGATGCCAGCCTTTGACGGCAAGCTGACAGGTGAGCAGATCGACCAATTAGTCGGTTACATCAGGGAAATTGGGAAGCAGAAGTAGCAGCATTCAGGACATGACATGTCTGGGTATTTCAGGCGTGCGGCCCTTGCTGCTCGCTGTCCGAGGCGGTCATTCACGGCGAACTCCAGACAGCTTATTTGAGGTAAAGGGAAGATTTGGTTCAGCAGGAGAAACGGATGCCAACAAACAGCCAAGGCACTGCCAACGCGCGCGATCCGCTGTCACCGCCTGTACCTCGTAGAAGATTTGTTGAGGCGCTGCTGGGTGGCGGATTTCTAGCGACCGCGGTTGCGTTCCTGTATCCCGTCTTGCACTATCTTGTGCCGCCTAAAGCTTCGGACCTTGGCAGCGATGCGGTCGTAGCCGGGCGTGTCAGCGAGTTGAAACCGAACAGTGGAAAGATCTTCCGCTTCGGGAATCGTCCTGGCCTGCTGATCCGCACTTCCGGTGGAGAGTACCGCGCCATGTCAGCGACCTGCACGCATCTATCCTGCACAGTGCAATACCGCGACGATCTGCGCCAAGTTTGGTGCGCCTGCCATAACGGTAAGTACGACCTCAACGGCCGAAATATTTCGGGTCCTCCGCCGCGCCCGCTGGAAGACTTTGAGGTGCAGGTGCGAGGGGATGAGATATTCGCGAGGCGTCGGCGGGAGGCTTGAGATGAGTCCCTTACGCAACGTGCGCAGTTGGCTGGACGAACGGTTCGGCTGGGATGACTTGGTCGCCCCGTTGCGGAAAAAGACCGTTCCCCTCCACCGGCTCTCCTATTGGTACTTCCTCGGCGGCATCACTCTTTTCCTGTTCGTCATCCAGGTGGTGACCGGGATTTTGCTGCTCCTGTATTACCGTCCGGGTGCCAGCGAGGCTTTCGAAAGCGTGCAGTACGTCATGACGCAGGTGCAGTTTGGCTGGCTGATTCGCTCCATCCACTCGTGGTCAGCCAATCTCATGATCTTTACTGCCTTTGCGCACATGTTCAGCGTGTTGTTTCTCAAGGCCTACCGCAAACCCAGGGAGCTGACATGGGTCAGTGGAGTGATCCTGCTATTTCTGGTCATGGGATTTGGGTTCAGCGGGTATCTGCTGCCCTGGAACACGCTGGCCTTCTTCGCCACCAAGGTCGGCACCGAAATTACCGGGCAGGTTCCGGTCATCGGCAAGCCCCTGATGATCTTTCTCCGCGGTGGTGAGGAGGTAACTGGAGCCACGCTGACCAGGTTCTT
>PLBY01000147.1 GCA_003134655.1 Acidobacteriaceae bacterium
CTGAAGATCGCTCCTTAGTCTCAGATGGGACACACGAGCAAGTCCCAAGGCCCGACGGGCCGCAACGGTATCAATGTATTGCCTGAGTCGCGCCCAGTTCAGTGGGAAATCGCATGCAACGTTTGCCCAATGCTCCACGGAGGTGTGAACGGTTGCCTTTGGGTGGCATTGATGCGCCTCAGTAAGCTGGTGGCAATGCTTCAAAGGAAAGTGAGAAAAACACAGGGAGGGATGAATGGCTCAGAGGGTTCTTGTGGTCGACGTGGGTGGGACTCACTTGAAGATTTTGGCGACCGGCCAGCGGACGCCGCGAAAGATCGTTTCGGGACCAAAGATGACAGCCGAGCTGATGTGCAAATGGGTGAGGAAGGCAGCAAGCGACTGGCTCTACGATGTCGCTACGGTCGGGTATCCGGCACCTGTGGTGCACGGCAAGCCCGTGCACGAACCGTACAATCTCGGCAAGGGGTGGGTAGGATTTGACTATGCCAAAGGGCTCGGCTGCCCCGTGAAGGTACTTAATGACGCCGCCATGCAAGCGGTCGGCTCATATGAGGGAGGCCGGATGCTTTTTCTCGGACTCGGCACCGGACTCGGTTCGGCGATGATTGTGGGTGGCATCGTCGAACCGATGGAACTTGCCCATCTCCCTGACAAGAAGGGAAAGACATATGAAGATTACCTCGGATTGAGAGGACTCAAGTGCATGGGAAAAAAGAAATGGCGCCGCTATGTTGCTCGCATCGTGGAAGAACTCCAGGCGGCGTTAGAAGCGGACTACATCGTGCTGGGAGGCGGAAATGCGAAAATAATCAAAACGCTTCCGCCAAAAGCGCGTTTGGGAGCGAATGACAATGCCTTCATCGGCGGCTTCCGCTTGTGGTCAGCGAAGTAAGAACGCGGGAAGCAGCATTTTCGCAGAGTAGGAATAAGAAAAACGACGGAAGATCTCAATCAATTCTACCGGTTCTTTATGACGAACAATTGAAGGTATTCAGTGCGATCACCAGATTCCCAAGTGGAGACGTACGCAGCAGTTCGCCTGTATCTCGATTCCAGGCGCTGGACAGGCGTGCCCTTCTTGATCAGAGCGGAGAAATGCCTGCGCAATAGATGCGACGGAAGTGTTTGCAAGGCTGAACGCATCGCCGGTCGTCGCTTTTCCTACATGTCAGGCAGCTGCGCTTGCCTTCACGAGTTCCATGTAGCCGCCGATTGACTGCGTCAACTGCCCATCCACCTCGTCGGCGATAGCCGTGACATCGGGCAGCAACAAGCTGAAATCCAGAGAGTGCAGATTGCTATGCAACATCCCGAAAACGGTCACCTCCAGTATGCGCGATTCGTCCACGAGCATGGCGGGAGTGTAGCCTTGCAGATACCGCAGCTTGCCATGGGCTACCGCGGCGGTGGAAGAGATGGCATCGCTGTCCTTCATGGCGTCGCTGGACTTGCTCAGGCGAAGGGCCATGTCTTCAACCAGCCTCGGGACATGTACAGCGCGCTGCTCATCGTTGAGCGGAACAACATTTAGTTCACTGCTCTGTTTCGCCCGCGCCAGCCAACCTTCGACGATACCGCCAGCGCACAGCCGTAGTATTACACCCACCCTCTCCGTGCCTAACTGTGTATTAGATCTCATTTCGTCATTATTCAACATCGTCGATTTGAGAGAACGGTCAATTTTGCACCTTTGTCGAAGAACGACGTCGAACTGGCCGGGAACATTCAGAGAATCCACGACCAGTGATCGGCGTGATCACTAACCCAATCAATTCAGCGACGGGTGAAAGAACAAAAGCGCCCCGGACTAAAAGAGCTACGGGACGCCCAGTCGAACAGCCCTCCCCCGAAGTCTGCTCACAACCGGCCTACGTTCTGGCCTGCACTGCGGGAATGGCTCCAACGTGCCAAGAGCAAGGAGAACGTGCTGCCTGTTCAATATGTGGCGATTTATAATAGCGATCTTAGGGTTGCGGGTTGCGCCAACCTTCGACATCTGCAGCGAACTGATCGAGTTGAATGCTGAATAGGGAGCAGAATGGAAAATTCAAACGTTAACGAAGACTCTGGCATGAAAGTCGATCCAATCGGCGATTCATCGAGCCCGGCACCACAGCCCCCGGTGGATGAAAGATTACAGAAGGCACTCGATAAAGCTCTGTACGCCGGTGGACGGCCAGCGGCACAAAAGATCAGGAATTTCTTGAATGGAACTTGGTTGGGCGAAGGCTGCGCTTTATCTCCGTTCACTCAGAGTTCGGTCGACCAGCCAAGTTGCTAACAGCAATCGCGTGTTAGAGAAATACGTAACGGCGCAGATGTACTACAGCCTTGTCGGTCGAGGCCTCGAATACGAGTTCCAGTCGTTCGCCGAGTATCACAACATCGGCATCCTGGTCTGGAGCCCGCTTGCCGGCGGATTCCTCAGCGGCAAGTACAGTCGCGCCAACCCCGCGCCTGCCGGCACGCGCTTCGCCGAAGCGGGCAATTTCGTGCCTTTCGACAAGGAGATGGGCTATCGCGTCGTGGAGGTCTTGAACGAGGTGGCGGATCGGTATGGCGTTAGCCCGGCCCGTGTGGCGCTCTCGTGGGTGCTCGGACGGCCGGCGGTCAGCAGCGTGATCGTCGCTGCCCGCAAGGCCGAGCAACTGGAGGACAACATCCGTGCCGTAGACCTTCAGCTCTCGGTCGACGACGTTCGGCTCCTGGACGCGGCGTCGGATCCGGGCGTTCCNNGATGGCGGTCCCTGGAAGGACCTCCGCCGGACAGGGTGGTCCGGCTGAGATCCATCAAACTGTGTCGTAGGACGTCATTTGATGCGTAAACCGTGGCCTCTTTAGTTTTTGTGCAGCGGGATGACTCGCGTAATCCTTTTGGGAGTTTTAGGTGAAAATAATTCGACAATCCGAGCGTTCATACGCTGGACCAAGACTGGTCCGGATCTCGCACTGGCTTTGGGCTGCAACCTTCATGTTTTATTTCATGCCGGTCCTGAGGGCGCAAAGCTCTCTGCCTAAGGATGAGTCTGGCAGTTCCAGCATCTCTGTCGCCGGGTCCTCCGACAACGATGCGTATGGTGGGCCGACACAAAGCGACCAATCTAGTGCTCCGACCGCTACACCTAATTCAGCAGCAGACCACAATGACCGAGACGATTGGGTTAAGAAGTGGCTATCCTCGGTGGACAAAGCCCGCTCGGAACAACCGCATTACGTTGCCCCGATTGTTACAACTCACGTGCTTCTGGTGCAGCAATATCGCTATGATTCTTCCTGGCAGACGAATTCGGATGGTAGTCAAACGGACAACTACGGAAACGGACGCGGGCTGGAAATCATTCCCAACACCCGTATGGAGGTGCAGATTGCTCCTCCGCCTTACATCGTGCACAGCAGCAACATCCCCGATGGGAATGGAGACACCTCGCTGTTTGTAAAGTTCCGCGCTTTTTCTGCTCCCGAGGGAAAGGGGGACTATTTCGTGGGATTGTTCCTCGGGGCATCATTCCCGAGTGGGAGTCCACCGAATGGTTTGGGACACACAGTGCTTTCTCCGATGCTAGCCCTCGCAAAGGGTTGGGGCCCGCTCAATATCCAGAACACCTTTACCGGGAGTCTCCCTACAAGCGGCACGAACATTTTAGGCCGCGCGTTCCTATGGAACACCACTTTCGAGTACAGCATCAAGGGCAAAATTTGGCCGATGATTGAGCAGAATTCAACTTTCTTTTCGGATGGTCCAGACTCGGGCAAGAAGCAGACGTTCCTGACACCCGGGGTTGTTTTCGGCACGTTTCAAATTGCTGAGCGACTGCGTTTTGGGATCGGCGGCGGCGTGCAGATCGCCGCAACGCAGTTCCATACTTACAACCATCGCTGGGTTTGGACCGTTCGTTTCCCTTTTTGAAACCTACCTCGCGCAGGCAGAATCGCCACCGTGACAGGTATGCCCCCTGGGATTCTCCCGTCCAATCCGAGTTCGGAGATCACCAGGGGTCAATTAACGATTTCAGTTTGCTGCGCTGATGTCGGGCGTCGCTGAATGAGTGAAAATACCCCGCCAAGAACACCCGCGAACAACGCAGCGATGCCCCAGAATGTGCCACTGAGGTGATTTCCGAACAGCGCATCGAGTGAAAGAGAGCCTGGGCCGGTGAACGCGACACTTAACGCTACGACACCAAGTACAAGGGCGTACTCGTACCCACCGTTCTGAGCGAAGAAGCCCTTTTTGATGTTCACGGCCATAGCCACGAGCATCACGCTGCAGATGAGCGCGGCCCCAATCGGCGTGAATAACCCGAGCGCCAGAAGGAGGCCGCCCCCGGTCGATGCGAGGCCTGCCATCAGCGCATGGCGCCGCCCCGGCAGGAACCCGATCGTCTCGAAGAACTGACCGGTGGCGTCTAGACCTGGTCCACCGAACCAGCCAAATAATTTCTGTGCGCCGTGTGCGGTGAGAGCCAGTCCTGCGGTCAGTCGTAGAAGTAAAAGCCCGATCTCCATACGTAACCCACCCTTGTCGACGTGAGATGTTTAAGGATCGTGTGTCGTCTAGTTGGTCGACAGATGTCGTGCAAAAGAGTCTGGCACCTGCGGTCCTGGGCCCATTACATTCTCGCTGCTTTGGAGACCCGGCCGGGCAATACCCAGCTTCTGCATCTTGTGGATGAGGGTAGTGCGTTTCAAGCCGAGTTTGGCGGCTGCCCCTTTCGGGCCGCCGATCACCCAGCCGACTCCTTCCAGCGTCTGCAGAATCAGAGTGCGTTCGGAGTCGCGCAGTGTGGTTGCACCTAGAGTGGTTGCACCTAGAGAGACGGTGGCGCGCTGCTCAGTTTCTGCGGCGGGCAAAGGATTGGGGAGCACACCATCGTTGGAAAGGATTACGGCACGTTCGATCAGGTTCTGCAGTTCGCGGATATTCCCCGGCCACTGATACGAACTGAGCGCAGACATCGTTTCTGGAGGAATGTGTTCGATTTCCCTCCCCATCCGGCGGCCTAAGACCTCGACAAAATGCATCACTAGGGCTGGAATGTCTTCGCGGCGCTCCCGCAACGGTGGCAGCAGGACGGGAAACACGTTCAAACGATAGTAGAGGTCGCTTCGAAATTCGCCTCGATTCACCATCTCCGTCAGATCCCGATTCGTTGCAGCCACCAGCCGCACGTTCACCTGGTGAGTCCGAGTGCTGCCCAAGCGCTCGAATTCCTGTTCCTGTAGTACGCGCAGCAGCTTGGGCTGCAGTGCCGATGGAATATCGCCCACCTCGTCGAGGAAAAGCGTACCTTTGTCGGCCAACTCGAAACGGCCAATCTTTTGCGCGATGGCTCCGGTGAACGCGCCCTTCTCGTGGCCAAAGAGCTCACTTTCCAGCAGATCCAGCGGAATGGCGGCGCAATTCAACCTCACGAACGGACGTCCGCACCGCGAACTGATGTTGTGGATCGCGTGCGCAATGAGCTCCTTGCCGGTGCCTGTTTCTCCCTGGATCAACACCGTAGAACCGGTGGGCGCGACCCGTTCGACTTGTTCGAGCACCGCTTCCAGAGCAGGACTGTTGCCTATGATCTGCTCGAATCTGCGCTCATAAGAAGCTTGATCACTAGTCCGCAATATCTCAGTAGCTACCACAGAGAACCCCCTCGCACTGCGTGCACGCTTCTTATTGGGATCAACTCTCCAGAGCTGCTCGGACACTCTCGAGCAGGGCTTCATCGTCGAATGGTTTTGCCATGAACTCCACTGCGCCTGCTCTTAAGGCCTGCATCCGCATTTTTTCGTCGCCGTGCGCCGTGATGAAGATGGTCGGAATCCTGCACTCATCAGCGTTAAGCTTGGCCTGCAATTCCAGACCGGACATTCCCGGCATGCGGATGTCTGCGACCAGGCATCCAACCTCGTGCTGTTGGCCAGACTTCAGGAATTCCTCCGCTGACGCAAACGCTTGCGCCGGCAGGCCGACGGATTTCAGCAGGCCCTGCAATGCGCTGCGCATCAAATCATCGTCATCAACAATTGCCACCATATTTCCCTTCTTTCGAATGACCATGATGCAACGTTAGCAGCGCCATCGAAAGGGCACAATCATGCCTTGGTGGTGGGGGAATCATACTTTGGTATATGGGCTGTAGGATCACCTGCGTGCGTCATTCATGGGCACCGGCTGACGGGCAGGTGAAATGAAAACATGCGCCGCACAGAGAATTCTCGCCAGCCCACATGCGGCCGCCATGGGACTCCACGATCGAGCGGCTGATCCGATTTCCTATGACGGTACCGTGCTGCAGCAGCTCAATTTAAATACAATATCTTCCGGTGCCTTCGCACACTACGCCGCGGACAGATAGACCATGACGGGCTGGAACATTTCGCCTCCGATTCTTCGACATGTAGTTTGGCGCTACGGGCTCGCGGTTGTTTCCGTTGGAGTCGCGCTCGCGGTAGCGCTGCTTTTTGGGAGGGGTTTCGACGTTCGCGGCGCACTCTTCCTTACTGCCGTTGCGCTCACGGCCTGGTTTGGCGGAATGGTCCCAGGCCTTGCTGCCTTACTCCTTTCACTTCTGAGCCTCGGTTATTTTTTCCAGCCGCTGGTTCCTTACGTGGAGATCGCGGGGATTCGTGTGCCCTATCGTGTCCTCTCCCTGACATTCTTTGCATCACTGGCGCTTATAGTGTGCTGGCTCAGTGCCTCACGACGGAGGACGGAGGAGGCGCTGCGGGAGAGCGAACAACGCTGGCGAAACCTTACCGAAGCGCTGCCGCAGTTGGTGTGGGGCGCCCGTCCGGATGGCGGGTGCGACTACTTCAGCACGCAGTGGACAAACTATACCGGCGTCGGGGAGAGCGACTTGCTTGGCTGGGGCTGGATGGACGCACTGCATCCGGATGATCGCGAGCCTACCCGGCAATTCTGGACGGAATCGGCAGCGGGACGACACCCTTATGACGTGGAATACCGTATTCGCCGGAGCGACGGGACGTACGGTTGGTTCAAAACGCGCGGAACGCCCATTCGGGACGCCGACGGCAGTATCGTGAAATGGTTCGGAACGTGCACTGACATCACCGATCGGAAGCGGGCGGAGCAGACTCTTAAGGACCAAGAACTGGAACTGCGCCAGGCCCGTGACCTACTCGAAATCAAGGTCATGGAACGGACAAAGGAATTGCGTCGTAGCGAAGCTTATTTAGAGGAAGCGCAGAGACTAAGCAAGACCGGCAGTTTCGGCTGGAATGTTTTCGGCGGTGAAATCTACTGGTCGGAAGAAACATTTCGTATTTTTGAATACGGCCGGGAAATAAAACCTGGTCTTGAGCTGGTCCTGGAACGAACCCATCCGGAGGACAGAGTCCGGGTTCAACAGGTTATCGATCGCGCATCACAAAACGCTAAGGATTTTGATCTGGAGCACCGTTTGCTTATGCCTGATGGATCGGTCAAGCATGTCCACGTTGTGGGGCATCTTCTGAAGACAGATCAACCAGGCAAGAACGAATTGGTCGGAGCAATCACCGACATTACCGAACGCAAACGCGCGGAAGCAGCCCTGCGGCAGACCGAGGCGTACTTAGAGGAAGCGCAAAGGTTAAGCCACACAGGCAGCTGGGCTTGGAACATAGCGCGTAGAGAGAACGTCCACTGGTCGCAAGAACAGTATCGGTTGTTTGGGCTCGATCCCAAAGGCGATTCTTCCTCCTTCGAAAAAGCGTCTCAGCGTATTCACCTCGAGGACCGGGGTGCATTCGATAAAGCGGTCGAACAAGCGATTCGTGAGAGATCAGATTTCGAAGTTGACTTCCGTACCGTTCTTCCGGACGGCTCGACCAAATACATCCGCTCGGTCGGCCATCCTGTTTTCAGCGCTTCCGGCGAATTGGTCGAATTCGTGGGTACGGGAATGGACATCACCGAGCGAAGGCAGGCGGAGAAAGAACGCGAAAGACTACGTCAAGTAGAGGCTGATCTAGCGCACATAACCCGGGCGACGACGATGGGGGAATTGACTGCATCGCTGGCACATGAGATCAACCAGCCGATTACGGCCGCGGCGACCGATGCCAGAACTTGCTTGCGGTGGCTGGCGCGCGAGCAGCCGGATTTAGGAGAGGCTCGGGAAGCTGCGGCTCGGATGGTCAACGCGGTAACGCGGGCGGCTGATATTGTCAGCCGGCTTCGACAGTTGTTCAAAAAGGGCGCGCCACACACCGATTTGGTGGATGTGAGCGAGGTCATCCAGGAGATGGTTGTCGTGTTGCGCAGTGAAGCATCCAGACATTCCGTTTCGATTCTTACCGAATTGTCGGAGGACTTGCCGCGGGTCGTGGCTGACCGAGTGCAATTGCAGCAAGTTCTCATGAATCTCATGCTCAACGGTATCGAAGCGATGCAGGACGCAAAGACCGAGCGCCAACTTACAATCAGATCCCTGGTGGCCGAACCTGGTCAGCTGCTGATTTCGGTCACCGATACAGGAGTGGGTGTTCCTCGGGAGCAAGCGGACCAGATCTTCAATGCGTTCTTCAGCACCAAGGCTCAAGGCACCGGCATGGGGCTCTCGATCAGCCGGTCGATCGTCGAGTCTCATGGTGGCCGCTTGTGGGCCACATCCAACTCGGGACGCGGCGCCACTTTTAACTTCACACTTCCCACTGCAGGGGCGGCAGGAATGACCCCGGTCGGGAGCCCCGCCATCCCCCGCTGCTAGGCCCGCCACGGCGGCGGCACAGGCAATTGCCGCCAGACAATAACCTTGAATCTTGGTGAGGACGTTCACTCACGACTGGCCGTCGGTTCAAGTTTCGCGGCCATTCTGACCAATTCCGCCAGTGATTCAGCCCGCATCTTGCGCATCACGTGCCCGCGATGGATCTTCACGGTGATTTCGCTGGTTCCGAGTTCAGACGCTATTTGCTTATTGAGCATGCCCGAAACTACCGATGCCATAACTTCGCGCTCGCGTGTGGTCAGGGATTGGTAGTGCTTTCGCAACTCGCCAATTTCGATCTGCTGTTGACGCGCTATCCGGTCACGATCCAATGCCTGATGAATCGCATCCAGCAAGTCCTGGTCTCGGAAAGGCTTCGTCAGGAACTCCACCGCACCGGATTTCATGGCCCTCACCGTCATCGGGATGTCTCCGTGACCGGTGATAAAGATGATGGGAATCCGGATGCCGGCGTCGGCCAACTCGCGCTGAAAATCCAGACCGCTGACTCCGGGAAGTCTCACGTCGAGGACCAGGCAGCTTGGCCCGTCCGTCCGCTTGCTGCGAAGAAACTCCTGCGCCGTCCCGAAGGTCTCGGAGCGCAAGCCAACCGACTTCAGCATGCCTTGGATGGAGGCACGCACCAAGTCATCGTCATCGACCACAAACACCGTAGGGGCAGCCGGCGGCGTCATTCACGCGCCTTGAGTTTGGCGAGCAATGTGAAAGCAATGCCGTCGGCAAAAAAGTGAACGACATCTTGCCGTTTATGCGGGATCACAGCCGGGCCTCGTTCTCGTCGAAGGTGTTCTTAACCAACTTCTGATGGGAGAACATGATAACGCAATGTCCTTAGTCCGCGAAACAGAGTCAGGCGGGGAGTTTCAATGTTGGGAGAGCAGGTTTTCCGGGACAGAAATTCAGACGTTGTAGCAGCGGCTGCCGGCTATCGCACGGGCGAGTCGAGGCCGAAGCAGCAGTACGCGCCTGAGACCCGTCCAAATGCCGACAGCACTATCAGCCTGTTGACACTCAGGACAGCTAGTCTTTACGTCGCTACCCCGAACAACCTTGGAACACATGGGCTTAGCGGCATCGCAACGTTTGGAGAGCTGCATGCATTCACTCGATATGACGTAGTCGCCGAAACCTGACCGTTTTGAGTCCCCCCTCGAACGTTGGTGCAGGGAGCGGCGCTACGTCAAGAGTCGAAGTGCTTCAGCAATCGGAGCAGGTGGATCTGGATTCGAAAGGACGTAATTGTAATGGCGAATCTAAAGACGAAAATGTGCGCACACATCCCGTGTCTTTGCACTGTGGCAAATGGGGAAGAATACTGCGGAGAGGCGTGACGCGACGCGGGAAGCGAAGACGTGGAAATCGCATGTCAATGCGACCATCCGGCGTGTCCGCTCACAGTTCGGCAATTTGTTTCAGGCAGGGCTATCGACGTGGCCAACTAATAGCGGACAGATCGGGCGGAGTCCTGATGCCGTCCCGCCGCAAGGAGAATCAATTGTGAAATTCATAAAACAGAGTTTGTCGCTTTTTCTTTCATGTTGCCTTGTATTAGCCACTGCGCCGGGAGCGTTCGCCCAGGCTGACCAACCGGCGGCGCAACCACCAGTTCAATCCGCGCAACAGACGCCAGAACAGCTGCAGCAACTCGTCGCGCCCATTGCATTGTATCCAGATTCGCTGGTAGCACAGATCCTCGCGGCCGCTACCTACCCCGACCAAATTGTGGAAGCCGACCGCTGGCTGCAGCAGTATACCGATCTCAAAGGCGAACAACTCGGCAATGAAGTTGATAAGCAACCCTGGGATCCCAGCGTAAAAGCCCTCGTGGAGTTTCCTTCCGTGCTCGCGAACATGGACAAGAACCTCTCATGGACCTCGTCGCTTGGCGACGCTTACGTCAACCAACAGCAGGACGTGATGAACGCCGTTCAGGTAATGCGCGACCGTGCGGAGAAGGCCGGCAACTTAAAGAGCACATCGCAGGAAAGGGTGAGCCAGCAGGGGCAAACCATTGTGATCGAACCGGCCGACCCTGAGGTTGTTTACGTTCCTGAATACGACCCTTGGCTGGTATATGGAGAGCCCATCGGGATCTGGCCCGGCTGGTATGGGTATCCGGGGCTGTTCTTGGATGGTCCGGGAATTGCGTTTGGGCTCGGATTTGGGATCGGCTTCTTTGGTGGTTTTGGCTGGGGGTGGGGACACTGGAGATACGATTGGCACCACCACGAGATTATTTTCAACCACGGCGCCTACATCTCCCACAGCAGGGTTTTCGTCAATCGCAACAATTTCAATCGCGCCGGTGGATTCCATGGCGGTGGCTTTGCCAGCGGCCGAGGCGCCGCGCCATCGGGGCACGGCTTCTCGACGTCACATGCCCAGGCCGGCACTCATTCCGGAGCGTTTAGCGGTTTCAATCATGGAGGAGTGGCAAGAGGCTTCTCCTCCCGTGGGCAGTCGAGCTTTGGCGGAGGCTTTCACGGAGGTGGAGGTTTCCACGGTGGCGGAGGCGGTCGCCGTTAATTCGGTTCAATTGCTAGAAACGAAATTGATGATATGGAGAAAAGAACTCATGCGCACAAACAATATGAAGCTTGAAACATTTACAGTGAGATTTGCCTGGGGGTTCGCATCCACCGTCGTTTTTCTGCTGCTGGTGGGTTTGCTGCTGCTGGTCGCGGGCTTGGCCGGATCGAGCTTTGCTCAGGATTCACAACCAAAGACGTTCTCGTCTCCTGCGGAAGCCAGCGACGCTCTCTTTCAGGCTGCGCAAAAGGAAAATGAGCCGGCCCTGGAAGCTATCCTCGGAGCGGGAAAGGAAGTCACCTCATCGAGCGACGAAGTTGAGGACACACTCGAACGCGAGCAGTTCAGACAAAAATACCAGGAGATGCACCGTCTGGTCCAAGAGCCCGACGGAACCAAGGTGCTGTACATCGGGGCAGAAAACTGGCCTTTCCCCGTCCCGTTGGTCTCCAAGAACCGAGAATGGTACTTCGATTCCAAGACCGGTGCCCAGGAAATTCTGTTCCGAAGAATTGGAGAGAATGAGGACGTAGCGATTCAAGTCTGTGAGGAGTTTGCGATCACAAAGAAGGACCAGGACGCAAAACCAGTTAGCTACGACCCGATTACCCAATTCGCCCAAAGCCTCGCATCCGCTGATACAACCAATCCCAACGCAAGTGGCTCCTCTCTCTTCCACGGATACTACTTTCGAACCGTGAATGGAAATTCTGCGGCCGCGGGTAATAGCTACGTGTCCGGCGGAGACCATAAGAAGGGTGGTGTGACTTTGGTTGCTTATCCCGCGGAGTACCGGTCGTCTGGGGTCAAGACTTTCATAGTCACCCGGCATGACATTGTTTACGAACAAGACCTCGGGCCTAACACGACGACGGTCGCACCGGGTATAAAGGCAAAAGCGCGCAATGTCGGTTGGCGCGCGGCGGAGTGATGTATGGACGGCTCGTTCTCTGAACTAGAAAATTGAGGCTGCTTAGAGCGTCCGCCATCTAATAAACAAGAGCCATTTGGAGAGAATATGAAAGGGAACACCATGAAAGCAACAACGCTGTCGGCCGCTAGAGCCGGAACGATCACACTCGGCGGTGAACTCACTGTCAATCGCCTTGGCTTCGGAGCGATGCGCCTGACGGGCGACGGAATCTGGGGTCCACCGAAGGATCGGGCGGCGGCAATAGCCGTTCTTCGCCGAGCCGTTGAGCTTGACCTCAATTTTATCGACACTGCTGATTCGTATGGACCCAATGTGAGCGAAGAGTTGATCGCCGAAGCGCTGGCGCCTTACCGCAAGGACCTTGTCATCGCGACAAAGGGCGGATGGAATCGCCCTGGGCCGAACCAGTGGACCCACGATGCCAGCCCAGCGCACTTGCGCGAGGCGGTGGAGGGCAGCCTGAAGAGACTTCGCCTCGACCGGATCGACCTCTACCAGTTGCACATGCCCGATCCGGTGGTGCCTCTCGACGCGTCGATTGATTCCCTGGCCAACATGCGATTGGAAGGAAAGATCCGATTGGTCGGGCTTTCCAATGTCACTGTGGAACACATCGAGCGGGCGCGGAAAATCGTACCGATCATGTCGGTCCAGAATCGGTACAGTTTCGCCGATCGCGAATGGGACAATGTCGTGGATTATTGCGAGCGCAATGGGATCGCGTTCATCCCATGGTTCCCGCTGGGAGCAGGGCGCGTGGCTGGCAGGCTACTGGAACGGATTGCGAAGGCTCGCCAAGTAAAACCTATCCAGATCGCCTTGGCGTGGTTGCTGAAGCGGTCGCCGATTATGCTACCCATCCCCGGGACTTCCTCAATTGCACATCTTGAGGAAAACATACAGGCAGCCTCGTTGCAATTGTCTGAGAACGAATACCTGGAACTAACTGGGATTACGGAGTTGGCTTCCTGAGTAGAGTCCGCTTCGCGTGCCTGGCTCGTCGAAGACAAGACGGCGAGGCGAGACCAATGGGCCTCGGTTGGGTGCTTTCAGGGAATGATATTTGAGGATAACCCTCGCTTCTGCAACCGCACAGGAGGACTTGCCATGACTCCGAACGATAGCGACTCGAATCACTCACGCATCGATTCCTCCGAGCAGTCGTCGGCGACCGACAGAATGTTCGCAAACCAGGACCCCGGTGTGAACAGGAGAGAGTTTCTCGGCATGACTGCTGCTTCCCTGCTGATCGCCAGAAGGCTAAGCGGGCCCACCGAAAGCGATCGCAAGAATGGGATTCCATATAGGCCACTAGGCCACACCCGTGAAAAGGTTTCAGTGATCGGGCTCGGCGGGTATCACCTGGCTCGACAGAGCGATCCGGACGAGAGCGTTCGGATTATTCGGACGGGGATCGATGAAGGAATCAATTTTCTCGATAACTGCTGGGACTACAACGGAGGAGAGAGCGAAATTCGAATGGGCAAGGCCCTACGCGACGGTTATCGCCAGAAAGCGTTTTTGATGACCAAGATCGATGGTCGCACCCAGACTGCCGCAGCCGCCCAACTCAATGAATCGCTTCGAAGGTTGCAGACCGATCGAATTGACCTACTCCAGTTCCATGAAGTGATTCGTGATTCTGATCCAGAGCGTATTTTTGCCGAAGGCGGTGGCATGGAGGCCGTGCTGGCAGCCAAGATGGCCGGCAAGGTCCGTTTTATCGGGTTCACAGGCCACAAGAGTCCAGACATTCATCTGAAGATGTTGGCCACAGCCTCAAAACACGGCTTCAAGTTTGATGCGGTTCAGATGCCTCTTAACGTGATGGACGCTCACTTCAACAGTTTCGAAAAGCGAGTACTCCCGGTTTTGACCGAGAACGGCATTGCAGTTCTTGGCATGAAGCCCATGGGCGACCACGTCATCCTTGAGAGCAAGACCGTAACACCGACCGAGTGTCTCTATTACTCGATGAATCTGCCAACCAGTGTCGTCATCACCGGCTGCGACTCGATGGAGATCCTGCAGCAAGCTCTCCATGCGGCCCGCAATTTTCAGCCGATGAACCCGTCCCAGGTCGCGACTCTTCTGGCAAAAACCTCAAGGGCTGCGGAAGCAGGCCAGTTCGAACTCTACAAAACTAGTCACCAGTTTGACGGCACGTATGCCAACCCGCAGTGGCTTGGCTGACGCCGAACGACTTTGGAACAAAGAACGGTTGGACTGCAACGATGGACTTGCTGCCAATGAATCAGATGAAGCGTGCACGCATCCTACTTCTGACCGGTGCGCAGATATTCATTCCAGCTCTGGGATGCGCCCAGACTGTTCCGTTACCTGAGCCTCCGCAGGTGCGAGCGAGCAGGCACGTCGTATCCCTGACGCTGCATGCAGTGAACGAAAATGGCCGGGATGCCTTCGCTTTCGACGGTGCGAGCGTCGCCCCCGTGATCCGTGCTTCCCCGGGGGACGTTCTCAAAATCACCTACATCAATGATCTTCCTCCCAAGTCCGGCGAGACTTGTGCGGTGAATCCGTGTATGAACATGACGAACTTGCATTTTCATGGGCTTACTGTTTCGCCGGACGCCCCGCAGGATGACGTGATCGGAATGATCGCGATGCCCGGCCAGGTCTTGCACTACTCGGTTGAGATTCCACGCGATCATCCACCCGGCTTGTTCTGGTACCACACTCATCCTCATGGCGAGAGTCACCGGCAAGTGTTGGATGGAATGTCGGGCGCCATCGTCATCGAGGGAATGGAACGCTATGTCTCCGAGGTGGGGCGGCTCCGTGAGCGCGTGGTCGTTGTGCGTGGCCGCTCCATCGAGCATGATCCGAATGCGGCCGAACTCAGGCGCAGTGTCGAAATCCCCGCCAAGGGATGCGGGGGAGAGGCGGAGGCGGTTGAGGAAGTCTTTACCGTGAATGGGGCAGTTCGACCGCAAATCGAGATCGCGCCGAAAGAGCGGCAGTTCTGGCGTATCGTGAACGCCTCTCCGGACCGCTATTTGGACCTGCAGCTGGATGGACAGACTTTTGAAATCGTGGCGCTGGACGGGATGCCACTCGCGTACCACGGGCCCAATCACCCGACGCGCACCAACGATCACTTACTGCTGGCGCCTGCCGGACGGCTCGAAGCGATCGTCACCGGTCCACCGTCTGGATCGCATCGTGCTCTGCGCACGCGTTGTGTGGATACCGGTCCGGACGGAGATCCCAATCCGGAGATGGTGCTGGCAGATCTGGTGCAGCCCAGTTCGGATCGGTCCGGCTCAAATGCACCGCCTAGGCAAATGCACGCTATCGACGACCGTCCGCCCCTCCACAAGCCGCTCGACGTTGAGCGATTGAAGAAGACCGCACCGGACTTCACTGTCATGTTCACGGAAGACAAGAATGGCTTCTACATCAATGGCCGCAAGTTCACGCCGGATGCAAATCCGATGACGAGCGTTCGCGTAGGTACGTATCAGCATTGGCGCATTGTCAACGAGACGGCTGAGCTACATCCTTTCCACATACACCAGGTCCACTTCCTGGCCTACGCGGAAAACGGCGCTCCGCTCCCGCATCCTGCGTGGCTTGACACCGTGAATGTTCCCTACCGCGGCTCCGTCGATGTCATTCTGGACTTCACCGACCCGGTCATCAAAGGCATGTCGGTATTCCATTGTCATCTGCTGAATCACGAGGACAAGGGGATGATGGCCAAGATCCTGTTCAAGTAGCCGGTTTCCACCACGTCGCCTGCCCACGGTAGAGGAATGGGGAGTAAATCCGTTATTTAGGCGTAAGCCAGCACCGTTGCACCCTCGAAGATCAGCACCCCCCCGACCCAGTGGTGCCAAGTCAGTGACTCATGGAGAAAAATCGCTGCCAACGCTATGGCAATCACCACGCTCAGTTTGTCTACGGGGGCGACCCGGGAAGCTTCACCAAGTTGCAGTGCTCGAAAATAGCATAGCCAAGATAAGCCGGTAGCAAGGCCGGAGAGGATCAGAAAAATCCAGGTTCGTTTTCCAATCGTCGAGAGTGGCTGGCTCTTCGTGAAAAGGGCGACCGACCAAGCGAAAATTAGAATCACCACTGTGCGGATGGCGGTTGCCAGGTTGGAGTTAACGTTTTCTACTCCAACCTTCGCTAGCACTGCCGTAAGGCCCGCAAAAAATGCCGAAAGCACGGCCCAGATAAGCCAGTTCATATCCTTCCCATCCCTCCGGACTCTACGAAACCTGCCGTCGTTTGAGATTCCGGCAGTTTGACAGCCTCCCGCTCTTGCACGCGTGTGTGACGTCCCACCATTCGAGGCAACGACGAAGGGTGCACGGCGACTCTCCTTGGCACTCGCGCAATGCGGCTACCGACTCGCGCTGCTCCTAATCAGGCTGCTGAATACGATTTTAGTAAAGACATCCGGAGTTAGGTAGCCACTACCCCATTTGGCATCGAAGTCTTTGGTCGGCGCGGCGGCCACTACTTCGTCCATCGTCTTTCCTGCCGCTATCAACTGTTGGATGCGCTGCCGAACCTGCACTAGCATGTCGCGATAGGCCTGTAGATCTGCTCGCGTGGCTACTGGCCCATGGCCGGGGACGATCTTTGTCCGCTCGTCGGTTTGGGCCAGAATGCGCTCGATCGAAAGAATCATGCCGTCAATCGATCCTCCGGACGTCAGATCGATGATGGGATAGAAGGCATTCGAGAAAATGTCCCCTACCACCACGACGTTCACCGGCGCGATATAAATGACCGTGTCTCCGTCCGTGTGCGCAGGTCCGTAGTTGGCCAATGTCAGCCGCTGAGAACCTTGACGCAACGCCATGGTGCTTGAATAAGTTACAGTTGGGAGCGCCTGCTCCGGGTAATGGCCATCGCGCAAGCCAACGAAGGGAACCTCCTGCACCGACGAGAGCTGTTTTTTTACGTTCTGCTGCGCGATGATGGTTACTCCTGAGGAGCCAAAGAATACGTTTCCCCCGGTGTGGTCAAAGTGCCAATGTGTATTCACCAGCCGTGTGACGGGACGCATCGTCATTTTGAACACCGCGTCGTTCAGCTCAACAGTGCGCGAAGCCACTCCGCTGTCGACCAGCAACGTGCTGCCGTCGTCGACGATCGCCGTAACGTTTCCTCCGTCCCCGGAAAAGACAAATAGACCTTTCAGGGAGCTGGTTTTCAGAGCACTATTCTCAAACTGTTCCTCAGCCTTTTGAATGACAGTCTCGCCCGTTGGCGCCTGTCCGACCGCTTGCAAAACTGCCCCGGTCATTCCCATGGCGATGACAAGCACCTGGATAAACGAGAATGAGGGGCGCATCTTCTGAAGAACATTCATTTTGTTACTCCTTTGCCAAAAAAGTCGGGCCCGCAGCCCAGATGTTTATCGAGCAGAGCTAGGCACTGAAAGAACTCAGACGGAACTGCCCAGTGCCATCCTGATTACCGCCGAGACGGCATTCCTGGAAAAGAAGATGGCGATAACCGTAGTAGCACCCTGGCTGTAGGATGTGACGAGAAACCTTCCCAGTCTCCTCAAGGTTGAACCTATTTCTCCTCGGCGCTCTGCCCAATTCAGTTTCTGCCAATATCCTTCAGTTCCCGCTCTTGCGATTGCTTCCGGCATTTGCTGGCGATAAATAGCAATCGGCATGGAAGCTCTGCCACCTGCTACCGCCTCCTCGCGCGAAGAGAAGCCGACCGCGATGATGGAGGCTGCGGCTATGAGATCGCGCAGTGATTTCTCGTTCGGGTACGCAATCACAAGGCGTTCAGGACCGGTTTCGGTATGAAGCCCTGCGATTACTGCGTACTGCATGCCCGAAGAATTAACCATCTGCTTCACGACCGCATGCTCCTTCACTCGTCTCCGTGGTTCGTACGCCTTGAGCAGTAGCAAGCGGCATTCCAAACTGATTTCTTGAGGCAAATCTGTAATGATTGGGGTCGAGGCGAAAGTTCTTCAGCCGGAAGAGCTTTTGAGGTCAAGCGCCACGAGAAGTGCCGCCCGCCCTTGGACAGCGTGTCCACCGAGAGACATCGTTTAGATTCAAATAGCTGGGACAGGAAATTTGCGCCGACAAAGGCGCAAGAAGAAGTGAGGGAAAGATCGAACTTAATGTTCCGGGAAGCTGTCACGCCGGGTTGGATTCATCGCACAGGCGCTGGTAGTATTCCCGTCCTTGCTGAAATCCGCGCGTAAAGGGCTCTTCTACTACAACCCTGGGATATTGCTGCTGCAGTTCTTCCAGGTCGCTCGTCATCTCCGACGCGATCTGATCAAACTCTTTGCAGCGATTTCTGGCGTGCAGAGCAGCTTCGAAGCCCAGTAGGTAAAACTTCTCGCCGTCTCCGAACTGCCGGCCAGACTTAAGATAGTGTTCCAAAGCTGTATTGAGGTTTGTCCTGTCTTCGTCCACGGTGTTCTCCTCTTTAACTCAGTCGTGCCTTGAACGGCGCCGACGGAAGGTGTGTTGGCACAACTGCCATGGCTCACGCGGCAGTCTCTGCGACGAACGTTTCGATCTCCGCTACTTCCTCATCCGTGAGGCGAAGCTCGCCAGCCCGCATGACTCCCTCTGCCTGACGCGCGTTGCGGGCACCGACGATCGCCCCAGTCACCGCGGGATGGTGCAGGGTCCAAGCGATTGCCACTTCTCCCGTTGACCGGTTGTGGCGTCTGGTAATCTCTTGCAGGCGTTCCACCAGTTCCAGGTTCCGAGAAAGCTGCGGTTCAGTAAAGTCGGGATGATTCTTACGCCAATCGTCCTTGGGCAGTTTTGCCGCGCGCTCGCGAGTCATAGCACCGGTCAGGAGACCAGAAGCCATTGGGGAATAAACGATGACCCCAATTCCCTCGCTCAGGCAGTAAGGCAGGATCTCATCTTCGACCTCGCGGTGCACCAGCGAATACCGCGGCTGCAAAGAAGCTACGGGCGCTATGGCTTGGGCGCGGCGCAGTTGCTGGACATTGAAGTTGGAAACTCCAATCCAGCGCACCTTGCCCTCGCGCTTCAGGTTGGCGAGCGTGGACCATCCTTCTTCCAGTTCTGGTGAATCGGGGTCGGGAGGCCAGTGGATTTGGTAAAGATCGATTACGTCGAGGGAAAGGCGGCGAAGGCTGTCCTCGACTTCGCCGCGAATCGAGTCCGGCCTCAGTACTTTCTGCACCTCGCCCTTGGCATCCCCGCGCAGGCCGCACTTGGTAAAGACGTAAGGTCTGGAGCCGCGCCACTCCTTCAGAGCACGGCCGACCACTTCCTCGGAGTGTCCGAGGCCGTAGACGGCGGCCGTGTCGATCCAGTTCACGCCGAGTTCGAGCGCACGGTGAATGGCGGCGATAGATTCGTTGTCGTCCTGTGATCCCCAGGCGAACTGTCAGCCCGAGCCGCCGATGGCCCAAGCTCCATAGCCCACTCGAGTAATGTGCAAGTCAGAATTGCCAAGTTTGCGCAATTGCATTTAAGTTCTCCTTTCAAACTTCCGGGCGACAGTTCGCCAGCGAGATCACCTAACCTTTTGCCGCACTTCCGAAAATGCTTAGCTTTTCGCCGAACCCGGAGGGAAAGGCTTGAACATCTTCGCCACACCCTTGTCGAGGTTCTTTTCATTCTTCGCGGCTTTATCCGACACAGTGTCTTGGGCACTTCCACGCCAGATCAGCTGCTTGGTCTTGGCGTCATACAAGTCGACAACCAGAGTTCCTACTTTGTAATCCTGTTCGGTGGTGGTAGCGTCGCCGAACCCGCCGCCTCCGAATCTTCGCCATCCCCATCCGCCACCGAAGCCGTCATAGAACGTCTGGAGTGTTCTTTGTATCTGCGAGGTCTTGATCGCTACGACGGCCACATCGCCGCCGCTCGCAACCTGAGTCCAGCCCTTGGCTGCCAACTGGGCATCCACTGCATTCTTGATTCGAGCGTCTCAGAGGGAATCCGCGGGCTTGATTTCCTGCCACGAATAGGTTTTGTACTGAGAGAAATTGGCTTGGTGATCAAAATCGGTTTGGACCTTCTGGGCAAACGCAGATCCCAGCATGGTCAGGAAAAGCAGGGCGTAAATTGTTGTTCGATTGATGAACTTCATGTGTATCTCCTTCGGTTCTCCAAGAATGCAAGTGGCGTTCCAAACATTGCAGACGAAAGAACCCCTTTGATTTGTGTTGGCCCACGGGTTTAAGTGCGTGTCCGCCGAGAATTCGAGAGGCACACAAGGCTAGCACCGTCGACATACCGACTGCGTGTCCACCCGTGGACGTTGCGATGATCGATTTCCTCCAGCTTGCGTATCTCGTGAGTGGGAACCAGTCTACCTTGCGCAGAGGCGACGTTTGGAGACCTGGATGCTCATCAACAAAAGAGGCGTGTTTGGGAGCCAAAAGAAACTCACGGTTCACGATTGGACCTGGCATGGGGATGAATCAAGAGAATTGCATTCGAGCAGGGAACATAACTCACGTCTTGCTGGTAACTATTTCGATTGCGATGACGCAGGGCCTCGGCCACGCGCAGGCGCCAGTCGCCTCACAAGAAGCGATGTCACCTTCTTCCACTATCGCCCACGTTGGGTCCGGTGAAGCCCGGTCAACATCGATCGGCGAGCCATCGGATCAGATGGCGACCAGTCCGTGTCGCCTCCAAGTGCAAGACGCGTTTCCCCAACCTCCGGCGAACGCCACAGAAGCCACGGCGACGATCAAAACCTTGGACAACACTCCCTTGTCCGCACGTTGTAAGTTCAACCTGTTTCTGGAGCAAACCCATTCGCCCTACACGTTCGTGTCAGCAGGTTTTGAGGCGACTTTGGACCAAGCCCAGGGGCAGTGGCCCCACTATGGCGGAGGAATGCAAGGTTGGGCGAAGCGATTTGGGGCGACTCTGGCGGATACGGAATCGCGGAGGTTCATCCAGACCTTTGCTCTATCGACGATCTTGCATCAAGATCCCCGATATTTCCCCTCACACAAGAGAAGTCTTATTTCGCGGTCGTGGTATGCCGCAACCAGAGTTGTGATAACCAGGAAGGACAGCGGAGATAATACCTTCAACACGTCCGAGTTTCTGGGCACTCTGTTTACCAGTTCGCTACAAAACAGCTACTACCCGAGACATGACCGAAATGTTAGTGAAACCATGAATCGCTTCAGTGGTGCGCTGATCTCGGATGCAATTGGCGATCTTCAACGCGAATTTACCCCGGACATGAAGCGTCTCTTCCGGAAACATGCCACCGCAGAAAATCCTGAAGATCGAGGAGAAGCTTCTTATCCCTGCCGAAGATAAGACGTAGGGGGACATCCGGATGTGAAAGTTCTTACATCCTATCAAACACACACTTCACTATAAGCACAGTGGCGTCGTCGTTGAGACCAACTCCCCGACAGAAATGTTCGGCACTTTGAAAAATGTTGTCCATCAGCCCCTCCGCTGACATGGAAGAATCGCGCCGAATGACGGCTGACAGCCGTTCTATCCCAAATTCTTCTCCCTGCGGATTCTCCGCCTCGGTGATACCGTCTGTGTACAGCACCAGAATATCGCCGGCAGCGAGGTCGGCTCCATTGATTTCACAGGTTACGCTGTCGAACATTCCGACAGAGAAGCAGGACGAGTTCATGGGCACAACATCACGGGTTTTTGCCTGAAAAAGGAGACCGGGATTGTGTCCGCAGTTTACGTACCGGAAGGACCGGCTGAGCGCATCAATGTCCGCCAGCACAAGTGTGACGTAGCGGTTGCCATCAGATACGGAATGGATCCCGTTGTTCAGACGATTTACAACCTCCAGCATGTTTCGTTTCTCGCTCACCTCAAGTTGCACGGCAGCCGCGGTGGCGGCCATGAGAAGGGCAGCAGGAACACCCTTTCCTGCGACATCAGCAATCACTACCTGGACCGTGTGCTCATTGACGGGTATGTAGTCGTAGTAATCGCCGCCCACACCTCCCACAGGCTGCATCATGCCGGCGATCTCCAGCCCAGGGATGGATGGGCGACTGATAGGCAGAAACATCCTCTGTACCCGCCCGGCTAGTTCAACCTCTTGCAGAAGCTGATCGCGCTGCTGGCGCACCGCCTTGTCGAGCTGTTCCCTCTATTTCACATATCTCTGGATGACATAGACGACGAAGGTGAATGCGGCCAGTGCGGTGAGGTTGTGTGTTATTCGGGCCTCCGGGCTTGAATAAGGAGGCCCGAAAAGATCGTGAAGAAAAACACAAACCGCAATCAGTCCATAGCTGACCTGGCTGCGCAAGAACATGGCACTGATCCCAAGGGGCAAAATGTAGAGATACCCCAACGAGATACCCGTGACGATAAAGTCGGCGTAGGCAACCGCACCAATCGACCCGAAGACCAGCACCACTGGTAGCCAGTGAGGGCCGCCTACCGCCGCCTCGCCTCGCAAGAGCGATCGCGAAGAGAGCGACGTCACAGTTCCAGGCGGTGTCCCGGCCATCACTTGCATCAGTTGTCCCTTTCTTGAGAAGTTGCTTTACGTTTCCTTTGTCTTACTCTCTGATGAGCGAAGGTGGCGCCCAAAGGCTTGCAAGAAGTCAATGGCAGCAGCTAGACCGCGGAGACTATCTCTGCTGATGGCCCGCCGAAGCAGCCCGAAAAGGCTGACCGGTCGATCTCGCTCGGCAGTCGCCTGGGCGATTCCTTCTGGAATTGCCTGGAAGATCCCCTGAAACCATTCCGGCTCGATGCTCCCAAGAATACGGCGCCAAAAAAGTAGATTCCTGATAGCTCGAATGGCCTCGGGCGTCCTGGCATTGTCGACTACCTTCTCTAGAATTTCGTCGCTCGCCGCCAAGGCGCCGCGCATGATCTCCAGCACGCCGCGCTCGTGCAACTGCTGGAGTACTTCGTACGCGGCCAACACGGCTTCCGCGTGTTCTTCAGGAGCCTGCTCCAATCGAGAGCGCAAATCCGCTCGTGGGTTCCGTGGCGGAATCTCTAAAGGAATCGGTTGAGCCATTGAGTTCTCCTCCCGTTATTTCTGAGTCTGCAATTGCACCAGACCATTTCCTGGAGGTGCATAGTCCGGACGTTTCCACTTACGCTCAACTTCCACTCCGTTCTGAGGTGTCGGATGACCGAAGCGAGAATTGATGCGGGGCAATGGACTCTCGCCGACTTCGGCCAATACATTCATGTGAACGCTAGTCTCCTTGTAAGCAGGAGTGTTGGTGACCGGATCAGTGTGGCTGCTGGTCAGCCGGTTCACGGGACTCTCAAGCGAGTTCATGGGCATGTAGAGTTCCACCCCATGTACGCGGTCGGTAACTAGAGCGCGGACGCGAACCTGTCCGTAACGCGAGACCAGTTGGACCCATGTGCCACTTTGAATTCCGCGTTCTTCGGCGAGTTCGGGAGAGACTTCTACGAAAGTGTCAGGAGTCTTCTCACGAATCCCTTCGGTGCGATAGGTCAGGTTGCCTTCGTGGAAATGTTCGAGGAGCCGCCCATTATTTAGGTGTAGGTCAAATTGGGAGTCCGGTTGATCAGTGGGGCCAATCCAGGAGACAGGAAACAGACGAGCTTTTCCGTCCGGAAAAGCAAAGCGCTTCGTATACAACAGGGGTTCGTCTGCTCCGTCAGCCGCAACCGGCCATTGCAGCGACTTATATCCCGCTAGTCTTTCGTAGTTGACGCCGGCGAACATGGGTGTGAGCGAAGCGATTTCATCCATGACCTCGGAAGGATGCCGATAGTGCCAACCTGCTCCCAACTGGTTGGCAATCTCTTGTGTGATCGTCCAATCTGGTTTACATCCTTCGAGCGGCTCTAACACCTGATAGAGGCGCTGAATGCGTCTCTCAGTACTGGTAAACGTGCCTTCTTTTTCCAGACTCGGCGCTCCCGGCAGAACAACATCGGCATACCGGCAGGTGTTGCTGAAGAAGATATCCTGCACGACAAAAAAGTTGAGCTTGGCGAATGCGCCCCCAACATAGTTCGCGTTCGAGTCAACGATGCTCATTTCCTCACCGATCAGATACATCCCCTTGAGCTTGCCAGCATGAATGGCTTCCACCATCTGGTGGTTGTCGAGCCCCTTGGTGGAGGGCAGCTTGACCTTCCAACCCGTCTCAAACCGCTGGCGTACTTCGCGATCATTCACGGATTGGTAGCCCGGCAACATGTTTGGCATCGCCCCGTGGTCGCTGGCTCCCTGCACATTGTTGTGACCGCGTAGCGGATAAGCGCCGGTTCCCGGCCGCATGTAATTGCCGGTGACAAGTAACAGGTTCGAAATCGCGGTGGAAGTATCGGAACCCTGGGTGTGCTGAGTCACTCCCATCGCCCAGAGTATGCACATTGCCTTCGCGTCGGCGATCATGCGCGCGACTGTTTCCAGAGTCTCCTCGGGCACGCCGGAAACGCGCGCGGCGGCTTCCATGGTGAAAGGCTCCAGACTTTTTCGATAGTCGTCCAGGCCGTTTACCCACTGATCGAGGAACTTGGTGTGCGCAAGATGGTTGTCAAGCAGATAGCGGCTGATGGCATTCAGCCAGAACAGGTCTGTACCTGGCTTGGGGTGCAGGAAGAGGTCCGCGCGCCGTGCCATTTCATGCTCACGCAGGTCCGAGACAATAAGCTTCTGCCCGTCCAATTTGTGAGAGCTCTTCACCCGGGTGGCAATGACCGGATGACTTTCCGCCGTGTTGCTGCCAATGATCAGAACAAGGTCAGCCTTCTCGATGTCGGAGATAGAACCTGAATCGCCGCCATAGCCCACAGTGCGGAACAAACCCTGCGTCGCCGGCGACTGGCAGTAGCGCGAACAATTGTCGACATTGTTCGTGCCAATCACGGCTCGCGCTAATTTTTGCATCAGGTAGCTTTCTTCGTTCGTACATTTGGAAGACGAGATGAACGCGAGGGAGTCTGGTCCATCGTTCGCTTTGATCTCGGAGAGTCTTTTAGCCACGAAACTGAGTGCTTCGTCCCAGCTGGCCTGGCGAAAGTTTCCGCCCTCGCGAATCAGCGGAGTGGTCAGACGGTCCTCGCTATTGATGTGTCCCCATCCAAACTTTCCCTTCACGCAAGTGGATATCCCATTGGCTGGACCATGCTCCGGAGCGACCTTGAGAATGTGCCGATCCTTCGTCCACACGTCAAAGCTGCATCCCACTCCGCAATACGTGCACACTGTCTTTGTTTTCCGGATGCGGTGCTCCCGCATTGCCGATTCCGCTTCGGACACCTGAAGAATCGATCCGTAGCCGGTTTCCGGTTCGACCCCCTTGACTATTTCGATCATGCCGCTCAGGGCCGACTTCTTCAGAGATGTCAAAAAGCCTGCGTGACCAAGCATCGTTTTTTCCATCAGCGCATTGCACGGACAGACAGTGACGCAGTGGCCGCACGAAACACAGCTCGACTCTCCAATCGTTGAGCCGCCGTCCCAGAGCACGCGCGGGTTCGGATCTTCCCAGTTGATGGAAAGCGTCTCGTTGACTTCGACGTTCTGACAAGCCTCTACACACCGGCCGCAGAGAATGCACTGATCTGGATCGTAGCGATAGAACGGATTCGTGTTATCGACTTCGTAGGGCTTCGATCGGAAGGGGATTCGCTGATGTTCGATGGCCAGCAACTTCGTCGTGTTATGGACAGTGCAATTGCCATTGTTGTTGTCGCAAACCGTGCAGTAGAGCATGTGGTTGCTGAGAATGCGATCGAATGCTTCCACTTGAGCGGCCGACACCTTGGCTGACTTGGTGGAGATCCTCATTCCATCGGCGACTCCGGTCGCGCAGGCCCGGACCAGGCGGCCGTTCACTTCGACCATGCATGTGTCACACGTCTGAACGGGGCCGAGTTGAGGGTGGTAGCAGACGTGAGGGACTGACACGCCACTCCGGTTGATCAGATCGATGAGAAGCTCGTCGGGTTGGGCTTCTTGAACGACACCATCAATCGCAAGGTTGACCACGGTATTTTCCTCTCTAGAATTCCTAGCAAGTCTGGTTCCAGTCGCATGTGGGAGTGAAGTGGCGCCGATTCAACGCGGCGACAACTAATCTTGCCGATTCGTGAGGGGCGCAGGCCGCCGTTATTTCTACTGCGAAATGAGCGAGTGGTGACTGCCATTGGACACGTGCGTCGACATATGGCCGCTATCGCTCGGTTTGCCGCACAACCACGCGATCAGTAAACAGTTCTACCTTGCCCCTCCAGTTTCCAGCGGCTCGAGCGTCTTCCGCGAAACACGTGCGTGCGGCTCACGCACAAGGTGATAGAGGAAAACAGTAAGCACAAACCCGCAGCCCGCAGCTCCTGAGCCATAGAGGAAAATCGCCGAATAACCGAGCTTCCCGACGATAAGTCCTGCAATCGGGCCTGTGATGCCCATCGCCAAATCGAGAAATGCCGTATACACCCCGAGTGCAGCCCCGTGATTCTGATCAGCAACCGTTTTGAGAGCTTCAACTCCGAGAGCTGGGAACACCAGGGCGAAGCCACATCCGGTTAGAGCTGCCCCCGCAAGAGCCCCATCGTGAGTCGTGGCCGACCACAAAAGAAACAATCCGGCAGACTCCACGATGAATGAAACCATGGCAACTCGGAATCCGTCCCAACGATTAATCGTGTCTGCGAACAACAGACGAATAACGATGAAACAGATGCCGAACAACATCAGCGCGAGTGCAGGGTCAGTCCAGTGCCGGCTGGCGTAGTACAACCCCGTAAAAGATGCAATCGCGGCAAATCCGACGGTGCCAAAGGTCAGCCCTAGTCCGTGCAGCGCCACTCTGGCGAGCACTCCGCGAAATGCCAGATGTGCACCGCGCACTGTCGGCACACCGGCCAGTGGCAAGGCGAGAGCCAGGTTCAGCAACAATATTCCCGAGGCGGCCGCTCCAATTGACCAAAGCCCGTACTTAGTTTCGAGCCAAATTCCCAGAGGAGCCCCCGCCGCCATGGCACCGTAGGATGCTATGCCACTCCACGAAATCACCTGTGCGGCATATTCTGGCGCGACGCGTCCTAGACCCCATGTGATTGCACCCGTCGCTACGCAGCTTTCGCCACAGCCAAGGGCCAAGCGACTTATCAGAAGAACGACAAAACAGGCCAGGGTTTTGGATTGGAGCGACGCTGCAGCAATCAGACAGAGTCCACTAAGCAAACCCACCACCTGACCGACCAGAACGGTAGCTCGCGGACCTAAGACGTCGGTCATTCGGCCCGCTTTGGGGCGAGTGACAAGGGTTGCCAGATATTGCGAACTGATTGCGACACCGGCCCACAACGGAGAAAGGCCCAAATGGAGATGAACGAAACCGGGCACAACTGCGAGGAGAAAGCCGATCGTCAAATAATAGGAAAAAACGAACAAAGATGTGTGGACGATTCGGATTGTCGTCGACATTGGGATTGGGAGTCTCAGAAAGCCTCCAGCCATTTTCTGCCGACCCCTTGTGGCGTCGGCATTTGTACTCCGGGTCAACTCGTCATTGAGGCGGAGTGAATATCTGCGATACCGGCAACTTCTTCCATTCGCCGCAGGACGGCGGAGAAGTCGTCTCCGTGGTGATGTGCCAGTTCCTCTGAATTGACGCGAAACGCCTCTTCGGTCACAGGCATGGAAATATGGGCTTCCGCTGCCGCCTTTAGAATCAACTGGAAATCCTTGTTCATCAGGCGAAGTGGAAATTGCGGTGCGTAATCGTTGATCGCTACCCTCGCCAGCTTCCCCACATGGGCCGGCGCGATCACAGCTGTCTTTGATAGGACCTCAAGCAAACGTTCGCGATTCAGACCAACTGTCTCCCCAAGGACCACGGCCTCAGCGATGGCCTGCATGCCAATACCCAACAGCGTGTTGACCACCAACTTCATCGCCGTCCCTGATCCAGGACCGCCCAGAAGAAAATACTGTCTCGCAATCGCCTGGAATATTGGTTCAGCGGCACGGAACAGGTCTTGGTTGCCGCCGGCCAGTAGCGTCAGGATGCCTTGTTCCGCGGCAGGAGTGCTGCCCGAGATGGCGACATCCAATACTTCAATGCCACCCTCGGCGCCAAGCCTGTGCAGTTCCCGCGAACTCTCTGGGGAGATCGTGCTCATCTCTAACACGACGGTTCCTGGCCGCGCCTCAGCAAAAACTCCCGCTGGCCCGGCATAAACGCTCTGAACCGCTTCATCATTGGTTAGGCACGAAAGAATCACATCGGCGGTGCGCGCCAGTTCAAGAATGTTCTTGGCAGCGAAACCTCGCTCTGCTGCCACGGCTTCCGCCTTGGCGATATCCCTGTCGTATGCGACGAGCGGGTACCCGTGATCAAGCAGGCGTTGTGCGATTCGGCGTCCCATGTTGCCTAGTCCAATAAATCCGAGTGTCACGTTATCTGCTGTAAGAGGTTTCATAGGGTTCCTTATCTCTTGAATAGTGAAAGCTTGCGCCGACTGATGGCTGCATCTGATCGCCAAGGCCGGACGAGGCGGCCGCGTCCGAGATGGGTATTGACTGCCGCTGAACACCGTCCGTCCTGATATCGTCAGCGGTTGTACAGCCTGGCACCCATCCATTGAACTCAAGTCAGCCTGATCGCCTTCGTTGTTAGCCGATTGAACCCGGCCGAAAGGACTCACTCCCAGGTCTGACGCCAGTCCGTCTGACATTGGCCCTGGCACTTGAACTCTCTACCAACTCCATCCATGCGTCCGCCGCACTCCGGGCACACGCAATTCAGAATGCCGGAGATGACATCGGCACCGGCACCGGTCTTAGCTGTACCCCATCTGATTAACTGCATACGCACCTCCTGACAACAACGAACTCTCAACGATCGGTCATCGACGTTCACGCCGGGCCAACCCGTAAAAGGGCACCCTCCGGTGTCAACAGACCTGACTGAGAACTGCTGGATGCATTTCCTGTTCCAAACCTACAAAGCGATGTGAACACGGGAAACTGAAGGTGCGCTTGATCGACACACACAAGGACCCCACTTGTCCGCCGCCTCCGCTGATATTCGCAGCTTCCAAAGCCGAATCCGGGAACGCGCGTCGAGTCGAAATGCCGACGTTCGTGTCAACTGCGGGACGCTCATCTGATTGCCACAGCGCCTTGCCCAACCGCCCGGTCGACTCATGCTCCTGAAAATGCTCGACTAAACGCCTTCCGCTTGATTGGTAACGGGCGTGCTTTTCAAAGTTCCGACCGGGAGGCAAAAACAATATGCAAGCGACCGCGCCATACATCGGAAACGAAGAGCACCTCGACATTCCGGCTTCAAAAAAAGAGACTCGTGAACCACAGGATGTTTTCTCGCGTTATTTGCCTTTGCTCCACAGAACGGCTTATCGATATCTGGGCAATGCGGCCGACGCAGAGGATGCGGTTCAGGATGCACTCCTCTCCGCTTACAAACACCTGGATCAGTTCAGAGGGCAGGCGCAAATGTCGACGTGGCTCGTTGCCATCGTTAGCAATTGTGCTCGGATGCAATTGCGGAGAAGGCCACGGCAGATCCACGTATCTCTCAACGAGCAATTCGGGGACGAACAGGGACATACGCTGTCAGACCGGTTAGTGCACTGCGGACCGAGTCCGGAAGAAGAGTATCGAAAAGCGGAACTGCATGAACGCATCATGCAGTTCTCAGAAAAGCTTTCTCCCACGTTGCGCAGAGCATTCCAGTTGCGCGACTTGGATGGCCTCACTACCAGTGAAGCGGCCCACGTTCTAGGAGTAGTTGACGGAACGGTGAAGGCCCAGGTCGTACGGGCCCGTGCCAAGCTTACGCGTCTTGTGCGCCGGGCATTCGATGCGCAGCCTCGTTTATCTGCGCCCCGCACGTCCTTGCAGGTTGCGGAAGGTAAGTAAGCAACAAGAATCAGTTTATGCGCCCACTTTAGGTGGGCAACGGCCAGGACTGCAGCAGACCTTGGAACGTATGGTCCGAGAGTTAAACAAGACTACGGTCACCGAACCGACGATTCGTCGGTGATCGGCAAACCAGGGAAAATTATATGTGGATTGTTCGACTAGCATTACGGCGGCCATACACCTTTGTGGTGATGTCGATCCTCATTCTGATCATGGGTGGACTCGCGATTGTTCGCACTCCAACCGACATTTTTCCGACGATAGACATTCCCGTCGTTAGCATCATCTGGAGCTATAACGGCCTCGTCCCTCAGGAGATGAGCGACCGCGTGGTTAGCGTCACCGAGCGCGCGCTTACTACTACCGTCGATAACATTGAGCACATCGAATCGCAGTCACTCAACGGAATAGCTGTTGTCAAGGTGTTCCTGCAGCCGACCGCGAATATTCAGCAGGGCATCGCGCAGATCACGGCGGTTTCTCAGACGCAACTCAGGCAATTGCCCGCAGGATCGACGCCGCCACTCATTCTTGCCTACAGCGCATCGAGTGTACCCGTGCTCCAGCTGGCCCTCTCGGGGCAAAATCTGTCAGAGCAACAACTTAACGACTATGGCCTGAATTTCATTCGGACGCAGCTCATCACAGTGCCTGGGGCATCGGTGCCTTATCCCTACGGCGGCAAACAGCGCCAGGTTCAGGTGGATCTGAATACGACAGCCTTGCAGTCGAAAGGCTTATCAGCGCTGGATGTGGTCAATGCGATCAGCGTGCAAAATCTGATCCTGCCCACCGGGACGTCCAAGATCGGCTCCCGGGAATACGATGTCTCGATCCCCAACGCAGCACCGCAGACGATAGCGGACCTGAACCGAATCCCGATCAAGACGATTGCCGGCACGACTATTTACATGAAGGATGTTGCCTGGGTACGCGATGGCTTTCCCCCGCAGACTAACATCGTGCGCGTCAACGGGCAGCGCTCAGTATTGCTGACGATCCAAAAGGCGGGGAATGCGTCCACGTTGAACGTGATCTCCGCCATCAAGGCCCTTTTGCCTCAAATTAAGGCGACGGTGCCACCCCAGTTACAGATCTTACCGCTAGCGGATCAGTCGATTTTTGTTCGTGGTGCGATCAGCGGAGTGGTCAGGGAAACGCTGATAGCCGCTTGCCTGACCGCCTTCATGATTCTTACGTTTCTGGGCAGTTGGCGAAGCACCGTGATCATCGCGACCTCGATCCCTCTGGCGATCCTGACATCCATTGTTGCGCTCAGCGCGATTGGGCAAACAATCAACATCATGACGCTCGGTGGACTCGCCCTGGCGGTTGGCATCCTGGTGGATGACGCCACGGTCGAAGTCGAGAACATCAATAGGAATCGCGAGGCAGAACCAGACAAGGACATGGACGAGGTCGTGTTGGATAGTGCATCGCAGATCGCGACACCCGCCTTCGTGTCCACCCTTGCAATTTGTATCGTGTTTGCACCAATGTTCCTGCTATCCGGCGTGGCTCGTTACCTCTTTGTATCGCTCGCCGAAGCAGTCGTTTTCGCCATGCTGGCATCTTATTTTCTCTCCCGGACCATCGTCCCGACGATGGCCAAGTACCTGTTGCGGGAAGAAAAATGGGAGGCGGGACATGCCGCTAGCCGCAATCCGTTGGTGCGCCTTCAGAAACGTTTTGAAGGGGCCTTCGAAAGCTTTCGTCGGAGCTATCGCGGCCTGCTGGAGCTTTCTCTCCATCATAGGCGCGCTTTCCTGATCACGTTCTTTGCGTTCTGTCTCGGCTCCCTCGCGATTTTGATTCCTTGGCTGGGCCGGGATTTCTTCCCCAGTGTTGACAGCGGCACTTTCAAACTTCATATGCGCGCTCCCACAGGAATGCGCATTGAGGAAACCGCCAACCTTTGCGATCTGGTCGAGCGGTCGATTCGGGAGCAGATTCCTGCAGCCGAAGTCCAGAGCGTCATTGACAACATTGGCTTGCCTTACAGCGGCATCAATCTCTCCTACAGCAATTCGGCTCCGGTGGGCACATCGGATGCCGACATTCTTGTGACCCTGTCCGCCAATCACCATCCCACGGACAACTACGTTCACCAGCTTCGTTTGGCACTCCCGAAGCAGTTCCCGGGCGTTACATTCGCTTTCCTACCCGCTGACATGGTCAGCCAGATTTTGAATTTCGGATTACCGGCTCCCATTGATGTTCAGGTCGTGGGAAACGACTTGGAAGGAAACCGGCGCTACGCAGACACGCTGCTCGAGAAAATGAGATTCGTCTCAGGAACGGCTGATCTGCGAATTCAGCAGCCCTTCGATGAGCCATATCTGAATCTCAGAGTCGAACGTACCAAGGCGGAACAACTTGGTTTCTCCGCGCACGACATCGCGCAAAATCTTTTGGTATCACTGAGCGGTAGTTTCCAGACGTCCCCCACATTCTGGGTTGACCCAAAGAGCCATGTCAGTTACCAGATCGCAACCCAGACGCCCCAGTACCGCGCGGACACATTGCAGAATTTACAGAACATACCGATCACAGGCACCGACCCCACAGCTTCTCCGTCGATTATGGCCAGTCTGGTATCCGTGCAAAGGGCAGCGGGAATGGCCGTGGTTTCACATTACAACGTTGCGCCGGTGATTGACATCTTTGGTTCTGTCGCGGGTCGCGACCTGGGTGGCGTCGCCGGAGACATCACCAAGATCATCGCCGCCAGCCGCCAGCAATTGCCGCGGGGCTCTCAAGTCGTTGTCCGAGGACAGGTTCAGACAATGCGATCGTCCTACATCGGTCTTCTGAGTGGACTGGCGTTCTCGATCGTACTCGTATACCTGCTGATCGTAGTCAACTTTCAGTCCTGGCTGGATCCTTTCATCATGATTTCGGCGCTGCCCGCGGCACTTGCCGGGATTGCCTGGTTCTTGTTCATCACGCACACGACTCTAAGCGTGCCGGCACTCATGGGAGCCGTCATGTGTATGGGCGTCGCAACCTCAAACAGCATCCTGGTGGTGAGTTTTGCCACAGAAAAAATGACGGAAGGGATGGATTCCCTTGGTGCCGCACTAGAAGCAGGATTTACGCGTTTTCGCCCTGTGCTGATGACCGCTCTTGCCATGATCATCGGCATGGTGCCGATGGCTCTCGGACTAGGGGATGGCGGTGAACAGAATGCTCCCCTTGGCCGGGCAGTTATAGGCGGACTGATTTTCGCGACGGTTTCGACGCTGTTCTTTGTTCCGGCATTTTTCAGCGTTCTGCAAGGCTCGCGGCGGCAGTCAGCTCAGACCGAACAAACACAATAGATACAGAGCCATGGAGATTTATTTTATGTTGCCTCAAACGGAAAATCGACAACAAGCGGGCGAGCACACACCCCTATTGAACAATGTGGACGCGGGGAAGCGGTCACGCAAAGCCTGGCTTATCCTGGCACTTGCGGTGATTTCAGTTGCCGCCCTCTTGGTTTCGGGCATCTGGTCCCGCGTCAGAGCCAGCACAGCTTTACGCGCGGAGACGGCTCAAGCGGCCGTCTCCTCGGTGTCGGTTGTGTCCCCCAAACAAACAGCGCCAGCCGACGAGATCATCTTGCCTGGAAACGTGCAACCATTCATCACTTCACCCATTTATTCTCGTACGAATGGTTATCTAAAGAAGTGGTATTTCGATATTGGAGCACATGTTAAGAAGGGCCAGTTGCTTGCCGTCATCGAAACACCGGAAGTCGATCAGCAACTCGAGCAAGCGCGCAGCAACCTATTGACCGCGCAGGCAAATCTCGAACTCGCTTCCATTACCAAGACCCGGTATCAGGGGCTGCTGAAGAGCAATGCTGTAGCCCAACAGGACGTCGACAACGCGGTCGGTACCTACAATGCGAATAAGGCAATCGTCGAAGCAGACAAGGCGACCGTAGAGCAGTACTCGGCACTGGTATCTTTCGAAAAGATCTACGCGCCTTTCGATGGTGTGATTACGGCGCGCAACACGGATATCGGCGACCTCATCAATTCCGGCAGCAGTAGCAATGTGAAAACCGACCTCTTTCACATCTCTCAACCTGGAAAATTGCGCGTTTACGTGAACGTCCCAGAGGAATATACGCGGGGGATCAAAGTCGGCATGACAGCGGATCTCAGTCTCGCTGAGTTTCCGGACCGCACATTTCAAGGGAAACTGGTACGCACTGCCGATGACATCAACCTCACGACTCGCACTCTGCTCATTGAAATTGATGTGGACAATCCAACGGGCACGCTGCTCACGGGTTCCTACGCAGAAGTCCACTTGGCGGTCCCGACGCAGGCCTCTACCTTTTTGATTCCGGTCAATACTCTGCTATTCCGCACCGAAGGGTTACGCGTAGGAATTGTGAAAGACGGGAAGGTCGTGCTGACTGCCGTCACTCCCGGGCACGATTTCGGCAACCAGATAGAGATCGTTTCCGGCCTCAAGTCGGATGATCAGGTCATTATCAACCCACCCGACTCGATTGTTTCCGGCCAGGAAGTCCAAATTGTTCAGGCAACATTGCCGGGAGACACCAAGTGAAGCTACCTCGGAAACTGATTTTCGGGACCTCGCGGAAAATGGCCGGGCAGGTTCTGATTGCGATAGCTGCACTCCAGTTGACTGGATGCGTGGTCGGCCCAAAGTACCACCCGCCGACGGTGCAGGCTCCTCCTGCCTATAAAGAGGCGGGGGACTGGAAGCCAGCCCAACCGAATGACCAAAATCTTGGCGGCTCCTGGTGGACGATATTTCAGGATCCTCAGCTCAATGCGTTGGAGGATCAAGTCAATATATCGAATCAGAATCTGAAGGCCGCAGAGGCCCAGTTCCGTCAGGCTCGAGCCACTCTACGATACTATCGCGCTGACTACTACCCGACCGTGACTTACGGGCCGTCGGCTACTCGGGAACGGATTTCCTCCCGCAGGCCACCTGCGACCTCGATCTTCGACGGCATTACTTACAACGATTTCGTCCTGCCGTTCAGCGTCTCGTACCAAGCTGACGTCTGGGGACGAGTTCGAAAGAACGTAGAGTCCTATCGAGAGCAAGCACAAGCCAGTGCGGCAGACCTAGCCACGGTCAATCTGAGCATGCACGCCGATCTGGCCGTTGATTACTTTCAGGCCCGTAGTCTGGATGCCGAGGAACAGCTCCTGAACTCTACGGTGAAGGAGTACGAGCAGGCGCTGGAGTTGAACGAGAACCGTTTCGCGGGCGGGATTGCTTCGGAAGTGGAAGTTGAGCAGGCCAAGACTCAACTGGAAACCACGCGGGCAGAGGCGATTGATGTGGGTGTCCTGCGGGCCCAGTACGAACACGCGGTTGCAGTTCTTATTGGGAAACCTCCCGCGGAGTTCAGCCTTCCTCCGTTACCTCTCACTGCACCACCTCCACACGTTCCCATCAGTTTGCCGTCGGAGCTACTGGAAAGACGTCCCGATATTGCTGCCGCCGAGAGGCTGGTGGCATCTGCCAACGCCCAGATCGGAGTAGCGAAGTCGGCCTATTACCCGCTGGTCAACTTGGGCGCCTCGGGAGGATTTGAAAGCTCCGCCATTACCACCCTACTGAATGGGCCAAGCGGCCTATGGTCAATTGGACTGTCGGCGGTTGGAACTGTCTTCGATGTGGGTAGACGCCGTTCACTCAACGATCAGGCGCGTGCGGCTTATGACTACCAGGTTGCTGCCTATCGAGAGGGCGTGTTGACTGGATTCCAACAGGTTGAAGACAATCTGGCGGCTGTGAGAATTCTGGAGAACGAGGCCAAGGTGCAAAATGAAGCGGTCATTGCCGCGCAGCGCTCGCTCGATCTTTCAGTCACGCGCTACAAGGGCGGCGTTACAAGTTATCTCGAGGTGATCACCGCGCAAAGTGCCGCCCTCGCGGATGAAGTCACGGCGGTCAATATCTTAGGACGGCGGATGGCGAACACGGTGTTGCTGATTCAGGCGCTCGGTGGGGGATGGGATCGCTCAAGCCTGCCAGAGCGGCCCGAATGCTGTGGCAAGCTGGTGGGCAGCAATGCCCTTCCTTAGGCGGATCGTTCTCGTTCTTTGCTTTCACATTCTGTCTGCCGGTGCGTTGCCAACGAACTCATGTTACTCAGCAGTTCTGTCACCTTCAGCCGTGCTCGTGCTTCGGAGCGAACTCCACGGCCGATTGAAGCCGGAGCAGGGTAGCACTCCTCTAGTGTCCGAAACAGCCGTCTCGAAGAACTCGGAGATAGATCCTGCTCACGATATGTACAAGGACCTTGCCGACTCCCATTCGGTCCGCCGGTTGGCGTATTGGGCGGGACTGTCATCAACCGCGACTCTCCATTTGTCCTCTGCCTTTAACTTTCTCCTGCTGGTCGCATTTGTCTACTGGAAGGGATGGCCAAGATTGACAGCAGCATTGCGAACACGGTCCAACCTGATCCGGCGGACGATCAAGGAAGCGCAGCACCTCAGCGAAGAGGCCCGGCAGCGGCTGGCAGATATCGAAAGCCGATGGGCCCGACTGGATTCTGAGATTGCATCAATACGAGCCGCCGCCGAGGCTGGAATGAAGAACGAAGAACTGCACTGGCGGACAGCGACTGCGGCCGCTAATCGCAGAATTCTGGAAAGCGCGGAGCGCGAAATCGAAGCGGCAGCACAGCGGGCATAGCACGAACTGAGAGCATTTGCCGCGGATCTAGCTGTCTCGATTGCTCGTGAGGCAATGCAGATCGATGAAAGAACGGATCGGTGTTTGATAAGAGCCTTCGTCAAGGAACTGGGACACAGTGATGGAATTGGTGAACGCTTGTCGCATTCAACGCAACAGAGTGAGTTAAGCGCAGCGAATGGAAGTGAAGATGCGGGCAAGAACGTCGGCCGCTCTGTGAAAAATGAAAGTGGCAGCCGGAGTGAACTGTGTCCTTCTTTTTTGCTCTTGCATGGGCTGCATGAGAATGGCGATTCCCGGGATAGGCAAATAGTGATTGCATCGAGCGACCACGATCAAGGCCGACAACAGACAGACTCGTCGACGAGCCGGCCCAGGAGAAGCGTATGACAGGTGAATTGCAACTTAGAAAAGAGCAATCCGTATCGGTCGTCGAGGCCGACATCCTCGACAGAATCAATGAAACCGATGGGTTGATGGCTGAACGTGCGAATGAAGTCTATCAATCGCAAAGCGGCGAACACCGACCTGGCCAACCCGATTGGTTCGGGGAGGAACAAGGGACTCTGTGCCCGCTTGCGATCCATCGCGACGTGAGCGACGGCATTCTTCGATTAACCGCCCAATTACCCGGCTTTGATGCCAAAGACTTGGAAGTGGTCATTGGGCATCGACGGATCGCGATTTGCGGGGTCCACCCAGATTCAGATCGCCGAGCAGACACCCATTGCAAGACCGGAAAGGTTATCCGGATTGTCGAGCTCCCCTTTGATATCGATCTGCTAACCGCTAGGGCGACACTCCGGGGCGGAAGATTGCAGGTCGCATTACCACGCTGCCAGCGCGGGTAGCAGGATTTCGTAATCCTGCGCAGTGACGAATCGAGCCACCGTCGAAGACTCATCGAGCAGCGTCTTTTGGTCTGGAGAGCGCCCGGCTCAATCCGGCTAGGGCCGGTTTGCGGCCCACCATCGTTTTTTCTGCTTCCGTGGATATGTCTAACGGCTTAGGGTGCGCCTTCGCGATCCGGAAATGCGGCTGCTCTTGTACCGGCTTATGGGTTCAGAAGTGACTTACCGTAGCCAACAGGATTGCGAAATTCGAGCCGCCAAACTCGCGCACAAACGCAAAGTTAATTCCTATGACCTTGCCCTCGTCATTGAAAAGCGGGCCGCCAGATCCGCCCGGAGTAGTTTGAGCATCATAGACAATCTTGTCAGGCAGTACGTCGCCGATGTGCCCCTGGAGTGGTGATCGGCCTGATCAGACTGCGGCGGGCGAGTTCTTCCATTACCTGTGCGTACTTGCATTACTGCACCGAAATCCGCTCCAACAAAGCGATTAATTCCGGTTAGGCGACGCGCGATGGCTCAGGCCCCATACGTACGCTGCGAGGGCTGAAGCCTGGTCGGGCGTGAGTTGCGCCCCGCCCATCGGAGGCATGGGGCTGCGATATTGCTTTGGTTGCGACACACCTTCCGTTATCGTTCTCGAGATTCCAGCATAGCTACCATCGCTCCACCGCCATTTCTTGTCGGTCAGACTAGGCCCCAAAGGGGTGCCTTGACCGCTCTCACCATGGCAGCCCGTGCACGCCGCTCCGCCCACCTGGCCGCGGTAGATGCGTTCACCAAGCACAACCATGTCTCTTGTCGCGCCTTCAGGAACCGGAAGACTGGACTTTGCGGCCGCACCGGCGTCTGGATGCGTTCCCTCTGGCGGCCCCGCCGCCACTTCAACGGGATTGCGGGCCGGAGCCGCTGCGCTCGGACATGGCGTGACATTCGCGGCACCTGCTTCGGAGCCGCCCTGATAGACAATCCGGTAGATTCGCCCGCGCACATCGTCGGAAACGTAAAGCGAACCGTCCGGTCCCACCGCCAACCCAGTGGGACGATGTGCAGCTTCGGCCGGCGACTTCACCGCCCCTGCGAAACCATCCGTAAATATTTCGCACTGGCCGGATGCGTGGTCCCCGGCGAGCGCCTGAAAAACAACGTTGTAGCCATCTTGCGCATATGGCGCCCGATCCCATGACCCGTGGAAGGCGATGAAGACGCCGCCGCGGTAGCGCGCCGGGAATTTGTTCTGGTCGTACCGCACCATCGCGTTGGGCGCCCAATGGGCGGGGAATACCGCAATCGGAGCAATCTTGTCGGCGCATATGCCGATCGTTTTGCCGTCGCCACCGTATTCCGGCGCCAGAACCAGCTTCTGCACGAACGGGTCGTGATAGCACTCCGGCCAGCCATAGTCTCCCTTTGGCGTCAAAAGCAACAATTCTTCAGAAGGCAGCGTCGCCTCCTGGTCCGGAGTGTAGAAGTCGGGCCAATTCGCGCGCAGTTGATTCCGTCCGTGTTGGGTTACAAACAGCCGCCCACTTGAGTCGATGGCAAAACCTTCAGCATTGCGGATTCCCGTAGCGAAGCGCTCAGCTGTCGAAAAGGATTGGTTTGGCTTATTCGCGTCATAGCCCCAGACGCCGCCACGGGTCTCAAGTTCTGCACAGGGATCCGCGCCCGGCGACTTTAGTATCCGATTTTTCAGCTGGCAGGAATTGGTCGCGCTGGCGACATCGACGTACATCTTTCCTTCGGCATTGATGATGAAGGGATGCATCGGATGGTCTCCGCCCAGAGGCAATCCAGAGACGATGGTTTCGGCAGAGGCACTCGGCACGACGGACCCGGCGGGCAATGAATATCGCACGATCCGATCATCGATCTCGGCGTAGATCGATCCTTTATACATGCCGATGCCCGTACCGCCTGCTCCGCCACTTTGAACGGTTTCGCCAAAGCGCTCGATCACATCGGCCTTTCCCGTACGGCTCTTGTCTTGCAAGGCCACGAGGAAACCACCTGAATGCGGAGTGTCGTTGCCGTAGTACCTGCCCGACCAGGTGTTGACGTAAAGAACTCCGCTCGGCGCAACTACCATGTGGCAGGCATGGCCAATGTCGTCAGCAAACACTGTTGCGCAAAAGCCGGCGGGTAACTTCAACCCGCTGTCATCGTTCGGGCATGCTCGGCTGTTGGCTCCTGCAGCCGGATTGGATTGGCTATGAGTTGGCGCCAATGAACCTCCCATGCCCGTTGCGACGAGCGCGGCCAGGACAGACAGCAGAGTTTTGAACGGGTTGGATAATTGCATGAGGACTCCCGAAGATTTAGAAAGTTTGTCCCTTCTCAGCGACTATCAAGCGAAGCAATGGCAATTGCTTTAGCAATTGCGATCAGGATATCGTCACCGCGAAAAGCTTCGCCATATCGCCCGCCATTGGCCCTGATTGGGCCGGCCTCATTTCGAATTACCACACTTCGAGCTGCGGCGATTCAGTGATATATGCAAGGGAGTTGCCAAAGCCATGACTCGTAGCTCTTGTACCGAGGGCGCTTCATTGAGCGCTGGTTACAAGATGTGGAGCGGAGGCCAGAGGCCTGCGGAATTGCCGAGCGTCAACGGGCGGTCGGGACTGGCCGGATATCGACACCACCTTCGCCAGCCAGGGCATTCCCCTCGCAACGATGGGCTTCTTGCGCGCACCAGGGCGAAAGCTTTGAACTTGGGGATTCTGGCTTGGTCTCCGTTAGCGAGCGGTGCTGACCGGGAAGTATCAAGGTGAGGGTAAGGCCGATGGCGCCTGGATGACCAATGCTAAGGAACAACGCGCGGCGCGGATCATCTCGGCGGTGAAGTCGGTCTCCGCGCAGGTCGGTCGCAGCATGGCCCAAGTAGCGCTCGCATGGTTTGAGCTTTCCGCTTGCTCGGGATTAACAGGCAAGCCGGAAGTTATCGACGTTAGTCCACTCTTCTGTTTGCCGAGCATACGGCAAAATCCGATTTCTTCTTCAGCAGGAGGACGCCTGCATCTTCTTGGTGTGGCTTTCATCCAAAGCAGAGTGCAGTCGCGCTATAAGCGGTAGCGTCTAGCCGAAGCGAGGAGTTGATGAATGTTTGAGAGCATTCTCTGCCAGGTAACGGAATATGATCCTGACGTCCTTGAGTCCCTGATTGGGCTCGCAGTCGAAATTGCTCGCGAGGGCCGAGAGGGAAGGCGAGTTGGTACCTTATTCACGCTCGGGGATGAGAATGCCGTGCTCGCGAGGTCCAGACCATTGATTTTGGATCCGTTATCGGGGCATCCTGAGTCCTTGCGCCATGTCACCAATCTCAACCTCCGCGGAACCATCAAGGAATTGGCGCAGCTGGATGGCGGGTTCGTGGTAAGTCGGGAAGGAATTGTCCTCTCCGCGTGCCGCTACCTCGATGCTGTGGCCGCGCAAGTGGACGTGCCGCTGGGACTCGGCAGCCGTCACATTGCCGCCGCCAACATGAGTGCTGTCACCGAGGCGGTCGGCATTGTCGTTTCCGAGAGTTCGGTGGTGCGACTTTTTTGTCATGGACAACTGGTCGGCGAAATCATTCCCGAGGTTTGGATGATGGAACATGCCGCCCACCTTCGCGGTACCGTGAAGAGAGAACAAGTCGGCGAACTGACGATTCTGACACCAAATCGGCGACCGGCCTCGATCACTAAGTGAGCACGACCAACTACCGACAGACGGAGCTGAGGGCATGACGACGCTGCAGGAATTCAGGTGTGAAGTCTGTGGACTCGTGACCACCAATCCCCTCCACTGGTTCGTGATTCGATGTGGAGATTCCGATCTTACGGTGTACCGTTGGAATGCTGAAACCGCTAACGCGGCCGGAGCCAGGCATTACTGCGGTGAAGCTCATGCCGAGGTATACATCAGCCGCTGGTTTGACTCGGTCTGCGCGCCACCGAAGCCGAGTTTCAAGTAGATGACCCGCCAGTGAGGCGGCATTGCAGAGCGACCGGCGTTCACCTCAACTTCAGGCTTTCACGACTACGGTTGGCCTCACCCGAATCATCGTGGCAACGCGGGCCACTCGTCGATACGACTCAATCCTGTCCGCATGCTCATAGGCGTCAGTTACAACGAACACCTCGTCGGCCGCCGTATCTTCCACCAACTTCTTTAGCCCTGCCTTCACCGTCGCATCCGATCCCACAATTGCTGCGCGCAGCTTGCTCTCCACGGCCGCACGCTCAAAGTCCTGCCATAGCGGCCTCATGGAGTCGACTGGGGGCAACAGTTCGACCGGCTGGTTTCGAATTAGCCGCAGAAACCGCTGCTGCGGCGTCGTGAACAACCGTCGGGCCGCCGCATCGGTCTCCGCCGCAAGCACCGGCACCGCTACCATGAAGTACGGCTTTCGCAGTACTTCGCTCGGCCGGAATCCTTTGCGGTATAGCTGAGCCGCTGCGTATAAGTGCTCAGGAGCAAAGTGCGCCGCGAATGCGAACGGGAGCCCCTGCATCCCCGCCAGTTGCGCGCTGAATCCGCTCGACCCCAGCAACGTGATCGGCACATTGCTCCCCTGTCCGGGAATCGCTTTCACCACTTGTCCTGGCCGCTCCGGGCCCAGGTAGGTCTGCAATTCGGCGAGGAGCACCGGAAAATCCTCGCCACTCTGCTGCAAGTCTCTTCGCAGCGCCCGCATCGTTTGAAAGTCGCCTCCCGGAGCCCGTCCCAGCCCTAAATCAATTCGCCCTGGGTACAGAGCTTCCAGCGTGCCGAACTGTTCCGCCACCACCAGCGGTGCGTGGTTTGGCAGCATCACTCCACCACTGCCCACGCGAATCGTCTTGGTCGCTGCCGCCACATGCCCAATCAGCACGGGCGTGGCTGAGCAAGCCAGTCCAGGAATGGAGTGATGTTCCGCCAGCCAATAGCGCTTGTATCCCCACTGCTCCACGTGCTGCGCCAGGTTCACCGATCGGGCAATTGCGCTGCCTGCGGATTCACTGGCTCGCATGCCCACCAGATCAAGTACTGAAACAGCCAGCTCGTTACCCATGGTTGCTTAGATGAATCAACCGGGAAAGCGATGCGACCCTGACATCAAGGGCTCAACCTGTGAGATGCCGAAAGAACGGAAGGTTGGCATCGATATTGCATTAGTTTGCTAGAAATAACCGGCCAGACTTAGGATATTGCCTCGCGGCACGACCGCCAATGCATTTTGAAGTTCACGGAACAGGTCGTTCAGCATGCGGCGAAAACCGGAAACTCGGTCATCGTGGGAAGAGGTTCGCAGCAGTTTCTCAAGAACTGCCAAGACACGTTGCGTGTGTTTCTTTATGCTCGCAGAGAAGATAAAGTGCGGCGCCTGTTAGCTCGAGGCAAGAGTGAGAAAGAAGCCGAACTGCTCGTGGATACCGTTGATCGGGAACGCGTCGATTTCATCCAGAAGTATTTCCACGTCGAATGGCCTGACCGCCCGATTTACCATACGATGATCAATACTGCGATCGGCGACGAGGGGGTCGTTCACATGATTCTGGATCTTATGAAGACCCTCGAGGCAAGCGTCCCCGCCAAAGCGCTCGCACAATAGATCTGTGGTCCCCAGGAATTCCGCGGGCTCTAGGTCATGTTTGTGTGGCCAGTGTGCTTGCTGTGCTTTTTTGCACAAGTTACGAGAATTCCTGAAAAGCTCAACGCGCCGCCGTCACTGCGGAAGGGTGACACTTTCCGTACCTCGCTTCAGAGAAGCGGAGTTACCCCTGCGCAGTGCGATCCTGTTTGCCGACTGGCTGTCACAGTTGGAAACTTCGATCCATTATTTTCGACTGGACCTCACGGGATCTGCGAACATTTTGACTCAATGTCCGCCCCAGGGTACCGGCATGGACTGTCGGTCAGTCGGTCCATCATTGAGTCGCACGGCAGCCGATTATGGGCTGCTGCCAACTCTGAGCGAGGAGCGACCTTCCGGTTCACCTTGCCGAGCGACCTCAAGGCGCCTGAGTAAGCTTCCGCAGAGGCCATTGTCCAGGGTGGATTCCCGCAACTACGCGGCATCTGTCGGCGCGGTGGCCACGGACACCGCGCTGACGTCGTGCCTTCAGATAGAGCGGACGCCTCAGACGCCGACTTGGGCAAGTTCGGCCCCGGCTCGACGTGACCTCACCATCCCGTGCGGATCCAGCACGAACTTCTTCGCTGCACCCTTGTCGAAGTCATGGTACCCGCGCGGCGCGTCCTCCAATGCCAATACCTCGACATTTACCGCCTTCGCGATATTCACCTTGTCATGCAGGATGGCCATCATAAGTTGGCGATTGTAGCGAAGCACGGGACACTGCCCCGTTCCGAAGCTGTGGGACTTGGCCCAGCCCAGGCCAATTCGCAGGCCCAAAACGCCCTTCCGCGCATTCGAGTCCTTGGCGCCCGGATCGTCTGTGACGTATAGACCGGGAATTCCGATCGCTCCGCCAGCGCGAGTTAGCTCCATCAACGAATTCAGCACAGTAGCGGGTTGCTCGGTGCCGGTCTGCTCGGCTTGACCCTTCGCCTCAAAGCCTACGCAGTCAACCGCCGAGTCGACTTCGGGAACGCCGAGGATTTGGGCAATGCGTTCGCCTAGAGGGATCCGCTCGCGCAAATCAATCGTTTCACATCCGAAGCTTCGCGCCTGGGCCAGACGCTCGGGGATCATATCTCCGACGATGACAACTGCTGCCCCCAGTAACTGACATGAGGCGGCACAGGCCAGTCCCACAGGCCCGGCACCCGCCACGTATACTGTTGAACCGGTCGTCACTCCGGCCTTCACCGCCCCATCGTACCCAGTCGGAAAGATGTCGGAAAGCAGTGTCAGATCCTCAATTTTCTCCAGTGCTTGATCTTTGTCCGGAAATTTCAGGAGGTTGAAATCGGCATACGGGGCCATCACGTATTCGGCCTGGCCACCAATCCAGCCACCCATGTCGACATACCCGAAGGCGCCACCGGCGCGATCTCCATTCACGTTCAAGCAGATTCCAGTCTTGCCTTCACGGCAGTTGCGGCAGCGCCCACACGCGATGTTGAATGGCGCCGAAACCAAGTCACCGACATTTAAGAATTCGACGTCCCGGCCCTTCTCGATGATCTCGCCCGTGATCTCGTGACCGAGGACCATACCGGCGGGAGCCGTGGTGCGGCCGCGTACCATATGCTGGTCGCTGCCGCAGATGTTGGTACTAACCAGCTTGAGTATCACACCATGCTCGCATTTGCGTGAGCCCAAGGCTAACTTAGGAAAGTCAATGGACTGGACTTCCACTTTTCCCGGTCCTGCGTATACAACTCCACGATTGTTTGCCATATATGTTCACTCCAATAGAAACAAGTTAGAACGCCTTTGCGCCGGCCTCTGCCACAGTGTGATCCTGCTCTCCGGAGCCGCCGCTGACTCCTACTGCGCCGACAATCTTCCCATCTCGTTTCAGCGGGATGCCGCCAGCGAAGACCATGACGCGGCCGTGATTGGAAACGTGAATTCCAAAGAATTGGCCGCCCGATTGCGAATGGAGCGCCAGGTCCTTGGTTGAGATCATCGAACGCGCGGGAGGTAAATGCCTTGTTGATCGCTATGTCGATGCTGCCGATCCAGGCCCCATCCATGCGGACATGGGACACAAGATTGCCGCCTTCGTCGACAACCGCGATGTTCATGGGCTGGCCGATTTCAGCCGCTCTCTTTTCAGCGGCGTCGATAATCTTGCGTGCTTCCTGCAGTGTGACCATCGAGATCCTTACGCACAACTAGCATTGCAAGCGTCGGTCCAAACGGATCCAGAATGTTGCGCTGAGTTTGACCCTTGCCCGCAGGATGCGTAGGTCCACTGTTCTAAATGGCGGCGGGCGAGCGCTCGCCCGAATGCGGCGCTGGCATCGATTGTTCCCGCCTCGGCTGTGTCGAACAAAGACCAGGAGTACGCTCATTCAGCGGTGTCTTGCTAGTTCTCTCTGTTTTTGTTGTTGGAAATGGCTGCTTATGAATCGGTCATCGTGTCATCGCTGGGACACGCCGTCCCACCCTAGCGGATTCATATATTGAAGGCATGAGGTCCCAGCCCTGTCTTCAGGTTCACCGTTAGATATCCGAACAAGACGATCGATACGAATTTGTGTCGAAATGCGGACTTCACGTCAGTCAATCGACATTGATCGAGGAGCGTGGCCGCGGCAAATGTGGTGTTGAAATCGAAAGCAATGGCATGGTCTTTGCATCGGCGAGGTGGCTTCGTCAGACTTCGTCGACCTTCATGGCTGAACTTTTCTAAATCACTGCGATGGCAGGTGGATCGATCGATTTTTGCATTTTCAATGGGATTCTGGAATTTGCGGCAGACACAATCCCACTCTCTCCGCCAAGTTATTGATAATAAATGAGTTGCTGTCGCTTTTGGAGGCGCGCCGTATCCCACTCTCCGCATTGGTTTTCTTCTTTGAAATGAGCGACATGCAGTTGGGCGCGCCCCTGGAAAATCCCATTAAGGTGAAAACAACTGATTCAGAATTCATCTTTCCATCGGCGGGGAGAGATTGCCAGACCAGTCAACTGATTGGGAGGATGTGTTCCCGAGAGAATGCTATGAATGATGGTCGGCAGCGAGAAGAATGCTCTTACGTCTTGCGAACCGATACAACGGTGGCAGTGTAGCGGTCGGCTCGCAGCAGGGAGACGCTGTACTCAATCGGGACTCGCTGCACATCGTAGGTCGTTTCCTTGATCGAAAGGAGCGCACTTCCGGGCGATGTCTGCAAGACGCGGGCGTCCTCCTCGCCAGCTGTGACCGCGCCGATGACTTCCTCCGCCCAATGGAGCTTCCGCCGATAGACGTTTTCGAAAACGTGGTACAGGGACTGCTTCGCCAAATCTTGCTTCTCAATTCCGGAAAAAAGGCGAACCGGCAAATGACTAGTGACCACCGCCACCGGTTTCTTGTTCACGAAGCGAAGGCGTTGCAAGCAGTATGTCTTTTCGTCCGCAGCGAGTTTGAGTGCCTGCGCAGTCTCAGGATCCGGCTCTTCTATTTCTAGAGCCAGAACCTTCGCCGACGGCACCAAGCCGCGTCGCCGCATCTCTTCACTGAAGCCCCGCAGTTGCTGGAAATCCCACGGAACGCGTCCAGACCCAATGATCGGACGCTTGCCTTTGGCCATGATTAACAGGCCTTCGGACCTAAGCTTCTGGAAGGCCTGACGGACGGGCATCTTGCTGATGCCTAACGTCCGGGCCACTTCGCCCTCCGAGCAGAAAACTTCTCCCTCTCGGAGCTCGCCGCCCTTGATCAGATTGCGTACCCGGTCGACGATTTGCTCGTAATACGGCACAAAACTGGCGTTGTCGAGTACGAGCCCCAGGGATTCAGCCCGAGGAGCCACGCTATCTGGCTTGGGAACAGGCAAATGCTTTGCTGACATAGGTACATAATATACAATGTTTCTATGTATTTGGCGACGTACTTTGCTGGATAAACTCGCTGGGGTCGTCGCCTCGCTATAAGTAAAACAAAATAAAGTATAATGTGCGGTTTTTAGCGTCGTCTATCGGCTGTATCTGGGGTTCGTCCACAAAATAAAGATTGACAACATATATACATATGATGTTTTCGTGTTGGCATGCTCCAATTGAAAGACCTTGGTCTGCATATCGGGATGGGCCGAATTGGTGAGCCGGTTCTCCGTCACAGACGAAAAGGCCGCAACGGAGTAAGACTTTCGAAGAGCCCGAGATGGATGATGATCGCGGCGTTCATCGTGCTGGCATGCCTTCGGGGTCTGTCGCAGGATTGCTCACGCCCCTTGCTCCGTGGGTCGTTTCTTCAGCCCGCACTGGGGGACGCATGGACGTTAGGGCAGTGGCGGAGCGAGTTCCACTACATGAGCGAAGCTGGACTCGATCAGATGGTCCTGCAGTGGACGGCCGACAGCAAGGAAAAGACCACGATCTATCCCTCGGGACTCGCTGGCTATACCCGGAGCACACAACATGATGTGGTCAAGCGGGCTCTGGAGGCCGCGGAGGTCAGCGGCGGGCAGGTCTATCTGGGCCTGCAGATCAATGACGATTGGTGGACGAACTACATCTTCGACCGGCCCTGGCTCGATAACGAAGCAAAGATCGCCAATGCCTTGGCTGACGATCTCTGGAAGCGTTATGGACGTCATGAGTCTTTGACGGGATGGTATCTGGGTTTCGAGGTGGATAACGTCGCGAGCACTCGGGCGGACTGGGCCAACCTAGTGGCCTTCTATCAGGCCGTTGGCCATCACCTTCACGAGCTCACCCCGGGCAAGCCCATCCTCATTGCGCCTTTCTTCAACACACAGGCAGACCTGTCATCGTCGCAGTGGGAAACCATGTGGGAATACGTTCTGAAACACAGCCCCATCGATGTGCTGGCGCTGCAGGACGGGATCGGTGCGGGGCAGGCAACGAAGGCGCAACTGCCCGAGTGGTTCAGCGCTGTACAAACTGCGATTCAAAATTCGCGCCCTCAAATGCATTTCTGGGCCGACACGGAAACCTTCATTCCGGGCTATGAGCCGATGCCGATCCGCTCGATCGTAAATGACATGCGCGCCGAGCAGCCTTATGTCAGCAGCTACCTGAGCTTCAGCTTCAACCACTACATAAGTCCGCAGCAGGTGAATCCTCTCTACTACAAGACGTATCTGGCGTATCTCGCGACGGGGAAAGTTGAGCAAGTGCGTCCTACGACACCGACGGACTTAAGGAGCGTCGCCCTCGATTCCCATACAGTCCGGCTTGCCTGGGCCGCATCGACCGACAACGTGGGTGTCGTTGGCTACAACGTGCTGCGCGATGGACGGTACGCGGCTAGCCAGCGCGACGGCACGACTACCTTTGCCGATGAACAACTGGTGGCCGGCACAACCTACTCGTACCAGGTCAAAGCATTCGATGCCGCGGGAAATCAGTCGGGGTTGAGCAACACAACAACCGTCACGACTCCTCCACCTCATCTGTATCCGACCAACATTGCTCTGGGTCGACCGTACACGTCGACCATGCCCGCAAGCTCCAGCTATCCGGACACCGACGGCGTCGAGTTGACGGACGGCGTGATCGGGTCAATCGATTTCAGTGATCCCGCGTGGCAAGGCAGGGCCACGATGAAGACTTACTCGTTCACGATCGATCTTGGCTCCGAGCAGGTGATTAAGGAAATCCGCAGCGATTGGCTGCAGGACGAGGGATCGGGGATTCTTTTGCCGCAGGGGGTCATTGCTGCGGTTTCCAGCGACAACGTGAACTTCACAGCTGTAGGGGCGGCGAAGAAACCCTTGCTGGGCGATGACACCCTTTCGTTCTGGTACACCCTGACGGACTTGAGCAATGTCAACGGTCGCTACGTACGGATTCAAGTAAGTCCCGGACCGAATGCGGAGTGGACATTTCTAGACGAAATCGAAGTGCGTCAGTAGAACTGCAAGCACAAGAAGCAGGAGGCCCGCACGGTGCAGAAAATAAAAGTACTGCGTTGGATGGGAGTTGGGACGATCGCCTGTGGTTTCCTGCTACTGCAGGCACCGACTGTGTCGGGTCAGCAGGGAAGTTCGAAGGCAACTACGGCAGCGGCGGTTCAGAAGTTGCCTCCGGTTCATCTTGATGGGCAGTACTTCACGCGGGAAGGAAAGCGGTTTCTGCCCGTGGGAGCGCACTGGGTTCCCGCAAAGGCAGCGATGCAGTGGCCGGTGCAATGGGATCCGAAGGACATTGAAGCCGATTTTGCGAAGATGCACGAACTCGGCTACAGCATCGTCCGTTTTGACATGATGTGGGCATGGTTTGAACCACGCCCCGGCGACTACAACCCAGTCGCATTTCAGCAACTCGACTACCTGGTTTCACTCGCGCACAAATATCAGATCTACCTGCACCCTTCGCTGTTTATCGGTGGCGAGGTCGGCGAGGCCTATTGGGACGTACCTTGGCGGCATGGTCGCCATCCGCACTCAGATCCTGAAATGCTGAGGCTGGAGACGAATCTCGCCGCCGAGTTTGGACGGCGCTACGCCAACGAGAGCGGAATCATCGCCTGGGATCTCACCGATGAACCTCCGTTCTGGATTGTGCAGGCGCAGACCACCGATGCCATGGCGATCAACTGGACTCGCTTGATTGCCGGCGCGATTCGCCGCGAAGACAAACTCCATCCAATTGTTGTCGGAACCAGCGGAGAAGAAACCGGCCATGGTCCGTTCCGTCCGGACAATATTGCGAAAGAAGTCGATTTTTTCAGCGTGCATCCCTTCACGATTTACAGTTCCGATCTTTTTCCCGATCCCATGTTGTCTGAGCGCGGAACCTATGGCGCCGCGTTCGAAATCACGTTGTCCAGTGGGGCTGGTCATCCCGCCATGATCCACGAAATGGGCGGCTCGACTGCGCAGTATTCGCCCGACCGAGTGGCTCTTTACGACCGTCTGCAAATGTATTCAGGGCTGGCGGCAGGATCGATTGGCATCGATCTCTGGTGCTACACAGACGCCTCACCGGAGCAGTTTCACAAGGCGCCCTACCTGCGAACCCCGCAAGAGACGCGCTGGGGCATGACAACCTGGGACCGTCAGGACAAGCCGCTGGCCACCGAGTTCAAGAAGTTTTCACAGATCGTCGGTCAGCTGGATCTGACTGGAATCAAGCCGGCTGCCGCCGAGGTTGCCATTTTGATCCCCGGCGAATGGGCGCGAACGCATGGAGATTTTTCGCGTTTCGGCCTGACTGGTCCTGAGGTCACACCTTACGTCTCCACTTTCGACGGCGATGCCATACCGGGGCAGGCTCCACCAAGTACGAGTGCTGATAACTCATGGCTAATCAGCTCCGCATTGAACTCCTTCATCCTTGCGCATCGCGCGGGGCTGAAAGCGGATTTCCCCCGCGAGTATGACGACTGGGCGAAACGCCCGATGCTGTTCCTGCCATCTCCACTGACCAGCACCGCCAGCGTGATCGCGCACGTGCATTCTGACTTCTACGAGAAGGCAAGGAAATATGTGGAAGGCGGCGGATTCCTCTACGCGTCCGTAGCCGCCGACGCAGCCATCCCCGATATGGAAACTATTTTCGGCGCGCGCCTGGTGGATACCGCGGTCGTCTCAGAAATTACTCTGAAAATCGTCGAGCCTTTTGGTGGCCTGAAGCCGGGTGACACCTTTCACTACTCCGCTCCCGGGGCGAACCCGCGCGTGTGGGGCTCGTTGCTCGAGGTGAAGGGCGGGAAAGTCATCGCTGTGGATCAAGACGGACGCCCCGCCCTCGTCGCGAATACCATCGGCTCTGGGAAGACGCTGCTCTCGGCCTATCCGATCGAGACCTACCTGGCGAATACTCCGGCGGCGTTTGAAAAATCAGAAAACACACATCGCCTCTACGAGGCGTTCCGCAACTGGACCGGAGTGAAGCCGACGTTTCAGAGCGATCAGCCATCGGTGGAAGTGACGTCGTTGCGCGGAGACGATCACGGATATGCCGTGGTCGTGAATCACAGCGCGCAGGCATACAAGGTGACGATCTCGACATCGTTGCCGGTGAAGTCGGTCCGGCAGATTGGGCCTGAGAGTTCCAAAGCGCTGCCCGTCGAAGGCAGCACTTGGAAGATGGACGTTGAACCCTACGAAGCGGCCATCGTGGAGTGGAAGTAGGGCAGGAAAGGAACAAACGTGATCGGCGCGGTCGACATTGGCGGCACAAAAATCGCGGTTGGACTTGTGGATGACGCCGGCCGTGTGCTGTCTCGCGCGGAGGGTTCGACCGACCCAGGACGCGGCTACCCGGAGGCCCTTGAGCGGACTCAGCAAATGTTGCGCGCTTTGTCGTCGTCCACTGGCGTCGAGCTGACTGGCATCGGGATCGGGAGCACCGGGCCTGTCGATCCTTTGACGGGTGAGATCGGGGAAGTCAATTTCTTTCCGGCATGGCGCGGCAACAATCCCGTCATCGATCTGGCTCGAATCTTCGATGTACGCGTTGCCATGGAAAACGATGCCGACGCCGCAGCCCTCGCCGAGGCGGCGTGGGGCGCAGGGAAGGGCAAGAAGAGCCTGATCTACGTGACTGTAGGAACGGGTATTGGCGCCGGCGTCGTTCTCGATGGACAGCTCTATCGCGGTGTGGATGGTGCTCACCCGGAGATCGGCCATCACGTGATCGAGTCCTCTGGGCCAGCGTGCGTATGTGGTTTTCACGGATGCTGGGAATCGCTCGCGGCCGGTCCTGCAATGGTTGGTTGGGTCGAGGGCAAGATGCCTGCAGACTACCCGCATCGCGCCAACCTGACCGCGAAACGAATCTGCGAACTCGCGAACGACGGAGATCCATTGGCGCTGCAAGCATGCGAACGAGAGGCTCACTACCTTGGGCTGGGGTTGGCGAATCTGGTCACCCTATTTACGCCGGACGCCATTGTGCTGGGTGGCAGTGTGATGAAGAGTGCCGTCCTGTTTCTCGACGGCATTCGAGCAACAATCGTCCGCTGTTGTCGCCTGGTTCCGTTTGAAAAAACCGAGTTGACCCTGGCCTCTTTGGGCGACGACGCCAATCTTATCGGCGCCGCACGCGTTTGGTATCACCGGTTTGCGCGAGGGGAGGAACACAGTGTTTGAGGATCTCGCGATCGTCGAGGGCGAATATCTTAGGGATCTTCTTCATCAGCCCCAGGCTCTAGAGAACACTCTCGCCGCCCTGGAAACGTCGAAGCCGCTGCAGGACGTGGCAGCGCGACTGAACAAGGGCAAATTCCAAAGAGTCGTGTTGACCGGAATGGGCTCTTCGTTCCACGCCCTTCATCCGTTGAACCTGCAACTGATCAGTCGCGGCATTACTTCGCTGATGGTCGAGACATCCGAACTGGTGCACTACAACAAGCAGTTGTTTGATCCCAGGACTTTGATTGTTGCCGTGTCGCAGTCCGGGCAGAGCGCAGAGATGGTGCGCCTGGCGCAAACGAACCATAAGCGCTGCACGGTGATTGCGGTGACCAACACGCCCGATAGCGCGCTGGCCAGGCATGCGAACGCTGCCGTATTGACCAATGCCGGCAGTGAATTTTCCGTGTCTTGCAAGACTTACGTCACGGCGCTCATGGCCTTGAAATGGCTTGGGGATGTCTTGTGCGAACGGAGCCTTCGTCACACACGCAAGGAACTGAAGGAAGCTTGTCCCGCCGTCGCTGCTTATCTCGCGGACTGGAAGGACTATGTTCGTGGCCTGGCTCAAGCGCTCAAGAATACCCGTCACCTGTTTCTCCTCGGGCGTGGAGCGTCGCTGGCAAGCGCTGGGACCGGAGCTCTGATTATCAAGGAGTCCGATCACTTTCCCGCGGAAGGCATGAGCAGCGCGGCTTTCCGGCACGGGCCGTTCGAAATGCTGGGAAGCGAAACGTTCGTGCTCGTCTTCGCCGGCGACGCCAAGACTCGCGACTTGAACCAGAGCCTGCGTGACGACATTCGTCAGCAGGAAGGGAACTCCGAACTCGTGGATGAAGGTGCTTCCTTGCCGGCTTTCAGTATCGCGGAGCACGGCCCAAGCATCCGGCAAATTCTGGAAATCCTGCCCGTGCAGATGATCACGCTGGCGTTGGCCGCTCGATCTGGGCGGGAAGCGGGCCGCTTCGAACTTGCGACCAAGGTGACGACGACAGAGTAAGAAAGCCAGGAAGGACTTGTGACAATGGCACGAAATCGCTACATGGTCGGTTTGGTCTTCCTGACATTCTTCGTGATGTCGCTGTTGACCAACATCCTGGGCCCGATCGTGCCTGACATCATCACCAGCTTCGGTGTCAGCCTGACGGCTGCGGCGCTTCTACCTTTCTCCTTCTTCATTGCCTACGGCGTGATGTCGATTCCGGCCGGATTCTGGGTGGAACGCTTTACAGAAAAACCCGTGATGATTGCCGCTTTCCTCGCCGGCACCATCGGCTCCTTGAGCTTCGCTCTCTTTCCTACTTACCAAGTTGCGGTGGTGTCGCTGTTCGTCATGGGCGCCGGAATGGCGACGCTGCAAGTTGCCATCAATCCCCTGTTGCGTGTGGCGGGCGGAGAAGAGCATTTTGCATTCAACTGCGCATTCGCTCAATTGATCTTTGGCTCGGCCTCGTTCGCCAGCCCGCGAATTTACTCTTATCTCGTGGAGAACCTGGGAAAGCCTTCTGCCAGGGGCAATCTGCTACTGCGGACCCTCGGCAGGCTGACCCCGCCAGCGCTTCCGTGGGCTTCAATGTACTGGATCTTCGCGGTCTTCACGGTGCTGATGATTGTTGTGCTCGGGTTCGCGCGCTTTCCTCGTGTTGAACGCACAGGCGATGAGGCCGCGGGTTCGGTTCAGATGTACGGCAGCCTCCTGCGCAAGCCGATGGTGTGGATGTTCTTCCTATGTGTTTTTGCGTACGTCGGTTGCGAGCAAGGCACAGCGGATTGGATGTCGAAGTTCCTCGATCAGTATCACGGCTATGACCCGCACACTACAGGAGCGACCGCGGTCTCGTGGTTTTGGGGAATGCTGACAGCCGGATGCTTCGTCGGAATGGGGCTGCTCAAGCTATTCGACAGCCGGAGGGTGCTGATCGGATTTTCCGTCGGAGCGCTGCTTTGCCTCACAGCGGCGCTGTTCGGACCCGCTCGCGTTTCCTTAATTGCGTTCCCCGCCATCGGACTTTTCGCTTCGGTTATGTGGCCGGTGCTGGTATCCCTGGCGTTGAATTCGGTCTCTGAACACCACGGTCCGTTCGCGGGAATTCTAAGCACCGGAATCATGGGTGGAGCGGTAGTGCCGTTGATCATCGGGCGCATTGGGGATTTCGCAGGTCTCCGCGCGGGCGTCGCGTTTCTGTACCTAACGTTCGGATGCGTTCTCAGCGTCGGCTTCTGGGCTCGGCCGATCATCACAAACGCCACGATTTTGAATCGGGAAAGTGCAGTCGAAGCTGTACCGCACAGCGTGAGGGTGGAATGACGTCGGCAAGAAAGTTCGGAAGACGAAGGATTGCGCTACAGAGGCGGATGGCGGCTGTCGCTGCTTTCATCTTCGCGCTCTGCGTGTGCTTCCAGGGTCAGACCTCCATACCCGAACCGATCCACGGTGTGACCGTCGACAACAAGTACGACATTCGCGACAGTGCATTTCTTCCAAAGTTGATTGAATCGCTGCGCCGTCTGTCAGTAAGGCCCACCGTGAGAATCGTCTACACGCCCGGAGATAAGGAATGTTACTTCTCCGCGACCTCATACCTCGATGCCACCCGGCAGATCAGGGGCGTGGGATACGTCTTTGGTCAGCCCGTGGATTCGTTCTACATGAAGTGCTTCACGCCAGCGGAGCACCTGGCCCGTTTCAAGGATTACGTAACCACGCTGGGCTCAATTGTTGATATCTGGGAAGTGGGAAATGAAATCAACGGCGAATGGCTCTTTGGGGAAACGAAGGACTGTTCCCCAAAAACGTCGGTGAATTCCACCTCCCAGGGTGACGTTGTGACCAAGATGATCGAAGCCTATGACTATCTGAAGTCCCAAGGCAAAGTCACGGCGCTCACTCTTTACTACAACACACCGTGTCGCCTGCCTGCGGCCAACGAGATGTTCGCGTGGGCGAACGCTAATGTTCCCGCTCGCATGAAGAACGGTCTGGATTACCTGCTGCTGAGCTACTACGAGGTGGACTGTAACGGCCACAAGCCTGACTGGCAGCGCGTTTTCAGTCAGCTTGCGACCTTGTTTCCCAACGCCAAGCTGGGCATTTCGGAGTTTGGGTGGTCAGAGACGAAACCGTCTGACGCGATTGTGGAGGATCTGGTGCAACGGCACTACGCCATCCATCCCGACGTTTCGAAGTGGGTGGGCGGAGGCTTTTATTGGGAGTTTGCCATCGACATGGTTCCTTACGATCCATCTTCAGACTCGCTGTGGAACACGATCAATACAGCGATGGCAAAGCAGAAATAAAGACATGCAGTGAATTTCGATGAGGAGCAGACATGTTAAGCGCTAGTCATAAGGTTCGGGTTCTGATCGCAGTGACGTTTTCTGTGCTTGCCATAGCAGGGGTTGCCTTTTCGCAGGAACACCCCAAGGCTGCTCCGTACTTCAAGCTCACAGCGCCGCGCCACGTGCTTCCCGACGCGCAGAAGTGGGAAGGCGACCAGTTTCCCCACACCATGTCGGTGCTGGAACTGAACCGCGGCGGATTCCGCTATTGGGGATGGTACGGACTGAACGAAGGCCGCGGCATCGGCCTCGCCCGCAGCAACGATCTCTTGACGTGGACCAAGTATGACCAGAATCCGCTGTGGACGAATGCTCGCTGGCCTTCGGTTCTCGCCGGAGCCGACGCGAAGGACAAAGACCTATTCTACTTCGCCATCACCCGTGAATACGACACCCCGAGCAGCCATATCGTGCTGGCCAGTTCCCGCGATGGACTTCATCTCACCGAGGTAAAGATTCTGGTGGCGGGCGTTCCCAACCAGCGCAACCAGAATCCGAACCTTTTCCGCGATCCACGCACAGGGCGGTTCTATCTCACTTTCTATCGCGGCAACGACAAGGATCATTTCGAGATTATCAGCAAGAGCGCTGATTCCATCCTCAACCTGGACAAGGCTTCCGAAAAACTCTTGCTCAAGTCAGACACGACAATCGCGGCTCCCACGTTGCTGTATGTCAAGGATGCGGTCAGCGTCGGAGGAAGGAAAACCGGGATCTACTATCTCGCCACCGAGATTTATCCGCACCGCTACACCGATGATCCCGAAGGCGAGTGGCAGGTAAAGATCTTCGCCGCGAACGAGCCCGATGGCGATTTCCAGCCTGTAGAAGGTAATCCCATCATGCGTGGCCAGCGCGCCTGCCTTTTCCAGCACATTTTCAACGACCGGTTTTATGGATATGACTGTCATCTGGAATCGTCCGATCACTGGGTGCTTGAGGAAGTTGAGGCACCGTTGCCGTAAGGCGCCCCGCCGAGCTCTGCGATGCAACCGGCGAACGAGCGTTAACAGATATCTAGGAATCAAGGAGACTGCAATGACCGAATCCACTTTGTTCAACGTCGCATCCCAGGGCGCCCGCAGAACATCGAGCCTGCGCATCGTTGCCGTGGTATCTCTCGTGGCCGTTCTGATCTTCTTCCAGTTCGTAATTCCCGCCAGGGCTCAGCTCTATGCTGGGTCCGTTACGGGAGTGGTCACCGACCAGACGGGAGGCGTGATCTCTGGGGCGAACGTAACGTTAGTCGATGCGGAGAAGGGCTTCACGTTTGTCTCCAAGACTGACACCACCGGACGCTACCTTTTCCGTTCGGTGGCGCCCGGCACGTATAACCTCTCGGTCAAAACTGCCGGATTCAAAGAACAAAACCGAATCGGGATTAGAGTCGATGTCAGCCAGAACGTGGGTGTGGATTTTCCAATGTCGGTTTTGGGCACTCTCGAGACCGTCACTGTCTCCACGTCCGCTCCATTGCTCGGGACCCAGGATGCGGTCGGCGGGCAGGTTGTCGACCGCAAGTTCATTAATGACCTCCCGCTGAACGGAAGAGGCGTTTTCAATCTCGCATTCCTTACTCCCGGCGTCACGGAAGTGGACGCGGCTTGCATGGGTTGCTCCGCCAACAACTTCATTTCGAACGGCAGCCGCAATGCCACTGCCGACATCCTCATGGACGGTGTCACCACCACGAACTATGAGCAAAACAGCGGCATTCGCGTCGACACCTATACTCCCTCGGTAGATGCCGTCGAGGAATTCAAGGTTCAGGAATCGAACTTCAGCGCTGAATTCGGCTTCAGCGGCGCCACCATCATCAATCTCGTCACTCGCTCTGGCACGAACAAGTTTCATGGCAGCGGGTATGAATTTCTGCGCCATTACAAGATGGACGCGAATAGCTATTTCAACAATCAGGAAGGGCTGCCGATTCCCGCGTTGCGCCGCAACAATTTTGGCGGAACCATCGGCGGGCCGATCGTCAAGAACAAGACTTTCTTTTTCTTCGACTACGAGGGCATGCGCCTGACCTCGGCTGCCGGGCCGGTCTTTTACGGAGTGCCCAACGACGCCGAACGGCTAGGTGACTTTGGCGAGATCTGCGGAAACAACGGTGGAACGTTCGACGCCCAGGGAGTCTGTTCCAGCCAGACTGGCCAACTCTGGGATCCCTACTCGGGAACCTACGATCCGGCCGTGGGCGGTGCGAGACGCCTGGCGCCCATCCTATACAACAATCTCTCCACCTACACCAGCACGGTGGATGCAAACCATCCCGGCAACGTGATCCTGGCTAATGATCCGGGTGGCGCTCCTTATCTCCTCCCTTCGGGACCGGGAAACCTGATCGACCCGGTGGCATTCAAGCTCATGCAGTACTTCCCGGAGCCAAACCGGAACGTTGGCAGTTCGAGCTACGATCCCTTCTTCAATCGCGTGGACTCAGGCTCAACCAAGAGCAGCAACAATCAGTGGGACTTGAAAATCGATCATCGTTTCAGCGAGAAGAACCTGCTCAGTGCGAAATACTCGCAACAGGCCAGCAATTCAACGCCTTTCAACTGCTTCCATAACTTTGCTGACCCGTGCTCGAGTGGACCAGTTACAGGCACCGCCCACATGTTTGCCCTGAATGACAACCATATGTTCAGCCCCACCGTGCTGCTGAACATCTCTTACGGCGTCTCCCGTGGCACATATTTCTATCCCAGCAATGCGGGCACGTTCCCTAAGGGGACCTCCGCCGTGGATCTGCTCGGAGAGCCAGCGTACATGAAGTCTTCCGGTTACGACTGGTTCCCAGCGGTCGGCATTGGAGGCGGCTACGGCTCCGCCGGGCCCTACAACAACATTGGTACCGAACTCTATAGTTACGCCAAGCAAGGGCAAGAGACGCACCACCTGATCGGAACGTTGGATTGGGTGAATGGGAAGCATGATATTAAGTTCGGCGCAGAAGGACGGCTGCATCGCCTCAACTTCACGCAGCCGAACTATGCTCCTGGCGGATACTACAGCTTCGACCAGACCGGCACCTCGAACTACGATCCCACCTGTGTTCCGAATCCGCCGGATGTGAACTGTGACCCAATTGGCGGAGACGGGATGGCAAGTTTTCTGATCGGCGTGCAGCCAAATTCGTGGGGCATGTACGAAATTCCCAACTCGGTGGCCAGTCAGAATTTTGAGTTTGGCGGATTCGCGCAGGATAACTGGAAGGTCAACGACAAGCTGACTCTTAATCTTGGTCTGCGTTATGAGCTGGTTTTGCCTCGCACCGAGCGGCACAATGAGCTGAACTGGCTTGATCCGAATGCCACCTCTCCCATCACACTCGACGGCCAGCATCTGAAGGGCGGCGAAAGGTTCGCCAATTCTGGTGACCGGCATTCTTATGCAGCTGACTTCAAGAATATCCAGCCTCGCTTTGGTTTCGCCTACCGCGCGCTCCGCAACACGGTCGTTCGCGGCGGATACGGCATCTACTACTCCGCTTGGCGAGGCGCAGTCGCCGGAACGTCCGGCGTGGGCCAGCAGGGCTTCGACCAGTTGTCCTATCTAGTCACCTCGTTTGGGGGAGATGGGGCGACGCCCGCCGCCCGAATGAGCAATCCTTATCCCAACGGACCGATTCAGCCTCCGGGCAGCAGTCTGGGGTTGTTGAACGACGTGGGCTACGGTGGATACGGACCCATTCGCTACATCAGCAACAAAGTGCCTTACGAACAGAGCTGGAGCTTCGGCGTCCAGCACGAGATTCGTGGGAACCTGGTCCTCGACGCCTCCTACATCGGCAAGAAGGGAACGCACCTCTATTTCGCCAATGCTGGTAGCATCAATCATTTGGGCCCCGAGATCGAACACTACACCAACGCTCAGTTAGCGGACCTTGCATCCTTCGTCGACAATCCATTCGCGGATCCAAACCAGTCCAACGCGTCGCAGATCATCACCGATCCCAACAATCCGCTGCTGTACTCGACAATCCAGAAAATGCAGCTCCTGATGCCTTACCCGCAGTTCTTTGGATTCTCCGGGGACGAGCCACCAATCGCCAACTCGATCTATCATGCACTGCAGTTTCGAGCGGAGAAGCGCTTTTCGCATGGGCTGGAGTTTCTCGCGACATACACTTTCTCCAAGTCGATTGACGATGCTTCGCTGACCAGTACCAACAGCGGCTATTTGGGAAGTTTTGCCAGTTTACAGAATCCAAATAATCCGGCTGGCGAACGAAGTCTCTCTTCCTTCGATATTCCTCAGGTCTTGCAGTTCAGTTACACCTACGAACTTCCGATCGGCAGGGGCAAATTCATCGGAGGCAATCTGCACCCGGTACTCAATGCCATTGTCGGTGGATGGCGCACCAACGGCATCTGGCGCTTTAACAGCGGCAGGCCGATCAATCCGATGCTCTATATCTCGCAGAGCCTGCCAACATATGGGCCGCAGCGTCCGAACCTGATCGGGACGCCACACCGTGCCGGAGGCAAAGATTCGGACTGGATCAACCAGTACTTCACCAGCGCAGACGGAAGCAACTTCCTTGCGCAGCCAGCGCAGTACGCCATAGGAACAGCACCTCGTGCTCTGGGTTCCGTGCGCAATCCGGGCGCCGAAAACGCGGACCTGTCCATTTTCAAAGAGTTCGGCCTGGGCACGGTTCGTGAAGGGATGCGCCTTGAATACCGTTTCGAGACCTTCAACACCTTCAACCATCCGCAGTTTTGCGGTCCCGACACGACGTTTGGCAGCCCCACCTTCGGCAAGATTTTTTACCAGTGCAATGGTCCACGCGAGGTGCAAATGGCGTTGAAGCTTTACTGGTGAGACGACGCTGCAATATCTGCTGCGCTTGCAGTTCTACCAGACGGATTTTCCCACGCCCTTCCGTCGGCGGAAGCGGCCCGCGGAGTGTGAATCGACGGACGCGCAACGACGCCCAGGATTGACCGCAACGATTCGTCTTTGCTTCTGGCGTGCTATATCAGCGTATTTGTTGCCGCGGATTCGTCCGCAACCAGGCTGATTTTGGAGATGATGCGGATCGGCGCACGTCCCAGAGAGATCGCTGGCAGCGCATCGTCGAACTTCTCGGAGAGGATTTACGATGCAAGTCGGGGATACAATCGCGCACCAATGAAGACCAGGATGGTCGTGGTCACGAGGATGACAGCATAATCGCGACTGAGACCGAAGATGCTTGTGCTGCCGGCAAGCATGAAAGTGCGCAGGGCATCGACGACGTAGGTCAACGGATTCAGATGGGAAACGATCTTCAGCCAGTCCGGCATGATGGCGGTGGGATAAATCGCGTTGCTCGCAAAGAACAACGGCATGGTGAGCACCTGTCCTACTCCCATGAAGCGTTCGCGCGTCTTCACAATGCACGCGATGATGAGCGAAAACGTCGAGAACAGCGTCGCCGCGAGGACGACGATGACTAGCACGTTGAGGAGCGCGAGCGGGCTCCAATTCAGCTTCACCCCAAGAAGCAGCGAGAGACCGTAGACGACGACAGCTTGCGAGAGAGTGCGAATACCAGCGGAGAAGCCCTTGCCGAGCACCAGTGCCGCGCGCGGAGTGGGGCTGGCGAGGAATTTCTGCACAATGCCGAGGTCGCGCTCCCAGATGACGTTGATACCGTAAAAAATTGCCACGAAGAGAACGCTTTGCGCCAGGATGCCGGGAGCAATGAAGTCCAGATAGGGAATGTTGCCCGTGTGCATCGCCCCGCTGCGTGAGAAAACTTCCCCGAAGATGAGCAGCCAAAGCGCAGGTTGCATCGCGCGGGTGACGAGCTCCGTGAAGTCGTGGCGCAGCTTGCGCAACTCAAACTCAGTGATGACGAACGTCTTCTCGATGAAGCTCGCTAAAGGGTGGATGAAAGTCGCAGTCATAGGGCCGGGCTAGCCAAGGCGCTGCGCCGTTGCACGTTCGGCGCCTATGTCGTGGAGGTTGCCGCCGGAATCAAGGGCGCTGCCGGCATAGTGAACGAAGACGTCATTGAGCGTGTGGCCGCCGTCGCCCAGCGAGGACTCGAGTTCTTTGCAGGTGCCAAGGGCATCCAGTTTGCCCAGGTGCATGATCGCGACGCGATCACAATAGCTCTGCGCCTCCTCCAGGTAATGGGTCGTGAAGAACAGGGTCGTTCCGTAGTTGGTCCGCAAATCAACGAGATGCTTCCAAACAGCGTCGCGCGCAATCGGGTCCAGTCCGACGGTCGGCTCATCGAGGAAGAGCACCCGCGGCCGATGCAGTGTGGACTGGGCGATTTCAAGGCGGCGGACCATGCCGCCGGAGTATTCCCCCACTAGGCGGCCGCCGTCAGCAGTGAGGCCCATGAACTCCAATGCCTCGCGGATACGCGCCTGCTGCTCGTGGTGTGCCAGGTCGTAGAGTTTGGCGAATATAAGCAGGTTCTCATAGCCAGTGAGCGAACCGTCCACGGAGACCGCCTGCGGCACATAACCGATGGCGCGGCGAACCTCGACCGCCTGGCTGGTTATGGAGAAACCGGCCACGCGCGCCTCGCCCGAGGAAGGCGCCAATAGCGTGGTGAGCATCTTGATTGTGGTGGTCTTGCCAGCCCCGTTGGAGCCGAGCAAGCCGAAGACCTCACCGGCGTTGACTGAAAGGGTTAGAGCATCGACCGCCGTAAATGCGCCGAAGCGGCGAGTGAGCGCCTTGATTTCCAGAACGTTGTCGCCCATAAGAAAACCGACGAGGCCGGGGACAGCGCCCCGAAGCAGCGCCAAGTCTGTGTACTACGGCTCACCCTTCGGGAATGTCGCAATCAAATCCGCTAAATCGATTCTCCCGAAATCGCCTTGCTGGCACCGGAAAGAAGCCGGCGCGAGCCAAAACAGTGGACCCGCGCCGATAATAGCCAAGCTGGCTGCGCTCCTGACCACAACGGATGAGCCGCTATTCTGCAACGCTGAGTGAAATGTTAACGCCCGGATACATCGGGTTGCACAAGTAGTACACGCCGTTAATCTCGACCACAAAAACGTCTTGCGTGTACAGCCAGTTGCTTGGCCACTGATCTACAAATTCGAACCAATAGCCGCCGTATTGGAAGCGGCGATCCCTGCTGTAATCGGCTTGACTGACGCGAAACCTGTGTTCCTGTCCAAAATTGGCCTTGTACCGATCTTCGGGAATGCGGCCACCACCGGCATGCTGCGCCGGCTGTGCGGGCCGAGCCTGCTGTGCGTTTTTCTCTTCCTGCTTGCTGTTCTTGTCTTGCTGCTGCACGTTCTTCTCTTCTTGCTGAGTGTTCTTCTTTTCCTGCTGCGCGTTTTTCTCTTCCTGATTCGTATTCTTTTCCTGCTGCGCGCTCTTCTCCCCTTGCTTTGCGGGTTGTGCCTTTTGCTCGTCCTGGGCTGGCTTAGCTTTCTGTTCCTCCTGCTGGTCGTGCTGCTCCTGTTGTGCGTATGCCGGAGCAGCGACTCCAAGGGTCATGGACAGAACAGCTGTACTGATTACTCCTATCAGTTTCATGAGTGTTGCCTCCATTATCGATTGCATTCGTTACGTACGCTTGCACTGCTGCAAGTGTCCTGTGGTCGCGTTGACCGGGTTGCCGATGGCCTCGCCCTACACAAGTTCTGGCTCTATCGACGGCGCTCCTTTGAACAGAGAAGGCCGTACGTTCTAGTGATGTCCCACCAATTCTGCAGCCTCCGCTTCCGCTTTGGTCTTGTGCACTGTCCCGTCCGGGTGATTCGGCGGAGAGTAGATCGTATAGAGCTTCAACATCGCCGTTTTCGACGTATTCACTACGTTGTGGTACGTCCCCGCCGGAACCACGACCGCATCTCCGTCGCGCACTTGGCGTTCCTCCTTCTCGTTGAAAACAAATTTGGCCTCTCCCCGCTCGATGCGGAAAAACTGGTCGACCTTCGGATGCACTTCATCGCCAATCTCTTCGCCCGGCCGCAGGCACATCACCACGAGCTGGGAGTGCTGAGCCGTGAATAACACCTGCCGGAAGTACGTGTTCTCCAAAGCCTGCTTTTCAATCGCTCCAACATATTCAGTCATAGTCTTAAGTCTCCCGTTTGTCTTTGCTGTTTATGGGCTAATGAAGGCGCCAGGAGGCTACACCAGGCCTCCTGGTGTCGGCAATAGTTCCGCCTTTCTTCAACCCGCGCTTCGGCGTCCGCTCAGCAGGTTGATGACCAGAACCACCAACGCCACAACCAGAAGTAAGTGGATCAGGGCTCCGCCGAAATGCAAACTGAAACCCAGGAGCCACAAAATCAGAAGAACAACCAAAATTGTCCAAAGCATGTTGACCTCCAGTGCTCGTTCGCGAGCACCTGAATGTGAGTCCTATCCAGACGTTCGCAAGAAAACCGCTTCGCGCGAACGAATAGAACAACATATGATGGACTCTGCTCGCGCTCGCATACGGCCAAGCGCCAGCTGTTGACAAACAACCGCAGAAGTCGAGTCCAGACGCCCTAGTCTTTGTTGACTCTGGCCTCAGCTTTGGCTCCGCGAACTTCCGCAAGGAACGGCTGGGCCGCGGCTGGAACCGGCACTCTGCCCAATAGCAAAGCCCGAGTTGTGACATTGCGTCCGTATATCGCACGTCGGGAATCACTGTCTTGACGGAGCGATGCGCCTGTCAGCGTGAGCCCAGCGAACGCGCCCTTGGCACGGGAGTAGGTCAGGATTTCCGTATCCATCTTCCAATCCGTGCCAGCCGTGGCATGCCGTCCAACTGGACCCGCTGCCGCGGAAGCGTCCGCTCCAACTTGGAAATTACTGGAGAGCAGCCTTTGCATGGCTTTGTCATTCTGAAAGATCATGACCACGTCCACTGCTTCCACCCCGATCTGCAACCCCCAGCTTCCACCCGAAATCGTGATAAACGCCGGCGCGCTCCAGCCATCCGCCGTGCGACAAGTGGCTACGCCCTTGCCTCCTTCAGCTCCGAAGACCAAACCCCCTTTGACCATGTGCGGGATAACGGCTACGCACTTTGCATGCTCCAACACTTCTTCCGGGATTCCCTTGTCAGGCATCCCCATAATTTCGTGCATCACGCTGGTGGCGTTGTCGAGCCGGTCGGTGGCATCTTCCCGCGCCGACCCCGCCCAGCACAGCGTGCCGAGACCAAACATCGCAAGTACAAAGATTACTTTTTTCATGGAATATCCTCTTTTCTGTTACCTCTGCGCCGCTTCTCCGACTTCGTGCTGTGTCTTCGGCACAAACCAGGAGAAAATTCGGGCACACGAAGGTCAACTCGACCGTAACAAATCAGGATTAAAAGGGTCTGAGCAAAAATGCTCACACTTAGCACACGGAAATTCCCGCCAAATTGACGCGAGAAATCTATCTCCATTTTGTTCGGGTGAAGCCGAGGCACGGCCAGAGGTGGTCAATTCTGCTCAGACCTCATAAAGCCACGAGATTTACAAAGGTGGCAGCCCTCACAAATCCTCAGAAGAGCCGCAATCCGCGCTTTACGAGGGCGAAGGAGAAATATGAAAACCAGCACGAAAGACAACATCAAGGGAAGTTTCCACGAAGTGAAGGGGACAATCAAAGAGGAGGTCGGAAAGGTCACGGGTAACCGCAATTTGAAAGCCGAAGGGAAAGCCGAAAAGAAGACGGGCAAAGTTCAACAGCGGATCGGCCATGCTAAAGAGGCCGTCGCCGACTTGAAAGGACAGCTGAAAGACTTAAAGAAAACTGGATAAGCCATTCGGGAATGAATCGGCGAAGTTGAAAACATTGAAAAGGCTGCAGGGTAAGGAGCACCGCGGCGCTATCGAACGTCAATAAATTATTCGGGCCTCCATTCTTTTCGTTACTTCTGCGAATGGTGGGAACGCAGAACCAAGCACTTGGGCGATTCGGATTGGCCGTCTCCCATCCTTCATGCACGGTAAGAATCAAGGAGAGTCTCAATGCCCTACGTTCATGTCGGTCAAGAAAACTCCGGTGAAATCGATCTCTACTATGAAGATCATGGCGCCGGTGACCCCGTAGTCCTTATCCACGGATATCCCCTGAGCGGCGCTTCGTGGGAGAAGCAGGTCGCGGTGCTTCTGGCCGCAGGTCACCGTGTCATCACCTATGACCGCCGAGGGTTCGGCAAGTCCAGCCAACCAACAACCGGCTACAACTACGACACCTTCGCTGAGGACCTGCACAAGCTCGTGACGCAGCTCAAGCTGCGTGATTTTGCGCTGGTTGGTTTCTCGATGGGTGGCGGCGAAGTCGCCCGCTACTTGGGGAAACACGGAACGAAGGGCGTGAGCAAAGCCGCATTTATCTCCGCCGTCCCACCGTTCCTGCTGAAGACACACGACAACCCGGAGGGCGTGGACGGCAGCATCTTCGAGGGAATCCAGAAAGCAATCGTCGTCGACCGTTATGCGTTCTTCACGGAGTTTTTCAAGAACTTCTACAACACGGACCTCTTGCTGGGCAAACGTGTTAGCGAACAGGCCATTCAGTCCAACTGGAACGTCGCGTGTGGCGCCTCGGCTACGGCCTGTCTCGCTTGCGTACCGACATGGCATGAGGACTTCCGCAAGGATCTGACCGGCATCGACGTGCCCACCCTGGTCATGCAAGGCGATGCGGATCGGATTCTGCCTATCACTGCCTCGGGGCTACGCATTGCCAAACTGATAAAGGGGGCTCGCCTAGTGGTGGTGAAGGATGGACCGCACTGCATAACCTGGACCCATGCCGCCGAAGTGAACTCTGAATTGGTTAACTTCCTTGGGAAAGGGCTTGCGAAGCATGTAACCGCAGCCCCCAAGAAAGAAGCGGTCGCATAGACAGACTGTTCTTTAAATTGTTGCTTTCCCAGGGTGCCGTACGAAACCGGCACCCAACCTTTTCGTACGACGCCCGTCACGAATCGCTAAACTCCACCGCTTTGCAGCAAAGCCCCGTTAGCCACTCGAATCGGAGACTGGATGAAAACGCTTCGACTCCCGCTGCCATGGCAAGCATCCAACGGGTCGAGTTCGAGCTAGGCGGACTCTTCAAGTTCTACTGCGTATCGCTTTGCGGCAGACTGTATCCGCTTCCACGCCGCGCGACGTTCCGCTTCCGTAACGCCCTTCACCTGATTGAAGCGCGCAACAGCGTTGCGTACGTGAGAGGCATTTTCCAGCGGCTCCTTGCGTTGCTTCGGGAACGCGAACTTGGTTGCGGATATCCGATCACGAGCTGGCTTGGTCAGCTTTGCCATTATTTTTTTCTCCCTCGGGAACTCCCTGCGCATGGGCGGCCCCGGACTCGTTCTTGCGTTCGACTACGGCAGCTTTTCCAGCTTCTGCCGCGTGGTCTGGTTGACGTCTTCTTCTCGCGTGGATTCGGCCATGCGTGGCTCATCCATTTCTTTTTTGACGCGAGCGAGTGTCGCTTGGTTGGATTCTTGCTTCGGCTCGTTCTTATGCATACTTGCACGATGTCACGAGTGCAAAGGGATTACAGGTCAATTTGGAACAGGGCTGGCAGTTTCAGCATTGTTTTGATACCGAGCGGTTTTGAACAGTCTTTACCAATCTGCAAAATGTAGCATCTCGAAAGTAAAACATCGTGCCATTAGGACACGGTAAGAGGGTTGGACTATCGAAGACGAACAGTGTCAGAAGATCGGCGGAGGGTATAAGGCAGTGAAGTTCAGATTTTTACTGTTTCTCTGGATGGAGCCAACATTTTATCTACGCTGATCCAAAGTCCAATGACATGAAAGCTGGCAGGAACCTCCCTCACGTGCCCGTTACATAGAAGAGCGGCGCCTCAGCGCCGTGTGAGGCGTTCAGAAATCAACGGGGGCTCCATGGAGAAGTGTGCCCCCTTAGTGGCTATCTTCTACAACTCGTTGTCTCTTGAGCATGTCCGCGGCCTCAACAAGTGTCAGATCATCGGATACCTGGTAGAAGTCCCCATGGGTTTCCCTCTTCCGCATTCCGATGGTCGCGAACAAGAGGGCCTTTCCTGTTATCTCCACACTCATGTTAGTTAGGTCCCAATGGCCTGGGACAACTTCCGCTTGCCTGACTTCAAAGTGGCCTCCCTTGTCCAGGTGTCCTAGCAGGCCGAGTCCGAATTTTACGTCCCGTGTGAGATGACCACTAAACGCAGCCAGTCGCTCCTGTTTGCAGTCCACCCACATCTCGCCTTCCATGTCGTGGAACACGCGGGCCTCCATGGAAGGCGGGTGGAAATCCGGGTTTGGTCTAAAGGTCAGCTTTACCAGGTTCCCGTCATCACCTGCGTAGTTGAATACGAATGCGTCAGGCAGCATCTTGAACAGCCTTCTGCCCTGTAGGGTCGCCTCCTCCAGTTCTCGCTGCAGTTTTCGTTTCGCACTTCGACTGGTCATTAACTCCTGAACACGCTTGTTCTCTTCCTCCTGCTGTTTCGCGCTAAGGGGGCGGTCGTCAATGGATAACAGTCGACTGAGAGAACCTTCTTTTGTCTCAATAATCTCCTCGACCCGTTTCTTTCCAGACTGTTCTTTTTCTAGTCGGTACATCCAGTTGGTGTGGTCGTCTTGGAAAGTTAGTTCATTCGTGATCACCCGTCGTGCCAGATCGTTGGCCGACACTTGGCTGCTGGGGACGGACTGAGGACGTGCGGAGATGCTCAGCAGGATGATCGCCAGTGCAGCGGGCGCGGGGCTGTGCATCAGTCTCACAACCGATGGCGACGTCCGGGCGCAACACGTTTTGATCCAGTTATTCATGCCGCCATTTGTTCAGTGAGACGAACCGTAAGAACCGCTCGTAGATCCGCATCGCTATCGCAGCCGTTTGGTTCCTCACAATTTTGATCCACAACAGCCTTTCCGGGCCCAAAAAATCATCAACGCTCTCCCGCTTATACCCGTCCTGAGTGTCTCGGAGAGTCTCGCAGGTGTCCTGAGCCAGTCCGTCAATGCCTCGCAGTCTGCTCGAGTTTAGATAAGAGTGGCTGTATTTCCGAAAGTGCAGCGGCATCTCCCTTCGCCAGGTCTGCCGTGATCTGATCGCGGGTTGCCAGGGTGTCACGAAGCAAGTTGCGGAGTGCGGGGTCCTCCGTGCTACTCGCTATTTGCTGCGCTTGATCAAAAACCTCCCTGGAATACTCCCCGGCCTTCCCGTAGTTCTTCTGCGCCACCTCCAGATACATCATCGTGGCTGTGTCGCGAAGCTGCGACAATTGTTGGCTGGACTGGCAGGATCCTAACTGTTTTGTCGAGGCTGACAGTTCCTGCTGTACCCGCTGCAGTCTGGAATACTGCAGGATGAACCCAATTAGAAATCCAGCAAGCACTAGCAGGAACCAGAGGACGAGTTTATGTCGCATTGATCCTTCCCTCCTTATTCCTCTCACCTCGGCGAAGTCACGCCATGCGAGCGGTCCCCTGGTCGATACCCGGTTCGCCAGTTCTGGTCACTCCGACTTGCCGTTTGATTTTTGACCGAGATGCTAGTTCAATCCCTGGCGCACGTTCGCCGTGTGAGTTCCACAGCGCTCAATCAGCTTACTCGCTCCTTAAGGCTTCGATCGGATCCAGATACGCAGCCTTTCTTGCCGGATAGTAGCCAAAGCCGATACCCACCAATGCCGAGAAAAACACTGCAAGCATCACCGCGCCTGGACCAACGGCTGTCGCCCAGCCCGCGAGTTGCGAGATGAGCAGTGATGCGCCGATTCCGATCACGATTCCGACGAACCCACCCGCGATCGAAAGCGTGACTGCTTCAACCAGAAACTGCGTGAGGATGTCACGGGTCTTTGCGCCCAGTGCCTGTCTCAATCCTATCTCCCGAGTTCGCTCTCGGACCGAGATCAACATGATGTTCATGATGCCGATCCCACCCACGACCAGCGACACCGACGCCACGGCCGCCAGCATGATCGCCATGATGCTCGAAGACGCCTCCTGCGCTGCGAAGAGCTCTTCCAGGTTACGGATGGAGAAATCATCCGCTTCGCTGGCCTGCAGATGGTGGCGTTGCCGGAGAAGAGCTGCCGCCTCTTCCTGCGCTGCCGGAATTTGAGCGCCGGATTTCGCCTGCATCATGATCGTATCTACGGCGTCGGCGTTGGCTTGCTTGACACCGATCACCTTCCGCTTGGCGGTTGAAATCGGAAGCAAAATCACATCGTCCTGGTCCTGTCCTTGTGACGACTGGCCTTTCCGAGTGAGCACACCGACGACCGTGAACGGGACATTCTTAATACGGATTATCTGTCCGATTGGATCGGCGCCATCGAACAGATTGTCGACAGGAGTCTGGCCAAGCACAGCGACCTTGTTAGCTCCATCGATATCCTGCTGGGTAAACTCAGCCCCGTCTGCAACGGACAGATCGCGAATGGTCAGGTAGTCGGGAGTAATACCATAGATGCTGGTTGCCCAGTTATTATTTGCGTAGACCACTTGGGCTGCGCCTCGCACCACAGGCGCTGCGAGCTCCACGTCCGGGCACTGCGCCACAAGTTCCTTTGCGTCCGCTTCCGATAGAGTGACCGCATTGCCCGTGCCCAACCGGACACCGGAGCTACTCATGCTCCCCGGGATCACGATGATGATGTTGCTTCCGATGCTCGCGATCTGCTGCTGAATACGCTGTGTGGCGCCGGAGCCAATGGCCACCGTCGCGATCACCGAGGCAACCCCGATCACAATACCCAGCATGGTGAGCGCGGAGCGGAGCTTATTCATCTTCAGCGCCCGGAATGCGATGCGCATGGAAGAGATCAGGTGCTTCATGGTGACACCGCATTAGCAATCGCGACGGGTTCTATAGGCACCGTCGGTTTCATAACCTTTTTGTCGCTGACAATCAGGCCATCCCGAAAACCGATGATTCGATCTGCGTATCCGGCAATCTCATCCGAGTGAGTCACCATGACAATGGTGATGCCCTGGGTGCGGTTCAGCCGCTGGAAGATTTTCATGATTTCGGCGCCATTGCGAGAGTCGAGCGCACCGGTGGGCTCATCCGCCAAAAGAATTGCGGGCTTATTGATCAGGGCGCGCGCAATGGCTACACGCTGTTGCTGCCCGCCCGACAGTTGAGCGGGAAAGTTGAGCTCTCGGCCGGCCAAACCCACGTCGGCCAGCGCGTGCTGGCCCAGTTCGTTTCCATTTGGCGTTTCGCTGTCCTTATAGAGCAATGGCAGTTCGACATTCTCCAGCGCATCCATTCTTGGGAGCAGGTTGAAGTTCTGAAAGATAAATCCGATCTTCTGATTGCGAATCTCGGCGAGCTGGTCGCGATCCATGGTTTCGACCGGAATGCTATCCAGCAGATAGCGGCCTGAAGTGGGCCGGTCGAGGCAGCCCAGGAGGTTCAGCAAGGTCGACTTCCCCGAACCAGACTCGCCCATGATTGCGACGAACGTGCCTCGCTCAATCGCCAGGGTCACGCCCTGCAGCGCATTGACGACAATGTCTCCCAGCAGATAAGTCTTCTTAAGATCTCGCACGTCGATGAGTGGTGGCACTACATTGTCCTCGGAGACTTACAGTCCGGGTACTCGGCGCGTGCTCGTAGCACCGGTTGGCGAAGGAGCACTCGTGGTGGGTGAAGTCGCGCCCGTGCTAAACCTCACTACGACCTGTTCTCCGGTCTGTAAATCGCCTGACGTCACGGCTGTGAACTGACCATCGGAGATCCCAAAGGTTACAGGTACCGCTTTGAGCTTTCCGCCCGGCAGTGCATAGACTTGCTGCTTGCCCGCCGAAGAAGCGGAGAGTCCAACCTGCTTCAGAACCGCAGCGGATGGATGAAGGCGCAACACCGCATTCGGTACCTTGAAAGTGTCGTCGAGCTTCGTCGTCAGAATGCGGGCATTAGCGGTCATTCCGGGAAATAGTTTGAGATCAGGATTGGAAACTGTGATGACGACATCGTAGGTGACGACGTTTTGTGTAATGATCGGCGCTTTGCGGACGTCGGAGACCTGTCCCTGAAATGTCATCGCCGGATAAGCATCCACAGTAAAGCTTGCGTTCTGGCCGACTTTGATGTTGCCGACATCGGACTCGTCCACGTTGGTATCGACCTGCATCTTCGTCAGGTCCTGTGCGATTTCGAACACGGTTGGTGCCGCAAATGACGCTGCTGCAGTCTGACCTACATCCATGCGGCGAGCAATGACGGTACCGTCAACCGGTGCGGTAATGCGGGTGTGCGTGAGATTAATCTTGGCCTGAGCCAGGGCCGCGCGAGCCTGGGTTGCTTGGTCTTTCGCTGAACCCATCTGCGCTTGAGTCACGCCAACCTGATCCTGAGCCGACTGGATTGTCTGTTTCGATGCGTCGATTAAAGACTGGTCCGCAGTCACTTGGGCAGCATCCGCATCCATTGTGGCCTTGGCCGCATCTTCGTCCTGCAAAGAGATGATTCCTTGTTTGAACAGGGGGTCAAGCCTTCCCCACTGGTTGGTCGCGTTGAGCGCGGTCGCGCGGCCCTTGGCGATTACAGCCTCCGCACTTTTCTCACTCGCGAGTGTTCCGGAAAGATCCGAGGTCGCCTTCTGCACTTGCGCACCAGCTGTCAGAACCGCAGACTGAGCCGAGGATAACGCTGCTTGGGCCTGATCGACCTGCGTCTGAAATACTTCGGGGTCGATCAGCGCGACCAGTTGGCCTTTTGTCACCTTCGTATTGAAATCGGCATAAAGAGCCTTGATGTTGCCGGACACTTGGCTGCCGACTTGCACGTCGACCACGGCGTTGAGGGTGCCCGTCGCCGTGACGCTCGCTTGTACCGATCCGCGTTCCAGAGGCACAGTCTCGTAGGTGATCGCGTTCTGCGAATGAATGCGCCACAGCTCACCGACCACAGCCAGCGCGATTATGAGGGCAATCGCTAATGCCCACCTGGTCCAGTGATATCGACGGTGCGCTCGGAGTATTGGAGGAGTGGGGACAACCGGGAACGCAATCGGTTCAACACGGACCGGATCCGCTACCGTGGCCATGAATCACGATTCCTTTCTTACCCAGCGAGCCGCCGGACTCAGATCTCAGCAGGGTCTGGAATGTGGGGGCCCAAAATCGCTCGGACCTCACGTAGGTCCGGATGAATGCCTAGGTCTACACATATCTAGAACGCTCGGTTGCTGGGCGAACTACTGTGCTGAGACACCCATAGATTCGCTCATTCGCGCTGGCAATACTGTGCAATATGAGCCAGAACGGCTGCCGAGCGAGGTTGCAAGGCCCAGCGATGAAATTTGAATTATTCTTGCGTTCGCAAAATTCAAGTACACTGCGGCGTAGTGAAACGTCGAGGCTTCCCTTCAGCCTCGGGCACCTTGCTCGCGTAAGGAAAACGGCTGGCGGAGAGATAGCATATGTCAACACGAGCCACCCTTGCAAAGGATTTCTGGGATAGCCCGCTGCGCGACCTGTTTCAAACGCTGGAGGCTACTCCGGCTGGGCTGACTTCAGACGAGGCGAATCGGCGATTGCGTCTGTATGGCCCAAACAGCTTTGTGCAGGAGTCGCGCTTCGCAGCTCTCTTCAGTTTTCTCCGCTTAGTTGCCAATCCACTGGTCATCATCCTTCTTATTGCCAGCGGCGCATCTCTGGCGTTGGGTGACCGAATCGGTGGACTGATCATCATCTCCATCGTGCTGCTCAGCGTGCTGCTGAACTTCTTCATGGAGTTCCAAGCTCGACATGCGGTGGAGAAGATTCAAAAACAGGTTGCCACGACTGCTGCCGTTATTCGGGATGGGCAAGAGCGGGAACTTCTCCTAGCGGAACTGGTTCCGGGAGACATCATCCGGCTGTGTGCTGGCGACCTTGTGCCGGCGGATGCTCGGCTGCTCAAGGTAACCGACCTGCAGGTGCGCGAGTCAGCGCTCACCGGAGAGTCTCTGCCCGTCGAGAAGTCAGGGGATGATCTTCCATCGGGCACACACGAGATTGCCGATGCCGGCAACAGCGTTTTCCTGGGCACCGCGGTTCAGACCGGGATTGGTACCGCAGTCATCGTTCGCACCGGTAGGGATACCGCTTTCGGTGAAATTGCAAAGCGCCTGGCCACGCAGCCTCCGGAAACCGAGTTCGCCCGCGGCATACGGCACTTTGGCATGATGATCACCTGGATCACGATGCTCCTGGTGCTTTTCGTCTTGCTGATCAACATCATCCTCCACCGTCCGCTGCTGGAGTCGTTTCTCTTTTCGGTCGCGCTTGCCGTGGGGATGACACCGGAGATGATGCCGATGATCATCACCGTCACACTGGCCCAAGGTGCGAGGCGGATGACCAAAAAGAAGGTCCTGGTCAAGCAACTGGCGGCCATCGAGGACTTCGGCAGCATAGATATTCTCTGCAGTGATAAGACGGGGACGCTCACAGAAGGCGAGATCGTGCTTGACCGGCACGTCGACGTCCAAGGGAAGGATGACGAGAACGTCCTGCGGATGATTTATCTGAACAGTTTCTTTGAAGCCGGCATCAAGAGCCCCCTGGACGCTGCGATCTTGAAACATGAGCACCCTTCCATTGCGGAGTATGAAAAGGTGGACGAGATTCCCTTCGACTTCAAACGCAAGCGCCTTTCCGTGGTGGTGCGGCATGGTGACGAGCATCTCCTCATCACTAAGGGCGAGGCTGAGAGCGTCTTTGCCATCTGCCAGACCGTCAACATCGATGGGAGTCCCCAGCCCTTCGATGAAAGCCAGCGGGCTCGGGCAGCAGAAACCTTCAAGAAGCTGAGTGCCGACGGGTACCGCGTTCTCGGCGTCGCAGTGCAGAAGGTGGAAAAGCAGGATGCTTACACCCCGGCAGCAGAGCACGACATGACGCTCGTCGGATTTGCAGCATTCCTCGACCCACCGAAGGAGGGGATTCATTCCGTTCTTGAGGCGCTGAAACAGAATGGTATTTCCGTGCTTATCATGACCGGAGACAACCAATATGTGACCCAGAAGGTCGCCCATGACGTCGGGCTGGAAACGGCCCGCATTCTCACGGGGAACGAGGTCGATACGATGGACAATCCTGCTCTGGCCTACCAGGCCGAGAACGGTGCCATCTTCGCCCGCATGTCCCCGGAACAGAAGNNCACACCGCTGATGTTGGCATTTCCGTCATGAACGGAGTGGAGGTGGCTAAAGACGCTGCCAAAGTCATTCTGCTGGAGAAGGATCTTGCGGTGTTGAACGACGGGGTGTATGAAGGGCGGCGCTCCTTCGCCAACATCATGAAGTACATCATCATGGGCACGAGCTCGAACTTCGGCAACATGTTCAGCATGGCTGGGGCATCGCTCTTCCTGCCCTTCCTGCCGATGCTGCCGACTCAAATTCTGCTGAACAACTTCCTCTATGACATTTCCCAGATCAGTATCCCTGGCGACAATGTCGATCCCGCCCTGCTGCACCGGCCCAAGCGATGGCAAATCGGGTTCATTCGCCAGTTCATGATCATCATCGGTCCCATCAGCTCGATCTATGATTTCCTCACCTTCGGGGTACTCCTCTGGGTATTCCACGCTTCCACGAACGCGCCGCTATTTCACACTGGATGGTTCGTGGAATCCCTTGCAACCCAGACCCTCGTCATTCTTGTGATCCGGACGGCAGCCAATCCTCTAAAGAGTGGCCCCAGTCGGACGTTGCTGATCAGCGTGTTAGCTGTCGTCGCAGTCGCCGTAGCGCTCCCCTATACGCCAGTCGGAACACTCTTGCGCTTTACCCCGCTACCAGTGTCGTTGTTGGGCACGATTACGGGTCTCGCCGTGACCTACCTGTTACTGGTACAGGCCGTTAAGTCCTGGTTCTACCGGCGACACGCGCTGCTTTGACAGAGACGCCCGTGCGTTTTAGCGGTGCTCCACTAGTTCTGCAGCCTCCGCCTCAGCTTTGGTCTTGTGCACTGTCTCGTCCGGGTGGTTCGGCGGAGAGTAGATCGTATAAAGCTTCAGCATCGCCGCGCACTGATCGGCGTCTCCCATGTGGCGTCCGGCCCTGACTGGCAGCAAAGCGCCAGGAGGCTGGTGGAGATTCTCATCACCGGTTCGCGGCCGGTCAAATAGACGCGCCTGGGGGCTTCTCGGGATGTGGTAATCCCCCGGACGCAAAAAGGAATCTCGAGTAAGTATTTGGTCAAGTTGCGCGAACATTCGGGCAGGATCGGGCAGGAGCAACAACGAACATCGTTCTTGACGAACGGTGTTCGTTACGCTACGCTGTCTGTATGAACGAGGGCGCGCCCCGCGAAATCGTAAGCCGCCGGAGTCGTCCGGCGAAGGCTCCCCTCAGCCGAGATGTCGTCGTCTCGACGGCTCTTGAAATCCTCGAACGAGAGGGTCTCTCTGGATTGAGCCTTCGGCGAGTGGCGGCCGCTTTAGACACTGGCGCGGCATCGCTTTATGTGTACTTGGCGAATCTCGAAGAACTACATTCGCTGATGCTCGATCGGGCGCTTGGGGCGGTCAGACTGCCTAAGGCGCGCAGCTCCCCTTGGCGGGACCGGCTCAAGGCCCTTCTTCTCTCCTATTTTCGTGTCCTTTACGAGCGTCAGGGCTTGGCTCAAATTGCCATGTCGACGATCCCCTTCGGTCCCAATTCACTTCGGATTTGGGAGATGCTGCTTGGCCTGCTCAAAGAGGGCGGAGTGGAGGACATCAAAGCGGCGTGGGGCGTCGACCTTTTGACTCTTTACGTCACGGCTATTGCTGCAGAGCGGAGCCTCCGACGTGAGAGTGGTCAAGTTTTGCGAAGAGTCGAGACCGCGCTCTCCACTGTCTCGGAGGAGGAATTCCCCCTTATATTCGCATTCAAAAAGGCATTGCTAGGCGGCGAGGGCGAGACCCGCGGCGCGTGGGCGTTAGACGTCATCATCGGGGGCATCGTTGGCGGCCCTGTCCCACATCGGAGCCCACGCGACTCATCCCGCAAAACCAAAGCGCGCGGTGGTCAGCACAAGAAATGACGATGTTTGCACTGCCCGAAGCGGTGCATGACTCTTGACTTTTCAGGATTTATACAAAACGGAGAATTCCTTATGGAAAACAGAGAACTACCCATGCAGGATGCACCATCAACCCTTGCCGGCTTTACCAAAATCTATGCGGAGACCAATCCGCCGTGGGATATCGGCAAGCCGCAGCCGCCGTTCATAGCGGTCGCAGACCAAATTGTAAGTCCCGTGCTCGATGCCGGTTGTGGCACGGGCGGCACGTCCCTTTTCTTTGCCGCCCGGGGCGCAGAAGTGACAGGCGTCGATTTTGTGGAGGACGCGATCCGGAGCGCTCGGGCCAAGGCCGATGAGCGCGGCCTGAATGTAGAGTTCCTTGTGAAAGATGCCATGACACTAGGCGAGTGGGACAGGCGTTTCGCCAGTGTGATCGATAGCGGGTTATTTCATATCTACGCTGGAGACGAACGGCGGCGCTATGTACAAGGGTTGGCGCACGTTCTCGAACCGGGCGGTCGACTCTTTTTGTATAGCTTCAACGATGACGCATCGTGGCCAGGCGGCGGGGTGTCCCGGCAGCAGTTGTACGACGCCTTCTCCGACGGTTGGGAGTTTGAATCGCTGGAGTTGGCCGGCGGCGAGGTGAATCCGGCGTTCGAGGCGGAGTTTCCCGGAAAATTTGCCGACATGAAAATGTGGTTCGCGATCATCCGCCGGAAGGAGTGAGCTCGGGCACCACCGTCTCCGGCACGTGGCTCGACTCCAATGAATGGAACCATGACTCTGAAGATATGAGCTGATCAGCATCGTTCTCTCCACTTTGGTCGGCGGAATGTATTGGGGGCCATGGGTGGCTTTGAGTAGGTCCATGCGCACGTTCAATCCGGAAGTCTCTCTCGATATCGTGGACCGGGCGGCAGCCCCGCAGGGCTTGCCGGCCTTTGTTTGGCCCTTACAGCGCGAATCACGGTTCTCAGATGTCATTTTCAAGCTCTGGGTGGGATTTTAGATAGTCGGAGAGGCGACGATAATATTCCTCCACGAGCATCGCGCGTCTGGAGCACTCCTCCGAGACTTCGCCCTTCGAGCCCACGAGACATGAGTAGGCACAACAACCCACCGAATTGCTAGTCTAGAGATGCCGATGTACTCTCGCCCGATTTAGCCATAACCAACGCGGGATCTCGCACAGATATCGCAGCCCAGCGAGAGCATGAAAAATACTACGCCGTACCACAAGCTGGTGTTTCCAGTAGCCTGCATTCAGAACGAGCGATGGATTGCGCCGTACGGAGGAAACAATGCGTGAAAGGCGCGAGAGCGGCAGTGCCCCTTTTAGGTCGACCGCCTTCCTTGGCGTTGTATCCGCTTCATATTGGTTTTGGAGGAATAGAACAAGTTTCGACCTTGGGAACAAGGCGAACTGGTATGCCGGCAGCTCGCAAAAGGCGTAAAGGCGCGCATATTTCTCAATCCATACCCGGGGCCCAGGACGAATTCTCGCACCCCACGCGCGAACCATCGGAGGCAGGGGGGATGCAAAGAGTTTAGCCGCCAGTTCGCAAACTAGGACAACGAACTCTCGCAGCATCAGGCTGTCGCCGACCCGCTGCTCGATTCGGTTCCAGAACGCCGTGTCGTGCGCCCGTCGTTTCAGAAAATATCCGATTTCGAAGAAACATGACATGCGGACCCACTGACCGAACAAGTGTTGACACGCATGCACGACCTGTAGCACGAACGCATCTTCATCGGTCAGAGCGGGAAAGGCAAATCCGTTCCACTCATGCGTTTTGGCTCGGCTCACGATGAATAGGTTCGGAAGTGATGGCAGTCGGTGCAGGTCGCTATACCAGACATCCAGGTGCAACTCAACCGCATGGGGCGCGTCTGCGGAGTAGTGTCTGCCGCTTCGCGAGGGCGCTGCCGCACCCGGCATAACAAAGATAAATTCCTGGCTTGAAGGTGAATCCTTCGGAGCGTAACCAGCACCGACCAACACCCGTTGCGCCACCGAGAGGGACTGAGCATCTACCAGATAGTCAAAGTCGCCCTGATGGCGCAGAGGAGCATACGGACAGAACTCAGGAACAAGCGAAAGCCCTTTCAGCACCACATAGCCAATCCCCGCATCGTTAAACCTGTGGTTAAGGGCGTCGAGCCGCCGGGACATGTCTTCAACGCGGCCCTGGTTCGCCGTGAAATTTGTTTCCAGACGAGACAAGAGTGCGGTGGGGATCACGTCTGCCGAATTCGTATCCTTGAGTTTTTGTAAGAAGTAGAAGGCGAGGCCAGTGTCGTCGAGCCACAGGAGGACTCTCTCCCAATCTCGATGACTGACTCTTTCGAGAGCAGGGATGCTGTCGCAAGGGCCCGAGAAACTCAGGAATTTGACGATGTTGTCGGCCAGAATTTGCTTCACGGCCGCACTCCCCAAGGCTGTCCCCGTGAGGACCGACCTGTTCTGGAACAATTCACTAGGCCCCCCTGATACCATCTGGCGAATCGAGTCTTCGGAAATGAAAAACCAGGACGGCGGGCAATTGGCAAGCTTCCGTGAATCGATCGGATTTGCCGGCGCGCGAAGATGAGCTTCTCTGGTTCCTCAAGCCACAGAGGCGGTCAGCCCAATATGCTGATCGGCCTGACTGAGCTTCATCTTTGGGAAACCAGACAGAGCTCTCCAAACTGCGCCCCTGACGATTTCGCACAATTGAAGATCGATCATTTTCGGGTTTGTGGTTGCTTTGAAATCAACCTCGTCGCATAACTTAGCTTTGGCGCCGGATGAACTTGTCACAAAATGGTCACATTATTGTTAAAAATGATCCATTTGGAGGGATCCGTTTTCGGTTCGAGACCTAAACCCTGGCGCTGAGGAGGCCGCCAAGAACGATCTGTCCGACATTCAGGCGCGTTCGCACGAGTGCGACGGCCAGGAGCGGAAGCGTCCGCGCACGGCGCAGATTGGAGCATCGCCCGCCGCGGGAGATTTTGGCTGATTTGGCGAAGCTGGAGGCGGAGACTCAGCAGGGGGTTCGAGGGGAAGTGCTGTTGGTGCGAGCCGAGTTATCGTCCCCGGAGCGGGAGATTCGATCGTGGACGGGGCTGAACTTAAGATTCTTTGACCCTGGCCTTCTGCTTGGCAACCAAGCGCTGCATAAACTTAGGCCCGTCCTTCTTGTAGGCCTCAATACCTTCGTTTAGCAGCATCTCACAGACTTGTGTGATAGTCCGCTGTTCCTCGTCAGCGATTCGCTGAATGTCTCGTCTCAGCTCCGGGTCGACTCGAAATACCAAAAAACCTGTCCTCGCCACCCCTGAAATATATCTTCGTAATCGAATTTTGAGCAACGCAAATCGATATTGCGTCTTAGTGTATTACATGTTATACTTGTAATACATCCAAGGAGGCCGAATGCGTCAGGCAGATGCTGTTAACAACGGATCAGGTCGCACTGTTCAACCTAACCAAAAACTCCTCCGGGAAAACTTGAGCCGAGCAAGAAGGGCGCTCGGGAAAGCTTTTGTGACACGCACCAAAGCTCCTTTGGAAGTCTTAACGCGAGAATTTGGTTTTTCGCTGAGCAACGGAGATCTTCAGATTATCAACAGCAGCTGGTACGTCACACACACCGGCCTGATCGGACTGGCGCGCCGCAGGAAATGCCGTGGAATCCACGTTGAGGCCGTCGATTCACTTTGTGATTCTGCGGCGAGTCGGTTTGTACTGAAGGCAACGGTGTACCCGTCCAAGGGCTCCTCCGGTTTTGTCGGTTACGGTGACGCCGACCCTTCCAATGTCTCTTTCCTTGTCCACGGCGCCGAGATGCGCGTCGCTGAAACTCGCGCCGTGAACCGAGCTCTGCGCAAAGCTTATGGAATCGGCATCTGCTCGGTCGAGGAGATAGGCTCCTTCGCTGAACCTCGCCAACCATCTCCGGAGTCGAAGAAGTTACCTCCGAAACCGTCCAACGGAAATGGCGGTCGTACGGTTCGCGACCGACTCTGCCAGGAAATCCGCCAGCATCAGCTCGATCCCAACCTAGTCAAGTCCTATGCCACTGACTTCTGTGGAGTAAAGACCCTGCGCGAAGCCACCCGCGAACAGGTAGAAGCCTTCCTTGTTCACCTGGCGGACTGGGCTGAGAAGGACCGCAACGCCCTCCTCTGCCAGCTCAACAGCTACCTCGGCCAGAAAGAGGAAGGTGCCGCATGAAACGCCAGATCAACGGACTAAACGCCGCCGATCGCTGTGCCACGAACCAGATCCCCGACGGAGTCTTTTTCGTGCGGGTGCAACGAGTCAAATTTCAGCGGCAGGCACAGAAGCCTTACTACACGCTGGCGCTGAGCATCCTTGAACCTAGCCGGTTTGCTGGGCATATCCTTTCGAGTCGCCTCTATTGCTCCCCGAAAGCCCTGTGGAAGCTGAACTGGTTTCTTCGCGACTTCGGCTACGACCCCGAGCTTCTCGGCCGCGACGAAGTCGACGAGACCCAACTCGTAGGTCTGAAGGGCGTGGTCAAGATCAGTTACATCGTCTTCAACGGCGCTTCCCTCCTCCGGCTCGACGGCTTCGCTCCGGCCGGCCGTTGGGAAGAACTTTCACCCGCAAACCTGGACAATCCGCAGGTGGCCTGATGACCTACAGCTACACCCAGATCAGCCAGTACCTCACCTGCCCGCGACGCTACCGGCATCGCTACCTCGATGGCTGGAAGGAGAAGGATACCCGGGCGGCGATGCTGTTTGGTCGCGCCTTCGAACAAGCCCTGGGTGCACTGTTTCGCCGGGAAGATCCCGGAGCAGTCCTGTTCTCTGAGTGGTCTGCCTGCCAGAGCCAGGACTTGCACTACTCCAACCGAGACTCTTGGGATCGCATGCTCCGCCAAGGACTGATGCTGTTAACCCGGTTCTGCCAGGACAATCGGATTGAGGTCCAACAGCCTCAACGCAATCTGCAGATCAAGTTCGCCCGGCCCATGAACGACAAGAACGACTTCGTCGCCTACATCGATGCCATCGGGAAACTCGACGGGAGGCGATGTTTACTCGAGTGGAAGACCAGTTCCAGCCGATACCCGGAAGAACCTGAAGGACTGCTGTCTCTGGATCCGCAGCTGGTCTGCTACTCGTGGATCACGGGCATTGCGGAGGTAGCCCAGATCGTATTCGTCCGCAAGAGTCTGGTCGAGGTGCAGTACCTGCGCACCACCATCACCGACGAACAGCGCCGGGAGTTTGGCCGGTTGGTGGAAAGCACGATTCGCCGAATCGAGTCTGCAGACTTTCCGGCCCACAGTGGCATCCGCTTTCCCCAGAACCCTTGCAGCACCTGTCCGTATGTGGGCCTCTGTCTTGGCAAGCAGGAAATGATTGACGCCGTCGTGGTACGGCGTCCAGGAGCTGACAGCCTTGATTGGCTTGACGAGCTTAATTACTGAGTATCCGCCGATGCCCCCGAAGTTCAACCGCAGTCGCGCCGTGTTCGTCCTGGGAAAGATTGACGAGATTCTGGCGTGGGAGCAGCGGAAGGAGACGGAGCGCGACACCAAGTTCGTCGAGCTGGGACGCTATCTATGCGAGGTGCGGGCGGGACAGTACTGGAGGCTGGAGAGTCTGAAGTGTTTTGACGAGTTTCTAGAGAGGCGTTTCCCGGAGTCGCGGAGGAAGGCGTACTACCTGATGTCGATCCACGAGCACCTGCCGCCGCAGGCGAGGAAGGAACTGAAGGAAGTGGGCTGGGCGAAGGGGATCGAGCTGGTGAAGCTGGCGAGGAGGGACCGGCAGAGCTTCGATTGTGCAACCTGGTTGCACAAAGCCCGCCAGATGCCGAAGGAAGATTTCAAGAAGGCGGTCGAGAAGGAACTGACGGGGAAGGAAACGGAACCGTGGGAGATTATCTACTTCAAACTGTACCAGAGCCAGATGCCGGTCATTGAAAAAGCAATCGAAACGGCTGCCCTGATGCTGGGAAGTGACCGCTCCCGGGGCTACTGTCTGGAAATGATCTGTGCGGACTTTCTGGCCGGAGCCAACTTGGACAACCGAGATCAGGAGACACTGCTGTTCTCGATGACGAGATTTTTCAAGTTTCTGTCCGGAGCGCAGAGGCAGGAATTCCTCGAAGGTTTGAGCGAGAAGGCCTCATGAACTCGATTGGCCCGAAACTCTCCCGCTTGCGGCTGGATTCGGAGGCATACGAGGCCTTACGGCAGCGGGTGCTGCATCGCGATGGCTGGAGGTGTCAATCGTGCGGCACAATGGCGAACCTGGAAGTTCACCACCAACACTTTCGGAGCCGTCTGGGAGATGACTCCGAAGCGAACTTAATCACACTATGCGCAGTCTGTCACGCTGGCGCGCATCGAGTGTCCTCCGTGTGAGCCTTCGTCCCTTGTCTCTTCAGGACTGTTTCTGTTCCAGTTCTGGGGCTCTAGGTCCGCGTCAATCCCACGTTCCACACTGAGAATCCGTTAAGCATATCGAATAGCTCCACGACATCGGCCACGGGCATCGCCTTCTGATGGATACAGATCAACAGCTGCTGATGCTCGTGAGCGCACGATAACGGGCAGGGAAGAGGTATGTCGGGACGGGTTTGCCGCCGGGACGCGGGCAGCCATCGTTGAAGGGTGTCTTCGTGCTCATGGAGAGACGGTCACATTGACGGTCCCGTTGATGCCGGAGATGTCGGCGATGCTCGCGGATATAGTTTGATTTCCCGGAGTCATCAGGATAAAGCCGTTGGTCCAAGTATGGGAACCTGCATCCGCCGGAGTGAAGCCATACTCAGCGGGCAGGACGGCGGCTGGATCGGAACTGGTGAAGTGAATGCCGCCGTTGATGATCGTGTCCCGCTTTCCGTCGACCGTCACCGTCACGGTGACAGTAAAGGGGGAGCCTGCGGTTGCCGTGGGGGGAGCTGTGAATTCAAGAATCGCGTGCGTAGTGCCGCAGCCGAATGCCATCGACACTGCGATCGCTGCAGTCAACACACCTAGCCGGAGAGCGGTCCTGCCTTTCTGTCGCAGGATTCGCCATTCTTCGATGGTGTAGCCTTCAGTCATTTACCGCGCCGCTCCATCGAACACTCTCCAGTTGACAACAATAGCTGTACCCGTTATTCCAGCAGCAGTAGGATTGCACCGCGTGAAATTCACATTCCCCGAAGTGACATACGGGGAGAGGTTCAACAGTGCGTCGGTGGTTACCGTGGGGGCGGTAGCATAGGCCCACTCAATCGAATCCGTCGTCTGCACATTGGTCGCGGCGGTAGTCACCGCCGTTTGGCAGGTGGCCGCCGTGATCGCACCCGAGGTCAACGTGGTGGTGCCGCTGGCGATGGTCCGCGGGATGGAGAGAAAGTTTGCTCCACCATTGTTGTAGTTGCACTGTAGGTTATTATTCGTGCTGTCCATGCGGCAAGTGACATAACTGCCCCTGGGGGTGGTCGCCAAAGTAGCCGCGGGCAAGGAAAGTGTGGAGAGCGAGAAATCTATCGGAGACAGACCGCGCCGCGTGACTATGCACTGCGTAGGCACCGTACAGCCTACGGGAATCTGCGCGGTCGAAGTTGTTCCGTAGTCTATCCAGCCGGAGCCCCCGGCGGTGTTGTTCAGGATGGCGGTGACGTTCTGGCCGCCAGAGTAGATGTTTGTTCCACTCAACTCGACGGTCGCGGCCCCAGCGGCGGTGACGAACTGCGACAGGGCCGGGGATGACCCGCTGGTGTTGTCGTTATTGATCTCCCCGTTGTAGTCGAAAAATCCGCCATTGATCGACGCCAATTGGAAGGCATTCGTGCCGACGTTCAGGTTCTCGGCGTAGCAACTGTTGCACGTAACTTGCATTGTACCCGTGAACGTCGTGCCCACAACGGAGTCGAACGATACGTTCTGGAAGTTCATGAAGCTGGCGGTAGCTCCGAAATTTACGCAGGTCGTAACCACTGCGCAGGCCCCGCCCATCCATGCCATATTCTCATGGTAGGTGCCGAAAAATACTCCAGTCGTGTCCCAAACGAAGGACGAGTTTATCCACAGCATGCCCCACGAAGCGCCCGCCGTGTCACTGAGGTTGAAGCCTGTTCCGAAGCCGGAAACGCGAACATTGTCCAGCATCATCTTCTGTGCGCCGCTGTTGGTCGTTCCCGTTGCCACCCCAACTGCCGTGCTGCCACATCCCCCATTGGTTACGCACCCATTGGGAGTGCCATTGGTCAGAGCTAGGTTAAAAAGTCCGTTCCCCCCCGTGTATCCACCTCCGATAGAGGGGGTATAGTCCACCGTGATTGCATTGCATGGACTTGATCCGCCCTGCGCTTGCCCACTGGCTACACAGGTGCTTGTTATGGTCGTAAAGTTAAGGCATGCTCCCCCGGAAGGATTTGTGGCAGAAGTTCCGCCTGAAACGCTTACTGGAACACCCCCCGCCAGGGCTATATATTTACCCGAGGTAACGAACGCAATCGGAGTCGAAAAATTGTAACAGCCTCCTCCGGTCTGAGGTAAAAGGATAATCTCTCCTCCAGTAGCAGGGAGAGCGGCATAAGCTGCATTGATCTGCGCCCCCATGTCGGCAGATGTTCCTATTTGGGGGAGCGATCCACCTACATAAGTAGCGAATCCGCTTGTTCCACCATTGTTAATCTGGGCTACCGCCATGCCCGAGAGAAGGAATAGCCATAGCCATTTCACGATTAGCCTCCGATGGTATAGAAAACTTGCCCCGTGATAGCGACGGCTCCCGAAAGGTTTATGACCCAATTGCAGAGGTTGAGGTCGGGCGTCTACTCTGAGGAGTGATGGCGAGGCTTGCCAATGCGGACATCGATTCCAAACATGGGTCCGTAAACATTAATGCCATAATTCGGGAACCGTGGTTCGGATAAGTAAAGATTTGATATATGCATCCAATTCAAACCAGCCGAAATCGAGTACCGGGGATTGAAGTTATATCGAACTCCACTGCCCAGGTTCACGGTAAACGTAAAATTCTGTCCCTGCGACCAGATGACCCCTAGGGGCTCCTTAGCGTCAATATTCCCGAGCCCTAAACGTCCATCAAAGTACGGCGCGATCTTCCAGTTGCGCTGGACGAAATTCCGTCGAATACCCATGATCCACGCATAGTAGCGTGTTTCAGGGCCCCTCGGAATCACAACGGCGGATGCGCTGGCGGATAAATCCCAATTGCCGCGCAGAAACGAAGGACCCGCTAGGTCTCCCATCTGCCACCGCACCGAAGCAATGATGGGGACCAACGTGTACCTGAGCGGCGTCATGGTGTAGCCATCGCCTAAGAACACGTCGAAGACGAATGGAATATTAATGGGAAGCCATCCGACGTCCAGCCCGAATTCGAGCCTGTTTTTGTAATAGATGTTTTGATTAGAGTCAGGCGGTTTAGGAGGCCGGTTGACTTCGACCGAGTGTGATTTCGAAGTTTCGCCGGGCCCATCGCCCTTTGCCCCAAGATCGGGCTGGAGATCGATGGACTTCAGGGAGAGTTCGGAATCTGAGAACAAGAGGGGGCACGAAGTTGGAAGCGCGCATGATTCCGCAAACCCGGCGGAAGGTAAGGGCGAGCTCTCGGTGGGAACAACGGTAAGGAGGGCAGAGCCGTCCAGCGACAGTTCCCGGCTATTGAGACCGAGGCCGATATCAAGAGCGCGAAGAGATTGGTCGTCCCCCAGTTCTGCACTTACACTGCGCTCTTGCGAGACGGTGAGCGGGCTCTTGGAAGACTGGGCATGCAGCGGAGTTGCCATCGGCAGCAGCGCCAGCAGAACCATGGCTAGTGCTGATCGAGGCGAAATCCAGGAGAATCCATTCTTCTGATTCACCCGGTCACTGCAAACGTACGAGCGCAACGTTGGCTGCTCGTGGTCGTATGTGACTCGCAAATTGAGATCACTGGCTGGCGATATCTGCCGCGAACTACAACCATTGGCCACCGGTAGGGGCCCTGCGCTGCGGCTATCCATTGAGAGAATTTATCGGAGCTTCTAAGCGGTTCACTGAACGACCACGGTCAACGGCATGTTGTGGCTCAGACTGCCGGACGTTGCTGTGATCGTAGCGGTATACGTCCCTTTTGGTGTTCCAGGTGTGGTATGGGACGACGGGCCGCCTCCGCCGCATCCCACCAAGGATGCTAGTGTCAGCATGATCAGCGGCGCAGCGGGCCTTGGAAGCCGCTTTCGGTTCCGCACGAACAGCCATCCTGAAGCAAGCATCGTCAAAGTCCACGCCAGCGGCAGCGTTGGTGGCGGGAAAATGTGAGGCACGATGCTTGTGGTTACGGGCGCGACTGTTCCCACAGCTACTGTGACTGACGCCCCTCCACTCCCGTTGATCTGCACCGAAGAATTCGACAAATTGCACGTCGGCGGCGGAGTGACGGCCGGCGTAATGCTACAGTTCAGGTTTAGTGTTCCAGTGAACGATCCCGTAGGCGCGAACGCTAGGCTAAAACTGGCAGTTTGACCGGCGCTTATCGTTTGCGACGTCGGCGATCCTGAAGCCGGGCCTAGAGTGAAATCTGACGGCACTTGCACCGTGAGAGTAACGCTGGTGCTGTGTACGTTGCTTCCCGACGTGCCGCTTAGAGTAACCGAATAAGTACCCAGCGCCGTCGCTGTCGACGTGTTAATGGTCAAGGTAGATGTGGCGCTCGTGCCCGAGGGTGTCACCGACGTTGGATTGAGGGTGCAAGTCACACCGCTGACAACGGAGGAACAGGTCAGCGCAACCGCACTATTGAATCCATTTACCGGTGCGATGGTCACGGTGGAGGTTGCAGAACTTCCCGGGGCCACGGTCGCCGGCGTTGTTGCAGTGGCCGAAATCTGGAAGTCGGGCGTGAGCCCCGATTCCACCGTCAACGTAAGCGCCGCGATGCGGGAAAGGCTCCCGGACACGCCATTCGCAGTGACTGTGTAACTACCGGCTTGCAGGCTCGACGCCGTGGTTACAGTAAGCGAGGAGGCGCCGGAGCCCGCCGCGAGTGAGGCAGGGTTGAACGAGCAACTGACGCTAGCGGGCAGCCCAGTGCAGGATAGCGCGACACTGCCGCTGAAACCATGGAGTGGAGCGATGGTGATCGTCGCAGTTGCCGAATTTCCGGCTGTGACCGGTGTGGGCGATAGCCCAGAGGCGACTACCTGGAAATCGGGCGGGGGTGGTACGACCTGCGTCGTGTTCAGCATCACGCCTAGCCCGTAAATTCCGCTTAGCCAGGGGAAAATGAGGTCAGGGAGGCCGTCGCCGTTCATATCCGCAATCAGAGGTGGTGAAGGGAGAAGACCGCTGGTTGGGACATTGATAAGAGGGCCAAAAGTGCCGTCGCCGTTCCCCAGCAGAACCCCGGTTTGCAGGGGGTGAGAAGAAGCGCCGAAGTAGGTGACAAATGCGTCTGGCTTGCCATCGCCATTGAGGTCGGCGAGTGCATCGATGAAGGTGTTTCCCCCGGACAGCATGGGCAGTAGGGTAAAAGTACCGTCACCGCTGCCCAATGCCACCTGGTTTTGGGACGCTAGGTCGGGTTTGCCGTCGTTGTTGAGATCGGCGGTGAACTCCGCCACAAATCCATTCAAGCTCGCCGGAAAAACCGCGGGCTGAAAGGTACCGTCGCCGTTGCCGAACAGAAGCGCTGTTTGGGAAGTGGATACGATGGTCCCGCCAGCCGCGATGTCCAGCTTGCCGTCACCGTTGAAGTCAGCTGTAACCAGAGACGAGGCTCCATTATCGAAATAGTAAGCAGGCGCGGCAAAGGTCCCGTCCCCGTTCCCTAGCAGGACCGCCAAGCCTACTCCTATCCCCGCGCTTGCGATATCCGGTTTGCCATCGTGGTTGAAGTCAGCAACAACGCCCGAGCTCGCCGTGCCGGTCTGGCTCTGAGGGTAGAAAACGGGTGACTGTAAGCTGCCGTCCCCATTTCCCAGGAGCACGGTATAGCTCCATTCTTGCGTTGTTGGATCGGCTCCAAACACCATCAAATCGAGATTGCCGTCTCCGTTGAAGTCGGCCGACACGATTTTGTAGCCTGGCTGCTGAATGGTGTAGGTGTGGGTCAGCGACAACGCGCCGGTTCCATTGTTACTGAGAATGTAAACGTTGTAGAAGTACGTGCTGCCGATCTGCTGGTTTGACAGCACCGCGGCGCCCGGAGGCTTGTTCTTAACGAAGCTGCCAACGACGGCAGCGTTGAGATAGTCTGGTATAACTCCAAGCTGGATGCCCTGGAAAGTTCCGTCACCATTGCCCAAGAGCACACTATTGCCTGCGGCAACGTCTAATTTTCCGTCCAGGTTAAAGTCGGCGATCGCAATCCCAAGAGGGCCGGCGCCGCCCAGGGAGTCCGGCCAGCTGAGAACGTAGTTGCTGGTATTGGAAAAGGTACCGTCTCCATTTCCCAGATAAATCTACGCCACCCTCCCATCAAGGGTCTGAAGCACCAGGTCCAGCTTGCCATCGCCATTCACATCAGCCGCATCCAGAGCGCCACCACCGGTAAAGGCAACCGTGGGCGCCTGGAACGTGCCGTCTCCATTTCCCAACAGAAGATACACATTGACGACAACACCGCAGCCAGAGCAGCCGCCGCTAAGCGCGACGTCAAGTTTCCCATCGCCGTTGAAGTCTCCCACAGCTGGGGAACCCATAGGGTAATAAACGCTGGCAGAAGTTCTCGCCGTCTGAAGCGTTCCATCTCCATTACCCAGCAGAGCGACTTCGACGCCTGGCAGGTTGACGCCGTTGATACTCACGACGACATCGGTTTTGCCGTCACCATTGAAATCGCCCAGCGACAGGCCGGGGCTATTGAGCACAGTAACGCCCAGGTTGTAAGAAACTCCAGGAGCGAACGTGCCGTCTCCTTTGCTGAGGTAAACCAGAAGGGAGCTACCAAAGACTCCGATCGCATCCGCCTTGCCATCTCCATTCAGGTCAACCGCGGCGACGGACATCAAGCTGGCGCCGCTTGCAGTGCTGATCGGCGGCTGGAAAGTACCATCCCCATTTCCCAGCAGCACCAGAAGAGTGCCGGTTCCCTGCTCCAGAACGTCGGGCTTGCCATCGCCATTGAAATCAGCCACAGCCAATATGCCACCTGTTGCAGATGTTGACACTGGGGTGCCCAACTGGAAGGTCCCGTCGCCGTTACCCAGGTTCATGGTGCCATCGGAGACCAGTATGTCGGGTTTGCCGTCTCCATTGAAGTCGGCTACGAAGGGCTGGCGCAGACCCGATCCGCCGTCGGAATAGGTAGGAGGTTGAAAAAACGAAACCTGAGCGTGAGCCGTTGTACACAAGAGGACGGTAATGAGTGCAAGAGAGGCGGTTCCGGACCCGTTCCAATGCCTATTCATGGGTTAGGATCTATGGGGCGGACCACTGCGATTGACGAAGGGACAGTCACGAAGAGAATGGTAGCACTGCACCAGCCGAAACGACTCTTTTTTAGGAATCGATTTTGAGAGTGTGCGCTGGATCGCCAAACCACTGGGATACCAGCTTGCAGAGCTTTGCAAGCCCAGGCCTGACACGCCGCGCCCGTTACGAAAAAGGGGATGATCACTGCATTGTTTCGGTAGCGGAACGGAGTCAAGTGGCAGATGACGGCGACGCTCGAAACGAGTCGGAGAGTTTTACTGCTGCCACGCCACTCCCGGGTAGAGACTCGGTATGCGCTGACCACGATAAGCGTATGCACCTGTCGTGTTCATCTGCCAAACAACTTGCGGGCTGGCGGTTTGGGTCACTTCCATAATCTCTGAACCAGTGGGGCTGGCGGCGCTACTGGCGAACTCGACATCTCCGTTGCCAAGAGTTCCGATGCTGCCGCCCCAAATGGAATAAAAGCCCGGTAGATCTTGCCAGAGCAAGCTGGCAGAGCTCGTACTCTCGTCCACTTGGAAGATCGTAGCCCGGCTATAGCAGGCCGGTGCTGAAGATGAGGAGTTGCAGGCAACATTATTGGCGTCGATTCGATAGTTTCCGTCGTCATAGACGGCGAGAGTCGTCAGGGATCCGTTTGCAGTAACAATGGTTGGATCGTGCTGACCATAGAACCATTGGCTGGGATCTCCCCCTGACAGAGCGAAGTCTCCAGCCTCGCCCAGTTCCCACAGGACATTTCCCGAACCGGCGCCGTCTCGATAATCGAGTTTGAGAATCCAGCTCTGATGACGCATCGAAAGCAGCAAATTGCCATCCGCCGTGTAAACGAGAGCATTACTGTGCGTCCAATCGGGCAAACCCTGGAGGTGACGGTTGACATCCAGGTAGTCGAAAGCCGACCAACCCCAAACGACATTCCCCGTCGGATCGATGTCGACCACGCAATCCCCGAGTACGCTCGTGGTACCGGAGTATCCGGGTAAATCCGTGAAATCCTTACTGATCTGACCAATCGTGATCCAATGGCCATTGGGCTGAACCAACACATCGTGCGAGAAATTGATGATGACGAAAGGGTAGCCGTTGGTTTGCAGCGACTGATTCACCTGCGCGACAGAGACATCTCGAATCGTGTTGCCAATCAGGTCCACTTCACGCAAGTCGGAGTTGAGTTGAAGCATGATATGGCCGTTCGCCATCGGTTTCGCTGGGAGGGCACCCGAAGGGTAGTACCAAATGACATTGCCCTGAAGGTCCGTTACGACAGACGACAACAACTTGGATCCGGCAGCCGGAACCATGCTCAGCAATTCCACCCCTGGCGCGGGCGCAAGGCCTGGGACTGTAGCGCGAGTTATTTGAATTTGCGGTGCGGGTTGCGACGTGGGCAGCGCTCCCGTAGTGAAGGTCTGGTCCTGATCGACAAACGAGCCACCGGCCCAGTCCACGTGCGCCCGCATGTGGTAGGTTGTCTGCGGTATCATGCCGGCCACCAGAATGTTGAGCGCCTGGCCGCCTGGGGCCGTCACCGAATTCGTCATGACCGACGTCTCCCGGCCGTAGTTCGTGTCCGGTCCGAACTCAACCCACGCGGTCAATCCCTGGTGAAAATGCCGGATGCTATATTGAGCGACCAGCGGGTGCGACGTAGCAGAAACAGCAGTTATTGGCGGCGTATAGTTTCCGGACCCGCATCCGAGGAATTCGAGAGAAGCTATGATGGCAACAGACAGACACAATACGGCGCGTGAGTTCTTCAGTGTGCACCCCTCTCCGGTACATCGCAGAAGTAGACGGCCTTTTTTTACCTACCCTTGGCGCTAGTGTCAAGCAGAATCGTGGGGAACTGAACGTTCGATGGAACGCAGTGGCATTATTCGCTATTAAGGGAACGCCCCTCTACCAGACCCTCGGCTGCGCGATTGGCGTACGGGCGTGGTGGTGGGATGAGCCTGTGAGTTTCGCCTCAACGCGGCCTCTAGACGCGAAGTGTCGGATTTGGAACCTGCTACGCGTTTGTCGAATCTGCAGGTAAACTATTTTTGGAAGATGATCCATTCGCGCGTTCTGGCGAAGTAGACCCGTGTGACCGTGGTAGAACCACGGGAGAACTAGTGCCGAAAACTTCTTCCAAATCGTTGATCGACAGGTCGACGAGGGTCGAGACGACACGGTCAGCGCCAGCTTGAATCAACGGTGGTACATACTGTCCAACCGCGATTCCCAAGCAGCATAGCCCCGCAGACTTCGCGGAGCGAACTCCACATACGGAGTCTTCGATAGCGAACAGACGTTCTGGGGAGATCGAGAGACGCTCAGCGGCTAATCGGTAGATGGTTGGATCTGGTTTACTTTGGACGACGTCATCCCCGGTCACCACCACTTCAAAGTAGTCGGCGATGTTGAGTTGTTGAAGGGTCCACTGAGCGCGTTGCCGACTGGCCGACGTGGCTACCGCAAGGCGAAGTCCCGCCTTTTTAGCTGTCCTGATGAATTCGACGGTACCCAGCACCGGTTCGAGCTCTGAAGAGGCCTGACGAAAATATTCGTCCTTTTTATCCCCATACTCCTGCACCTCGGTATCTGAAAGGTCGCCCAGAAAATGAATCAGAATGTCTCGCCGTCTGCGGCCCTCAAAGATGAAGTCGAGATCTTGTTCCGAGACTTGCTTGCCCACGCTGGCAAGGAACGCACGCCACGCGCGTTTGTGCAGGGGGTGACTATCAACAATCACGCCGTCCAAGTCGAAAACAACTCCAGCGAAAATGGAATCCATCACTCTCCGCATGATCGGCCTATAGACCGGGCCACGTGGCTTGGGCCTGTTGGTAGTTCGCCAAGGTGCCAATGTCGATCAGATAATCCTTGATTGGAAACGCCAGCATTTGTCCTGTGAGCTTGGGCAACACGTGGAATCCGATGTCCGCCGGAACGCTGTCCGGGATGATGTCCAGTAGTTGTGGCGTGCCGATCATCAGGCCCGAGAATGCCAAATTACCGGTCGGATGAGCAGGTTTTTCGACAAAGTCCTCGATTACTCCCCGGGAATTGGTGGTCACAATGCCGCAGCGAGACGGGTCGGGGACTTCGTAGACCCCAAGCGTAGCCGCCAGACCGTGCTCGCGATGCAAGTGTAACATTGCCGGCAGGTCAGCGCGGTGGAGAACATCCGCGTAAAATATCCAGAAAAGATCCTCTCCTTCAACCCACTTACGATTCGCGCGCAACGTCCCAGCACTACCCAGCAGCTGCTTCTCCTCCGCCACGTGCACGCGCAAATCAGGGTCTAAACGCTGTTGCAAGAACGTTCGCACCACATCCGCGTGGGCGTGAAGGTTGATCAGAACCTCAGTGATTCCAAGTTTCTTACACACTTTCATCCAGATCGACAGCATCGGCATGCCCTGGATTGGTACAAGACACTTGGGAACCTTGTCGGTGATAGGACGCAGTCGAGTTCCGTTGCCGGCCGCCAAGAGGAATGCTTTCATCGGGACTCCCGCGTGTCAGAGCGCGTGTTAAGCAATCGACCGGCCGGTGACGTTTGGAACGAACGTCCAACTACATCCGCTGCGTTCGTCCCGGCTGATGAAAGGATCGTTCACGATCGCCTGTGCGCCCTGCATATCAAAGCCGAAGGTCATTTCCTGGGTGTCGTGTTGCCGCATCGCCTCGCGGACATCGGATTGAAATTCGGGTTCGCAGTAGAGGAGGAGAAAGCCCCCGCCGCCGGCTCCAGTAATCTTGCCTCCTAAAGCACCATGCTTCAGCGCAAGACTGTAGAGTTCGTCGATGTGCGGTGTTGAGATCTTCGTTGAGATGCGTCGCTTCGCCTGCCAGCCTTCGTGCAGCAACGCGCCTATCTCTCTGAGGTCGCCTTGTTGAAGTGCGGTGCGCATGCGAAGTCCTAGTGCTTTTACCTCGTGCAGGGCTTCCAAGGCGCCTCCGGTCTGGTTACGGGTCGAAGACTCCTGTTCCTTCAATATGCTCCACGAGTGATGGGCTGAACCGGTAAAGAAAAGCATCAGATTCCGCTGCAGCTCTGTTAATACGGCAGGGTTCAAATCGATGGGCTCAACGAGAGTGCCGCCATCTGGATGAAATGTGATGAAGTTCAAGCCTCCAAACGCGGCTGCGTATTCATCCTGTTTTCCGACGTGTTTTCCCAGAAGATGCCGTGCGATGTGGAAAGATCGTTCCGCCAGATCGTACTTCGAAATCGGGTGCTGCAAGTATGTGCTCAGGGTCTTGAGGATGTTGACACAGACGCTAGCGGAAGATCCAAGGCCCGTGCCTGGCGGAATTTCCGAGGCGAGGAACAGATCTACTGCGATATCACAATTCATCTCCTTCAACACTGCCAACGGAATTTCCAGCGAGCTTCCGCGCAAGTTTGCCTGGGCGATATCGTGCCAAGTCTCGAAGACGCGGAGATCGGAGGAAATTACTTGTATCCGGCCATCGGACCGCGCAGTGAGTATCGTGTAGAAATACTTATTGATCGCGACGCTCAGGACCGACCCGCCGAACTGCTCATAATACGCCGGCAAATCGGTGCCACCGCCACCGAAACTAATCCGCACTGGACTGCGAACTATGAGCATGGGCCAAATTCTCCTGGAAGCTTATATCCGTCCCCACCGTTGTAACACCCGCGATCGAATCCGGCTTTTGTGGACGGAGAATCCGAACGACTAGGGTCCATGCGGTTTGAAGCAGTAGGGAGACATCTTGGAATGGAGACCGACGGAGGATATATTGCAGGTCGTAGCGGGTCTTGTCCTCGGAGGAGTGCTGATCGCGCAGACCGTGCACCTGGGCGAGGCCAGTAATCCCTGGTTTTGCTTTGAGTCGTTGGCGGTGCCAGTCTGTATAGTGCCGAGCGCGATCAAGTCCTTCCGGACGAGGCCCGACCAGGCTCATCTCACCGCGCAGAACGTTGAGCAACTGAGGCAACTCGGTGATGCTCGTCTTTTGCAGCAGGCGTTCGTAGGCGGGCAGTTCGGCCGCCCTTCGGGGTGAATTTAGCCGGTATATGCCAAACTCCTTTGCATCTTTCCCGCAACGTTGCTCGCTACAGAAGGCTCTCCCTTTCCTCACTTTTAGAAGTGCAGCCCCAGCTAGCATGGGCGGGATGGACACTGGAAGCAGTGCAAGTGTCATCGCCACATCAAAACTGCGTTTCCAGAACGGCTCACCATCAACTAACGGACCGGTTTGCAATTCCAACAACGGAAGACCATCGAGGTCGGTCAGTTCGGGTTTGGTCAGATACATCTCATAAGGCTGTGGAACCATGCTGACTGCGATGCCTTGGTTGCCGCACCGCAACGTAAGGTCCAAGATCTCCGGATGCCCTGGCGCCGAAACCGTCAAAATAACCTCGTGTACCCCCCGTGACTTGAGCAATTCAGCGATATCGAGAGTTCGGAGGGTGATCGCATCCTTGTGCTTAGCGGGTGAAACCGTTGGGAAGGCGTCCTCGCCAGGGCCCAAGAAACCAACAACCTTGCGCAACATTTCCGGATGACATTCAATCTTGTTGGCCATTTCGCGAGCCAGTGGACCGTTGCCGACGATCACGACGTTGCGAACCAGACCCCGGGCGTTGCGTGAAGCCATGATCGATCGCGCAACCAGCCGGATCGCCAGGAAGCCCAAGAAGAGCAACAGGCCAAAATATCCCAAAGCGAGACGAGAGATAAATTGGCGCTCCAAGTAGGCGATCGTAAAGAGTGCACACATCAGAGCCAACACCGCGAGGAGGAGTTGAGAGATGACCGCAGGCAACCTCCAACCTGCCCGAAAGCCGTCCAATCGGACCCAGGAGGACATTACACTCCAGAAAAGGAGGGCCGCCATGAGTGGCGGGAGGAAGATCAGGGCGGTACTGTCGGTTGGACCGTGCCACACCCAGCCATATCGCATCAGGTATGCAAGAGGCATAGCCAACATGCCCCACGCGAGGTCAGCGGTCAAAATCGTATTACGCAGATGTCGAGGAGTCATCGGGTACTTCCAAGTCTGGGGGAAAGCGTCACGCCTGTTGGCGGATCAAGTCCTGCGCTGCGGCTTCGAGCATCCGTGACCGCAACGATGTAAAGATTGAGTGGTTCACGGAAACATGCAGATCCTCGATGATTTGCATGTTATCAGAGGGGATGATTACGCACAGGTCACAAAGTGGCTTCATCTTGCCGCCCTGAAAACCCGTTAGACCGATTGTCAACGCACCCGCTTCCCGAGCGACATGGAGAGCTTTCAGCACGTTGGGGGAGTTACCGCTTCCGCTGATCGCGAGCGCAATGTCACCTTTATCGATGAACGGGGTGAGTTGTTCGGCAAAGATATCGTCGTAACACGCGTCATTTGCCCAAGCTGTCATCAGGGGAACGTTGTCGGTGAGGGCCAGCACGCGGAAGCGCCGGTTCCCGTTAATCACCGTGCCCTTGCCGAGGTCGCAGGCGCAATGGGAAGCCAATCCAGCGCTGCCACCGTTACCGAACACATAGACGGTTTTGCCCTCGAGGTACGCGTTCCACAAAGCGTCCGTCACGCGATCGATCAGGGCAAAAGGAAGCCGTCGAAGAACGGAACCGACGCCTTGGAAGTACGCCTCTGAGCGGGTAACCTCATGAGGCGAAAAAGGTGAAGCAGCGACCTCAGTGCTTCGCTGATTGGGCAGGGTACTCATGTCAGGGGTGACCTCAGATTGTGGGATTGAAATTAGAACAGTGCGACTTCGACGGTAAGGACGAACTTAGTGGCCGGCAGAGAGGACCACACCGGCCTGCTTCATATTGAGGTAAGCGTCTTGCACTTGCTCCGGAATACCTCCATTCCGTTGAACCCAGACTAGAAAGTCATCCAGGATTTGCGACAAGCTCCGCTTTGGACTCCACCCCAAGGCCTGCAGTTTCGAAATGGATGACACGCTGTGGCGGTTATCGCCGGTCCGATATTCGCCCGGAGTAAGAAACTCGACCTGATTCCCGACCTTCTCGCGGACCAGCCGCGCATAGTCGATGACCGAGGTGGGATGTCCACTGCCGACATTAAAGGCTTGAGCATTGGCTGCGTCCTGTTCGAGAACCAGCATGTTTGCGTTCACTATGTCTTCGATATGTACAAAATCGCGCGTCTGGAGTCCGTCTTCGTAGATGATCAACGGATCGCCAATCAAGGCGCGGCTCACAAAAATGCGGCAGATCCCCGAGTAGTGGTTGAAGAGCGATTGACGGGGTCCCTGCGTGATGGAATAGCGCAGGGCGACCGTGGGAATCCCGTGGATCCATCCCAGTCCGAGGGCGGTTTTCTCCTGAGCGAGTTTGGAGACTGCGTACTGGTTGTAGGGATTGGTGTGCTGCTCTATCAGCAACGAAGCTGTAGCCCGTTGGCCACATTGGGCGCAGGAGACTTCCCATTCTTTTCGCTGCAATTGCCGCGCGCTCCGAGGAATCGGAAGAAACGGGCCGTGCTCCTGACAAACATACTGTCCCTCGCCATACACCGCTTGGGAAGACGCAACGATAACTTTCCGGATCTTCATGCGATCCTCAACGATCAACTCATAAAGAAGAGCCGTGCCCACGGCGTTCACAGCAAGGAAGCGGGAAAAGTCCGGCATGTAATCCTGGTAGGCCGCTTGATGCGAAACCACGTCAACGTCCCGTAGCGCGTAGCGGAAAGCCTCGCGGTCGGTGACGTCGCCTCGAATGAACTCAACTCCTTGAGGGAATTGAGGGGGCTCGCCGCTGGGATGCACCTTTGGGTCCAAGTTGTCTAAAACTCGAACCTCGAAGCCTTCCTTGTGAAAGCGATCGGCAAGATGGCCGCCAATGAACCCGGCTCCGCCAGTGACGAGAACACGCATGATTGATTTAGCTCCTTAGAGTCGGAACTTTTCCGGACACGTGACGCTACTTACCCGAGCCCGAGAATACTGTTTCCACGGTGCGCATAAGTATCGCGAGATCGAGCGAAAGAGACCATCGCCTGATGTATTCGAGGTCGAGTCGTACCCACTCATCAAAGTCGCTGATCTGATTGCGACCACTCACTTGCCAAAGACAAGTAATTCCGGGCTTCACTGCCATCTTCTGTTTCTGATACTCGGTGAACTGCTCGTACTCCGTAACCAACGGAGGACGTGGACCAACCAGACTCATGTCCCCTTTGAGTACGCTGTACAGTTGGGGCAATTCATCGAGGCTGTACTTCCTGAGCCATGCGCCAACCGTCGTGATACGAGGATCGTTCGCGATCTTGAAAACCGGCCCAGTCATTTCGTTGAGCGACGTCAGTTCGTCACGAAGTGCATCAGCGTTCGCCACCATCGATCGAAACTTGTAACCAGTGAACGGCCGTCCACCACAACCTACGACCTTCCATCGATAGAAGATCGGCCCGGGAGAACTGAGCTTCACCGCAACGGCGATAGCCAGGAGAAAAGGGAATAGCAGCAGGAGCAGACTCAGCGAGATCATTACGTCGAAAAAACGCTTGGCCGCGATTTGCACCGGGCTATGCCAGCAACGCGAATAAGCGAGAGGTTCGTGCCCAACTGCTTCCATTACGTTTTTCAAAATAATACCGGCAATCGTGAATTACGCGGTCGCGCACGCTCGCGCCGATACCAGCGTGTCGAAGTGCGCTTCCAAACAGCTGAAATGATGCTCCCATGACCAGTGGCTTTGCACGAAAGACAATCCTTCATTTGCAATGGACTCTGCACGTGATCGATCGTTGAGCAACTCGAGAACATGGGCTGCGTGTTCTTCCGGCGTTCGGCCGATCAGTACCGCGCTCCCTTCGGGAGCATGGATTCCTTCATTTGCCTCGGGGCTGACCACCATGGGCAGCCCGGCAGCCAGACCTTCGATTACCTTATTTTGCATACCGGCAGCCATGCGAATGGGGTCGACGCCGACTGACGACTTCCAGAGGTAAGGACGCACATCTTGCACCAATCCGGTCACCGAGATTCGCGGGTCCTCCGTCAGCTTCAAGACGGGCCGTGTTGGATTACGGCCGACAACCAGGAAGCGCGTCTCCGGCCGCTGCGCCCATACCAGCGGCAGAATGTCTCTACGGAAATGGAGAACCGCATCCACGTTCGTATCCATGGCCATCGAGCCACAGAACACGAGCGTGGCTTCGTCCCGGACCGTGTCCACGGGAGGAGCAAAGTACTCGACGTCAGTCCCATGTGGATTGAAGAAGACGTTCCGCAATCGGCTCTCAGGATCGATGGCGTTTCGATCTTTCTCTGAGATGAGCAGACAGGAATCGAATTTCTGCGCCAGCTCTGCTTCGTATCCGATCAGACGGCGGTACTCCATCCGGTAGAGGGTGCGCAGCACGGGATTGCGGGTCAGTTTATACCGTCGTCCGAAGTGCAAAATTTGTGCCGGTTGCAGTGCAATTACCCGGGGGATGGAGTCCAAGTCCGCGAGGTATTGACCGGAACGCAGGTGGTAGCCGTATGCCAGATCGATCTCTTCTTCCGCGACAACTTGCCGAACCTTGGCCGCGAATGCATCGGAGCGGAAGTACGACATCTGAAGAGGTGTTGAGGACATCAGCCCGCGCGCAGTGCTGATCGCCGCCCGCCACTTGGGCCACTCAACAACTTCGATTCGGTGACAATATCGAGCAAGGCACTCCATGCGTTCGGCAGGCACCGGAGCGGGAGCCAAACCGACGAGCGAGACTTGGTGTGAGCGGGAAAAGTACTTCACCAGATTGAACACGGTATTGCTCGATGCATCCCCGGGATAGACCGGTAAACGATAGCTCACAAATAGCAGACGCATAACTTAGTTGGTCGCGAAGGATTCGGATTTGTGCTTGGAGCGTTGGAATCGCTCGGTGATGTCGCCTTGGGGCGAACGGACCAATACATCACTTTGGACAGTCTCGCCGAAGTCGCTGTATTGAACTTCCCATGAGGTGATCTCGCGATCACTGGGGGCAATCACGTAGCCCACTCTTGCCGGCAGCGTTGTGTCGCGAAAAAAACTAAGGACAGAGTTGGCCTCACGTTTTCCAAATTCCGGTGCGTACCAGCCCTGGATCGGCTCCTCCTGCCCTCGGACACAGGCCATTGTCGCCGCACCATGAGTCACGCTTGCGTAGGGATGGAAATGTACTCTGAGCGACCGCAGAGTGATCTCGGCGTAGGTTTTGCGAACATCGCAGGTGGCTTCCGGATGAAGATGCACAAGACTCTCGATCGTGTGCTGGCCGAGGCCAGTGACTTCGTCTAATACTAGCCAAACTCCGCCGGGCAGCGCTGCGATAAAACGCCGGTGGAGGACGGGCGTCGACGGCTCAGTGAAGCCGTCATGAGCGCCCACAAAGAGAGCCGAATACTCCTGCTGTATACAAGCGCTATCAAGCACCCGACAGCGCCGTCCGACACGAAAAGAAGCCCAAATCTCCGACTGCTCGCGCCCGTCTACAACTACTGTGTTGTGGGCGCGCGTGCTGCGCCAGTACTGCCGCCACCGGCCAGACTCGTACTCGTCCACTCCGGAATCGACCACTAGCCGTTCGCCAGCAACAGAGAGTTCGTAGCTGAACAGGCTGCAGTGTCCGTGTGCTGGGACGTGGTCGGGCCCCATCGGTTTGGCATCGATAATCATCTGGTCGGCCTGGTTAGATCCACGCAGCGCGAAGTAGCCCGTAGCACACCACGAATCGCAGTTCTTCTTTGAAGGCGGCGTACGCGCGCTGGTGTTGAACGCCTGCGGCGTGAGCAAACTACAATACGCGCCAGGTTTGGCGCCAGGCCACCTTCCTTGGCTATCGAGTAGCATCTCGGCGGCGGCAAGGATGTCGTTCGGGGAACGGGCGATTCCGAATGCCGAATCGCCAAACAGTGCAATCTCTCCATCCGGATGCGTAATGCCCGAGAGAAAGTCTCCCATGGAAAGCAGGCGCTCGCGAGCCCATGGCGGGAGTTTCCGTCCATTCAAGTGAGATGCGAGCACAACCTCCAGGAAGTCCTGAAACACGATGGCATGGTACATCGGACTGCGCTCATAGTGGCCGCCATCTTCGAGAATCTGTTCGCGCAGTCCGCCCCAGAGCAGTTCTTCTCCGATGTCCAACCACTGCGCGGCGGCGCGATCGCCGAAATACATTCCGGCAAATACCAGCGCCTTGGCGTCGGCCAATAGGTGATTGCCCAAGCAATCGAACTCGAGACGGTCTTCCAGGTAACGTGCTTGCTGGTAGAGGCTTTTGAGCCATGCTGCATGGGTTTCGGGGTCACGAAACACTGCTTCCGAAGATGCCAGACTGACCGCTTGAATCCAGTTCACGATCCGTCGCGCGATCGGATAAGAGTGCCAGCCCACTCCTTCGCCCAGAGGGTTCGATTCGATCCAATCGCTGAATAATCGTCCCAGCAATGCCGCGGCATCCTCGTCCTTCTGCCGCTTCGCGAGCAGTGCCAAGTCGAGCGCGTAATCGAAATAGTGCAGATTGTAGCGCCAGAGGCGCGTCGTCCCAAGTGCCTTCCAGTTGACGGGTGAGCCCAGATTTACCGTGCGGTTCAGCAGCCTAAAAGAGCCCTGTTCACAAAATCGGGCCGTCTCATTCCATTTCGCTACTTCGTTGTTGAACTCTGGGCGGTCGTAGTCCACGCGCTCCGAGAAGAAGGTGGCTCGCTCGTTAATGCGTGGAGCGGCGGGAACGGCGTAACGATGGTCGCGCAACCAGGGCGACTTCCTGACAAGGAGCGAATCGACGCCGAGGCGAAGACGTGCCGCAATCTGCGATGGTCGGTAGTATCGGGCAGTACGTAGATACAAGCCGAGCATTTACTTGCAGCACTCCGACAGTTCCACTAGCGACTCTTCAAGGATGTTCGCGGAAACCTGCTGGGGCTGTCCGGAAGCCATCGATTCGACCGCCAGCAGAGTGCACAGCGTGGTCTGGAAGTAATCGTCCGGCTTTACCGGAGAGGTTCCTGCACGAACGGCTTGCAGGAAAGCCTCAATTTCGGCTGCGTGTCCTTTGTCTTGCTTCAGCCAATCTTTCCGCTTCTTCCGCTTGCCGTCGCGGATCAATTCGATCTGCCGAAAGTCGTCGATGACCGCGACGGAACCGTCTGCAAAGACCTCGATCCGCTCTTTGGAGAACGCTGGCGATCCTTGGGTCGTATAGACAACGACGCCAACTGAGCCGTCTGTGAAGCGCACGGTAAGCGCCGCATTTTCAGATGCGTCCGAGCGCTTGCCTTCGCCGGAAATCGAGGACGCAAACACTTCGGCGGGAACGCCGCCGGTCAAGTAGCAGAGCGTATCCAGAAAGTGACCGCATTCCCCGACAATCCTGCCTCCACCCTGTTCGGGGTCGTGCTGCCAGTCCGCAGGCGGCAAATAGCCGGAGTTGATCCGGTAGGTTGCCATCAGAGGGCCGCTCCGCCGCTCGAAGAATTTCTTCGCTTCGCGCACATAGGGAGAGAACCGTCGATTGAAACCCACCATCAGAACCCGAGATGGGTGAGTTGAGGCGATCCGCCGAACCTGCCGCAACTGTTCCAGGCTCACGGCGAGAGGCTTCTCGACAAACACGTGCTTGCCGGCCTCGAGCGCCGCACAAACTAATTGCGCATGACTGTCAGGACGTGTGCTGATCACGACAGCGTGGATACTCTTGTCGTTCAGGATGGAGTCCGAGTCGGAGGTGCAATAACCGAATTTCCAGCGATCCCCGACGCTGCGGGCGCTCAGTCCGCGCTGCGAGCACACACCACGCAGAGAAATGTTCGGCTGCGCGCTTAAAGCTGGGAGAATCACTCCGGTGCAGAAGCTGCCCGCCCCGATCAGGCCGATTCCGATCTCTTTGTCGGTCACCCCACGCGGCAAAGCTGCAACGTCCCGATGTTGTGCCAGTTCGACGACCGGCGATTCAGCGGACGTGGCTGCCTCGTATGTCAGCAGCACACCCAAGTAACGCTCTTTGCCGCTGAGAATCATGTTGTAGGCGTCGAGCGCGCGGTCCAGCGGAAATTCGTGCGTGATCAGCGGACGCACATCCAGCTTGCGTTCCGCCATCAACTTGACGAGCGCTTCCATGTTGCGGTTTTCTGTCCAGCGCACATATCCTGCCGGATAGTCGACGCCCCTTTCCTCGTAACTGCGGTCGTAACGCCCTGGCCCATAGGAACGCGACATGAGGAGGGACAATTCTTTTTCGTAATAGGGCTTGCGCGGCACCGCCATTCCCACTTGTCCGACGACCACGACACGTGCCCGATCTCGAGCCAATTCTGCGGCGAGTTCGAGCGGTCCACTCGCCGACGTGGCAGCCGTGATCAGCACCGCGTCGGCTCCCAAGCCACCGGACAGCCGCAAGCAAGCGTCGATCAGTTCATGTCCATCACTGGAGGCGGCATCGGCCCCGAGTTCGCATGCCATCTTGCAGCGCTCGCTGTCCGGGTCCATTCCGACCACTTGGCAGCCGCACGATTTGAGGATTTGTACCGTGAGCAGGCCGACAAGTCCCAGACCGATGACAGCCACAACCTCGCTCAGCCCCACGCCGGCGGTTCGCACTCCCTGCATCGCGATGGCGCCCACGGTAGTAAAGGCAGCCTCTCGCAACTCCAAGGATTCGGGAAGAGCGACGCACAGGTTCTTGGGGACAAACACGATCTCCGAGTGACTCGCATAGCCGATTCCACCGCAGGCAACCTGCATACCGGCCTGCAGTCCTTGCACTCCCGCGCCCACAGCAATCACCGTACCCGAACTGCTGTAGCCAAGCGGCGTGTCGGTCGACAGTCGCAGCATCGCTTTCTTGTATGCCGACAACATTCCTTCGGTGCGGGCCTTGTCGAGCACCTTCCGCACGAGATCAGGGCGAGACCAAGCCTTTTCGGCCAGGCTCATACGAGCCATCTCAACCAGGGCCCGCTCGGTACCAGCACTGATGAGGGAATTCGCGGTGCGCACCAATACTCCTCCCGGTTGCAGTTGCGGAGCGGGAGTCTCACAGACGGTCAATTCACCGGATTTGTAGTTCTGCACAAGCTGTTTCATCTGTCTCCATGGGCCGAGCGATCGAATCGACCGGGACCAGCGATACTCAACAGACGTTCTGTTCTTCCGCGACCCTGCCGCCGTGCAGAGAGGAAATCACAAAGCGGAGCTTTCCACCGGACCCGCGTGGCAGCGACTCCCAATACTCGATCTTGACCTCAGTCTCAGCTCCCAAACGCTTCCGCATTTCTGCATGCAATCGCTTTTCATCGTCCTCGCCGTACGAAGCTCCCCGCACCACCCGAATTTGAATTCGTCCAGGCGCGTCCTGGACGATCTGCGCCTCGCGGATATTCACAAGGTCTTTGAAGATGTGATCCATGCGGCCCACCATCGATCCATCGCGCCGAATTACGTAGTCCTCGAGGCGGCCATCGATGGCTTCAACCAGTCTGCCCGGCCGGCCGCAAGGACAACTCGATTCCGTACTGATTCTGACACGGTCGCCCACTTCGTACCTCAGGAAAGCCGATGCCCGATTGACGAAGGCGGTCCCGATCACGCGGCAGCTGTCCACGTCGTCATCGGGCACGAACTCTACCGCGGAGAAGTCCTCGTCCACATGGAGTCGGCCCATTTCGCATTCAGAAATATTGGCTGCGCCCTCCGCCATGCCGTAATGCTGGATCGGGGTTGCGCCGAAAGCTTTCGCGATCACACTCTTTTGCAGCGGAAGCAGATTCTCCGCGATGGCCGTGATCCAGCGCGGGCTGTATCCGAGGTCGCGGCCGCTCTCTAGAACGTAGCTTGCCAGCAGCGTCAACAATGAAGGATAACCGCAGAGCCATGGTGCACGTTGGCGGCGCAATTCCTCCACGTACAGCGGCAGGGTCGCCTCAGAAATATGGTATCCACTGAATAAGATCTGATGTCGGGCTAAATCATAGCGCCAGAAGGGTGCTTCCTTTTGCGTGATTGGGACGACGGAGCGCCCTCCGAAATGCGCACATTTCGTTGTCAGGTCGATGCCATGCCACCGGCGGTACCGCCACCACACTGCCCACTGCGCGCGGAAAGCTTCGAGGGTGACGGAAAAGCGCAGACCACTGCCTGTCGTTCCGCTCGTATGACAGACGACGCACGCTCGCGAGTCCACCGCTTGGGACCGCAGACGCGAACTGTTCGCAACAACATCCGATTTGCTCAGTATCGGGAGCGTTCGCAAATTCTCCAGGCTTTGGATACTCTCCGGGGCAAAGCCCGTCTTTTGGAACTGTTCACGAAAGTACGGGACGGCACTGGCGCAATGCTGGACATAGGCCCGCAGATGACGGTCTCGGTAATCCATCACTTGGTCTGTCGTGCACGCGCTGCGGCTCTCGGCTTCGGAAAGCAGCCGACGGAACTCTGAGTTGTACCGGCGCTGCTGAATCCGAAAGCCCTCATAGGTACAGGCAAGATTCTGCGCGAATCCAGGTAGCCGCGAATAAACAGCTTCGATGTCCATTTATGAGACCGCGTGTTCACATGCGGCCGTGTGTTCGATCTGGCCGACCCAGCCAAAATGAGGCCTGAAATGAAATGTGCTCTCGTCGGGAATGTTCGTTAGCGAGCCACTCCAAGCCCGTTCGTTGCTGACGAGGCGAATCGCATCGTAGAGGAAGTCGGCGAGTGGCATGGAATGCGGGTCAAAAGCATGCACTAGCTGCGGCACTCGACTCGGATCAAAACCCATAAGGCGTGCCGCCGAGCAGTCAACCGCCACAGGACTATAGCCCGCGATAATCACACCTGCCGGATAAGGATCCGGGCATGCAGGTCCGTCACCGTCGCCGCCGATGACACCGTCGACCACCGCAAAGAACCTCTTTGCGGACGGAAGGGGAAATGTTTGCCCGTCTCCGTACATCAGGCAGCGATTGATGTCCAGGACCATCCGCCAGCACGTGTCATTTCCGGACCAATTGCCATGACGCACGACCTGGTTGGTTCGGCCAAAAATATGTTTGCCCCCACTCTTGGCTAGCCGATAAACGTGGTGCATGCCGGCCACCCGAAGCGTCTGCTGCTGTATCCAGCGGATCGCAGAACGCTCGACGGTCGACTTGACGGACGGGGCAGGGAACTGATCGCCGCCGGTGGAAGGATCGCCGTCGGTGTGATGGGGAAGCCAGTTTCGGCCAACGTTAATGCCCACCAGGTTTTTCATGCAGAGAGTGACTCCGACCTTTTTGTGCGTCTTCAGCTTCGGAACATTAATAAAGACGTCAGCGGATGCGGCAGTCCGGGAAATGCGGTATTCGTGGCGTCCACCCGAATGATGGTGGTTGGTTTCGCTCTGATCGTAGTCCGATCCGAAATACTTGCCTGCTCCATGGTGGCCGTTGAGCGCGCTCTTGCTGCCCAGATCAATCGCGATGCCCCCCAGCGGGTCCGAGGGCAGCTTGACGCGCCGGTAGATCACCTCGCCGCGAACCTCCATCTGGTAGTCGCGAAGATCAAGCAATCGAACCGGAACTCCGGCGGTCGAAGCACAATGCCGGATGACCTCCCCGAGCCCGGACCGGGTGATGATTTGATTCCAATCGGAATCGTACTGTGGACCGTCCATGACGGTAATTTCGCCTTCGCCCTTCAGCGCCAGGGCCACATAGTCGGCCACCGCCCGGACCACCGAACCGTGGGTAATCACTTGCAGCCACTCTTCTGGCTTCGAACCGTGCGCGTGTGCCAACAGGTTTGGCTTGATCACGACGCGGTCGCCGGGGCGCACGACGTCTCCCATCGGGTTCCACTGCGGTAACCCGTAATTCGCCGCGTCCATGCCGAGCAGGCGGAAAGACTCCCTCACCGATTCATAGACGTGATTGGTTTCTGTGCCCATTTCTCCCTGGTACTCGGGATACCGCGAGTCGGGATGAAAGGGCGCGATCTTTGGATAATCCGCCACGGACATTCGCGCGGCGGCAACCACGGCTGGATCGATTGAGATCACGCCCTGCCCTCAGCTGAGGCCGGAGTGAAGGCATAGGTTCGATCATCCGCATACAGCGGATCCGATTCCCCAGGGAGCGGTTCGACCGCCGTTCCGCGTGGGACGTATCCGATGGAGGCCATTACCTCCAACACCTTGGTCCGCGAAACTCCGGTGTGAAGTTCCACAAGCAGCTTCGGCCGGTATCGCCTGGCTACCTCGGCCATGCCCTCGAGTACCTTAATTTCCATCCCCTGGACATCGATCTTGATGCCATCGATGCGCGCATCGGAACCGGAAATCTTGGGCCACAGCCAGTCCAATCGAGAGACCAGAAACGTCTCCTTGAACGCGGCTGAAGGCTGCAGAGTACTGTCGATCATTCCTTTGACCACGTGCAGGCGCTCAATCGCCACGTCGGCGCAGTCTCCCAATGCCATGGGTATAACCGTCAGTTGCGGCAAGTTGTTCAGAGAACTCGTGCGGGAAACACACCCGGCAGTATTGAGCATCAGCTCGAACGCGAAGACTCGGCCCGACTTACCTACCAGTCCGCACAGGGCAATGGCTGTGTAGCCGTAGTGGGCGCCTATATCGAGCCAGGTCTCTCCCTCACGGACGTTGGCTTTAAACCACTGCAGCAGGGCTCGTTCCATTCGGCCGAGAATTGCCGCTGGATAGTCGTGCCAGGAAGTCACGATCGCGCTGCCGCGAAGGGGTCTCCCGAGGATGCGGTGGCGACGGAGGCCACGCGGCAGCAACTCCCTAAGTTCTTCTTTAAGACGTCGGTTCATTGGTGTTCATCAGGCGATCTTTTTGCCTTCGAGGCAGATCCCCGCACCATCGAGGATGCGATGAGGCTGCTCAACTTCTTCAATCCCTGGAATAGCACTCTTGTGTAATTCCATCTGTGCGACTTGGTGGAATCCCGCGCCTTCAAGGTAGCTACTCAGGGATTCGGAATCGTACATCCACTTGTGAGAGTGGAAGTCCATCCAGAGATGGTAGAACCTCACAAAGCCATTTCCCGCACGCGGAGCGGGAGGGCGGAACGCCAGCTTTTCGTTCAGATTGTCGGCGGCGGACTTACTGCTCCCGTTGTTCTTGCTATTCAAGTACTCCACGACCAATGCGTGCAGGTCAGGTACCACCAACCGCAAGACGCCACCGGGCTTCAGGACTCTCTTGCACTCTGAGAGCAAGGCCATTGCCTGGTTCCGATAGAGGTGCTCCAGGACGTGAGAAGCATAAATGGCCGAAACGGAGTTATCGGGAAACGGTAGAGGCTTACTCAAGTAGTGCACGAGCGGACTCACTTGCCAGTCTGCACCCTGATTGCTCGCATTGATCACTCCCACCAGTTCCAGTGCCCGGCGAAGATGCTTGTGATGGGTGAACCATCCATTCCAGGAGCCGTCCACATTCAGCCAGCCTGGAGGGGCAAAAGGGCCGCACCCCAGATTGACGCGATCTAGATTCGGATTACTGCTCACAACCTTTTCTGCCGACATTTTGTAGGTATCGCTTTGCGGGTGCATCAGATTCTCTCCCCTGCAAATTCGCGAGCCGCTGTCGAGACAATTATGCGGCTCACTGGGTTTACTGACCTTAGTGTCATGCGGTACCAGGAGCCAGACCGCCGGAGCTCGGTACGCGGGGAACTCGCCCCTCCGCCGTGGTGGAGTATACGTTCAGCTGAGCCACAACCACTAGCAACAGGGCCCACAGAGTAGGACGGTTGACGTCAGGCACAGCGATCGAGTCCGCAACAAGCAATCCAACCAAGGACCAAAAGCTCATCTGGAGGATACTCGGGGCACGCCTACCGGGGAAACTCCGAATGATTTTGTACATTGCTATTGCAGCAATCACAGTTCCAACGATGCCTACCGTACTCAAGAGCGTTGCAACCAAGCTCGAGGGCCGGGCGCTACCCAGTCCGACACCTAGTCCGTATGTGCTTGTCAGGAGTCTGATCGTGTCCTGATCAGCCAGGACGCGGGAGGCAAACGAAGTGCCCTGTCCCTTGTTAACCGTCATAGCAAGTACTGCTTCGGAAAGGCTGGGAACTAAGAGTACAGATAGCCCCGCGGCACCCAGCATCGTGACGGTTACTGTGATCCAACTTCCGTAGGAAGCACGATACCCACCGGGTTCAGCGCGTCTGGACGGACGAAAATACACCAGCAGTACGAGGAACATCAGTGCAGTTGCGAGATAGCCAGTTGTCGAGGTCGAAAACAGCAAAACTGCAATTGCGGCAACTATGCCGAAAAGATAACGGCCACGTCTCCCATGCAGATAAGTCGCAAGTAGACCGCTCGCGGCGGCTGCCAGAAACGAACCCGTATTCATGGGCTCAGAAAATGTGGAATTGATGCGGACGAATCCGTCAAATTCCTCATACAGCGTATCAGGATCTGCGTTTGGGTTATTGCTAAGGACTTCGTAAGGGAAGCGCCAGCCCGCAACCACCGCCAATTGTTGCACGATTCCCATGATTATAACGATTCCAACTGCCCAGCGAAGCGCCTTTGCCAGTGTCTCAGCCTGCTCAGCGGTCTGGGTAACCAATACCGCAAACAGTACAGCGCAAACATTCAAGAACAGGTATCCAGCCGCTCCCAAATTGCTGAGTGTCCAGCGAAGAGGTTCAAGATTGAACAATATTATGTCGACGTCTTGCCGGTCCCGTGGAGAAATGACCGGGGTTCCAGCGAATAGGTGAGGCATCAGGAATGACGACACAGCCGACCACGCTAGGAACGCAAGCAATAACACAGCAATGGATCGAGTCGGAGCCTCCGTGGGAGGCAAGAATTTACCTCGATCCCATACGAACCAAAAGAGACGAAGGGCAACACAGATTTCCACGAAATAAAACGGTGAGATGCCGAATACAAAGCCGCCGATATCTCCGCTGAACACGGACCCCGCCTCAAAGACCGATGCCACGATCAGGAGCGGCAACAGCCCGGCGGACCAAAATAGGAGGCAGATCAGCGCCGCAGGAACGAAGAATGCTCCCAAGAGTGTCACGAGCGTTTCCTAGGTCCAATGAACGAATATTCTTGTCCGCTGGGCGTAATGTGAAAGATCTTGAAGCCTGCGCGATTCAATTTTTGGATCGCATCCTTAGTACGGGCGGGGCTCATGCCAGGCGTGAAGCGATCAAGGTGGTGAAATTCCACTAAGAGCTGATGCACTTCGACTCGTTGGGATACCAAGTTGTCGATAACGGCGTATTCGGCACCTTCAATATCCATCTTGAGCAGATCGATATGACTATGCCCTAGCTCGGCCATCAGCGTTGGCAGAGTCCGCACCTGGACCTCGACTGCTTGCGCCCCGGTCGCTTCGCGGGCTATGAGGCTGTGCGCAACAAAATCAGGGTTATCATGCGGGAAAAACGGCGCGGTGCCATCGTAATCCGAAATCGCGTACGGGAGTAGCCTGAATTCGTCCGGCACACGCTGACGGGACAACCACGAAATCGAATTCGGAGTTGGATCGAAGGCAAACACTACTGGCAGGCCGAAAGATCGAATCAGCGATATCTCGAAAGAGATATCATCTCCGATTCCGACTGAGTAGACAATGCTTTTGGATGTGATTCGATCCGGGCAGATGGTCCATGACCCGAAGCCGTCAGGGGGGCGCCCGCCATGGAGTTCCTTGGTGGCATGCAACTGAGGACGTCGATATACATCTCGGCCTACAAGAGCCCGTGCCATGCAGCGGCCGCGGCGGGCAAAGTCTGCCATGGCAGAAGCGACGGCCCCGGGAGGATGTCGGAAGTCGGCTTTCATTGGAAATTTAAGACTATCTCTTAAGAGCGAGAGGTTACTTAGTCAAACACAGGCTGCGACGGCGGGTTTATCAGCTAGCACAGATTCGTAAATCGACATGAGGCGATCATAGTGAACCGCACGGGAAAATCCCGCCCGCAGTTTGCGATTGCCGTTTCGTCCCCATTCCTGGCACAAACTCGGCCGCTCAAGCATGAAACGGATTTTCTCGCGCAGGTCGCTGGTGTCTCCGGGAGTGAAGAGGAGACCGGTGTGCCCGTCCTCGATCAATTCAGGAATACCACCAATGCAAGAGCCGATCACCGGTCTTCCCATGGCGTACGTCTCCAACACTACGGCGGGTTGGTTCTCATTCCATAACGAAGGCACGACTGAAAACGCAGCCCCTGCGATGTAGTTGCCGAGTTCTTCCCGTGAAGACACAAAAGGGATGTGCTCCACGTTCTTTAGCTTGGTCTCAATTTGTTCCTTGACCCACGGGCTCAACGGTCCATCCCCGATCAACAAAACCTTGCAATCCAACGGTTCAATGGCCTCCAGTAGAACCTTGACTCCCTTGTTGGAGTCTATGCGGCCGAAATAAAGTATGTAATTACCCGCGGTAGAGTTGGCTGGAGCCTGTTCTGAAAAATCGATGAAAATCGGTATGTGAGCCATGCGCTCGCGCGGAATTCCCCACTCTACGAGCTTCTCGAGCATGAAACGACTGGGCACCAGCAGCTTCGACACAGAATTCCACGATCCTCGAAAGTCGTGGAGGTAGTGGCTCAAGGTGGCCATCAGGCTCGCAGGCGTATTCCAGTAACAGTTGTGCAACAGCAGGTTGTAGTGGTGCCCGCCTCGACAGCGCTCGCAATGAGAGCCGCCGGTCCGCAGCGTCCCGGCACCACAGATGATGGTGAAGTCGTGCTGCGTTACCACCAGCGGAATGTCAGAGTGCCGGAAGGCATCAAAGACCGACGGCGAGAGCTGGTAGTTGATGCAGTGTGCGTGCGCCACGTCAGGCTTGAAGTCTTGGAGTAGCCGCTCTAGATTGTTCCGGGCCTCCACGGAATAAATGCCCTGAACAAACGCTTTGGCCTTCCGTCGAAATCCGAGTTGGGGCACGTCTGCGTCGGTGAAGCCATCGACAAAATAGCTTGAGAACGGAGATTCCTGGTTCTTTGGGTGCGAGGTAGAGAAATGAGCCACCTCGTGCCCGTGCTCCATGAGCAGGCCGCACGTTTTGAAAAAGAACGTGTCGGCTCCGCCACGTGTGTGAAACGTCTTATGAATTTGTAAGACACGCATTGCTTTGTCTGATCGATTCAACGGTGCGCGCAATCCCATCTTTGAGCGACGTTCGAGGTTCCCATCCAGCAACGATTCGTACCCTCCCACCGTCCAAGGCGATATGGGCGACTTCTCCAGGGCGAACCGGCGCATACTTCGGGTCGCCGCGATAGCTCGCTGCCTCGCGTACCAACTCGAAGATCTGATAGTCGGAAGTGGGAACTCCACTGCCTATGTTGAGGATTTCTCCGTCTCCTTTTTCCAGCAGCGCAACATTTGCCCTCACGATATCGTCGATGAAAACGTAGTCGCGGGTCTTGGAACCATCTCCGAAGATGGTGGGTTGATCGCCGCGAAGCATCTGCAGGGCAAAGATGGCAACCACGCCCGCCTCACCGTAAGGGTTTTGTCGTGGCCCGAACACGTTCGGGTACCGCATCACGGTGTAGTTCAACTCATACAGGTGTTTGTAGAGGAATAGATATCTCTCGAGCGTGAGCTTGCTGACACCGTAGTGGCAGATGGGTCTGGTGGGATGAGTTTCGTCCACCGGCACAGTGTCGACTTCGCCGTAGCTAGCCCCTCCCGTCGATGCGTACTGGAACTTGCGGACCTTATATTTGACTGCCAGTTCGAGCAATCCGAGCGCGCCCACGATGTTGACCCGCGCATCAAATAAGGGCTCACGAACGGAGCGGCGAACGTCCATCTGCGCCGCGTGATGGTTCATGATCTCAGGCCGTTCGTCGGCAATGATCTGCTCCATTCCTGCGAAATCCGTGATGTCGTGTTGGAGGAACTTGGCTGCGGACGGGACGTTTTCGCGTTTCCCGGTTGACAGGTCATCTACGATCACAACCGAATGGCCTGCTCGTATAAAGCCTTCCGAAACATGTGAGGCGATGAAACCCGCTCCACCAGTGACTAGTATCTTCATGATCTCCTCGTTGGCGATGTTTAGATCTTGCGCGCGAGCGATTCCAGTTCGAGAGTCTACTTCTTCCCGTCACGCTCGCCAGTGTGGTTGCACCGAACCTTTTCGAAAGCGCCCATATAACGCGAGGCAATCCCTTCACGCGTGTAATGCTGAAGTGCAAAACGCCGAGCTTGGTCACCCAATTGCTTCCGCATTCCCGCTGAATCCAGCAAAGCGCTCAATCGTTTCTGGAGGTCGGCGCTCCGTCCCTCCTCGAACAGGAGACCACCTGGACCCAGGACTTCCGGAATAGAACCGCTGGTTGAGCCTATGCTAGGGATGCCCAACATCATCGCCTGTGCCAATGCCAAGCCGAACTGTTCTTGCCAATAAGGAACCGATTGCGAGGCGAGCACAAAGATATCGACGCAGCGCAAGTACCGGTTCACTTGCTCGTAGGGCACGGCCGGCACAAGCACTATCCGTCCCGGGAGTTTTGCCATCCATTGCTCTCGAATTTCCTGGTCAAGCGGCCCGGACCCGACCAGCAACAGTTTCCACGGATAATGCAGAAGGTTGCCGAGGGCTTCAAACAGCAGGCGCAGCCCCTTTCTTTCGACCATCTGTCCAACATGCCCGATGACGAGACTTTCACCTAAGCCCAGTTGGGCGCGCAATTCGGGCTCCTTGCCGGGTTGATGTTCGGTGGTGTCAAGCCCGTATTGAGGAAGAACCTCGCATATTCCATTGAACCGGCCCTCCTCCTTTAGGAGTTCGGCCGCCCGCCGGTTGCAGCACAGAACGGCATCGGCGCGAGGCAGCGAGTAGGCGCGTAGACGCTTCTTCAGCACACCGAGGGGAAAACCGCGAGGCCGAAGAAGATTGTCAACAGTCCACAGGGTAACGGCCGCCGACGGCGCATAAATCCGCTGCAACATGATCGTTTCCACAGTCATTAGGGCTTGTGGCTCGCCTGGATCGAGATGAATTACGTCAGGTTGAAACTCTCGCAGGCATTTCACCAAGAGCCGTGGGTCATACAGATAGGTCATGAGAGACTTGCCCGCGCGCGGCTTGAGCGGAACGACCTCCTCCGCACTCAACTCCGGGTGAACTTGATAGTCCGTTGGTTCAAAGCGCTCGCGCCATCGAGTAGGCACTACGAGGCGCAAACGAAGGTCTTTATCAAGTCGCTTCATGACCACATATTTCTGCTGGTTGTAAGCCACCAGAAACGGGTGCCCAACTACCATTAGCTTCACAGAACCTCCGATGTGGGCACTGGTGGCTCCGGGGTGTAGATGTCGACGACTGGGAGCGCTATTCGCTTGTGCACATGCATCCGGAATGCCACTGCGAGTGACGCAGTGAAGGTGAGGCCTGAAACGATCATGCCGTAGACCGCGCCTTGTAATCCAAAATGCCTAACCAACGGCACGCCGATGATAAAGGTCGCGAGTGCACTGCTGACAGCGGAATAGAAAACGAGACGCGGCTTCTCGGCGGCGCGGATCGCGTCACTCATTGTGTTCCCGATCGCCATCGTCAGCGGTACCAACGCCAGAAGGAAGAGCATGGGAGCGAGTTCATCGAACTTGCCGGCGTACAAAACATGGATCACTGGACCTCCAACTGCCCGCACGGCCATGGCGAACATCAATGTCACGCCCAACTCGAGCAGAGCGTATCGCCGCCAGAATCCGAGGAAGGCTGTGGCGTTCTGGGCCGCGTATTTCGCGCATAGTGCCGGCAAGAACAAAAAGGAAAGTGAGATCATGACTTGCTCGATCGGGGCGATGAGCACATACATCGCCTTCAATTCGCCCACCTCCTTTACCGACAGAAACCCAGCGACCAGCCAGTAGTAGCCCTGGTGCATGAATTGGTACACGAATGCTTGCGCGAGCACCCAGCGCATGTATGTCCAGTGTTCTCGCCAATAGTGCGGTTCGGACTCGAGAAACGCGCCCTGTACCTCGCCAACCGGCAGTTTGCGAATGAATGCCAGACCGCCTGTGACCCATCCCAAAGCCAGGATCAGGAAGACCGAGAAACCGTTTAATGCGCCGTTCTTCGCAGCGAGCCATAGCAGCAAAGCCACTGTGATGCAAAAAACCAGCGATGTCTTGGCAGCCAGGGCCGGCTGACGTATCACATAGAAACATCGACGCAGAAACCCGCCTGTAAGGAGGAACGACGCCGTCAGAGCCAGCCCGAGCAAAGGCGGGGAGTTGAGCGAGGGCGCGAACCAGCGGAACAGTAGGCATGTGAAGAGAAGGCCGCCGGACAGGATTAGGCCGACAATCACATTGCTGCGCATCATGAGTCTCAGGTACGTGGAAAAACGCGCCTGATATCTTCCTGATGCATAAACGGTAAAAGGTTCGAGTACTGCCGCGCTGTGCAACCCCAGCAGGAACATAAAAATCGAATACGACAGCGCAAACTCTCCGTAACTCTCTTTCGTCTGGGTGCGCGCGAGGGCAACGTTGACCAGAAACATAGCGCCCGCGGAAAGACCTTGATCTGCCAGGCCGAGGACTAGCTGTTGCAGCCGCCGCTTGGTGAACGCGATTTTGGCTAGCAAATCCGACCATCTGCTCAGTCGACCCATTTCCCAGATTCTCTGTATTTGCGAAAACGAAGTGGAGTGAAAAATTCAAACGCTAGGATCCGTCCGGAACTCTCGGCTCATCCGTCTGCGGCGCAAACCGCATCCAGATGCGATGCGTGATGGTTTGTAACCGCGATCCGTTGGGCGGCGCCCATGGCATGTGTCCCTGGACCGTGTGGAGAACCTCCTCCACGAATACTTTGCGGGGATCCAGCGCGTCCGTCTGTTCCCACCGACTGCGAACGATCAGCCAAAATACTCCTGCCGCAAATCCAAACGATGCGAACATGATCGTGATATTCGTGCGTGGAGGGAAAGAGCGCCGTTCCGGGACCCTGGCTGGATCGAGGACTTTTATTGCCGGGGTCTCCTTGGCTTCCTGCACCTTGGCCAGTTCGTACTGCTGGGTCAGGGCTTCGAAAACCGTTTCCTGGATTTTTGTTCGGCGATAGAGATCGGCGTACTGGACGCCAAGAAGTGGTAACTGGCGAATCGAAGGATAGAGCGCCGCCGGTGCCGCTAGTCCGTCCCCTTCGCCACCCAGTTTTTCCAATTGCTTGCGCAATTCCATCACGCGTGCGTCGATGGCCCGCACGCGAGGGTTGCCAGATGCGTAGATCGCTTCCAACCCTTTCTTTTCCGACTCGGCCGCAATCAGTTCACCTTGCAACTGTGCTGCCGCCTCCACCATCGCGCGGCCCTGTTCCTTGATGTCGATCGCGCTGTTTTTGCTGGAGAACTGGCTAAAGTCGACGGCAGCCTGATCGAGGTCTAGTTTGACGGCTTTAAGCCGCTCTTCGAGGAAAACCCGCTGACGATGGGCTGCCGATGTGGACAGTTCCGCCGACAGGCGGTTCAGTTCCTCCACATAGGCTTGTGCGATCGCCGCGGCGCGATGAGGATCTCTGTCGTCGACGCTGATGGAGATAATTCCGCTCTTTCGATCCTCACCGACCCCGGTTCGCTCAGCCAGATCCTTGCGCGCGTCCTCGTCAAGGCGGTCCCCATAGACTCGTTTCAGGTCAAAACGCTGCACCAGCCTTTCCTGGACAGTCTGGCTTTGCAGAATCCCGATGAACAGGGGACCTGAACCGCCCCCACCGAGCAAGTCCCCGGCAACTCCAGCTAGGCCGCCAACCTTTCCCGACAATGCACCCAACATCGCCATTCCCGAACTCGACTGACCGTCGGGGGGCATCAACTTAGCGGTTGAGGTGTAGCGCTTTGGCAATAGGAATGCCACTAGAACACCGCTCATCAGTCCGATCAGCGCCATTTTGGCGATGAAGCGCCGACCGTCCCACAACACGCGGAGATGTGCGACAGACCCGGGATCCGCAGCCGTGGCGTCAAACTGAGCCTTCCCGACTTCTTCGAGCTCTCGCGAAGTCGGATATTCAACCGGTCTAGTCTTTGCTTGGGCCAAGTGTCGATACCTTCCGCTATTTGTTCTACTGAATACTTAGGAGCGAATTTCCTGCAAGTCGCTCAACGTGTGTGGGCTGTTGGCCAGAACCCGATCTCAAACGATGCAGCTACATTATTTTGCCGGTTTGTTGCCAGCAGGGGAATTTGCCAGCGCTCATACTGCAAGTTGCCCGAAAACCGAAAGCCCGGCCCGGTGAAGATGTCCGCATTGACGGCGACATCGTTCTGGGTTCCTCCTTGCGGAAGATACTGGCGGTCAATTTTTCTGTGCCTGAGTTCAACGCCGATTTTCTTTCGAGGGCTGATCCAATAGTTGGTCTGGATCAATTCGCCTTGTGCCGCCCGTCCGATCCAGGTACCGATCAAGCTTCCATTACTGGTGTAACCGTTCACATATTGACCATTGCTATAAAAGCAGATAGTACAAAAGCTGCCTCTAGTTGGGCTGGTATATCCGCCCTCGAGCCTCAGGTCGAATTTGTTTATTTTGGGCACTTTGGTGAGATAAAGGCCGCCCTGCCAGACCGACTTGGGAGCTTCATTGATCGGCGAAATCTCATCTTCGGTAAAGCCCTCTCCATACAGGCTTAACCAGTTGCGCACTTTCGGAATCCGATAGCTAAAATCAACGGCTGACCGTCCATCCCCCAAGACGTCGCCATTTACGTGCACTCCGAATGTGCTTTGCAAGAAAGTCTTGATCGTCAGTGGATTTCCAGGTCCTCCATAAACCGTTGTTTTCGACATGTCGAACTCGAAGTTCTCGGTGAACTTGAAGCTGATCTTTGCGCCGCTCAGGTACGGTTGGGGATGCAAGGCCTGCCCGTACTGTCCGATTGTCGTCCCGACGCTATTTCCGGTGAGAATCGTCCTAATAAACTCTTGTCCCGACAGCTGTCCGATAAAGGCTTCGAAGCGCATATCCCCGAGATAGCTGAAAATCCAGGGCAATCGAAAAGGGCTAACCCGGTCGATGCTGAACATCTGGTTCAGGGGAGCGGCGTTGTTCGTGAAAAGCATCGTGCCGCCTTCACTGGGCCCCCACCACAAGCTTCGCTTGCCATACGAGAATTGCCAATTACCCACATTCATACCTACATAAGCGTCCAGTAACTGGAAGCGACTGGTGGTGGCGACGGGGGCCGGAGGAGGATTCGGCGGCAATCCATCGACGCCGCTGATGAAATCAAGCACAGCCGGCGAAGGTGACGGAGCGGCGGGAGCCGATTGATATTCTCCGCGAACGTAGACCACAAATGGACCCGCCGTGGTCCAGCCTGACGCGCCGGTCGCGGCATTAAACCCCTGTTCGTATGGCCGGCCGTAGTCGTTGAGCAGGGTCTGCCCGAAATGATAATTGTCGGTTAGCGGCGTTCCCGAGACTTCAAGTCCGCGCGAGTAAACCGACTCCAACTGCGCGCCAAGATTACGTTCACCGCTCATCAGTTCGGAGTCATGCGCGAATTCATTCGAAAGCGCACTGTAGAGTTGCTGAACTTGCGACGGCGCGTCTGTATCAGGCTGCAGTTCCGAGGCTTCGCCCACCAGCCGTGCGCATTCCAGACGCGTCCAGGGACGAATTCCCAGGCTTGCGGTTTTCACGTAGCCCAAGGCAGCAAGCCGTTCCAGCGCCGGATAGACCCAGCTGTCGAGAGGAACATAGGGCGAGCCCATATGAGAGGGAGAATGTGCCTTGTCGCCTTCTTCCACGAATTCGCGAGGCGACGCCCAAGAGCTGCCTTTGAGCTCGGCATCATGGTGTCTGCTGTAAACGCTCTGGGCGATTAGATATCCGAGGACGCTGCCCACCAACACGTCGGAGGGAAAGTGTTGTCGTCCGTGAATTCGGGCAAAGCTGACCGCGGAAGCGAGGCCGTACGAAACCAGCTTGGGGAATGTCCCCGGGTACTCGTGGGCGATGACTCCTGCGATCGCCCATGCTGCAGTGACGTGTTCCGATGGAAAAGATGTGCCGCCCGCGAAGAAGGCTCCGCTGCCGTTCCCCTGATATGGGCGTTCCCGCGCGAATGAATACTTCATGATCTCGACCGGGATAAGGCTATCAATCGCCGCTTCACCTGCCAGGAATCCGGTCTCGCGCCAGTGTTCATTGTGGGTGGGAAAGCTCATGAGGTACATGCCCGCGCTGGCTCCGGCCAGACTGGCAATTCCAATGTTCGAGACTGTCTTGTAGTGGCTAAGCGTGCTCGGGTTCGTTGACAACGAAGCGCTGTATTGCTGATCGGTCACGAAAAGGCCGGCAGTGACTCCTGCCAAAGGCACCAGCCATGTTGCGTCGGCCAAGCGAATGTGTGCTGGACTGGCCCAGATATGCTTCTGGTCCTGCGCGAAGTCCGTGATCGCGCCGCCAAAGAACTTTCTTTGCGCACTCTCGGAAGTACTGGTGTCTGTCGGTGCCGAACTCATTGTGGATTTCTTGGTGTCGCCAGCAGCACTCGGCGCCACTGTTTCGGCGTTTTTCCCGGATTCCTGAGAACGCGTTTCGGGCACCAGGCAAAGTGTCAAGGCGGCAGTCAGCAGGCCAACCAGGAATTGGGTGTTCGCTCTCAACTCTTAGGCCTACTTCTACGGGTGGATGTACGCCACGGTGAGAGCAGCCGACGATGCGACCTGCGCCGCCTGCAAAATCACACTCCAATTGCGGGCGCCGATCTTCGGCGCCTTTTCCGGCACGACAATCGAATCGCCCGGCTTCAAAACGGCGCTCATGGGATCTCCCGACCAGAATCCGGAGTTGTTCTTTGCGGAAAGAACCGAGCCATCGGCTCGAACCACAAACACCGCGCCCTTGTCCGCAACCTGGGTCAATCCCCCCGACTGGCTCAAGTACCACTTTGCGCTCCTCCCGGGGAGATAGCTTACAGCCGTAGGATTGAAAACCTGCCCGCTCACGAGGACGTAGTTAGCCTTCTTCGGGATGACGAGTTCGTCACCGTCTCGCAGCGCAACGTCGGCGCTGGTGTTTGCCAGCTTGTCCAAGCTCTTCGTGTCCGAGGGGAGGTGAATCACGACTCTTCCGATGGGCGGTGTCGCTACCAGTTGTTGCAGTGTAGTTTCAACCTGCGCGACCGCGGTGAGTTTCGCATTCTTCTGGTCAGTGTCGGCCTCGGGCAAGGTCTTCAAATAGCCTTGCTCGTTCTTAAGGCGGTTCACCAATTCGAGATGAGCTGTCATTTCCAGGTCGCGAACTTCGCGGCGGATCAGCACGGCACCGTACGGGTACGCTTGCTGGGTAAAGCCACCGCAACGCTTCAAGACGGAACTCAGCCGCTCTCCAGGTTCAATCCCGTAGCTGGCCGGATGTTGCACCTCGCCTCGCACTAAGACTGAGGATCCGAGATCATTCCACTGTGCGATCTGTCGAACCGTGAGTACGTCTCCGTTGCTTAGCGGCACATCCTCGCTGGAGTCTCCTGACAACACAGCAGCAAGTTTGACTTCGAGTCGCTGGCTTGAGTGACCAGGGGCGGTGCTTGCGGCGAATCGGGTCAGGTCGGCTGTATCCAGGAAAGCAGATCGCGTCGGTCCCCCAGCAACTCTGATCAGGTCTGCAACGCGCATGTTGGAGGGCAGGGGATACCGTCCCGGTTTTGCGATTTCACCCTTGATGTACACGGTCGGAGCTTCCACCTGTGCCTGATTCTTATGTATGAGAATTCGGTCGCGTGACTGCAGAATCAGATTATCGACCGGGTTTCCATCGAGTGCCTGCCGTAGATCAACGCTGAGAATCCGCAGAGTCCCGTCGCTCTCGGTACGAAACAACTGTGCCGAATCGAGGGATGCATCCGGTGTGACGCCGCCCGACAAGTAGATCGCATCTCGCAAGTGGGCCTGGCCCGAGGTGTGGTATTTCCCGGGAGACCGAACTTCTCCTCCGACCCATACGTCGGGAGCGGGCTCAAAATCGAAACGGCTAAAGATGCGTACAGTGTCGAGGGGCATTAAGACCGGCGCAGAGGCGGGATTTGCAAGTGCTGCCGAGAGATCGACGCTCTCGACGCTGGGGTGGAAGTCCGGCTTGTTCAGACGGATGATTTCAGCGTAATGGGCCGCCGGTTCGGGCAACAGATCGCCGTAGGATGAGATCAGGTCGGTCAGCTTCATCCCCGGTTTGTAGGAATATCGGCCGGGACGTAACACGTGACCCTGAAGATAAATCGCGTCTTCGTTGTAGGCTGCGATGGGGAAGATGTGCACTTGATCGCCATCGCGAATCTTGAAGGCTTGGAGTTGCTTGTTGAGCTGATCGGGATCGGTGGTCGGCGTCAGATCCAGGGTCAACATCGTCCGCTTGTCGTGGGCTTCGAGCCGTTGCACCTCAATATGTCGCAGTGCCGCGGCCGGCAGAATTCCGCCTGCCAGTTCCAGAACTTCGTCCAAGGAAGTCTCATTCAGCAGTTCGTACACTGCCGGGCGGCGTACCATGCCATCGACCGTCGCTTGAGGCCCAATCGGCGGCACCAGCAGAGTGTCGCCACTCTCGAGTCGCTTCAAGTCACCGCGAATGCCGTGGAGGAGCAGGTCGTAGGCATCTACCTGCTCCACCAGTTCTTTGCCACGGTAGTGTTTGAGCGCACGCAATGATCCCCGGCCGGTCACACCTCCCGCGGCAAACAGCGCATTGAGTGGCGTTGAAAGAGAACTGATGTCGTAGGCGCCCGGTTGCGCGACCTCTCCAACCACGTAGACGCGCACCGTTCGCAGGCGGGAGAGGGAGACGTCGGCGGATACATCCCGGAACGCGCTTCTGAGCGCATGCTGAACTTCCTGTTGCACGTCCCCGAGACTCTTGCCGGTTACCAGCACAGGGGCTGTTTCCGGCAGCGCGATTCTTCCTTCTCGATCTACCAGGCGCACCAACCGCTGGGTGACGCTGCCCCACAGATCAATCGACAGACTATCGCCGGTTCCTACCACGTAGTCTGGTCCTACGGGCAGATCCATGGGAATAACGTCCGGCTGGTTTATGGTGTTCCGGAAGATTTCCGCGCCGAACCGCTCTGCCGGACGCTGCCAGGCCGCGGCCTGAACGTACATATCGTACAGAGACGGTATGTCCGAATACGGATTGGCCCGGTGAACCATCTTCACCGAGGCCACATCTTCTTCCTCGGGTTGTTGTGTTCTGGGACGCTTCGGGCGCATCGACTGAGAGGGATTGTTCTCGCGCGTATTGTTTCGATCTGCGTCCGTCACCGTCTCCCGCGGCATGGACAAGCCGTTAGGAAGCGAGGGAATGTTTGGTGCATAGGGGGAAATTTCCGTGCCGGACTTCGGCGAAATGGAAGCTAGCTCGATTGATGGCGAAGACGTGCGGTCACGCTGGATGGAGTCTTCTCCGTCGGTCGACATCTGGGTGCGAAGAGTTCTTTGCGGATTCGGAGAATATGTCGGCAATCCATCGCCCGGAGAGGAGCCCGGATTCTCATCCTGCGTCGGCGCTTCGTTCGGCGACGGACGATTTGATTTCCGCCTTGGGGCAGCCTGCTTGTCGCAATCTTCGTCCTGTCGTGGATCGCAGGTCGCAGTGCGCTCCACATCTTGATTGTTACTATTTTTCCTGGGCTGAATCGATTCGGAATCTTCCTGCGCTTCAATCTGTACCAAACGGCGGGCGCGCTCTTTCAGAAGAATGTCTTCCTCTTTGCCGTAACTGGAATCCGGATTCGGCGACGGAATCAGGTAGCCGTAGCGCTGCAGCAGCCGGGTCGCCACCGCTCGAAATGCCACGTCCCGGTTGAGACGGTCGAATATCGCTTCGTCGAGGAGTTTCGAATCCTCGACCACTTGTCCGTTGTCGGTGGCTTCCTTGGCGATCCAGCGCTTCAGTTCCACCAGGAGTCCCGCATCTTTCGCGAGAACCGCTCGAATCTGAACCGCGGAAGCTGCAACGCGATTGAGGTTGTCTTTGGCAAGGTCAGACGTGTCTGGCGTGGAATTCCTGCGGGCGTCGTCTCGAGGCGGGCGGGGTCCGTCGCTCACTTGACCATGCAACGCATGACCAAGCAGGAGCAGCAGAATCCAGCAGGGTGCGTTCGGGAAAAACCTCTTACGGTTTCTATGGTTGGTGAGCATATTAGTTTCCGACGTACTCAAGATTTTGGGGGATCCCCAAGCTTTCGACGAAGTAGGGTTGAACTGCGTCAGGCGACTAACTCGACATCGGCCTCGTCCACTTCGATGGCCACGGAGCGCTTGATCAGATCAAGCGAGAACACGACTCGACATTTGTCCTTGCTGCGACGGATGATGCCTTCCAGCCCTTGCAGCGGACCGCTACGGACGCGCACGCGACGTCCTACGCACAGGTACGGATGCGGTTCGATGGTGCCGATACTGGATTGACGATTTCTGAGACACTCAATTTCCTGTTCCGGTAAGACGGCAGGTTGGCCGTTGAAGGTTACCAGTCGGACCGCCCCCGGAACCTGCAGTACCTGTAACCTGTCATGGAGCGCGATGTGGACGAACACATATCCAGGGAACAAGGCAAGTTCCAATTCTTTGCGGCGGTCTTTCCATCGTCGCACCGACCGGTACAAAGGCAGGAAGCAGGAGATGTCTCGGAGTTCGATCTGCTCCGCCACACGCTTTTCGTGGCGCGGGCAGGTATAGAGGGCGTACCAGTTTCCTTGCGTGCTTGATCCGCCTTCAGAACCGGTGACGGCTACCGCGGTATTGATGTGGTCATGCATCCTCTGTGCGCCAGATACAGCTTCGCCGCCTCACTCACAGTGTTGGATGTGAGTTAAGTTTATTGTTATCATCGCGATACGAGTAAATACCGCGTTTTAGCCTAGCCGTGGAATGCGTTTGGAACGCCGCAGTCCATGGCCCTTGCAAATTGAAACTCAGACCGACCCCGCTGGTCTCAATTTCGCGCAGCTCCCACCAGTACCGGACGCTCCCGAACCGCATTCAGGATGCCCGCCTCGGAGCTTTCGAGAGGCTTGGTTCGAATGTCGACGATCGCCCAGTAGAAGATTCCGGTGTTCTGCTCGGGCGCTAGCGCGAGGATCCTCATCTGTGGATAGCGGCCCAGAAGGAAGCCGCAGTGCCCCAAACGCCTCTCTGGTTCATCCATCGCTAGGATGAGAACATCGGGTTGAACTTGCTCTACCATCTCGGTAAGGTCACCATCGTCTGCGACCTCACCGACCAATTCAATGTCGGGTTGATCGGAAATGGTGGCCATCACGAGTTCCCGCATAAGGCGGGGCCGATTTGCAACCAGCACGCGGACTCGCTTCACATAGATTCTCCGACGCTGAACGTAAGCGCAGAGTATCGTCCCGATCCCTCGTATCTGCAAGATTCAAAAAGGATCTATGAAGGAACGAGCGAGGGACAGCACAGGACTAACATCATGGATTGGTCAAAGTACTAAGCCAGTACCGTCAAGTACCAATGAGTACCTACCGCTGTTTGCATCCCTATTCGGGAATTCGATTGCTTCTATCTGCAAGGATCGCTTGACATAGCGTTCCAATCGAGTAGTCTTGATGTTCCCTGTTCGACGAACCCAAAGCTGCACTGATTTATCTGGAAAGTGCAGAGTTTTGGCACAACCGTTTTCCCAGGTTTGAGAATCGAAGATTCCGAGCAACTTTTTTTCAAGATGGGGTTAGCAGAGAGTAACGAGAACGACATGCTGAACATCGTCCGGCGTAGTGGGGACGCACCCCACACAGGGAAATAAGCCGAGGATTATTGTTCAGCGAATCGTAGTCCCAACGAGTCGCCACGACGATAATTGGACATGGGAAGGGATAGGGGGCTCGACCCAAGTCTTTGATGGCCACGCACGGTTGTGCGGGTCCGGGAGTGCCGATGGAGTGCCAAGAGATCGTCGAGGTGTTTCTCCTAGCTGAAAATCGGCTGCTGCGTGAAGCGCTGATCCGTATCCTAACCAAGAAGAGCGATATCCGCGTGGTTGGCGCCGCCCCATACTCGCCATCCGCGCTGGAACAAATCAAGGGCATCCGACCCAGCATTGTCCTACTGGATTCCGTCGCACCGGTCTTTTCCGAAGCCAGATTTGTCGCCAGACTGCATGCGGCGATTCCCGGTGTGCGCGTCGCCATGATCGACATGGAACTCGATCAGCAGATTTTCCTGCGAGCCGTCCGCGAGGGTGTGGTTGGGTATGTCCTGAAGGATGCATCGGCCACGGAGGTAGCAGCGACTATCCGTGCAGTCTTCGCGGGCGAAGCAGTGTGCCCGCCTTCGCTGTCAATGAGCCTGTTCAATGTGGTCAAGCGACGTCTGATCCCCGCAGGGACGACACGTGTCCTGAGCCGGCGAGAAGAAGAACTTGTGGGACTGCTTCGGGAACGGCTCACGAATAAGGAGATTGCGGCGCGGTTGAACCTTTCGGAGCAGACAGTGAAAAACCACGTGCACCGGATCCTTCGAAAGGTCGGAGCGCCAGATCGACTGGGCATCGTGGAGCGCTACGAGGCCGACGGTCCGAGTGAAAGAACCAACTAGATTGACCGGCTGAGCTAGCGGGAGGTTTTCACCGGGAAGGACGATAACGTCGTCCAGACGCTGCGCAGCCGCCTTCGTCTTTTCAATGATGACCAAGACGTGGACGCGCTGCACTCTTGAGGCCCGTCTTCCCCAACCCGTCTTCCCCAATCGACCTACCCCACCGGCAACCCGAGCTTTGCCTTGTCAGAGGCCTAGCGAAATGGTCGTCCTTTGACGATCCCCTGGCCCTCGCGGATCGTGATCAGTTGATCGGCGGAGAGATCAGCGAAAGTCTCGGTTGTACCCGCTGGCCAGTGAACCTCGATGCTCACTTTGGATACTGTTCCCAATCCAAAGTGCAGGCGTGGGTCGTTCGCCGAGAGAAAACTGGACTGGCTGGTGAGGCATTGTGCCTGCACCTTTCCGCCGTAGCGCACCAGAACTCGGGAGCCGATCGCACTGCGATTGCTTTTTGTTCCTTCCATGCGCACTTTGATCCAATGATTGCCAGGGGGAGCGTCATTGCGCAGAAGGGTCGGAGGCTCGTTGCGGTTCATGATGAGAATGTCGAGGTCGCCATCGTTGTCGAAGTCGCCGAAGGCGCATCCGCGGCTCACGTGGCGCGAAGCAATGGCGGGACCGGCCTCATCGCCCAATTCGACGAAAGTTCCATTGCCCTGGTTGCGAAAGATGAGACGAGGATTGCGCGCGGGATACTTGGCGTAGACTTTTTCCAGTTCAGGAGCAAAGGTTCCAGTCGCGATGAAGATGTCGGGATAGCCGTCGTTGTCGAGATCAACCAGCCCCGTGCCCCAACCGGCAAAGCGACGTTCGGCGCCGAGGCCAACGCGGGTCGTAATTTCGTCGAATTCAGCTTTGCCATTGTTGTGGTACACGCCCGTGGCTTGGTTGATGAAATGGGTTTTGATGAGATCGATGTGGCCGTCGAGATCAAAGTCGCCGATACCAACTCCCATGCCGCCCATCGGCTCGCCCGACATGCCAAGGGCAACACCGCGCAACAATGCCTCTTCGCTAAACGTACCGTCGCGATTGTTCATCAGCAGCATGCTGGGTGTGGCGTCGCAGGCAACAAAAATGTCTTGCCAGCCATCCTCGTCAGCGTCGAACGCGACCGTCGTGAATCCGTACGATCCGCGCATTGCGGCCACACCGGACTCTTTGGAGACGTCGGTAAACGTTCCATCGCCGTTGTTGCGGTAGAGCGAGTGATGTGGAATGCCAAGGCCGCCGGGGCCACAGTTGACCGCCACTCCTTCGTAATTGCAGTTAGGCACTTGCAGCGACGGCTTGGGGGCAGTCGCCGGATCGATCTCGACGTAGTTGGAGACAAACAGGTCAAGCAAGCCGTCGCGATTGTAATCGACAAACGTACAGCCCGAGCCGAAGCGAGTGCGGGAGTCACGCAGTCCAGCCTTCTCCGTAACGTCGGTGAACGTGCCATCGCCGTTATTGCGATAGAGCTTGTTCTGCCCGTAGTAGGTGAGGTAGAGATCTTCAAAGCCGTCGTTGTTGTAGTCGCCGACGCATACTCCGCAGGCCCAGCCCGCATCGATCAAGCCAGCTTTCTCGGTGACATCGGTGAAAGTGCCGTCGCGGTTGTTGTGATAGAGGCGGTTGCTGGAGCCAGGAGGAATGCCTTCGAGGCGCCGGCCTCCGAGGATGAAGGCGTCCATCCAGCCATCATTGTCGTAATCGAAGAATGCACAGCCGGCACCGTTGACCTCGATGATGTAAGTGTTGTGGTTCGGGTCGCCGTAGAACATGGTCTGGGTCAGACCGGCATTCGAGCTCACGTCGACGAAGTGCGAGAACGGAGCAGTTTTTGTGGGGTTAACCAGTGCGCGAAGCTCCGCGGGAACCATCACAGGAGCCAGCATCGCCGGTAGAGTTTGCAGCAGGCGGCGGCGTGTCCAGTGACCGGGTTTCGGGTGCTTCATCGCGACTTCATCCTCGGGGTTCTGTTGGATGTATTTCTTCAGCGCTGCTCTTGTGCGGTGGTCAAGTCCTTGCGGAGTTGTAGCGCTTGGACGTTGTCGGGCTCAAGTTTGAGGGCACTTGCAAGGGCCTCTTGCGCTTCGGAAAACCGGGATTCCATGCCGAGAGTCGCCGCCAGGCTGATCCAGGCTTGAGTGTAACCGGGAGCGGCACGGACGGCCAGACGAAAGTGCTCTTCGGCGGAAGCGGAGTCGCCGCTGCGTGACGCAATATATCCAAGTTGGTTTTGAGCGAGCGCAAACCCGGGATCGATTTTGACCGCTTGCTCAAGCGCAGTACGCTCGGCAACGGTGTCACCAGTGCGGTCCAAAGCCAGAGCCAGCTTGTAGGCGATCTGGGCATCCTCGGGAGTTGCCTCGACTGCCTCACGATAGTCGGCAACCGCCTTTTGCGGATCGCCCGTAGCGAGTTCCTTATCCCCTTGCGCTGTCTTGCTGGCGGCCAGCGCGCGGTGCTGGTTCGACTGCACCTGTTTTTGATAAAGCTCGAGTTGCTGCTTCGCCAGTTCGGTTTCTCCCAGGTTGCGCAGGGCGGTCGCATATTTGAAGCGAATCTCAGGTTCGGTTCCGCCCAGTTCTAGAGCTTTGGCGAGTTGCTCGCGTGCTTCGGGAAAATCTTTGAGTTCGAGCAGCGCCATGCCGAGGTTGTAACGGGCATTGTAGTGTTGGGGATCAAGAGCGACCGCCTGCTCCAAATGAGCGCGGCCGGCAATGTATTCTCCAGCCTGATTTTCGAGGATGCCGCTTAGATAGAGGAAATCAAAATCGTGGGGATGGGCGGTCAACAGCCTGCGGGCCAACGGTCGGGCCAAGGTTGAATCGCCGTTGAGCACTAGGACGCGCAGATAAAGTCGCTGCGCTTCAAGATTCGTGGGATGAAGGCGGGCTGATTTTGCAGCAAGATGGACGGCCTCCTGATAGTGCACCTGCCGGACGAGCACGGTGACCATGGCGGCAGTCAACGGCAAAGAGGACGGATTGCGCTGCAAAGCCTTGGTCAGAACCTCCGAGGCTTTATCGAGCATGTTGGCTTTGCCGTAAGCCAAGGCCAGATCGAGAGTTAAGGTGTCGTTGTGGGGAGCGTCGCGCAGCGCCTCGATCGCTGCCGAATAATCCCCAACCGCCATCAGGGAATTGCTGATCCCGTCGAGTGCTTCGATGGAGAGGTGGTCAATCCGCAATGCGGCCTGCCACTCGGAGAGTGCTTCTTCGTGACGCTGAAGTTGGTCGAGTGCGGAAGCGAGGAGCAGGTGCGGTTTGAGAACTTCTGGTAAGAGATAAATTGATTGTCCAAGGGGCTTGAGCGCGTCCTGAGGATGCCCAGCTGCGTACAGGGTGAGGCCGACGAGGTAGTAGAGTTTGGCAGACCCTGGCTCCAGTTTGAGACCGCTCTGATAGGCATCGAGGGCACAATCGTACTGATGGTGGTCGCCGAACCAGGTTCCGAGTTCTGCGTAAGTGTCAGCGTCGGGTTGGACGCGAAGTTTGCGCTCAAGTTCCGCGGGGCCGGTGCAGCCCAGGATGCACGGGGTTACGGCCAGGACGGCCGCAAAAACTAGTACCGCCTTCGCAAATATCGGACGCATTGATGTTGCAACGATCGCCTCTGCGAACCTCGCAAGATAACGACTCCCCGCGCACTGAGCATAATAGAGCAACCGGGAGGCCTGCAAGCGAATCTCATGGGCAAACGGGCGTCGGGAGGGAGAAGTGGAATTGATTTGGGGGCGTAACAATTCCTGACGTGGTTTGTTTGTTTGCGTAGTTGCTCTGCTTCTTGTGGTGCTCCCCGCTTCTCCATCCTCGGAGGAGAAGAAGCCTCCTGTTCGTCTCGACTTCGTCGGAGATCAGGTATGCCGTTCCTGCCATCTGGAAAAGGCGAAAACCTATGCTCAGACTGCGCACCACTTGGCAACAAGTTGGCCGAGCGATCGTACGATGAAGGGAAGCTTTACCCCGGACTCCAATGTTCTGAAGACCTCGAACCCGTACCTATCGTTCAAGATGACGCTGACCGGAGACGGATATTTTCAGAGCGCCGAGGAAGCGCTTTCTGCCACCAAGAAAGTTTCCCGCTCGGAACGGATTGACATTGTGGCGGGCTCGGCTCGCAAGGGGCAGAGCTATCTGTTCTGGAAAGGGGATCAGCTATTTCAGCTGCCTGTGACCTACTGGACGGAGACTGACACATGGGTGAACAGCCCGAGTTATCCGGATGGCTCGCCGCATTTCGACAAGGCAATCATCCCGCGGTGCCTCGAGTGTCATGCCAGTTATTTCGACTGGCTCCCGCCACCGGTAAATCGATACCGCAAGACCAGCCTGGTGCTGGGTATCTTTTGTGAGAAGTGTCATGGCCCAGGCCGGGAGCACGTTGCTCGGCATCGCCTGAAGGCTACGCTTCCTGCCGGAACATCGGAAGCAATCGTGAATCCGGCCCTGCTTGCACGGGATAGGCAAATCGACATATGCGGTTTATGCCATTCGGGCAATGGGACTCCGATCCAGCCCGCGCTATCGTTCCTGCCGGGTGACTCGCTGGACGACTTCATTGACATCCCATTCGCCGGTCCGGAGGACGCGGTGGACGTGCATGGCAGCCAGGTGCAACTGTTGAGAAGAAGCAAGTGTTTCCAATCGACGACCACCCTGACCTGTTCCACCTGCCACGATGTCCACAAGCCGCAGGTCGACGCGGCAGCATTTTCGCCCCGTTGCCTAAGTTGTCATCAGCCAAGACAGTGCGGACAGTACGCCAAGATGGGCAAGTCGATCGCGGGCAACTGCATCGATTGCCACATGCCACTGCAGGAATCGCGAGTGCTCTTTTCAAACACTAACGGAAAGAAACTGATGCCGAAGGTGCGCAATCATCAAATCGGGATTTATGCGGGTGAGAAGGTTCACTGAATCATCTTGATTTTCGCGCGCGAGGCGAAACGCCGGTAATTCCTGAACGCAATTTCGTTCAGTTCGATCTGGCGACGATGTCTCTGGAGGCTGACCGTGGAATGCACTGGGAGCAGATAGTCGCGCGCGGAGATGGAAACATAGTCGTAATCCACGGTCATGGCAGCGGCGTGCATGGAAAAGTTACGAGGCAAGTCATCTGCCTCGACGGTGACTCGCCGGATGCCACTGGTTGTTGTGTCAATGTAAACCAGGCCATGAAAACCGACCCCGATCGTGTTGTTGTTTCCCTCATTGAGGTTGAGCGTGGCGTTCTCATGTGCCACACGATAACTTAGTACCTGCAGGGTTCCGGACCCATCGCCGAGGGCGCCGGCTTCTTTCCATTCGAACTGCGTCTTGGAGGTCGGAGCGAAAACCAGATTCAGCAAGGCTCCGAACTCCCCGATCGACATCGGCCAGGTGGAATTCATTTCGGCCCGGGTGAGGCTGCTGCGCTTGCCGTTGACTTCAAGCGTGCTGCGAGACTCGAGGTTGTCATGATAGGTCAGGAGTTCCGCGATGGAGTCCCGATGTTTCCAGTTGCCGTTGCCGGACTGGTCCACGGAACGATTGGTGACTTCAACGCAGACGAAATTGGGAAGAGACTTGCTGTAGTCCAGCGCGCGTTTTCTCGCGCCAGAGACGATCGCTTCTAGCTCGTCCGCGGAAGGCGAGGGAACGGCGCCGGCGGGCAGCGAAGTGATCACTAGACGACGGCCACTGTGTCCCTCCGAATCCGGAGGCAGCGGACCGGAAGTTGCGGCGATCAGAACATCATCGTTCTGTGTCTTGGGATCCTCGGGTACAGTTGCCGCTGCCAACACGGGCCCCTCGATGCGGAACGAGAGGGCTCTCTCGGTGGTGTTCTCGCCTTGCGTGAGCTTCTCAACGATCTGGTAGTCCCCAGCCGGCAGCGATGCAGCTTGGATCGACGCAAGGTACGGGATGGCTCCGGGCCCACTAGCTTTCATGAGATGCAGAGGCACCTGTGCGATGGACTCGTTGCTCTTCAGGACTTCCATCTCCAAGGTCGGCTGCTCCGTCGACTTCGGGTCGGGATGAACCACGAAGAAGAAAGAGATTTCTTTCGCTCCATGAGGTACGCGGCCAGAGATGCTGGGAATCACCTTGCCGCTTCCATAACGCAAGGGCTCGACCGCGTCCACCTCCGGCGGTATGGGAACTACACGCTGGACCAGAGTCACATCGCTGAGACTAGGGCCGCTCGCTTCGGTCGAAATTTCGAATTCGAGGCGTTGTGCGCCAGCCTTTTCGTTGTTGCGATCCAGGATGACGGCCTCCACGACATATTGTCCTGGATCGGCGGTGAAAGACCGTTGCATGGTGATCAGTTCCGATTGTGCTCCGCTCTTGGAATCGAGTGAACCGTGACGGGGTACGTCCTCGCTGAAATGCTCAATTACTTCGCCCGCCTTGTTCTTGATTTGTGCTGCGATCGACACGTGGAGCGAATAGAGATTGGAATTAGGATCGTCCCGCGTTTCGAGTTCGGATACGGGAACCTCAATCACCAGTGCATTCTCGTTGCCGGTCGGCAAATCTCCGAGACGGAGGACTGCGGATTGAAATTTCAAGTCGGTAGGTAGTTGCGGTTCGCTCAAGAGTTTCAATAGCGGCGCTTCAAACGGTCTGATGCCCGATCCGGTGTCGGGAGGGACCGCAAAATAACCTGCCCGGGAGTGAATTTTCAGCCCCTTCCGCAGGGCCGTCACCGCAACTGGCCGAAACTTTCCGTCATATTCCTGGACGGGAGGAGCATACGAAGCCTCGTAATAAGTGGTCATGTCAGCGATCAGCTGTTGCAGAGGCTTCTTCAGATGGTCGGACGCCGTGATGTAAGCCCCGCCTGTGTTTTCCGCTAGCTGAGCCATGGGACTCTTGTACCCGCTCAAACCTTCGGTTTCCAGCCGGTTCAGAGAGTCGTTGCCGGCGGTGATCGAGCCCGCGGGCGCCATGGCAACTGCTTGCGTTCCTGCACCAGTTCCGGTTGTCGCGGATGTGGGATTCATGCGGGCTGTTGCCATTACTCCTCCGATGGCAACGGTGGCCAACAGTCCTTGACCGGCTTGCTCGTCTACTGCGTTTGTGTCGACGGTGTAAATGCTGACGCCGGAACGATTCGCCGCACCGGCAATAGATAGCAGCATGTCTTTCGCGTTCGAATCAAGCTGCTGTCCCTGTTCGAAATAGATCACGACTTTTCGGCCCGGGATCTGGTGCTCGGTTCGTGCCAGGGCGAGCAAGCCTGCCAGCCAAGGCCGGCAGTGCTCGTCTTGCGCGATCTTCTGAGACTCCTGCAGGGCAGCCAGCATGACCCGTGCCGTGCTTCGCTGCTGCGCGTTGACACGAGTTCCCAACGAGTCCGTTCCGGTCTGAGCCGCAGCGATAAGATTCTTCTCCGGCAATGCGGCAGGATCCTCCTTGCTTGATTCGTCTCTTTCGGTAGTGGCGATGACGGCCTTTGTCACCGCTGCGGGATCGGAAGTGAATTCCTGAAACAGCCTAAGACGTCCTTCAATACCCAGCACGGAGAAGGCGAACTGATTCGCCGGAACCATCTTGAGAATCTTCGAGGCAATGTCGCGCGCGTTCTTAGCGGAAGAAGGTTGGAGACGATCGAAGACCAAAGTGATCAGGTGCTGCGCGCTCGATTGCCCCGTCACCAGGCGAAGATCCGAGATGTTTACGGCAGAACCGCTGTCGGTAACCGCGATATCTCCCGGCTTGAGGTCGAGGACGGGCTCGTTCTTCTTGTTGTGAACTACGAGATCGACGGTGACTTCGTTGGCGTTCGTAACAATTGTTGTTTTGTCGCTCTGCGGTGCGGGTACCGTTTGCGAGTAGCCCTGTGGGACGGGGAGGACGAAGGCAAGAATCGCAATCATCCTGTACTTATTCATGAAAGAGTCCACTTATACATGCCTCAAATCTTCAGACTCAAAAGTAGCGGACATTCTACATCGGTTCCGTGCGCACGATCACTCGAATCGGGATTTAAGCGATGAAGCTTCGACGTCTGTCTTTCGGCGCCCCGGGCTCAGTTTGGGAAAGGTTCGCCAGGCTTTACGATCCTAATCTGGTGATCGGTAAAGGTCATGTGTCCGTTGGGGAGCTTTACCTTCGGCATGTGACAACTCACGCAATCCGCTTTAGCTGTGGAGCATATCTTGGCGTGAACCTTGGTCGAATCCGGACCTGAGGAGATGAGAGGAGCCGCCGTCGACGAGTGGCATGCCAGGCATTGCGGATCGTACGAGGAATCCTGGCGGGCGACATCCACGTGGGGATCATGGCATGCGATGCAGCTGATGCGGGCATCCGCACCGTCAAAGCACTTACTGTTGGCGAGACGGTAGGGCTGGAAGCGGACGGTCAACTCGCCGCGCCAGTGATTTCGCACCACGGTTTCCCATGTGCGATGACATTGGCCGCAAAAATTCGAGATATCTTCCGCCGACCGCTTGCGGAGGTCCGGGGGAGCGGAGTCGAAATCGCCGTTGAAAGAGTCGCTGAGGTGGACGGTTGTACCAGCGTGACAATGCTCGCAGGTCACGCCAGGCCGGAGGGTGTCATAAGTCATCTTACCGTTCGTAACTGCGTTGCTGGCGTGACAGCCGAAACACACCTTGGTTTCGCGGAGTTCGATCTCCCGCCCGATCGCCTCGTCGAGGTTGCGCGGCTTCAGGTCTTCGTCTCCGGTCGTGAAATCGAGTCCCGGAATTGAGGGATAGAAACTGACTGCGCTCTCATACTGGTGCCCATTGCGTTCGAGAACCCAGGTCTGCGCGCCGGCGCCAAAATTCCAGTGGATCGGCACGGAGATTGTGCGCGTGCCATCGCTCACGCTATACGTGCTTTCGTCTCCGTGAGTTTCTACGGTATAGGTGTAAGGGCCTTTGCGAACGGTCAGCTTCGGATTGTCTTTGAGGACGGGATTTGCGCCCGGAAGCCCCAGGGCCCGTCCCATGGGAGTGCGTGGCTGCGATTGGGAGCGCGCGCTGTGGCAAGAAACACATGCGGTTTCTGTCTTGCCTTGGGCCGCCGCGGACGGCGAGATGGCTGCGATCGCAATCGCGAGACCCACGAGCGGGCTAAGGATGTGTGGCCGGCGTCGTATCATTTTTCGTCATTTCGAGACACAGCAATCGTTCGCGCCGGGCATCTGCTTTGCGGCCAGACTTTGAGTACGCCTTTGCCAGTGCGAGGTGGACTTCAAGGTTGTCGGGCTGCAATTGCGCGGTCTTTTCCAGGTGTTCGATTCCGGCCTTCGTATCTCCCGTCTCGGTGAGCGCCCGGCCGAGCACAAGTTGAGCGCTGGAGAGGGAAGTATCTTCGGCCACCGCCTTCCGTGCGTGCGGTAAGGCTTCGGCACCGTCGTTCTGCATGAGAGGAATCCAGGCCAGCATAACCTCTGCAACTGCATTGGACGGATTCACCTCCAACTCTTTCTTGAACTCGACCACGGCCTGATCCGGATCGGTGGCGTAGAGCAAGTAGCCATAAAGATAGTGGGCGTTGGGCACGGGCGGGAGGCGCTCGAAGAGACGCCCGAACTCCGCGTGCGCGACCTCTGTGTCTTTCCTCATGAAGTCGAACGCTGCCTTACCGGCGCTGACGTACACCTCCTGCTGATCTGCCTTCAATTCTCGCGGGAGCAGAGGAGCACGGAGCCCAGCCAAGCCCAAGGCCAGCAGTAGTTCGGGGTTGGAGTCTTCATCGCGGGTGAAAAAAGCGTAGCTTCGCAGCGCGTCTTCGAACCGGCCCATTCGCGTCAGCAGCAGAGCCTCATGGTAGCGAAGAATTTTTTCGTTGCGCGGCTGATTGGCGGCGCCCAGCGACAAGGCTCTCTGAATGTCTTTCAGAGATGGCGGATAGTCGCCGATTTCGAATTCGCACAGCGCCCGCATGGCCAGAGCCGGGGCTGCGCTGGGAGTGAGTTCGAGATAGTGGGAGAGCGCGTCGCGGGCGGCGGTGTATTCGCCGGATCCGTAGTGCAGCGAGCCCAGGAACCACCAACCGTCAGCCCACTGCGAATTCAGTTTCAGCGCCTGCCGGTAGAGTTCGATGGCTCCGGGAACGTCGTTGGCGTCGCGAGCGGCCGTGGCCTTCGCGGCTAAATCAGAGAAGCTGGCGGGGTTGGCCTGCGCAGCACAAAATGAAGGACAGAGCGCGAGGATCAATACGGCGAGACCAAGTTTCGGCTCCATGCGCCTGCGGTACCACTTACGATTCGTCCCCATGCCCGTATTTTGCCGCACCCACTGCGGCCTTCTACGTCCACACCGCTTTAACGCAGAATTTCCTATCAGGACGACCATCGTACCATGCGTATGCGAAGGGTTAGAGGACGGCCGGGTTCGGTCGCGGGTCGCCTAGCGACATGACGGATAATGCTGTCTCGCCGAGTCTGCCACCTCAGAAGACGAACTGGAAGGATGCAGAAACGCCTCTGTGGTTTTCCCCTCCGGCACCAGTGGCAGGTTGACCTCCAAAGCTCCGACATTGTCGGTGGCCACGTCCCGGACCGCGATCCGCACGGAGACTGCAGTCATCGGCACATCGAACTGCTGTTGAAGGCGAAAGATGCCGTCACGCCTCATGCCGGGGGAGTGCGTAGTATTTTCCGCAGCCCGCTGTACGACCCCGTTCAGCATCCTCCCCTCGGCGTCGAAAGCAGCCGCCGCCACTTCCAACGCTGGGTAGCGGGCCGCAACGGTGTAATCGATTTGGTAAGTCTGCAGTTGGATGGAGTGCAGGGGCTTGGCTGGCCGGTTCTGGTGGCGCTCGCGAAAGAAAGCGGGCTGATCGGCCAAACTCGCCATCTGTTCGCGTGTGGCCTTCGCGGGAGCCGACAAGGCGTGAATGTGGGCTCGGAACAATAATTGGTGCGCCAGTGGCGCGCCGTGCTGCATGTTGGAATACAGCGAATCTGCCACCTGGCTCAGTTGAAATGGTTCCAGTTCCGATGCTAGACGGAACCCCCCGATCGTTTCGGGTGCACTCGGGCCGGGGTTGCCATAGTACGAACGGCGGTAGGCCAGATGATAGCCGCGCTTATCAAGCTCAACATGAACGTGGCGCAGCTTGCCGTTGTAGTTTTGATTGCTGGGAGAGTAAGTCAGAGTGTAGTAGTGGCCGCCGGTTTCTGTCGCTTCCGCGAGCGCGGTGGCCAAATCGTTCGTCCCGTAGATGGCACGGCCTCCGGTCGCGTCGGCAATTTCCTGCTCGGTCATGTGCCGGGCGTTCAGAGCGTAGTCAGCGCTGTTTTCAGCGGATACCTGAGTCTGACCAATATTCGTGGCGGACGCGCCGGTTACCGCGACGCCGCGCACGTCGACCGGATAGACGGCGATCTGTCCACGCGCCAGGGCGTCGGTGGCTTCCTTCACCTCGTCACTGATACTGCGCCCCTCGGATCCCGGGTCAGCACTGGGCATGATCGCCGACGGAAACGCTTCCGAGATCCAGAGGACATTCTTGTGTCCCGGAAGACCGGACAGGAATTTCGCGATACCCATCAGTACCCGCGGGGTAGAGATCGCAGGTCGATAGTTATCGGCATATAGAAAGATCCGCGGCAGATGAGAGTGAGGATTCTTGGGATCCACAGCGTCCGCGAGCCGGTTGCGGTCCTCGGTGAAACCCTGAACGAGATAAAGTCCGTCGCTTAAAACAAAGACTGCGAAACGGGTACCCAGGGGCTTGCTCAAGGCGAACTTCAGCAGTTGTTCGCGTGCGGCAGGCTGGTCGTCGACCTCCATATTAAGGAGATCCAGAAGCAATACATAAAGAGGTCCCCGCTCCGGGCCGGAGGGGACGTTCACGAATGTATTCGTCGGAAGGAACGCGGGAGCCTTCGGGAGGGAAGCGGAAACGGTGTCGAAGTCGTGGACGTCGAACGAGCGAACCCGCTGTGGCTTTCCGTCTTCGGCGATCGAAAAGTCGCTGGCGGTAAGGCCGGAAACCGGCTTTCCATTCGAGTCAGAGATGACTACGTCGACCACGACGCGCCGCACGGTCGAGTGGAAGACGAGACCGCTGGTTTCGGTTTCCTGGGAATCCGGGTCCGTCGGCAACTGCGAAACCGTTGGGGTTCTCTGCGCGCCAACTGTCCCCACAAACAGAGCGGCTGCCAGAAGAAGACGGGTTCGGAGCAAGAACGATGCAACCATGCGAACGTCTCCGCTGCTGGCCAGTGGTTTGAGCCGAGCGATTCTACCCCAGAGCAGCACTCCGGTTGTCAACGATTTGCTGCAGGGCGCAAACAAATCGGCAACCGGTTCTTCCTACTCAACCTTGACGGACAAGCTTGATTCCGCCACCGACGTTCCCTGCCGGGCTGTGACCAGCACATCGCACTGACCCTGGCCGGGAGTAAGTTGCACAATCATGGGAATGGAACCGTCGGGAGCAGGCTGGGACAGATTCACGGGCTTGCGAGCGATCTCTTTGCCGTCTCGCAAGAGCTCCACAGTCACTTTCGTCTCCTCGCCTGCGACCGCCTTCGTCGGGTACACCACGAAATAAAGGCTCAATGGATTTCCCGGCGGCACCGAATCGGCCAGCGTCGGAGTTACTCGGCCATTCTCCAGTTCAAAAGGACTCTGCGGATTGCGCGGCCCCGTCAGGGCGTCGAAACGGCGCACCAACCCCAGGGAACTCAAAGAAAGATTCTTGCCGGGATCGACGAAAACGGAGACTCGCTTCGCCGAAGTTCTGCCTGTCTGTTCATCTGTGACTGCCGTGTCGATCACATAGTGCCCGGGCTGTAATTCGACTGGCTCGGCGTAGAGGATGCGATCGGTCTGCAGCTGTGCCGCGTCTGCACTCGACACTTTGCGCACCAGTTCGCGGCTCACCTTCTTCACGATCTCTCCGGTGGAGTCGTGAATGAAAGCGACCAGAGCGGCTCGCACCCGCAGTTCGCCGGCTTTCTTGTCGGTGACGGCTTTAATGCCTGCCAACGGGATCTCAAACGTTACTTCGTACTCGACCGCGTTTTCCCGCGGCCGGAACTTCATGGCCGAGACCTGGTAGGGAAATTCCGACGCAGCCGGCTGCGCGTTCATGGCGTTCAAGGCGAGTAGTTCGTAGGGCTGGAGCGGTTCTCCGTTCAAGTCCGGAACCGCGTAGTAGCCTTTTCGAGTCTGCAGAGTAATCTTTGGACGGCTGATCTTTACGTCGATTTTGCGGAAATGTCCATCGTAATTGGTCGACGTCGGAGAATATGCCAGCTCGTAATGGTCGCGAATGTCCTCCATCATGTGCTGCATCGGGAGGGATATCTCGTTTGTATTCGTGACCGCGAAGCCCCCCGTGGACTCAGCCAATTCCCGCATTGCGAGTTGACGGCTTGCGACCGCCGTCAGCTGGACGTCATCATCTTCCAAATGCCCGTTGATGGGGTCGACAGGCTGAGCCACACTCTCGGCTCCGGTGCGGCGCTGCGCCGCCAAGGCGTCCATCATCGGGTCTTCCACGTTCAGGCCGCGCGTGTCGATGGTATAAAAGGCTACCCCTGATCGGTTGGCATAGCTAATGAGGTTGTCGACGGCATCACGGCGGTTGATGGGCAAGGTCAGTCCGTCGGCGAGATAAAGAATTACCTTCCGGCCTGGCAGGTTTTCCTCACTGCGTACCAGTTGATTCAGGGAGTCCATGGCGTCCATGCCGTCTGACAAACTGGTCGCGAACCGCAGTCCTTTCACCAAGCCAGCCTGCGCAAGCATGGCATTGCCTAGTTGGAGGGAAACGTCCTGGGAGGCGGCGTTTGCTGCGAACAACGGATCGTGCGCGATCGCTACTAACGGATTCGCTTGTGCGTTCTGGACAGCCTGGGCGGTGGTGGCCAGCGTCTGTGGTGAAGCGAGGATGTTCTCCGTCGTTGCGTTTAGTGCGGCAAGGGCGCTGCTCGCGACCGTTGCATTAACATTCAGGGCGCCTCCTCCTCGCAGGCCTTTGGTGGCGAGGTCGACCGCCTTGGCCAGCACATCCTTGTCGCTGGTATAGGGCTGCATCACCTGCATATTGCGATCGAGGCGGTAGATCGTCACATAGGTATTCGGCAGATTGTCGCTCTTGAGAAATTCGAGGACCGCTCGCCGCGCAAATTCCAGATTCAGGGGGCCGATTTCCGCGAACACAATCGAAACAAAGTTGACCTGCCGCATGGAATTCAGCGGATGCGGATCGTCCCCGCTTCTTTGGGTCAGTGCCGGCGTTTTTTGAGCGCCAGCAACGCTGCGTTCGGTTTCCAGTTGTTCAAGGCCTTGAATGTTGCGAAAAACCCGAACGTTCTGGAGGACGCCATCCTCGTAGATTTGTACTTCCTCGGGGTGAAGATCGGTGACCGGATGGTGGTGCTTGTCGCGAACCACCATATCGAGGAGCACTTCCCGCGTCGTGGTGTGAATCACAGGGCGGTTCGCCTCAACCGCGGGCGGGGAACTGGTTTGGGAGAAGAAGGCAGGGAGAGCAACCAGGGTGTTCAAGGCAACCACGAGAAGAATACGTGCAGGCATGGACCCAACCTCACCAATCCCGCCATCCGACCCCAGTTAGCGGGCTTTCCCACGATTCTGGCCCGATCAAGACCGACAGTGTACCCCCGTTGGTCCAAATATGCACGCTTTCCTTAAAAAATCGATTTTTCTCTTGACAGTGGCGATTGATCGGCGGTAACTTGCGACGTTCTAGGCAATAGTATGAAAACACTACGTAATCGCTTACGGTCCTCAGTAAAAGATGCCTCGCGGTGTCCGGGGCACGGAGACTATGAGCGCAGTTCCATGCAAATTCGGGGAGGGGCAATGATTTCCACTTGTCAACTCGCGGTGTTGAGAAAGACTGTGAGCGCGGCAGTTCTGCTGCTGGTTCTTATCCTGCTGGCGTCGACCGGTTTCGCGCAGCAGTTAACTGGCACCTTGAGTGCCACGGTTTCTGACTCGGCCGGCGCTGTCGTGCCCAACGCAAAAATCACGATGAAGAACGACGCGTCTGGCGACGTGCGCACCACGGTCTCGAACGGCTCGGGCTACTTCGCCATTACGGCCGTTCAGCCCGGGTCGTATTCCGTAAATATTGAGGCTCCGGGCTTTAAGAGTTGGACCCAGACAGGCATCGTCTTCTCCCAAGGCGATAGCAAGACATTACCCAACATCAAGCTCGAGATCGGCAAGGTCACTGAGACCGTCGAAATCAAGGCGGGAGCGGACGTTGTGATCCCAGACAATTCCGAGGTCAGCACAACCCTAAACCAGCAACTGATTGAAGATATTCCGATCGTTGGCCGCGACGCGGGCGAGTTGTTGAAGGTTATGCCTGGAATGGCGCTGACCAACGGCCTGAGCCAGGGATCCGGGTTCAACGACAAGGTGGTTGGCACGAATAACGGCCCTGTCGGCAACTACTCCTCGAACGGCACGCAGCCCTATGGCGCGATGGCGTTCATGCTTGACGGCGCCAACCTGGTGGATCCGGGCAACGCCGGCACACAGATTGCCAACATCAACCAAGACATGGTTTCGGAAGTCAAAGTGTTGATGTCGTCCTACAGCGCTGAATACGCCAAAGGGCCAGTGATTTTCCAGGCGTTCAGCAAGAGCGGCGGCAACGCGTTCCACGGCGAAGCGTACCTGTACGCCCGCAACAGCGCGCTCAACTCGGTCGATGCCTACAGCAAGAGCCAAGGCTTGACCAATCCGGCGGAGCACTACTACTACGTGGGCGGGAACGTTGGAGGTCCGATCATCATCCCGGGCACCGACTTTAACAAGAGTCGCAAGAAACTATTCTTCTGGGCTGGCTACGAATACATGAACCAGCACCCTGCGGCCACACCGATCAACTACAACGTGCCGACCGCGGAGCAACTTGGCGGTGATTTCAGCGAAACAACGATCAATGGCATACCAGGAACGACTGCCGTTTCGGGTTGCGGTAGCAATACGACGCTCTTGAGTTGCCTTTCCAGCGGCGCCGTTTGGCAGTACGCCTACGCTAGCCCCTACGGCCTCCCGGGCGGTGGGAACACGATGCCTACCTCCGCCTACGACCCGAACGTCCCCGGCATCGCCGCCATGATGCCGAAGTCGAACATTACCCCTTCGGCCGCTAACGGCTGGAATAATTACCAATTCATCAGCACCGTTCCGCAGAACCGCTGGGAAGCCACCGGCAAAGTGGATTACGCCATCAGTGACAACACCAAGCTGACGGTGTCCTACACTCGCCAGATCGAAAACGATCAGCATCCCATTGGCGTCTGGTGGACTCCACCGTGGACCTTGCCGTATCCATCGAACGTTGTTGCGCCTACAACCTCGCAGGAGTTCATGGCGAACTTCACGCACGTATTCAGTCCGACGACCACCAATGAGTTTGTGTTCACCTTGGCGCGGTATATCAACCCCAGTTCGCTCTCGAATCCTAAGGCGGTTGATCGTACGGCCGTTGGGTTCAACGTGAATGGATTGTTCGGCCATACCACCTCCCAGATACCGAACTTCGAAGGTCCTTGGGGCGGAGCTTTCCCCAACATCGAAAATTTCTCCTTTGATGGAAGCTTCCAGAAGGGTGCTTTCGGCGCTACCAAGAAAGATCCGGCTTTGTACGATAACTTCACCAAGGTGGTCGGCTCCCACACTCTGAAAGCTGGTTTCTACTGGGATACCAGCCAGAACATCCAGTCGGCCGGCGGCCTTGGGCCGGGCGACAACGGTACCTACAACTTAGGTTGGGGCCCGAACAGTTCCGGCAACGTGGTGGCTGACTTCCTGCTTGGCCGTACCAACAACTACCAGCAGGTGAGTTCGTTCCCCACGAACGATCTCAAGTTCCATCAGTGGTCGATTTACGCGCAGGATTCGTTCAAAGCGAATCGACAGCTGACCTTGAATTATGGCCTGCGCTTTGACCACGTCGGCCAGTGGTACGGCACGCCGCAAGGCTTCCAGGTTTGGAATCCAGGGACGTATCAGCAAAATGTCTACGGGTCGACTGGACTTGTAACCGCTGCTCCGAATAACACGGGCTTATCGTGGCATGCGAACAATAGCGCGGTACCGCTGTCTGGCATGAACTCGCCGTTGTTCTATTACGAGCCTCGCGTCGGCTTAGCTTATGACATCTTCGGAACCGGAAAGACCGTCCTTCGGTCCGGATTCGCCGTATTCCACTACCAGGTTTCTACCCAGGTTGCCAACGCGGCTACGGGGCCTGAAGGAGCATTTACCTTCCAAACCCCTGGTACGCAAACTGGGTACAACCAGATTGAGTCGGGTGGTGCTGGATTCGTACCTCCTTCGAGCGTAGCTCAAAATGGCGCAACCGTTTCCGCCCTGCTTCCAGGAGACAACAAGACTCCGCTGACCATGAACTGGAACGTCACCGTTTCTCAGGCTCTGCCTTGGCGGTCGGTGCTTGAAGTATCGTATGTCGCCAACAAGAGCCAAAATGAGTGGATTGACGGCGGCAATGGCAAGGTTGGGGATCTAAACAACGTACAACAGGGCGGTTTTTTCTTGCCTGATCCCACCGGTTCGAACACAGGGGGATCAACCTTCGGGAAGCTCATGTCCCCCAACGCGCCGGGTTGCACCAGCAGCACCCCGACCAACAATCAGCCGCTGGCATGCGCCAGCCAACCAAACTACGCGTTAACGTTCAACGCGAACGACTGGCGCCCCTTGAATGTCTACCAGGACGTTTACTTGCTCTATCACGGCAGCTACGCCAACTACAATTCACTGCAGGTGACCTGGCAGAAGCAATCCGGTCCCGTCACCTTCCTGACGAATTACACGTTCGGCAAGGTAATGGGAATCACAGATGGACAGACCGACAACGGATCGGGAAATGGTTCCGTGGTCGATCCCTTCAACATCCGGAATAACTATGGTCCCCTGGCTTACGACCACACGCACGTTCTGAACTTCTCGTATGTGTGGAATATGCCGAAGTTTGTCCACGGCAACGCGTTTCTCGGTGGAGCGGTCAATGGTTGGCAGATCTCGGGCTACACGACCTACCAAAGCGGAGCGACACTGCAGCCGAACGTCGGTGGGAACCTGAACGCCACTTACGCCGGAGGCTTGACCATGCCTACCAATGCGATGCCTAGCCTTCCTGACAACTCAATCAGACTCCCCAATGGGTTGGCAGCCACCAATGTTAGCCCGCAAACCTGGTTTGGCGTATCACCAGACAACAGTGGTTTCCTGCTCATGCCTACGCTGCTGTGCAATCCCGCAAGTGGACTGAAGTCGGGTCAACATTTCAACCCCGCCTGCTTCGGGATGCCAGCTTACGGGGCGCAGGGGCCCTACGCATGGCCCTACATGCGTGGCCCGGCCTACTTTGACAGTGATTTGGCATTGTTCAAGAACTTCCAGATCACGGAGCGACAGAAACTGCAATTCCGCATCTCTGCTGTCAACTTCTTGAATCACCCACTTCCCCAGTTCAACCTGGCCGGCGGCAATACCGATGATAAGATCAGCTTCCAGAATAACTACACAACTTTCATCAGTAACACTGCCCCTCTCGGATCGGCTGGCAGCCAGTGCGCCTATGCTCTCGCGAACATAGGCGGTACGACTGCTACCAGTGGCGGATGTAATGTTCCAGTGGTCGGTATTTCGCCGACCAATAACGCCACTGCCACGGGCATACCCAAATTCAAGACCGGCAGCCGGACACTCACCTTCGCCGTGAAGTATTACTTCTAGGCGGAACCTCATGAGGTAGAATCATCCCAAGGGGTGGCGCAAGCCACCCCTTATTTTTCTGGAACCGTTTTCTGGACGCGAATGCTTCTTCCCGGGCTGGCTCGACGAATCACTGCGGCTTCGCTGTTCAGCATTGGCGCTGTTCTCCTCGAGGCGGCCTCCCCTTCCAGTCCCATCCGGTTCGAATTCGTCAAGATTCCGTTTCGCTTAGAGAACAGCGAAACCCCCGCCCGGAACGCCCCCGAAACTATGCCGGGCGGAGCGGCGATCTTCGATTATAACGGGGACGGACGTCCAGATATCTTCTTCACCAACGGCGCAAATGTCGCGACGCTGAAGAAGGATTCGCCCAAGTACCGCAACCGGTTGTTCCGCAACGATGGCAAAGGTGTATTTACCGATGTGACCGAGGCGGCCGGCCTGGCTGGTTCCGGCTACGACATGGGTGCTGCGGTCGGGGATTATGACAACGATGGCCACCCGGATCTGTTCGTCGCTGGCCTGCACCACAGCACGCTCTACCACAACAATGGGGATGGCACATTTACTGACGTCACGGTGAAATCGGGGTTGGATGCGAGTTTGAATCGGCCCGATCCTGAATTTGGTCCTTACTGGGCAATTACGGCCGTCTGGGTCGATGTGAACAACGACGGCCTGCTCGATCTATTCGTCGTCAACTACATGCAGTGGGAATACTCGGACAAGCCGCTCTGCGCGATTGGAGGCGTAGCTGATTACTGCAGTCCGAAATTCTACAAAGGACAGCCCAACCAGCTGTTTCTCAACAAGGGCGACGGCACCTTCCAGGATGTGTCGAAGGAGTGGGGACTACGCGCCCACGTCGGCAAAGGGATGGGCGTCGGAATGGCCGATTACGATCTCGATGGCCGCCCGGACTTATTCGTAACCAACGACGCTTCTTACAATTCGCTCTTCCATAACTTAGGAGGAAAGTTCGAGGAGGTTGCCTTCGAGACTGGAGTCGCGCTTACCGAAGATGGCAGCTTCATCTCAGGCATGGGATTGGATTTTCGCGATTTCAACAACGACGGCTATCCCGACATCGCGTTTGTTGCCTTGAACAATCAGACCTTTCCGCTTTTCCAGAACACCGGCAAAGGCGATTTCCGCGAGGTGACGACGGAGAGCGGCATGAGAGACCCCAGTCGCCAGATGTCGGGCTTCGGCGTGGCGCTTTACGACTTCGACAATGACGGATGGAAAGATCTATTCGTCAGCCGGGGCCACGTGGAATCGCTGAACCAGCCCGGGCAGCCGGTCGATCAATCGAACACCGTCTTCCGCAATCTGGGTACGAGTGGGAAATGGGCGCCGTTGACCGAAGAGGCAGGGTTCACATCGGCGCCGCCGGCCCGCCACCGCGGCTGCGCTTTCGGCGATCTGGATGGGGACGGTCGTGTCGATGTGGTGGTCAGCGCACTTGGTCAGGACGCCGAGATCTGGATGAACCGCAGCGAGAAGTCTGGACACTGGCTCGACGTCGCCTTGCAGGGAACCAAGAGCAACCGTGATGGCATTGGCGCTCGCATCAAACTTGTGACCAAGAGCGGCGCGCAGTATAACCACATGACCACCAGCGTGGGGTATGCGTCCTCGAGCGACGGGCCGGTGCATTTTGGCCTTGGCTCCGAAACCCGTGCAGACCTGGTCGAAATTCACTGGCCCTCGGGAATCGTTCAAACCCTGCAAAACGTCTCGGCTGACCAGATATTGAAAGTGATCGAGCCCACCCGCTAAACGTGCCAGCCGGTTTCGTTACTTCGTCGGGGTCACCTTCGGTTCCAATTGCGCAATCTGCTGCTTCACGAGGTCCGCATGGGGGCCGGGTGGCAGGTAGGAAAGGCAGTTGTTCAGATGCAGGAGAGCTCCAACGTAATCGCCTTTGCGGGCGAGAATCACCGCCAACAGCTGCTCGGTATTCGGAACCGTATGGCGCGGATCGATCGCCAGTGATCTCGTGGCGCTTTCCTGGGCTTCATCGGTATGACGCAACTGGAACTCTGCCAGAGCCTTGTAGTACCAGAGTTGTGGCGTACCCATCGGATCCAGCTTCAGGGCTTGGCTTGAGTTGTCCGCCGCTTTTTGCCATTCTTCCGACTGAACGGCTAGCGCTGCGAGCTGTTCGTAGGGCAGAACGAAGTTCGCATCAGCGGCCAAGGCTTTGGAAAAAGACTCTTCCGCACTCTTCGGATTCGAAGCTGTCTGGATCTTGCCAAGCTGCACCCATGCCTCGGCGAACCCGGGGTACAGTTGGACTGCCTTCTTGAGGTTGCGCTCGGCGCCATCGGGGTTCTGGGCGAGCCAGTCGGCCCTTGCCTTTTCGAAGGCCTTCATCGCGTTGGACGGCGCCTGCTTGGTCGTCACGCTGAGTTCAGTGCCGCCGCCTCGTGCTTCCGACGAAAGCGTAATGGTTCCAAGGTTGGGTTCGTCGCGGAGGTTTCGTGCCGTTATCGTCACTGCGCTGGAGTGAAACCCCGCGAGTGCGGCCCGCACCGTGCATCCTTCATACTTGGTTTCCATCTGGCGCTGCGCATCCTGAGGCGTGCGGTCCAGGCCCTTCGCACTTGCGAAAGTAATTACAAACTGGCCTCGAAGATCAGCTTGGGTCGAGTTCACGATAGAGCCCTTGCAGTCGACGTTGACTAACATCGGTACCCAGGGGAGAGGCTCACCTTCCATCGCGACTTTGCCTAGAAGCACTCCTCCAGCGCGACCCTGAGCCGACATGCCCGCCCAGTAATTGTAAAATCCACTGTCTTGGATCGAGTCTGGTCGCGTGAGGGTGGAAGGAGGAGCAGGGGTAGAAGCATGTGTTTGAGCCGCGGTTTGCTTGACCTGAACGCCAGCGAGAGCTAATAAAAAGCAGAACGAGGATATAAGCGGGGAGAACTTCCGGGTCAAGACGCACCTCCCTGACATCATTATTATTACTATTGTACGGCGGCAGTAGACGCCAGGTTCCCGGAATTTGCTGGCCCGCTCGCGCGTGTCCTGCGCTATCCTAATAAACATGCGGGTAGTGCTATTGTTTCTTGCGCTGCTTCCATCCGCAGCCGCGGCTCAGGAAGCGAATCTTGATCAGCTTCTCAAGAGTGCCATGGAGGAGCAGCAGCATGGCGACTTTACCGCAGCCATCCGCGACTATCGCAGAGTGCTTCAACTCAGCCCCAATGACGTTCAAGCCAAAGTGAATCTTGGTGCGGCTCTTGTGCGCGTCGGGCAGTTCGATGAAGCAATAACCATGTACCGCTCCGCTCTGGCTTCTTCCAAAGATAAGAATCCGATCTTGCTGAACCTTGCGCTTGCTTACTATAAGAAGGGAGATTTCGAGAATGCCCGCCAGCAGTTTGCGATTCTGCATGATGCGCAACCCAATGCATTGCAGGTTGTGATTCTCTTAGGGGACACTGATGTGCGGACCGGCAAATCTGACGCCGCCCTTACTTTGCTGGAACCTCTGGAGAGCAAGTACTCGCAGAATATGGATTTTGAGTATGTGCTGGGATCGGCGTTGATCGCCACCAAAGGACGGAGACGAGAAGGCGTCGCGCGCATCGAAAAGGTCGCGAAGGCCGGCTCCGACGCCTCTGCCTACATGCTCGCCGGGGCAACGCTCCTGGACCTGAATGAGTATAAACCAGCGCGTCAAGATCTCGAGGAGGCGCTGCGGCTGAACCCGCGGCTTCCCAAACTCTACACGCTGGTCGGCATAGCCAGAGACAAAACCGGCGACGTGAAAGACGCGGAGCCGGCATTCCGCGAGGCGCTCAAAACAAATCCCGACGACTTCGAAGCCAATCTTTATCTCGGAGCTATTCTGTACAAGCGCCGTGACGTAGGTGAGGCGAAGGGTTATCTGGACCGCGCGCTGCAACTAAAGCCGACGGACTCGATGGCTCGCTACGAAGCCGCCATGCTCAAAAGTACGTCGGGAGATTACGAGACCGCGGCGCGGGAACTGGAATTGCTGGTGAAAGACGATCCCGACTGGCTCGAGCCGCACGTCGAACTGGCAACTTTGTACTACCGCCTCCACCGACCCGAAGACGGCGCGAAAGAGCGCCAGATTGTGGATAGCCTCACCGCAAAACAGCAGGCGCAAGGCCCCGGGAAGTAGGCACTGCTCATCTGCCGGTGATCACGGCGTCACGGTAACTTGTTTGCCCGAATACTGCACGACTTTGTCGACCTCATCCGCCGGACTTACGCCTACTCCGTGGTTCTCGCTTACGAAGACTACGCGGAACGAACGGCTTTCCAGCATGCCCGGAAACTGTCCTTTGCGATCGCCGATCGTTAGAGTGTGCCCAGCGTCGTCCCAGTGCAAGGGAATGGTGGCGTAAGCGCCCTTCTCATAGTTGTAGTTGTCGTTTTCATCTTCGTAAAGAGTGAAGGCCCCATCCGCGCCGCGGTAGATGCGAAGTTCGATCGGGTCGGCGGGTTTCTCGGTAGACCATTCTTCATCCGGGCCCAAGGGCAAAATGGATCCTGCGCGGACGTATAGAGGAAGACGGTCCAACGCGGCAATCGCGTTGATCGTGTGCCCTCCCACGACGGTGGATCCCGTCCAGAAGTCATACCACTTAGCATCTGGCAGATAGAGTTGCCGAGTCGTGGCGGAAGGATCGGTCACTGGATTTACCAGGAATGCCGGTCCGAACATGAACTGGTCGCCAGTATTTTGAGCGCGTTGATCAGTGCGAAAATCCATGACCAGCGGCCGCATCGGCGTGTAGGCTTCGCTGGTTGTCTTCCAAGCCAGCGAGTAGATGTAGGGCAGCATGCGGTAGCGCAATCGGTCGAAATTCACCAGGATCGTTTGCGCATCGGGCCCATACGACCACAATTCGTTCTCATCGGGATTGCGCGTGCCGTGAACGCGCAGGATGGGATTGAACGTACCGTACTGAAACCAGCGAATGAATAGTTCGCGGAAAGCTGGATCGCGGGTGTTGCCAAAGACAAATCCGCCGATGTCAGTGGTCCAGTAGGGAATGCCAGAAAGAGCGAAATTCAGGCCTGCGGGAACCTGGCGCCGAAAGCTCAGCCAATCCGAATTGATGTCGCCCGACCAGGCTGTGACGCCATTTCGTTGTGATCCCGCGAACGCCGAACGAGACAGGATGAATACGCGCTTCTTGTCGGATACGCTTCGCTGTCCCTGATAGACGGCCTGAGTATCGAGAAGCGGGAATACATTGACGTAGCGGTTCCCGCTGCCGGCTTCGAGTCTGTGACCCAGGAGGATGTTCTCTTCCTGGCCTTCGGTTTCCGGTTCGGTCGTGTCCATCCACCAGGCGTCGAGCCCAATGCTGAACAACCCCTTGTTCACTTCGTCCCAATAATATTTGCGCGCTTCTGGACTGGTGGCGTCATACACGGCCATCGCGTCGGTGTGGTACGGCGGCTTCGCGTATTTGAACTTGTCGACAAACCATCCCTTGTTCTGCATGTAATCGTAATTCGTGGAGCCCGGCTCGAAGAATGGCCAGATCGAAATCATCAGGTGGAAGTTTTCGCTGTGTAACTGATCGACCATCGCTTTTGGATCGGGATAGTTCTTGTTGAAGACAAATTCGCCTTTGCGGTTCCACCAGAACCAATCCTGAACGATGTTGTCGACGGGGATGTGCAAGTCACGATACTTGCGCGCGACGCCGAGGATTTCATCCTGCGACTTGTAGCGGTTCTTGCATTGCCAGAAACCATAAGCCCACTTGCCGAAAATGGGGGCTTGTCCAGTGAGATCCCGATAGCCGGCAATGATCTTGTCGAAGTCAGGGCCGTAGAGGAAGTAGTAATCGATGACGTCGGCAACTTCGGAGCTGATGTAAAGGATATTGGCAAAACGATTGTTGAATCGTCCTCGAGAAGTGTTGTTCCAGAAAATGCCATAGCCTTTGCTCGACAGCATCAGAGGCACGGAGATGTTGCTGTTCTCTTGCGAAATGTCGACCGAGTCACCGCGATAATTCCAAACTCCAGCCTGGTGTTGACCCAAACCATAGAGTCCTTCGTGGGAGCCATAGACGCTCACCATCGATTCGGCACGGTACGTATCTTCGCCGTTTACTTTCTCAGGAGTCAGGCTGCGGGACGATTCCTGCACTAGCGGGCCGCCATTCACTTCGGCATAATTGATGGCACCGTCTTTCCGTGTGACCGTAACTTTTAGCAGAGCAGTGGCGAGGGTGACGGCATCGTCGGTGGATTGCGTCGTCCATTGCGCTGCCGGCCAGCTCTCTTTGATGACGACGAAGTCCGTCCGCTTGGGGAAGGTGGCTGTGGGTGAATACAGGACGTGGATGACCGAGTCCGAGCACACTTGTACTTTCAACGTGCCGGTTCCCATGGTGAACAGAACCCCGTCTGCCTGCTGCTGAACGTTGCGGACCGGATTCATAGCGGTCCATTGAGCCTGCGCGGCTGCGGCGCAGAAAAAGCAAACGAAAAGGCCCAGGAATGAGACGAAGCACCGCGGCAATTGTCTGGTGTTCATAGGTAATCTGACGCTCCACATGTCCATAGCTACGGGTTAACAACCTCGAGCGCAACGCTGCTCGTTTCTGCCGAGTTGGCTCCGACCATTAGATCGAACATGCCGGGCTCGACAACGCGACTCATGTTTACATCGATCAACGACAAGTCTGCCGGAGTGAGCGTAAAGTCGACAGTGACCTTCTGGCCGGGCTCCACGCTGACTCGTTTGAAGCCGCGCAACTCCTTCACTGGACGAGTCACGGAGGCCACGCGCTGGTGAATGTAAAGCTGGGCCACCTCGTCCCCGGCTCGGTCGCCCGTATTTGTAATGTCGACTGAGATTTTGGCGGAAGCGCCGGGACGAATACTCTTTGGCTCAACCCGGACGTTCTCGAAACGGAATTGCGTATAGCTAAGCCCGTAGCCAAAAGGGAATAACGGTTCGCGGCTGTCGAACAGGTAACTGCGGTTGCGGGAAGGCTTGTGATTGTAGAAATCCGGAAGTTGCCCCACCGTACGCGGGAAGGTGATGGGCAACTTGCCTCCGGGATTGAGGTCGCCGAACAATACGTTGGCCGCGGCAGTTCCGCCTTGTTCTCCTAAATACCAACCTTCCAGAATTGCGGGAACGTGCTCCTTGACGTAGTTAATCGACAACGGCCGACCATTGATCAGAAGCACGACGGTGGGCTTGCCGGTCTCTACGATAGCCCTGACCAGAGCCTCCTGGGAACCCAGCAGATCGAGCGAGTCGCGGTCGCCCAGATGCTGTTCCGACCAGGCCTCGCGATTGGTACTTTCATTCTCTCCGACTACGACGATGGCCACGTCCGCCTGCCGAGCGACGGCGGCCGCGGCGCGAATGGTTTCAACTTCCGCCTTGGGATCGGGCTGCGTGACTTTGTTCTCATACCACGCTGCCCAGCCCTGCTTTCCAGTCGTGATCTTGCAGCCCTCGGCGTAGAGCACCTTTACACCGTCGCCTACCCGCTTACGAATGCCGTCGAGAATGCTGATCTGGTTTCCAGGACCGGGGTCGCGGCTGTAGCCGCCCAGGTGAACATCGGCGGCATTGGGCCCGATTACCGCGATGGTTTTCAGTTTCTTGAGGTCGAGCGGGAGGAGCTTATTGTCATTCTTCAGCAACACAATCGACTTCTCCGCCACCTTCAACGCCAGTCGCTGATGCTCAGAGCTATTCGTGATCTTTTGTGCGTAGTCGGGGTCGACGTAAGGATTCTCGAACAGGCCGAGGCGGAACTTTGCCTCCAGCACACGCTGCACGGCCTGATCCAGTTCCGCCTCAGGAACCCTGCCTTCGCGCACCTGCTCGACCAATGTGGCGTAGACCGAGCCGTCCGACAGGTCGAAGTCCACGCCCGCAGCCAGAGCCTTGCGCGCTGCTTCCGCGAAATCAGCAGCGACGTGGTGTGTTTCAACCAGCATTTGCAGGCCACCGCCGTCCGAAGTGACGTAGCCTCGGAAGCCCCATTCCTGGCGCAGGACGCGGTCCAGCAGCCAGCGGTTGATGTGGTTCGGAATCGCGTCGATCTCGTTGTACGAAGCCATCGCGCTTCCGACATGGGCGTCTTGCACGGCGGCGCGGAAGGGAACAAGGAACGTTTCCCGCAAATCGCGTTCGGAAAAATTCGCGGGAGCGGTGTTGGTCCCGCTTTCTGGCTGGCCGTGGGCGGCAAAATGTTTCATGGTGGCCATCACGTGGTGGCGGTCAATCGTCCATGAAGTGCCTTGCAGCCCGTTGATCGCTGCCACTCCCATGTGCGCTACGAGAAAAGGATCTTCGCCGTAGGTCTCTTCAGTTCTGCCCCAGCGCGGATCGCGTGCTAAGTCCAATACCGGGGTGAAAGCTTGACTAACTCCGGAGGAGGCCATCTCGTCTCCGGCAGCGTTGAACGCTTGCTGCACCAGTTCCGGATCCCACGTGCTGGCCAGGCCTAGGACTTGAGGAAAGCTCGTGCTCCCGTAGGCCATGAATCCGTGCAAAGCCTCGCCCATGAAAATCGCGGGGATACCCAAACGAGTCTTCTCCATCAGGAAGTGCTGCGCTTTGTTGCGAGCCTCGGCGGCGTCGTGAGGGCTGACCTGCGAATCCTCCCGATACAACTTGCCCAATGCTTCAAAGACTTGCTTTTCTTCGGGATTCTCCGAGTTCCGCGCTCGGCGCCGGCCTCCGGCGATTTGATCGACTTTCTCCTCCAGGGTCAGGCGCTTCACCAGGTCCGCGGCGCGCTGTTCGGGGGGGAGATTCGGATTGCGATAGGCGGGCTGGGATTCTTGAGAAAAACAAAGCGGAAGAAGTAAACCGATGAGAGCGAAACGAAGCAGATTCTGCCGAAGATGCATGCAGCCTCCTTTTGTCACGAAGTCGCCAGACAAGTTCCGTAAACGATTACGCAAAAATGGCACGCGAAGCATAGCACGTTCTTAGGGGCATGAACGTGAGTAGCGATACACGCTTCTACAAGCGGCAGTCGAGTCAGCCGCCGGCTATTGCGAGGTCTCGGTAAACGTTGCCACTGGATGCCCCAATCCGTACGGACCCTGAGCGGTCACGTGCACCGTACCAGAAGTCGATGGCAGAGTGAGGGTCACGCTGGCGATACCCGAGCCCGAGGTGTCCGTCACCACGATCGGCGCCGAGAGCGTACCCGAATCCGTCGTGAAATATACGCTGGCGCCCCTGTTAGTTCCTCCGGACGATCCCGCAGCGAGAGTCACCGACAGCGTTAGCTGAGTGCCGGGAGCGGCACTCTGGTTGTCTCCGGTCTTTGTAAAAGTGGCTGCGGGATTGCCGACCACGATCCACCCGCCTTGAGTTTGGGCCGCTCCAGTATCCGTGCCTTGAACCGTGTAATGGTAGAAGCCGGGGGTATTGCCGGCGACCACAGTGATGGTTCCATTCTGCGTTGTGGTCAAGTTTCCCTGCGTAACGGTGACGGTAATTCCAGTATCCGACTGCGGAGAGCCCAAGGCCACGCTGGCTGTCCCGGTAGTGAGCTTCGACTGCAGCGTAACCGTGCCGCCCGCCGCCACCATCGTCGTATCCGGATTCAGATCCCACTCTGAGGCGGGAGTGCTGGCCATACTACCGCTGACAACCAGCAAAGTCGCGGTATATGGAGCAAACGTCTGGGTCGCAGACCACGACTGTGAGGACGAAGCCACGATGGCCGTAGGTGACGATTGCGACAAGGTGTAGGTCGTCACGTTGGTGGGAGTGAACCCGGTCGTCGTGAACTGCACCTGCGCCGAGTTCCCCGGATCTTTATTGAGCACCATGATTGTCAGCGCAGTGCCGGTTGAGTTCAGCGCGGCGTAGGTACTGAACAGGCTCGGATTGGCATTGTGTGTGGCTGAAACTGAGGTCGTGCCGAAGCCGTGGTGCGCTCCGTCATAACTCGTAAACAATTTCAGAGACAGGTAATTCGGATTCGTGGGGGAGGGAGCAGTCCAACGCGAAGCCATGGACATGCGCTCGCGGCCGAGAATGCCGTACGCGTCGACATCTGCCAACGCTGTGGAGAAATCCGTATCGGTAAGAGGACTCGGCGCAAAATTCCACTCGGTGAAACTCAGCGGGGTTCCCGGGTAAATTGCGTTTGCCCACGCCCTCAGTCGCGGAATGCGAAAAGGCTTGGTATCCAGAGGCTGGTTCGTCGTCACGCTATTGGTGCCGAACCATGCCTGGCTGGTGTAGGTCGGATCCCACCAGTCGCGGGTGCTGCTCAGGGCCAGTGCCTGCGCTTGCGCTGTGGTTAGGCCACTGGCGCTGGTTTCGGGGTAGGCATGGACGTCGAAGATGTCCAGCGTGCGAGCGCCGTTAACCGCGTCGTTCCACGCGATCTCGTTGAGCCACCACGGCATGAAGTCGATGTTGGCATGAGCCGACTTGTCGGTGCTGCCCGCAGCCGAGTTCCAGTAGTAGTACCAGCAGCAGCTCACCCAACCCATCCGAACCGCTTGCGGGTCCCAGGTCTTCATGTTGCTCGCTTCGGTTAGATAAATATTCTGCAATTCGTCGTAGGTCGTGGGGTTGGGATGGACATCGCGGTGCGTGCCGCCCCAGATGTCGATCTCGTTGTCCATGTCGTAGAAGTGGCAGGACGTGGAGGAAAAATATGGGATAGGACACGATCCGCTGCCAAACGCCGTGGCCAGAGCCGCTGCCCAGTCGTTGCGATACACGCAGGTTGTCGTTGTGCAAGTCTTGGTGTGGTCGTCGAGGAGAGGAAAGTAGGTGTTATTCAGGTCGGTGGAAGTCGCCGTGATATACGTCGGCGGGTTATTGTTGCATGTCCCGGAGACAATCCCGTCCCCAGCGCTGCTATTGTAAGGATCGAAGGCACACTGCGCGGGCCAAGTGGTGTTTGGGAAGCTCCAGTGATAATTAGGCGGGGAGGCGACTTCTGCGCTCTGTGCCACCCAGGGCAGCATAACCATCGTCATCAGCGGGACGCTGTTCGCAGCTTTGACGTCCCCGATCCACTGAATTGAATCACTCACCCCAGTTACGCCTTGCGGACTGCTGAAACCATTGAAGGCAAAATCTTCGAAATAGTAGTCATTGTCGGCATTGTCGGTTCCGAGTTGCCAGTTGTAGGTGGATGCAGCATTCCCGCCCCAGCGCACCACGCTCAGGCCGCTATCGGTGATAGTCGGTGCATCCTGTGGGAAAGCTCCGCCATAAACGTACGGGCTGATTGTGTGCCGGTTGGACAGAACATCAATCGTCACGTTGACGCTCGTGACCGGGCCGGAGGGCGTCGCCGACACCTGGCTGGAATTCGCGCTCGTGCCCGCAGAATTGGCGGCCGACACAACGTAGTAATAGGTGGTGCCATTCGCGACGGTAGAGTCGGTGTAGTTGGTCGTGGTCGGCGATGAAAGGGTAGTGTATGGCCCACCCGTTGCTGTTGCACGCCCGACGTTATAACTGGTCGCACCGGAACTCGCATTCCAAGTGAGAGCAACCTGCTGGTTTCCTGCGGTTGCGGTCAGGCCCGTCGGCACTGCTGGAGGTTGCGGTTGCTGGCCCCCGCCTCCCCCGCTAGAACCCGATCCGCCGCAGGACGGGAGGAGGAAGAGAGCGGATGCTAAAGTCAACACGATTAGGGCGGAACTACTCCAGCGGAGAAGGGCTACCATAACGATTATGTTACCGAAAAAATCGGTTTTCTAAGCAATCCTTTTTGGGGTGTTCCCGAATCCGGCAGTCGGGCAATCATCGTTCAGGGCCAGATGATCCGCGGCCTGGCGCATTGCGAATTGGGACCGATGACTGCTACGATCGCTTTCGTTTTGAAGTAAGAATGGGGACTCCGATCCACATCGCGGCTGCAGAACCCGAAGACCTCGAATGGTGTGCCCGCGTGATGGCATCGAGCGAACCTTGGATTACTCTTCGCCGTGATCTCGAGGGATGTCGCGCGACGCTGGTTCGTCCCGGTACCGAGCTTTTCGTGGCTCGCGCGCAAGATCTCCCTGCAGGTTTCATCCTGGTCGCGCCCTACGGTCTGGCGGGATCTCCGTACATCGCCTGCTTCGCGGTTGCGCCTGAAGGGCGCGGACAGGGCATCGGATCACGACTTCTGCGCTTTGCCGAAGAGCACTTCGCCGGCCGCGAGCACATCTTTTTGCTGGTGTCATCGTTCAATGACCGTGCTCAACGATTCTATCGCCAGCACGGGTACGAGCTCATCGGCGAACTCAAGGATTACATCGTGCCGGGCAAGTCGGAACTCATCTTGCACAAAAGGCTTCCATGACCGCGGTTCCAGCGACGGCAACCGCGTCGACCTCCATGAATAAACGCCTCGTGCTGCTGCTGATGGCCGCGGCCTCAGTGGGATATGTGTGCCGCGTCGCGGTCACCGTGGTCGCGCCCAACATGATGAGGGACTTCGGGCTGACCCAAACGCAGATGGGCACGGTGTTCAGCGCCTTCCTGGTGGGGTACACCTTATTTCAGGTGCCCTCGGGAGGGCTTGCGGATCGGGTCAGCGCGCGCCGCATCTTTCTTTTTCTTTGCACCGGCTGGGCGTTGCTCACGGTTCTCACTGCGCTGGTGGGATGGCGTGGATTCGGATTGGCGATGGTCATTCCGCAACTGTGGGCGATCCGCGCAATATTCGGAGTCGTTGCTGCTCCTACCTATCCAACCTCGGGACGAACCATCGCCATCACGATGCCGCCGCGCTTGCAAGCCCGGGCGAACAGCCTGGTGCTGGCGAGCGTTGGAGTGGGATCAGCGGTTACTCCTCTGTTGCTGGCGCCCATCACCACTCGCTACGGATGGCGCACGGCACTGTGGGTGGCGGCGTTCATGAGCGCGGTTGCCGGATTGCTGTGGTCGAGGTTTGGACCGCGAGAACTTCACTTGCATGCTACTTCAAATGAGGAGGCCTCGGCCCATCGCTCCACCGCGACTGGATCGCCGAACAACTCGGCTCAACCGTTGCGCTTGCCGAGTTTCTGGTTCCTCTCCGCCAGTTATCTGCTGCAAGGCTACCTGGGGTACATCTTCATTTTCTGGTTCTATCTTTATCTGGTCCAGGTACGCCACTTTGAGGTGCTCAAGGCTGCCAGCTTCACCGCACTGCCATGGATCGCCACCACGTTTGCCATCCCGCTCGGAGGCGTCTTCTCGGACTGGGCGGTGATCCGCTGGGGCGCGACCTGGGGACGCCGCAGCGTTCCGCTGGTTGCTCTGTGTTCGGCGGCCATCTTTCTAGTGATTGGCGCGCGCACTCCGAAGCCCATGGTGGCGGTGGCAGCACTCACGACGTGTACGGTGCTGGTGCTTTGTACAGAGGGCCCGTTCTGGGCGACGATGACTCAACTCTCCGGCGAACATAGCGGCATTGCGGGCGGCACCATGAACTTTGGCAGCAATCTGGGCGGCATGGTTTCGCCTGCTCTCACGCCCTGGCTGGCGCAGCGGATCGGATGGGAATCGGCATTGACGCTGACTGCGGGGTTGGCGATCGTGGCAGGCTTGTTGTGGCTGGGTGTGCGGGTTGAGCCCACCGAAGAATGAGTCGGGACGTGTTCGCGCGTGCGCGTAAAATCGGCTGCATGAAGGTAGTCTGCTATTTCGGAATGGCTGTAGCGTGCGGCATCTGCCTCCTCTTGGCGCCTTGCGCCCCCGCTCAACCCCCCGCTCACAATGCAGCAGCGAGTCCGGCAGCCGCCCAATTGCATTCTTACCTTGAACAAGCTGCGGAAGCGATGCACAAAGGCGATCTTCCTGCCGCCGCGGAAACGCTTCGACGCGCTTTAGCGATCGACCCACATTCGCTGGCCGCCCTCAATAACCTGGGGATCGTGCTGGCGCGAGGGGGCAAGCCCAGCGCGCATTTACCTTCCTCAAGAATTTCTGGGACCGGTCAGGAAATCGGATCCGGACGGCTGGTCATCGCCAGGAATACGTCGAAAACGAAAAGTCCGATGGCGACGTCGTTGAACAATGTCGCCTGTCGGAGAGTCGGCCATAGCTGGTTGGCGGCCCAGAACAAAAAAGCACAGGCCAGAAGGATGGCCTTGATCAACTCCGACCGCGAGGGTCGCCGCACCGCTTCGTAAACCAGACAGGCACAGGCAATCATGGCGAGCGGAAGCGCCGCGAGGATATCGTGTGCGTTCGCGGGAAAGAGTGCGGGAACAATATCCCATACCAGGAGCACGCCAACGCTGATGAGCGTCACAACGCACAGGATCACCGGCAGGGACCGGCGACCCCGGTTCAGACGAATGGACATAAAAAGGCCCTCTGGTGAAGACCGCGTTTTGCGAATGCAGCACCCGGCGTTCAGTATGGAGTTGTAACGACTGCGTCCTCAGGGTAGCCTGGCATGCCAAACTCGGGGACATCCAAGCCTACCTCTTCAGACTCTTCGGGTACGCGCATGCTTTTCACTTTGTTCACAACCCAGAACACCGCGAACGTCGCGCCGAATGCCCAGACCGCGTATAAGGTTGCTCCCATCAGCTGGCACCAGAATTGTCTTGTGTCGCCGTGGATCAATCCGGTGACGCCTTGACCCGCGTGTCCCAGATAGCTAGCCGCGCCGACGCCGTTCCATCCGGATCCGTAAGTACCGTCGGCGAAAATGCCCACACAGACTGCGCCCAACCACCCGCAATATCCGTGCACGGAGATTGCGCCGCACGGATCATCGATCTTCAGGACCCGCTCGTTGAAGAGGACGCCGCCGCAAACGAGTGACCCCGCCAGCACGCCGATGATGACAGACGCAGTGGGGGAGACAAAGGCACAAGGAGCTGTGATCGCGACCAGACCAGCCAGCATCCCGTTACACGCCATCGTGATATCGGGCTTACCGAACAGGAAATACCAGATGAGCATCGCCGCCGCCGATCCGGCCACTGCAGCTAGATTCGTGTTCACCGCGACGACCGAGATGCGGAAGTCGGTTGCACCCAGCGTCGAGCCGGGATTGAAGCCCATCCACCCGAACAGCAGGATGAACGTTCCCGTCACAACGTAAACAATGTTATGAGCAGGGAAGACGCGGATCTTCCCGCCGGGGCCAAACTTTCCTAGACGCGGCCCGAGGATAATTGCCAGGGCCATGGCGCAGAAGCCGCCGACGGCGTGGACGACGGTGGAACCGGCAAAGTCGACATAACCGTGGCCCAGATTCATGGTGGAACCAAGCTGCGACATCCAACCGCCGCCCCACGCCCAGCAACCGGAAATCGGGTAGAGAATCGCGCCGATGAAGAGCTCACACAACAGAAACGCCCAGAAACTGATGCGTTCGCAGATGGCACCGACGATGATGTATCCGGCGGTCTCCATGAAGACCACTTCAAACAGGGTCAGGCAATTGCTGCCGGCATCGTAAGCCGGACCGACGAGGAAGAAGCCCTTGCCGCCCACAAAACCCCATTGCCCGCTGCCAATCAGGAAATGATTCAGAGTGGGCACTCCGCCCAAGTTGGTCGGCGCGGCGTTAATGGCGACTGCTCCAAACTGGAATGCGTATCCGACGGCGTAGTAAGCGAGGAAAGCGAAGACATACGCCGCGAAGTTCAGCATCATGAGATGCGCGGCATTCTTTTTTCGCACCAGGCCACAAGTGAGCAGGGCAAAGCCTGCCTGCATAAACAGGACGAGGTAGCCGGTGTTCAATGTCCACGCCATGTTGGTCGCGATGCGGACGTGCCCGACGCTGTCGGCGAGCTTAACCGCGAGAGGTTCTTTGGCGGCCTGTGCCTGGTAGTCGTCGAAGGCCTTCCTGTTCTGCGCGTAATCGGGAGCCGTCTTATCGGTCGGCTCGACCGGGACGAAGGGATTTCCGGCGGCATCGACGGCGGCCGACTTGTCCCCGGTTGCGGTGCCGGCCGGATCCGGTTTGGGTCCGTCGTCGGCAAAACTGAAAGCGGATAACCCGGCGAATAATCCTGCGACGAGGACAATCGTGGCGCTGGCGGTCACTAACGACCGGCGCAGACTGCGCCTGCCTGCTCGCTTCATCATCTTTGCGTGCTCCTGTTTATGAACCTGAACAATTTCCAGTGGCAACGGCCTAGGACCTGCGGCGCGGACACCCCCCCGGCGCCGCGCCGACGACCCCACACAGCGTGTCAGCCAGAATCAATCCGCCGACGATAAATGCGCGTATTCGCTCAGTCCAATACAAATTTCTTATAGCAACCATCAAGAAAAGTCTCGCCCGACATGGCTGGCAAACCGCCGTAACTGCGCAGGTTGGCTAGGTTTGAGGACGTGACCAAGATCACTGGTCAGCGCGGTGACAATCACTGTCCGGATCGGCGGCCATGGCTAGCCTTGATGAGGGATTTCCCACGGATCTCGCCGTCCGCTGTTTGCGTCCAACTGAGCAAGCATGGGAGTTCCGGGTCCAACCATGCCTCGAAAACTCGGTCCCAAGCTGATTCTCTCGCTCACCATCCTGATCGTCGCGATCAGCGGAGTCAGTGGGTACCTCAATTTCCGCACCCAGAAGAAGCAGTTGGAGGGGACCATGATCCTCGGGGCGGATCAACTCTCGCGCAGCATTACGGGCGCTACCTGGCATGCCATGCTCGACGACGACCGCAAGGCCGCGTACGAGATTATGCGGGTGATCGCCGACAAGCAAGGGATCGATCGAATCCGGATGTTCAACCGGGAAGGACGGATGGTGTTTTCGACCGATGCGAGAGAACAGCCCGGCGTGACCAGCCTGTCGAACGAGGTATGCGCGAGTTGTCATCTTCAGGGCCCGATCCGCAAAAGGCCGTCCGAGGACTCTCGCGTGAGATACGCCACGTCGCTGGATGGAGTCAAGACCATCAACATGGTGGCGCCCATCTACAACGAGCCTTCGTGCAGCAATGCCAGTTGCCACGCGCACCGCGCCCAGACGAAGGTGCTGGGGGTCGTCGATGTTGCCTTGCGTCTGGATCCTGTGCAGAAACAGACACGGGTGATCACGCTTCAGACCGTCATTCTGACTGCGCTCGAAGTGGCGATTGGGGCAGCGTTCGTCATCCTATTTACAAAACGCTTTGTGGCGACCCCGATCCAACAACTGATCGGGGGGACGAAGGCGGTCAGTGCGATGGAGTTGGACCGGCCCATCAAAATCACCGGCCGCAGCCAGGAAATCGACGAACTGGTGGACTCCTTCAACAAAATGCGCGAGCGCCTGAAAGTGGCGGTAGACGACCTGAACGAAATGCAGCAGACGCTGGAGAGCAAGGTCGACGAACGTACTCGGCAGCTGCAGGTTGCCCAACGCAAGCTCATTCAATCCGACCGTCTGGCCACGCTTGGGCAGCTGGCGGCTAGTGTGGCGCACGAGATTAACAATCCCGTCTCTGGCGTGCTCAATCTCTCTATGCTGCTCGAGCGGTTGATGGCCAGAGGAGAATACCCGCCCGGCCGCGAAGCAGAATTCCGGAAATATCTCAGCCTGATCTCGACTGAGACCGCCCGGGTCGGGCGAATTGTTTCGGACCTGTTGGCCTTCTCGCGGCGTTCCAAGCCACAGCGCGCGCCCGCGGACCTGAACAAGCTGGTGCGCACCACTCTGGGGTTGGCCGACCACAAGCTAAAGCTGATCAGCGCCGAAGTCGTGTTGGACTTGCAGGATAATCTGCCGCTCGTCGAATGCGATTCCTCACAGATTCAGCAGGTGATTCTGAATCTGGTCTTGAACGGCGCTCAGGCCATGCAGCCGCGCGGTGGCGGCAAGCTGACGATCCGGACGCGCGAGTTGGCTGACGAGACCGTGGAACTTTGCGTCCAGGACACCGGTGAGGGTATAGCCCCCGAGAACCTTTCCAAGATCTTCGATCCGTTTTTCACCACCAAAGCCGAAGGCAAGGGAGTTGGCCTCGGGCTGGCCGTGTTGTACGGAATCGTGAAAGCACATGAAGGCGAGGTCGAGGTCACGAGCCAGCGCAACGAGGGCACGACCTTTACGGTCACTCTCCCGCTCAAATCGCAAAACAGCACTCCGGAATCGCGGGAAGTGCAGGTACATGCGGTGTGAATGGACTCTATCTTGTGGCGATCGGGAACGTGCCGGCGCAGGCCCTGGATTGGGTCGAGGATGCGACTGCCGAATGGTTCCCGCTGCCCATACGACGGTTGCCTCCCTTAGCGATTCCGGCGAGTGCCTATGACGCGAAGCGAGGGCAATACCAGTCGGTAGAGATTATGAAGATGCTGGTCCAACACGCTCCGCGCGATGCCTCCCGGGTGCTTGGCGTAACGGATGTGGACCTGGCGATCCCCATGCTGAGTTTCTTGTTCGGGCAAGCGCAGTTTGACGGCCCGATCGCTGTGGTTTCTCTTTGCCGGCTGCATCAGGAGTTTTATGGGCTTCCCCCCGAGGAGAGCCTGCTGAGGGAGCGCACCGCCAAAGAAGTGCTGCATGAACTGGGACACACGTTCGGGCTCGTCCATTGTTCGGAGCCCACGTGTGCCATGAGCCTGGCCACACACATTGAATTGGTCGATGCCAAGGCCGAACAATACTGCACCCGCTGCGGAATGCGGTTAGTTCAGAGGTTTACTTCGAAAGAGGCAACAGTATGAAGAAGAATTGGCCGATCCTGGTCGTGGACGACGAAGACGTCATGTGCGAATCGATGGGAGCGTGGCTGCGGGAAGACGGTTATCACGTCGACACCGCGCCCAATGGCCAGAAAGCCGTCGAACTCGCCAAGTGCATGGACTACGCCATCTGTTTCGTCGATTTGAAGATGCCCGGCGGCATGGATGGCATTGAAACCATGATGGAAATTCACCGGGTGCGTCCGGAAGCGTCCATCATCATCATCACCGCCTATGCGACGGTCGACACCGCCATTCAGGCCATGAAGGAAGGCGCACAGGAATACATCGTAAAGCCCTGCAATCCGCAGGAAATCTCGATGCTGGTGTCGCGCATCCTGAAGCTGAAGAAGCTGCAGAGCGAGAATGCGATTCTGCGCAAGAAGCTGAACCGCCAATACCGCCACTACGACATCATCACCAAGAATCCGCGCATGGAAGAGATTCTCGCTTTAACCAAGGACGTTGCCGATCTGCGCAGCACGGTGCTGATTCGAGGCGAAAGCGGTACGGGCAAGGAACTGGTGGCGCGCGCGGTTCATTTCTCCGGCAACCGCGCGGAGAAACCATTTATCGTTGTCAGTTGCGCCGCCCTGACCGAAACCCTGCTCGAGAGTGAGTTGTTTGGCTATGAGAAAGGTGCCTTCACCGGTGCGGCCGCTCAGACCAAGGGCAAGTTCGAAATGGCGAATGGGGGCACGATCTTCCTCGATGAAATCGGCGACATCTCTCCCAAACTGCAGGCTGATCTACTGAGGGTGTTGCAGGAGCGCCGTTTCTATCGCGTCGGCGGAAATCAGGAAGTCGAAGTCGATGTGCGCATCATCGCTGCGACCAACAAAGATCTTGCCGAGGAAGTCCAAGCGCAAAAGTTCCGCGAGGACCTTTATTACCGCCTCAACGTGATTGAGATTCACCTGCCCCCGCTGCGCCAACGGCGCGAAGATATTCCCTTGCTGGCAGAGCACTTCGTGCAGCACATTTCTTCTGCGCTGGGCAGGGACGTGAGTGGCATTTCTGCCGCCGCTTTGAAGGTGCTGATTGCCTATGACTGGCCGGGCAATGTCCGCGAACTCGAAAATGTCATTGAACGGGCGATTGTGACCTGCCGCAATGGCATGCTCGACGAGCAGGATTTCTCATGGATGCAGCGGAATCCCGGACAGCCGCAAAATTGGGAAGTCCCGGATGTTTCTCTCGGTGAACTGGAGCGGCGCGCGATTGTGGCCGCACTCGAGCGCAAGCACGGCAATGTCAAAGAGGCGTCTACCGCTCTGGGCATTGATCGCTCGACACTTTACGATAAGCTCAAGCGCTACGAGATCGTGCATTGAGTCACGCGGCATTTTCCGAGGTATTAGGCCTCGAGAAACGTGTCTGCGAGCACGGTGTTCCAGTCGGCCCCGGGCACCGCGTCCATCAATCCGGGCATTAGCACTCCGCCGTCGGCTAAGGCAGCGGGAGTGTTGGGCGCGCGGAGTTGCAGTTGCAGTCGCTCCAGTTCCCGGGACAACCAACCGTGAACTTCAGGGCCTCGCAGAAGATGTCGCAGCGTGGTCGGATCGCGCGGATCAAGCCGCGGTTGAATCTTTAGGAACCAGCCCTCATTCGGCCCTCCAACGCTGACCACTGTACCTTCGAGCGGTGCGCGCACCTGAATCTCGTTCTCGTTCTTGGTCATCCGCCATGCGGTCTGGTTGATCTCGAGTTCGGCGCCGATCGCAGGCATTTTGATCGAGTCGGGATTGCCGATCAGATGGTCGGCCAATTCATCAAGGCCGATGGTGAATGTGCCGTCTTCGGCGGCCTTCACCCAAGTGTGTCCGCGATGGTAGAGGCGGTCGTCGGGATAGTTGAGCCCCAGGTCGGTCGCTAGCCCTGTCGCGGGCAGCACGGCAAACTGCGAATATTTCTCGCAGTGCCTGCAATCGAAAGCGTTATCGCAGGTTCTCGAAATCACTCGGCCCGCAAGTTCATGGCGGCAGCGCCGGTCGGATTCCGGCAACTCCGCAAAGTCCGATTTCCAGCACAACTCGATTGCCCGACTGGTGCGAAAGTCGCGGGTGGTGCGCCAGACCGCCGAGACGATCGTCGTCAAAATCGTCACCACGATGGCGAAAAACAACGACAAGAAAACGACGTGGGTAGCGGTCCAATGGAATCCATCAATCCCCGGAAACATGGGTGTTTTCTCCTTTTGGCGCTGCGAAAAGGGGCAGGTAGCGATAGGACAGCGAATAGACAATGACTCCGTAGGCGATCACGCCACCGAAACTGGCGACCTCCTGCCAACTCGGCGTGTATTGCAGAAACTCATCAAAGGGCAGGGTGGGCACTGCCAGAGTCTGCACCGTGAGAACGAAGCGGTTGAGCAGGATTCCCGCACACGCCAGTGCTGCGGCACTCAGCAGCCATCCCCGCCGCGCTGCCGTCTTGCGGTACGTCAGCAGAAAAGCTGGGAGCAGCCCCAGGAGCACGATCTCGGCAAACAGGATCGGCGTGCCGAATGGCTTATGGATGTAGTACTGCCAGGGCGCAAAGCCCACCGCCGGAGAAGTAATGTTCAACCAGATCAGCGTGTCGATCGACTTGGCTGCGACGTAGATGGCGAGCAGGATGCCGGAAATAAATCCCAGGCGCCGAAATAGCTCCGGGGGAACAAGGCGTTTGCCGGTCACTTTTTCGACTGTCGCCGTCACCAGCATGAGAAAGCTCGGTCCCGAAGCAATCGCTGACAGGATGAACAAAAAGAACGTAGAAGGCCAGATGAAGAAACCCTCGCGAAAAGCGAACGGGCGGCCGCGTAACACTCCGTAGAGCCCGCCCAGCGAGCCCTGATGAAAGAACGAAAGCAAAGTCCCTACCCCTGCCAACACCGGCACGAGCTTATGGAGTTGATGTTCGAAGACCAGGAATGACGGCACCTTACGCAGTTGGCGGTTGCGCAGCAGGATCGGAATATATTCCAGGCTTAGCACGAGCAGGTAGCACGAAATGCAGAACGTAACTTCCGTGAGCATGGAGTGTGTATTCGGATGCCAGAAGGTGAACCACGCCCGTAGAGGCTGGCCCACATCGATCATCAAGATGGCCACCGCGCCGCTATAGCAAATGAACCCGACGACCACAGCCGTGTTCAGGATCGGCCTTAGCTCAGCCCGCTTCAGGATGTAAACGAGGAACCCGGTGAAGAACGCGCCCGCCCCCAGCGCGATGATTCCGAGATCAAGAAAGATCCAAAGACCGAAGGCGAAGCGGTTGTCCATGTTCGTCTGGTTCAGCCCGTAGTACAGGCACAAGCCGGCGGCGTAGATTCCGACAGCAAGCACCGCAGCCCAGGGAGTCAGCCAAAGCAGGAATCGCGAAAGGGAAGTTCGCTCCTCGCCACGGGCGATCCATTTTCGGTCAGTCAGGCGGCTGTCGGTAACAATGGCGCTAGCCATGTTGGACCTCCGACGCTGCCTTCGAACTCGGTCCGGAACTTGATTCCGCCAGCGCTCTCACCCACGCCTCCTTCGACTTGTAATACACTTTCGGCTCCGTTCCGATGCGCGCCAGCAAGCGAAATGCATTGGGCGAGCGCGCTTCCTGCGCGGCCGGATCATTCTTGTCGGCCAGGTTGCCAAAGCGAATCGCTCCAGTCGGGCAAGCTTCCACGCAGGCCGGGACATAGTCGGCAGGATCGATCTCCCGTCTGCCTGCGCCCGCGGCTTTTTGTTTGGCCGAATGCAGACGCGCGTGGCACATGTTGCACTTCTCCACGACGCCGCGCATCCGTGATGCCACTCCCGGATTCAGGCTCTTCTCCATGCCTGCGGGCCACGCCGGATCCCACCAGTTGTAATAGCGCGCGTGGTACGGGCACGCGGTCATGCAGTAGCGGCATCCCAGGCAGCGTTGCGGCATCTGCATCACGATTCCGGTGGCCTTATCCACCTCGACGGCCTGCTGCGGGCATACCTTCACGCAGGGCGTGTCGTGTTCGCAGTGCATGCACATAATTGGGATGAATGTCTCGCGGCGCGCAGTCCCCTCCATGCCATTCGAGGCCTTGCGGACGAGCATTGGAGTAAGGCCGGTGCGAGCGGTGGCCTGAGGAAGGGACGGCACGTTGTTTTCGGCGGCGCAGGCCATCATGCATGAGCCGCAGCCGGTGCAGCGGTCCAGATCAATCACCATGCCGTAACGGGCGCTCATGCGGTCCTCTTTTCTGGCGCTTCCCGTAAGTTGGATTCGCGGTACAACTTCGTCGCCAACGGGGGCAGCACTGGCGCCTGCCATGTGGTCGACCAGTTCTCCGGGTGCGCAGAAGGGACGGCTGCTGGCCATTCTTTCAATTCGCATCGCAAGGTAACAGGATGGGGAGACTCGCCAACCCAAACTGCGCCGTTCCAGAGTCGCTCTTCGAACTTCTTCACGGACTCGAGTTTCGCGACGGGAATCTCTTCCTGTCCGCGCAGAGTTCCCGCACGCCCTCGGAAGAGATCTTCGCAACGAGAGTGGATGGTTTTGTCGGAGGCGGCTAGAGTGGAATCGATGCTGCCGAGGAACTGTGCGGCGCTCTGCACTTCGTGCTGCGCTTTTCCCAGACTGGGCGCCACCGCGTAGGTTTCACGCGCTGAGGTGGGCGCCGTCGGGACGTCGGTCAAGTCTTCCAGAAATCCCGGGGCGGGAAGCAGCCAATCGGCTCTGCTCGATCTTCCATCCCACGCGGCAAAGCGGAAGACCTCGGCGTCGGTCTGCGGAGAAAAATTCCACGGCACGCTGGCATCGACGAGCACCACGCGTGCGCGAGGGATGGCCGCATCAGCGGAAACATACGGCTCAGCGCGCTTCGATCTCCGCACGATGCCGCCGCGCGATCCAGTTGCGCCCAGCACGAAATTCAAGGCCGCAATGGCGGGATTGTCGTCGTTCCCGATCACGACTGTGGGAGTCCGTGTCGCGATCGTCCGTGCCAGATCGAGAATTGCATCTACACTGAGGCGGGTCTGAGCAGCGGCATCACCGAGCGTAATCGGTGGCATGGGACCACGCGCGGACACCATGTGTTCTTCGAGAAGTACTCGCGCCAGGCCGCCGGCCAGAGCGGATTCTGCTCCGGCAGGAACCTGCACCCACCGCCATGCCCGGCCCGCGGTCCGAGACAGAGACGGCTCCACTTGAATCAATCGAAGTTGTGGGTCAGCATTTCCCGCCGCTCGCTCTGCCCACAGTCGAGTGAACCGGCCCGGAGGACCCCACCCATCCAGCAAGGGCGCACCAAAACTCACGATCGTCTTAGCGTTCTCAAGATCGTAACCGAGCGCAGAAGCGGAGACGCCACTCCAGGCCTCGTAAGGCGTGAGAGCGCGAGGTTCCGAGCCAAGCACCACGCGATAGCCACCGTCCCGCTTTTTAGCGAAGCTCTGTAATACCGAAGAAGCCGCGCGGCCAGGATATCCGTCGATGACCACGACCGGGCCTTCGCTGCAAGCTTTCGCGAAGGCAATCCGCGCCTCATTCCATGTGGAAGGGTTGGCCCCGTGACGAACTACCCGCAACCGTTGCGGATGCCAGTTCAGCTGATGTGCTCCAAAACCAAGCGGGCACAGTGCCCCGCGGCTGATGGGGTGACTGCTCACTCCCGCGACGCTCACAGGCCATCCGGCAGCCATCTTTACTTTCATCCCGCATCCGTTCGGACACAGCGTGCAAGCCGACATTTTCACATCGACCGGACCGCGCGCCGGCTGCGGTATCCACGGCCAGTTCTGGCTCCAGATGGAGGTATCGTCCAGTAACTTCCAGGGCACCGGCGTCACCAGCAGACCCGCTGCTGCTCCCGCGCTCCATACCAGCAGATCCCGTCGCGTGACCTTCATGCATCTCCTTTACTCATGGCAACCGAGACAGCCCACCTCGACGTTGTGCCGGCGGTGGCAGTCTTCGCAGTCGCTCATCTTCATGCCTTCGTGTGGCGCACGGCGCAGGCGCGAAATGGAATGTCCCCAAATGTCGCGGCTATAGCCACTGATCCGGTTCAACTGATACACACGCACCTGGTCCGATGTGCCATAGGTTGAATGACATTCCGTGCAGGCCAAGCCAGCGCGCTTCACGTGGATCGCGTGCGAGAACCAAACATTAGCCGGCTGCCGTGCATACACGAGCCATGGAGTTTCGTGCCCAGGCTTGATGAAATTGTTGACCAGGGTCGCTTCAGCCTTGCTCTCCCCGATGCGTTCCGAGTGACAGCTCGCACATTTCTCCATGGCAGGAATTCCCGCGAACGCTCCGTCCTCGCGAAGCGCGTGGCATTCGCCGCAATCTGCCACTCCAGATTTCTCCGCGTGCGTCTTGTGGCGAAACTCAAGGGGCTGCTGTTTCTGCACGTAGAGCACGCGCGGAAACACGACCCATCCCGCCACAAGAGCAACCGCCAGACCGAATCCGAAGACGAGAGCATTCCGCGACATCTTCATACTTCCCCCGTCCAGCCACGGTTGGAAAAGAAATGCTGGAACAAACACACCAGATCCTGCCGCGATAACAGCTGCGCCACTCCATGCACTGGCGCGCCGCCATCACAGCCGGGCGCGTGCGCCTCATGGATTTCGATCGACAGCCGCTCCCGCTCCTGCGCCTGCCAAGCCGCCGCCTGCGGACCAGAGACCAGCCCAGAGCGCGTTCGCCCCGGCAGTTCCCAGCCCTCGAACAACCATCCCGCGCCATAGGGATCGACCGTGAGCCTGGCGGGATCGCTCCTCAACCGGCTGTTTACTTTCTGAATCATCAGCGGATTCGGAAAGCGCATCGGCCACTCGACTCCATTGACTGTGAGCGCCAGAGACGGACAATGCGTGCCCCGTGCGGTAACGAATGTGATGCCGTCCACGCTTCCGGCCACGTCCGCGAGAAATCCGTCGATGCCCACGTGGCACAATCCGGATTCCTCCGCATCCAGCCAGAAGTGATTTGCCGCGTAAAGCAGATGCGCCGGTGCGGAGTTCGCGTGCGGTCGGGCCAACAATAAATACGAATCGCAATAGCGGTAGGTGTTACTGGTGCAACTCGAAAGTTCCGAATCGCTGAAGGGCACAAGCTTCGTGACCGGCGAAACGCCACAATACTGCACGCGGATTTGTTCCAGATGCGGACAGCGATCCTGTTGCGGACCACCCTTCACAGCCAAAGCACACTGCCGGTAATCCGCTGAAGTACAGCGCCCGCCGTCGACCGCACCGGGGCCATCCAGTATCAACTTCTGCACCGGAGCGGCATGGCAGTATCGGGCTCGACCTTCTTTAAGAAACGGGCATGCCATAATTCACTTCCCGTGTTTCTCGTCTGAGGCCTTTGGCGTGGCGGGCTCGATTTTCTCGCCGCCGTCTGCCATCGTCAGCCCCAAGCCGGGTTCGTACATGGTGTGCGACCCCTGCAACATCGCTCGCAGTTCGCCATCCAGCGCGCTCAGGTCAAGCTCGCCATGTGAACGTGCAGTGTGAACCTTGCGGACCAGTAGATCCCAGCACACAGCGCTAAACACGACGACCAGCGCCAGAACTGTGACCATGCCCAGCGCGAAGTTGGTCATGTTCAGCCAGAACGTCCAATTCTCTGCTGCCATATCGAATAACCTCCTTGCCGATAAACGCCACGGCCATCCTCTTGTAATGCAATCCAAACACCATCAAGTGAATTCAACGACATGCAAGGAATTTGAACTCGCGGTGTGCCGGAATTCCCGACAGTGTTGTAGGGAGCGCCGACACTGAGGACCGTTTGCGCTCCTGCCAACGGCGTACTAGCCCGTTCGGATGACAACACTTGCGGAAGTGCAAGCTGCTCAGCTTTTCCATGCGTCCGAAATTCCTACTTTTGTGCGCTCCGTCGCGTTGAACCGTGATTGTGATCACACATGTCCCGCTTCCTTATCGATACAAACGAGTTACGAGCTGCGATTTGCGGGCTCGCGTCGATTTTGACGTCGATTTTCGAAGCTCTAATCGTTTCGTAGTAATGAACGCGTATTCGCCGCTTACTAGAATGGCGCGGCATACTTATGAACCCCAAATGGAACGGCCAATTCTCCTGCTTCGATCTCGTCGCGAAGACTAGCGAGCGCTCCCGCAGCGTGGTGCAAGTCGGTGACATCGAGATTGGGGGAAACGACTTCGTTGTGATGGCCGGTCCGTGTGCCGTCGAGTCCGAAAGCCAACTACTCGAAACCGCAGTCGCGGTAGCCGAAGCGGGCGCACGCATTTTGCGCGGTGGAGCCTACAAGCCGCGCTCTTCGCCATACGCGTTTCAAGGCCTGGGTGTGGAAGGCCTCAAGATTTTGCGCAAGGCGCGCGAAGTTACAGGCCTTGCCATCGTCACCGAAGTGATGAGCGAAGAAGACGTCGACCTCATCGCCGAATATGCCGACATCATGCAGGTGGGCACGCGCAGCATGGAGAACTACGCGCTGCTCGAAGCTCTCGGCCATTGCGGCCGGCCGGTTCTGTTAAAGCGCGGCATGACCGCCACGCTCGAAGACCTTCTGCGTTCCGCGCAAGTGATCGCCGTCTCAGGGAATCCGCAAGTCATTCTTTGCGAACGCGGCATTCGCACCTTCGAAACCGCGACTCGCAACACGCTCGACATCGCTGCCGTGCCGGTATTGAAAACGGTCTCGCACCTCCCGGTCATCGTGGACCCAAGTCACGCCGCAGGCGTGCGCGCGCTGGTTCCCGTGTTGTCGCGGGCCGCTGCCGTGGTTGGCGCAGACGGATTGATCGTGGAAGTTCATCCCTGTCCGGAAAAGGCCCTGAGCGACGGCAACCAATCGCTCACTTTCGGTGAATTCCGCCGCATGATGAAAGATCTCCAGCCCTACCTCGATCTCGAGCAAGAAGCCCGGAAACTGCGTCCACAACTCCTCGCCGTCGGGGGAGCGGACTAGTGGCGTCACGGTTCATCCTGATTCCCGCTCTCTCGGCTTGTGTTCTCTCGCTGTGCCTGCTCGGACTTCCGAAGACCGCAGTAAAAGCCTCACCGGACGCAGATCCGCCATCATTCCTTTACACCGCTACAAAACACTACGAACTGCTGGCATGGATGCACGGTGCGGATCGTTTCGCTTTCGGCGCGACGATCTTTGTGCGTGACGTGCAGGGCAATCATCCACTGGTTTCGAACTTCGCGATGTCTGCCGATTCCGCAGTCTCATTCGATGGACAACGGGTGCTCTTCTCGGGCAAACGCAAACCAGAAGACCCATGGCAGATCTGGGAAGTCGCTCTGGCCGGCGGAGAACCACGACGCATCACCTCCGGCTCGCAAGACTGCATTCGACCGCTTTATCTGCCCGAAGATCGCGTGGTGTATGCGCGAAGAACTGCCGGGCGATTCGTGATCGAGGCCGTGAGCTTGGCTGGCGGAAATCCGCTGCCCCTGACCTATGGCCCCACGAATTTCCTGCCAACGGATGTCCTCCGCGACGGCCGCATCTTGTTCGAAGCCGCATATCCGCTGGGTGCTGAGGCCGTTCCGGAAATCTACACCGTGTATTCCGATGGTAGTGGAGTCGAGTCCTATCGCTGCGATCACGGCACTGCGCGCCACTCCGGCAGGCAAGTCAGGTCAGGAGACATCGTCCTCGCATCGACTCACGGGCTGGCGAGGTTCACATCGTCACAAGCGCAGGAAGTCAGCATTTCAGCGCCAGGCGGAGAATACGCCGGAGAAGTCGCCGAGACTGCGACAGGCGATTGGCTCTTGCCTTGGCGCTCAGAAACGAAAGGTCCCTTTCAATTGATGCTCTGGACTCCGGGTTCTTCCGCGTTGCGCCCAGCAGTGGCCGAACAAGACGCGGATGCAGTTCAGCCAACACTGGTTAGCGAACACGCGTTGCCGAACCGTCATCCTTCTGGATTGCACGAGTGGCCGAACGCGAACTTGCTGTGCCTGAATGCCTATACCTCCAAATACCCGTTCGCGGCAGGATCGATTCATTCCGTGCGGCTGTACACGCGAGATGAGGCGGGTCATCCGCGACTGCTCGGAACTGCGCCGGTCGAACGCGACGGATCCTTCTTCGCGCAAGTTCCCAGCGAGCAACCGCTGCAGATCGAACTGCTGGACGAGGCGGGCAAGACCTTGAAGCACGAGTCGGGATTTTTCTGGATGCGCCGCGGTGAACAACGTGCCTGTGTCGGATGCCACGCTGGACCGGAGACCTCGCCTGAGAATGCGGTTCCCATGGTCCTGCTGAAGTCGACCACACCAGCCGACATGACCGGCGCAAGTGCGCAGAACGCTGCAGGAGGACACTAGGGTGACAAAACGACTTCTTGGATTCCTTCTACTGTCCTCTTCCATGCTGGCGCAAACGACGCCAGCGGCCGCGCCCGGCCCGATCCGTTTCGAGGACGCTACCGCAAAGTCCGGCATTCAATTCACTCACAGCTTCGGCGGAAAACAACTCGGCTCGTTGTTGGAGAGCACCGGCTCCGGCTGTGTCTGGTTCGACTACAACAACGATGGATTGCCCGATCTCTACGTGGTCACGGGTAAGCCGCTTGAGGACGGAATGCATCCTTACCCTCTCAAGGAGCAGCCCGCAACTCCGCCCCACAACCATCTATACAAAAACAACGGCGACGGTACGTTCACGGATGTCACCGACCAGGCCGGCGTAGCGGCAAATATCTTCGGTACGGCTGCGATCGCCGCCGATTTTGACAACGATGGTTTTGTGGATCTCTTCGTGACCGGCTATGGCAAAGCGATCCTCTACCACAACAATGGTGATGGGACATTCACTGACGTGACCGTCAAGGCCGGCATCAAGGTCGACGGATGGTCCATCAGCTCCGCCTGGCTGGATTACGATCGCGATGGCTGCATTGACTTGTTCGTCGGGCGCTACGTGAAGTTCGATCCCAAGTATCGTAACTTCTACCCCGCCGATAACTATCCCGGCCCGCTTGACTACGCCGCCGACACGAACCGCCTCTACCACAACAATTGCAACGGAACATTCACAGACGTGACGGACAAATCTGGGATCGGCGCCTACAAGGGCCGCACCATGGGCGTGACCGCAGCCGACTACGACGGCGACGGCTATCCCGATATCTACGTTGCTAACGACAAGACGGAGAATTTTCTCTTCCACAACAAGCACGACGGCACGTTCGAGGAAGTCGCCGGTGATGTGGGCGTGGCGTACGGCCAGAATGGCGAGAACACGTCGGCCATGGGCCCGGTGTTTGCCGACATCGATGGCGATGGCCGCCTCGATCTCTGGGTGACCGACTCCAAGTACAACCGCCTGATGCGCAACGCCGGAGCGAACGGATTTGAAGACATCGGTCCCAGTTCAGGCATTTCACAGGCGACCGCGCAGTATGTGAGCTGGGGCAGCGGCATCTACGATTTCGACAACGATGGCTGGCCTGACATTCTGGTCTTTCACGGCGGGCTGATTCATCTCGTCCCGCAAGAACAGTCGCTGTTTCGCGGTCTCGGCAACGGCAAGTTCGCAGATGTGTCCCGCGAGGCCGGCCCAGTGCTCGATGTGAAGACCGTCTCGCGCGGCGCATGCTTTGGCGACTACGACAATGACGGCAAAATCGATGCCTTCGTCGTGAACCTCGGCGCACCCGCAACCCTGCTGCACAACGTCACGCAGAACGCCAATCACTGGCTCACCGTGAAGTTGAAAGGGAATTCCCAAGAAAAGAAAAGCAATCGCGATGGCATCGGAGCGCGCCTGGAACTGCTGGTTGCGGGGCGCAAGCAAATCGCAGAGCGCATCGCCGGATCAAGCTATCTGTCGCAGGACGACGGCCGCATTCACTTTGGCCTGGGTTCTGCCACAAAGGCGGACAAACTCATCATCCACTGGCCCAGTGGGCAAGAACAGATTCTGGAGAACCTTTCTGTAGATCGAGTGCTCACAGTGGAGGAGCCGTAGATGCCGGTGCGCCCCATCTCGTGCACGAGCTTTCAGCGAATGATGAAGGTTGCGGCCATCTTCGCTGTGGCTCTGCTGGCGGTCGCGGCTAAGCCTGCTGGCAAGCAGTCGACGGCGATTCCGAAAGAACGCTATTTATCCCCCTTGGAAATGGTCTCTTCTAGGGATGGCCGACTGCTTTATGTCGTTTGTCAGGACAGCGACGAGGTACGAGTCGTTGAAGTGCTTTCCAACAAAGTGATTGGCAGCGTTCCGGTCGGCCACATGCCGCGCGGGATCGCAATGTCCCCCGATGGCCGCCAGTTATATGTCACGAATGCCTGGTCTGACACGGTGTCGGTCATCGATACCGCGACATTGCAGGTTGTGCAGACACTGACCACCGGATCAGAACCGAGCGGTGTCGTTTCAGACAGGGACGGCACGACGCTGTACGTCGCTAATCGCTTGAGCGGCGACGTTTCCGTGATTGACCTCAAGGATAGCCGGGAAACCAAACGGCTCCTGGCAGGACGCGGCGCCAGCTACTTGGCATTGTCGCCAGATGGAAAGTGGATCTATTGCACCCACATTTATCCGAATGCCGGAGCTTTCCGCAGCCAGCCGAATTCAGAAATTACCGTCATCGATACCGAGCGGCAGGTGGTGGTCGAGCGTAAGCTGCTGCACAACGTGGCGGGCGTGTTTCACATCGCTTTGTCCGCAGATGGCCGCCTGGGCGTGGCCGCGCAACTGCGCCCTAAGAATCTGATCCCGCTGGCGCACGTCGAGCATGGTTGGGCCTTCGGTGACTCGCTGACTCTATTCGGGGAAGACGTCGGTGGAACAGTTCAGATCCCGATTGACGAACTCGACCGCTACTATGCCCTGCCTTGGGGCGTCGCCATCGCGCCTGACAAATCGAAGATCTTTCTCACGACGGCGGGATCGCAGAGCGTCACCGTCATTGACGTCCCCAGCTTGCTAAAAACGGTTCGCGCGCGTAGGCAGCCGTTCGTCAATGATCTTTCAGCTTCCGCAGATTATGTGATCGCACGAATTCCGGTAGGCCACAATCCACGCGGGGTTCTCCTCTCGCCGGACGGCAAGCATCTCTACGTCGCCAACCGCCTCGACGACAACATCGCCGTCATCGATACCACTTCAGACAAAGTGATGTCGACGATCGATCTCGGCGGCCCGAAGAACGTCGACGCCCTCCGCCGTGGCGAGCGCCTCTTCTACACCGCCGACTTCGCCTTCCAAGGCCAGTTCGGCTGCGCCAATTGCCACTTGGATGCCACCATCGACGGCCTGCAATGGGACCTCGAGCCGGACGGCTTCGGCAAAGACATCGTCGACAACCGCTCTCTGGAAAACTTGGCCGGCACCGAACCATTCAAATGGAACGGCGGCAACGCCGACATGCCCACCGAATGCGGTCCGCGCACGGAGAAGTTCTTCTTCCGCTCCCAGAGTTTCAACCAGCAGCAACTCACCGACTTGGTGACATTTGTCTTCTCGCTCCCCTATCGCCCGAATCGCGCCCGTCTTGCCAACGGAGATCTCACCCCAGCGCAGGAGCGCGGCAAAGCAATCTTCGAGCGCACGAAATACAAGAACGGCAAGCCGATCCCCGACTCCAATCAATGCGGAACTTGCCATAGCGGTCCCAAGTACACCAACCAGAAGCAAGTGGACGTGGGCACCGGCAAGCCCACAGACCGCGCGCCTGTGGTCGACGTTCCCCAACTTCCCAACGTAGCCTATTCCGCGCCGTACCTGCACGATGGTTCGGCGCGCTCGCTGGAAGAAATTTGGACCGTATTCAATCCGAAAGATACGCACGGTGTTAGCAACGATCTGACCAAAGACGAATTGAACGATCTCATCGAGTACCTGAAAACGCTATGAAGACGATATCGCCAAGTTGTGGTCATCCTGAGCGGAGGCGCTTTTTAGGCGGAGCGAAGGATCTCCTGCGCGTCCTGACCCTGATTAGCGCGGTGCTTCTGCCGTTACGAGGCTCTGCGCAAGATATGCCCCTCTTCCGCTGGGAGAACTTCACCACCGCAAACGGCTTGCCCGATAACCACGTCTTCTGCGTACTGGTCGACGGCAAGCGCATCTGGGCCGGCACAGAAAACGGATTAGGCCTCTACGAGAACGGCGCCTGGAAAGTATTTCGCCCCGTCGAGGAGTCGAAAGAGCAGAGTTTGGCGCACCAAGCCGTGCTCTCTCTGGCACTCGACAAGCGCACTGGAGACCTATGGGTTGGCACCATGGGCGGACTGAGTCGCGTCTCGGCCGGACGCATTGACACCTTCACCCAACTGACCTCCGGCTTAAGCAACGACATTGTCTACGGTGTCGGAGTGCAAGGCGACTTCGTGTGGACCGCAACCGCCGCCGGCGCCAGTCGCCTCAACACACGAACCGGCCAGTGGTCCCTTTTCAACGAACGCAACACGCCGATGTATGAAATCTGGACCTACGCCGTTAGTCCCGCGGAGGACAAAGTTTATTACGCGGTGTGGGGCGGTGGGGTCCTCGAATATGACGTGAAGACCGAGCGCTGGAAAAACTACGACGATCCTGACGGCGAGACCGAACTCGTCTTGATGAAAGATCAGGGCTTGATCCACGAGATCACAACCTCCGTCAGCTACGTCGACAAGATCCTCTGGGTCGCCACCTACTTCGGCGCCAGCCGCTACGATGGCCGTTACTGGCACAACTTCCTGCAGAAAGACAGCGGCCTACCCAGCAATTTTCTAAACCAGATCAAGGGCATCGACGCCAACCGCGCCTGGTTCTCGACGGACAAAGGTCTCGCCTACTACGACGGCACGAACTGGGCGGTGTACCGTCCCGCGCTCGATACTCATAAGCCGGAAATGCTGGTGCGCGACGCTGCCGGCACGGTGAAGAAGATCCCGGTGCAGAGCACGATCGCACACAACTACGTTCTCGGCGTCGCCCTTCAGGACGACGACATCTGGGTCGCGACGGCCAAGGGATTGAGCCACGGCATTCGCCAGAAGAATCCTGTCGAAACCGCACAAGTTTTGAGCACGCACAAGGCGTCACACAAGAAATGAAATCCTCAGGAGCGAATCACATGAATGTTCAGGAGCTATTCGCGGAAGTGGCCACAGCCCCAGTTGTGAAGCGGGCCATCACCAACCACACAGCGTTGAACGAAGCTTACGATTACGGCAGCGCCTTCTCCCGCGGCATGCGGATTGACTTGAACGGCCTCACCGTCCTGCTGATCTCGGGTACCGCGAGTATTGACGATGCCGGCCGCACCGTCCACGTTGGCGACTTGCGCGCTCAACTCCGCCGCACCTTCGACAACATTACCAAACTGTTGGCCGCCGAAGGCGCGACCTGGCATGACATTGTGCGCACCACGTGCTACCTCCGTGACATCGAGCGCGATTACCAGGCCTTCAACGAAGAGCGCACCGCATTCTACAAAGAGCAGCAACTCGACCCGCTGCCGGCTTCCACCGGCATCCAGGCGATTCTGTGCCGCCCTGATCTGTTGATCGAAATCGAGGCGATTGCCATGTTCCGGCGGGAAACGCCAACGGAGTAGCCATGCACCTCGTAAGGATTTCCGTAATCGCCGCGCTGCTGACCAGCGCGGCGTGGGCCCAGATGTCCGTTCCCTGTGCGTGCGGCCACAATCCGCCTGGACCACCCGCGCCGCGTTCGCTCAAGCCTTACACTGGCGCGCCGGAGGACTTGCGTCCATTTTCCAAGTTCACCACTCCCTACTACGAGTACTATCAGGATCTCGTCGAATACAACGGCGCCGCCCGCGACGTCCCCGATCCTGATTTGAAGACTCTCAGCGAAATTCGCATTGGATTTCTCGCGCCCCTCTACGACCACCCTGACGCTGTGCTCGGCAATCGCATGCTGAATGGCGCGACCATGGCGATCGACGAGGCCAATGCCAGCGGTGGTTATGGCGGCAAGCCTTTTCGCCTGATCACTCACAACGACTACGACAACTGGCAAATGAGCAAATCAGCAACCGAGGGCGCTGCGAAAGATTCTGCCATCTGGGGCGCGGCCTCAAACGACGCGGTCCGGATGATCTACGAAGATAAAGTCTGGGCCATGTTCGGCTCCATCAGTTCAGAATCTACTCACATCGCGCTGCGCCTCACGCTAAAGGGCGAGACCCCGCTGGTGAACAGCGCCTCCACCGATCCCACAATTCCTGAAACCATCATCCCCTGGTACTTCACCGATATTCAGGACGACCGCGAGCAAGGCTACACTCTGGCCCGCCACATCTACACCGAACTCGGATTTAAACGCGTCGGTTTACTTCGTGTGAACGACCGCTACGGCCGTTTCGGAGTCATCAAGTTCCGCGATGCGTCTCGGCGCCTCGGCCATCCCGTGGTGATCGAGCAGAAGTTTATGCCGGGTGACACCGACTTCCGCCGCCAGCTTCAAGTCATCGAAGACTCTCGCGTCGACGCCATCGTACTGTGGACCAACGTCGGCCCTGCCGCGCAAATCCTGCAGCAAATGCAGGAACTCGGCATGAAGCAGCGTGTATTCGGCAGCCATCGCACGATTGGCGACGAACTGATCAAACAAGCCGGCCCCGCGGCCGAGGGATTCGAAGCTGTTTTCCCCTACGATCCCACCCGCACCGACGCGCGCTGGCAGGATTTCAACTCTCGTTACGAAGTGGCCTTCCACGAGAAGCCGGACCACTTCGCTGCTCTGGCCTACGATGCGATGCAAATCCTGCTGAACGCTATTTGCCGTGCAGGCCTGAATCGAGGCCGGATCCGCGACGCCTTAGCCGGAACGGTGAACTACAAAGGCGTCACCGGAGAGATGGTTTTCGATCCCAACAGCAAAAACATTACCCCCATGTTTCTCGCTCACGTGCACAACGGGACCATCGAATACCGCCGCATCACGATGGAAAAGCCCTACGCTCGAGTCGGTGAAAACGGCGTTCAATACGCGGGTCCGACAGTGCGCGACGAGATCGCGGGCGATCTGAAGATTGGCGTCTTCGGCCCACACGCTGACGAACTTGTGCGATCGCCTGAAACCGTTCGCCTGCTGAGCGCTTTGAACACCACAGGGAAACACCTGGCCCTGATTGCAATTCCGTCGGATACTGCCTGGGGCAAGGCCTCCGCCGATCTAGTGAAAGCCGTCTACCAGGAGCACGTGCTGGCCGTGATCGCCCTTGACCGTGCCTCCAGCCACCTTGCCGAACAGATCGCTGTGAAGTCATTCGTTCCAGTCGTAGCCATCTCTTCGGACCGCGCGCTCACCTCGACCAATATCCCCTGGATCTTCCGTCTGCCACAGGGGACTCCTCTTGAACAGGCCTTGCAATCCCTGTCCGCGGCGATTGAGCAATTTGGCCCGAACCGGGCCAGTATCCGCCAGTCTCTCGCCTCCGGAAAGCCTCTGGCTGGCGTGCGTTTTGAGTCGACCGGGGAACTCGCCAAGTAGGCTGGCGTCTGCTTGGGCGCTGCCGGTCCCCGGGCTGCGTTCGCCCAAACCCGGTTTCCAACAAGCCTTTTCAGCGATTTGGACGCAAATCCGCACTCTGTAGTTGCCCTACAGTAGCGCTCGAAAATCATATAAAATGCGGGGGCCCCTCTCATAGGGCGCACCATGGATGCCACGGGATCGAGAGTTTGAAGAAGAAGGGAAAAAGAAACCTTACTCTTCAGCCATTACCTCGACTTGAACGTCCACTAACGGGCTCGTCCTTCCGCAGCCTCCAGGAGACAACCCAAGCACCATGATCGACGGCAAGCACCGAAGAGTTCGAGTGATTGACTCTCACACCGGCGGTGAGCCGACCCGGGTGATTGTCACCGGAGGCCCTGATCTGGGGAATGGACCGCTGTCCGACCGCCTGCAACGCTTTCGCGATGAGCACGACGCCTTTCGATCCGCGGTCGTGAACGAGCCTCGCGGTTCCGACGTGATGGTAGGAGCGTTGTTGTGCGAACCGGTCGATCCTACATGTGCCGCCGGCGTCATCTTCTTTAATAATGTCGGCTATCTCGGCATGTGCGGGCACGGCACCATCGGCCTCATCGCGACACTGTCCTTCATGAAGCGCATCGAACCCGGCGAGCACCGCATCGAGACTCCAGTTGGAACAGTGAGCGCAGTCCTGCACTCGACCGGTGAAGTCACGGTGAACAACGTTGCGAGCTACCGTCTGGCTCAGAACGTGGCCGTCGATGTGCCTCGTTACGGCAAGGTCCGTGGTGATGTAGCTTGGGGAGGAAACTGGTTTTTCCTGGTGCGCGATCACCACATGGAGCTATCACTGAAGAACATCGAGGAACTGACAGACTTCACCTGGTCGATTCGCCGGGAACTCAACCCGCAAGGAATCACCGGAGCGGGCAATCAGGAAATCGACCACATCGAGATGTTCGCACCGTCTCTCCTGCCTTCCGTCGACAGCAAGAATTTCGTTCTCTGTCCTGGAAAAGCCTACGATCGTTCCCCATGCGGCACCGGCACGAGCGCCAAACTGGCTTGCCTCTATGCGGATGGAAAAATCCGCGAAGGCCAGGTGTGGAAACAAGAGAGCATTGTCGGAAGCGTTTTCGAATGCAGCATCACGGTGCGGGGAGGCAAGGTCTATCCCAGCATTAAAGGTGCCGCTTTCGTGAATGCGGACGCTGAACTTTTGCTTGACCCGCAGGATCCATTTTGCATGGGGATTCGTTTGTGACGACGCCGATGAAGGCACACGAACTCACGCAGCACTTCGAACGACTCTTCGGCACCTACCCCAGAATCTTCCGCGCCCCCGGACGTGTCAATCTGATCGGTGAACACACCGATTACAACGAGGGCTTCGTCATGCCCGCCGCAGTCGCCTTCTCAACCTATGTAGCCGTCGCTCCCCGACCAGATAGGAAACTAGTGATCCGTTCGGAAGAGTTCCCCGGCAATTTCGAGTTTGATCTCGATCACCTTCCCGAACGCCGGACCGGCGCTTGGTGTGACTACGTGCTCGGCGTCGCAAGCGTGCTGCAGCAGCGTGGGCTCAAGTTCGGTGGAGCGAGTCTGCTCGTGCACGGCGAAGTCCCAATCGGCGCCGGTCTCAGCTCATCCGCAGCCGTTGAGGTGGCTTCCGCCCTTGCCTTGATGAGCATGGGAGAAACGCAGTTGCCGCTGCCTGAAGTCGCAAAGTTGTGCCAGAAGGCCGAGAACAACTTCGTCGGCGCAAAAGTCGGGATTATGGATCAGTTCGTCTCCTGCATGGGAAAAGCAGGACACGCTTTCCTTCTGGACTGCCGTTCCTTGGAATTCCGGTTCGTTCCAATTCCCACAGGTATCCGCCTCGTAGTCTGCAACACGATGGTCAAGCACGACCTGGCCACGGGCGCCTACAACACTCGACGCGCAGAATGCGAAGAAGGTGCGCGGTTGTTCGCGAAGTGGGATCCCGCAGTTCGTGCCTTGCGCGATGTATCGGTCGAGCTTCTCGATCAACACTTCCACGATCTTCCTCCTACAATCGGCAAGAGATGTTCCCACGTCGTCCGCGAAAATCAGCGCACACTGGATGCAGCGCGGCTCCTGACAGAAGGCGACTTGGCACAGGTGGGCGCACTCATGCGCGAGTCGCACAACAGCCTGCGGGATCTCTACGAAGTAAGCTGCAGGGAACTCGACATCATGGTTGACGCCGCTGAAGGTCTAGCGGGCTTCGTCGGCGGACGCATGACCGGAGGTGGCTTCGGCGGCTGCACCGTCAATCTAGTGCGCGAAGAAAACGCGGAAGACTTCGCGAGCTGCGTCGCCGAACGCTACCTGCAAAAGACAGGAATTACCGCCCAGGTCTACCTGTGCATCGCGGAAGATGGAGCCGGTGAGTTTAGCTAGAGCCTCTCTGTGTCTCGACGGTCGGCGACCATCCTTGCAGCTTCACCAGCCAGTTCGCTGGTTCGGGCAGAATCGCGAACTTGGGCAGGTCCCCCCGCACCATAGCCACTTCATCGCAGCAGTGAAACCGCGGACAGGCGTGGCAGTCCTTATAGATTTTGTCCGGAAGATCCTCGCGCAGCGCTACTGAGAATCCTTGCCCTGCAAAGAAATCGGGCTTGCGCGTGAACAGGCAAATGCAATCCACGCGATGGCGCTTTGCCTCGGCCATGAGCGCCTTTACCAGCCGTCCGCCGCCGCCCTTGCCTTGAGCCCACGGAGCGACCGTAATCGACCGAATCTCGGCCAGGTGCGTGCCATAAAGATGAAGTGCTCCGCAGCCGATGATGCGCTCTTCGTCTTCAAGCACAACGAAGTCGCGCACGTTCTCGCAAATCTCCGGCAGAGTACGCGGCAGCAGCGTACCGTCGCCGGAGTATGCCGAAATCAACTCGTGAATCTGCTGTGCGTCCGGCAAAATGGCTTTACGCGTGCGCATGGGCCTCCTCGCGAAGCGACTCGATCTTCTTCCTCGTGAGCTGAATTGCCTGCCGTACCCGGCCTGGCGCCGTTCCTCCCGGAACATCATGGACCGCAAGTACCGCAGCCAATTTCAACGAATCGTAGAAATCCTGATCGAACGCCGGACTCAGCGCCTTCAGTTCATCGAGCGCCAAATCCTGAAGTTCGCAGCCGCGCTCGATACACATCTGCACCGCCTTGCCAATCCGCTCATGCGCGATCCTCGAAGCGACTCCGCGCTTCACCAGATATGTTGCTCCGGCCCAGGCATTCATAAATCCCGACTCTGCTGCCTGATGCATGCGTTCCTTGTTGAATTCCACCGCCTTCATCCATCCCGCCACCAGCGGCAACATTTGCAGCAGCGTGTCGGAGGAGTCGAACAAAGGCTCCTGCGTTTCCTGCAAGTCTTTGTTATAGGCCAGAGGCAGGCCCTTCACTGCGACCATGAGCGCAGTGGCATTTCCCAGAATTCGCCCACTCTTGCCCCGTACCAGCTCGAGCAAATCCGGATTCTTCTTCTGTGGCATCGCGCTGCTGCCCGTGGAGTAAGCCTCGGGTAAAACCAAAAAGCTGTATTCCTGGGAAGAAAATAAAATCATTTCCTCCGCCCAGCGGCTCAAATGCATCGCGAGTAGCGACAGAGTATTCACAAACTCGAGTACGAAGTCCCGGTCGCTGGTGGCATCAATACTGTTCGCGGTCGTGCCCTCGAACCCAAGACTGTCCGCCATCGAAGTCCGATCCAGTGGCAAAGTCGCACCCGCTACAGCTCCCGATCCCAACGGACAAACATTCATCCGTTTTCTGCAGTCCTGCAGCCGTTCCGCATCCCGCAAAAACATCTCGACATATGCGAGCAGCCAGTGTCCAAGCAGCACCGGTTCGGCCCTTTGCAAGTGTGTGTACGCCGGCATAGCCGCGTCTGCCGTCTGCTCCGCGCGATCCACCAACACGCCGCACAGTTCCGCTAGTTCGTGGCGCAATTGATCAATCGTCGCGCGCACGTAGAGCCGCAGGTCGGTGGCAATCTGTTCGTTGCGGCTGCGGCCGCTGTGAAGCTTGTATCCGGTTTCCCCGATCAGCGCCACCAGTTGCTTCTCGACGAAATGGTGAACGTCCTCAGCTTCATCGTCGTCGAGAAACGATGGCAACTCGGCCGCCTTCTCCCCGATCTGTTTCAGTCCCTGCAAAATGCTGATCAGTTCATCGGACGACAGAATACCTGCGGCCTTCAGCGCTCGTGCGTGCGCACTGCTGGCCATCAGTTCGCACTTCAGCAACCGCCGGTCGAAGCTGAACGACCGCTGCCAGCGCTCGAAATCCGGATCCAGCGGCTGCCGGAACCTTCCCGACCACATCTTCATCGCGCGACCTCCACGCGGGCGCGTGTCCTCGACCGTGAGGGCAGTCCAAGAATGCGGATAAATCCCGCGGCGTCTTTCTGGTCGTAGCTGTCGCCCATGGTGAACGACGAAAGATCGGTGCGGTAGAGCGAGTGCTCCGACTCTCGGCTGACGACGGAAACATTTCCCTTGTACAACGACAACGTGATGCTTCCGGTCATCTCTTTCTGCGTGCTCTCGACAAAGGCGTCCAAAGCCTCCCGCAGCGGCGTGAACCAAAGACCAAAATAAACTATCTCTGCATACTTCAGCCCGATGTGCTGCTTGAAGTGTGCGACCTCGCGCTCCAGGCACAGCGCCTCCAGTTCGCGATGCGCCGCGATCAGCAGCGTACCGCCCGGAGTTTCATAGCATCCCCGCGACTTGATCCCGACAAACCGGTTCTCGACCAGATCGATGCGGCCGATCGCGTTCCGAGCGCCAATCTCGTTCAGGAATTCCACCAGCGACACGGGATCCATTTCCATCCCATTCACTGAAACCGGAATGCCCTGCGTGAAGCCGATACGCACCTGCTCTTCCTTATCGGGTGCCTCTTGCGGCGCGCGCGTGATTTGCCACGTGGTCGGCAACGGGGCGTTCCCGGCATCTTCCAGTTCTCCGCCTTCATGACTGATGTGCCACAGATTGCGGTCGCGGCTGTGAATCTTCTCGCGGCTGGCCGCCACCGGAATCCCATGCTGCTCCGCGTAATCGAGGCAGTCCTCGCGCGACTTCAACGTCCACTCCCGCCACGGCGCAATAATCTTCAACTCCGGAGCCAGCGCCTGATAGGTCAGCTCAAACCGCACCTGATCGTTGCCCTTACCGGTGCATCCGTGTGATACCGCCGTCGCTCCCTCACGCAATGCGACTTCGACCTGATGTTTGGCAATCACTGGACGGGCGAGAGAAGTTCCCAGCAGATACTTGTGTTCGTAAACTGCACCGGCCTTCAAAGCAGGGAACACATACCCCGTCAGGAATTCTTCGCGCAGATCCTCTACGATGACCTTGCTGGCGCCGGTTGCGTAGGCCTTCTCGACTACCGCCTCAATGTCGTCTCCCTGGCCAACGTCGCCGACCATGGCGATGACGTCGTAGGAGTAGTTTTCTTTCAACCATGGAATGATGATCGACGTGTCCAATCCACCGGAATAAGCGAGAACAACTTTCTCAGGCATGAGCGCTCCTAACGGGCAGGCGAACCGCGCCGCCCAGCAATAAATAAAGAATGGATTTCTGAACATGCAGGCGATTCTCTGCCTGCTCGAAGATGACCGAGTTGTCGGAGTCCATCACCACATCGGTGACTTCCTCTCCGCGATGCGCAGGAAGACAGTGCATGAATGCTGCATGGGGAGCCGCTTCCGTCATCAGTTGCCGGTTTACTTGATACGACTGGAAGATCTCCGTGCGCTGGGCCGCTTCGTGTTCCTGGCCCATGCTTGCCCATGCATCCGTGTAAACTGCGTCAGCCCCGCCGACCGCAGCACGCGGATCGTTAAGTAATTCGATTTGCGCGCCTGTCTGCTTTGCAATCTTCCGCGCATCGGCGACAATCTGCGCGTTCGGCGCATAACCCTTCGGCGTGGCGATCCGGATCGAAGAGCCAAGGCACGCGCACGTGAGGATCAGAGAATGCGCTACGTTATTGCCGTCTCCGACGTAGGCCAGCGTGATCTTCCGCAGATCGCCGAACCGCTCTTGCAGCGTGAAGTAGTCCGCCAGTGCCTGGCACGGATGCTCCAGGTCGCTCAGCGCATTGATGATCGGGACGGAGGCAAAACGAGCCATGCCCTCGATGGTTTCCTGCGCGAAGGTGCGCAGCACGATCACGTCGACCCAGCGCTCAAGATTGTGCGCAATGTCGCTCAGCGTTTCGCGAGCGTCCAGCCTGCTCTGCGACTGATCCACAAACATGGCCGTCCCGCCAAGGCTCGTCATCCCTGCTTCGAACGTCAGCCGCGTTCTGAGCGAAGGCTTCTCGAAGAACATCACCATTTGCTTTCCCGCCATCGAGCGTTGAAACACGGACGGACGAGACTTCATGAGTTCTGCCAGATGCAGCACGGCCTGAACTCCCTGCGGTCCGAGATCGCGCGTCGAAACCAGGTCTGGGCACCAGAAGGTGCTGGGAAATGTCTCGGGCACCGCCGGCACCGGCACTCTGTTTTGCAATGGACTGTTCAACTTTGACTCCTCTTTCGGTAACTGTGCTCCTGAACTCATGCGCAGGTCACTTCTGTTCCACAATTCAGTTTCGTGAGGTAAAACTGCGGCAGCGCCTCAGCTTCCGCCGCGGGCAAAATCCGCACCCTGCCTACGCCCTGCTTCAGAGCCTGTTTGCAGGCTTCCAGTTTCGGCAACATGCCTCCACTGACGATCGATCCGTCGACCATGTCCTGTGCCTGCTTGGTGCTGAGCCACGGAATCACGGCGCCTTCCGCGTCTTTCACTCCCGGCACGTCGGTCAAAAAGATGAGCGCATTTGCGTGGCAGGCCGCGGCGCACGCCCCCGCCATCTCATCGGCATTAACGTTGTAATACTCGCCGTCCGCTCCGAGAGCGAGCGACGCGAGCACCGGAATTCCCCCCTGCTGCCACAACGCTTCGATCCAGCACGGCTCTGCAAAACAAATCTCGCCGACGAATCCCGCGTCGTTGCCGGGAATATGCTTTCGCCGCGCGCGGAACGTCATCCCATCGCCGCCACAGAATCCGACCGCGGGCATTCCAGCGGACTGAATCGCGGCCACGAGCTTCTTGTTGACCATGCCGCCCAGCACCATCAGTGCGACGTCGCGAGTTTCCGCATCGGTCACACGCAGCCCGCCGATGAACTCGCTTTGCTTACCCAGTTGTTTCAGAACCCGCGTCAGTGCACTGCCGCCGCCGTGGACCACGACGACGCGATGCCCATCCTGTGCCAGTTCCGCAATCGCGCGCGCGCACTTGCGCAGAGTAGGAGCATCCTCAAGCGCGGCTCCTCCGATTTTGACAACGATAATCACAGCAGTCCCTCGTCTTCCGACCAGCCATACATCAGATTCATGTTCTGCACCGCCTGCCCGGCCGCGCCCTTCAGCAGGTTGTCGATGCAGGAGATCAACACCAAACGCCGGCCGTCTTCCGCCAGACAAAAGCCCAGATCGCAGTAGTTCGTCTGCAACGAGAACTGCACCTGCGGAAGCTTCGGCGTCTGGAACACCCGTACCCAGCGTTTACCCGAATAGAAAGCCTGAAAGAGCGACTCCACTTCCAGCGGTGTCATCTCGCGGTTCAGGTGCAGATAGATCGTCGACAAAATTCCGCGGGGAATCGGAAGCAAGTGCGGCGTAAACATCAACTCCGCCGCTCCCAATTCGAGTTGCTCAACAATCTCGCCCACATGCCGGTGGTTGAAGATCGAATATGCGGACAAGTTGTCTGCCACCGAGACAAAATGCGTCTTGGCAGTCGGTTCCTTGCCCGCTCCCGATACTCCAGATTTTGAATCAGAGACGATCCCACGGTTGCGATCGACGACGCCAGCCTTGAGCAGCGGCGCCAAGGCCAGGATCACCGACGTGGCGTAGCACCCGGGGTTCGCCACCAGTGTGGCCTTGGCTATGCGATCGCCATTCAATTCGGGCAATCCGTAGACGGCCTTCTCGGTGAGTTCCGCGGCCGAGACAGCATCCGAGTCTTGAAAGTTGTAGATCGCCCGGTGTTGTTCCTGCTTCAACCGCCACGCGCCACTCAGATCGATGACGCGCAGGCCGTGCGACAGGGCTTCCGGCACAAGAGCGCGCGACGCCTCATGCGGCGTAGCCAAAAACAGCAACTCCACTCCCTGCTGCTTCATCGCCGCCCACGAGAGCGCGTGCAGCGGATAGCCACCATTGCCATAGAGGGCCGGAAACACATCCGCCAAGTCCGAAGCAACGTCCGACGCGCTCCCGTTATCAACCGAGCGCCGTAGCAGAACAGGCTTCTCCAGCCGCGGATGACGCAGAAGAATCCGCGTTAACTCCAGGCCGGAGTATCCGGTCGCGCCCAGCACAGCGGTTTTGAGCTTCCCAGCCATCTAGCCCAGCATTTCCTCAATCCGGCCCGCTAGTTTCCTGGCGTCGTCCTTGTCGGGACACACAATCAGAATGGTGTCGTCGCCGGCGATCGTCCCGACCACCTCGGACCAATCGGCCTCGTCCAAGGCCGCTGCTACAGGCTGCGCGCTGCCCACGATGGTCTTGATCACCAACTGGTTCTGCGCCGTTCGAATATCGAGCACAAACTCGCGTACCAGTCTCGACACCGGAGGCAGCGCCACTCCCGCCCCACTCTCGCCCTGCGGCAGGGAATATCCGTGGGAGGTCTTGCTCAGATTCAAATCGCGGATGTCCCGGGACAGCGTAGCCTGTCCGACCTTAAAGCCCCGCTTCCTCAGGAGGCGCTGAAGATCCTCCTGGCTGGCGATGGACCCGTGCTTGAGCACATCCAGGACCGCCCGTTGCCGTAGTGTTTTATTCATAATGAATAAATATGCATGCGAATGCATAAATATTTCTATATCTTACGGACCCCTCCCCAAATGTCAAGCGAAAAGGTCCGCACAGGTTACTTTCCGAAGCTCAAGGCAAGGGCGAAAAACTCAGGGCTCGCCGCCGAAAAACGCACGCCAGGCGCCACCACTTGGTAGACTACTTCGCGGTCTGGAAGCGCAGTCCCGTCGAGCACCGGAGATGCGAATGAACCCGAAGCCCTCACTGATAGCGGAGTTGATCGCGGAGTTTCTCGGCACTTTTGTTCTCATGCTGTTTGGCACAGGAGTGGTTGCCATGGTCGTGCTGTTTCCCTCCAGCCACCCGGGCGAAACCATCCACGGTGGCTTCACAAATATCACTCTGGGATGGGGACTCGGGGTGACCATGGGAATCTACATCGCCGGCAAAGTTTCGGGGGCGCATCTCAATCCCGCGGTGACCTTGGCGTTTGCGGTTTTTCGTGGCTTCCCATGGCGCAAGGTTATGCCCTATTCCATCGCGCAGACTGCCGGTGCGTTTGCCGCCGCGGCTCTTGTGTATTGGAACTACCTGCCTGCGTTCCGGCAGACCGATCCCCAACTGGACCGCACCGCCGGCATATTCACGACTTTCCCCGCCTTTCCTGCGATCCTGCTGGCCGGTTTTCTGGATCAACTGATCGGCACTGCACTGCTGCTTCTTCTGGTTTTCGCCATCATCGACGAATTCAACTCACCGCCAGGAGCGAACCTCGCGCCCGCAATGATCGGATTGGTCGTGGTCGCGATCGGCATGAGCTTCGGCGGCATGCACGGCTATGCCATCAATCCCGCGCGCGACTTCGGTCCCAGGCTCTTCACGGTGGTCGCCGGATTTCACAACAACGGCCTCACCGATGGAACCCGCGTCTGGTGGATTCCTGTCGTCGCTCCGCTGCTTGGCGGCCTGGTGGGAGCGGCCCTCTATGACTTTGGGATCCGGCGCTTTCTGCGTCCTTCCTAGCCAACTCTCAGCGCACCGCTCGATGTTCGAGGAGGAACTGTGAAATATGTCTTAGCGTTGGACCAGGGCACGACCAGCTCGCGAGCCCTCTTGTTTGACGAGGACGGCGTCGTTTGCGCCGTCGCTCAACGGGAATTCGATCAAATCTTTCCTCAACCCGGATGGGTCGAGCACAATCCCGCACAGATCGCCTCCTCGCAAATTGCGGTAGCGTTGGAATCCCTCGCTCAAGTCAAGGCGGAGCCCGGCGACGTGGCCGCCATCGGCATCGCCAACCAGCGCGAGACCACGATCGTATGGGATCGCGAGACCGGAGAACCTGTCTACAACGCCATCGTCTGGCAAGACCGCCGCACCGCCGATTTCTGCGAGCGCCTGCGCAGCGAAGGCCACGGACCGCTCATCCAGCAACGCACCGGATTGCTCATTGATTCCTATTTTTCTGCCAGCAAGATTTCCTGGATCTTGGACCACGTTCCCGGCGCGCGCAGCCACGCGGAAGCAGGCCGGCTTGCCTTCGGCACCGTCGATACCTGGCTCCTGTGGAAACTGACCGGCGGCAAAGTTCACGCCACCGACGCCAGCAACGCCTCGCGCACCATGCTCTTCAACATCCACACGGGCGCTTGGGATCACGAACTCCTCGATCTGTTCCGAATCCCGATTGCGATGATGCCGGCCGCGCGTTCTTCCAGCGAAGTGTACGGTGAAGTCAGCGCGGTACAGGGATTGGAAAAGATTCCGCTCGGCGGCATCGCAGGCGATCAGCAGGCGGCCCTCTTCGGTCAGCGCTGCATTCGCCCTGGTTTGACCAAGAACACCTACGGCACCGGCTGCTTCATGCTGCAGAACACGGGCCGCCGCGCGGTGCCGTCGTCCAATCGGCTGGTGACGACCGTTGCCTGGAAGATTGGCGATGTAACGGAATACGCTCTCGAAGGCAGCGTCTTTGTCGGCGGCGCAGTTGTTCAGTGGCTCCGCGACGGCCTCGGCCTGATTCGCAAATCAGAAGAAGTCGAAGCTCTGGCCAGGTCCGTGCCCGACAACGGCGGCGTCTACTTCGTTCCTGCCTTCGTTGGACTGGGCGCCCCGCACTGGGATTCCTATGCGCGCGGCTCCATGTTTGGACTCACCCGCGGTACCTCCGCAGGTCACCTCGCCCGCGCAGCGCTCGAGAGCATCGCCTACCAGGTCGCCGATCTCCTCGATGCCATGCGTCTGGATTCCGGCGACTCCGTGCAAGAACTGCGCGTCGATGGCGGCGCCGCGGCCAACGACAGCCTCATGCAGTTTCAGTCGGACATTCTCGGTGCTCCTGTAGTTCGCCCAGCGGTGACGGAAACCACCGCGCTAGGCGCCGCCTACCTCGCCGGCCTGGCGGTAGGTTTTTGGAAGAAGGATCTCGATGCCTCCGCCGCGGCAAAAGATCGCCGTTTCAACCCGCAAATGCCAGCATCGCAAGCGCGCCTGTTACGGAACCGTTGGAACGAAGCCGTAGCCAGATCGAAGAACTGGGAACTCGGCTCAGCTGAGACTCGAAAGTAGCGCCGGCATCCTGCCGGCTGGGAGCCTGCCCTGAGCGAAGTCTAAGGGGCGGGCGTCCCGCCCGCCGCGCTGACGCCAATATACTGCCTCAGGGTTCATACCAAAACACCGCGCCCTTCGTAATTGCTGGCAGCGTGAATGTAACGCCGTCCCCGTGACGAACCCCGTTGACCGCTTGTACCTCGCCGAGAAAAGGAAGGACGAAGCCCTTGCCGCCTTTTGCTGTCAAGCTGACTTCGACGCCCGTTTGCGGCGTCTGCACCGGATTCGACCCTCCGCGCAGCCCGGCAAAGTTCGCAAAAAAAACGTTGATGTGCCCATCGGAGCTGCGAGCGACCGACGTCGCCACCTGCGCTCCCGCTTTGATCTGCACCGCATTTCCACCGTGCAAGCTGTCGAGAAAAGCCTGCTGCGAATCCGGTGATGCGCCTTCAAAGTCCTTCTCCAGCGCTGCGTTATAAGCCCGCCCCGGGCAAGACGGAAACCGCAGCACATTCTGCGCGCTACCCATGCCCGTAGCGTCGGTCCCGGTGATCACCAGATGATTCCCCTGAGCCGCAAAACCCTGCAGCCAACTTTTCTCGCTGTCTCCCAGCACCCGTACATCCGGCAGCACCAGCGTCTTCCCATGAAAATCCGCCAGCGTTCGCGGTGTCACGATCTGAAACTCAAGATGCTTCTGCATCAACAGAATCAAAATCCCGCGATACGACGCGATGAAATCCTCCGCATAAAAATTCCGCGTGTCCGGCGAAAAATAAACGCCAATCGGATCCACGGGAGAGCGCGGCAGATAGAACGTCTTCTCATGCGCCGCAATCCACGAAAAAATCTTCTTCCGCGTCGGCAGATCGTTTGATCCCGCCATCGAATGTCCCGGTGCATCCCAGAAATTCGCGCCCGCCATGACCTGCGACATCGCCAGGTTCATCATGGCCTCGCGCTTATCCACTTTCTTATCGCCGTCCCAGGAGTAGTTCAGAATCCACGTAGCTTTCCCCTGCGCGAACGCACGAAACGAGTGCATCCCCACCTGATAGCGGAACCAGTCCAGCGGCTTCCGCGACGAAGCCATGTGGTCGCCTTCGCCAAATTCGTATTCGTGAGCGATAGCGTCGACAACCCCATAGAGGCTGTAAACATCAGCCCCGACGCGCACCGACTCTCCCTCAATCCCGGGATAAATTTCAGGAATCGTCTTGATCTTCGGGTTGACGCTCTTCGCCGTGCGGTCGATCTCGCTCAGGAAATCGGTGAAGGTCTGGATCCTGAACGTCACCCACTTGCGGAACGCCGGATCTGAAAACTCCCCCAGCTTCAGATCGTGCTTCGCATCCAGTCCCGTCTGCTGCTTGAACGCCGCGACCGTGTAGTCATCGAAACTGGCCCAGGTAGTCTCCCATCCGTCGAAGTGCGTCATCCAGTAGGGAATATCAATGTAGATGCCGTCAATCCCGGTCGCTGCAATCTGCCGCACCCGCTCCATGTAGGTCTTGCGCCACTCAGGAGCGTACGGACTGACCCAAACATCCTCGTCCCCCGGACGGATCCAGAACGCGCTGCCCCCTCCGAAGATTGCCGGTTCTCCAGTGATCTTGCGCTGTAACCAGTCAGGATGATCCTTCGCGAGCGTGTGCGCCACCTGATCCCCGTGCGCGGTGATGCATTCCGTCCCCGCAATGTAGACGAACGCGTAATTGTTCGCCTTGTGCGCCGCTTCGGCCACCTCGTGGATCGCCTTCAGTTTCTCTTCTGGATTGAGAAAGCTCTCGTAGCGCCCGGGAATGTCGTTGTCGACTTCAATCCCGAACACCCCGCTGGCCTGCGCGTCGCGGACAATCTGCTGCGCATCCCCGCCCTTCAGCCCATAAGCGCCGATGCGGACGTAGTTCGTCCAGTTTTGTTTTTCGGAATCAGGCGCCGCGACCAGCCCCAGCGCGAACAAAAACAAGGAGAGAAATGCGAATAGAGCTTTGCGTGTCATACCCGCCCCTGAATCCGTATTCACCAACGCGATTTACTCTGGCCGCGATCAAGTCGCACTAACACCTGCTCGCTCGGCGGCAAGGTCCGTACCGTCTACGGTGTGAGCAGGCTCGTTAGAACTCGAATCTCAATCCAAACTGGAAGGATCGCGGATTCTCCCCGGGCGCGTCGCTCGTAACTGTCCCAAAAAGCGAATCTCCTACGGCCGAATTCGGCTGTCCAAAGCGCGGATGATTCGTGAAGTTGAACATCTCCGCCCGCACTTCGATCCGCATGCCTTCTTTGGGTACAAACGACTTGTAGAGATTCAGATCCATGTTGTGGATGCCGTCGACCCTCAGCCCGGGAAAGTACCGTGGAGCATTCCCAGGGACCTGGTCGCCGGGGTCGCCAAAGCAGTTGCTGTTCAGATAGGCGGAAGGATTCGCATTCTGCCAACTCAAGGCGGCGGAGTGCATGCTGGTTCCTGTTTTAAATTGGGAGCACACAACTTGGGGGCGCTGGGTGCCGTTCGCCAGACGGGCGTTGGACATGCCAAGGGCCATCGGTTGTCCTGATTGCTCGGTGATGATCGTCGCCAGCGACCAGCCGCCCACAAAGGCGTCGACCGCTCGGTTCATGTTGCCGCCAATCCATTGCTTGCGCCCAATGGGCAGATCCACGACCGCGGCGAGCGCTAGCCGCTGTGGCGTGTCGCTGCCCCCGATACTGCGTTCCAATGACAGGCGATCCAGTTGTTGCGGAATGCCGGCCCCGAGCGCACCTACCCAGTTGTTTCTGCCTGCCGACGAATCGTCTGTTGCCTTCGATATCGTGTAGCTCCCCTCAAAGCTGATGTGGTGTGTAGTGCGCTTCTGGAAGCGAACCTGCAGAGCGTTGTACCACGAACTCGCTTCCTCGATCATCAGCCCTTCAAAGTCGCCGTTGAATTGTGGGTACTGGTTCAACAGAGTCCCCAAGGGCAGCGTCGTATTGCCGTAGTTCGAATTCGGTTCGTTGAAGCAGGGATGGGAAGCACTCGATGTGCAAGGTGTATTGAACATGGAATAGAACGGGTTACCCACTTCCGTCTGAAGAAAGTTGCTCACGCAACTATCGCCCGTGCAACTCGTATCCGTCGGAGTTACCGCCGCAGTGATCTGGGCCAGCAAAGTCGAAGGGATGAAAGAGCGGTTGTTTGTGCCGGCCCAGGGCAGATGCGTACTTCGGTTGGCGGAGTAGTCCACCCCGAGCACGATCTGGCTGGGGAGCAGTCGCTGGATTCCCAGGTTCCATTGGTAGATGTTGGCGTCGCGCGCCGCCGTCGTGCCCAGATCGTTCGGGTTCTGATAACCCCAGTTCGCAAACTGGCCGTACTGCGTACCTTGCGGACCGGTAAAGCCTGCCGGAAACGGATTCGCCAGGGTCGCGGATTGGGTGGCAAAATTGTCGTTCGTAAAAAACACGTTCGCGGTCTTGCGGAACGCCGAGCCGGGATACTGGAAGTTTGTCGCCGGACTCATTCCGAAATAGATGCCTGCCCCGCCACGCACCACTGTCCGCGCATCGACCTGGTACGAGAAACCCAGCCTCGGCCCCAGGTCTTTCCGGTAGGTCGGAACCGTCCTCATGCTCGACGTCGGGAATTGCGTTGTGCCGAGCACCTGCAGCGACGACGGGAAACTTACGCTAGTGCTTGCCCCGTTTGGGTTAATCAGCGCAGCCTGAACGCTGCTCATATCGAGATTGACGCCACTGTCCGCGGTGAAATTGCTGAACTCGATCCGGTTGCCGCGCGATGTGTAAGGCGAACTCCATTGGTAACGCAAGCCCAGATTGATCGTTAGTTTCGAGGTCACCTTCCAGTCGTCCTGAACATAGAACCCCGTCTCCATCGACTTATTCGCGACCGAAGGAGTCACCACCAGTTGACTGGAGGCGTTGATATTATCGCCGTAACCGAAAGCTAGGCTGGCAAATGGGTTCCCGGTGCTCATGCAGTTATCGGGAGGTGAATTTGGGTCGCAATCGCTGTTTGGAGTCGGCGATGTCGTGTCATCCGTAAAGGTCATGAAGCCGGTCGGGTAATTCGGCTGCCAGAAATTGTTGTAGAAAAGTCTCTGCTCGCCGCCGACTTTGATCAGATGAGCCCCTTTGGAAATCACCAACTGCGAGGAGTAACTGACCAGGGTGTGAGCAAAGGTAGTGTTGATGCAGCATTGATCGTAGAGATTGGTCCAAGGCGAACTTCCCTGCATCAGAAACGTCGGCATCTTGTCGATGCCATTCGCCGTTTGGAACACCGAAGGCAATCCTTGAACGCCAGCCGGCAGCGAGGCATTGAAACTGGAGATCGTCGGGATACCCGGGAGCGACAGCTGGTGCACCCGGTCGACTCCTACATGGTTCGTCCAGACGATCCGCGGATTAATGGTTCGGGTATATTCCAGCGAAGCGTTTTGCGCCACCGTCACACCGCTCTTGATTCCGTCGTTATCGAAGCCGTCGCCCAGGGTCAGCGGAGTCGTATAGTTGCTCCACCCTCGGCTGTAGCGGCCGCTGATGCGGTTCCTGTCGTTGATCTGGTGGTCTATCTTGATGTCGAACTGGTAGCCCGGAGCCGACGCCAACGTCGTGAAGTTGTAGTTGTTGAACTCGTTCCCGTTGCTGGGTTTCGGATAGAGGTTGAGGACAGCCATTCCGATCGGATCTTGTTCGCCCGTGGGTATGACCCCTCCTCCCTGCACGAATGGCCGGCACATGCCGGTGGCCGGCGGCGTGCACGGAACCAGGGGCTGGTGGGGGTCGTAAATGGGGTTGGTCCCGGGGTTGCTCGCGTCCGAAAAGTCGCCTTGCCGCTGCGCCAGGGTCGGTACGGTCACAACTCCGCTGGACGCACTGGAGCTTGCAACCTTCTCGAAATCGACAAAAAAGAACGTTTGATTCTTCCTGATCGGGCCGCCCAGCGAAAATCCACCCTGGTCGCGCTTGCTGTCCGGCTTTGGGCCGACGTTGGCGGGATTGAAGAAATCGCGAGCGTTCAACTGAGCGCGCTGCAGGAAATACCAGCCGCTGCCGTGGAAGGCGTCGGTTCCGCTCTTCATCACCATGTTTACTACCGTGCCGCCGTTGTTGCCGAACTCGGCCGAGAAGCTGTTGTTCTGCACCTTCATTTCCTGCATGCCCTCGACCAGGGGCTCGTAGTA
>PLBY01000062.1:0-4069 GCA_003134655.1 Acidobacteriaceae bacterium
CAAGGCGCTTACGGTGTGGCTGCAGGGGTCTCCAAGATCCTAGGGCTCAACTCGTCGCAGACCGCCAACGCAATCGCCATCAGTGGGACAGCCTTCAACGCCTTGCGCGTGACCCGAACCGGAAGACTGTCACATTGGAAGGGACTCGCTTACCCGAACCTGGCGGCCTGTTGTACCCGTGCCGTACTGCTGGCGAGGCACGGTATTACGGGTCCGCTTGAGGTAATCGAGGGAGATAAGGGCCTCATGGATGCGATCACTGGCTATTTCGAGGTGACCTGGGCCGGAGAGGACCTGGGATGTGTGGGACGGACCACGATTAAGAAGTACAACGCGGAGATCCATTCCCAAACTGCCATCGAGGCCGTTCTTGCCATGCGCCAGCGGTACCAGGTCTCGAGTGCCGATATAAAGCGGGTGGATGTGGAAATCTTTGATGTGGCTTACAACATCATTGGTGGAGGAGAAGAAGGCGACAAGAGTACCGTTTCTACCAAGGAGCAAGCTGATCATAGTCTGCCGTACGTGCTCGCCGCGGCGATTCTCGACGGACAGGTAATGCCTGAGCAGTACGCCACCGAGCGTATTCAGCGGGTAGACGTACAAACGCTGCTCAGCAAGGTCTCAGTTCAGCCGCGCAAACTCTTTTCGGAACGCTTCCCAGATGAGATGCCATGTCGTGTGACGATGACGCTAAAAGACGGCCGCGTGCTCGAACAAGAAACCAAGGATTATGAGGGGTTCTATACACGTCCGATGTCGTGGGAAGTGGCCGTTCAGAAGTTCAACAAGATTGCCACCCCGAATGCAAGTGCAGATCAACGTGCCAGCATCGCTGACGCGGTCGCCAATCTGGAGCAAGTCTCGGTTCGCAAATTGATGGAACAACTGGGCGCTGTAGCCCCGGATCCTGATAGCGCGCGTATCGTACCTACTAATAAGGAGAATTGAAGAACATGGCGAGCGTTCAACGAATCCTGCGATTCATGTTCTCGGGCTGTTACAAGTGGATGCTTGGCGATCTAGTCGTGCATGCGGCGGCGGTTGGCTGGGAAAATGAAAGTACGTCAACCTCGAGGGAGAGATGATATGGCTACTAAAAAAAAGACGTTCAAGACAATCCCCGTTGGCACCAAAGTGTCATGGCATTACCGCAGTGCCATCGGTCATGGCATGGTCACTGGTGTGTCCGAGATGGGCACCAACGCAGATAACACAATGTACAGCGTGCGCGAGACTGACCACCACCCGGGTGAACCAGCCATCGTGCACCACTCAGGCAAGGCACTCAGTCGCGCATGAGTTGCCCCCTGCGCTCACGGCGAGCGGTTTCTGCCGCCCAGGCTCTTAGCTGTCTTCTTCCATGCAGCGCAGCTACGGTTTTTTCATTGCATGTCCCGGCCGAATTCGGCGCGAGCTTCCGCGGCGTACGTGCGCACGCGGCAGCGCCGGGTCGAGGATGGCGATCTGGTCATGATCCAAGCCAACACCTGCGCAGGCGGCTACTGGACCGACATCACCCGCATCTATTCCGTTGGTGCTCCTTCAACCCGCATAAGGAAATGCGGTCAGCCCATTGAAGCGGCTGCGCGACGCTGGACTGCGCTCCATTCATCGTGGCGCGGCAGCAAGAGATCGAGAGATGTGGAAGAAAGTGCGGCTTTGGTGCCTGATCGAGAAAGGCTATATCGACATTGAGATCGACTACCGCGCTTCAAAGCGCGACTGGCTGGAAGCGCAGGACATCGCGAAGAGCTTGGGCGAGGACCAATGGGTGACGAAGGCCTCCGGCGAATTAGATCTAATTGCTTTCCTAGAAGTGAATGTGGTTATCGTTGCTGGTCCGTCCGACTGCGATGGTGTCTTTGAGGCAGCAGACCATACGTGCGGTGGCCGCCTGCGCAAGGTGACACTCGCACAGAGGGATTCTTTGAAACAGGAGAGGGACTGTGATCAAGCTTAAGCGCGCTTATGATTCTTCCAGCAATGACGACGGTATTCGGTTCCTGGTCGAGCGGTTGTGGCCGCGCGGCGTGAAGAAGACCACCCCGCGTCTTGATGCCTGGCTGAAGGATGTGGCCCCCAGCACGGGGCTTCGCCAGTGGTTTAGCCATGATCCAGCCAAATGCGCGGAGTTTCAACGACGCTACCGCCGTGAACTTGACGGGAAGCGAGAGGCTCTGGACCCGATTCTAAAGGCCGCCCGCCGTGGCCGAGTCACACTGGTGTACAGCTCCCACGATGCGGAGCACAACAACGCAGTCGCTCTGAAGGCCTACCTTGAGGCCAAGATGAGCCGGCGTGGCGGCGCACAGCGATCCGCGTAGCCACTCGGGAACTAGCAAAGAGGAGCGAAGCTGGAAATCAAGGAGGAGCGCTAGGGTGAATAACACAAAACCGATGGAAGAGTTGGAACACGAACACCACATCATTGAGCCGGTAGTGGCTGCAATGGTGGTCCTTGCGGAGGAGTTGCAGTCAGGGAAGGAAGTTGAAGCTGAAGTTCGGAACGACCTCGTGGAATTTCTACAAGTCTTCGCTGAAGACCGTCATCATGCCAACGAGGAACACTACCTATTCCCGCTGTCGCCCATTTCGCGCTGTCCACGACGCCAGTCAGATCAGTCTACGGCGCATAGCATGGGTGACCGCTTCCAGCCTACTGTGCGTGCCAAGCTTCTCGTTGGCGTGGTGTAGATGGTTGCGCAAAGTTTGTAGGGTAATTCCCAGGTTTCCAGCAATTTCAGCTGAATTCTTACCTTCCGAGAACAGCCGCAGTATGCCTTGTTCCTGCTCGGACAGGGGCAAGACCGGGGCGGGTCGGGCTATCCCGTTTCCATTTCCATCTGACATCGCAACGATCCGCTTGGAAATCTGAAGCATGCTGTGTAGAAGCTGCTCCTGGTGTTTCCTCTTCGTGATATCACGGGCCAAGTGTACGAACAGGCGTGGGTGAGTTCGGCCACCTTTAAACATTAGAGTTGACAGATCCACCCACATCCGATGGCCTGAACGATCAGTAACTTCCACATCAAAGTTGGGGATTTTGCAGTGCTCCGCGGTCGCGTGCCGGGCATAGAAGTCGCATGCGCAAACCTTGGTGCCGAGGGCACCGCGGCCCTGCAGGACCGTATACAACGATTTGCCAATAACTTCGGCACCTGTGTGGCCGAAAAGCTCTTTCGCCGCTACATTCCAGGAACAAATCTCGCCTTGTTGATTCACACAGAAGGCTGCGTCTGCAGTTTCCTCGAGAAATTCAAGCAATTCCCTCTGCAGCATAACGAAGTTCCTTATAAAGTAGATGCATGCCCCAGGCCGTGAGGTGCAGGACGATTGCAGGGAGCGCTCAGATGCATGTCCCGAGGCTGCCGACGGCCAGCATAGCCAACATCAAGGACAGAGAACTGGTCAAAACTGCACAGTCTTAGAGTCGGGGCTGTCAAAGGTATCAGTCCGGAGAGAACGTGAGCAAAGAACCCAACGAATGACATAGATGATGCTACGCCAGTGTCAGGTGAGTGTGCCTCTTTTCCGGCTTGCTGTTGCAGATCAGCCGGAAACCTCCGCCAGGTCTTTGCTCTAAAAGATTGAGACGGGGAGGAGGGAGGTCCCCTTCGGAAGACGATCAGTCGTAGCGCTCGCACAGGACCGACTTGCTGTCCCAGCCCAGGCTGGACAAAAGATCGCGGTTGGTTTTGAGCATCTTGGCCAGTCCGCAGATGTAGGCGTGCATGTCCTTGCGGTCACCGGCGATGCTCGGTACACGCTCCTGCACGTAGCCTCGCAGTCCGCGCCACTTCGGACCGCCACGGCTGAGTGTCGGCTGGTAATGAAAGTTCAAGTGCTGTGCGGCAAGGTGCACGAATCCGTCGTGGTAGTAGATGTCTTTCTCTGTGCGGTTACCGAAGACCAGCCAGAGCTGCTTGCCTTGGTGGCGTGATTCGTCGGCCAGCACCCAGTGCAGCCTAGAGCGAATGAGGGCGATGCCGGTTCCAGTGGCAATGAAAATGGTATCGCGCATCGGCGGGTGCAAGATGAAATTGCCGAATGGCCCCTGGCAGCGGAG
>PLBY01000062.1:4139-5957 GCA_003134655.1 Acidobacteriaceae bacterium
AGCGGCGTAGACCGCACCAGCCGGGCCGAGTATGTGTGAAATACCATCGATTGTCCCCGCCCACCCATTCTGAATCGCAGGCCAGAAAGGCGGGTTTCCGTGCTATGGCCACTTTAGCGAAGCGGCGCTCTCGTCGCATGGTCAGGTGCGGGACCTGGCTGTCGACAGTCGGCATCGTGCCGAATATGTTTGCTGATGTGACCCGGTCGTCGACGCCGCTCACCTCATCTTTTCCCCGGTTCTTTTCGCGCGCTGGTGAGCTCCGGTTTCTGGAATAAGTCTCCAATGGCCTGCTTCATGACTTGGCCATAAACAATGGAAATGGATGTTGTCAATGGAATGTTCTTGGGGCAGATTTGCACACAGTTCCCGGCGTAACTACACTCGTGGATTCCACCATCGCTCATCATTGCTGTTAGCCGTTCCTGTCGGAGGTGAGCTCCGGTCGGATGGAGATTGAAGAGCCGTACCTGATTAATGATCGCTGCCCCAACAAATCGTGTGGGCTCCGTAAACTGCGGGCAAACCTCCATGCAGAGGCAACAGGAGATGCAACGTGACAGGGGATAAGCCTGTTCTTGCACCGCGGGATCGATGCGCGGGCCCGCTCCGAGGTCATAGGTCCCGTCGACCGGGACCCAAGCCTTCACCTGTTTCAAGTTTTCAAACAGCACGCTGCGATCTACGGCCAGGTCGCGTACCACCGGGAATCGTGACAAAGGTTCGAGACGAATAGGTTGTTCCAGCTTGTCGATGAGGGAGGAGCACGCCATCGCCCCTCGGCCATTGATCCGCATGGCACATGATCCACAAACCTCTTCCAGACAGTTCGAATCATAAGTAATCGGCATGGTTTGTTTTCCATGGCGGTCTATCGGGTCCATGGCAATGTCCATGAGCGCACTGATGATATTCATGCCGGGCCTCCACCGGAGTTCGAATTCTTCCCGGTAGGGTTTCGAAGTGGGGTTGTCCTGTCGCTCGATGTTCAGACGTACTGTTCTGTCTGCCATGCCGCCTCCCATGTGCCAATGTCGGGCAAGGATTGCCTAACGCCCCTGAAACTAAAGGTGGAGGATTGCAACTGCCGTGCGATTAAACCAGTTGGGGCCACCCAATTGAAATCGCTGAAACGGAACCGATATCGGACTCTTGACGGCTACATGTTTATCTACATTCGACACCCCGCGTGTGTCCGAGCCCAGACAGAGTCCACGGTCTTGTTTGACGAAGTGGGGTTACGCTGAAACGAATAAAATCCTCCCCTCTGGGCTGTGGTAGTACGATTTTCCAAATCGAGAAGAGCAGCGTCCAAATTTCATTGCCAACGAATCCGGTAGTCGGTCGCCATGCCTTTACCTAACCGTGAAGTCCAGCTTGGTGTCGCCCTTGACCGTGACGTTTTGGGTGGTTGCCTTGCCATTGTGCCATGCGGTCGCCTTATACGTGCCGTCCGGGAGGTCCTTGATCGAATAGTCGCCCGCAGCATCGGTCGCAGCGAAATACGGAGAAGGTCCGACCACGATGGTGCCGGACATCTCGGGATGCACATTGCACAACAGCGGCACGTTCCCGGCGTTGTCGTACTTGAAACTCAGGGTCTTGCCCTTGTTGAAGGTGCCAAGGTTGTGGCCTAGCTTCTTGTTGCCAGAAATGTTCGGCCAGAAGACGTTGTGGGCGACGCTATCGTCGTTGCTGAACACGACCGTGGCGCCCTGCTGGATGACCAAAAGAGCAGGCGTAAAGTGCATGCCCCGCTGATCCATCGCGGCGCTCTGCTTGGGCGCCGGGAAGACCTTGGCGGGTACGGTCTCAAGC
>PLBY01000093.1 GCA_003134655.1 Acidobacteriaceae bacterium
CGCTCTCTCATAATGCATTGAGGTTTTGAGCGCTATGGCGATTTATCGCCAACTTGAGATTGGTCCTGCGGTATACTTCTCAACTGCAAGGAGAGTTCCATGCAGGAATCGAGCGCTTTGGCGCCGCCCACTTTCTTTTTGCCGCTCTGGGCACGAATCGCTTTAGCCTGCTTTATGTTCGCAGTCGCAGCCGTGACCATGTGGGACGGGTTCTTTCGGTTCGATTGGGTGGGGTTTCTCTGTTTTGGTTTGTATTACCTACTTCACGTCCCGATGCAAAAGGGTGAGGCTCGAAAAGCCTACTTCAGCAAACCGCGAACGATAATCTCGTTCGCATTGCTAATCGCCGTAGTAGCCACTGCGCTGCACACACTGCACTATCTATTCACGAAGTATCGCTTCTGACTCCTGTCAACTGCTGCAAACAGGCCTTTGCGCTCAGAACCCTCAGTGAGTGCGCTATGTCGTCAAAGATTGCGAGGTCGTGAAGTATGGCTGAATCAGGATCAAACTTGAGGAGGCCGGAATCACACACGACTCTTGTGCTTCAGAGCCCATCGCCCATGGCTTATTCGGAGGTTTGAAACTCCATGTTCTCATCCACCGAAAGCAGCTTTGGCGTGCCTGCCAGGTTTTCTCCGGAGCGGGTGGCGACCACTCGAAAGCCTCCGGAACTCATCTCGACCGCATAACTGTAAGGCGGACGCTGGCGCGCCACCGTAATGTTGTTCGTCGAGATCAGATCGTCGAGCGAGGCATATTTGCCTTCGGTAGCAAAGTACCGCCGTTCGGCCGAGGCGATGCTCACCAGATCGCTCCTGACCCCCGTAATGTTGATGGCGCCCTGCGGCGTGCTGGCCCCGGCTTCCGCAGACGTGCTCTGTATCTGCTTGGAATAGATGTACATGCCAATCGCCATCACAATGATGACGCTGAGAAAGCCGAACAGGCGACTCATATAGTCCCTCCGCAGAGGCGATTTCATCGCGAAACCGCGCCGCTGACAAGTAACCGGAGGGCAGTGGCCTGACCAAAAAGCGAAGGTGCTCACTCTGATCGCGGATTGGCCTGGGCTCCGCGGAGCACTCCTGCCGCGATGAGCCCGCCCTGAGGCCATCCCGCCCCCGCAAACTTTGGGTAGGTTACCACTGTGCCAGCCACAGTCGAGCCATTCTCAAACTGGCGGTCTTGTCGCAAACTACACACGATGGCAGCCGAATCCACTAACCGCAAAGACAGCCTGAGAGTCGAGAAGCTGTCATACCTCGTGCTGACCCTCTGCGTCGTGGTGCTCGTCTACGTTCTGGTCGTCAAGCCTTTCTAGCGAATCTCGTCAACCCTCGCCGCGAATCCTAGGCCGCACCTCTGTGATCGATGGAAGCCTGTATCCGGGCATTCTACGTTCGCGCTGTGCATGGAATGATTCGCTTGGTCTGGGCGTCCTGATGCGATTGGATGTGTCGATACGACTGATACGTTGGCAGAGAACTCATGGACCGGATCGCGAACGCGATCTGTGGGTCGAGGGTCCAGCGCGATGAATTGAGCCGCAGAAGCTGTTTCTGTGGGCTCTTAGGCCGTCGGAAATGAAATGCCCCAGAAACTCACCGCCTGCTCATCCTTCTCGACAAATTCAATTCCGTACGTGCGGTGTCCTGCTCCCCCACTGAGTTGCGAAACCACGCGGGCGGAAACCTGCGCTCCCCGTTGATTCTTCACGACGACTACGCACCCTAAGGGCAGATCCCGATTCAGTTGAACGATGGCTCCGTGCTTGTTCAGGTTGGTGGCCTTGGCGGGCATCGTGAACGCAGCTTTCTGGCGATCTTCGCCCGACAGTCCTACCGATGCGTGCAGCGCCATCCGGCTGCTGCGGCGCTTGGAGACAGGATTCCGAGCCAACGGTGTTGACGGTGCAGTGTGGACTGCTCTGGAAGAGGATCGAATGGTTGTGCCCTCCCGTTTTGATCTGCCCGAGATTATGAGATCGGCGTCGCGGCCGCAACGTACGCCAGTCACCACCGGCTAGTGACCTTCGATTGCACCTCCAAACCTCTGATCTGGCTGGTTTTGTTTCGGGTTACGGGAGCCCTCCAACGCCTTCTGACTGTCACTGCGAATGAACACGATACCGCGATGGCTTTGAAGTCTCGCGCCGCGGTCAAGATATAATCCCGGACACTTATGCCTCTGGTCCAAAGTGAGCGCTCCGCCTTCACTTCCTCACTCGCGATCCGTCTGGTTGTCACCGCGGCCGCGCTGGTCATCTGGTTCTGGACGCAATCCCTAATCGGTGCGCGCGGCGCGCCTGCTTCCGGCATCGGAGACCGCATCCAAGCCATGACGGCTCCGGCAAATCTTTATCTGCACTCTCACCTGGCGACGGCGAATGCGCTCCTGGTCGTTAGTTCTGCGATCATTGACCTGCTCGGAATCTTTCTTCTGTCGATGTGGATCTTCCGTGGCGAAGCGCGGCCTTTCCTCGCACTCGTGATCGTGCTCGGACTGCGCCAGATTATGCAAGCCTGCGTCGCTCTTCCCAATCCACCGGATGCGATCTGGCACTCCCCGGGATTTCCGTCGTTGCTGGTCACCTATGGCGTGGCCAACGATTATTTCTTTTCCGGGCACACTGCCATCGCCGTCCTCGGCGCCACCGAACTGGCGCGGCTTGGCAGGCGTGGGCTGACGATCCTCGGAATCGGAATCGTGCTTTTTGAGGCTGCCACCGTGCTGATCCTGCGCGCTCACTACACCATGGACGTCTTCACCGGCTTAGTCACCGGGCTGTACGCTGCCTACCTCGCGGATCGGATTGCACACTCCGTGCGACAAAGGGTCTGAGGCAGGCGATCCGCAGCCTGAATTCCGCCGTTTCCACCTTTTGCTTCTTGTTCGCGTGGCCATTCGTGGTGCGAAAACCGCACTCGAAGCATCTCACTCCCACTCATCTGCCGTGGTTACTTCGGTTTAGCCCACAATGCAAAAACCGTGATTTGGATCACGAAGAACCGTGATGAGCGCCATTTGCCTTGCCGATAGCTTAGATGAAGATATCCGTGTAGAAAGCGGAGATGTGACCTCTCAGGACACATCCCCAGAACTCGACCGGCTGGAAACTAGCAGCGGCAGGGGTGAGGCACGGAGGTTCCGATGAGCACAATCGAAATCCATGAACCAGAAGTCCAGCAAATCAAGGAAGTTAAGCCAGGCCGCGGGACACCAGCGGTTTTGCCACGAACCGAACTCGTATTCGGACCACCGCTGCCGCCGCGTCCCATGTTTGCCGACAGCGTGCTGGAGTTTGGTGTCCAGCGCAAGCGCAAGTTCTTCGCCACCAGCACCTCATTTCTTATCAATTGCCTGGCGATCATGCTCATGCTGGCGGTCCCGCTGATGTTCACCGAGGAGCTGCCCAAGGCGCAGTTGCTGACCTTCCTTGTGGCGCCGCCACCTCCGCCTCCGCCACCTCCGCCAGCGGCCGCCGAAGTTCACGTGGTGAAGCAGATCCAGACCGATCTGCTCAATAACGGGGCGTTGCGTACCCCCACCAAGATTCCACAGAAAATTCAGATGATTAAGGAAGAAGAGGCGCCGCCGCCGATGGCTTCCAACGGTGGAGTCGTGGGAGGGGTCCCCGGAGGTATTCCCGGCGGACAACTAGGCGGCGTGATTGGCAGCGTCATCAGTTCCTCGAACAGCCTGTCTGCCGTTCCGAGATTCGTCCCGGCCACTCCGACGCGCATCCGCATCTCGGGAGGCGTGACCAAGGGATTGCTGATCCAACGCACTGAGCCGACGTATCCGACCCTCGCCCGCGCAGCCCGCGTTCAGGGCGATGTCATCCTGAGCGCAGTCATCGACACCAACGGGCAAATTCAGAACCTGCAGTTGGTCAGCGGTCACCCTATGCTGGTGCCGGCGGCCATCGCAGCCGTCAAACAGTGGCGTTACAAGCCGTACCTTTTGAATGGGCAACCGGTAGAGGTCGAGACCACGATCACCGTGATCTTTACCCTCTCCTCTTGAAGTGGGGACGGCGCCCTCTGGGAGCGCCAGGAGTCTAAAATATGGCGGCAGAATATACCTATCGCGTTTCGGCCTGGTGGACTTCAGGCCGCACCGGACTGGCCAAATGCGAGTCCTCCCCCAATACCATCCACTTTTCCGAGGCCGCCGAACTGGGAGGCCTGCAGGGCCGGTGGACCCCCGAGCAACTGCTGCTCTGTTCTCTGGCTGGCTGCTTTACCACCACCTTCCATGAGGTGGCGCGGGCCGCCAAGTTCGACTTCACTGACCTCGAAGTGGAGATCGAAGGCAGCGTTCGCCGCAACCGGACGCCGGGATGCAATTTCAACGAAATCCTGATTCGTCCCAGGCTGACGGTGCAGTCCGAAGACCAATGCGAAGCCGGACTGAACCTGCTGCGCAAAACTAAGGCTGTGTGCATGATTTCGCGCGCCATCACCGTACCCCAGACTCTGGAACCCAGTGTCGAAACCGGCAAGGTTCCGGTCGAGGGCTGGAATAATCAGGATGTGGCCGTAAAAGTCGGAGTCTAATGAAAGGCCCTGGAAACGGGCGAGGGGGTGCGTATGATGTTCTCTTACAGACTGGTGCGTTTGATTGAAACGCATGCCGACGCGCTCGCCGCGGGACTTGAAGAGAGAGTCGCAGGCAGTCTCCAGGTCACGCATTTCCGCGATATTTCCGCTCATGAACTGAGAGAGCGCGTCTACGAAATCTACCGCCATCTGGGCGAGTGGCTTCTGGGCAAGAACGAACTGGATATTGAGCACCGCTACCGCGAGATCGGTGCGCGCCGGGCACAGCAGAAGGTGCCGCTGAGCGAGGTGGTGCAGGCCATCGTGCTCACCAAGGAAAATCTCTGGGAATTTCTCAAGAGCGAAGCCGTGATGGACCGCGCCATCGAAATCATGGGCGAACTGGAACTGCTGCAAATGCTTGAGATGTTCTTTGATCGGGCGATTTACTATGCAGTTGTGGGGTATGAAGAAGAAGTTGCCCGGGCCGCGCACGGAACGGCTGCGCTGCGGGCTAGCTAGGGGAGCTAACCACGATGTCGATGTCATGGGAAATGGAATACAAGAAGCGGCTAAGAATGGCCGACGACGCGCTGCAGTGCGTGCAGTCGGGGATGCGCGTCTACATCCAGCCCGGCTGTGCCGAGCCCGAAACTCTGGTCGAGGCGCTGATGCGCCGCGGACCAGAAGTCTTCAACGTGGAAATCGTCCACATGATGACCATGGGGTGCGCCCCCTACGTCGCCCCCGAAATGGCGGGGCATTTCCGGCACAATGCCGTGTTCATCGGCGCCAACGTGCGCGACGCCATCAACGACGGCCGCGCCGACTACACTCCGATCTACCTCAGCGAGATTGAAGGGCTGTTTGAGAGCGGTGCCATGCCGATCGATGTGGCGCTGATCGAAGTTTCTCCGCCCGATTCCCACGGATTCTGCAGTTTCGGCGTCGGCGTCGACACCACCCTGACGGCCGCGAAATGCGCGAAACACGTGGTCGCGCAGATCAACGACAACATGCCGCGCACCTATGGCGACAGCTTCATTCACGTTAACGATATCGATGCCTTCGTCGAGTCGTCGCGGCCCCTGTGCGCATTGCAACGGCCGGTCGTGAGCGACCTGCAAATTGCCATCGCGCGCAACGTGGCCAGCCTGATCGAAGACGGAGCGGTCCTGCAAACCGGCATTGGCGGAATCCCGGACGCGGTGTTGCCCATGCTCATGGACCGCAAAGATCTCGGCGTTCACAGCGAGCTGGTGTCGGACGGCGTGATCCCGCTGATCGAAGCTGGAGTGATCACCGGGGCGCGGAAAAACTTCAAGCCGCGCAAGATCATCCTGGGATTTGCCCTGGGCACCAAGCGCCTATTCGAGTTTGTCGACAACAATCCCATCTTCGAGTTTCATCCCACGGCCTATACCAACGACCCGGCATTCATCGCGCGCAACGACAAGATGGTGGCGATCAATTCGGCGCTGCAAATCGATCTGACCGGGCAGGTCTGTTCCGATTCCATCGGCAACCAGTTCTACAGCGGCATCGGCGGGCAGGTGGATTTCCTGCGCGGCGCGTCGCGCTCCAAGGGTGGCAAGGCCATCATTGCGATTTCATCGACCGCGAAACAGGGATCCATTTCTCGGATCGTACCCATGCTGGATCCTGGGGCGGGAGTAGTCACTTCGCGTGGGCTCGTCCGTTACGTTGTGACCGAATACGGGGTAGCGTACTTATTCGGCAAGTCGATTCGCGAACGGGCAAAGTCGCTGATCGAGATCTCGCATCCCGATTTCCGCGCCGAGCTTTACGAGTACTGCGAAAAGACCAAGTGGGCGCAGCATCCTCAGCAGGCACAGACAGCAATGTCCAGATAGGGAAACGAGGGTGAACACATATGGCGGGTCCAGCACGCGGCAATATCACGATCGATGTCGAAGAGTGCAAAGGTTGCGGGCTATGCGTGGAGTCCTGCCCGCCGAAGTGCCTGGAGCTGGCTCCTGAACTGAGTTCCTACGGCGTGCATCCCGCGCGCTATACCGGCCACGACTGCACCGGATGCGGCATCTGCTTCTACTGCTGTCCGGAGCCGGGGGCCATCGTCGTCTACCGTCTTATCCCGCCCCCAAAGGTCGCTGCCTCGCAAGTACTGCCAGGAGGCGAACATGCGGCAACTGTGTAAAGGAAACGTTGCGGTCATTAAGGGCGCAGTCCTGGCCGGGTGCCGTGCGTATTATGGCTACCCCATCACGCCGGCCAGCGAAGTCGCTGAAGCCGCTGCCCTCTATTTCCCCGAGGTTGGCGGAACCTTCGTCCAGGCCGAGAGCGAAACTGCTTCCATCAACATGGTGTACGGCGCAGCTTCCGCGGGTGTGCGGGTCATGACTGCGTCCTCCGGCCCGGGTCTCAGCCTGATGCAGGAAGGTATCTCGTATCTGGCGGGTGCGGAACTGCCTTGCGTGATCGTCGATGTGATGCGCGGTGGGCCCGGTCTCGGCAACATCGCTCCGGAACAGAGCGACTACTTCGCCATGGTGAAGGGCGGAGGTCACGGCAACTATCGCAATCTGGTCGTCGCTCCCGCCTCGGTGCAGGAGATGGCGGACCTGACCATCCTGGCCTTCGAACTGGCCGACCGCTACCGCAATCCGGCGATCGTGCTGACCGACGGATTCGTGGGCCAGATGATGGAACCACTCGACCTCTCGTACCGCGAAATCCTTGCTCCCGAGAAACCCTGGGCAGTGAAGGGAACCGCGGAGACCCGCAAGAACATGATCAGCTCAATCTTCCTCGAAGCCGACGACCTGGAAGCGCACCAGCGCCGCATGGAAGCGAAGTACATGCGGGCGCAGCAGGCGGAAACGCGCTGGGAAGAGTACCGCACCGAAGACGCCGAACTGATCGTGGTCGGCTACGGCATTGTGTCGCGCGTGCTGCGCTCGGCGGTGGACGAAGCCCGCAAGCAGGGAATGAGAGTCGGACTGTTCCGGCCCATCACCTTGTGGCCGTTTCCCTCGAAGCAACTGGCGGCAACGACGTTGCGCGCCGGGAAAGCTCTGGTCGTGGAACTGAGCAACGGCCAGATGGTGGAAGATGTCCGCCTTGCCGTGAATGGCCAGCGCCCCATCGAGTTTTACGGACGTGGCGGCGGCAACGTGCCGTCCGTCGAGGAATTGTTGACGAAGATGGAAGAGCAGATGCCGGCGGCAGTATGAAAAGCCGGCTTCCGCTTTCCGGCTTCCGGGGCCCGGAAGCCGAGAGCCGGAAGCCGTAAAGAGGATCTCACAATGGCGGACCACGTAGTCCTGGAACAACCGAAAGCGGTCACCGGCAAATATGAAGTCGTCCACCAGAAGTCGGACGCGTTTTATCCGCTGTACGAGCGGAAGAGCGACCTGCAGCACCAGACGCACTACTGTCCCGGATGCGGCCATGGCGTGGCGCACAAACTCATCGCCGAAGCGCTCGAAGATTTAGGCGTTCAGAACGACACCATCCTGGTCAGCCCGGTGGGCTGCTCGGTCTTCGCTTACTACTACTTTGATGTGGGCAACGTGCAAGTCGCGCACGGTCGCGCTCCGGCCGCTGCTACCGGCCTCAAGCGCGCTTGCCCCGACAAGATCGTGATCGCCTATCAAGGCGACGGCGACCTGGCGGCGATCGGCACCGCGGAAATCGTGCACGCCGCCAATCGCGGAGAAAAGATCAGCGTCTTCTTCGTCAACAACGCGATCTACGGCATGACCGGCGGACAGATGGCGCCCACCACGCTGGTCGGCCAGCGCAGCACGACTTCCCCCTGGGGACGTCGTCCCGTGAACGAGGGATTCCCGCTGCACATGGCCGAGATGCTGTCTTCGCTCGAGGCTCCGGTCTACATTGAGCGCGTCGCGCTGTCGGACAACAAAAACATCATGAAAGCGCGCCGGGCCGTGCGCAAAGCTCTCGAGTTGCAGCGTGCCGGCGCCGGATTCACCTTCGTCGAGATTCTCTCTCCCTGTCCCACGATCTGGGGCAAGGATCCGGTGGAAGCTCGGAAGTGGATTACCGACAAGATGATCCCGAACTTCCCCTTGAATGTGTTTCGCGACCGCGCGATCGAAATTCCGAACAACAACGTCCCGCCTCACAAGACTGTTGCCGAACTCGTCGAAGGGGAACGCAAAGCAGAAGGCGAAGCGGTTGTGCCCAAGAAACAACATCATTTCCGTGACCTCGGCATCAAGATCGCGGGCTTCGGCGGACAGGGTGTGCTGCTGCTCGGCCAACTCCTGGCGGAGATGGGCATGCGCGAAGGACTGGAAGTCAGCTGGCTGCCGTCCTACGGTCCGGAGATGCGCTCGGGAAGCGCCCACTGCCACGTGTGCCTGTCGAAAGACCGGATCGGGTCGCCGGTGCTTTCACGTCCGGATGTTTTGGTTGCGATGACCGAGATCTCGCTGCGCAAGTTCTATACCCAGGTTGCGCCCGGTGGCACCATCATCTACGGCCGCGACCGTCTGCCCGAAGATCTCACCATCCCGCAGGCGCAGGTGGTTTGCATTCCGGCGTCTGAGATTGCCGACAAGCTGGGTTCGGCAAAGGTGGCGAACGTCGTCATGATGGGCGCTCTGCTCGAAGAAACCGAGTGCCTGTCGCCCGCGACTGCGATGCAAGTGCTGGAAAAGAAGGTCAAGAATCCGGCGCTGCTGGAACTGGACCGCAAGGCGCTCGACGCGGGAAGAATCTATATCGATCACACGGTAGCGATCGGCGCGGTCACGCAGGCCGATGGCTTCGCGCAGTAAATGCTGGTAAGTCGTTGATAATATCTGCAAGTTATTGACGACTGGTGTAAGTCGTTGAAATGTCGTAGAACCGGTCCACGATGCCGCAGGACGCGTCCCGATCCTGCGCCTGAGGTTTTTCCTGTCTTGTTTTCCAATCCTCGAAATTAGACTGATCTAAGGCTCCGGAAATGGCATCCTGCGTGGCGACAGATCCTCGTTTTGCAGGGCGGATCACTCGCTCCCGTATGCCCTCCGACGCTAAGTCCTTGTAATTATCTCCAAGTTATTGAAAGTGTCTGTAAGTGATTGAAAACCGCAAACTGGGGGTTTGACTTGTTAGGAGCTTGTTCTAACAACTCGCAAGGTAAGTTGTAGAGACGTAGCTTGCTACGTCTCTGCCGCCAGTGCCTCAGAGCCCTCGGGAACGGCATTCGCGGCGCCGGCAAGACGTTGCAAGCAACGTCTCTACGGCTGGTGCAGTCAATTCTCCATCTCGTGTGATCCGAATCACAAAAAGGGGTGACAGGAGGCATACCGAAGAACCCGATCAGGGTTGATCTTGGAACATAGCTGTGGGAGGTGTTCCATGACCCCAATCGAAAAAGTACACGGCACAGTCCTCGAACAGCGATCGCCGAGCGCCATCGCGGTCAAGAACGTGTTGTTTGCCACTGATTTTTCAGCGACTTCAGAAGCAGCCTTCCCCTACGCCGTGGCGATCTGCCGGCGTTTCGGAGCCACGCTGCACGCAGCTCATGTGCTTTCCGACGCCAGCCTGCTGATGATGACTGGCGGCGTGGATTACGTCAGCATGAGCACTATATACGAAGACGCGCACACCGAGGCCAGAGGGAAACTCGACCAGATCTGCGCGCGTGTGGAAGGAATCGAACACCACAACTACGTTCGACACGGCCAGGTGTGGAAGAACCTGGCTGGAATTATTGACGAGGGAAAGATCGACCTGATCGTGGTCGGAACCCATGGCCGATCGGGGCTCGGCAAGTTGTTGCTGGGTTCAGTGGCGGAGGACATTCTGCGCCACGCATCTTGCCCGGTGCTGACGGTGGGACCGAAAGTTTCCGGTCGGGCGAAACTGCCCGCATTGCCGGCTCACGGGCGCGATCTGGCCCCCGTAGAGTTGGAGTTGCAGCAGATCGTGTTCGCCACCGACTTTGCCCAATATTCGTTGTATGTCGCGCAGGAGGCTGTCAAACTGGCGGAGGAATTCCGTGCGCGGCTCACACTGCTGCATGTGATTGAGGACTACACGGGACTGGGCTCGCGCCCCGATCTGATGGAAGATAGCATTTGCCGGTTGAAATCACTGATACCAAACCACAACGCCCTGCAATACCCGGCGGAAACCGTGCTGGAGTTTGGCGACGCGGCGCACTGTATTTTGAAGGTCGCGTCCGATCGCGAAGCTGACATGATCGTGCTGGGGGCTCGCGCCTCCGGACAAGGCGGGACCACGCACGTGCCATGGTCGACCGCGCACGACGTGATCGCGCAGGCTCATTGCCCGGTGCTGACGCTGCGGTCGTAATGCATCGACGCAGGGTCTTTAGCTCAAGTCAGGATTCGACTGCTGCCTGGCCTGAAAGGCTAGAGATGTTGAAGTGTGCAATTTTACGTTGGGATTAGAACCGGAATGAAACTGCAACGCGAAATTATTCCGAGTCGAGTCGTTCGCACCGCATGCGCCGGGACTAGAATTGTTTTTTATTTTACGGTCGCGGTTGCGGTCATAGATGTTGAATTTCGCTGCGATTGAGAATCGATATGCCTTCATACGTTGCCAAGCCTACTCCGCCCAATCAGGACAAGCGCTGGAAACTGGTCGACGCCACCATACGGCGTCAGGGCCAGCAGCAGCGCGGGTTGATTGAAACGCTGCATACGGTGCAAGAGGCGTTCGGATACCTCGACGAGCAGGCGCTGCGCTATGTCGCCATGTCGTTGCGTGTGCCCCTCAGCCGGGCGTACGGCGTCGCCACCTTCTACCATTTCTTCACGCTCAAACCCGCAGGCGAACATACCTGCGTCATCTGCATGGGAACGGCGTGCTATATCAAGGGATCGCAGCAACTGCTTGATGCCGTGCAGCACGATCTCGGGATTGCTCCAGGGGAGACCACCGCCGACAAGAAAGTTTCGCTGCTCACGGCGCGCTGCCTGGGATCGTGCGGCCTCGCTCCCGCCGTCGTCTATGACCAGGAAGTTGCCGGCAAGGTCGGGACCGCGGCCGTCCGCGAGCATCTGAAGAAATGGACTCACGCATGACGCCCGAAGAACTGGACCAAATCGCCGAAACCGAACGCGAGGCGCAGAGCCAATTTACCCAGCGCGTGAATGTGTGCGTCGCCGCCGGATGCCTTTCCTGCCAGAGTCAAGGTGTGAAGGATGCGCTCGACCAGGAAGTCACGCGCCGCGGCACCAAGGACCACTGCCAGGTGAAGGGCGTCGGCTGTATGGGGCTGTGCTCGGAGGGCCCGCTGGTCTCCACCAGCAACGGCGTCCTCTACAAGAAAGTCGAGGCTGGGGACGGCGCCGCGATCCTTGACGCCCTGGATGGCGAGCCCGTGTCCCGCCTGCTCTGCCCGACTGATGTTCCATTCTTTCAGCGGCAGAAAAAGATTGTGCTGGAGAATTCCGGCATCATCGATCCCGACCGGGTCGAAGACTACGTGGCCGCGAACGGCTACACCGCCCTGATCAAGGCGCTGACCGAAATGACGTCGCGCGAAGTCATCGACGAGGTGACCAAGAGCGGCCTGCGCGGCCGCGGCGGCGCGGGATATCCCACGGGCTTGAAGTGGAGCACCGTATCGAAATCGGTGGGCACGCAGAAGTATGTTATCTGCAATGCCGACGAAGGCGACCCAGGGGCCTTCATGGACCGCAGCGTGCTCGAGAGCGATCCGCATCGCGTGCTCGAAGGGATGCTGATTGCCGCCTATGCTGTGGGCGCCTCGGAAGGCTACATCTATGTGCGGGCGGAATATCCGCTGGCGATCAAACGTCTGCGCACCGCGATTCGGCAGGCGGAGCGCATCGGGCTGCTCGGTTCCAACATCTGCGGCACACGGTTCAGTCTCCGTTTGGACCTGCGCCTGGGAGCCGGAGCGTTTGTCTGCGGCGAAGAGACCGCATTGATCGCTTCGGTGGAAGGGAAGCGGGGCACGCCGCGGCCACGGCCGCCATATCCGGCCATGGAAGGGTTGTTCGGGCAACCTACGCTCATCAACAACGTAGAGACGTTCGCCAATATCGCACCCATCATCCGCAATGGCGGCGAGTGGTACGCCGGCATCGGCACGGAGAAGAGCAAGGGCACGAAAGTCTTCGCCTTAGCGGGGCGAGTTGAAAATACCGGCCTGGTTGAAGTGCCGATGGGAATTTCTTTGCGCGAGATGGTCTTCGAGATTGGCGGCGGGATTCCCGAAGGGCGCAAGTTCAAAGCGGTGCAGACCGGCGGGCCCTCGGGCGGTTGCCTGCCTTCGGATTGTCTCGACATGCCGGTGGATTACGAATCGCTGGCGCGGGCCGGGTCGATCATGGGATCGGGCGGCATGATCGTGATGGACGAAAGTTCCTGCATGGTCGACGTGGCGAAGTACTTCATGGACTTCTGCATGACCGAGTCCTGTGGCAAGTGCATTCCATGCCGCGTCGGCACCTACCAGATGCACCGCATTCTGTCGGCGATCGCCAACATGACCGCCACACCGCAGGACATGAAGATGCTGGAAGAGCTCTGCGATCTGCTTAAGCACACCAGTCTGTGCGGATTGGGACAGTCGGCGCCGAATCCGGTGGTCAGCACGCTGCGCTCGTTTGCTGAGGAGTACCGGGCCCACATTGAAGATCACCAGTGCCCGGCCGGAGTCTGCGGCGCGCAGCCTGCGGCAGAAAGAGAATCCGCATGAGACCGGCCGCAACCGTCAAAACGCTGAAAATCGATGGCCGCGATCTGAGCGGACGCCAGGAAGAAACCATTCTCGACGTCGCCCGGCAGAATGGAATCTTCATTCCGCGATTGTGCGAGATGGACGGTCTGTCCGACGTTGGCGCCTGCCGCATGTGCCTGGTCGAAATCAAGGGACAGAATAAACTGCTTCCCGCGTGCGTCACGGCAGTCGAAGAGGGCATGGAAGTCACCACCGACTCCGAGCGCCTGCAGGGGTACCGCCGGATGATTCTGGAGTTGCTGTTTACCGAGCGCAACCATGTGTGTTCGGTCTGCGTCTCCAACGGCCACTGCGAGATGCAGATGCTGGCCCAGCGGCTGGGCATTACCCACGTGCACTTCCCCTACCGCTATCCCAAGGAAGAGGTCGACGCGTCGCACGACCGTTTCGTCATCGACCACAACCGCTGCATCCTGTGTACGCGCTGCGTGCGCGTATGCGATGAGATTGAGGGCGCGCATACCTGGGACATCATGGGACGAGGCATCGACGCCAAGGTCATCACCGATTTGAACGAACCGTGGGGATCGTCGGAAACCTGCACCAGTTGCGGCAAGTGCGTGCATGTGTGTCCGACGGGAGCGCTGTTTGAGAAGGGACGCTCGGTCGCCGAGATGCTGAAGCGGCGCCAGTTCCTGCCCTACCTGACCATGATGCGGGAAGAAAACGAATGAAGAGCAAAGGCTTGAACCACGAAGGACACGAAGTTCCACGAAGGACTTCATGGGCGGATTTTTCCTTCGTGTCCCTTCGTGTCCTTCGTGGTGATGATTAGGTCCTATGAGTAAGAAGAAGCTTGCTACCGTGTGGCTCGATGGCTGCTCCGGCTGCCATATGTCGTTTCTCGATATGGACGAACGGCTGCTGACCGTGGCGGGTCTCGCCGATCTGGTCTACAGCCCGCTGGTCGACGCCAAGGAATTTCCCGCGGACGTCGATGTAACCCTGGTCGAGGGCGCGGTGAGCAGCGAGGACGACCTGCACAAGATCAAGATCGTGCGCGAGCGGACAAAGATACTGGTTTCGCTGGGCGACTGTGCGGTCACGGCCAACGTGCCGGGCATGCGCAATTCGTTCGGAGTGAGGGCGGTTTGCGACCGGGCGTATCGCGAGAATGTGACGTTCGATCCGGGCATTCCCGATCAGGTGGTGCCTGCGCTGTTGGAGAATTCGCGTCCGGTGCACGAATTCGTGACCGTGGATGTGTTTGTTCCAGGCTGTCCGCCCTCGGCTGACACGATTTATTACGTCGTGTCGGAGCTGCTGGAAGGAAGAACGCCGGACGTCCGCTTGAAGACTCGTTTTGGGGCGTAAATGAGCTGCGAGCTGTGAGCTACGAGACTGAAAGCTCAGCACTCGAGGCTCGTAACTCGAAGCTCAGAGCTCGCAACTAAAAGGGAGATTTCGTGAAGCAGGGCAGTAGCACCATCGTCATCGATCCGGTTACGCGCATCGAAGGCCATTCCAAGATCACGCTCCACTTGAACGAAGACGGCCGGGTCGAAGAAGCCCGCTTTCACGTTACCCAGTTCCGCGGCTTCGAGAAACTGTGTGAAGGGCGTCCGTTTTACGAGATGCCATCGCTGATGGCGCGGATTTGCGGCATCTGCCCGGTCAGCCATCTGATCGCGTCCGCTAAGGCATGCGACCAACTGCTGGCGGTGAGGATTCCGCCCACGGCTGACAAACTGCGCCGTATCTTCGGGCTGGCTCAGGTAACGCAGTCGCATGCGCTCAGCCTCTTTCATCTGTCATCGCCGGACTTGCTTTTTGGCATGGACGCCGATCCGGCGACCACCAACATCTTTGGCGTAGCGGAGAAGAATCCCGAGTTGGCGCTGGATGGCATTCGCCTGCGTCAGTTCGGCCAGAAGATCATTGAACGTCTCGGAGGCAAGCGCATTCATCCGGCGTGGGTCGTCCCCGGCGGGGTGAGCGAACCGCTGACCGAAGCGAACCGTGACGCCATCCTGTTTGCGCTGCCGGATGCCCTCGCCATCGCCGAGCGCACCCTGGAATGGTTCAAGAGCACAACCGAGCGCTTTCGGGAGGAAATTTCGGTGTTCGGCAACTTTCCCACGCTGTTCATGGGAATCGTCAAGAAGGACAATGGGCTCACTTTCTACGACGGCAACTTGCGTGTGGTGGATGCGTCGGGCCATATCGTTGCCCAACAACTGGATCCGGCCCAGTACGAGAGCTACATCGGGGAAAAAGTCGAGCCCTGGAGCTATCTCAAGTCTGCGTACTACAAGCCCAAGGGATTTCCCGACGGCATCTACCGCGTGGGACCGCTGGCCCGCCTGAATGTGGCAGACCGGTGCGGCACGCCGCGCGCCGACCAGGAACTGGCGGAGTTTCACGAACTACAGCGCACGGCTGTGCTGAGTTCATTCCACTATCACCATGCACGGCTGATTGAGATTCTGTATTGCATTGAGCGTCTGGAGCAACTACTGAACGATCCGGAGATTCTCTCGAAGCACGTACGCGCCGTGGCCCGGCCCAACGCGCTCGAAGGCGTCGGGGCTGCGGAAGCACCGCGCGGCACGTTATTTCATCATTACAAGATTGACGAGCAAGGGCTGATCCGCTGGGTGAACCTGATCATTGCCACCGGGCAAAACAATCTGGCGATGAACCGCAGCGTGCTGCAGGTGGCCAAGCATTATGTGCACGGCAACCGCCTGACTCCGGGGATGCTCAACCGCGTGGAGGCGGTGATCCGCTGCTACGATCCCTGCCTGAGTTGCTCGACCCATGCGTTTGGAGAGATGCCGCTGCGGATCCAGCTGCTCAGTCCGGTTGGGGAGGTGTTGGACGAAGTGGCGCGCGCATAGAGCGCAAAGCCTCGTCCCGAGGGACGTTTTGAAAATATCCCGCCAGTTCTACTGGCGGGTGGGCGTCGCGTGTGAACCTCGTGCCGTTAGGCACGATTGAAATACCTGTGGTTAGTTTCAGGCGTCCCCTACGGGACGCGGTCTGTCCTTTTGGGCTGCACCCGGCGTTGGAAACGCCGGGCTATTGTCAGATGTCCCTCCGGGACAGGGCGAAGAAACGTCTCAGCCGCGGAGCGGCGGCATGGGAAAGCCCGGCACGGAAGTGCCCGGGAAGCCGAACGCAAATGACCCGAGTCCCGCCTAGGGACGGCACCGCTTTCGCGCGATAGACTCCAGACCATGTCCTGCGTCCTCATTGTCGCGTACGGAAATCCGATGCGATGCGACGATGGGCTCGCGTGGCGTGCGGCCGAGCGGCTGGAAGGGAAGTTCTCGGGGACCAACGTCGAGATCCTCCGCGTCCACCAACTCGCTCCCGAGATGGCGGAAGATATCACCCGCTGCGACACCGTGATTTTTGTGGACGCTGCCTCTGCCGACGGCGGCAATGGAAACCCCGGAGAAGTTCGCTGCCTGGAGGTCGGTTTGTCGGAAGGCCTGCCTCGGTTCTCGCACCAGCTCTCGCCCGGAGCCGTGGTCGCGCTGGGGCGCCAGCTTTACGGCGCTAGCCCACGCGCATTCGCCGTAACCCTCACCGGCCAGTGCTTTGATCACGGCGAATCTCTCTCCCCCATGGTTGAGGCCGCCCTTCCGGCGCTGGTGGCTCGGATCGAAGCGCTGGTTCAGTCCGCGCTATCGAGTGAGTCCCTTCCTCCAGCCTCGGACAAGGCTTAGAATCAGGGTGTCGGCTCAACCCGTATGATGACGGTTGCGGCACAATCCGCGACGCAACGCCTCCGGATCACGCTGCGCGGAGCCGTCCAAGGAGTGGGCTTCCGTCCTTTTGTCTACCGCCTGGCCACCGAGATGTCCCTGACTGGGTGGGTCCTCAATTCCTCAGCTGGGCTGGTGGTCGAGGTCGAAGGTCGCACCGACCAACTCAGCCTCTTTGAGCAGAGACTTGAGCAGCAGCGGCCGAAGGCTTCGGTGGTGACCGTGCGCGAATTTGCCTGGCTGGCCGCCGAGGGCTCGACGCGCTTCGAGATTCTGGCCAGCGACCACGATTCCGGCAAGACGGTGAACGTGCTGCCGGACCTGGCCACTTGCACCGACTGCCGCGAAGAGTTGTTCGATCCTGAAAATCGCAGGTTTGAATATCCCTTCACCAACTGCACGAACTGCGGCCCGCGCTACACGATTGTCGTCGACATCCCTTACGACCGGCCCAACACCACGATGCGCGATTTTGTGCTGTGTCCGCGGTGCCGTGAGGAGTACGAGAATCCCGCGAACCGCCGCTTTCACGCGCAGCCCAATGCGTGTCCGGTATGCGGACCGAAGCTTAATGGCACGATCGACGATGCGGTCGAGGCTCTGCGGCAGGGTGAAATCGTTGCGGTCAAAGGCATTGGAGGATTCCAGCTTCTGGCGGATGCGCGGAATCCTGACGCAGTAGCACGCCTTCGCCAGCGCAAGCATCGCGAGGAAAAGCCGTTCGCGCTGATGATGCCGTCGTTTGAAGTGGCGCGAACCTACTGCGAGATCTCGCCCGCGGAAGTCGAAATGCTGGAATCGCAGGCGGCGCCCATCGTTCTGCTGCAGCCGAAGCTAGGCACCGACATTGCCGCGAATGTGGCGCACTGCTCGCCTTATCTCGGCGTGATGTTGCCGTATTCGCCACTGCATCACCTGCTGATGGAGGAGTGCCGGTTTCCGTTGATCGCGACCAGCGGCAACCGGAGCGACGAGCCCATCGCGATCGCCAACGAAGAAGCCACGGTTCGCCTGAAGGACATCGCCGACCATTTTCTGATGCACAACCGGCCTATCGTGCGCGCCTGCGACGATTCTGTGGTGCGGCTGACGCGCGGGCGTGCCGGAATTCTGCGCCGGGCCCGCGGCTATGCTCCATTGGGAATTCGCGTGGCCCAAGAACTGCCGCCCGTGCTCGCGGTCGGAGGTCATCTTAAGAACACAGTGGCCATCGCCGTGGGCCAGGACGTATTTCTCAGTCAGCACATCGGCGATCTCGAAACGCTCGAAGCCCGCGGTGCGTTCGAGAGGGCGATTGACGACCTGTGCCGCCTGTACAGCTTCAGGCCGGAGGCCGTTGTATGCGACCTGCATCCCGACTATGCCTCGACTCACTGGGCGGAGAAGTCGGGGCTGCCTCTGATCCGAGTGCAGCACCATCAGGCTCACGTCGCCTCCTGCGCGGCAGAGAATAATGTCGAGGGAGGGTACCTGGGCATATCGTGGGACGGCACGGGATACGGTCTCGACGGCGCCATCTGGGGCGGCGAGTTCTTCCTCGTGGAAGGCGACCACTACGAGCGGATCGCGCACCTGCGTTCGTTTGGGCTGCCGGGCGGTGATGCTGCGGTCCGCGAAGGCTGGCGTTCGGCTGCGAGTCTGCTGTTTGAGGTATTTGGCTCGGAGCAGGTGGCGCCTGATAACGGCGCCCAAGCGCAAAGGAAACCCCGATTGGATGAGGCTAAAGTCCGCTATATGCTCGAGCGCGGAATTAACGTGGTTCCTACCACGAGCGTGGGCCGGATGTTCGACGCCGTAGCCTGCATCACGGGTGTGGCAAGGCAGAACCGATTTGAGGGCCAGGCCGCGATGCTTCTCGAGAATGAAATAGGCGCTTTGCGAACGGAAGAGGCGTATGCTCTACCGGGTGGGGACTGGGAGCCGCTGATCTCCGCAGTGGTGGCAGACAAAATTGCGGGCGTGCCCGTGCCCCGCATCGCGGCTAAGTTCCACAACGCGCTCGTGCAGTGGATTCTGGAGGTCGCCGCCGGTGCCAAGCTGAAGCAGGTCGTGCTGAGTGGCGGAGTGTTTCAGAACCGGTATCTGACGGAACGAGCGGCTGGAATGCTCGAGTCGCGCGGGTTTGAGGTATATACGCACCAGCTGGTTCCACCGAATGACGGCGGAATTGCGCTTGGGCAGGCGGTGATGAGCAAGAGGTAGCGCAAGAAGTAGCGCCGCCGTCCCGGCGGCTGTCGCGAGCGCATCTTGCGCTCGCACGCGTCCCGCTCCCCGACTGCGTGGGCGAGACGCCCCCGCGACAGCCGGCGGGACGCCGGCGCTACTGTTGATTGGGAGGCCACGACATGTGTCTTGCAGTTCCGGGGCGGCTGGTTGAAATCATGGACGACGGCGACATTGCGTTTCGCCGCGGCAAGGTCGACTTCGGCGGCATCCGCAAGGAGATCAACCTGGCCTACGTCCCCGAAGCGGAGGTCGGAAAATATGTTCTCGTCCACGTGGGCTTCGCCATCAGCGTGATTGACGAGGAAGAAGCGATGCGCGTCTTTAAGTATCTCGAAGAGCTCGGTGGCCTTCAGGAGGAGCTCGGTGAAATTCCTCAGTGAATATCGCGATCAGAAAGCTGCCGAACAACTGTCGCAACAGATCTGGAAAAAAGTAACGCGCCCCTGGACGATCATGGAGATCTGCGGTGGGCAGACTCATACCATCGTCAAGAGTGGGCTGGAAGATTTGCTGCCGCGGGATATCACGCTGGTCCACGGGCCGGGCTGTCCTGTGTGTGTGACGCCGATTGAGTTGATTGACAAGGCCGTGGCGATTGCGCTCCGGCCGGAAGTGATCTTCTGTTCGTTCGGAGACATGTTGCGCGTGCCCGGTTCCACGAAGAGCCTGTTCGACGCGAAAGCGGAAGGCGCGGACGTGCGCATCGTGTATTCGCCGCTCGATGCGGTGAAGCTCGCCAGGACCAATCCCGAGCGGCAGGTGGTCTTCTTTGCGGTTGGCTTTGAAACCACTGCGCCCGCCAATGCCATGGCTGCGTGGCAAGCCGATCATGACCACATCGACAATTTCTCGCTGCTTGTCTCGCACGTGCTGGTTCCTCCTGCGATGGAAGCGCTACTCTCGTCGTCGAACTGCGTCGTGCAGGGATTCCTGGCGGCGGGCCACGTCTGCACTGTGATGGGGTACGAAGAATATTTCCCGATCGCGGAGAAGTACAAAGTTCCCATCGTCGTCACGGGTTTCGAGCCGCTCGATATTCTCGACGGTATTCTGATGACCGTGAGCCAACTGGAAGAGGGGCGCCACGACGTGGAGAACCAGTACGCGCGCGCCACGCGGCGGGAAGGGAACCGCCCCGCACAAGAGCGCATCATCGAAGTGTTCGAGGTGGTGAACCGGCAATGGCGCGGTCTGGGCGAGATTCCCTTGAGTGGATTCCAGTTGCGCGGACGTTTTCAGAAGTATGACGCCAACCGACGCTTCCCATTCACGGGCACACCAGCGCAGGAGTCGCCGGAGTGCATCAGCGGGCTGATTCTGCAGGGCATCAAGAAGCCGCACGAGTGTCCGGCGTTTGCGGTGAAGTGCACGCCGGAAAACCCGCTTGGAGCGCCGATGGTATCGTCGGAAGGCGCCTGCGCGGCTTATTATCACTATGGCAGACGCCAAAGTCATGACCGAATTCAACCTGAGTTGTCCGGTACCCCGAGTCGCTGACGATCGCATCGTCCTGGCGCACGGCGGCGGCGGACGGCTGACCCACCAACTCATCGAAAAGATTTTCATGCCCGCGTTCGGCAATCCCATGCTCGAACAGCGGCATGACGGCGCGGTGTTGTCGGTCAACGGATCGCGGTTGGCTTTTACCACCGATTCCTTTGTCGTGCGCCCGCTGATTTTTCCTGGCGGCACGATCGGCGATCTCGCGGTTTACGGCACGGTCAACGATCTGGCCATGTGCGGCGCGCGCCCGCTTTACCTCAGCGCGGGATTCATTCTCGAAGAAGGGTTGGCGATGGACACGCTGCGCACCGTGGTCGCGTCCATGCAAGCGGCGGCGGCGAAGGCGGGAGTTCAACTCGTGACCGGTGACACGAAGGTCGTCGACAAGGGTAAGGGTGACGGCATTTTCGTCAATACCTCCGGCATCGGCCTGATCGAAGCGAATGTGAAAGGAACGATCGACCCCGCTGCTGTTCAGGTTGGAGACGCAGTCATCGTCAGCGGCGATCTGGGACGGCATGGGGTCGCGATCCTCTCGGTGCGCGAGGGCCTCGAATTCGAGTCTCCGATTCTGAGCGACACGGCTTCAGTATGGCCGGCGGTTGAGGCATTGCTGAATTCCGGGATCGAAGTGCACTGCCTGCGCGACCTGACGCGCGGCGGTCTGGCAACCACGCTGAACGAGATCGCCTCCGACCGCAACGTCTGCATCAAGCTGGAAGAGACGCTCATCCCTGTGCAGGAGACGGTGCAAAGCGCCTGCGAGATTCTGGGTCTCGATCCTCTATACGTGGCGAATGAAGGACGCTTCGCGGTGTTTGTGCCGGGGGCGCAGGCGGATGCAGCGCTCGAAGTCATGAAGAAAATTCCGGTCTCGGAAGGTTCGGTCCGCGTCGGGAAGGTGGAACAGGCACCCGGGGGCACGGTCGTGCTGCAAAGCCGTATCGGCGGCAATCGCGTCGTCGATATGCTGAGCGGCGAGCAGTTACCGCGAATCTGTTGAAGGGTCGGCGCCCAAGGTGCCTTGTCGTCCTGAGCGGCGGCGAAGCCGGCGCGAGGGACCTTACGTCGGAGGAAGACTTCGATGTTGTGGAGGGGAATGCCTCAGGTGCATGCGGCTTGCAGGGTCTCGACTACTGCATTGCCGCTTTCAGCGCTTCGTACGGTTCCTCGGACGGCTCGCGCCGTCCTCAGAATGACATCTGTGTGGGAGTCGAGGCGGCTATCCTTCCCACGGATTGACCAGCCTTACGCCGCATTCTTCGAAAACATAGGGGTTTCGCGTGGCCAGGGTCGCTCCGTGGACTCGCGCGATCGCCGCGATCTGCGCATCGACTCCGGAAATCGGTTTGCCTTGCCGACGGCGCGATGACGCAATCTGCGAGAGAGCACTCGCGGCTCTGTCCTCAAAGGTCAGAACGCGATCGGCGAATACGTCCCCGAACATTTTCCCAGCTCCCGCCCGAACTACATCGCGGCGTCTGCCTGAGGAGATGAGTTCGATGCCATAAAGAACCTCTGCCATAGAGACGGCGGTGACGTGCAGGTCTTCGGCAGCCTGGTTGCTGAACCAGCGCAGAACCATCCGTTCCGGCGCCGGGCGCATCAGTTCGGATACGACATTGGTATCGAGGATGATCATCTGCTGAAGATTCGGCTCGGTTCGTTGCTCTACTCCCTCTCAGCGAGCCAATCGGGATCGGGAATAAGCTCCCGTGGAAGACGTTCCAGTTCCACTCCTCCCAGCGGACCGAAGATCTCGCGAATGCGCTCGGCAAGGTTGGTTTTTTTCTTCGAGGTCTGGGCAAGCGCGCTCTTCAGGATTTCGCGGGCCTCCTGCTCCATGGAGCGTCCGTTCATGGCCGCCCGGATCTTGAGCTTGCGTTTCGTGTCCGTTTGCAGATTTCTGACGGTGATACTCGCCATGACATCAATGATAGCAGTGCAATCATTGATTGCATAGTGCACGCAAAACAAGTCTAAACCTCAAGAGATAGTGCTTGAGGTACCACTGGCGGCACCGCTGGATGCCAATTATCTAACTGATTCCATTGCGCTTACACGATAGTGATGCCAATCACCCCCGCCCGTGAGAATTATCACTGCGGCGTCCCGTTAGAAGCCGAGAATGAAGAACGGCATTATGTCTACGCTGTACCTACGGAGGTAGGACTATGAGTTCAGTTACAACGCGCCCCGGAACAAGAGTGTCTGGGGACTACATTGAGCAGGTCATGATCAGTGTGAAGGCGAAGAATCCCGCCGAGCCTGAGTTCCATCAGGCTGTTGCAGAAGTGTTCGATTCTCTCCGGTTGGTGCTGGGCAAACATCCCGAGTATCAGTCCGCACGTCTGCTGGAGAGGATTGTCGAGCCCGAGCGCGTCATTATGTTCCGCGTGCCGTGGTTCGATGATCAGGGCAACATTCAAGTCAACCGTGGTTTCCGCATCGAGATGAACAGCGCCATCGGCCCCTACAAGGGCGGACTCCGCTTCCATCCGTCGGTCAACCTCGGCATCCTGAAGTTCCTGGCGTTCGAGCAGGTCTTCAAGAATTCGCTCACAACGCTGCCCATGGGCGGCGGCAAGGGCGGATCGGATTTCGATCCCAAGGGCAAGAGCGACAACGAAGTGATGCGCTTCTGCCAGAGCTTTATGACCGAACTGCAGCGCCACATCGGCCCCGACACTGACGTCCCAGCCGGCGACATCGGCGTGGGCGGCCGCGAAATCGGCTTCCTGTTTGGCCAGTACAAGCGGCTGCGCAACGAATTCACCGGCGTGCTCACGGGCAAGGGCCTGGGCTGGGGTGGATCGCTGATTCGTCCCGAAGCCACCGGCTACGGCTGCGTCTACTTCGCCGCCGAAATGCTGAAGAGCAAGAAGGACTCGTTCGACGGCAAGCTGTGCCTGGTTTCGGGCAGCGGCAACGTCTCGCAATACACCCTCGAGAAACTGCTTGATCTCGGCGCCAAGCCGGTTACGGTGTCGGATTCGAACGGCGTGATCTACGATCCGGATGGAATCGACCGCGCGAAGCTGGCGTTCATCATCGAACTGAAGAACGTGAAGCGTGGACGCATCCGGGACTATGCCGATCACTACAAGAAAGCGATCTTCATGCCCACGGACATCAAGCTGGAGCACAACCCGCTCTGGAACATCAAGGCGGATTGCGCATTCCCGAGCGCCACGCAGAACGAAATCACCGCGAAGGATGCGGCGAATCTTATTAAGAATGGGATCAAGCTGGTAGCCGAAGGCGCGAACATGCCAAGCACGCTCGAAGCGACCAAGATGTTCCTCGATGCCAAGATCCTGTACGGACCGGCCAAGGCTGCCAATGCGGGCGGCGTGGCGACGTCTGGCCTCGAAATGTCCCAGAACAGCGCACGGCTGAGCTGGACTCGCGAGGAAGTGGACGACCGTCTGCACAAGATCATGATCGCCATCCACCGGAACTGCTTCGAAACGGCCGAGAAATATGGCACGCCCGGCAACCTGGTGAACGGCGCCAACATCGGCGGCTTCCTCAAGGTAGCCAACGCGATGCTGGATCAGGGCCTGGTGTAGTTGCTCTATGTGGCGCGGGCGCCTTCGCCCGCGCTGCCTGAAGAGTATGTGAAATCGGGTGCCCCATCTTTGCCGCGTTCTTTGCGGCAAAGGTGGGGATTTTCAGTTCAAGAGGACCACATAAGCCAGTCGTTGTTAGGCAGTAGTATTAGACGAACCGACGTTGTAGCCCTCATCCATCGCCCGCCGAAACTTGTTCCGTTCCTCCGGACTCATCTTCCTGCAGCCGCGTCCGAATCGTGGGCCGCGAGGCCCGCGAGGTTCGCCATGCCCCAGCCCGCCGAACAGAATCCGGCACAGCGCCAGTAATCCCAGCGCCTGCCAGAAGCCGAGCGTCCGCCAGCCGAACAGCGGCGGCAGCAGCCAGTTCCACAAGTGCATCACCACTTCGCCACCCACGAAGATAAATAGCGGAATCGCTACAATCGCCAGCGGCGCAATCCAAAACCATCGCTTTCTCATAGTCCGTCCTTCTTTTCGTCTTTTCCCTATTCCGTAAATTCGTCATACACCCGCTGCAACCGCTCCCGCAGATGCAGCACCGCATACCGTTTGCGTGACAGCAGCGTATTCACGCTCACTCCAGTTTCCGCCGACAGCTCTTTGAAACTGCGCCCGTCGAACTCGTGCGCGACAAACACCTCGCGCTGCTCTTTCGGAAGTTCGGCCACCGCCCGCTGCAGTTCACCGAGCAGCACATTGCGCGCGTACAGCGCATCCGGTCCGGCATCGGGCGAGGGCAGCAGGTCTTCGAACTGCAGCGACTCATCTTCTTCGTCCGCGGAGTGGATCTCGCTGAAGTTCTCCGGCTCCTTCTTGCGAAACAGATCGGTAATACGGTTCCGCGCCACGCGAAACAGCCAGCCGGTCACGTGCTCAATCGGCATCAGCAACCGGTTCGCCTCGACCAGTCGGTAGAAGACGTCCTGCAGAATGTCCTCCGCATCCAGCGGATCGGGCACGCGCCGGCGAATGAAGTTGCGCAGGCGCGACTGCTCCCGCTTGACCACGTCCGAGATGCGCTGGTCCTGTTCGAGTGCCATCCGGTTCAGGCTGGATTCGAGGGTCGCCGCTTCGTTCATCCACTTATGTAGACGAATGAGGGGTGCGGATATTGTAGGAGGGTGGCAAAGAGTGCAGGGGCTAAAGAGTGTGCGTGAGAACTGGTGTCGTCCCTACGGAGTCTGTGTCATAGCAGGGG
>PLBY01000078.1 GCA_003134655.1 Acidobacteriaceae bacterium
CCACCCCTCGACTTCACCTCATTGACCCACCGAGCACGGCGAAATTTCGCCAGCGGCAACTTCGAGTGCCGTTCGTTGGCGGGTCCCGACACCGGCACAGTACGTCTTCACTGTTTTGCTGCTTTTCACCGGTTGTTACGAATCCCGAACAAAGAACTATCGGTGACTTTGCTCCGTACTGATTTCTGGGATGATCCATTCTTGGAGAACTCGACACCAAGCCTTCCCCTCAACAGAACTGAGGCGCGTCGCGGCACCCGAATCCCCTGCGAAATTCCCGTCACGCTCGTCAACCTGGACCCGCTTCACCCCTTTTCCGAATCCTGCCAGATACTACTCGTGAATCTGAAGGGGTGCGCGGCCCGCTCCACTCGTCCCGTCGAGATCGGGGCTGCGGTTGAATTACAGGGTTTACCCACTCGTACTGTCACCGCCCAGGTTGTGACCTGCATCTCCCTCGGAGAGTACGAGAAGATTTGGCTGCTGGGTATGGGAGCTGCATAACCCCGGCAACGTGTGGGGCATTGAACCCGTGCCAGAAGATTGGACGCGATAGAAGCCTCACCGCACAGACGAGGAAGTCGGTGCAAACATTTAACGGACGACGTGGAGCACAGTTCTCGGACGACGGAACCACGCTCATCATCCAGGATGAGAAAGAATTGGGGCCGTGGGTAGCTGTTGATAAATCGCCATTGCGCTCAAAACCCCACGATGAGCGTAACCGCCTGTTTTCGTAAACTGAGAACGTCGCAGGGCAAGCGCCTTTGCCGAAACACTTAGGTAACATTGACTGCTTCGGAGCCTGCTTGTAATCCTGTTTACCAATGCCGCGTAAGATCGACAAGCCCCGCAAACACCGACCACCTCGAATCCGTGTCCCCCACCAACAAAAAGCACTCTTCACGATCGATAATCAAAAGTTCGTTGGTATCGTTCAACGACTCTCGTTAACAGGAGGATCGGCTCTGCTTGTTAAAGGGCCTACGCCTGAGGGAACGCTCGGTGAAATGGCTTTCGGTACAGTTTTTGGAAGAGTGAATGCACACATTGAATTTCTGCATACCGGAGCGGATGGTGTACCACTCGCGCAGGCGTTCGCCTTTCTTGCGATGGATGCCGTAAGCAGTAAACGCTTCAAAACGGCTGTGGAGCAAATGGAGACTTCAGACCTCTCGGACGTTGGACAGAGACAAACACCTATCGACGCGGCGTTCGAAACCTTGCGGGAGAGCGTCCGCCAGCTTTCAGGGATGCTCAGTCCGGGACGACGAAAGAGATCGAAAAACTGACCCCCGAATCGAACATAGGCATCCACATGCTCGAAAATAGAGGTTTTTTCTGGAGATCAAGTATATATTTTTAACGTGGATTCGAAACGCGATCAACTAGAGACACGGGTAGCAACCCTAGAGCTTATGCTTGTCACTGCACGCGCACGGCCTAAGCCTAACGAAGACGAGATTGCCAAACTGGAACAAGAGCTGAAAGTAGCTAAAGCGGCACTGGAAAAATACAACAGAGAGCACCCACGAAACTGATAGAAGTCACCAAGGCATTCGCGACCGAAGAGCAGTGCTTGAATTACCTCGAATCTGCGCTTCCGCGAAATTCAAACACTCTCGCTTTGATCGGCGTGTAAAACAAATCGACGGGTCATGCATCCGCGCATCTTGCGATTTCGGGCGGCGAGCAAATTATATTGCCGGAAGTGACCGCCGACGCGAACGTCACGGAGAGTGATCGGTCGTGTTCGCAGAGTCGCAGAGGGGGCTCCACAGATTACCTTCGACAGCCCCCCGTGGTGCGTCCTTCCTTCTGAGCAGAGGACTACAATTAAACCGTGAGACACTGCACCACCAATCGGATCGAAGGGGGAATACAGTTCAAGTGTATCCGCTGCGAATACAGCGTCAGTACACTCGATTTCGACGCCCGGGACGGCAACCTCCGCACCCAGGCCGCTACCGCTATCAATCGGCACGCTTCCGAGGTGCACCACCAGCCCCCGATGTATTCATCCCTCGATCCTCAGCGGAGCATCTGGCGGGCGTGATCCGAGCTACCTCGTCCGCAAACAGTCTTCTTCGTGGGTGCATCGTTGAGGCGGGAATCGAAAGGCAATGGTTTCAGGTTGGCCCGGTTGCAGCGTCGCAACCGTATTTGGGTACGTCAAAGGCATAATTCCGCCTTCATTGATAGCTGTTGATAAATCTCCATTACACTCATCTTTCGATTACTGACGGATGCGCCGGATGCGACCCGAACCGAAAGCAGTCGAAATTTGAGTGAAATGGCCTGCTTTCGCCACCTGACTGCAACCCGCTAAAATTCAATCATGATCCGGCAGACCCTCATTGATGACGTAGTCCCTTCGTCGCAGCAGATTATCGACCTCATTGTTCACTCTGAGAAACACAAAAAGATCGTGTGGACTGCTGGAAGGGTGTTAAGGGAAGCAGCGCTGTGGAAGCGAGTCGAGGAACTCGACTACGACGAACGGAAGATTGTGCTCAAGCGCATCACAGACATTCTTGAAGAATTCGCGTTGAAGGGGCGCTTGCAGCGTCGTGACGAACCGCAGAGCATCGGCTACGGCAACGAGATTGGATTCGACTACGTTCCTCCAAAAGCAGGGTTCTAAGTGTAATGGCCTGGTTACAACAGGTATGCGTTCGCTGCTTGGCCCGTCTTCCATTGTGGCAGTGTCCATCGCGGATGCCGCTAGTCGGCACACGGTAACCTTCGTAAGTTGAATAAGTGTCCATTAGAAAAATATCATTCAGGAACGGGCTGGCATCCCCCTGCGAGTGGTCCCGGACAACAGGAGAAGCTTTCTATGCAGAACTGCACTCGCTTGATGAGAAATGCGGCGTTGCCTGCCCTTGCGGCTGCGTTGCTGTGCGCACTTAGTTGCAGCGTGGGCAGCAACCGCATGATGCCCAATACCTACGCCTATATCGCGGTGTACGACCAAACCGGGGCCGGTTCCATAGGCCAATATCGGATGGCCAGCACGGGAACCCTGAGTCCAATGAGCCCTGCAACCGTCCCAGCTGGCTTTAGCCCCACAGGCCTGTCAATCGCGCCTGGCAGCAATCATCTTTATGCTCTCGACACCACCGAGTACGCGGGAACTTTCCTCCAATTCTCGATCAACAGCGCCGGCACACTGTCGACAAGCCCACTTGCTTCGTCTGGTCCCGATGTAACGCCATATCCCTTTACGTTGACACCGAATGGCCGATTCGTGCTCATTCCCGCTCTTCCAAATGGACTCGGCACATTGAGTTCGTACAGCATCAGCGCAAGCGGTGCTTTGACGTTCGTCAGCACTGTCTCAGCAGGCCTTGATCCCTGCGCCGTAGCGATTGATCCGACGGGGAAATTTGCATACGTCGCGGACAACACGGCTGCCGTGATCCTGGAATACGGAATCGCCGCGGATGGCACGCTTAGCCAGATTGGCAGCATCTCCACTGGACTTCATACGAATTCGCCCTACTTCGTGGGATTTTCGCCGGAGGGTTTTCTTTACTCGGCGGGATGTTGCCAATTGCAGGCGGTCAGCGAATACTCGGTTGACTCTTCCACTGGCGCCTTAACCCACCTGAACGATTTCCCGACGGGCGATAACCAATCCAGCGTGCCTTGGTCGATCGCCTTCGACCCGACCGGGGCATACGCTTACGTGACCAACACCGACAGCCAGCTTTCGGGCTACACGATTGCCTCATTTACCGTGAACAAAAGCACGGGAGCTCTGACTAGAAACGGCGCGGATACCCCAACCGTAGGGGCTTACCAGGTAGCGATTGATCCCTCCGGCAAATTTGTCTTCGCCGCCTCGCAAAGTACGGTCTATGAGTTCAAGATCAGCAGTTCTGGAACGCTGGTTTCGAACGGCACATTGTCGCTGCCAGGAACCTTGACCGAGCAGACCAGCGGCGGCATCGTGTTTGCGCAGCACTAGATACTGTTGGGGTTGATTCAGCACCGCCTGGCGATGTGGCGGGCGGAGTCGCGTCTGAAATCGACACCGCGCGGGCCGTCCGAGTGCACAGCCCCTTTGTTGGCGTTATATCGCCATTGCACTAATTGACCCACCGAGCACGGCGAAATTTCGCCAGCGGCAACTTCGAGTGCCGTTCGTTGGCGGGTCCCGACACCGGCACAGTACGTCTTCACTGTTTTGCTGCTTTTCACCGGTTGTTACGAATCCCGAACAAAGAACTATCGGTGACTTTGCTCCGTACTGATTTCTGGGATGATCCATTCTTGGAGAACTCGACACCAAGCCTTCCCCTCAACAGAACTGAGGCGCGTCGCGGCACCCGAATCCCCTGCGAAATTCCCGTCACGCTCGTCAACCTGGACCCGCTTCACCCCTTTTCCGAATCCTGCCAGATACTACTCGTGAATCTGAAGGGGTGCGCGGCCCGCTCCACCCGTCCCGTCGAGATCGGGGCTGCGGTTGAATTACAGGGTTTACCCACTCGTACTGTCACTGCCCAGGTTGTGACCTGCATCTCCCTCGGAGAGTACGAGAAGATTTGGCTGCTGGGTATGGGAGCTGCATAACCCCGGCAACGTGTGGGGCATTGAACCCGTGCCAGAAGATTGGACGCGATAGAAGCCTCACCGCACAGACGAGGAAGTCGGTGCAAACATTTAACGGACGACGTGGAGCACAGTTCTCGGACGACGGAACCACGCTCATCATCCAGGATGAGAAAGAATTGGGGCCGTGGGTAGCTGTTGATAAATCGCCATTACACTCAAAATGCCCCGACCTGGGACTCTGAGTGTAGTGGCCTGCTTACGTCAGTTGACCAGTTTATTTCCGGTGTGCACGTTATAGATCCACGAAGGGCTCGCCTTTGATTTCGAATCCGAACACATCGGTCGTTCCCGCTTCTCACGCCTGCGTTGAGAAGCTGGATCATCTGGTCGAAGGTGGATCCAACTTGCTCGCTAGCGACTGAGGCGAACTACTACCCTTCTGCTCGGCACCATGATAAGCTCATCTGCTCCTCTGGTTCGTTGGTAGCTCGACAACGACCCGGCAGATGTTGGTACGCCGCCCCGCCACCCGCCAGCAGGAATAAGAGAAGGAGAACTCATGGTATGAGGTACGCCATGCTCCTCGGCGCAATCTTGCTGGCTTTCGCTGCGGTATTGAGTTATTCACGCACCGTGACCGCCAGTGGCAGCAACAGTCAACAAACGAGTCCGACGGGAACGGGTTCGACGTCGGGATTGACTTCGATTATGGTTACGCCGACGGACCCCTCGGTGGCTGTAGGTGCGAACCAGCAATTTACGGCGACCGGAACGTTCAGCGACGGCCACACATCCAACGTGACGAAGTCGGTTAAGTGGAACTCATCCAACAAGACAGTGGCGACGGTCAGCAACGCCACTGGCACCAAAGGACTGGCCAGCGCGTTGGCCGTTGGCACCACCACGATTCATGCAGTCGCAGAACAAATCACGGGATCGACGATTCTCACCGTGATAGCGGCACTGGCGCCGCCAACCGGACTAATCGCAACCGCGGAAAATGCGCAGGTCGCGCTGAGTTGGAATGCCACCAACGGTGCTACCAGCTATGGCGTGTACCGATCCGCCGTCAGCGGCGGACCCTATACCCTCATCAACAGCACCACCGTGACGAACTACACAGATGCAGGCCTAATTAATAACACTACCTATTTCTATGTCGTAACCGCAACGGGGACAGGAGGGACCAGCGGCTACTCCAGTCAGGTAAGCGCTACTCCAGAGTTCGTGGCCGGCTTCAGTAATATCCAACACATCGTGTTCATCATCAAAGAAAACCGTTCCTTCGACAATATGTTCGGCACCTACCCCGGAGTCAACGGAGCGACGACGGGAACGATTTCTACCGGGCAGGTCATTCCTCTGGCACATGACGGCGACCGTGTATCACGAGATATGGACCATTCCTGGTATGGCTCCTTCGTCGCAACTGATTACAACCGAATGGACGGCTTCGATCTCATCCTGGACGGCAACATCAATGGCGACTATCTCTCGCTGAGCCAGCAGAACCAGAGCGATATGCCCAACTACTGGACGTACGCGCAGAAGTTCGTGATTGCCGATGCGATGTATTCTTCGCTCCACGGCCCCAGCTTCCCCAACCATCTGTATACGGTGGCGGCACAATCGGGAGGAGCTGTGACCTCTCCACACGGCAGCGAAGGCACTGTCTCGTGGGGATGCGATGCCCCGCTTACCAAAATCGTGGATGTGGTGGATACCAATGGTGTGTTGAGCGAAGTGTATCCTTGCTTCGAGCTCTTGACTTTAGCCGATAGTCTGCAGAATGCCGGCATCTCATGGAACTATTACTCTCCGGCTCAGTTTGCGCAGGGATACGAGTGGAATGCCCTCGATTCCATCAGTCAAATTCGCAACTCGTCTCTTTGGAACACCCATATTCCGCTCACCACTCAGTTCATTACCGATGCACAGAATGGGCAACTTGCGAGTGTAAGCTGGCTCATAACCGCAAGTCCGACCAGCGAACACCCGACGGCTTCCATCTGCAACAGTGAGAACTGGACGGTTGCACAAGTCAACGCAGTGATGCAGGGGCCGGAGTGGAACTCCACGGCCATCTTCGTCACCTGGGACGACTTCGGTGGCTTCTACGATCATGTACCACCTCCGGTAAATGATGAATACGGCCTCGGCTTGCGCGAACCGCTATTAATCATCTCTCCCTACGTGCGATCGGGATATATATCGCATACCACTTACGAGTTCTCGTCCTTCCTGAAGTTTGTCGAAGAAAGGTTCGGTTTGGCGGCGCTGGGGACGCGCGATGCAAACGCCAACGATATGCTAGATAGCTTCAACCTTGTGCAGACACCCCTGCAGCCGATGGTGCTGCAAACGCGCACCTGCCCAGTGGCGTCCACGCCGTCGCTGAACTTCCGACTGGCCCAACGTGTCGGCACGGCCAGTCCATCGGAGAGCGTGTTTTTCACCGATTACAACACGAATTCCCTGAGCTTCCAGTCGGTGACTGTCAGTGGTGACTTCTCAACCACCGAGAAGTGCCAGAAATCGGTCGCACAATACGGCGATTGCAGTGTGCCCATTACCTTCACACCCACAGCGTCGGGGCTGCGCACCGGGACCCTGATCGTTACCGACAGCGACGCCAGCAGCCCGCAGACCGTCAACCTGAGTGGCGTGGGGACGTACGTGACTTTTAGCAAGGCCACCTTGAATTTCGGCACGGTCCTGCAGGGTAGCTCGTCGAAAAAGACTTCCGTCAGTTTGACCAACCACGCGACGCTGCCACTGACTATCACGAGCATCACTATATCCGGCGATTACAGCCAGACGAATACCTGCGGTACCGCCGTCACGGCTGGTGGCACCTGCAACATCAACGTCACGTTCACTCCCTCCGCAACCGGCACGCGATATGGGGAAATCACGGTAACGGACAGCGATGGCGCGAGTCCGCAAGTGGTGCATTTGACGGGAATCGGGACGCAGATTTCGCTCTCAGCGTCGACCCTGACGTTTGCCTCCCAAGCGGTTGGCAGCACCAGTGAGCCTCAGTCGGTCACGTTGACGAATATGGGTCCGGCAGGGCTAAGTCTGACTGCAGTCACGCTAACGGGCGATCCGGCCAGCGGGAAGCAGGGGATTTCCTCGTACCCCGGAGTACCTACCATCAATTACACGCAAACCAACGACTGCGGCCCCAGCCTGATAGCCGGAGCAAGCTGCACCGTTACGGTGACGTTTACGCCCACGCTGACAGGCATAATCGACGCGCGCATTCAGGTCTTCGACAGCGAAGCTGATAGCCCTCAAGTTATCAGCCTGACTGGCACGGGAGATTGATGGCCACCGAGATAGAAAACTTTCTGCCGCGCCCAGCGCATCGGTTTCTGAGGATGTCTCCGATTGGCTGGCATGACGTTGCTGTTCTCGCGCTGCTTTCCGGTTGTGTTTTCGCGCAAGCCGCTGGACAGTCGTTCAAGATTGAGGAAGCCGGACCACCGCGAGTCGAGATTCCTTACAACCTGAGAAAAGGTTTGGAAAAGGATGGGATTCGCCTCTCGCGCACCGTGAACGGCATTGATTTTCCAATCGCGGAGTTGTGGCCGGTGAGAAATCTGATTGTGCGATCGTCGGGCAAACCTCGCGGGGGAGCGGCATACAGACAACTTACGCCCGGAAACCGGTTGGCGGTACTCTATCTACCAAGAGCTATCTTGGATTTTAAGCTCCAGAAAGTGTCGCAGGGATTTTATTTATTGCGATACGCACGACTCGACCTAGACACCGGTGAGCACGAAACTGACGATGGGGAAAAGCCGAGCAACGCGCAGTATTACGACTATGTTGCTGTAACCGGCTTGGAATCCGACAAAAAACTCGGCGCAGACCTTGCGTCTGGGAACGCAATCGAGCTTTCAACGCAAGGGTTAACCGGCCAAAAGACTGCACAACTGGCGCTACCTCCTCTGAACCCTGCCTACAAGATGTTCCCTTATGCGGTGTCCGACGATCTTGGTCATTGCGCCGTACAGTTCAAGCTTTCGGTACGGCTGGCTTCAGGGCGAACGATCGAAATGGGCATCGCAATTCTGTTGGTAAATCCTCCGAATCTGTCTGAAGAGGACTGAGCTTCCTCGCCGCTTTTTACTTGTTTGCCGAGTGTAGCGCCGAAGGCAAACTGTGGAGCAGTCGGTAACTTGCCGTGCGTTTGTTGAGGGTTTGCACCAACGCATAATGCTTCACGGGTGCCTTATCACTCGACGGCCAGCAGTCAAAACGTGTTTGAGCATCATGCAGCAATCATCTGTATTCGGGCAACCCGGACACTAGTCTTGCGATCGAAGATTCAGGTGCTTAACAACGCGGGACTGACCTGCGGTAGATCCTTCACTTATTTGTTTGGCGGGAATTTCTTAAGCAGTTTGGAGATCGCCTTCTCGACTCTTTTCAGGCTGTCGTTCTTCTGCTCAATATCCAACTTCTGCGATACCGTGCCACTCCAGACTATCTTGTTCATATTCGGGTCAACAAAAGTCAACATCAAAATAGACGCAGTCACCGGAACTCGGCGCTTGGGCTTTTGTCTTTTCCTTCCTTGGAAGATTTTGACTTTATGCCGCCGTCGGCAGCACGACACGGCTGTTACGCAGCGGTTCTTACACTTCTCCACTCACCCACAACCGATGCAACAACACCGCAAGCTTTCGTGCCGTCGCAATCACCGCGACCACGATGGTTGCTTGATGAACGTCTCAGGTGCGAATTCGCCTAGGATAGAAAATGTGGATGGCCCTCCGGGTCGCCTAACGGATCATCCGCAATTTGAAGAGGTCCCACTCCGAGATCGAAGATGTGTTGCGCATGCTCGACAGGTTCGTGAAGAACCAATAGAGGAACATTTCTATAGGGGAGAGCTAGGAAAATGCAGGAACTCGAAGTTTATTCGATGATTGGCACGGAAGGTTTCACACGCTTGGTCGCCGCTTTCTATCGACAGGTCCCCCAAGACGACCTTCTGGGGCCCATGTACCCGGCGACGGATCTTCCAGGTGCCGAGCAACGCCTCCGAGATTTCCTGATCGGCCGGTTCGGAGGGCCGCAGACTTACATCGAACAAAGAGG
>PLBY01000076.1 GCA_003134655.1 Acidobacteriaceae bacterium
TTGGGCAGCAGATTGTAGCCGTCAGGATAAGGAATCTCGCCGGTGGCCGCGGCGTTGCCCGGGTCCCAGTTGAGCATGAGCGAAGGCGACGGCACCGCGCTCAGCACTTTCACGGCTTCCGCCGCAGTCGCTGTGTTGCAGGCGGGTTCATTTTCGAGCACCAGGATAATGCCCTTCTTCTCGGCCCTGGCTGCGGCATCCCGGAGCTTGTCGTTGATCGCGGCGCGGTACGGAGCCTGATCTTCCAACCGCCAGAAGTCGAAGCAGCGCACGCGATCAGTCTGAAATGCCTTTGCCATCTCCATTGCGCGTTCCAGAACTTCATCCTGCTGGTTCAACTTGAAGTCCGCACCGAAACTCTTGCCCTCGCTGAATTTGGATTTGGGTGCGCCCGGCCAGTCGACCTTGAAGAGCGGGCTGGCGATGTCGGTCACTTTCAACTGGTACTTCTCAAGAATCCGACGCGCCTCCGCGACTTCCTTCTCGTCGAGGTTGACGATGTTCTTTTTCCACATGCCGCGCAGTTCGATCCATCCCATGCCGAATTCCCGCGACGCGACCTCGCAGGTATGGCCGAAGTCCTGGGAAATCTCATCATTGATGACGGAAACGCGGAACGGCGAACTGCTATCGGCTGGGTTGAAGCTGGAAGTTGGGGCGAACCGGGATGCGGCGTTTGCGGCCGTCATCGCAACCATTCCCGCGAGAAACTCGCGGCGGGCAAACTGGAAAGGCATGACCTGCTCCTGGCACCGCGTGGGTCACGGCAACGAAAGGCGCAAACAAATCTACCACCATCGCAACGGGTAGTGGTAGCCAGGACGGGTGAAAGGCGGGAAGCGAGGCGCGACGGCGCGACGGTGGCAGGTGGGGCGGAACGCGGCCAGACGCCCGCTTTTCGCGCAAAACAAAACGCCCCAGACTCAAAGAGTCGTGGGACGTCTGTTGATCAGCCCTCCCCCAAGTGCTGCTCAAGGACAATCTAACCCTACCCCCTAACCCGGTAAATGGCTCGACTGGGCCATATATGGCACGAATGGGTAGGTAGGGTGCCACCAGCAAGAAGTGCTTGAAAATACATGCTTCTTCGGTGGAAAGGAGAGGATAGAGCCGACGAGCGGACTTGAACCAGGCCATGGGCATGGTGCGCTCGTCTACCCGGATCTCCTCGACCTTTGGTATTTGGTTTGGACGTGGTGTTGGTGGAGCAGGTTTCTACCGGGTTTTGTGGATGGGCGTTTCTGCCGTTTTTCCGAAAGCGAAGTTCGTTAGCCGAAGGCTGCTGGTGTTCCATCTACCCAAGCCTGCTTTGCCACGCTTGCCAGCGTCAACAGCAGCAGCCCCCTCGGTCCGGCAGATTGTACAACCGATGACGGCGGCTTTTATTACGCCCATGTCAATTTGCATTGCGTGGTAATCGAAGCGCAAAGTGCAGGCCGGGCCGTGCTGAAACAACTGGAAGCAGCGTCGCGCCCGGCCGAAACTGGGCAACAGAAGGGCAACAACCAATCCAACCATCAACTCACGAAACAAGAAAAGCCCGCCACGCTGTTCCCGGCCACAGGGAGGAGAACAAGAACAAGCTGAGTCCTACCGCAGTTTCGAGTTGTTGCTGGGATCGGTGGAATGGACGAGTCCCCCCAGGACACGCAAAAAGGGGCGCTTCTTTCGAAGCGCCCCCGGGTTAGGTCCCCACCCTTACTTACTTCACGGTCAAGGTAAGTGAGGTGAAGTGTTGCACACTGCCAGAGGTGCCGATTACCAGAACGGTGTAGTCGCCGGCGGGAGTGGAGTTTGCCGCCGGAGGGGTTGGGGTGCTACTTTTGCTGCCTCCGCATCCGACCCAAAACAGCATCCCAGTCGTCAGAACCATAAAGAGGAGGAGAACGCTCGCACGCTTTCGTCCCTGTTTGGTGCCGATTAGGAACATTCCGAACAGTCCGAAGCCCGTGCTAATTGTCCAAAAGGCAAACACGGGGCGTGGCGCAGCGCCCGGCGAGGCGAGCTGCGCGGAAGTCCCAGCCGTTTTCACGGTGACGGTGACGGTCGACGGGTTAGCGCCGGGAGTCACCGAAGTTGGGTTGACGGTACAGGTTGAGAACGCTGGCGCACCTTCGCAAGCGAGACTTACGGCGCTGGAGAAAGATCCTCCGATCGGAGTGATCGACGTGCTATAGGTTGCGACGGCACCAGGCTGGATGATCTGCGAAGCGCCGGAGGTCGTCATGCTGAAATCGATGCCCGAGCCGGTCAGCGTGACCAGCTGTGGACCGTTTGCAGCCGAATCGGTGAGCGCGATCGTTCCCGAACGAGCTCCCGAGGAAGTGGGCGTGAAGGTCACCTGGATGGCACAGGTTCCGCCGTTCGCGGTAACCGTGGTGCAGTTATTGGTTTCCCCGAAGTCTCCGGTGGCCTGGAGGCTGGCGACGGAAAACGATCCGTTGCCTGAATTGGTTAGGGTGATCGTCTGGGCCGCGCTCGGCTTGCCGACGGTCAGTGCCGTGAAGCTTAGGCTAGAGACACTGAGTTGGGCGTTACCGGCCAAACCAGTGCCACTGAGGCTGACAACGTGCGGATTGCCCTGCGCGTTGTCACCAATTGTGAGAGTTCCGTTCTGAGCGCCTGAAGCCGTTGGCGCAAACGTTACCGAGATAGTACATGTGCCGCTCGCGGGCACGTTCGAACAGGTACTGGTCTCGGCAAACCCAGCCGTGGCCGTCACTGCACTCACGTTCAGGGCTACGCTGCCAGTATTAGTCACCGTCACCGTTTGGGGGGTGCTCGTCGATCCCACAGCGGTACTGGCGAAGGCAAGGCTCAAGGGGCTGAAGGTCCCGGTAGTGACAAAGCCACTGCCAGAGAGCGCAACGGTTTCCGGGCTATCGGGAGCGTCATCCGTGAAGCTCAGGCTTCCTGTCAGAACGCCGCCGATGGTTGGGGTAACGGTGACCAGAATCTGGCAACTCGATCCAAAGACTAGAGCCGCGGGGCAATTGGAGGTTTCGGCAAAGTTAGTGCTCGCCGTGATGCTGCTGATATTCAGCGTGGCATTGCCAGTGTTCGAGAGAGTGACGGTTTGTGCTGCGCTGGTTTGGCTGACCGGCAAACTGGCGAAGGTCAGGCTCTGGGAACTGAGGGTCACGATGGGTGACGAGCCGTCGCCAACCATGTTAATGAAGTGCGGAGAACCAGAGGCGTTATCGCCCAGCAGAATGGATCCAAAGCGCGAGCCGGGAGCGGTTGGGGTGAATGTCGCGGTGAAGGTGCAGAAAGAACCGGCGGCAACGCTGGTACCGCAGTCGTCGGTTTCGGTGAAATCACCGGTAATGGATTTCGTAGCGATCGTCAGAGGCGCCGTTCCCATGTTGCGCAGGATGGTCGAGCGCGGAGGGCTCGCAACTCCGACGTTAAGGGTAGAAAATTGCAGCAAGGATGGGCCGATAGCCACGGCTGCCGCATTGGCTTGACCGATTTTTAGAATGAAAGCATCGGTCTGCCCTCCCCACGAACTCTGGAAGGCGGACTGGGTTGCGGGGAAGTACGTAGACTGCGTACCACCCGTGAGGTAAATAGCCGCCGAGCTGTCCAGCACCATTCCGGTAGCGTAGTCGTACTGCCCACCCCCTACAAAGGTGGCGAATAGCTGTGTGCTGGCGATGGGATCGATTTCTATAAGCAGTGTCTCGTTACCGCCGATGTATCCCTCAATCTGATCGACCGTCGTGTATTGCGCTGAGCCGCTATTCGAGACTACATAAGCATCGCCGTTTGCATCCACCTGAACGGCTGTCCCCTGGCTGCTGTTATTAGCACCCATGTAAGTGGAGTAAACCAGCGTTGCACCGGCCGTATCGAACTTGGTGACGAATACTCCGCTGCAACTTTGCGTGTTTGGGTCACAGATAGTAGTTGCCGTGATCGGGAAACTGCCGTCACCCTCGTCGTATCCAGTGACGTACGCGAAGCCGCCAGTATCCACAGCAACAGCTGTGACATATGAGTAGCCGTTTCCACCAAAGTAGCTGGAATATACGATCGCGCCCGAGGTGTCGAACTTGGAAATGAAGGGAACCGTATTATTGTAGGTCCCGGGATATGTGGTCAGGTAAGCTCCCGAAGTCGTTGGATAGTTCGTAGTGTCAGTATTACCAACAAGGTAAAGATTCCCGGAGCTGTCCAGGGCGAGACCGTTGACAGTCGTGTACGGCTCACAATAGTATGAGCAATTTTGGTCCAAGTTACCAGCTAGATAGGAAGAATAAATAAGAGTGGATCCGTCGGCCGAGAATCGCGAGAAGAAACTATATTGTCCCCAACGGCTATTTTGATCGGGGGAAATGGATGACTGGTACGCGTTGGCCAGAGGAAAATTCTGGGACGTCGTGGAGCCGGCAATCGTTGCTTCTCCCGCTGCGTCAACCCCAATACCCTGTGCCGAGTCGTAATTGTTTCCACCCAGATACGTCGAGTACACCAATGACGAACCATCAGGCGAAAGCTTGGTCAGGAACGCGTCTTGACCGCCAGCCAGAGCCGGCTGGTAAGCATTCAAGACTGAAAAATCGTTCGAGTACGTATATCCCGAGACATATGCACTCCCATTGGAGTCGACAGCAATTGCGTTGGGATAGTCGTTTCCGGAGGTGCCTCCAAAGTAGTCGGCGTACAACAGCGTCGAGCCGCTCACATCCAGCTCGGTGACGAAAATCCGCTGCTGATTGGGGTTAACCGTGCCGATGGTCGCCAAAGGAAAATCAGAAGAACTCGTTAATCCGGTCACGTAAGCATTGCCTGCTGCATCCACAGCAATGGCGTTGCCCTGGTCATAGGCACGACCGCCAAGAAACGTCGAATATACAAGAACAGGGTCGATCACTAATGTCTTCGAAGTGTCGTGCGGAGCCACCGTGAATCCGACGTGTGTGCTGTCTTTCAAGGTATAGTTGCCGGCAACCTTCACGCGGGAGCCATTGACTTGCTGATAGATAGCGGGTGACTGAAAGTGAAGTTGGTTGGTACCTTTGGTCAGAACGAGATTGCCGTCGGCGTCCACGTTCAGGGCATCCGCGCCCTTTACGGAGAACTGGATCTTGCTGGCGTCGGCGCCAGGAGCAACCACGAAGTCGTATTCGACTTGCCGATTGTTCCCGTAATACAACAGGTCGATACCCGGATAAACACTCTGGTACCTGACCTTGGCGTAGGTCTTGATGTTGGTCTGCCACTTCTTGGGATCATTTCCAATGAAATAGTTCACCTTCGTCGGTAGCGGATCTTCGCCTACCGCTGTCGGATTGGACGCAGCACCCACAAGATTGAAAATCATGGTTGCGTCTGCAGCCCGATTGACGACTGTGCTGCTTGCCAGTTGAGCTTTGGAGGTAGTCTTCAAAGAAGTGCTCGAAGGGACTGGTGCAATGACGGACTCCGCGGGACGCAATGCGAGGACCATCCCGCCGGCAGTGAGAAACACTGAATATCCCGTGCCGCGAGAGAGGAACTTGACTCTTTGATCTGTCTGACCCTTATTGGCCTCGAATGCCAAAGGAAGGTTTCCATAATTGGACTGCGCCTGACGGCTGAGATTAGGATTCTGTGGCGTAATCTGGTTAAGTGGGACGGTTTGTGCGGTACATACCAAACCGCTCGTGAGCGCGATCGTCGCGGCGAAGGCCAACAGAGATCGTGTTGCCGATGTCATTGATGCTCCTTAGTTGTTTGGGGTTTCGAGGCTACTTTTGTGAGGTCTTTAATTCCGCTTTTGTCCGGATCAACTACCTGAGGAAGTCGACCGCCGAGCACATCTCTAGCGGTTATGGTGCTTGCAAGCGCCGTACCTTTGTAAGTGTATAAAGACACGCTCTCGCTGAGATAGAAGTGTGTTAAAGACGGACATATGTCACGAATCCAGACCGGGAAGCGAGCCACGGGGCGTCGGATGGAGGCGGTCTCTGAAGAGCATTGAAGAAGTCTGCGAGTTTATGGAAGAAACGATCAAACAGTCGGACATCTGGAGGAATCTACATCAGCCTCTTTCAGGGGCTAGGCTCGGCTGCCCCAAGGAAAGAGTCTTCGATCTATTTCCACAACCGCAACAAGGGGACCCCGGTACTGTACCAAGCTCTCTACTCGGTCCCGGCAAATCTCCAGACGCGCCGCCAAGCCCGTCTAACGACCACGTTGGAGTCATCACGGTCGAAGTCGGATGATGCTGTGCCTTGCCTACTCAGGTCTGACGGCCCGGGTGTTACCTTCGCGTGAAATTGTGAGTGCTACGATTGAACCGAATGTATTCAGCCTCTCAAACGAGCACAGGCAAGATCGGCATTGACTTCGGGACAACGAACAGTTCAATCGCCTGGGCCAACGGCTTAGGTGAGGTTCAGCTTGCCAAGTTCCTGTACTTGGGGGGCCTGACTGATGCGTATCGGTCGCTGCTATATCTTCAGCGGCAGAAGGAAGGCGGAGTAAATATTCTGAAGTCGTGGACAGGCCCTGAGGCCATTGAGGAATATCTCTCGGCGGACACGAAGGGTCGACTGATCCAATCACTCAAATCGTTCCTAAGCAGTCGCAACCTTCACAGCACGGAGGTTTTCGGTCGAAGGCTCACGCTTGAAGATCTAATCGCAAGGATTCTCAGGGACCTGCGCGAAAAGGCGGAACATCAGTTTGGGATCAAGATCAGGTCTGCCGTAGTCGGAAGGCCGGTTCATTTTGTGGGAGCAGAGAACCAGGAAGATGACATTTATGCGGAGAGTCGACTTCGATCGGCCTTCGACTCGGCTGGCTTCGAATCCGTAGAGTTCGAGATGGAGCCCATAGCAGCGGCCCATTATTACGAGTCCACGCTTGATCACGACGAACTCATCCTCATTGGGGATTTCGGGGGCGGTACGAGCGACTTCTCTTTGGTTCACGTGGGCCCAACCGTTCGTCGAGGAGATGTAGTCTCGAGCAGCATCGTTAGTAACGCGGGAGTGGGCATAGCAGGAGATGCCTTCGATGCGAAGATCATCCGGCACCTCGTGTCTCCAGCTCTTGGAGCCGGATCGCAGTTGCGTTCACTGGGCAAGATCCTAACGGTTCCAAACTGGGTTTATATAAAGTTAGAGCGTTGGCACCATCTATCGCTATTGAGAGCCAGAGACGTGCTGGAGATGCTGAGAGGCGTTCACGCACAATCGCTTGAACCAGCGAAGATCGGAGCACTCATTCACTTCATAAAAGAAGATCTCGGGTTTCACCTCCACCGCGCCGTGCAAAAAGTTAAGAGCGACTTGTCGAATGCCCCTCTGGCCACATTCCAGTTTTCGGACGGGTTTGTGGATCTAGCAGCGGCCGTGGAGCGAGCATCCCTCGAGGAGTGGATTTCTGAGGAACTTGGGCAGATCGAACGGTGCGTCGATTCTCTTCTTACGTCTTCAGGTGTCCAGCCCAAGGACGTGGACATGGTTTTCCTGACCGGTGGCTCTTCGTTTGTACCAGCGGTAAGGAGAATCTTCGAAACCCGATTTGGAAAGAAGCGAATTCGGGGAGGAAACGAATTTACCTCGGTAGCTCGAGGCTTGGCGTTGAAAGCGATGGACTTGCGCTAAGTCCAATCTACTGCGGTGACCAATGTCGACGGCGAAGTCGCCCGAGCCCTCGTTCGAGACTTCTGCAAGAGGCACCTCTGTGCCCGTCTTGTGGCTCGCAGTTCCGGGCTCTGAAGTGGCTCAAAACCTAGGCAATGATGTTGGGGCAATGGAAATTGCTCAGCTCATCTCTCGAGTCTGGGCATCTTTAAATTCAGCTTCTCGGTTAAGCCGACTCCTTCGCGGCTTTCACCTTTGCCCAGCGCGCGCGTTGTGCGGCGGCAATCTTCCTGCGGCCAGCGGCTGACATCGTTCGCTTGTTAGGCATCGTGACCACGTTGCTTTTGCCGCTCTCGGCCTTCGCTTTCGCCCATCGCGTTCTCTGGGCAGCCGCGATTCTGGCTCTTCCAGCGGCAGAAATCCCGCCCCGAGGTGCTCTCCCCTTCCCGTATGCCGCTCCGAAAGCTGAGAGTGCTGCACTAATCGCCTTCATTTCCTTGGTCAACCGATGATGCTCTTTCTTCAATATCCGCACCACACCACCTAGGTTCGTCATTGAATCCCCCCTCGCGGGGATTCTAGCAGGTGGTCCGGTCAAATGAAGTGAAGTCGAGGGGTGGCGCGAC
>PLBY01000129.1:0-489 GCA_003134655.1 Acidobacteriaceae bacterium
CCAAATAACCGGCCGGTGAATCAGCTTCGCCAATTGCCTCGCCGGAATTTGATACCAACTCCCAAACGCGGAGTGCGGCCCGTGATGCGACAGCAGAATCAATCCGCGTTTGTCTCCGTCCGGATTCACGGAGGACTCCAGCCAGGCGAGCAGGGGCTCGGGAATAGTGCACGCCGGCTTGAACGACGTCGTCTTGCGAAGCCATTTGCTCCGCTGCAGCACTGGCGCTTTCCCCCAGTCAAAACGAGTGGAATTGTAGCCGGTGTCCAGTCCAATGATGCGCCAGTGCCTATTTTCGAGGCAAAAGAAGCTCGCCCATTGTCCCGCTCCCCATTCGCTGTTGCTGCGTTCTTTCAATCCCATCCTCGGCAGAACCATTTTCCAGTAGCCGTTTCCGTCAGCGTACATTTCGTGATTGCCATTGAGTGCGAAGCTGCCTTTCGCGCCCATCGGCCACTTTACCGGTGCATAGGGACTCGTTTTCTCCCC
>PLBY01000129.1:562-701 GCA_003134655.1 Acidobacteriaceae bacterium
CCTTTTCCATGCGTCGTGTAATCTCTGAACGCGTGCCTCTTACGAAACCAGTATTTCGCAACCCGCGGTATCCACTCGAAAAGCCTGTTGGGAAGGAAAGCCGAGATGGGATCGTAGGTCGCGGTTGAATACCCCGCCC
>PLBY01000129.1:808-5377 GCA_003134655.1 Acidobacteriaceae bacterium
GTGAGTTGGCAGTGACGGCAATCCGCATCCCCGCGCGGAAAGCCGGGCGAATGCAATCGTTGATGGGGAGCCTCGCAGACCAAGCATGGCGTCCGAGTGTGTGTTTTCCCCCGCATTTGTGCCATTCAGCCATTACATCGAATTCACTTCCATTTCCGGCAGTATCCCCCGTAAACGTTAGCCGTAACTTCCGATTTGGACCTCTGGCATGGGTAATCTAGGCTTCTCCTGCCCTCGACAGAACGAGTTTGCCACCAGAGCAGGTTGTTGTTGGGTTGATGCAAACGGCACAGCGGGAGGTCAGAACGCTGGGCGCCGGTGTCCGGCGAGCGTGCGGCTCCAGGGCAACGAGATTCGACAGTCTACACAACAAACATGGCTACGCCCGCGGCGAACATCGCCACTGTGGTGATCGCCACGACGATCCATCCCAAGCGGGAACTCGGTTGGCCCTGCATTAGCTTCCTGTCCGAAGCGACGACCAGGATCGCGACGAGAAGGAAGGGAGCTAACAATCCGTTGATAACAGCTGTCCAGTAGAGTGCCTTCACAGGGTTGATGCCTGCGAAGTCCAGTCCCACACCGACCCCGGTCGAGAGCAGAATGAGAGCGTAAAACGCGCGTGCCTGTTTTAATTTCTTGTCCAGTCCTTGGCGCCACCCCAGCGTTTCCGCGAAGGCGTATGCCGCTGATCCCGCCAGCGTCGGGATGGCAAGGAATCCAACGCCGACAATACCGACGGTAAACAGGGTCGCAGCAAACCTGCCAGCGAGGGGCCGAAGGGCTTCGGCAGCTTGGCGAGTAGTCTCGATGTGCGTGATGCCGTGGCGGTTGAGCGTGATCGCAGTGGTCAAGATGATAAAGAACATGACAATATTCGAGAAAAACGTGCCGACGCCGACATCCATTCGCCTTAGCTGAAGTTCTTCGAACGTCGCTCCTCTTCGCTGAGCCAGCGTACTCTGACCTGCGGCCTTTTCCTCTTCAACTTCCTCACTCGCCTGCCAGAAAAACAAATACGGACTGATCGGCTGTCGTAGAGTCCATTTCCTTTGCTCCCAAACTTCGGATCAAGTATCGGATGACCCAAGTCCAAATCCTAGTTCCCAGGAAAAAGTGTTTCTGCTCAGAAACGAACACATTGCGAGATTGGTCGCTTAAGTCGCGGCCGGAGATGGCAATCCGTTGGCTTTCCGGCGACAAGTCGTGCCACTTCTCTTGCGGACGGCTGGCGCAGAATTCTGTGGTTTCCCGGATGGCGAGAGCCGTGGGCCTCACCAACTCCGAGAGTGAGCAATCTTGAACAGATGTTTGCGGATTCCAGGTTCATCCTGAGTGTTCACTCAGTTGATCGGAAACGAGGCTGCTCATTCTCTCGTGCCTCGTCTTTTAGTCGCGACGCTCAAGCCCTAGCGGTTTCGAGTTCTGGAAGCGACTATATCCGGTCAAGAAATAACCAAATCAGCCTGCGTGACCTAATTAAGGAGCAACGATAATGAAACCCTTTAGAACTGCAGTTCGAAGTCTCCTGATCGCGACTTTATTGCTCGGGAGTTGGACGCTGGTGCTGGCACAGGAACCAGCAGGGCAACCTGCCTCTCCACCGGCTGACAACACCAAAGTAAATGAGCGAGATCGCAGCCCGAACGAAGCCACGGCTGATCAACAGAAGGAGAATCGTTCCGATCGCGATATCACACAGCAGATTCGCCAGGCGATTATGAAGGACAAGTCCCTGTCCACCTATGCCCACAATGTGAAGATCATCACGCAGAACGGCCAGGTCACGCTTAAGGGGCCGGTACGGTCCGAGGACGAAAAGACGGCTGTCGAGGCCAAGGCCACTGAAGTGGCGGGCGAAAACAAGGTAACCAGCGAATTGGACATCAAACCCAAGAACTAACAGACGAAGCAACAAGGAGAATAAAAAATGAGCAAAAATACAGCAGTATTCGGCATCTACCCGACTCAAGGAAGCGTTGAAAGCAGCGTGGATGCTCTGAAAACGGCGGGCTTCCGGAACACGGACATTTCGGTTCTGTTTCCCGAAAATGTGGGATCGAAGGATTTTGCCGTTAAGAAGGGTACGAAAGCTCCGGAGGGCGCCTCTGCGGGTGCCGGAACCGGCGCAGTGCTGGGCGGAGGATTGGGATGGCTAGTCGGCATCGGCGCCTTGGCCATACCTGGTCTAGGACCTTTTATCGCTGCTGGCCCGATTGTGGCGGCCATCGCAGGGGCCGGAGTGGGAGGTGCGGTCGGCGGGATCACAGGAGCCCTCATTGGAATGGGGATTCCGGAATACGAAGCCAAACGGTACGAAGGCCGCGTCAAAGACGGCGGGATCCTGCTCTCCGTCCACTCCGACAGCTCCGAGTGGACCAAGAAGGCGAAGGAAATCCTGGAGCGGACCGGCGCCCAAGATATCGCTTCTACGGGTGAAGCGAGCTCCGACCAGGGCAAGAGCGACAAGCCAGTAAGGCGCGAAGTTGCGTAGGCTGAATGTAAATTAACGGATCCGAACTTTGGTCGCCGGCGGCAACTGCTACCGGCGATCTTTTTTCCGCGCGGAACTTATTGGAACCCGAACGGGTAAAGAGGGGAAGCTGCGGCCCAAACCCACAAAACAGATGGCTAAGTCGAGATGCCCAACTACGGCAGGAAGGATTGGCTTTTAACAGTCCACACCTACGCACACCGTGGACACGATGCCTGCTCGTCAATTGGATCTTTTTGCATGAGGCATCGTCCTTTAAGCAACAAGGCGCGTCATGGAAGACGCTTATTGCGTTTGATCGGAAGGGGCACGGCACCCGCCAAACCCCGCGAGGGAGACTTGAAGGCAGCTATCGGGATGAGTCGGGGGGCGCCTTTTCCAGAGATCCAATCGCGGGACCATTCCGAACCTTACCACTAGGCCCGAAGCGGGAACCGTGACAAGGGCAATCCCAGCTACGTTCAGTAGAATTCCACGAAACAATGCATCCCAGATGGGGGCAAACCGCGGAACGCTCATGCAACTTACCTGCGTCATCCCGATAGACCGCGATCTTCGAAAGCCCTCTGCGAATGACCGCACCCATGCCTGGCTTGATTTCCTCAGGCGTTCCGACTTCACCGGGCGTCATCCATGCGGCATATTGCCCAGCGGCATTTAGATTTTCTTCCGCGAAGGTCAGGGCCGCACGAAGACTCTTTCGCGACGGATCATACAGCCTCGTCCAAGCGTTATCACGACCCAAGATTAAATCTCGCAGCAGCATACCCGCGATTGTGCCGTGGGTAAGCCCTGCTCCCGAATCGCCTGTAGCGATGTACACATTGGGTTCGTCTCCAGGATTTCTGCCGATAAACGCCAACCCATCAACGCTCTCCATGACTTGTCCAGACCACCGGAACTCGGGTTCCTTGACTCCGGGGAAATACTTGCGCCCCCAGGTCGTGAGGCGCGCGAATCGGTTTTCTATGTCCTCATCTTGCCCAGTTTTGTGATCCTCTCCACCGATGATTAGCAGATCGTGCGCCTTGGCGCGGTCGGCCATACGTTGAAGCCTAACGTAATGGAATGGATCTTCCGTATCCCAGTACAACGCCTTGGGGATGGAATCAGCTGGCACGCGCACACCAATCACATATGTTCGATAGGCAGCTTGTTTGGTATGCATCTTGACCCAGTCATTGACAGGCGTATTCGTTGCGACCACGACGGCTTCGGCAGAGATTGTGATCCCGTTCTGAGTTTTTATTTTCGCCGACTTGCCCCCTTTAATCTCTTTCGCCTCGGTTTTCGCGTAGAGGCGGCCACCTGCGCGTTTGAAAGCTCGAGCCAGACCAGCCATATATTTCAAAGGATGAAATTGTGCTTGTCGTGGAAACCGAAGGCATGGACCCAGCTTCAAACTAAATGGCGGACGATCCAAGCGTACTACGTCGAGTTTGGCCCGCTGTGTGGCCTCGAACTCTTCCACCAACTTCTTTCCGCTGTCTTCGTGGGCAAGAAATAGATAGCCATCCAGGCGCTCAAAGTCGCAATCGATTTGTTCACGGCTGATTATGGATTCAATCTCCGAAATAGCCGCAGTGTGACTCTGGGCCGCAAGTTGGGCTCCCTTCTCCCCGTGGAGTTGTACAATCTTCCGATAGCTTGCATCAATTTCGCTCGAAAGATGGGCGGTCGTATAGGCGGTTTCGCCCCGAGAAATGCCATTCTTGTCGACAACGACTACGGACTTGCCCTCGCGCGCTAGCAGGTAGGCCGAAGTCATTCCAGCAATGCCGGCCCCAACGACGCAGACATCAGCGTTAGTATTCTTGTCCAACGTCGATGACCGAATGATAGAAGCGGTTGCGACCCAAACAGAAGGCGTACTTCGCCGGCTCGATAGCCGTTTCCGCGCCGTCTTGTTCTTGGAAGGAAGGCTCGAAGTTTTCTTCGTCATGCTCGGGAATCGACTCCGGGAGAGCGCCCCAATCAGGGCCCAAATCAGAAAATGTCGGGAACCTAGTTACACATTCGCATCTGGCGGCCGGGGCAGCTTCCAAAGTCGGGCAAACTGCAAAGGCCCGCTCGGG
>PLBY01000163.1 GCA_003134655.1 Acidobacteriaceae bacterium
GCCTCAAAGAGCAACGCGCCGAAACCGCCCGCGCCCGCGAAGAGATGCTGGCCCAATACCAGGCCACCCAGAACAAAGCAAAGCCAGCAAATGCAAGCCCAGACAATGCGGCCCCCGCGAGTGCAGCAGCCGAATCGTGTGGGGACGGGTCTCAGACCCGTCCAGGCGGCCCAGAAGTACCGGGCCGCAGCGCAGCGCCACCGAAGCCTGTCCAAGCCAAACCAGCCGAAGCCACAACCCGCAAGCCGCCACTAAGCGTGAAAAAAGCTCCGAAGGAGCGCAAGAATGCAGCCCGCGGCGCAAGCCGTGGGTGAGCGGAAACGATGAATGAGCAAGCCCCATAGGGGCGAAAGAAAACTCGTCGTCAGCGAAGGAAATAACTGAGTACCGAGTACTGAGTACCGAGTACTGAGTACCGAGTACCGAGAACTCGATTCGCCTCAGATATAATTATTGGGAACGCAGCGCCCATCAAGGAGTCCGCATGGCAATTCAGAAGACCGACAAGATCTGGCACAATGGCACGCTCATCAACTGGGACGACGCGACCATTCATGTGATGTCGCACGTCGTCCACTACGGGTCTTCGGTCTTCGAAGGCATCCGCTGCTACGAACTGCCCACCGGGCCCGCCATCTTCCGCGCCACCGAGCACATGCAGCGGCTGCTCGATTCTGCCAAGGTCTACCGCATGGACATCCCTTACTCGCTGGAGCAGATCATCAAGGGAATGCTCGAGACCGTGGGACATAACGGAGCGTGGCCGTGCTACGTCCGCCCGGTGGTGTTTCGCGGATATGGCGACGCCGGCGTGAATCCGCTGAACTGTCCGGTCGAGATGTATATCGTGAACTATCCGTGGGGAAAGTATTTGAGCGGAGATGGCGACGGCGTGGACGTGTGTGTCTCGTCATGGACGCGGCTGGCGCCCAACACGCTGCCCGCCATGGCCAAGGCCGGCGCGAACTACATGAACTCGCAGCTCATCAAGATGGAAGCCATTGCGAACGGCTACGTCGAGGGCATCGCGCTCGACAAGGGCGGATTCGTCAGCGAGGGCTCGGGAGAGAACCTGTTCCTGGTGCATCGCGACAAGCTGATCACGGCGCCGCTCGGCAGTTCGGTGCTGCCCGGCATCACGCGCGACTCGGTGCTGCAGATTGCCCGCGACCTGAACATCCCGATCGTCGAGCAGATGATTCCGCGCGAGATGCTCTACATTGCCGACGAAGCGTTCTTCACCGGCACGGCGGCGGAGGTTACCGGGATCCGCTCGGTCGACCGGATCAAGGTCGGCAAGGGCGTCATTGGTCCGATCACAAAGGCGCTGCAGAAGGAGTTTTACGCCATCGTGCGCGGCGAGAAGAAAGACCGCCACAACTGGTTCACGCCGGTACCGGTCGTAAGTAAGGCGAGCGGCAAGGCGGGCAGCAAGGCCGGCAGCAAGCAGCCGGTCGGGGTATAATCAGGCCGGTTCGAATTCCAACTCGGTCCCAGTTCGAGGGGGCGCTCCCAAGCGCCCCTTCAGTCCGTTTAGCCCGGAAGAAACAAAACAACAAGGAGAACACAATGTCCCAAATGACTCCTGAATTTGCCCTCGGCCTGCGAGCGGTCATGCTCGACGGCTTCAAGATGGAAGCGGAGATCACGAAGAAAGTGATCGCAGCAGTTCCCGACGCGAAGTCGGATTACCGTCCCGATCCCAAGGCCCGCACGGCGAAGGAACTGGCGTGGCATCTGGCGAACAGCGACATCCAGTTTCTGGATGGCATTGCCGACCTGAAGTTCAACATGGAGACGCCGGAGCACAAGCCGGCGACCACGGCCGAAGTGGTGGCTTGGTACGACGACAACGTGAAGCGTGGGATCGCGCGTGTGGAAGCGATGACCGCCGAGCAACTGGTCACGCCGATCAACTTCTTCGGCGTGTTCAACATGCCCTCAGTCGCCTATCTGGGATTCCTGAACAACCACAGCATCCATCACCGCGGGGAGTTGGCGACGTACCTGCGTCCCATGGGATCGAAGGTGCCTTCGATCTATGGCGGCAGCTACGATGAGCCGTTCCAACCACCGGTGGTGGAAGAGACGGCCGCATAGTCGTTGCGTAATGAGTGTCGAGAAGCCGCCCCGCGACGGGCGGCTTTTCTTTTGCGGACAATTACTTTTTGCGGTTGTCGAGGCTCCACGGGCCAGCGCCAAACTGCGTGATCAGAAGCGCGCCGCCCAGCATGGCGATGTTCTTCATGAACATGGCCATCTGCATCTGGCGCATCATGGGATCGGTGACGGCCCAGAAGTTGTGCATGGGAGAGACTGCGATTAGGAACAGGACGATGAGCCAGGCTCCGATGCGGGCGCGGTAGCCGAGCAGGATCGAGAGCCCGCCGACAAGGGCGATCACACCCGAGAGCGGCACTGCGATCGAAGCCAGCGGCACGCCTTGCGACGCGGCGTAGGCGATCGACTGATGGGCAAAATGGTTCGGGCCGGCCATCAGGAAGATCAGTGTGAAGAACAGGCGGCCGAGAAAGACCACGGGCGCCGAGATCGCGGGAGCCGGAGTCAGCGATTGGGTGTTGGATCGGGATAACGTTGAAGTAGTTGCCATAAGTGTTCTCCTGGAGGAAGTAGTTTGATTTCAGGTTTCGTCAAAAGGTTCACGCGGCGGAGTGCGCGGCTCCGCCCGCCAGATGCTCGATCTGCGAGATGGCCTCCGCTTTGGCGAGTTCCGCCTGGGCTCCGGGCTTCTGGTTCTCGGCGTGGATGAAGGTCACGTCGGTCAGTCCAATGAAGCCGAGGATGTGGCGGAGGTACGGCTCCTGATAGTCGAAGCGCTCGGTGGGCGTGCCGGGACGGAAGGCGCCGCCGCGCGAGGTGATGACGAAGACCTTCTTGCCTGTCAGGATGCCTTGCGGTCCGGTGGCGGCGAACAGGACGGTCTTGCCAACGCGGACGACCTGATCGATCCACGCCTTCAAGGGCGCGGGGATGGCGAAGTTGTACATGGGAGCTCCGATCACGATGGTGTCGGCCTCGACCAGTTCGGCGACCAGCGCGTCGGAGATTTCGAGGACCTGCTTCTGATCGGCGTTGAGGGTGGCGGGATTGGAGTGCACGGCCTGTACCCATTCGTCGGTGATGTGAGGAAGAGTGGTCGTGGCGAGATCGCGCTCGATCACTTCTCCCTCGGGATGTTCCTGTTGCCAAGCTTCTGCGAAGCGGGCGGTGAGGTGGCGCGAGACCGAGTTGCGGCGGGCGCTGGAATCGATGCGAAGCAGTTTCATTGTGAGACCCTCCCAATTCAGCTCCGTTAGATGTCGGAAGATAGACAATAGTTACAATTAATAACCAAAAGCTCTTTACACATTAGGAACTTTGGAGTAACCTAGTATCTGGATGCTACGATGAGACGCTCGAACCAAAGTCCTTCTCCTTGTGCGATCGGCGGATTGCTGGAATTGCTGACGCGGCCGTGGACGCTGCACATTCTCTGGTCCCTGAGCACGAACGGGCCGATGCGGTTCGGCGTGCTGCGGAAGAACGTGGCGGGGATCTCTTCGCGGGTGCTGACGGAGCGACTACGCACGCTGGAGGAGAAAGGCTTCGTGTTCCGCCACTACGAGCAGACGATTCCGCCGGCCGTAACGTATGGTATCACCGAGCGCATGAAGGATATCGAGAAGGTGCTGGCGCAACTGGAAGGGTTGGCGCGGAAGTGGCAGGGCCAGGGAGGGCAGATCGAAGCCCACACTGCGCCGGCCACGTCCGTCCGCGGGGACCGTCGGCACGCTTAGAGTGGTTGCGCCTGCAGCAGCGAGCGAACTGCTTCGCGGAAAACCGGAAGCGGGTCCACTCCTGGCGAGGTTGGAGCAGCAAGCGCGCGCCAAAGGATTTCTGCGAATTGCCAACCTCGCCCGGAAGTCCGCGGTGCATTCCTAGGAAGAGAAGTCTGATGGGGCCGTTCCATACGCGCGAGTGAGCGCATTGTCATCGGCCTTTCCAGTTTGCTGAAGAAGTCGGTACGGGCACCTCAGAGGCTAAAGCCCTGACAGATAAAGAGGGGCTTTATCGCAGCGCTCAAAGCGCTGCGCCACCCAAAAGCTAGTCTTTCAGCAACCCCAAAGCTGGTTTTTCAGCAACCCAAAAGCTAGTCTTTGAGCAATCCCAAAGCTAGTTTTTCAGCAACCCAAGAGCTAGTCTTTGAGCAACCCCAAAGCTGGTTTTTCAGCAAAAATTGTCTTCGCCCAGGCGCGGGGCCTTCCCAGTCTCACTGATTGGTGCCTCTCGGAGGCTTCCCTGACCTTCGTGCTTACCGCTGTCCGTTCTCTTCCTTTCTTTCTCAACTTTGGGCCTGATCTTGTCGATGGAATCCTTGCGGACCTAGGCATGCTCCCGAAGCCATTGGATAAGAATTCCGAGCCGGCGTTAAGCGCTGAACTGAGCGCGATCCTGGATGCTGTCGTCGAGGGCGTCTGCGGTGTGGATGCGGAAGGAAATGCGACGTTCTGTAATGACGCACTGGCGCAGATGACGGGTTATCGGGTGGAAGAAATTGTCGGACAGAATCTCCACGAATTACTGCATCACAGCCATCCCGATGGAACCAGATACCCAGCCGAGGAGTGTGCCTTCCGCAAAGCAGTTGCTGCCCATGAGTCGGCCAATATTGTCGGTGAGGTTCTTTGGCGTAAGGATGGGACTTGCTTTCCGACAGACTACTGGATGCGTCTGCTGCAGTGGCCATCGAATCCTACACGCTATGTATTGACGGTTAAGGACATCACCGAGATACAACAGGCCAGAGACGTGCTGCGCCAGAGCGAGGAGAAGTTTCGCAGAATCCTGGCGAGTGCGCCGGATGTGGCTTGGACCGCCGACGGGCATGGCCGTACGACTTACATCAGCCCAAAGGTGGAGGCGCTGCTTGGGTACTCCAAGGCGGAAATCTGCGCCCGCGGCGCCAGTCTCCGGATGGGTCGCATCCACGCCGAGGATTTTGGCCGGGTGAATGAGGCCTATACGGCCCTATTTGAAAGACAAAGCGCATTTGAGGAGGAATACCGCTTCCGCCGCAAGGATGGAGTCTGGATCTGGGTTCAGGACCGCGCGATGAGTACTTATGAGGAAAACGGAGTGCTCTACGCGGATGGGTTTCTTTGCGACATAACACGACGAAAGCAGGCGGAGGCCCAACTCCACTCGCAGACCGCATTTCTGGAAGCGCAAGCCAACTCCACCCTCGACGGGATCCTGGTCGTGGACCCCTGCGGGCAGAGGCTGATGATGAACCAGCGACTGGGCGAGCTGTTCAATATCCCCGACGAACTCCTGCCCGAAAAAGACGACGGGAGGATGCTGCAGTATGTGGTCACGCTCACCAGGGATCCGGAAGCGTTTCTCGCCAGAGTGAACCACCTTTACAAACATCCAGACGAGACCAGTCGCGACGAAATCGAGCTAAGGAGTGGAATGATTTTGGACCGGCACTCCGCTCCGGTGATCGACAAGAACGGGGTGTACTACGGGCGAGTCTGGACTTTCCGGGACATCACCGAGCGAAAACGGAATGCGGACGCGCTGCAGCAATTGTCCCTGGCGGTGGAGCAGAGTCCGGTGTCGGTAGTGATCACAGATCCGCAGGGCAATATCAGCTACGTGAATCGTAAATTTACCGAGGTCACCGGTTATAGCGCGGAGGAGGTTGTCGGGAAGAATCCACGCTTCTTGAATGCGGGGCGTTCCTCGCCCGATCTTTACCGGAACCTGTGGACTGCCATCACGCAAGGCAAGGAGTGGCGGGGGGAGTTCTGCAACAGGAAGAAGAACGGCGAGATCTACTGGGAGGCGGCAACCATCACGCCGATCACGAACCCGCAGGGCGACATCACTCATTTTCTTGCGGTCAAGGAAGACATCACGGAGCGCCGGCGGGCGGAGGAGGCGCTGAAAGCGTCGGAGAAACGCTACCGGCTCCTGTTTGAGCGCAACCTGGCGGGGGTAGTACGCACCGCGCTGGACGGGCGCGTGCTGGACTGCAATCAAGCAGCCGTCAGCATGTTCGGATACGACTCGGTTGAGGAAGTCCGGGGCCTCCCGTCCACACATTTCTACTACGAACCTTCCGATCGGGCGGTGCTCCTCAGCAAACTCAACTCTGAGAAAAGCTTCTCAAACCACGAGATGAGGTTTCGTCGCAAGGACGGTGATTTGTTGTGGGTCATCGCAAGCTTAGCGGTGGTCAACGACGATGCCGCGGGCGGCGGGATTATCGAGGGCACGCTGATCGATATCACCGAGCGCAAGCGAGCGGAGAAGGAACTGTACGAATCACGGCAGATGCTGCAGTCCATTCTGGATGCGATTCCACAGCGCGTTTTCTGGAAAGACCGGAACAGCCTTTATTTGGGCTGCAATCGAGCTTTTGCGACCGATGCGGGTCTACACGCTCCGGCAGCGATAATCGGCAAAAGTGATTTTGACCTCGCCTGGACGGGCGTGGCCGAACGGTATCGCGCCGATGACCGATTGGTGATGGAGCAGGAATCACCCAAGCTCAACTTTCACGAACATCAGAGCCGGCCGGACGGAAGCTGGTTGTGGCTGCAGACGAACAAATCGCCTCTGCGGGACCGGGACGGCAAGGTGACCGGCATCATCGGCACCTACGAGGATGTTACCGAACGCAAGCAGGCGGAAGAAAAGGTTCGAGAGTTGCTGGATTCAGTCCCGGAGGCTGTGTACGGCATCGACGTACAGGGCAAGTGCACGTTCTGCAATCCCTCTTGCCTCCAACTCGTCGGTTACGAAAAGGCGGAGGAGTTGCTGGGCAAAGACATGCACGACCTCATTCACCATTCATTGCCGGATGGAACGCCTTACCCCGTGGAGAAGTGCCACATCTTTGAAGCTTTTCGCAGGGGACAGGGCACGCACATCGATAACGAAGTTCTCTGGCGCCGCGACGGCAGCAGTTTTTTTGCTGAGTATTGGTCTCATCCGATACACCGGGACGGTAAAGTAACCGGCGCGGTTGTGACTTTCGTGAACATTACCGAGCGCCGGCGGGCCGAAAAGGAACTTCGGCTGACAAGGTCTTCGCTGGAAAACGCCTCGGACGGTGTATTTTGGATGGACCCGCAAGGCCGCATCGTATACATAAACGAAGCTGCCTGCAGGTCTTTGGATCGCTCCCGCGAGGAGCTCCTTTCTCTGTCGATTCCGGATATCGATCCGGGTTTCCACATGGAAACCTGGGAGACGTTCTGGAACGAGCTCAAAACCCGGGGTTCGATGACCTTTGAAACCCGGCACCAAAGCAAACAGGGGCGGATCTTCCCGGTGGAGGTCACCGCGAACTACATCGAGTTCGACGGGCAGGAATTCTCCTTCGCCTTCGTACGCGATATCACCGAGCGGCGGGCATTGGAAAGCCAGCTTCGGCAGGCACAAAAGCTGGAGGGCATTGGGCAGTTGGCGGCCGGCATCGCCCACGAAATCAATACGCCGACGCAATTTGTAACCGACAACCTGACATTCCTGCGCGATTCCTGGAAGTCGACGCACGAGTTGCTGGAACGGTATCGCGGGGCGATCCAAAATGCCGGGGAAGCATTACCGGCGGGCGTGGCCGAAGGGCTGCAGCAGGAGGAACAGACCTGCGATCTCGACTTCATTGACTCCGAAGTGCCTCGTGCTATCGAGCAGAGTCTCGACGGAGCTCACCGGGTGGCCAAGATCGTACGTGCCATGAAGGAATTCTCGCATCCGGACTCGGCGGACAAGACGGCAACCGACCTGAACAAGGCGATTGAATCCACCATCACTGTGGCCCGAAACGAGTGGAAGTACGTAGCGGAGATCGTCAAAGAGTTCGATGAGACTCTGCCCAAGGTGGTGTGTTATCCCGGCGATATCAACCAGGTGGTGCTCAACCTGATTGTGAATGCCGCGCACGCCATCAAAGAAAAGATCAAGGATGGCGAAAAGGGGCGGATCACGGTGGGCACGCGGACGCGAGACGAATGCGTGGAAATCTCGGTGAGCGACACGGGCATGGGAATCCCCGAAGGCATCCGGACCAGAGTGTTTGATCCGTTCTTCACCACCAAGGAGGTGGGCAAAGGTACGGGGCAAGGACTGGCCCTGGCTTACACCGTCGTGGTGAAGAAACACGGCGGCAAAATCTGGTTTGAGACCGAGATCGGACAAGGGACAACCTTCTTCATCACGCTGCCGATCAAGCACCACGAGTCTGCCAAGGAGAACTGATGCCCAAGCGTCTGCTTTTTGTCGATGACGAAGCCATGGTCCTCAATGGCATCCGGCGAGCCTTGCACGGAATGCGTCAGGAGTGGGACATGCATTTCGTCGATGGCGGCGCGGCCGCTCTGGAAGCCTTGGACAAAGACGCGTATGACGCTATCGTCTCCGATATGCGCATGCCCCTGATGGACGGCGCGCAACTGCTGGAACAGGTCAAACAGCGCCACCCAGAAGTCATCCGGATGGTTCTTTCGGGGCAGTCGAGCCGGGCGGCGATTCTGCGTTCGATTGCACCGGCTCATCAGATCCTGTCAAAACCCTGCGACCCGCAGGAACTGGTGATTCGACTGGGCCAGGCATTTGCGATGCGCGATCTGCTTTCCAGTCAAACCCTGAAGACGGTGGTCTCGCGCTTGCGGTCGATCCCCAGCCTGCCGACACTGTACGACGAACTCATGACCGCGCTCCGGCGGGACGATCCTTCCTTGAACCAAATCGCACGGATCATTTCGAAGGATGTTGGCATGGCGGCCAAGATTCTGCAACTGGCGAACTCCGCTTTTTTGGGCACCGGCGGGCGAGTATCGAGCCTGGTGCAGGCTCTGTCGTTGATTGGCACAGAGACGGTGCGCACCCTGGTGCTGTCGGTGCATGTCTTTTCGCAGTTCGACGGCAAGTCTCAAGTCGCCGTCAGCCTGCCGGCGCTCTGGGATCACAGTATCGCCGTATCGGGTCTTGCCCAGCGCATCGCCGGTTCCGAGGGTTGTGCGAAGGCGATGGTGGAAGAGAGCTTTACGGCAGGGCTGCTCCACGATATCGGCAAGGTGGTACTGCTGGCTGAGATGCCCCGCGAGTACCATCAGATACTTGCGGTCAATCCGTGCGACGGCAAGAATCTCGAGCGCGAACGACTGGGTTGCACACACGCCGAAGTAGGAGCGTACCTTATGAGTGTCTGGGGCCTACCCTTCCCTTTAGTACACGCCGTCGCCTACCACCATAATCCCTCGGAGACAGCCGAGACACACTTTTCCACGCTGACGGCAGTCCACGCCGCCGATGTAATCGCAACTGCGACGGATGCATCGCCCCTGAACCATGACGCTGAGCTGGACCTAAGCTACCTGGAACGTCTGGGGCTGAGCGAAAGGGAAAGTGTGTGGCGCGGCATTTATGCGGAGCGCGCGGGTTCGCCTGCAGCACCACCAGCTGCGGCACCCTCCCCAAAAGCCTAAAGCAGAGGCTAGCAGGAGTCGATGGACGAATAAGACGACCACCCATGCTACCCAACTGCCTCGGGGACGTGGCTCATCTATAGTCCCGCCGGACAACTCCGGCTGAGACTTCTCGGGTGGCGAACGGTCGCGAGAGACTTTTGCCGGCACGGGGCAGATGAAGGAAGGGAATGCAATGGCTGAAAAGATCCTGCTGGTGGACGACGATAGCAACGTGCTGGACGGCTACCGCCGCAGTTTAAGGGGGGAGTTTTTGCTGGAGACTGCTCTGGGCGGGCAACAGGCGTTGAGTCTGGCGGCGGCGAATGGTCCATACGCGGTCGTGATTTCCGATATGCGCATGCCGGGTATGGATGGGATCCAGGTGTTGAGCCGCATCAAGGCGCTGTCGCCGGACACGATTCGGGTGATGTTGACGGGCAACGCAGACACGGAAACCGCAGTGAACGCGATTAATGAAGGCAGCATCTTCCGTTTCCTCAACAAGCCCTGCAGCAAGGAAGTGATGGCGAAGACGATTACGGCGGCGCTGATGCAGTACCGGCTGGTCACGGCCGAGAAGCAACTGCTGGAGCAGACTCTGAGCAGCACGCTGCAGGTGCTGACCGAAGTATTGAGCCTGGTCAATCCGGCGGCGTTCAGCCGGGCGGAGCGAGCGCGCCGCTACATTCACCACGTGGTAACAGAAATGAAGCTGGGGAACCCCTGGCAATATGAGGTCGCCGCCATGTTGTCGCAACTGGGTTGCGTGACGCTGGCTCCGGAGACGATTGACGCGGTGTATCGCGGCGAGCCGCTGCCCCCGAATGAAGAGGCGCAGTATGAGGCACATCCCAGCGTGGCTTATGCCTTGCTTTCGAAGATTCCGCGCCTGGAACCCATCGCATGGATGATCGAGCACCAGAACCAGCCGGTCGAAAAAGGGGCGGACTCGGAGATGGGAGACATGCGGCTGGGAGCGGGAATACTCCGGCTCATCCTGGCGTATGAAAAATCCATCCACCAGGGGGTGGCGCGAAACGAGGCGGCCCACATGCTGGCTCGCCAGAACAGGAACTTCAGTCCGGAGTTCTTCCAGGCACTGGTGACGCTGGATCCGAACGCGGAAGAGAGCGAGCACCGCAAGTGCCGGATCGAAGATCTGTCCACGGGCATGATCATCCATCAGGAAGTCCGCAGTTATCAGGGAACATTGCTGGTAAGCAAAGGTCAGGAGGTCACGTCGGCGGTCATATTCAAGCTCAAGAACTTTCAAGCCCGGCGCGCGATCGGCAGCGAGGTGACGGTCTCGGTGCCGACGACCTCTCTGGCGTTCGTCAAAGGAGCGTCGTAGCGATCCGGAGGGATGAACGAAAGGGGCTGCCCCCCCGCCAGTTGGAGGGCATTACCTAGGTCATCTTGGGGAAGGTGACGATTCGGGTGATCATGGTAGAGCGTCAGGGCGAGAAGTCCCCAGGGGAAGAGTCCGCATGAATATTGATGACCTGCTTCGGATCGCGACGGAACGGCGAGCCAGCGACTTGCATTTGAAGGTGGGAAACTATCCTCACCTGCGCGTAGACGGCGAACTGGTGCCGTTGACCGATCAGCCGCGCATCAGCGCCGAGGATATGCTGAACATGGCGTTCAGCATGATGTCGGCGCGGCAAAAGCAAAAGTTCAAAGAGACCACGGAAATCGATATGGCGTACGGCGTGGCCGGCCTGGGACGCTTCCGTGTGAACATCTTCCAGCAGCGCGGCAACGTGGGACTGGTGCTCCGCGTTATTCCCACGAAGATTCGAGCGCTCGATGAACTGTTTCTGCCCAAGGTAGTGGAGCAGATTTGCGACATGCCACGCGGGCTGATCCTGGTGACGGGCGTTACGGGCTCCGGTAAGTCGACGACACTGGCGGCAATGGTCGATCGCGTGAACTCGTCGCGCGCGGAGCACATTATCACGATTGAAGATCCGATCGAATTTCTGCATCGCGACAAGAAGGGATACGTCAACCAGCGTGAGATTGGAGTGGATACTCCAGGCTTCGGCGCGGCGTTGCGCGCTTCCCTCCGTCAGGATCCGGACGTGATTCTGGTGGGCGAAATGCGAGACCTGGAGACGATTTCGACGGCGCTGCACGCCGCTGAAACGGGACACATGGTGTTCTCGACGCTGCATACGCTGGACGCGGTGGAAACCATCAACCGCGTGATTTCGATTTTCCCGCCGCCGGAGCAGAAGCAGATTCGTATGCAGCTGGCCGCCGTGATGCGGGCGATTGTGAGCCAGCGCCTGGTGCGGCGTTGCGACGGTGACGGTCGCGTGCCGGCGGTCGAAGTGATGATCAATACGGCCTACATTCGCGAATGTATTCTGGTGCCGGAAAAGACGCGGTCGATTCGTGACGCCATCGCGGCGGGTACTTCGCAGTACGGCATGCAGACGTTTGACCAGTCGCTGTGGGATCTGTTCCAGGCAGGACTGGTGAACTACGAAACCGCGCTGGAGAACGCTTCCAACGCTGACGACTTCAAGCTGCGCATGGCGGGTATTGCGTCGACGGCGGATATCTCGCGGCAGTCGATGCAGTCGGCGGGGTTTGGGGGAAGATAGGGCAGGTTTCAAGGTTTCAGAGTTTCAGGGTTTCAAGGTGATTGGTTGCCTCCTTAAGGGCGCGTGAAGAACGCGCCCTTCTTCTTTCTGCAAGTACTCCGCGGTGATTTGCGCTATCGTTAATGGATATGGCGTTCCCGCGTCCTAAAAGACGAACCTATTCCGAAGAGGAGTTGTACGAATACGCCGTGGGGGCGCTGGCGCGGAGGATGCGTACGGTCGCGGAGCTAAAACGGCTGATGCGGGCGCGGATCGAAGAAGCGGATTCGGAATATGGGCAGACGCTGGTGGAGTTGGTGATCCGCCGACTGAAAGATCAGGGATATCTGAACGACTCGCAGTATGCGGCCTACTACTCGTCGCTGCGGCGTGACAATCAAAAGCTTGGGCGGATGCGCGTGATTACGGAACTGAAGACGCGCGGCGTGCATGGGTCGGTGATCGAGAAAGCCGTAGAAGCGGCCTACGACGGAGTCAGCGACGAGAAACAGGCGCGCGAATTCCTGCGCAAGAAGCGGCTGGAGAAACCGAAAGATCAGAAGGAGACGGCGCGCATCTTCCGGCAACTGGCGCGGGCGGGATTCGGCATGAAGACGATCTTCACCATCCTGAAGAAGTGGGATGTGGATGACGATACGCTGACGGCGCTGGAGAGCGAGACGGCGTGAGCGGGCGGTCCCAGATCTGAGTCCGAAGAATGGTTCCGTAGTGGATCGATTCGACTCGAAGGTACTCGCTTTCTTGCGCAATGCCTCGCGCATATTGCATACTCGCAGGCAGATTCGGGTCACAATCGAGGAGGGCACCTATGAAGTCGATCTTGAAAGCATTGCTGGCTGCATTGGTTCTGAGCGCGCTGCCGATCGCGATGGCGCAGGACGTGGCGACGGATACGACCAAGGCCGCAAAAGATACTGCCAAAGCCACCGACAAAGCGGCTAAGACAACGGGGCATGCGACCAAAGTCGCGGCGAAGGACACCGCCAAGGGTACGGAAAAGGCGGCCGACAAAACCGCCGATGCTACCAAAGTAGCGGCCAAGGATACAGCGAAAGGCACAAAAAAGGCCGCTGATAAGACCGGC
>PLBY01000095.1 GCA_003134655.1 Acidobacteriaceae bacterium
GGCTTCAGGTAGAAGGAGTGGCGCTTCACTTCCTTAATGATGTCTTCCGTCTGAACCTTGCGCTTGAATCGACGGAGGGCGCTGTCTATTGACTCGCCTTCTTGCAGCCGAACTTCTGCCAAATTCATCACCCCCCGACCCGTCTTAAATCACCACCACACTAGACGCGGCGACGTCTTCGATTGACTCAAATCGAATCCACGGCACCATTAGGCTGAATGGCGCTCCTTGAGTTGGTCGATCTTCTCACTGGCTTTATCCTTGGCGTTTTTCACCGACTGACTGATCCTGTTCCGCCTCTCGTGTGCCTTGTCGGTTGCGGCGTTCTGGCGCGACTGTCGCACTTCTTTGGCAGCGTCTTTTGCATTGCCCCACGTCTCCTTGGCCGCACCTTTGGCTTGATCCACAACTCCCCGATTGGCTAGTTTCTCGTTGCCGAGAGTTTCCCCAACCTTTTGCTTTACCTTTCCCACCGCCTGCTTAACCTTGCCAACAACCTGATCCTTATTCACTGTTCTTCTCCTTAGTCCCGCGAGTCCGGCCTTCCTTGTGTGTGAAAGTTGGAAACTATCTTTGTGAGTACGTGGCACAAGTGGGGCAACGGTCCTGCGGCAAGACCCAACTCTAGTCTCACGGCTGCCTTCCCGAATGGTCTCTTTTGCACATGCCGCGTATAGCAGCTCGATGATCGGGTCCAAAGAGGCAGCCTAGAACAACGTTTCCAAGTGCGCATACTGGCAAGTGGTCGGTTCTGACCACACACGGATACGAATACTGCGTAGTGTGAGGGTGCACGCAACCGACAGGTCACACCTTCGATAAGAGGAAGTTGGAAAAATGGCTACTCAACTCTGCCAGAAATGCAAACAAACCCACCCCGGTCGCGTCTGCGATTATGACGAAAAAGGTGAATGTGCCGAGACGATTGGCGTCAATGAGGTTGCACAACCGTGTAACGAGCCATCGAAAGACAAAGAAGATTGACAGTCCGTTATGAGTGCAGAGGGTGGGTTCGCGCTCCAGCAGGAAACTCTTACAGCCTAAATAGCGATCGCAGAGAATCGTCATCGATATGGCTCTCAGGCGCTAGCCAATGAACAAACTCTCTGGCGCTGATGTGCGTCGGCTTTTGAACCTCCTTTTTATCAAGGCCAGACTGAAGGTCCGCTTGTTTGCCCGTATTGGTAACCACTGTCCATGTCTTCACCTTCATTGTCTTTGCATCCCTTGATGGCGGCTCAAGACCTTCATGCGCATGACCATCGCCTGTTTGCTTGCGAATCCACTGTCGAGTATGGATAGGCTTCAGTTCCGAGACTGTTCCGAAGTGACCAGTTCTTCGGATTATTCGTGGGCAGACTGCGGTCTTGCCCTCTCGTGCTGGGTAAGTCCTAAATCAGCCACGTGATTCAAAGCAACGGGCGTCGGTGGAGCGTTTGCTGAGAGCGGAGGATTGGGGTCATTGACTCAAGCAGCTAGCCCATATCGGCTGTTGGCATAGGCCAGAAGGGCCCTCATTTCTCCGAGCGAAGCAATGTAGAACTCTGCGATTGATCTAGCATTTTCTAATTTGCTCTGGACGGATTTGGAGGGATGGAACAGCAGGAACCGGATGTTGTGCTCCCGCGCCCATCGTTGCAGAAATACCAGCATGCCAAAACCGCCGCCTCCGATGGCACGCACCTCCGAAAGTTCAAGGACAACAATCCGGGCGTCTGTTTGCGAGGTCACGGCTTCGCACAACTTATAAGCGGATTCACTCGCCACAATTCTGCCCTCGCACCCAACGACTGCTAATTTACCTATGCTTGCAACGGTTACATTCAGCATGACTTCCTCCCGGCGTCCGTCCTAATCAGGCATTGTTCTGTCTACACTAGAGCACGGGCCATACCATTCCTTTGCTTTGTGCAGGATGAGTCATCGCTTTCTGGGCCGCACTGGAATTCCTAGAAGAAAGCGAGCAGATTTAGCCTACAAAAACGGCAAAATCTCCACTACATCAGCGATCCCGCGTTCCAAAGCGACTTTCCCCTGCGGATGCTTACCGAGTCTCCGACAAAGCAAAGGTTTTGAACCAAGATCGGGAGCAGTGAAGCGTCGAGGTGCTGGTCAACGATCCGCTTCCTCCTCGACAATCGATAGCGTCCGTGGGGAGATTATGGCAGATTGGAAGGCAGGGCTACGAATGTCCTCCTGTTGCCGGATACTTCTCTCCAACGTAATCCTCAACCGCATCAATCAGCATTTTGAATTGCCGAAGGCGAAACTCAAGATAACGTTTGATGGCTTCAGGTTCGCGCTTCTGCATGTGGGGCAAGTCCAGCATCGCTGTCTCGGTATCGAAGTCCGCAAATGCGCTATCCAACGAGTCAAGTACTCTTGTGAGATAACGCTTGTCCTCCGGTATTGCTGCAATCCGCCTCTCAGCTTCCTTCGTGCTCGTCCCTGAACAATCGGCGGTGAAGTATTCCAAATACGCGGTATCCAGAGATGCCGAGAGCGCACCCGCCAGTCCGGGTGTCAATTCGAAAACGTTCAGGTCCTTCACCCGCATGTTCGCGACTTCGCCTTTCGGCGCTCCACAACAGTCCTCGTACTTCTTCCCCGAGCCACACCCGCAAGGGGCGTTATGTCCAGTATTGCTGCCCATCGTTCCCTCCGGCTCGGAAATTGTAACCCTCATGTTCCTTCCTTGCTGCCTCAGAGTTCTTCCATGGCGCACGGAAGCCCCTCCGCAAGGAAGCGAACACGGTCGGAATTCCATTTGTCGCGGTGGTATGCGCAAATCCACTCGGCATCGGGATTGCCGTTCTCGCCGATGAAAATGGTGCCCGGTCGGTCACACTTGTTGTAGCAGCAGATGTGATGGTTCATCGTCTCTTCCCTCGTATACAGTGCCGAGTATCACTGGCACTCGTAGTGGTTGCAGTCCGGTGCGTTGGCGCACCTCGGCCTCGGTATCTCCTTGCCTTCGTCGTCATAGTCAGGGAACACCTGCATGCGGTGCCGCAGCACGCGCCCCGGCTCGGTGTCTCGTGCGTGCCGCACGGCTCGCTCGTTCCAGTCCTCTTCGCCGTCGAACCGTTGAGCACGAGACGGTATGTCCTGTGGGCAACGCGGCTTATGACCGTCCAACTCGCCGCAGTCGGAGCAGCGGTCGGCGTCGTCAATCTCAAGTTCTTCGCCAAGACCAGCCACGCGAAGCTGCGAGTTCGGCATCTGGTCGTAGGTCGGTGGTTTCTTACCCATGCCCGCCCTCTCGCGGTCGTGCCACGAGCAGAACTGGGTTCCCCCCGGCGCTGCCAGTCCCTTACAGCCCGCTTGAGCACACCGCTTGCGCTTAGGGGGTTGCTCTTCTGTTTTGCTAACAAACCCATGCGGTGTTGCTTTTAATGTTTTTTTGTTCTCCTGCGAAGCAGGACTACTCACCGCCGAAGGCGGAACAGGCGAGCGTAGCGAGCCATCGCCGCCACTAGGCGGCGTCTGTAACTGTAGTCCACTACTAGAATCAGAAACATTCAATCCAAGACCAACATCTCCAAGACCACGGCACTCAGTTCCGGTGGCTTGCGGTTGAGAGTTCCGGTGGGTCTCGGTTGACACTTCCGGTTGCCTACGGATCAGAGTTCCGGTAGGTGACGGCTGAGAGTTCCGGTGGCTGACGACAGATTTGTCGCCACTTTTGTCGTCACTTCCCAACGGTTGAGAGTTCCTGTGGCTCGGCTGGTTGGCGGTCGAGAACGATCCGTCGTTCGGCTTGCGCTTTGCACTGTACCGCTTGGCACGCGGCTCGCCTTCCTTGCGCTGGTGCAGCTTTACGGTCTGGATGTTGACCTTGTATTCGAGGTGGGCATGACCGAGGTCGTCGCGCCACTCGCGCACCTCGACGACATCGTCCGCGACGAACCGCTTGATGCAGTCCCGCACGTAGCGGTCCACGCATCCCACGCGATCCGCGATGGTCTTTTGGTTGAACCAACACCAGTTCTCGTACTCGCCCTGCGGCAGAGCTTTCCGGCTGGGATGGTTCGGTCTGGCGTTCGGTCCGTCGCCTTGGACGCGACTCCGCGCCAAGAGCACGAGCACGGCACGCATGGTCGGCTTGAGGTCGTATAGGCTGGACTCTTGGACGATCACGTCCCAAGGCTTGTCGGTGCCTTCCCTGATGCGCTCGCCGCGTTCGAGGATGCGTTGCGTATCCAGTTTGGTGGTGCCGGATGGATTGATCTTACTCGTTGCCACAGACTGCCTCCTGTTGGTCTACGAGTTGTGCTATTTCTGTGAAATCTAGTGAAAATCTGCGAACTTCAATTGTGTCCACGTTGACCTGTTTGCTTTCCCTGACCCGCTGTTGGCAAGGTGTGGGGGACGGGAAACAGGTCAGTGCAAACCGTCCCCACCTTTTAATGCGATTCCGTCGAACCGCCGCCTAATGGAGCATCTGGTAGTCGCCAGATTTCGGAACACGCGGGTGACCATCTTCTGCATCATTGCTGTTCCTCCGTTGGCTTTCCCCCAGAAGCGACGGTGCCGTCTTCCAGCATGCGTTGCCATTCCTTCGGATTGTCCTGCACGAACTCCTTCAGGCTTTGCCATGAGGCGTCCTTATCCTGCGCGGGAGTGGTTGGCTTCCGGTCGGCTGTCTCAGCGTGGTTGGCGATCTCCGAAGCGAAGCTGCTTGTGTTCGTGGACGCGGCTGCGGTGTGTTCCGCCTTGTACTGGTGCGTCTCAGGATGCACGAGACTAATGGACACCAGTGCGCTTGGCACCACATGAGCGCCAGTTCGGTCGCTGGAACTCCCTGCCAAACCGCCATCCACTCGAAGAGTTTCTCGGCATCTTCGATCCCCACTTCCGGTCTCATCAGATGGATCGCATCGATAGCCTTGTCCCTGTTTCCGGCGTCGCGCCACACCCTCCGCGCCTTGCGGATCATGGCGACCATGTCGTGGTAGCCTTTGTCTGCGATAGTCATTGGCGCACCGCCTTTACTTCCGAATCGCTGAACGGAATCGCTTTGCAGTTGATCGAGTACCTCACGCCTGTGCATCCCTTGCACTTCGGCACAGAATGCACGTGCGTCTCGTTCGCTTCCGACGACAGTGTGATTAGCGATCCCTGCGTGGCGAGGAAGTTTGTAGCAGCGTTGCCATTCACAGCTTTCACTACGAAGGGACGTTCCGCGCCAGTGGAGACGATCCACACTGTGGCGTCATTTCCCCGGTCTTCGTTGTGCTGATGCGAAGCGATGTAGTCGTCGCCGTCTCGGTATTCCACAACAGCGGCGTAGTTTACGTTGTTGCCGCTGTGCTTGGACAAATCGGCTAACAACTTCTTGACTGCGTCCGGTGCTTCGGACAATGGGGACCGTGCTTCTTTCCGCCTTACAGCGGCTTCAACATCACAGAAAATACGGACGGCGTGCCGTCTCTCCTTGCGAGATCGTTTAACCACGCCTCGCACGAATTTCACCTTATTTGCGCAATCGCCGAACAGCGCCTTAACTTCTTCCTCGTTGTAGAAGTTCGCCTGCACGGTCACAGCGCCATCCGCGTATGACTTAACGGCGGGGATCGGCGGCAACCCGTCATACTCTTCGATCAACTTGAGAAGGACGTCACCGTGGCAGACTAATCCCTTGCGGCGATCCGCAACCGTGTGCCAACAGCCAAGCACCTTGCCTTTGAGTGACGCAAGCTGGTGCAGCAATTCCGGGGACGAACGCACATATTCTTCGTACTTGTCCAGACTGCCTGTGGTGTTTCCCCAGATCGAAGCAGCAAACTTGCGTTTGCCATGGACATTCTTGCGTCCGATGTAGACATCGTGACGCTCCTCTTTTACGTGCGCGACGAGATCAGACGGTTCTGGCGCGTCCGTCTCTTTGTATTCCCGCAGCAGGAATGAGACGCGGTAAGTGCTTTCCGCTGCGGTGAGTCTGGTCTTATGCAGGTCATCTTCTTCTGGCGCATTGGTGATGACATACTTTTTCTTGCCTATGGTGATGACCTTTCCTTCGCACAGGTGAAATGACTTCACCTTGGTCTGGTCTTCGCCATTGACGATCTGGCATGCGCGGCGGTAGGTAAACACACCTACCTGCTTACACCATTCCTTCTTTCCCGACGCGCCGCCAACCGTCTCTCTGCGATCAAATGCAGCCCAAACTTCCGCGAGAACTTCGCGGACTTCTGCCGTCACCGCTTTGCGTCTCTCGTTGTATTCATTGACGGTTTTCTTCGCGTCTACCGTTTTTTTGTTGCCGCGCATATCGGCGATGTATTCCTTGGCGGCGGCGACCTTCTTTGACTCGCCGTAAGGCGTCAACAGCTTGAGTGCCTTCTCGTGAAGCGCCTGATTGTTCGTGGTTGGCACCTGCGGATTCGGACTTGCGTATGCTGCTGCGTTTGCGGATTTCATGTTTCCCCCTTGGTTTTTGTTTTGCCAAATAAAAAAGGCGGTCACGAAGTAACAGGTGGTATGCGGGACGGCGTCTCGCCGTATCCCTGCACCTGATCCTTCGTGACCGCCTCGGTTTTTTCCCCGTTGGTCTACGACTCGATAATCTGAGTCGGGATGCTTCTACTTCACCGACGCAGTCCGAACATCGGACACTTCAGTTCTTTCTCGCGTGGCTGGGATTCCATCCCCTTACCGCGTGTCCAAGACTGGCAGTGTTGAAGACCAATCTTGTTTTCGCGCATAACTTCGATGCCGAGCAGAAGGAGGAAGATTCGCAAACGTCGCGCAGGACGCGGCTTTTCATGTGGTGAAGCTAACGGAGGGCGCTTCGATGCACCGTTATCTAACTTGAGGCTTTTCGACGCTCTGTTCCGCAAAATGCTGCATGGAGAGTCGAATTCCAAAGGAGGAGATCGCCCAAGGAGGCCCAAGCAGCTTCGACCGGAGCGGTGAGCCGGTCGTCCCGCAGCCTTCCCATGTAACGCATGACGGACTTCATGTCCCGCCAGCCGCCAAGGTGCATGATGTCCGGCAGCGCAGTCAATGCACATGGCTTTACTCACGCTGCCAGTCGCGGCGCGATTCCTTCTGGCGCTCCAGAGTTCAGTGGAGATCACTGAACCCGGTGGCTTCACTCTCGATCTATTTCAGCAAAGCTACCATTGACCTGCGTACGCGTCTTCTCGCTCCCCAACTCCGCATCTGCCAAATAACGCAGGGTAGTTTCCAGTGACTCATGACCAAGCCAAAATTGAATCGTTCGTGCAGGGACGCTGTTGGCGTGGTGCATCGTCGCAAACGTCTTGCGGAACCGATGGAGAATCCAATGCTCACAGCACGCGGCGTCCTTGCAGGAAACAGCCTTGCCATTCAGCGTGCGTGTGCAATGACCGCAGTTGAGGCCAGCCGCCAGTGCTCGCTCTTTCAGCATCCGGAGGAAATGACCTTCGGGATTCCCCTTGGTGTTGGGAAAGATCAGCCAGCCGTCAGGATGCATCGCCTTCCGCACCTTGAGCAGTTCGACCAGCGAATCAGGAATCGGCACCGTGCGTTCTTCTTTGTCCTTTGGCTTCCAATTCCACTGGCGTTTCTCCAACACACTGATGGTCTTCAATTTAAAGTCAACGTCGGTGTCGCAGGCATGTGCGACTTCATCCTCGCGAAATCCTGTACCAAGAAAGAATTGCCAAATCTGCAACTCTTCGTCGGTCGAGGCGGCATTGAGGGCACGCAGTTCCTCGACGGAGTATGCCTTCACTTTCTTTTCCGTGAACTTGTGCCGTAGCGTGACATTGGTGATGCCATGCGCCCGCAGGAAGGTTACGACTCCGGCGAGGCGGTTCGCGACCGTGCGGTCATCCTGTCCCGCTTTCTTCTGCGCTACGACGAATGCGGTGAGGTCACTCTTGTCGATCTGGTCGAGATACTCTTTGGTGCAGGTCTTGCGGAATTCGTTCAGGATCAAGTTGTATGCCAACCACGTCTTGTGGGCCCGCGTCGCGGCAACGGTGCTAAGGTAGGTGCCCATCGCGTCGTCCACGCTGATCCGCTTTGCCGAGGCGGATGCGACGGTGGAAACTGCTGACAGCAGTGCCGCTTCCTTGGTTGCCCTTGCTGCAAGTGCAGCATTCAGGTTGGTTACGTCGAGAGTCTCCCACCGTCGCTTTCCATCGACGGAATAGCGCAGGCAAAATACAGTGCCATTGCGGTAAAACTTTTTCTTGTTGGGTTTCCTGTAGGTGCGCTTGCCGCCCACAGTTTCCCGAATCCACAGGCTCACGGTCATGACTTCTTCCTCTGAAGCCCAACCCAATACTGGGAATCAGAGAAAAATCATGAAAATTGGTAGCCACCTGTGGTAGCCACGCCCCTAAGTGATTGTGATTAAAGAACTGGCGGAGAGAGTGGGATTCGAACCCACGTTACCCTTTCGAGTAAACACGCTTTCCAAGCGTGCGCCTTCAGCCACTCGGCCATCTCTCCGGCGTGAATCGGATGGAAGGAACGACTCTTACAGAAGCTCTCTACTCAGCCGCAAATCCTAGCGATCATTCGGCTCTTCGTTCTGTTCAATTCTATGGGTGAAGTCGTCGAAACCGCAACTTGAAAGAGATACGGAATCACCACAAAAAGAAGAGCGCGACAGCCCGCGTCGCAAACCTAGGAGAGTTTTCCGGAGGAATCAGTGCCCACGGCAGACACTGAACCAGACGCTGAAGACGCGATCGAGCCCGACGCACCGGCTGCTGCTGCATTCGCAGCTCCGTTTTCGGCAGGCGCCGGAAGCGGCGGAACTTTCGTATTGTCGACCACATGATGGTTCAAGCAATAGAGTGCCAATTCTAGACGGTCCGCAACTCCCAGCTTGTCGTAGACCTTGCGCAGATAATTCTTTACGACTTGTTCCGTAGTGCCCACGCGCAGCGCTATCTCTTTGTTCTTCATTCCCTGGGTCACGCACGAAACGATCAGCGTTTCCTTGGGAGTCAGCTGCACCTTCGGACGTGCTCCTGCCGGCCGGTTCGTCTGGTTGCGATACGCTTCCATCACCCAGCGCACACCTTGTGGGTCGAGCCAGGTCTCCCCAGCCACCACCTTGCGCAGGCACTCCACCAATAACTTAGGTTCCACTTCCCGAGAAACAATGCCGTGCGCTCCCCGGCGGAACAGATCCAAAGTCAATTCTTCATCCGCTCCCGGCGTCACCACTACAACACGCAGTTTCGGGTTCTGCCGAAGCATTTCGGCTACCGCTTCCACCGGATTCGGCGTCAAGGCCGCTTCAAAGATCAACACATCCGCGGTGAACTTCGCGGCCGCGGACTGCGTTTGCGCCATCGTCTCCGCCTGCCCAACCACGCGGATGTCATCTTCCAGCGCGAAGACCTTGCGCAAGCCGGCGCGGAAAATGGCCTGCGTATCGGCCACAATCACGCGGACGAACTGGCCCTTGCCGCCGTCGTCGCCTGCTCCGAAATTTTCTTCCACGCCCACCGGAATGGTAGCCATTCAGTCCCTTGCGCCTACGCTCGTTCGAAATGGTACTCGTCGATCACTACGCCTACACCGCGCCGGCCCCGATCCTCGAAGCTGCGCACGACCCGGCCGCGACAATCGATCTGGACATCTTTCCGCGCGCCCACAACATCGGCCGGCAACAGAATCGTGAAGTCCACCATCGAGCCCACGGGAACATCCTTGTCCATGGCAAACAGCACGCCGTTGGCTGAGATGTTTTCCGTCTCCGCCGAATACGCGCTGCCCTGGCTCTTTACCGACGCCGAAAGATGCAGCGGAAATCGCGGCGCACTCTGCATATCTTCGTAGTGTCCGGTCCTCGCTTGCGCCTGCGCCTCGGTCATCGGTGCTGTTCCTTCTGCTGCCACGCTGAGAGAACCTTTCCTGCCGGGAGCATTGTTTCTCTCTCCGGACTCTCATCCAACTCAACCGCAGCGTACACCCTCGAATCGGGCAAACAAAGTTACCGAAGTCATGGCACAAATGGGGCTTAACTGCTTTTCTTTGAATGCATTAGAAGGGATTACACGGGCTGGATTTCAGCCTGAAATAGCCTGCTGGAACCCGTCAATTTCCGGTCAAATCCGGGTCAATTTCGGGTGATTACGGGAGAGAAAACGGAAGCGAAAAACGCTGCCGAAATGCTGAGTGCCACCTGCGGAAATGCCCTAGAACTTGGTCACTTCGGTGAAGTTGAACTCTCTCACCTTCATCGCAGGAACCACCATGTCGAACGACTCTTCTCCGCACGACCGGACCGGCACGCTCATAGCCTCCACACTCGAGAGCATGTGAATCAAGCTTTCGTTGAAGCGGAAATTCCGCACTCCACCCTGCACGCGCCCGTTCTCCACTAAGAACGTGCCGTCGCGCGTCATTCCCGTCAGCATCTTCTCGAACGGCTCCACTTCGCGGATGTACCACAGCCGCGTCACCAGCACGCCGCGCTCCGTGGACGCAATCATCTGCTCTACGGTCTGAGAATTGTCGGTCGGTGCAAAAACGATATTCAGCGGCATCTCTCCCATTTCGTTGGGCAACGCGAAGCCGTGGCCTGTGGCTTCGATCGGCCCGACCTTGTCTTTGTACTCCGACCGCTTCATCCTCTCCGCAGTCGCTCTCGCGTAAACAACACGCTTCACGATTCCGTTTTCCACCAGCGCGACTCTCTGCCGCTGCACACCTTCTCCGTCGAACGGAGACCCGGTCTGCAGAGGATGCGCCACATCGTCCCAGATCGTGATGTTGTCGCCGAACAGCTTCGTGCCGATTCGTCCCGTGAGAAACGAGCGCTGGTCAAGAATCGCCATGCCCGAATAATCCCAGAACATGAATCCCACAATGTCGAGCACCGCCGCAGGCTCCAGGATTACCGTGTACTTCCCTGCCGGAATCTCCCGCGGACGCGCCGAATCGACCGCCTTGCGCGCCGCAACTTCGGCCAGAGCCAGCGGATCAAGATTCCCCACGTCGGGCGAGTTCGCTTTCTGCCACCCGGAAGAGTCGCCCGCCAGCATGGTGATCGAAATCTCCGCCGAAGTCTGCGTATGCCAGCGGCTTAACCCGCGCGAGTTGAAGATCCCGTCCAAAGCCTCGGCGCTGGAAAAGACGCCCGCCGTAGTAAGTTTGTGCCGATCCGCCACCCCGACAATCTTCTTGACCCCTTCTGCGCGCAGCTCAGGAGTAATGTCAGCAGTCTGCTGAAAATGGCGGCGAGGAAGTCCTGATGTGGAGACGGGCGCCTCGCCCGTCCCGCCCGCAGAGCGGGCGTCAGGCATCGGCAAAAGATCAGCATCCGGATGCTGCACTTTCGCAAGACTCTCGGCCGACCGCACGACCTGCCGCAAGCTTTCTTCATCAAACTTGTTCGTAAAAGCCCGTGCCGTCCGCCCGCCAAACGCGGAGCGAACCGAAACCACATAATTCTCCTCAGCCACGTTCTGATGAATCGTATTGTTGGCGAAGCGCGTCAGCGCCAACCGCCCGCCAGAGAAAAGCACCTCGACCTCATCCGCGGACGAGAGTTTCTTGATGCGGTCAAAGATGTCGCCAGCTTGTTCTTGAGTCAGCATGCAGTCGTGCGCAATTCTCCGTGCCTCAGTGTCTCCGTGGTCAAATCAGTTGCCCTTGAACGCCGACCCGACCTTGATCCCGCGAAACCGCGACGGCGCCGCTCCGTGCCCGGTTCCCATCACCTGCTGCGGCTGTCCCTTCCCGCAATTCGGAGTTCCCCACAATGTCCACTCATCCCGTGAGCAAATCGCGTCCAGCGAATTCCAAAATTCCGTCGTGATCCCCGAGTACGATGGATTCTTCACCATGCGCACGCGCTTCCCGCCATTGATCTCCCACCCAATCTCGCAGCCGAACTGAAAGTTGTAGCGCTTGTCGTCAATCGACCACGAGCGGTTGGTCTGCATGAGGACGCCGTGATCTGTCGATGCGATCAGTTGCTCCAGGCTCAACGGCTTTTCCCCCGGCAGCAGGCTGATGTTCGTCATCCGGATCATTGGCAGCCGGTTCCACCCCTCGGCCCGCAGCGTCCCGCCCGATCGGTTCTCCCCGATCGTATGCGCCGTCTCCCGCGAACTTAAATAGCCCGTGAACAATCCGTTGGTGATGATCGGCGTGCACTGAGCCGCCACTCCTTCATCGTCGAATCCGAAGGTCCCCAGCCCCGGACCATGCTCCTGCCGCGCATCCGCCACCACATTCACCAGATCGCTGCCGTAGCGCAGCGTGCGCAGCTTTTCGAGCGTCAGAAACGACGTACCCGCAAAATTTGCTTCCATCCCCAGCACGCGGTCCAACTCAATCGGATGCCCCACGGACTCATGAATCTGCAGCCCGAGCTGCGAGCTGTCGAGGATGATGTCGAACTTCCCTTCCGGACACTGATCCGCCTGATGCAGCGCCACGGCCTCTTCCCCAATACGCCGGGCGTTCTCCACTAACTTCAACTCGTCGATCAGCTCATATCCTTTGTTCTGCCACTGTCCACCAAACGAATTCGGATATGACCGCTTCTGAATCTCATTTCCCGCAAACGCATATGCCGCGTAACCTGCGCCCGTCGAAAGCTTCGTCTGGTGAATGTCCGCGCCCTCCGACGACACGAACCACTGCTCTTCACGGTTGAAGTTCAGGTTCGCCTCGGCCAGTGTAATGCCTGCAACGGAACGTAACTCCGCGTCAATCTTCAACAGCAGCTCAATGTTCTGTTCGACTGAGACGGTGAAAGGATCGATTTTGTAAGGCGTGCTCCACTCCGCCACGGCGGCCTTCTCCGGAGCGAGACGCACATCTTCCAGCTTGACCCTCGCCGAAGCACGAGCGATCTCCACCGCTTGCGCCGCCGTCGCCTCAACCGCCCCTCGCCCCAGTTCCGCCGAAGCAGCGAATCCCCAGGCCCCATCGGCAATCGCCCGCACACTCATGCCCACCGACTCCGCGTCGGAGGCGCTGCCCACCTTTCCGTTCTTGGTGGTGAGAGCCCGGCTCCGCTGCGCCACAATGCGCACATCGGCGTAGCTAGCCCCGCGCAGCGCCGCGATGTTCAAAGCCCAGTTGGCAACGTGTTTCATGGAAGCATTTCAATCTAACACACGAGAGGGCGGCAACATGTCTCGATACCGAAAAGCACGTCTCCCCACTCTGTTATCTGCCGCACGCTTGCCTGTGACCCCCATCACTGTCCCTTCGCGTCATCGGCCATCCAATAGAGACGATTAGTACTACGCTCGCGGCTCAGACCGCTGGCGAAGGAGCTTCCTACTATGAGCCTTTTTATTCCGGACGACCACACCAACATCGTGACCGAAACATTCGAGCAAAACCCTGCTGAGCGTTCCAGCGCGCCCACAATCGATTCTCAATCCAGCAAGAAAGCCGACCTGGCTGGCCCTGGGATCGGCGATTACACCGAACTCGAACAGATCTTGCCGGGCGACTACAACCCGCTTCTCACTCCCAAAGAAACCCAGAAAGCGATTTTTCACCTGAAGCGTTACATCGAAGACAATCTATGTAAAGAGCTCAGCCTCCTAATGGTTGAAGTCCCCCTCATCGTCGACGCGGAAAGCGGCGTCAACGACATGCTCGACCGTGACGGTTCCCGCACTCCCATCCAGTTCCACATCTCGAACGACCGCGACAAGCATCCCATCGACGCTCAGGTCGTGCAGGCCGCCACCAAATGGAAGAGAGTCGCCCTGAAACAGTTCGAATGCCGGCCCGGCGAAGGTATCTGCACCGATATGCGCGCTGTGCGCAAAGATTACTTCCTCGACCACGACCACTCCGCCTACGTCGACCAGTGGGACTGGGAGCGAGTCATCACCGCCGAGCAACGCAATATCGAGTTTCTGAAAACAGTCGTGCGCAAGATATGGAAAGTCCTGGTCGGATCCGAGAAGTTCGCGCAGGAAATGTTCCCCGAACTGCGCCAGCCGCGTTATCCGAACCTGCCGGAGGAACTCACCTTCCTCCACGCCGAAGAACTGCTGGCCATGTATCCCGACCTCCCGCGCAAACGCCGCGAGACGGTCATCCTGCAGAAATATCCAGCCCTCTTCATTATCGGCATCGGCTGGCCCCTGAAAGACGGCTTCCCGCACGAGAATCGCGCTGCCGATTACGACGACTGGGTCACAGACACCAGCAAGCAAACCCTCCGCGACACCCACGGACTCAACGGCGACATCCTGGTCTGGAACAACGTCACCCAGCGCCGTCACGAACTCAGTTCGATGGGCATCCGCGTCAACGCCGAAACTCTGCGCCGCCAGCTTGAGATGGCTAACCTCCTCGACAATCTCAAGTTCCCCTATCACCAGGGAATCATCAACAACGAACTGCCGCTCTCGATCGGCGGCGGGATCGGCCAGTCCCGCACCCTGATGCTCCTCCTGCGCAAAGCTCACCTCGGCGAAGTCAGCGTCACCGTCTGGCCGAAGGTGCTCAAGGAGATGTGCGCGAAGAAGAACATCTTCGTGTTGGAATAGCCATCGAATGGTTCGTAAAACGGGTGCCCCATTTCTCGCGCGTCTTTTGCGCGAGAAGTGGGGCTTTTCTGCAGGGGACGGTATCGGTGGTCGGCGCAGAAAACCGGGGGGCCGAAACAACTTAGCCCAGCGCTGAAGCGCTGGGCTAAATTGTTTCGTCCCCTGCGGGACTTTAGAGGCCCGCTTCGGCAATAACGAATTCTGTTTACGGCGTCGCGCGCGCCTCCGCCAACGCCTTCCGCACTGCCAGCAACTCTTTCAATACTCCGCGCAGCTTGGTCGACTCCAGGGCATTCGCTCCGTCCGACTTCGCTTCCTTCGGATTGTCGTGGACCTCCATAAACACTCCATCCACTCCCGCCGCAACCGCCGCCCGCGACAGCACCGGAATGAACTCAGGCTGCCCCCCGCTCACCGCCGGACCATCGCCATCCGACTGCGACGATGGCAACTGCACCGAATGCGTCGCGTCGAACACCACCGGAGCAAACTTACGCATAATCGCCAGCGACCGCATATCGACCACAAGATTGTTGTATCCGAAACTCGCCCCGCGTTCGGTCAGGAAGACCTGAGTATTCCCCGCGTCACGACATTTCTCCACCGCGTGCCGCATGTCCCACGGCGAAACGAACTGCCCCTTCTTGATGTTCACCGGTCGCCCGCTGAGCGCAGCCGCCACGACAAGATCGGTCTGCCGGCTCAGAAACGCTGGAATCTGCAGCACGTCCGCCACCTCGGCGACCTTGCCCACGTCCGCCGTCTCATGCACGTCGGTCAGCACGGGGACCTGAAGTTCGTTCTTGATCTTCTTCAGAATGCGCAAGCCTTCTTTGAGCCCCGGCCCGCGAAAACTCCGGATCGATGTGCGGTTCGCCTTGTCGTAACTCGCCTTGAAGATGAACGGGAACCCCAGCGCCCGCGTCACGCCCTTGATGATCTCCGCCATGCGCATCGCGTGCTCTTCACTCTCAATCACGCACGGCCCCGCGATCAGAAACAAATCGCCAGACCCGATGTGCACATCCCCGACTTGAAATGAATTGATCACAAGCTATTGACCACGGAGACACAGAGCCACGGAGAAAATTACTTTTGCTTCTCCGTGCCTCTGTGCCTCGGTGGTGAAATTCTTACCGCTGCGAAACTTTCTCCGGCCGGTGGAACATCTCCACCGCGGCCGTTTCCTTCTCGGCGCGCCGCTTCACCCCATACGCGTACGCCGCCCCGATAAACCGGCTGAACAGCGGATGCGGCTCCAGCGGCTTTGACTTGAACTCCGGATGGAACTGGCACCCAATAAAATGTGGATGATCCGGCAGTTCCACCATCTCCACGTAAGTCCCATCCGGCGTCGATCCCGAAATTCGCAGCCCCGCGGCAGTCATCGGCTCTTCATACTCGCGGTTGAACTCATAACGATGCCGGTGCCGCTCGCTGATTTCCAGCTTTCCATAAATCGAATGCGCCAGCGTGTCCGGCTCAATCTTGCATGGCCACGCGCCCAAACGCATCGTTCCGCCCAATTCTTCCACCCCACGCAACTCGCGCAGTTTATAGATCACACGATGCGGCGTCGCCGGATCGAACTCGCTCGAATTCGCCTCCGCCAGCCCCACCACATTTCGCGCAAATTCGATGCAAGCCGTCTGCATCCCCAGACAAATGCCAAAATACGGAACCTTCTTCTCGCGTGCGTATCGGATCGCCAGCAGCATCCCTTCGATCCCGCGCTTACCAAATCCGCCGGGCACCAGAATCCCGTCATAGCCTTGAAGCTGCGCCTCGTACCCATCGCTGTCCGCAGCCTCAAGTCCCTCGGCTTCAATCCAGTTGATCTGCAGCTTCAGATTATGCGCCAGCGACCCATGCACCAGCGCTTCTTTCAGTGACTTGTACGAGTCTTCATACTCGACATACTTCCCGACGATCCCGATCGTAACCGTATCCTTCGGGTTGTAAACACGGTGGACAATGTCCTCCCACTTCGACAGCTCGCGCTCCTTCGCCTCCAGGTGCAGATTCTTCAGCACCAGCGTGTCGACGCCTTCATTGGCGAACACCAGGGGCACTTCATAAATGGACGCCACATCCTTCGCCGTGATCACCGCCTCATCCGGCACGTTGCAGAACAGCGCAATCTTCGACTTGATTTCCTTTGCCAGAAACCGGTCGGTGCGGCAAAGCAGAATATCCGGCTGAATCCCAATGCTGAGCAGTTCCTTCACCGAGTGCTGCGTCGGCTTGGTCTTCAATTCCTGTGCCGCCGCAATAAACGGCACCAGCGTCACGTGCACAAATAAAGTGTGCTCGCGCCCCAGTTCCTGCCGCATCTGCCGGATCGCTTCCATAAACGGCAGTGACTCGATGTCGCCCACCGTGCCGCCAATTTCCACGATCGCGACATCCACATCCTGAGCGACCTTCTTCATCGCGGACTTGATCTCGTTGGTGACGTGCGGAATCACCTGCACCGTCTTGCCTAAGTAGTCGCCGCGCCGCTCCTTGGCGATAATCTGCTCGTAAATTCGGCCGGTTGTCCAGTTGTTGTCGCGGGAAAGTTTGGCGTGCGTGAAGCGCTCGTAGTGGCCGAGGTCCAGGTCAGTCTCGGCTCCATCATCGGTCACGAACACTTCGCCGTGCTGAAACGGCGACATCGTCCCCGGATCCACGTTCAGGTACGGATCGAACTTCATGATGTTGACCTTCATTCCCCGGCTCTCCAGCAGGCAGCCGATGGACGCTGCGGCCAATCCCTTGCCGAGTGAAGACACAACTCCGCCCGTCACAAAGATGTACTTCGCTGGCATCTCTTCCTCGCTTTAAGTTGTTTTTGAAAAATGGTGCAGGTGGGGTGCACAATCAATTATGCCAGAACTGCCCTGTGGAAAGAAACGGAAGAATTCCCCAGCCCGTGATAAATTTGCGGCGTGCGCCAGCTCCTAACCATTATCGCGGCCCTTCTAGTGGTGGCGCCTGCGGCCGCGCAAACCACCGTTTCCTTTCCCACCGACGACGGGGGCCTTGTGTATGCCGATGTTTACGGAGAAGGTGACAGAGCCGTCGTGCTGGCCCACGGCGGCCAGTTCAACAAGGAGAGCTGGAAGAAACAGGCGGACGCGCTGGTCGCGGCAAAATTTCGAGTGTTAGCCCTCGACTTTCGCGGCTACGGCAAGTCGCGAGGTCCGGGCGATTCCGACCCGATGGACGCTCCGCTCTACCAGGACGTTCTGGCCGCCGTCCGTTATCTGCGAATGGCTGGCGCGAAGAGCGTCTCGGTAGTCGGAGCCAGCATGGGAGGATGGGCTGCCGGCGACGCCTCGATCGCTTCGCGTCCGGGCGAGATCGACCGGCTGATATTCCTCGGCTCTGCGCCCAGCGGCCCCGCCAACAAGCTCAACTGCCCATCCTTGTTCATCGTGGCGCGCGACGATGCCAGCGGAGATGGACCACGCCTCCCCGGGATTCGCGAACAATACGAGAAGGCTCCCAAACCAAAAGATCTGATCATTCTTGAGGGCTCGGCACACGCTCAGTTTCTATTCCAAACCGATCAAGGCGACCGCGTGATGCGCGAGATCTTCCGCTTTCTCTCCGCGAAGTGATCTCCGAAAGGCATTGACTCGCACAAGAAATGCCTCCCAATATAGCCTTCGTGATCCTTCGCGTCCTTCGTGGTTCATGATCTTGCCTCTGTCCAAGACGGACTCATCGATGGCCAGCAACCCCTGCGCGTTGACTATCTGCACAAGGTCAGCGAGAATACTTAAGGCCGTCCGCAACGGACAGTTCGTAGTGTCCCCCAAATAGTGGGCCTGTGGCGCAGCTGGGAGCGCGCTTCCATGGCATGGAAGAGGTCGCCGGTNNTTCGATCCCGGCCAGGTCCACCATATTTTCAAGAACTTACAGATACCCCGCTTTTCAGTTTGGTAGCATTTGGTAGCAAAACACTCGTCCCGCGTGTGACCTCTTCCAAATTAGGAAGGAGTCGAAGCTCGGCACTGATGGCGTCGACCGTCTTCTGCACGCTTTCCGGAATCTCCTGCATGTAAACGTCAGTTGTCGTTGCCGTGCGGGAGTGCCTGAGCACGCCTTGAATGTCCTTCACTGTCCCCTTCTTCTGCGCCAGCGTCGCGATCGTGCGCCGGATCACTTGGAAGGTCAGCTTGGGCAACTCAAGTTCCTGCTCCAACCCGTGCAGAACCCGATTCCGGTAGTTATTGCTGTCCATGAACCCGCCTTTTTTGTTCGGGAAGATGAACGCCTCCGGAGACGAATTGGGGCATCGCTGCTTCCAGAGCCACAAGTCGTCGGCTAGTTCTTTCGGAACGTGGACGACTCCCAAGCTCTTTCGAGTCTTGCCCCAGGGGCGGATTTTGCCTTTGTATACGGTTTCCGCCAGCCGCATGGTGCATTCGGCGTGGCTGAAACACTGCCAGCGAAGCGCGAACAACTCGCCGGGACGGAGTGCATTCGTCATGTCAAGTTCCAAGAGAATGCGGCCTCTCAACTCCAGCTTTGAGAGCGCACTCCTCAACTGTGGCCAAGTCAAGGTCGTCCGATCAGTATCGCGCAACTGAGTCGGGACAGTGACCTTCCGAGCCGGGTCCTTGACGAGGAAGTCCTGATCGACCGCCTCTGCAAAGATGTCCCGAAGGTAAGCCCTGATCTGAAGCACTCTGTCCTTGGAGTTGGTTTTCGCCAAATTGTTAAGGTGGACTTGCAAGGTGAACTTGTCCAAATTCCCCAGAGGAGTCTTGTCGAACGGATCGATGAGATCCCTTTGGATAAGGAGTTTCTTCACCTTCGCTGTTTCTTCCTTCCAGTGCGCCTCTTTGAGAGGGAAAAAGCGGTTCCGAACAAACCATCCGAACGTAACAGAGCTATCGTTCATCACTCTGCCGGCGTTTGGTCCGGTGTGCCCGGTCTGCTTGGTTATCTCACGTTCCAGCACCTCTCGTGCTTCAGACGCTTTCATCTGCGACTTGAGCCCGAGAACTACCGAAACGACATCGCTTTTCTGCTGATTCGCGGTCGGATCGAATACCGTCTTGCGAAAGTACCCGTACCATTTCTTTCCACGAGAAACGACCCAACCCCTTTGATACGACTTACCCATTCATTCCTCAATTTCTGCGGGGGAACAAGTGGGCCTGCACCCATTTTACGCGCGCTTGCGGCGGGTTTGAGTGAGGCGCTCCCGTTGGTCGATGAACTCTTCAATTCGGCTTGCCCGATAACGGAGAGTCCCATCACCCATACGAATGACCGGAAGGTATGGCGCCTTGCGCGACGAGTGGTCCCACACCCAGTCTTTCGTCACATTCAGTCGCTGAGCGACATCCTCGGCCGTGAGCAAAGGATCCTTGTCTTGCAATCCAGCGCCAAGAATTCTCTTCGGAGTTTCGGGCTGAACGGCGGGGATAACAGCACCCTGATCCCTGGCCGGGATTGACTCAGCTTCACTGCTTGAGCCTGGGAACGGAATTGTAGAATTGGCTGGCATACATTACCTCTAAAGTGCCGTCCTCGGCTGGTCAAATCTGTACGGGACCGGCGATAGTCAACCAACTTGACCCGTTCCTGCCGCCGTGTCTAATAACTTCTCGTTATAACGTTATTCCCACAGGTTATAAGAGACAGCATGAGGTCGATTCTTCACATCGAATTCTCGCTGAACAGGACGTTTCGCGAGTGCGACCTTATTGAAAAAGCGGGACTTACGGAGACGATAATCATTCAACAAATGCGCCAAAAAACCTTGAGACAGCGGTGGGACCGGCCTTGTTCAGGCGTTAGTCCAGCGCCATTCAGACCCTTCCAGCGGATCGTGCAGAGCATGTGCATGGAGAGAAGAATTAGCGAACTTACGCTGGCTATGCTCTTTGTTACGAGGTCGATGGAGGTTTCTTATGCTGGCCTCGACTCGAACTTGACCGACCGAATCACACTAACTTCCCGAACTTATAACCCCCAGGAATAACGTTATAACGAGAAGTGATTAGACATGATGATTGAGTGGGGCTAGTTTTGCGCCACACGCAGCAGATTTTAGCTGCTCCCGGAGGTGCAAATGTCATCACGTTGGTACCAAGTCCACCTCGTCCGACCCCTCCAGCCCCTTCTTCGGTGGAAGTGGGCACGTCCAACCGCCACCGTTCTTACCCTACTTCTTGTCCTGCCTGTGGCCGCGATGGCACAGGGTTCACCGTTCGACACTGGTTTTAACGCCATCCAAGCCCTTTTCACCGGCACCATTGCGAAGGTTGCAAGCCTGGTCGCAATCGTGATCGGCGGCTATGGCTTCGCGCACGGCGAACCCGGCGCCAAAAAGGCGCTGGCCGGCGTTGCCGCCGGAACGGGGATTGCCGTTCTCGCCGTGAATGTCCTGAGTTGGCTCTGGGGCGTATAGAGCGCTTCCCGGCCACCTCCCACCCACCTTTAGACGAGGACATATGCCAGAGCAACCACGACAGAGACATCGCACAAATCGAGTATTCAAGAGTCTGCATAAGCCTCTCACCTACTTGGGCGTGGAACGCACACTGTTCTACTTCGTCTGCGTCGGCGCGGTGGGGGCCTTCAATCTCTTCAATTCCATCCTGGCAGGCATCGCCGTCTTCATTGGCGGTTTCGCCTTCGGGCATTGGGTAACAAACAGCGATCCTGCTTTCCTTCGTATCCTGGCGAGGTCCGAACGCTACAAACTGCGCTATGACGCGGCGAAGCAGCAAGTCCCCCTTGTGGAGGTCGTTTGATGCTGCGTCTCGATAAAGTCATCAAGCCCTGGAAAGAGAGTGCGCGTCTCAACGACCACATCAACCTGTACGGCTTCTGGAATGAGACGGCCTTCCTTACCAAGAGCGGTGATGTCGGCATGGTCCTCAGTATTCCCGGCGTGGACTACGAAAGTCTTGACCGCTCGGAACAGGAGTATGCGGTCAAGCGGCTGGAGGCAGCGCTCAAAGCGTTTGGCCCAGGCTTCCATGTTTACCAGTACCTCTTCAAATCGAATCGCCCCGACATACCCTTCGCAAAATATGACGATCCGATTGTGGAAGCGGCGATCGAACAACGGCGAAAGTTCTTTGAAGCAAAACGCGACCATCTTTATCAGATTGAAATCTTCTACTGCATTCTGCTCGAAGGCGCCAGGTCGAAGACCGGCGTCGGCACAGCGCTTGCTCGACTCTTGCGCGATCCAGAGGGCGCGATTGCCGAACTCAAATCCCAGTTCACCAACTACAGCATGAAGACGCTGTTGCGTACGCATATTGAGCACGATCTTCGACGGCTCGACCAGAGCGTGCAGGCGTTCGCTCGGCAGCTTACGGACTTCATGCAAGTTGAAGTCTTGAATCAACAGGGACAGTTCATGTTCTTCCGCCGGTTGCTGAATTACGACGATTGGCGTGTTGCGGGCAGGTCGCAGTCCACACAGTTTCTCGACTATCAGGTGGTCAACTCCGACATCGAAGCCGAACGCGACCACCTGCGCGTCGGCGATCACATTGTTCGTGTACTGACGATGAAAGAGGCCGTCACCGAAACGCGGCCCCTGGTGCTGGACACGCTGCTGAAGATTCCGGCCAACTTCTACGTCGTCACCGAATGGACGCCGTTGGCGCCAGATAAAGCCCGGAAAGAAGTAAACAAGCGCCGCCGCCACTTCAATATGTCGAAGACCGGGTTTGTCTCCCAGATGGGCAACGACGCCACCAAGACGAACCCACGTGATGTGCTGGTGGACGAGTCCAAGCAAGCCGACATTGAAAATCTTGGCGACTGCCTGCGCGCCCTGGGCGACGGTCAATCGCTCGGCGATTTCTCGTTGACGATTGTGCTGTACGGCCGCTCAAAAGCCGAACTGGAGCAGCTCGGGGCCGAGTTCACTGGCCTCTTCACCAACGCCGACGGCAACCTTTTTGCGGAAACCTATAACCAGCTGAACGCATATTTCGCCACCGTGCCCGGCAACTACGCGCTCAACCTTCGCAAGCTGTATCTGCTGAACACGAATTACGCCGATTTGTCTTTTCTGTTTACGATCCTTCCCGGCGAGAAGACGAACGCGCACCTCGGCACCGAGTACCTGGCTGTGCTCGAAACCGACAACAGCACGCCTTACTATCTCAATCTGCATACCGGCGACGTTGCCCACACCCTGATTCTCGGGATGAGCGGGAGTGGCAAATCCTATTTTTGCAATTTCTTGCTCCAAAACGCGCAGAAGTACGCGCCCCTGACCTTCATCTTCGATATCGGCGGCGGCTTCCACTCGCTTACGACCATCTTCGGCGGCTCGTACCTAAACGTCGGTCAGGAGGCGCGTGACTTCACCATCAATCCATTCTCACTGCCTCAAACCAAGGAGAACTTGCAATTTCTCTTCAGCTTCTTCCGCGTGCTCATTGAAGGCAACGAGCAGCGTTACCGGCTGGATTTCAAAGAGGAACGGCGGCTGTGGGATGCGATCGAGCGCATGTACGTGCTGGAACCGGACCAGCGGACCATCTCGAACTTTACCAACATCATTGGCGAGTTGAAGGAACGTCTACACCGCTGGACGCGTGGCGGACAGTACGGTTTTCTCTTTGACAACGCAGAGGACACGCTCTCGTTCTCCCGCTTTCAGACCTTCAACTTCCACGGTTGGAACGATGCGCCCGAGGTTTTGGAACCGTTGCTGTTTTACGTTTTGCACCGCGCATCGAATGAGATTACCGACCCGGAGAAGCTCGCCACCTTCAAGATCTTCCTGCTCGATGAGGCGTGGCTCTTCATCAAGAACGAGACGATTCGCAATTACGTGGTGCAGGCGCAGAAGACCTGGCGCAAGCACTACGCCGCGATGATCCTGGCTACGCAATCCATCAAGGAACTTGAGGAGTCGGGGATGCTGGCGATCGTGGCCGAGAGTTGCCCGACAAAGATCTTCCTCGCCAACCCCGACATGAACCGCGAAGTTTACCGGGAAGCGTTTCATCTAAACGACACCGAACTGGATCTCATCGCAGGCCTGATTCCACCCGGTCAGATGCTGGTTCGCAAGGCACAGACCTCTAAGAAAGTGCATTTGAACGTCGATTCCGTCTCGCACTGGATGGCGACGAACAACGCCCGCGACAACCTCAAGAAACGGGAATATTTTGACCGCCACGGTTTCGCCGATGGACTTCGGCGTCTGGCGGAAGAGTGGCCATTCCAGCCGCGCGCGCTGGCCGTATCAACTTCCAACACGAACCGCTAAGGAGAAATACTATGCGACCGCTGAGATTCATCGTTGATTTTGTTTTGGTTCTTTCTGCGATCGCTGCTTTCGCCCAGGAGTCCGCCCGCACAGTGCAGTATCACTCGCAGGACATCGTTCCGATCCGCGCCAAGGTCAAATACACAACTCTTATCGAGTTGCCCACAACCGAGAAGATCATGGAAGCCGTCACCGGCGATAAGGACTTCTGGATTGTGGACGTGGTTGGGAATTTTTGTTTTGTGCATCCGGCCAAACAAGGCATCAGCTCCAACTTGAACCTCATTACGGACAAGGGGAACATCTACAGTTTCACTCTGCAGGACATCTCCGGATCTTCCGTCAGCCCTGATCTGAAGGTAATCGTCGAACCGGCCGACCGCTCCGCGATTGTGGCCGCAAGCGGCCCTCCGCAGTTCGTGCCTGTCGCGCAACTGGAACAGTCGCGGCAGCAGCTTGCCGCTCTCCAATCGCACGTTGAACAGGCAGTGGATGAGTACAAGAGCACCTATCCGACACAGCTCAAGTTCGACTACGTCTACAAGGCGAACGAGTCTCCCTTCGACATCCAGTCGATCTACCACGACGACAAATTCACTTACATCAAGACCAATGCGCCAGAAAAGTTCAGCGTCTATGAAATGAAGGACGGCAAGCCCAACCTCGCTACCTATGACCTCCGGGAAGGGACCTACATTATCCCGAAAGTCATGGACGACGGATATGTGGAGCTGGGTAAGAAACGGATGAGCTTCACGCAGAAGGCATCACAGTCATGACCGACAACATCTTTACTCCCCACACCGAACCGCAGACCGACCCTCAATCGGAGCCAACGTTGCGCCGCAACCTGGAACTGCCAAAAGGCGTCTTGCAGAAAAACCTCAAGACCTTCGTTTATCTCGGTGCGGCATTGCTCGTGATTGTGGCGGCACTCTTCAGTTCCTCCGGCAACAAGAAGACGCCTGCAGGACAGGGCGCGGCCAAGGGGCAACCCCCGCAACCAGCCTTGCAGGACAACACCGACAGCAACGTGCAGGAGTTGAAGAACCAGCTTCAGGCCGAAAGCCAGAAAGAACAGCAGGCAACAATGGCCGCTGCTGCAATGGCAGATCCTTCGCTTGCGTCTGCGACGCCCCCGCAGCAGGCCGCCGCCGCGGCCTACGGCCCGACCGGCGTTGCCGTCCCCTGTGTTCCGGGCCGGCCCTGCCCGCAACTGCAGCAGGGCAACATGCAGATGCAACTTACTCCCGTACAGCAGCAGGCGGAGCTAATCGCCGCGAAAGAGCGCGAACGGGCCGACGACGCGCGTTTCGCTTCCAACCTCGTTTACTCCCGTTCCGCCGAACAGCCGCAACAAGCGCCGCAGCAAGGTCAGACGATGCCCCCTCAGTATGACCATACCGAACGGCAGGCAAACCATAGTCCCGTCGCCCCAGAAGTCGAAGGAAAACAGGAGGAAACGTCCGCAGGCTATAAGCGCCCGCTGGAAGCCAATGTCGATTCGGCCAGGGGCCAGCCTTATCTCATTTACGAAGGCTCGGTTCTCGACACCGTTCTCATGAATCGTTTGGATGGCGACGCCGTGGGACCGGTCAAAGTCCTTATCTCAAATCCGTTGTATTCGCACGATCGTCAGCACGTCATCATTCCCGACGGGACGGTTGTTCTCGGTGAGGCCAAGAAGATTGGAGCGGCGGGTTTCGGCCAGCAGCGGCGGATGGCCGTCGTTTTTCACCGCCTCATCATGCCGGACGGTTACTCCGTCGATCTCGACCAGTTCCACAGCCTCGACCAGATCGGCGAGGAAGGGCTGAAGGATAAGGTCAATAATCATTACCTTCAGATTTTCGGCACATCCATAGCTTTGGGCGTGATCGCCGGAGCCAGCGAAATCACGCAGGGCGGCGGCACGATTACCACCAGCGGTTCCCAGGCGTTCACCAACGGGACCGCAGCCAGTGTTTCGCAGTCTGCGACCACCATCCTTGACCGCTTCATGCAGATACCGCCCACCATCACGATTCGGGAGGGCCACCGCGTGAAAGTGTATTTCACGCAGGACTTGCTTCTGCCCGCGTACTCGAACCACACGATTCCACAAACGTTTTAAGGAGGTTTTCGATGCGATCAGTTGCCCTCTCCCTCTTACTCCTATCGACTCTCGCCCTTGCCGGCTGTCAGAGCAAAGCGGAAACAGTGAAGAAGTTGTTGGACCAATACAACGCCGAATACCCAGCCTATGCCAAGGAGTGCCTCGATGAGACCTCCGGCTCCGCAAGAATGCTGACCGGCGAGAAGCTGACCGCGGAGCAGATGGCGACGCTCGACGCCAAGAAAAGAGAACGAGACGCACGGTGCAAGCCAGAAGCAGATCGTCTAGCCCAGATTCAGAGAGAAATTCTTGCCGCACAGCAGTAACGCGGTATCGCTGTGAGACTCTGCCACACCAACCGCAAACGAAAGGATAAGGCAATGAAGAAGATACTCCTCGCCGCACTCGCCATCGGACTTGCGACGGTGCTGCAACCCGCAGCGCACGCGCAATTCGGCTCCGGTATCGTCTACGATCCTACACAGTCGGTCCACGCCGTCACGCAGATCGAACACGAAGAACAATCCATCTCCAACCAATTCCAGCAGATCGAGCAGGGCCAACAAATCTTCACCAACACCGTCAAGATCGCGACGACGGCTCTACAGGCCTACAACGTCGCCAAACAGCAATACCAACTCGTGCACCAGATGATCCTTGCGCCGTCCATGCTCTATCAGCGGTTTCTGTCTCCCACGACCGATCTGAGGATGCTGCAACAAATCTCGAACACCTACGGCAACTCGATGGGATGGCTCAATTCGGCGAATACGGGCAATGGGGCCGCAGCCTCCTACCAGCAGGTCAGCGTGCCCAACACCACCAACATGGTTCCCGGCTACAGCACGGCCAGCGTTGCCGGGCAGCTGCAGATTGCCGCGCAAGGAGCCACGGTTGACATCGGCGATTCTGTAATCACCAACAACCTACAAATGCTCGGGACCATCCGCGC
>PLBY01000113.1 GCA_003134655.1 Acidobacteriaceae bacterium
AGCATTTCGTCGGTCATGTCGAGGCCGTAGGCTCTGCCGCTGGGGCCGACGCGTCGGGCTGACAGCAGGACGTCGATGCCGCCGCCGGAACCGAGGTCGAGGACGGTTTCACCGGGATTCAACTGGGCCAGCGCCGTGGGATTGCCGCAGCCGAGTGAGGCCAGCAAAGCCTCTTCGGGGATCTGTCTGGCCTGCGTCGCGTCGTAGAGATTCGTCGTGATCGGATCGCAGAAGCCTGTGCTGGCCGTGGCGCCGCAGCAGGAACTGCCTCCGGACTTCACACGCAGGGCGGCTTCGCCGTATTTCTGTTTGACGACTTCCTTGATGTCAGTGGTTCCGGTCGTACTCATAAAGGGCTCCTATTTACAGATTTGAATGATGTCTTGCGGTTTGAGGGCTTGATTGCGGGTGCAGCATTCGGCGTACAAGAACTGCAACAACTCTTGCAAGGCAACTGTGTTCGCGGTGTAGCGTAGAAACGTACCCTCGCGCTGCACTTCGACCAGGCCTTCCGTCTTCAGTTTGTCCAGATGGTGCGAGAGGGTCGAGTTGGGGATTTCGAGTTCGCCCTGAATATCGCTGACCACGAGTCCCTCAGGATGCGCGGTTAGCAACAGTTGCATGATGCGAAGTCGGGGTTCGGTGCCCATGGCGGAGAACATGTCGGCATATTTGGCGACGCGCTCGGCGGCCTTGCTGGGGGAAGGAGCTTTGGTAGTTGCTGCCATATTTCGATCTTACTAGAAATATAGGTGATGTCAAGGGACAGAAGCAGCCGAGCTTTGCTCGGCCTTTCCGGGTCAAAGACCCGGAACCACACACCCCTTAGTGCTGACGGCTGAGTGCTGAGTGCTTTATTCTGGAAGCAGATGATTCGGACCCGCCGCGCTTTCGACCCGCAGTCGATCAAACTAGTGATCTTCGACCTGGATGGCACGCTGATTGACTCGCGCCTCGACCTGGTCCATTCCGTTAACGCCGCGCTGCGCCATATCGGGCGGCCGGAATTGCCCGACGAAGTGATCGCCAGTTACGTGGGCGATGGCGCGCCGATCCTGATTCAGCGGGCACTCGGCGGCGAGGCCGTCGATCAGGCGTTGATTCGTAAGGGGCTGGAGTTTTTTCTCTCGTATTACCGCGAGCACAAGCTGGATCACACGACGGTGTATCCGGGAGTCACCGAGGCGCTGGCAGCCATTCAGAGTTCCGGGAACGGCGCACCACGCAAGATGGCCGTGCTCACGAACAAGCCAGTGATTCCTTCGCGGGCAATTGTCGAGGCGCTCGGGCTGGGACGGTTCTTCACACAGGTTTACGGCGGCAACAGTTTTGCTACGAAGAAGCCCGATCCCGAGGGCGCGCGGAAGTTGCTCGAGGAGAGCGGCGTGCACCCAGAGCAGGCGGCGATTGTCGGGGATTCTCACGTCGACATTGAGACTGGCCGTAACGCGGGATTGTGGACGGTCGGCGTTTCGTATGGATTTGCCCCCCACACCCTCGATAGCGAACCTCCTGATGTGCTGGTGGATCAGCCGCACGAGGTGGGCAGCGTGTTTGCCACCTCAGTGCAGCGGTAAAGCGCCAAGACATTTCCAGACAGGAACAGATACGAACCGCCAAAACTCATGACCGATAACCACTCTGGCCTCACCCCGGGCTTCACTCCTAAAGAACTGCGCAAGCTGCGCAGCATGAAGAATCCATACGGCATCCAGAAATTTCTGGATGACATGCCGTATCACCTGGAAGACACGGCGTGGTCGCCGCGGAAGGTGCTGGCGGAAGAATCGTCGCATTGCCTGGAAGGCGCGATCTTCGCGGCGGCGGCGTTGCGGGCCAACGGGTATCCACCGCTGCTGCTGGATTTTGAAGCCGAGCACGATACCGACCACGTCATCGCCATTTACCGCCAGGACGGCTGCTGGGGCGCTGTCGCCAAGTCGAATTACACCGGATGCCGCTGGCGCGAGCCGGTCTATCGCACGCTGCGCGAGTTGGCGCTGAGCTATTTCAACGCCTATTTCAACCTGCGGCGCGAACGAACACTGCGGCGCTACTCGGGCCCGGTCAACCTGAAGCGCTTTGACCGGCAGAACTGGATGACGACCGACGAGCCGGTGTGGTTCATCGTCTATCATCTGTTCGACATCAAGCATTACTCGCTGATGACGAAGGCCCAAGAGAAGAAACTACATCGGGTGGACGAGCGGCTGTTTCAAGCAGAGTGTTTAGGCAAAGCGCACAAGGTCAGGGACTGAATTTCCGGCGCTACGCTAAAGTTGCCGGTCCGAGCTGCCGATCCATCCCGAAGGGCCTTTGCGCTTGCTTTATGGCCACGGTTGGACGCAATCTGGAGAGCCAGTCCGTTCCACCCAGGCCCGGCGCACTCTCAGGTCCGGGAGAACGTTAGCGTGGAAGTGCGCAGTCAATTCGGCGCGGACCAGACTCTGGAATCTGTGGAAGCTCGCCGCCATCCCCGGTTCAAGCTGGAAGTAGGCATTCGTGTCTACCCGCGCGGCGCCCCGGTGGTTCGAGGCGACACCGTCGACATCAGCGAGTCGGGAGTGTCCGCCATGTTGCGAGAGGAAGTTCCGGTGGGCGAAGTAGTGCGCCTGGAGTTTGCCCTGCCCCTTGGCGACGTAGAACTGCTCGCACTGGTTCGCCAACGAAGCGCATTCCGGTACGGTTTCCAGTTCGTCGAAGCCAGTTCCGCCCAGGACGTCATCGGGCGCACCTGCAGTCAGTTGGCGGTGGAACAGTCGGTTCGGGATCCCCAGCTTCCGTGAACCCTCGCTCGGGTAGCCGCTGTGATTTCGACCACGAACCACTCGCTGGAGTTCCCGCAAAACAGATCATCTGACCGAAACTTCTCCTGCTCCAATGCGTTAAGGTAGAAGGATGAGAGCGATGCAACTGGGCTGGTGCCTTCTTCTTTACGGTCCGCTGGCGTTCGCCCAGCAGGATCAGCCAGCTTCCTCGCCCTCAGACGCGCCCGATCCTGACACCGGCAATTCTTCAGTGGCGGCGTCCAAATCATCGTCCCTGCCTAACTTGACTCCGGATGCGAATGGCGCGCTGTCGCAAGAGCAGATGCGGGAGTTGACTCGCGTGGTGGCGCAGAACTACCGAGATAACTACAAGAAGGAACGCGATTACACGTACATCGACCGCGAGGTCACGAACAAGCTTGATGGCAAAGGCCAGATCAAGTCGACGGAAACGAAGACCTACGAAGTCATGAAGCTGTACGGTGAACCAGTGGCCCGCCTGATTCAAAAAGACGATAAGCCGCTGAACGAAAAGGACGCGGCCAAAGAGGAAGAGAGAATTCAGAAGCTGGCCGAGAAGCGCAAGAACGAATCGGAAGAGGAACAGAAAAAGAGGCTGGGGGAAAAAGAAAAAGCCCGGCAGAAGGGACGGGAGTTCGTCAGCGAAGTAGCGGACGCCTACAACTTCCACTTGGTGGGAAGCGAAATTCTGAACGGACGCGACACATGGGTCATAGACGGGGAGCCGCGCCCCGACTTCCACGCGCACTTGAAAGAGGCCGAGGTACTTTCCAAGTTCCATGGCCGGCTGTGGATCGACAAGAGTGAGATGCAGCTCGCAAAAATGGATATCGAGGCCATCGATACTGCTTCGTTTGGATGGGTACTGGTACGTCTTCACAAAGGCACGCGCGTTGTCTATGAGCAAACTCGCGTGAATGATGAAGTCTGGTTGCCGCAGCACTATGAGGCCAAGGTTGACGCCCGCATTGCCTTGTTTAAGAGCGACAACGAGCAGGACGCGGGCACCTTCCGCGACTACAAGAAGTTCCGCACCTCGGCGAAGATCGTGGGCATGGGCGAAGTGACGGACGAGAAGTAGACTGGCACCTCGTATTGCACCTCTCCGCTGCTCTACGCACTTGAAAAGTAAAACTACACCTTTCTCCTCTGTGACCCACCCCGGCTTTATAATGCTCAGTCCCGTGCGCGACTGACCTACGGGACCGGCTTCCAATTTCGATCTTCTCCGAGAGGTACAGACATGGATTCTCGTCTTCATTCCTTCACCCGCCGTGATCTGCTTCGTTCCGGTCTTGCACTCTCCGCGTCAACTCTGGTGGCAGGGTCGGTGGGCCGCGCACACGCGCTGCTCGCGGGATATCCTGGCGCTGCGTCGGCCGAGTCTCTGGCGGCGGTGGCTCCGCGGGAGCATCTGTTGTTCGACTTTGGCTGGAAGTTTTTTCAGGGCCACGCGAACGACCCGCTGCGCGATTTGGGATTCGGCATGGGCCAGGGAGACTTCGCCAAGTCGGGCGAGTTCTGGTTTGCCACGCAGAAATTTGACGACTCGAAATGGCGCGCGCTCGATTTACCGCACGACTGGGCGGTGGAGTTGCCGTTTGTACACGATGACGAGCAGCAATCGCACGGATATAAGCCGCTGGGGCGACGCTATCCGGAGACCAGCGTGGGCTGGTACCGGCGCACCTTCGACATTCCGAAAGAAGACAGCGGACGGCGCATCACGGTTGAGTTTGACGGCGCCTTCCGTAGCGCGCTGGTGTTTCTGAACGGATATTTCATTGGGCGCAACGATAACGGGTATGCGCCCTTTCGCTTCGACGTCACCGATTTTCTCAACTATGGCGGCAAGAATTTCCTGATGGTGCGCATGGACGCCAGTTTCGGCGACGGCTGGTTCTACGAGGGCGCGGGAATCTACCGGCATGTGTGGCTCACAAAAACCGATGCGCTTCACCTGGGAAATTGGGAGAGCACTGTTAGGAGTTCAGTGAAGGGTAATGCGGCGACGCTAAGTCTGGGAACCGTTGTGCAGAACAAGGGGCAGCAGGCGGAGAGTTGCCGGGTGCGCTGGCAGATTTTCGACTCCGCCGGCAAAGCTGTCGCCACGGCCGAGGCGGCACCGCAGTCGGTCGCTCCAGATGGATCGGCGACCTTCACGGCGAGCGGGATCGTGACGAATCCCGCACTCTGGTCGCCGGAAACGCCGAACATGTATTCAGCGGTGGTGACCGTCGAGTCCGGCGGCAAGGCGCGCGATGCCGAGCGCGTCAGCTTTGGTGTACGCACGATCGCGTGGGACGCCGACAAGGGATTCTTCCTCAACGGCAAGTCCGTGAAGATCAAAGGCACTTGCAACCATCATGATCACGCGGGCGTGGGCGCGGCGCTGCCGGACCGTTTGCAGTGGTACCGGGTCGGTGTGCTGAAAGATATGGGCGGCAACGCGGTACGCACCTCACACAATATGCCGACGCCGGAGTGGGTGGAGGCCTGCGATCGACTGGGCATGATGATGATGTGCGAGACGCGGCTGATGAGCGCGAATCCAGAGGGCATGGCGCAGCTTGAGGCGATGGTGAAGCGCTATCGCAACTCGCCGTCGATCATTTTGTGGTCAATGGGCAATGAAGAGTGGACGATGATGTTCCAACCGCAGGGCGTGCGCGTGATTGACGACATGATTGCGCGAACGCACGAACTCGATCCCACGCGGCTTTGCACGGCTGCGATCAATACCGCGTTCGAAACCCACTTCCCCGAACACCTCGACGTGATGGGCTTTAACTACAACCTGAAGGTTCACGATGAATGGCACAAGGCGCATCCGAAGACTCCAAGCGTGGGTTCGGAGACAGCCAGCACGGTTTCGACACGCGGAATTTATTCGACCGACAAGTTGCGCAACTGGGTCAGCGCGTACGACCTAAACCATACGGACTGGTCGCAACTGGCAGAGGAATGGTGGAAGTTCTATGCGACTCGGGAATGGCTGTCGGGGGGATTTGCCTGGACCGGCTTTGACTACCGCGGCGAGCCCACTCCCTACGCATGGCCATCGATCAATTCGCAGTTCGGCATTGTCGACATGTGCGGCTTTCCCAAAGACAACTTTTATTACTACAAGGCATGGTGGGGATCGGAGCCGGTGCTGCACCTGTTTCCGCATTGGGACTGGTCCGGGCGTGAGGGCGAGCCGATCTCAGTGTGGGTACATTCGAATCTCGATTCAGTGGAACTCTTCCTCAACGGCAAGAGCCAGGGATCACAGAAGGTAGAACCCCTGACGCATCTGGAGTGGAAAGTGAAGTACGAGCCCGGTGTGCTCGAGGCGCGCGGCACCAAAGACGGCAAAGTTGTGCTGACGGAAAAGCGCGAGACTACGGGAGGGCCGGTATCGATACGGCTGACGACTCATCGCACTGAGATTAGTGCCGACGGCGAGGATGTAGCCATGCTGAAAGTCGAAGTGCTCGACGCGGCGGGACGGGCGCTCCCCACCGCGGCGAACCTGATCAGCTTTAAAGTCACTGGCGAAGGTGCGCTGATCGGCGTGGGCAACGGCGATCCCAACTGTCAGGAGTCCGACAAAGCGCCCAAGCGCAGTCTGTTCAACGGGCTCGCGCAAGTAATCGTGCAGGCCAGCCGCACTCCGGGGACGATCACGGTGGAGGCTTATACAGAGCCGTATCCGCGTCCGAAGTTGCCGTCCACGCAGGTGACGATTACGACGAAGAGGGTCGAACTGCGACCAGCGGTCGGATAGGGGTCTGCAAGTTCTTGCATCCTTAGATTCCATTTGACTTTGAGCGGCAGGGGTTATATCTGTATGGGCACGCCGCTATGTTTCGTCGACTTCTGCCACTTCTTTTGCTCCTGGCTGCCCCGCTTGCCCCCGCACGCGACAAGACCGAGTCTTGGCTCCAGGTTTCCAGCCCGCATTTTGTAGTGGTCACCAACGCGAGCGAGAAGCAAGGCCGCCGCGTTGCCGACCAATTTGAGCGCATGCGGTCGGTCTTTCACACCGCGTTTCCGAAAGCGCAAGTCGACCCCGGCGCGCCCATCATCGTGCTCGCGATCAGAGATGCGAAGGATTTCCGTGCTCTCGAGCCGGAAGCCTATCTGGCCAAGGGATCGCTGAAGCTGGGCGGATTATTTCTCAAGGCGGCGGACAAAAATTATGTGCTGATGCGGTTGGATGCGGAAGGGGAACATCCTTACGCGATCGTGTACCACGAATACACGCATTTGCTGCTGAGCAAGGTGGCAGACGTTATGCCACTGTGGCTGAATGAGGGCTTGGCCGAGTTCTATCAGAACACCGAAATTCGCGACAAAGAGGCGCTGCTGGGACAGCCCAGCGCCGATGACATCCTGTGGCTGCGGCAGAATCGGCTGCTGCCGCTGGCTACGCTGTTTACCGTCGATCACAACTCGCCCTACTACCACGAAGAAAACAAGGGTTCCATTTTTTATGCCGAATCATGGGCGCTGACGCACTACCTCGAAATGAAGGATCGGGCAGAAAAAACTCGACACGTGTCCGAGTATTTGGACCTGCTATCGAAACAAGTTGATTCCGTCACCGCCGCCAGCCGGGCGTTCGGAGATTTGAAACAACTGCAGCAGGAATTGGAAAGCTACATCCATCAGACGAGTGGCTTCCGCTACCTCAAGATGATGACTACAACCGAGGTCGACGACTCGGCTTTCAAAGTGCAGACTCTCATGGGAGCGCAGTCCGATGCCGTGCGCGCCGATTTTCTCGCCTACAACAGCAGGACCGCGGAAGCTCAAGCGCTCCTCGATCATGTCCTGCAGGAAGATCCCAACAACGTCTCCGCGCACGAGACCAAAGGTTTTCTGGAGTTTCGCCAGGGGCATCTGGAGGAGGCGAAGAAGTGGTACGCGCAGGCCGTTCAGCTTGACTCGCAAAGCTACCTCGCGCACTACTACTTCGCGGCGATGGCAATGAATGGAACACGGGACGCGGCGGATCAGGAGCAGGTGGAAAGCAGCCTGCGAGCCGCGATCAAGCTGAATCCCACGTTTGCTCCGGCCTTTGACCAGCTCGCGATTTCACTGGCGATGCGAAACAAGAGTCTTGATGAAGCGCGCATGATGGAACTGACCGCCATTGGTTTGGACCCGGCCAACGTTGGGTACCGCATCAATATGGCCAACGTGTGGATGACGATGGAGAAAGGACAGAACGCTGTGGATGTCCTGCGCTTCGCGGCACAGGTGGCGAAGACTCCGCAGGAGAGTCAAATGGTGGAGACCGCTCTGATGCACGCCCAGGAATACGCGGAAAATCAAGCTCACTTCGCCGAAAGGACTCGACGTATGAGTGAGGAAGAAAAGGCTGGCGGTGGGGCAGCGGTTTCGACGACGAGCGAAGGATACATGCCTCACCTTGCGCGTCGTGCGGAGTTTGTGCCGCGCGGGCCGCATCGATTTCTGGTGGGAGTTTTAAAGGGCGTGCGCTGCGATAATCCCGCAATGGACTTGACTGTAAATTCGAGCGGGAAGCTGGTCGCACTTCACGTCGACAACTATTTCACGCTTCCCTTCACCGCTCTTGGTTTTCAGCCCGACAAGGACCTCAACCCGTGCGCCGACTTGGAAAACAGGCCGGCGAAAGTCGAGTATGTCGAATCGGCGAATCCTTCCGTCACCGCCCATCTGATCTCAGTCGAGCTCCACAAGTGAGTGCGTTCGCATAACGCTCGCTCGCCCTTCCCGTTATAATAGAAAGATTCTCTGGCGGCGAAATTTGCCTCTGTGGGGCCGCCGGTAAGAAGGCAGAGTCTCTCAAACGTTCAGGACAGCTTTTGTCCTCAACTGGATGTACGGTGTTGAGCTAAGAGCTAACAGCTAAGAGCTTCTTTCATGGACTTCAAACTCGTTTCCAGCTACAAGCCGCAAGGGGACCAGGGCCGCGCGATTGAGGCGCTGTTGCGCGGAGTGTACGACCGCGAGCAGCACCAGGTTTTGCTGGGCGTGACCGGGTCGGGCAAGACGTTCACTATGGCGAAGGTGATCGAGGCCACGAACCGTCCGACGCTGGTCATGGCGCATAACAAGACGCTGGCCGCCCAGCTATATCATGAGTTCAAGAACTTCTTCCCGCACAACGCAGTCGAGTATTTTGTTTCGTATTACGACTACTACCAGCCGGAAGCCTACGTCCCCGCCGCCGACCTCTACATTGAAAAGGAAGCGACCATTAACGATGAACTCGACAAGCTGCGGCTGTCGGCGACGCGGTCGTTGTTTGAGCGGCGCGACGCATTGATTGTGGCCTCTGTGAGCTGCATTTACGGCCTGGGCTCCCCCGAGGCCTATTACGGAATGATGATGTTTCTGGAGAAGGGCCAGAAGATCAAGCGCGAGGACATCACGCGGCGGCTGGTCGACATCCTCTACGAGCGCACCAACGCAGACTTCCGCCGCGGCACGTTTCGCGTACGTGGCGATGTGATCGAGGTCTTCCCTACTTACGACGACATGGCATACCGCATTGAATTGTGGGGCGATGAGATTTCGTCGCTGACACAGATCGATCCGCTGTTTGGCACTGTGAAGCAGAAGTATATGCGGCTGCCGATTTATCCCAAGACGCACTATGTGATGAAGGAAGAGACGCGCGCGTCGGCGGTGGAGTCGATCAAGAAGGAACTCGCATGGTGGGAAGTCGAGATGGAGAAGCAGGGGCGACTGGTGGAGGCGCAGCGCATTCACCAGCGCACCATGTTCGATCTGGAAATGATCAAGGCCATGGGATTCTGCCACGGCATCGAGAATTATTCGCGACACTTTACCGGGCGACTGCCCGGCGAACCTCCGCCGACGCTGCTGGATTATTTTCCACGAGACTTCCTGATGTTTATCGACGAGTCGCACGGAACGGTACCGCAGGTGCGCGGCATGTATGCCGGCGATCGCTCGCGCAAGGAAACGCTGGTGGAGTATGGCTTCCGCATGCCGTCGGCGCTGGATAACCGTCCGCTGACATTTGAAGAATTTGAGCACCGCACTAACCAGCTGATTTACGTTTCGGCAACTCCGGGGCCGTATGAGCTGACGAAATCGGCGGGCGTCGTGGTGGAACAGATTATTCGTCCAACGGGCTTGATTGATCCACCGGTGGAGGTACGTCCGGTGAAGGGGCAGATCGACGATCTGCTGCACGAGATTCGCGCCCGCGTCGAGCTTGGAGAGCGCGTGCTGGTGACGACGCTGACCAAACGCATGTCGGAAGATCTGGCTGAGTATTATGCCGAGGTAGGCGTGAAGTGCCGGTACATGCATTCCGAAATCGAGACGCTGGAGCGGGTGAAGATTCTGCGCGATTTGCGTAAGGGCGAGTTCGATGTATTAATCGGCATTAACCTGCTGCGCGAGGGACTGGATCTGCCGGAAGTGTCGCTGGTGGCAATCCTGGACGCGGATAAAGAGGGGTTTCTGCGGTCGACCGGTTCGCTGATTCAGACCATCGGGCGCTGCGCGCGGCATCTGAACGGCCGCGCCATTCTATACGCTGACCGCCACACTGATTCGATGAAGCGCGCGATGGATGAGACCACGCGGCGCCGTGCCATTCAGACGGCGTACAACGAGGAGAACGGCATCACGCCGGAGTCGATCGTGCGCCCGCTGGATATGACACTGGCCGGAATCGTGGCTGCTGACTACACCGACCTCACGGGGGGAGAATCCGAGGGCGTGCCTGAGTTCAAGACACAGGAAGAAGTGAATGCTTACATCGGCAAGCTCGAAAGCGACATGCGCGAAGCAGCGAAGAAGTTTGAATTTGAGAAAGCGGCGAAGCTGAGAGACGCAATCAAGGAGTTAAGGACGAAGGAGTTTCTGTTCGCGTAGAAGCTCTAAACCACAGAGGACACGGAGGACACAGAGAAGACCTCGGTTGCTCCGTGTCCTCTGTGGTGTTCTTACCTTTTAACGTCCGTAGGCAGCGCTTGCTGCTAACGGTTTGCGGTGGAAGGTGTAGCCGTCGAATGTTTCAGAGCGGAAGTTCAGGTTCGGAGCGCAGAGCTTTTCGGTCTGGCTCAAGAAGAGATATCCGCCGGGCTCGAGGTAAAGGTGCAGGCGCTCCATGAGCGCGGTGCGCTGGGCGCGCGAGAGGTGCGGCAGCACATCCATGCAGAAGATGCAGTCGAAGCGTCCAATGTAGACCGGCTTGGTCAGGTTCATGGTATTGAAGGTGACCAAGCTGCGCAGGCGGGGCTTGACCAGCAGGTGCGCGCCGTTGGATGAGCCATACGCCGAGCCATTCCCAGCGCCATTGCTCGATCCGTTCGTCGCTCCGTTTTGCGAGCTTTCTTGAGAGCCGTTCGAGTTCCCGTTGGGGCTCCCAATTTTGGAGAAGCTAGCGCGGATGGCCGCGGGAGGTAATCCCGTCAGAGCGGACTGCGGATAGAGGCCACGCTCGGCGACTTCAATTGCGGAAGGGAGCAGGTCGCTGCCGATAATGTGAACGGACCAGTCTTTCGTTCCGTGACCGCAAGAAGCCGGAAGGCCATTCTCGACGATGCCGCCGTTACGGCCGGTGGCGTTCTTTGCCTTGGCTTCCTTGTTCCCGTTGCCATTGCTCGAGCCGTTCCCGTTGCTGCCGGGCAACGTCTCGCATAGTGCCATTGCAATCGAGTATGCCTCTTCGCCGGTGCCGCAACCTGCGCTCCAGATGCGAAGAGTACTGGGTCCGTCCTCCGATTTGCGGGCGTAGAGTTGCGGGATGACTTGCCGGGCCAGCGCATTCATGGCTCCGGGATGGCGGAAGAAACCGGTATTCGCGTTTAGCACGCCGTCGAGAAACGCAGGCAGCACCGACGGATCCTGATCCGACGCACGCAGGCGGGTCATCAATGCGGCGGGAGATTCCAGTTCGTGCGTCTCCAGATAATCGGCGACATGTGCGGCTAAAGCGCTGTTGGGACAGTCGAGCAGAATTCCCGTCTGGCGCTCGACCAGCAGGCGCAGTTCTGAGAGTTCGTGCTCAAGGATCGTAACGCCCGCCATCAATCTATGCATAAATCCTTCCCCCGGAGGGTACGCCAGCGTTTATCCGCCGAACTCTTTGAGACCGGCGTCGTGCGAGGGGAGAGGTTCTCATACTTCTAATTACCGGCGGCTACCGCCGCGTACGACTTGCCTGAATCTTGTTCGGCCTGCTGTGCGACCACGTTCATTTCTTTTTCCAGCGACGAGAAACGCTGCATGATCTCGTGGATGCGAAGCGTCATGTTGCGAATGGTTTCGATCTGAGCGCGAGTCTGTGCAGAGAGGCTTCCGGGCTCCAGCAGTAGAAGGTCGGAATTTCCTAGCACCGACGTGAGCGCGTTGTTCATGTTGTGGCGCATTTCCAGCATGTAACGGCCCAGCGTCGCCTGGCGATCGAGTGTGGCGCAGGCGGCCTCAGCCGCGCGCGCTCGCGATTCGGATCGGGAACGGTGTACAGCTTCACTGGCCGCCAGCACCAGAGTTTCGAGCCAGTGTTCGCTGGTCCGCAGAATGGCAACGCGCGGCCAGCGATCGTGCACCAGCTGCGCAGTGGCAGGGTCCTGACAGACGCAGAAAATCGGCTGACCGGTGGAATGCAGCGGCTCCAGCACTACTGACAGTAGGTCGCGCTGCAACTCCCCAACGATTGCCACATCAAACACGTCCGCCGCGAAGCGCGGCCACAACTCCCCACTGAGAAGCGTGAAAGTGGGGACATTGCGCTCCATCTGCCAGCGGGCAGTGACGCGGCGCGAGAAATCTACTTCGTCGGAGATAACCAGTACGGTCGGTGCCTGCACTTGCAACTACCTCTTCGCCTTCAACTTCGCTTTCAACCCAGCGATCCTGTCGATTCCTGTTGATAAGCCGCACAACTCTGCGAACGGCTTATTCTTTCTTGCCCGGCTCCGACGGGGAGTCCGAGTCCCAGCCGGGCGTACTCGAAACTTCAAACTCGGGCGCATCTGCACTTGGCGCCGGGGGCTTTGTCTTCGCAGCAGTCGCCGGTGCAACTCCCGTCTTTGTTGGGGTCTTGGAGGCGCCCGCAGCGGCAGCCATCCCCGCCGGTTTCGCCAACGCCGGTGCGGGCTTGGCCGCGACGGGCTTGGGAGCGGCTTTCGCGGCTTCGACCGGGTTTGCACTGATAGCGGATTTAGCCGCTGTCGCAGGCTCTCCCTTGGCGTCAGCTTTGCCTTCCGATTGCGGAGCTTTCCCGCGGCCGAGTGCGTACTCGACCGAAGCGCGCAGATCGACCAGCATGCGCAAGGGCTGTCCCGACGAATACTCCGCCTGGAACATCACCTTCCAGGACTGGCAGATCACCCGCAGACGAACGATCGGCTCCTGCGCGGAAAACTGGGCGCGCCGGCAGTCGATGGTCTCGATGCCCTTGTCCTCGAGTTCGGTGAGCCCGTCAAGAATCGTGTTGAGATCGCCCAGCATGAGACGGAAAAACGACCGCCGCATGAGATATCCGAAGCGTGTGAAAGCGGCGAGAGCGACCGGCAGGTAGAACAAGTCCCCAGCCAAACCCTTAGCCTTGCGTCCCTGCTCCAGAACACCGCCGTGCAGCAACTCGTCGAGCGAGCGGCATTTGTGAGTCGCTTCCACGACACGGTCAAGCGCGTTCAACCAGACTGGAGGTTTAAGTTCCACCGGGCCCAACACGGGCTCCAGTGCCTGGGCCACATAAGCGAGGTCGACTTCGGCGTCGCCCACGCCCGAGGGCGCTACCTGGCTGAAATACTGCACCAGGAGAAAATCAATCTTGTCGCGGATGATGTCGGTCTTTGTCGGCTTCGCCAGGAAGTGCTGCAGCAGGCTGACCAGCGCTTCGGGCGTCACCAGAGAACTGGTCTGCAGGAACTGGCGCAACTGGTGTACCTGGACCAGTTGGTCCATTTGCTCCAGCCATTGGTCGGCCTGTTCGACGACCTCTTTCCCGGGCGTTTCGATGCCGGCTTCCAGATCAGGGCAGGCTTTCACGTCGATGGCGAACTCACGCGCGAGTTCGAAGTAGATGGGGTAAAGCCGCCGCGCGGTACTCCATTGGCTGGCCAGATCTTGGACGGGCGTTGTAGGTGTCATGATTTCACGATCCAGTTGTGGACTTCCCCACGAAAGCGCGCCGCCACCACGGTTTTGCCCGGCTGATACTGCACCGCGACGACCGAAGCGGCGACATCGAACGAACGGTCGGAGTTGCGCAATTGCAGTTGATCGCCAAACTCCAGAGGCGTATTGCACTCGAACAGGACTTCGCGGGGAGTGCCGAATTCAATGACGATACTTTCGCTGAAATGAGCTGCGGCGGGTTCGCCGCCTTGCGGAACGCGGGCGAGTTGAACCGGCATGCGGACCGGCGATGCTTCGGGGAAAAAACGAGCAAGTCCCGCCACGGTGCTGGCGTTCTGTGCGGCACGTGCCGTTGCTATACCCTGGTGCGCCACGCGATGAGAAACCTCTAACCCAAACTCGGTTAACCCAGACTCGCTCTGCCCGACTGAAATGCGGGTTGGGCTCCCCCTCTTCCCGGTTAGGAAAAGCTGTGGGGAGCCAGAATCCGCGGTTCAGAAAAGGAGGAGCAACACGGCAACCATCTCCGCGAACGAAAGGACTAGCACTCAGGTGAACGCTTTTTCATCGAGTTAGCAATGGCCGTGGAAGTGGCGCACGAGATCCCACGTGCATTGCGTCTCAGGATGAGACCTGTGTCTCATTTATCAGCGTGTGCCGCTTTTTCTTTGAAAGGCGCGGGCCGCTACCTCCCAAAGATAATGGTCTCCCGCTTCAGAAGTCGCGAGGTGAGCGCCACGAGCAACAACGCGCAGGCGACCACCGACACACCCGCGAGGACGTAGAAAGTCACTCCGGGAGGCTTCCCGCCCAGGACATCGGCGGCCAGCGCGTACTGGCCGAAGATCGGTACCGGCGTCAGCCATCGCCGGTTCGACAACGGGTACACCATGGAGATCACGCCCGGGAACAGCGGCAACAAAATCAGCATTCCCATGTAGCCTTGCGCCTCCTTGAACGACCGGGCGAAAGTCGAGGCGAAGATGGTCACTGCGCTCAGGAAGAATGCCAGCGGAAGGATGAGGGCCAGCAGGCTCATCAAGTCTGAGTCCGATACCCGGAAGCGGATTCCCATATCCTGCCAGGGCACGCGCCGCAACACATTCACCGTCAGCAGCATGGAAAATACAACCGAGGCGCAGCCGAACGCCGATGCTGCCAGCCACTTGCCCGCCGCCAGGGCCCCCCGCGGGACCGGGTTGAGCAGCAGCGGCTCCAGAGATCCGCGTTCGCGCTCGCCCGCCGTCGTATCGATCGCGATCTGCATTCCGCCAGTCACTGCGGCGATGACCAGCAGAAGAGTGAGAATGTTGAGCTGGGTCGCCAAGCGCTCCTGGGCGCTGGAGACTTCCACTTCCTCCACCCGCACGGGCAGTGCAACCGTTGGGGCTACTCCGCGGGCGATCAATCGCAAAGAAGCCAGCTGGCTGGAGTAGGCATTTACCAGATTTCGGGCCCGGGTCACCTTTCGCCGCGCGCCCTCGCGGGTCGAATCGCTGACCAGTTTCACGGGCGCGGGGATGGCACGCGCCATGTTCTTTGCGAAGTCCTTCTCGATGATGAGAACCACGTCCTCTTGTCGATCGCGAACGGCCTGCTCGGGATCGGCCGGCGCTGCCACGACCTCAACCCCGGGTTGCTGCTTCAGCCAGTCGACAAATGCGGGTGCGTTTTCCACTCCGCCCACCGGCAGCTTCATCTCCTCTGCATCCTTGCTGTGGCCCGCCATCACCGTGAACATGCCCCCAAACAGGGTCGGCATGACTGCGGCGACCACGAGCACCGACATGATCGAACGGCGGTCGCGCAGGCCGTCGCGCAACTCCTTCGTAAATACGATCCATACCTGCCGGAGTATGCTCACGAATTTTCCTCCGCTTCCAGCCCGGAGAGGGAGACGAAAGCATCTTCCAGGCTGTCCCGCCCGGTGATTTTGCGAAGCTCATCGGGAGTTCCGTCGGCAGTCACTCTTCCTTGTGCGATCACGACAATGCGGTCGCACAGTGCCGAAACCTCCTGCATGATGTGGCTGGAAAACAGAACGCAACAGCCCTCCCGACGAAGCTCCCGGATCAGCGCCCGCATGGCCCGGGTGCTCATCACGTCGAGCCCGTTGGTCGGCTCGTCGAGAATCACATTGCGCGGCTGGTGCACCAGAGCCCGCGCGAGTGCCACCTTGGTCCGCTCGCCTTGTGAGAAGCCGGAAACGCGGCGGTCGGCGACTTCAGTGAGGTCGAGGCGGGTCACCAGCGCCTTAGTGCGTGCGGTGAGAGCAGGCCCGTCAATACCGTGCAATCGGCCGAAGTATTCGATGTGCTCGACCGGAGTCAGCCGGGGATAAAGCCCGCGCGAGTCGGGCAGAAGGCCCATGTGGGTCTGCCCGCCAATTGGGTCCGCGACCACATCAGCGTTATCTACGCGAATCGTGCCCGCGTCCGGACGCATGAGGCCCGACAACATGCGCAGCGTTGTGGTTTTGCCCGCGCCGTTCGGGCCCAGAAGCCCGACAACAGTTCCATCGGCGGCGCTGAAACTCACGTCACGCACCGCCTCGACGGCACCAAACTTCTTGCGCAGCCCCCGGATTTCGATCATGGCTGATCGGCTCCGGTGTAGTTCACAAAAAATGGAGGCCGACGTTGGGTCTGCAAACACGCCGGGTCGAGATTCCTGGCGCTGGCTTGGTCCAGGAACTGGCCGATCAGTTTCGGCACGCAGCCGCGCGGAGTGCTCCCATGACCAGTCCCGGGCACAACAAAGTGCTTCGAATTCGTCAGGTACTGCGCTACGTGATCACCCCAGGAGGGCGGTGTAATGGGGTCGTCCTCTCCTGAAAGGATCAATACCGGTTTGCTGGAAACCACCGGCTGGTAGAAATCGTCGGCTACGGCGCCCCTTGGCCAGAACTCACAGGGCTTCATCCGCGTGTCGAAGAAACTGGTTCCCAGGAATCGGCCTTGCGCTTCCCGGGCGATCTCCTCGGGCTGAATGCGCGGCACATCTTCGGTGCAAACCACCGAGAGAAACATGCCCTCGCTCATCGCACCTTTTGGCATGTCGCGGGAGAATCCCAGCGCCAGCAACCCTTGATAGTTTCCCTGAGCCGCGTCGGTGATGAGTTGTGGCAATAAGGAAGTCACCGCTGGATCGTAGAGCGCGCTGTAAATGATGGTAGCCACCAGGCGCTGGGAAACCGTGATCTGGGCGGACTTGCCGGTGCGCGGATGCGTGAACGTGATGTGCGGCTTGGCCGCGACGTGCGTGAACAGCGTGGTCACGGACTCGCGCAGTTTGGGAAACCGCTTACTACAGGCGGCATCTTTGGCGCAGTCGTCGATCATAAGGTCGAGCGACCTTTGCCCGTCACGCGGCATATACAGCGGCAAACGCATGTCGGGCGGCGCAACGCCATCGAGGATGACGCTTCGCACTGATGCCTCGTGCCGCTTCAAATAGACGAGTGCGGCCCGCGTTCCGTAGGACCCGCCCCAGAGATTGATCGCGTTATAGCGCAGGTACTGCCGGACTTCGTCGATGTCGTCCATGGCGATCGCCGTGGTGTAAAAGCGCGCATCGGCTTTAAGAGCGGCCAGGCAGGTGCGCAGGCGTTCCACGGGATAATCGTCAATCTTCGAGAAATCTTCTTCTTCTCGATCTTCCGGCTCGCAGTTCAACGGGTTGGAATCGCCGGTGCCTCGCTGGTCGATCAGGACGATGTCCCGATCCATCTGGAAGCGATGGAACATGGGCAGAACGAAGTTTGCGAGCGTAGCAGCGCCTGCGCCGGGTCCGCCTTCGAGGACGAATAGAGGATCGGGCTGAGGGTCGCGCTTCAGCGCGGGCGCGACCACGATCTTGAGCGCGATCTGGCGGCCCGACTTCGCCGACCGGTCTTCGAAAACGTTGTAGGTGCCGCAGAAAGCTTCGGTGGGCCCTTCATCAATCTTGCAGGGGTGAAGCTGATCGAGAGCACTCTGTGGGGTTCGTTGGCAGCCCGTCAGCAGAACAGCGGAGACCAGCCAAGCAAGGATCGACCACGCGAAGATCGGCCGAGAGGCGCGCACAGGCGACATTACATCACATCAAAGAGGCGCGTGCTTATCGCGATTTGCCATAGGTCACTGCAGCGTATGGCTCGACGGCCCGGAACCGGATTGCCCCATCCCAATGTTGTAGCGCTTGAGCTTGCGGTACAGGGTGGCGCGGCTGATGCCGAGCATGCGTCCGGCGAGGGCTTTGTCGCCTTTGACCTGTTCGAAAACGCGCTGGATGGTGGCGCGCTCGATGTCTTCGAGATCGGTGGTGGACAGCGGAGCCCGCGTCGATTCCGTCATGGCCTGCGCTGCGGCAAGATCAGGATCGAGCACGGTCGGCCTCTCCACTGGCGGGGCCGAGCCTCCGGATGCCGTAGAACCCGAAGCGATGGCGGGCGGAAGGTCCCCGAGATCGATGATCTGTCCGTTGCCCAGCGCGACGGCGCGCTCCACACAGTTCTCCAGTTCGCGCACGTTGCCGGGCCAGTCGTACTGCATCAGAGACTTCATCGCGGCACTGGTCACGTGTAACTCCCCACCAGGGGCGTAGCGTTCCAGGAACCAGTGGACGAGCATGGGAGTATCGCTGCGGCGCTCGCGCAAAGCGGGAACGTACAGCGTCACGACGTTGAGGCGGAAGTAAAGATCCTTGCGGAAGGTTCCGTTCTTGTAGGCTGCTTCGAGATCGCGGTTCGTGGCAGCGATGACGCGCACGTCTACCTTGATTCGCTGGTTGCTGCCTACGGGGCGCACTTCCCTTTCCTGCAGCACCCGGAGCAGCTTGGCCTGCAGCTCAAGAGGCAACTCGCCGACTTCGTCGAGGAAAATAGTGCCGCCGTCAGCGGCTTGAAACAACCCCTGCTTCGATTTCAGGGCTCCGGTGAAAGCTCCCTTTTCATAGCCGAATAGCTCGCTTTCAATCAGCGTGGGCACGAGAGATCCGCAGTCCACCGCGACAAACGGGCGGTTAGCAAAGACGCCGCGAAAATGCATCGCACGGGCCACCAACTCCTTGCCCGTCCCGCTTTCCCCGTAGATGAGCACCGGAGTCCGCGTATCTTTCAGGCGCGCCACCATGCGGAGCACATCCTGGATCTTGGCGGACGATCCGATGATGCCGTGCACCGCGGTTTCCGAATCCATGCGCTGCCGCAGAAATTCGTTCTCTTCAACCAGACGGATCTTCTCCGCCATGCGCCGCAGGAACAGCCGCAGTTCCTCGAGCGGCGAGAACGGCTTGGTGATGTAGTCATATGCGCCGAGCTTCATGGCCTGAACAGCGGTTTCGATCGATCCGTGACCGGTCATCAGCGCAATTTCAGTGCGCGGCAGCAGCTTCTTTACTTTCTCCAGGAATTCCAGTCCTGACATGTGCGGCATGACCATGTCGGTCAGGACCATGTGGACCGACTGCTCTTCCAGCAACGCCAGCGCGGACTCTCCGCTTTCGGCTTCAAGACACACAAATCCCAGGGCCTCGCCGACCGTGACGCAGAGCTTGCGGATACTCTGTTCGTCGTCGACGATCAGCAGGCGGATGCGAAGATCTTCCTTGGTCTGACTATTCACTCGGCCTTCCCAAAAGTCTTGGAGACAACATCAATAAACTGCTGCACGCGGAAAGGTTTCTCCACGCAGGGTGCGCCGGTTTGCCGCAACGTGGCAACCGTCTCCTCATTGGCAATGTCTCCCGTAATAAAGATGATGCGCGAAGCCAGATCGGGGCGGTGCGTGGCCACCCAGGCGTGCACCTGGCCTCCATCGACTCCGCCGGGGGTGCGCATGTCAGAAACCACGCCTAGGAATGCGCCTTTTTCCAGCAGGCGGAGCGCATCGACGCCCGACTCGCAGCACACCACGGGATAGCCGCTGCGCTCCAGGGCGGCTTGTACATATGCCATGACGGCGGGCTCATCCTCGACGAGCAGGACAGGCAAGGGCTGGAGTCTCATTGCGGGTAGGCTCATGGTTGTATCACTCCTGCGGCCACTCCTAAGGATGCGGTGTGCGCCGCTGCGGGCAGTCGCACAACAAACGTGGCGCCTGGCCGATCAGTGTTGTTATGACAGAGAATCTCCCCCCCGTGCTCCTTCAGAATGCCATAGCAAATGCTCAGGCCGAGTCCGGTGCCTTTGCCAACCTCTTTCGTGGTGAAGAACGGGTCGAAAATCTTGTCGGGATGGGAGATGCCGTTGCCGTTGTCGCAGAACGAAACTTCGACCGCGTCGCCAGCTTTGGTGGACATGATCTCGATGCGCGCTGGGCGGCCCACTTCGTGGACCGCATCGTAGGCATTGTTCAGGATGTTGAGGAAGACCTGCTGCAGTTGGTGAGCGTCGCCCATGACCTCGGGCAGTCCTTCGTCGAGATGTTCGACGATGTCGACGCCGTGGCTGTTGAAGTCATAGGCCCGCAACTGCATGGTCCGACGCAAGATGGTGTTCAATTGGACGGCGCTGCGCTGTGGCGGCATCTGGCGGGCAAAGCTCAGCAGGTTCTGCACGATCTGCTTGGTGCGTTGCGCCTCCTGCAGAATCACGCGCATGTCTTTACGCGCGGTTTCGGGCAGGTCGGGATTCTCCATCAGCAGGTCGGCGAAGCCCAGAATCGCGGTGAGCGGGTTGTTCACTTCGTGAGCCACGCCGGAGACCAACTGGCCGACCGCGGCCATTTTCTCAGCGTGCACTAATTTGTCGCGGAGCACCGCGGAATCGGTGATGTCGGTGAGCACCACGACGATGCTGGTCACAATTCCCTGCTCGTCGCGCATGGGGCTGAGGTTAGCGGAGAACTTCCCGGCAGCGCCATTGCCGCGCACGATCTGCAATTCCATGTTGTCGACTTGCTGGCTGTTCAACGTGCTCTGCAGCGCTTCGGCCAGGGGGCGAACAAACGCCGGAGCCGCCAGTTCGAGTAAAGGACGCCCCAGCAATTCGTGCTGCTCGAATCCCGCATCGTGCCAGCGGCGGTTGGCATAGCTGATCAGGCCCGCGGTATCCGCCACCAGAATCAGGCTTTGCGTATTGTTAAGAATCTTGCTGGAGAAATCACGCTCACGGTGCAATTCCGACTGGTAGGTGCGGAGGCCGGTCACGTCCAGCATCAATCCGCGAATCTGCAGCAGGCGGCCCAGATTGTCCTGCATGCCGAAGGCATTAATCAGGACGTGGATGGGCGACCCGTCCTTGCGCCGCAGCCGCGCTTCAAAATTGCGCAGAGTGCCATTTTCTTTCATCACTTCCGAATGGTGATCGCGCTGCTCCGGCGAGAAATAGAGTTGCGTGAGAATATCGATCTGCAGCAATTCCTCGCGGCTGGTGTAGCCCAGCATGCGCACCATGGCGTCATTCACTTCGATGAAACGCCCGTCCGGTGTGCTGAAGAACAAGCCTTCTTGAATATTGTCGAAGAGTTCCCGGTACCGGCGCTCGGCTTCGCGGCGGTCGGAAATGTCTTTCAGGACGTGGATGGTTTGCAGGCCTTCGTCGGAATCGCCGTGCACCCGCGAGGTGGAAACCAGATACGTGCGATCGAATACGGGATGCGCAAATTCGTCGGTATCGTCCGACATGGCCCGGCAGAACGGACAGGAATACGACGCCGTGTCGCTGGTCAGGGCCATCAGGGCCCGCATGTTCACGCCGATCAACTCCGCCGGCGGCACCCCGATCATCGCCGCCAGCGAACGATTCACGCGCAACACTTTGCCAGCCTGGTCGTGCACCACGATGAAATCGCTGATGGCGTCGAAGATTTCGATCCAGTGGCGATTCGCCTGCTCGATGCGCGTGAACAGACGGGCGTTCTCCAGCGCCATCGCCGCATGGCCCGCCATGGTCTCAAGGAAGATCTGTTCTTCCGGACCCAAGGGAGCAGGGTTCCTGGAAAGGCAGAGGAGCCCAGTCAATTCCCCGTTTGCTCCGGCCAACCGCACCAGAGTGCAATCGGTCCATCCCAGAGTGGCCGAAGCTTCCGGGCCCAATACTTGTTCCGCGGAGCCGGAAACGACGGTGCCGGTATGCCGCGCCACAAAGTCGCTCAACGCCGTGCCCAGCGCTCGCTCCAAGCCGTGCTCCACCACGAAGTCGGGATGGCGATTCGCCTGCGCATTGTCGGCCGGGGCAGGGAGCCGATTCTCCTTGCGCAAAGACGCCTTGCGGTCTTGGTCCGCGAGCACCGACACCGCGTCCGAAGTCTTCGCGGGGGCTGCTTCACGGCTATGCAGCGCCGCCACCTGCCAGCGGCCTTCCTGCAGCACGGCGAGCAATCCGGCGCGGGAGTTCGAGAGTTCCACTGTCCGGGACACAAACCGCCGCGCGAACTCGGGCAGGCGCAACGCTCCATCCATTTCGCGAGCCAGTTCGATCAGCGCTTCAGCCCGGCGCCGGTGTTGCTCCGAGAGATGCAGATTGCGCGCCACTTCCACGACAATTGCGACTTGACTGGAGAGCACCCGGGCGCGCCGGATGTCCTCTTGCGAAATGCCAGTGCCGTCCAGCCGGTCCAGAACACCAAACATCCCCAGCACCCGCCCGCTCGTACTGACCAAGGGCGCGGCAAGGAATTGGCGCACGTTATATTTCGTGACGACGTCGAGGTTCACTCCCGGAGTGCGGCTCGCCTCATCGGTCCAGAAGACTTCCTTGGCGCGCAGGGCCTTGGTGGCCACCCCCTCGGGAAACAGCGTGTCCACGCGCTTCGGTTCTCCCTTTTCCACTGCGTAGCGCACCTGGAACTGTCCATTGTCTTCAAGTGCGATGAAGCAGCGCCCAAAGCCAAGAAAATCCGAAGCGCGTACGACAAAGGCCTGCAGAACGTGTTCGAGATTGCTGCTGGAATTGAGTTCGCCGGAAATCTCGAGCAACTGGTGCAGTTCGTGCGCCTGTGCGGCCGCGGTCGCGTGGAGTTCCGCATGCGCCAGAGCCACGGCACCGAAGCCTGCAATCGCCGCCACCAGCGCCTTTTCTTCCGCAGTGAAAACGCCCTCCTGGCGTGGATAAAGAAGGATTGCGCCCTGAGTGCGCGAGGTGCGGAACGGAGCGGCGATCAACATTCCAGGAAAAACCAGGCTCCCCAGCGAATGCACGTCCGCCCCAATGGAAAGCGTGATGGGCTCTCCGGCGGCCACCGCCCGCTGGGCCAAGTCGGCCGCAAACCGCAGCGTTTGCCGGTCATGCCGGGCCCGGGCTGAGGTCGCCAGTTGCGGAGTCTCCGCCGAGACAGCCTTCAACTCAAAAGGGCCCTCGCGGCGCAGCAGAACGCAAACCAGCCGGGTGCGCAAGAGCAGGCGCAGACGATCAGCCAGGGCCTCGATCACCGCGGAGACATCGGGCGTTCCATGCAGAACATGGGCCACATCCGCCAGGATTTCGACGCGGCGGTGCTCCTCGCGCGACGCGTCGCTCAGCCGCGACGCCTCCAGCAGGCTGCCCAGCTGACCGGCCAGGATCGTAGCCTTGGCGGCCAGATCCTCATTAAAGAAGTCGTCGCTGGAATCGTGCAGAAACGTAACCGCGCCAATGACTTCGTTGAAAACCATCAAGGGTGCCGCCAAGAGGGAGCGCGCCTCAAATTCCGTGGCTGCCGGAAAGGTCACTGAGTGCACCTGATTGGCGAAGATGGTGCGCCGCTGCCGCACCGCTTCGGCAGTCACCGCACTCTGGTCGGGACGCAGGCGGATCCCGACAAACCGCGCCGCCAGTTTTCCATCCGCCTGTTCTCCGACCAGTTCGTCCGTGAAATGGCAGCGCCAGAAATAGACTCCCGACACTTGAAAGAACTCGCGCGTTGCCTGGCAGAACAAGCGAATCAGAGCGTCAGCGTCAGACCGCTCACTGGCCTTGGCGGCAATCCGAAGCAGCAACTTCTGGAAGGCCTCATCGGAACCCGGGACGAATTTGGTTTCCGGGGGAATGATGGGACTGCCGCCAGAAATGCTAAGCGCCGCACCGACAATGGAGGAATAGGGTTCTTGATTCACAAGTGCTTGAATCTATTGGGAAACTACCTGTCATCTCAATTTGAGTCAAGTGAAATGGGTAGAGGGGGTGCCTTGGTGTGAAATCCCGAGACAACGTGAGATTCCGTCTCAGAGTGAGAAACGGGAGGCGATTCCGCTGGAATGAGACGGCTCTCATGGAGAGCGTCATTCTGCGACTCTTTTCGATGCGGACTAACCGACTTCTTTTCTTGTAGATACCGCCCATTACTTTGGTTTTTTCAAGAAGGTTCAGGTGGCCCGGGCGTTGCACGCCTAGGGTCAACAGCTTCTTGTAAGCGAGGAGGAATTGTGTCTCAAAGAACTGCGGCGGCCTTACTCGCTGTCCTGACATTGACAGTGACTCTGGGCCCGATTCATGCGGGGGCACAAACGGCTCAGAGCGAGGAGATGCTCCGCCGGGCCAAAAGCAAAGTACAGCCTACTTATCCAGAACTGGCGCGCAAGATGAATATCACAGGCACGGTCAAGATCGAGGTTGTGGTTGCACCCAATGGCACGGTGAAGGGTGCTCGGGTCGTGGGCGGACACCCCGTCCTTGCCAATGCGGCGCTGGATGCTGCCAAGAAATGGCGCTTTGAACCAGCCTCGGGAGAAAGTTCTGGAGTGATCGACTTTAAGTTTGAGCCGCGGTAGCGGCACAGCCGCGGAGGAGACGGGCATGACAATCGGGAAGAAGTTGTACACGAATTTCGGCATCATCCTGACGATGGTGGTAGTGCTGTTCCTGGTGAATTGGTCGGCAGTTCAGCGCGAGCACTCGGCGAAAGCCGCAGCGGCGGCTTCTCAGGAACTTTCGGACATCACCAACAGCGTTCGTTCCCAGATGATGCAAAACCGGCTTTATCTCAGCAACTACTTGCTGAGTGGCGATACCCGCGAAGTGGACCGGATGAACGAGGGTCTGCGCACGCTGAATGAGAAACTGGAAGACGGGAAGAACAAGGCCAACTCGGAACAGGTTAAGACCACGCTGGCCAAAGTTCAACAGTTGGAACAGTCTTGGGGCAAAGAATTCGCTCAACAGCTCATTGAAAAGCGGAAAGACGTCGACTCGGGCAACGCCACCGTCGCCGAACTGCAGATCTACTACCTCCAGAAGGACGCTTCTTCATGGGTGAAGAATTCCACCGACGCGCTCGATGTGGCTGACGGCGAGAACCACAAGCAGTTGGAAGAGCGCCGCACCTCGGACGACAAGGCTGCAAGCTGGACCATCACTGTTTCCCTGCTGAGCACGTTGTTGGCGCTGTCACTCGGCATAGCTATCGCGTACCGGACCGCCAAGTCGATTACGCAGCCGCTTAACAACTTGATGAATGTGGCCCGCGGCATCGGCAACACCGGCGATCTCGAGCACAACATTGACCTGACTCGCGACGATGAGATCGGCGAACTGGCCCGCACCTTCCACAAGATGGTCACTTATCTGAAGGAGATGGCGGGTATTTCTGAATCCATCGCCGGGGGCGATCTGTCTGTGGATGTGAAGCCCCGGTCTTCTCATGACACCCTGGGCAATGCCTTCTCCCGCATGGTGGAAGGTCTGGCAGGCCTCGTGCGTAGCGTTCGCGATGCTTCGTCCCAGGTCGCCAGCGCTTCGAACCAGGTGGCCGGAGCTTCTGACGACGCAGCCAAGATCGGATTGCAGGCGTCCTCCGCCATTGACGAAGTCACCAGCACCATGCACGAGATGAGCGTCAACGTGCAGAACATGGTGAAGAGCACGCAGGTGCAGGCTTCCAGCGTGAGTGAGACGTCCGCCTCCATCGATCAGATGGTGGCGTCGATCCAGCGCGTGGCCGATACGGCCAAGGTGCTGCTCGACATCTCCAACCGATCGCGCGAAGAAGTGCACAACGGCATCGGGACCATGGAGAAGGCCACGGACGGCCTGAACCGCATCAATACGACCATCAACTCTTCGGGCGAAATCATCGGAGCCCTGGGACAACGCGCCGACGACATTGGCAAGATCATTGAAGTCATCGACGATCTGGCCGAGCAGACCAACCTGCTGGCCTTGAACGCGGCCATTGAAGCGGCCCGCGCCGGCGAACACGGACTGGGATTTGCCGTCGTCGCCGACGAAGTCCGCAAGCTGGCCGAGAAATCGGCGCAGTCCACCAAGGAAATCTCGGAACTGATTCAGAGCATTCAGAAGGAAGCCCGCAAGGCGGTCGAGAACATGGACCGCTCCACCACCATCGTGAACGAGGGTCTGGAACTGGGCGGAGAGCTGAACGCCGCGCTGCGCAAGATTTCCAACGTGGTCACCGAAGTCTACAAGTTCGCGCAGGAAATCGGCGCAGCCACCAACGAACAGTCGCACGGCTCGTCGCAGATTGCGCGCGCCACCACGCGACTCAATGAAATTACTCACGAGATCAACTCGGCGGTAGAGGAGCAGGCTTCCGGAGCGCAGGCCGTGGTCAAAGCCATGGAGCGCATGCGCGAACTGGTGCAGTCCTCCACATCGGGTTCGACCGAACTGGCTGCGTCGTCAGAGCAGATGTCGAAGATGTCGCGCGGTCTGCTGGAATTCCTCGACCGCTTTGCCCTGGCCGACGCTTCTCATTCGCAAGCGGGCGGAGAGAACTCCGGCCGCAACGCGCGCCGTGCCGCAGCCGGAGCGCAGTACTAAAGGCCGCTGCCTGAGGTCTGAACCATATGAGCCATGAACTTCATATCGTGGGCTTCAAGGTGGGCCGTGAGACCTACGGCGTGCCCATCACTTCCCTGCACGAAATCGTGCGGGTACCTGAGATCACCGCCGTGCCCGACGCTCCCGACTATCTGGAGGGCGTGATCAATCTGCGCGGCAAGATTGTCTCCGTCATGGACCTGCGCAAACGTTTTGGAGAAAAGCAGGCAACGCTGCGGAAGCAGAATCGCATCCTGGTGGTCGAACACGCGGGCCGGCTGGCGGGCCTGATCGTGGATTCGGCCTCCGAAGTACTGAAGATCCCTGCGGACGCCGTGGAAGCTCCTCCGGCAGTGTTTCAGGAAGGCGGACTGAACTGTGTAACGGGACTCGGCAAGGTCGCCGGACGGCTGGTGGTCCTGCTCGACATGAGCAAACTGCTGGCTCCGGAAAGCCTGCAGGTCAAAAGTGAGACGGGCGAAAAGAAGGCTGCACCAAAGGCAGAGGCGCGGGGCGCCGGGGCACGTTAGCTCGAGGTTTCAAAGTTTCAAGGTTGCAAGGTTTCAAGGTTGAGAGAGCTTGGAACCTCGGGACGTTCGAGCTTTGAAACATTGAAACTTTGAAACCTTGAAACCTCAGACTTTAGAACGAGAGAACGCATGAGCACATCCGGAGCGGCACCTGCTCCCATATTGACGGAAGCGGAACTGAGGCTGCTGCAGGCGCTCGTCTACCAGGAGTGCGGCATGCACTTCGACGAACGCCGCACGCACTTTCTTCAGGACCGCCTATTGCGCCGATTGAAGGAGTGCCGGGTTGACTCCTTCTACGCCTACTACCGCATGCTGATCAGCCCCCAGGGCAAGGACGAACTGGCCAAGCTGCTCGAGAACCTCACGGTTAACGAAACCAGCTTCTTCCGCCACAAGGCACAGCTGGATCTATTTCAGAAAACCGTGCTGGAAGAGTTGTTCAAGCACAAGAGTTCGCGGCGGGAATATTCGATCCGCATATGGAGCGCGGGCTGCTCCACCGGGCAGGAAGCCTACACGCTCGCTATGCTCGTCACCGACGCACTGGCCTACTACTACCTGCGCAATCCGCTGCCGGTCGATCTGCCGCTGCCCAAGCCACTGGTGCCGCCACCGTGGCGGGTGGAAATTCTGGCCAGTGACATTGCCTACTCGGTGCTACGGCACGGGCAGGAAGGCAGTTACAGCGAGAACCAGATGTCGATGGTCGATTACGGCTACCGCCTGCGGTACTTCGACAAGATCGGCGAGCGCTATGCCATCAAGAAGCCGCTGAAAGAGATGGTCCACTTCGACTTTCACAATCTGAAGACGGAGTATCTGCCGCAGCGCAACGACGTGATCTTCTGCCGCAACGTGATGATGTACTTTGATGAAGCCGAGCAGAAACGGCTGATCGAAAAGTTCTACCGCTGCTTGAATGCCGGTGGCTATCTGTTTGTGGGCCATGCGGAAAGCCTGCTGGGCTTGACCAAGAAGTTTCAGATGCTGCACAAGGATAGCGGCACGGCGTACCAGCGCGTTGAGGTGAGGGAGTAACGCATGACGAACGTCCCCGATGAGCGCGGCCTCGAACTGCGGGAGCTCTTCTTTGAGACTTCGCAGGAGTTGCTGCAGGCGCTGAACGATGAGGCGCTGAAGCTCGAAAAGAATCCCGGTGACGAGGAGATCGTGCGCGGTATCCGGCGCACGGTGCATACCTTGAAAGGCGACTCGGCGGCCTGCGGCCTGCGCGAGTTGAGCGAACTGGCACATCAGTTCGAGGATGCTCTGTCGCTGGACGGCACGGCGACGCAAACTGCCGTGGCGGAAATCGCCTTCGCCGCCGCCGACGTGTTTACAGAAATGATTGCGGCCTACCGCAATGGCTCGAAGTTGCCCTCCACCAAAAGCTTAAGCAAGAAGATCCATGATCTGACGGCGGCCCCGGCTGCGGGAAAAGCGAAGCGCACGCGGAAGGCGGCGGGAAAGAGTTCGTCTGCGAAGGCACCCGCTTCTAAGACATCGAGCACCAAAGCTCCGGCCAAGACGCCGGCGGCGCGGGCGGCCGCCAAGGTGGACGCGCTCTGCACCGAGTACGAAAAGCTGGCCATGACACAGGCGCAGGCGAGGGGCCAGGATGTTTACCACGTCGTGGTGAAGATCGACCCGCACTGCGCCATGCCGATTGCGGGACGGCAACTGGTACACAACGCCATTGGCGTCATGGGTCCGGTCCTTGCGGTGCGGCCTGACGCGAAATCGCCGGCGGCCTCCAAGCAGGTGGAGTTCGTGCTGGCTAGCGTGCAGACTGCGGAACAGATTGCGGCCAAGTGCAAGATTCCGACGATTGCGGGGGAAGTCACGGTCGAACTGATGCTGGAGGCGAACCCGGCTCCGCAAGCCGCAGCCGAGCAGCCCGGTCTGGCCCCCGAAACTGACACTGACGCGAGTCTGGAAGAGGTCGCAGCAACCGCGCCGGAAGCACCCGCCGCCGCTTCTGCGCCTGGTCCAGGATCGGTTGCCGCCGCGCAGGAGAACCTGCTGCGCGTGGAAGCCAGCCGCATCGACAACGTGCTGAACCTGGTGGGCGAACTGATCATTGGCAAGTCGATGCTGCAACAGGCGCTGAACGAATTCGCCAAACGCTATCCAAAGGAGCTGCTGCGCGGCAAGTTTGGCGACGCCATGGCCTTTCAGGCGCGCGTGCTGAACGATCTGCAGCGCTCGGTGATGAAGATCCGCATGGTGCCCGTCGACCAGCTGTTCCGGCGCTTTCCGCGCATGGTGCGCGATGTGTCGCGGCAATGCGGGCGCGAAGTGGAACTCGATATCAGCGGTCAGGACACCGATCTCGACAAGGGCATTCTCGACGCCATTGCCGAGCCTTTGACGCATCTGGTGCGCAATGCGGTGAGCCACGGCATTGAGCCCGCGGAAGAACGGCGCAAGGCGGGCAAGAAGCCGCAAGGAGTCGTACGGCTGAACGCGTACCACCACGGCAATCAGGTGGTCGTCGAAGTCACCGACGATGGACGGGGCATCGATGCGCAGAAGATTCGCGCCAAGGCGATTGAACTTGGCATGACAACTCCCGAAGAAGCCGCGCGGATGACCGAGGCCGAAGTCCTCGACTTCATCTTCCGTCCGGGCTTCTCGACGGCAGAACAAGTCACCGAAGTCTCGGGACGAGGCGTGGGCATGGATGTCGTGCAGAGTGTACTGCACCGTTTGAAAGCCTCAATCAGCGTGGAGACGCGTCCTGGGCAAGGCACAACCTTCCGGCTGAAGCTGCCGCTGACGCTGGCCATCATCAAGGCGCTGCTGTTCTGGGTGGAGCAGCGGCTGTACGCCATCCCGCTGAATGCAGTACTGGAAATTGCGCGGACATTCGAAACCGAAGTGCACCAGGTCGACAACTACGAAGTCCTGCAGTTGCGAAATCAAGTCCTGCCGCTGCTGCGGTTGGGGCGTCCGGTGGAAGCTGCCGCAGATCGAAAATCCAAGCTCTTTGTGCTCGTCATTACTGTAGGAGAGAGGAAGTACGGCTTGATCGTCGATGCTCTGGAGGGCGAAGAGGAGCTAGTCATCAAAGCGCTCGATGACCACACGTTCCACACCGATCTGGTTTCGGGCGCCTCCATTCTCGGCGACGGGCGTGTGGTGCTGATTCTAAACCTGCCTGCAGTGGTGGAGCATGTGGCCCGGGCGCGGCCCGAAGAACTGGGGCAGTGCAATTCGGGCTTGTTGTTGTCGCACACGGACCGCGCACGGCTGTCGCTCACCCCGGTCACGGGAGGCCAGGCATGAAGAACGGCGCGGTGAGAGTGCTCGTGGTCGACGATTCGGCGCTGATGCGGAAGCTGATTCCGCAGATGCTGGCCGCCGATGAGTCCATCGAGGTGGTGGGAACCGCGATGGACGGTAACTTCTGCCTGAAGAAGATCGAAGAGTTGAAGCCCAACGTGGTGACGCTGGATCTCGAAATGCCTGGCATGAACGGGATCGACACGTTGAAGGAGATCATGCGGCGGCAGCCAGTGCCAGTGATCGTATTCAGCTCGCACAGCACGGAAGGCGCGTCGGTCACGATGAAGGCGCTGGGACTCGGTGCATTCGACTTCGTGACCAAGCCCAAAGACGCCACGGCACACATGGCGGAGACGGCGCGGGAACTGATCGCGAAAGTAAAGGCGGCGGCCGAGTGCAAGCTGAAGCCGCGCATGCTGCCGGGAACGCCACCGAAGAAGGAGAAAGCGCCGGTGTCCTCGGCGTCTCCGAACAAGGTCGTTGCCATTGGTGTTTCGACGGGCGGTCCGCAGGCGCTGGAGTATGTGCTGTCGCAATTGCCGGGAGACTTTCCGGGAGCGATTACGGTGGTGCAGCACATGCCGGATGGGTTCACCGACATGTTTGCGCGGCGGCTCGACGAGTTGTGTCCGCTGCGGGTGAAGGAAGCGCAGTCGGGAGATGTGTTGCAGCCGGGACGCGTGCTGATCTGTCCGGGGAACCGGCACATGAAAGTGAAGCGGCTGCCTCTGGGTGACATTGTGGTGCTGGGAGACGAGGCGCGGGTGAACGGGCACCGTCCGAGTGCGGATGTGCTGTTGCGCAGCGTAGCCGATGAATTCAAGGCGCAGGCGGTCGGGGTACTCATGACCGGCATGGGCGACGACGGCGCCGAGGGTCTGGGAGCGGTGAAGAAAGAAGGCGGCATGACGATCGCGCAGAGCGAAGAGTCCTGCGTGGTATACGGCATGCCGAAAGCGGCGATCGAACGAGGGTACGCCATCCGTGTGGTTGGTCTGGATGTGATGGCGTCGACGCTGCAGGCGATTTGTGGGCGAAGCAACGGATCCGAGATTGGATCCACCGGGCGCGCGGTCCGCGCTGGAAACTGAGTTTGGGCGCGGCAGGTACCCGTGACCAGCGTCATCTGGTGCGGGACAGCCGGGCATGATATGCAGTAGACAGGGGAGGTCTGTATGGAGCAGTTTGCACCAGTGAAACGCAGCAAGGACGGGCAGCCGGTCCGCTACTTGATCGTGGACGATTCGGTGTTTGCCCGGAAAAATCTGGCCCGCATGATCGAAACGTTCGGCGGGCAGGTGGCGGCTGAGGCCGGCGACGGCTTGACTGCCATCAGCGAGTTCGACCGCACGCATCCTGACATTGTGCTCATGGACATCACCATGCCGCAGATGGAAGGAATCGAAGCGGCTGAACGGATCGTTCAACAGCATCCGGAAGCGCGCATCGTGATGGTCTCTTCGGTGGGATACCAGGAGAACATTGTCGCGGCGCTGCAACGGGGAGCGCGTCATTTCGTGCAGAAGCCGGTGAAACCGGAAGTGCTGTACGAAGTCATCAAGTACGTACTGGGCGACGACGGTGCCGTAGCCAACTCGGCGGGAGCGGGAGTCTAACGCGATGAAGATGGAACTGATCCAGCCTTTCATCAATGCGGCGGACGCCGTGTTGTCGCAAGGGTTGCAGTGCACCACCAAGGTGGGAAACCTCACCATGGAAGAAGATGCCTACCGCCGCAAGGGCGTGGCGGGCATGATCGCGCTGACTGGTGACATTGAGGGGCGGATCGTGCTCGACCTCGAACCCGCGACTGCCATCAAGGTGGCAAGCCACTACGCGGGCGCCGAACTGCCGGAGTCGGACGCGTTGATCAAGGAAACCATCTTCGAACTGGCTAACCAGGTTGTGGGCAATGCTATCTCGGCGCTCAACGACCAGGGGTTCCATTTCCGCGTGCACCCCCCGCTCCTTCTTACGGCGCAGGAGGGCGACAAGACCAGCGAAGACACCGAAGCATTGATGATCAGCTTCGAGACCTCCCTCGGCCATGTCTTCATGAACGTCGCGCTGCGCTACAACAAACGCCGGATGGCCGATCATGCGGCGATGGGCGCCTGAGGCCGGTCGGCAGCAGGCATTCTCCATCCAAAGCAGTCGGGCACGAGGTCCACGCCCGGCACGATCGTCGGTATACACCTCCTACTATTTTTTCGTCTCAGCAGCCAAGATATTGATTCTGGGGCACTTACGCAGATGGGTAGCGTCTTGCGCCCGCAAAATCTTGCAAACAAACGGCTTACAGATAAAATCTTCCAGGATAAGGGGTTAGCTGCCCCAGACGGAATTCTCGTATCATTCCCTGCGTTACTGCGGGGGGCGTTGCTGAGGTGGTTGCGCATGATTCCATTGTGCGCTGTCTGTATCCTCGGTCAAGGTTGTTCGTCACAAGGAATGGAATTATTTCTGTGGAAGGATGTGGAAAACATTCGATGTGGCCGTCCCGCCGAGCCGGTAGGGAGAAGAGCGGCGAACTTCCCATAGCGCTGACTTAAGTAGGGACGAGCTAGAAGTTGACCCTACCAGCCGGCTTCTGAGCGGTAACCTCCGAGTAGCCGACCAACCGTCCGGAATCGGTACGCATCCTCTGCAATGCGTGCGGGCTATAATTGCGCACATCGATGACGCTTACCTCGGGCACCAAACTCGGGCCGTACGAGATCGTATCGCCAGTAGGAGCGGGCGGCATGGGCGAGGTGTACCGCGCGCGGGATACGCGGCTCGGGCGGGATGTCGCGATCAAAGTGCTGCCACAGGCGCTGGCTAATGACGCCGATCGACTGCGGCGTTTTGAACAGGAAGCACGGACGATCGCGGCGCTGAACCATCCGAACATCCTGGGAATCCACGACATTGGTGCGCACGACGGTGCCCCGTTTCTGGTCAGCGAATTTCTTGAAGGACAAACACTGCGCGAGAAGCTCGAATCAGGGCCGATGCCGGTTCGGCGCGCGATCGAATACGCGCTCGGTATCGCGCAGGGACTCGCGGCGGCACACGAGAAGGGAATCGTGCATCGGGATCTGAAACCGGAGAACGTATTTGTCACTCGTGACGGACGGATCAAAGTGTTGGATTTCGGGCTTGCGAAGCTGGTTAGGCCGGAGGAAAGCCACGAAACTGCAGTGACGCTAACGAGCCCGGCGACTTTGCCGGGTATGGTGATGGGTACCGTAGGCTACATGTCGCCGGAGCAGGTGCGGGGCGAACCGTGCGACGCCCGATCGGACATTTTCAGTTTCGGTGCAGTGTTGTACGAGATGCTCACCGGCAAACGCGCTTTCAAACGCGAGACGTCCGCAGAAACGATGACCGCAATTTTGCGCGAAGAGCCACAGGCGCTGAACGATACCGGCTGGCAAGGTCCGTTGGAACTGCAACGGATTCTTGCGCGATGCTTGGAAAAGAATATCGCGCGACGATTCCAGTCGGCCAGTGATTTGGCGTTTGCCATTGAATCGCTGAGCGGAACGTCGACCGCGAAGAGGGTGTCGCAGCCAAAGTCAAGGCGAGCGTGGCTCCCGTGGGTCATAGCCGCTGCACTACTGATGGGAACTGCGGTCTGGGAAATGGTTCGGCCGGCGGCGGCACCGGCCAACCCGCTCGAAAAAGCGCATTTCACGCGCGTGACCGACTTCGAGAGCATCGAAGCCGCGATCTCGCCGGACGGCAGGTTCGTGGCTCTTGTCTCCGATCGTGACGGCCCCTTCGATGTATGGCTCACCCAGGTGGGTACCGGACGTCTGATTAATCTGACACAGGGAAAGGCGGGCCCATTACCTGGGCCCTTACGAAACGTCGGTTTTTCGGGCGACGGCTCGGAAATCTGGATCGGCGGTGGTGATGTGGGGATGCGGCTGCGGCTGATGCCACTGATGGGAGGTACGCCACGTAATTTCCTCAGCGAGGAGACCGCCAACCTGGCTTGGTCACCGGACGGCGAGCGGATTGTCTATCATACCTTCGGTAATGGCGACCCCATGTTCGTGGCGGACCGCACTGGCGCCAATGCGCGGCGGATATTCGGGGACCGGCCGGGAGTTCACAACCATTTTCCAACTTGGTCGTCTGACGGCCGCTGGATCTATTTCGTGCATGGGACGCCGGCGACGAGGGAAATGGATTTATGGCGCATAGACCCGGACGGTCGGAACCCAGAGCGCCTCACGCAGCGCAATACAGACATCGCGTATCCCACGCCGTGCGGCAAAAACACAGTGTTCTATGTGGCGCGATGGCGACGGTTCAGGGCCGTGGCTGTGGGCGTTCGATCTTAGACGGAAGGACTCGCGGCGTGCGAGCATCGGTCTGGAGCAATATACGTCCGTGCAAGCCAGCGCGGACGCCCGTAAGCTGGTGGCCACCATCAGCAATCCCGTGGCGGGACTTTGGACTGTTCCGATTCTTGATCGCGTCGCCGAAGAACGCGATGTAAAGCCGTTTACAGTGCCGACCGTGCGGGCGCTGGCGCCCCGTTTCGGCGGCTCGTCGCTGTTTTATTTATCTTCCCTCGGGACGGGCGACGGACTGTGGCGCTTTCGGGACGGGCAAGCCACTGAGGTCTGGAAGGGTGCCGATGGCGCTCTACTGGAAACGCCCGCTGTTTCGCCGGATGGAGGTCGCGTGGCCATTGTGCTACGGCGGAGCGGGAAACGCCAACTACATGTCCTCTCTTCAGACGGCGCCGAACTCCAGCCCATCGCGGAGGGAATTGTCGCCCAGGGTTCGAGTTGCTGGTCACCGGATGGCAGATGGATCGTCACTGGTGGCAGCGACGCCGCCGGTCCCGGGCTTTTCAAGATTCCGTTGGACGGCGGATCGCCAGTTCGCTTGGTCGCCGGGCAAGCACTCAATCCAGTCTGGTCGCCGGATGGAAGCGTGATGGTATATGCGGGTACGAATGTGAGCACCTTCGCTCCGCTCCTTGCCGTACGTCCGGACGGAACCAGCGTCGAATTGCCCCATATCAGCTTGCGGCGCTTGGGCGAGCACGTGCGCTTCTCGCCTGATGGCAAGAGTCTGATCTACATGCAGGGGCTGCTCGCATCACAGGACTTCTGGCTACTGGATCTTGCCTCGATGAAGTCGCGCCCCCTCACCAGGCTGCAAAACCGTGCCGCCATGCGGACCTTCGACGTCACAAGCGACGGGAAACAAATCGTCTTCGACCGCTTACGCGAAAACTCGCAGGTCGTCATGATCGATCTTCCCAAGGAATAGCCTTAATCCAATAACGAGCAGTTCGCAGTTCCTGACTACTCAATTTGGAGTGATCAGCTCGTGGCGCCCCGAGAAGCGTGAGGTCTCTTGAAACGCCGAGTTACGGGCAAAGCTGACGAGCAACCGTCGACCACGGGGGCTGAAGCCCGCAGTGATTTCACATGCCGTACGCGGCCCTCAAAGGGCCGATCTTCCACGTCGCACGTGTAGTGTCAGCTCGGAAGTATTATTAGGTCGAGGAGCACGGAACCGTGACCACGCGTCAACCGAAGGTTCAAACACAACTTGGCAGGACGGCGATCCGGATCTTTGCCGCTAATGAGCGCATGAACCAGGTTCTGATCGAACATCTTGACCCTGCCGCGTGGAAAGCGAAACCGCCCGGGAAGGCACGCACCATTGCGGCCATCTTCACGCATATGCACAATGTCCGCACCAAGTGGGTGCGGCTTACTGTTCCGCATCTTAAGGTTCCACCACAACTCAACCGCACGCACTGCACGCCGCAGCAGGCTCGCGCGGGATTGGCGGAGAGTGCCGCACGCTGCGCGGAGATGCTGGCGGAAGCGCTTGGCGGCGGCGGCCACGTCAAACAGTTTCGCAGGGATGGCTGGGCAAAGCCGTGGCGGGTCGGCGTGGAAATGCTGTGCTACATGCTTTCGCACGAAGCTCACCATCGCGGACAGGTGCTCATGCTCGCGCATCAGTTGGGATTCCCGTTGCCGATTAAGGTGATGTCCGGGCTGTGGAATTGGGAGAAGCTGTGGAAAGAGTGCGGGGCGCCTGGCGGGCCCGGCGCCGGTTGTTAACGACGCTCAATGGCAGCTACACGCCTGGTTCCGTGATAGAGTTCCGACTGATGCGCATCCCTGTCCCGGCGATTGTGATCCCACTGGTTGTAGCTCTGCTCTACCTCTTTGTGCCTGGCGTCAAGGAGAGGCCTTGGACCGCGCCACGAATTGCTGGCGCAATCCTGGCTGCGGTCGCGTACATCCTGCTTTTGACGGCTCGGATGCAGCTCGGTAAATCGTTCGCCGTTACGCCACAAGCAAAAACTCTCGTTACTCATGGTCTCTATTCGCGAATCCGCAATCCGATTTATGTTTTCGTCAATGTCATGTGGTTGGGGGTCATCCTTGCACTGCATCTTTACTGGTTGTTCGTACCGTTAGCCGCGTTGCTGGTTTTTCAGGTATTTCGAGCACGTCGAGAGCGACAGGTGCTGCTAGCGGCGTTCGGACAGGCATACCTGGATTATCGAAACCAGACGTGGTGCTGATCTTCGCAGTTCCAGGTTGTGCGTGTGGGATTTGAGGCGGAATCGGCGGTCGATGACGACGAGTTTCAGCAAGATTGTGAGCCGCACGGACCTCGCGCGCCAGCACCGCGGACTATTCCAAACGTTTACCTTTGAGTCAGTGAGGACTTATGTCTGGTAGGAGCGCGCTTGTGATTCTAAGACGGTGGGGCTTCACGGTGGGATTGCTGGCAGCGGCTTTGCCCTCGCTCGCAGCGAAAGGCGCGAAGCCGGAGTTCGGACCCAATGTGCTGATCTTCGATCCTTCGATGCCGGCGCAGGTGATCCAGAAGCAGATCGATGCGGTTTATGCAATCCAGGAGCATAACGAGTTTGGGCCGCAGCGGAATGCGCTGTTCTTCATGCCTGGAAGTTATTCGGTGGACGTACCGGTGGGCTTCTATACCGAAGTGATGGGGCTGGGCGTGTCGCCCGATGCGGTCCGCATCGCGGGCAATATGCATGCGGATGCGAACCACGAGCACAACAACGCGACGACGACTTTCTGGAGAGCTGCGTCGGGGGTCTCGATCGCACCGGCGGGTGGCACGATGCAGTGGGCGGTATCGCAGGCAGTGTCGCTGCGGCGCATGCACGTGCGGGGCGACCTGGTGCTGCACCAGCATCACGGTTGGGCCAGCGGCGGCTGGATGTCAGATTCGCTGGTGGATGGGAATGTCGACTCCGGGAGCCAACAGCAGTGGATTTCGCGCAACTGCGACTGGAAGAGTTGGACGGGTTCGAACTGGAACATGGTCTTTGTGGGCGTGGTACATCCGCCGGCAGGCGCGTGGCCCGAGCCTCCGTACACCACGGTGGCGCATACGCCCGTGGTCCGCGAGAAGCCGTTTCTGCAGGTGAATGCCGCGGGCGAGTTCAGCGTTCGGGTTCCGAGTCTGTACAGCGACAGCGCCGGCATCACATGGCGCGGAGGAGAGACACCGGGAGAGACCATTCCGATTACGCAGTTCTACATTGCGCATGCGGACACGGATACGGCGGAGACCATAAACGCGCAGATTGAGCGGGGCAAGAATCTGATTCTGACTCCGGGGATCTATGATCTGGCCGCTCCGATTCGCGTGACTCGGCCGCATACGGTAGTACTGGGGCTTGGGTTTGCGACGCTGCGTCCGGTGAAGGGTACGGCGGCGATGACGACCGCCGATGGGGATGGGATTGAGATTGCGGGTCTTCTGTTCGACGCGGGGGCGAGCGAGTCTCCGGTGCTGCTGGAGGTAGGACCGGAGGGTAGCCGAGCACGACATGAGAAGGATCCGATCACGCTGCACGACGTTTTCTTTCGCGTAGGCGGCGCGGCAGTGGGCCGAACCAAAGTGAATTTGAGGATCAACAGCAACAACACTCTGGTGGACCATACGTGGATCTGGAGAGCGGACCACGGCGAAGGAGTGGGCTGGGACCAGAACATGAGCGCGAACGGGCTCGTCGTGAATGGAAACGACGTCAGCATCTACGGCTTGTTTGTGGAGCATCACCAGCAATTTCAGGTGCTGTGGAACGGCAATGGCGGCAGGACGTATTTCTATCAATCCGAGATTCCTTACGATCCTCCGAACCAGGCGAGCTACACGAGTGCGCCGGGGGTGAACGGGTGGGCGTCATACAAGGTGGCGGATGGGGTGACAAGCCACGAGGCGTGGGGACTCGGCGTGTACAGCGTCTTTATTTATCCGGATGTGGTACTGACCCGTGCGATTGAGACGCCGAAGAAGCCGGAGGTGCGGTTCCACGACATGATCACGGTGGCGCTGGGAGAGCATGGCGCGATCAACCACGTGATCAATGACACGGGCGAGGCGACCGCGATGAAACCGCGAGTCACGCCGAAGGTGACGGACTTTCCGTGAGCGGGTTGCGCTTCCAACTTAGCTGATCAGGCCGCGCAGAGCGGGCTATTGTAGCGGCGGCCACATTGGAAGCAGCCGCCGCATGACAGCGAATCAGATTACTTCCATACGGAGGGAGGAACGACGATGTCGTCCTCCGGCACAAGCGTGTTTACTGAGACATGCGGCCAAGTCAGGCCAGCAAAATTCAGCAGGACGGTCTGAGTGTACTGAATCTGCGTGAACCTTACCTTGATTGTGCGCGGCGCATCCAGGTCGAATGGGGGAGTGATGGAGAACGTCGGTACGCGCTGACCCTGAATGCTGCGTTTGGCTTTGATCGAAAATGGCGGGTCACCCGCGTGGTAGGGTGGCACGTCGATGGACTCTTCGACTGTTTCAATCCAGAAGACGGCAATCATCTGCGTGGCCTGAGCGTTGGGCGCGGCGGCCGCGGCCTGGCCCAGCAGGAATGCGATGTTGTCGGTTCCTCCGCCGAAGAGCCCCGCCGGAGGCGGTGGGGCGGTGGAAACGAAGATGGTGGTGGTGCTGATGATGGTTTGCTTGCTGATGTGATCGCGCAGCAAACTGTTGGGATCGTCCAGCATGGCCTGGGTGATGGTGCCGCGCGCGACAAACGAGCCGAGATCTTGAGGGATCCTGGGCGTGTTCGGGTTGCTGGCGGTCTGGCTGGCGAACTTGATTTTCTTGACTGGATTGCTGCCCGTCACGAAAGGTGTGATGTCGACCGCGGCTATGTTCGGCGGTCCGGGCGTCGGGGGCAGGACCAGGCCCTGCGCCTCAATAGTCGTGCCATGGGGAATGGAGGCCATGCGCGTGACCGTTTCCCCCAGCTGCGGAATTGTGGTCGAGGGTATGTGAATCCACATTCCGGGTTCGAAGTGGATCCCGACTTTTTCGCCGTGAATCGTAATGTCGTTGATGGTCTGCAGATAGGGCACTCCGTTGAGGAAAGCGTCGGCCTGAGTCCCGGTGCCGCGATTCGGAACGGACCCGAGACTCTTCGAAAAAGTGAGGCTCTCAGAGGTTAGGTTGAGTTCCAGGATATTGTCGCGCGGAGGCGGCGGGGGGGGTNNCGGGGACCGGGTTGGGGAGTGGCGTGGGTGTAGCGGCGCTATCGGGCCGGAAGATCGTGTTGAAGCCGTTCCCGACCCAGTCTCCAACGAACGGGGCGAGTGGGCCAAGGGGTGGCGGCGGTGAGGGTGGAGCGGGTTTGGTGTGATCGGGTCGAACGTGTCCGAAGATGAAGTCGCTCGGCAGCTTGATCGATCCTCTAGAGTCTTGGTTGCTCATACGGAATTCTCCTTCTTGGAAGATTTACGAGAACACTAAGATCCTGGTAGGGCCCCAGTCGGCACGCCCAACGAGCGCAGACAATGCGGAGTGCAGGCTGCGCCGTGCCGGTGTCAGTTTTAGGGGGGAAGCTAGTGTCGAGCTGCGTGGTAATCCGGGCTCGTCGTTGAAACGCAGACGANNAATAGAGGAAACGCTGCGCATCGTCGCTAGATTCTGTAAGACGTTACGAAAACCGAAACATTCGGTCCGCAGTCTTGCGCACGCAATGCTCAGCGGGAAATGCTGCGCCAGATCGGATCTATCGGTTATTACGATTTCCGAACAGGGACAGAACAGCGGGTGACTACTTAAGATCGTTCACCAAGTACAAATCGCACCCGACGAAAATAACTACGTCTACGAATACGACGCATGCTGTAGTGGGAAACGGTCTGACCGATCATGCGCGTGGCAATATTAGCGGGGAGCACTCGTACCGTCAATCTGGTGAGGCAGGTTTTGCGCATTTCCCCGCAAACAGCGAACCCGAAACCGCTCCCGAGATTGGCTCGGTGTGGTGGTGGATATGTCGGCGATCTTCCGAACTTAGTCGGCCATGGTAGATCAGCGATGGCTCGCTTTCGAGCGGATGCTTGCAAAACAGAAACGA
>PLBY01000114.1 GCA_003134655.1 Acidobacteriaceae bacterium
CGCATGTTGTGCAGGCGGTCGGCCAGCTTGATGAGCACCACGCGGATGTCGTCGACCATGGCGAGCATCATCTTGCGCAGGTTTTCGGCTTGCTGCTCTTCCCGGGTGGCGAAGTCAATCTTGCTGATTTTGGTGACGCCTTCGACGATGTGAGCGACCTGCTCGCCGAATTCCTTGCGGATGTCGACGATGGTGACCGACGTGTCTTCGACCGAATCGTGGAGCAGGCCTGAGGCCACGGCGACCGGGTCCATTTTCATTTCGGCAAGGACGAGAGCGACTTCCAGGGGATGGACCAGGTAAGGTTCGCCGGAGGCCCGCATCTGGCCTTCGTGATTCTTCAGGGAGTAGTCGTAGGCCTTCTTGATGATGGTGAGATCGTCCTGGGGACGGTTCTCCTGCATCCGCTTCATCAAGTCGCGGAACTTGGTCAGCGTGAGGGCAGTGGTAGCGATCTGTTGGCGCAAGCTCGCCATGCACGATTATAGCCCGCGAGGAAGGGGCTCCGGGCGGAGGGGACAACGGGACGCGCTGCCGATTATACCTTGGCCGATGGAACACTCCGGCTCCGTCGTGCTCAAGCGATATCCTGCAGTGCGCCGGATTCGCATTTCAGATCGTTTGAATACTTCTAATTCCTCCCCGGTTTGGTTCGCGATGCCGCAAGCTGATAGAGTGCAAACTGTCAGCCATGATTTCTCGAATTCTTGTCAGCGGCGTTTCCGGGCCAATCGGCACTGCCCTCCTTCCTCCTCTCAAAACCCGTGGGTACCAAGTCACGCGCCTCGTTCGCGGCGTGGCCAAGGGCGAGGATCAGATCTCGTGGGATCCCGGGAAGCCGATAACGCCTGAGGCAGTCTCCGGCTTCGACGCGGTCGTCCACCTTGCGGGCGAGAGTATAGTCGGACGTTGGACCGACGAGAAGAAGCGGAAGATCCGCGACAGCCGGGTCATCGGAACGTCCGCTCTGGCGGAGGCCCTGGCGCATGCGAAGGACAAGCCGCAGGTATTCGTCTGCAGTTCGGCAATTGGATACTACGGCGACCGCGGCAGCGAGGTCTTGACTGAGCAAAGTGCGCCGGGCATTGGGTTCCTTCCTGAGGTGTGCCGCGAGTGGGAAGCGGCAACGCGGTTTGCCATCAACGCAGGCATTCGCACCGTTCAGATGCGCACTGGCGTTGTGCTCAGCCCAAGCGGTGGCGCGCTGGGAAAGATGCTGACGCCGTTCAAGATGGGCGTGGGCGGAAAGATCGGCGACGGGCAACAGTGGATGAGTTGGATCGATGTGCAGGACATGGTAGGAGCAATTCACCACATCCTGAAGAGCGATCTGCTGCAAGGGCCGGTCAACATGGTTGCCCCTAAGCCAGTGACGAATACAGAATTCACCATGACATTGGCCAGTGTGCTCGCGCGGCCCGCGATCTTTCCTGTGCCGGCCTTCGTAGTAAAACTCGCCTTCGGCGAAATGGGAGAGACGGTGCTCTTGGGCAGCCAGCGTGTCGAACCGACACAGTTGGTGATGAGTGGATATCCCTTTCGTTTCAGCACGCTAAGAGCGTCGCTGGAAAATATCCTCGGGAGCTAGAGAAGAGAGCCGCCGGATGCTCGTCTGGAAAATCAGGGGCCGGGACTAGGCCGACGCGATGTTCGCGAATCCATCAGTCGACCCAGCCCAGCAATGCGCCCCAGGTTTCGTTAGGGCCTGGCCTCATACACCAAGTTGAACGGCGTTTGTGTCGCCCGCCGGAAACGGCTGAAGCCGGCGGAATGAACCACTTTCTGCATTTGCTTCTCCCCGGCCTGAGCTCCCAGACACATTCCCACTTCCTGCGAGCGGGAGCAAGGCGTGCACAGCAACGTCGAGAAGGAATAGTAGACGCGGCCCACGGGATTGAGATTGTCCTGTAGGTCGTCATTTGCGAACGGCTCGACGATCATCCAGGAACCGTCGGCGGTCAAAGCTGCCCGCACGTGTGCCGCTGCGCCCACCGGGTCTCCCATGTCGTGGAGACAGTCGAATACCGCCACGAAGTCGTACCCTTTCCCCGGGAACTCTTTCGCTTTCGCGACTTCGAACGTCACACGGTCCGCTACGCCTTGACGCTTAGCCGACTCCCGCGCCAATTCAATCGACTTATCGTGATAGTCGAATCCATAGATGTGAGACTTGGGAAAGGCTTTCGCCATCAGGATGGTGGAAGCTCCTTTCCCGCAACCCACGTCAGCAACTTTGGCACCGCGGGCTAGTTTGTCCTGAACGCCATCGAGAGCGGGGATCCAGGAGCTGACGAGATTCGCCGCGTACCCGGGACGAAAGAACTTCTCACATCCGTGAAACACGCGGTCCTCGTGCTCGCCCCAGCCCATCCCGGCGCCGGAGCGAAATGCCTCGGTGATGCGCGGGACGGCAGCCAACGATCCCAGAGCGAGTTCAAAGGCACCGGGCAAATATGCCGGGCCATCTTCGTTCGCCAGGGTGAGGGCCTGCTCTTCGGTCATGCTGAACTTGCGAGTCTCTGCGTTGTAAGTGATGTATCCTCCCGCCGCCTGGGAAGCCAGCCACTCGCGCACATAACGCTCATCGGTGCGCGTGATGGCCGCCAGTTCCGCGGGTGTGAGTGGGCCGGCCGCCAGAGCCTTGTAAAGACCCAGGCGTTCTCCGATCACGACCATACCGGCGTGAACGGTGGCCCCCAGATCGTTGACAAACTGTCCTAAGAATTGCTCGAGTTTTTTCGCATCAACAGTCATAGGTTCCTCCAATCGTTTGAAAGTGCCGAGACTTACTTCTTGCTCGGGTCGTCATCGGGATTGACATAGTTAAACTGCAAGGGCGCGCTTCCGTGGACTTGCACGATGACTTCGCCCGAGGCCATCGCGTAGTGGTGCATGTCGGGATCGAGAAAAGCGAAACTGCCGGCTGGGAATGTTCCCATCTTGTCCTTGTCGAAGGTGTCTCCCATGCCGACCTTGAACGTGCCTGAGATGACCGTGACATTTTCGCGCTGGGGATGCCAGTGCGGCGCAATACGGTACCCGTCTGGCATTTTCAGACGCACGGTGTAGTCACCGCTCGAAGCGGCGGGGTTGCCTTTGATTACGGCGAGTTGCGCGCCCGGGGCGACGAAAGGCGGCGGCGGACCCCAGGGAATTGTTTCCGGGGTGAAGGCGTTTTTTTCGTGAGCGCCAGGATGTGCGGCGGTCGTGAAGAGCTGGCCTGCGAAGCACAACATCGCAACGATTGCCAGGGTGAGGAACAGATTTCGTTTCATCGACTTCTCCTTGGTGAAGCGTGATGAGGCATCTTCCCGCGAAGTGGGCAGTTGGACAACGCAGCCGGGATATTCTTTGGATATCTTCTCTATATCGTCGCAAGTTGTTGATTTTTAGTGGATAATGCTCCCAATTGGGGTTCTATGGGGCACCCTAGAAAGAACACGGGCGAAGTCGAAATCGATTTGGGACGCTACGAACTGCGACGGTTCGGACAGCGGATCAAGATCGAGAAGAAGCCCATGGAACTGCTGATCTTCCTGCTGGGGCGGCGCGAGCAGATGGTGTCTCGTGAAGACATCGTCAAGAGACTCTGGCGCTCGGATCTGTTTATCGACACGGAGAAGAACGTCAACAACGTGGTGCGAAAGCTTCGCACGGCCCTGGGTGACAGCGCCGACAAGCCACGCTTTCTGGAAACGGTGGTCGGAAAGGGATACCGGTTCGTCGGCCCGGTTCGCGTGATCGATGCGCAATATCCGGTTTCTGACGCTCGGCGAACTCCGGAACTCATCGACCAGAGGACCGACGCGAGCGATTGGGGCAACCGTTCGTCGATCGCAGTCCTGCCGCCGTTGCTGCTGGAGAAGGCTACCGACGACCAGGGCCTGTGTCTCGGTTTTGCGGATGCCCTGGTCTCCCGTCTCGGAAATCTGCCGGGCGTAGACGTGTTGCCCACTTCCGCGGTTCTGAACCTACCAATGGAAACAAATCCTTCGCAAGTCGCGTCTCGGCTGGGCGTCCGATTTGTGGTCCACGGAGCACTGCAGATGTCGAAGGGGCAGTGGCGCCTCTCGCTGGAGATGCTTGACGCCCAGCTGCAGCGCTCCTGCTTCGCGAAGAGGTGCGACCTCGATCTGAGTCGCCTGGTGAGCGTGGAGAGCGACGTCGCGAAGGGCATCAGCCGCGCGTTAAACCGACCCACGGTCACGGCGGAGGCCGAGCAGCGCCCGCGCTACAGCCGGGACCCGATGGCCTATGCGGAATTCATGCGGGGCTATCGCATCGCTGCGAGCGGCAATGCTTCCAGGATGGACGAAGCTAGCCATCATCTCAGCAATGCGCTGACTCGCGATCCCGCGTTTGCCCTTGCTCATGCGACTCTCTCGTTCGCATGCACAACGCGCCATTTTGAATTCGACCCCGCCAGCGTGTGGCTGGAGAAAGCGGAGTTCCACTGCCGGCGGGCACTCGAGATTGACGCGAATCTTCCCGAAGGGCACGTGGCCCGCGCTTTTCTGCTGTGGGGACCATCGAAAAACTTTCAACATCTGGAGGCCATTGCTGATCTCAAGCGCGCTCTCGCGCTGCAGAAGAACCTGCCTCATGCTTACAACCGTCTGGGCTCGATCCTGGCGCATGTCGGACTGCTCGATCATGCTCGCGAGATGTTTGAAAGGGGACGGCCTTTTCAACCTAACAAGGCGGTGAACCCGAGCGTCGTCCAAGTTTATGTTTGGGGCCAGGAATACGACCTGGCGCGCCGGCACATTCAGATCTGGCGCACAGAGAGTCCCGGCAACAAGTACGCCCTATATTTTGCTTCGTACCCTGCGATGATGACTGGGGATTGGAAAGAGGCGACCCGACTTACGGACGAGGCGGTGCAACTCGTGCCGAACGACCCGCTCATCATCAGCCGACAAGGTCTGCTGCACGCTTTGATGGGGAATCGGGATGCGGCCATCGAGTGTGTTACTCATGCCTGTTCGAGTCCTAGGTCTTTCGGCCACGCGCATCACACGTATTATCAGATCGCCTGCACACTCGCTCTGACCGGAAGGCGCGACACTGCCTTCGAATGGCTGGAGCGCAGCGTCAGTACCGGCTTCGCCTGCTGGCCTTACTTTCTGAAAGATCCCTGCCTCGCGAGTCTGCGCAGTCTTCCCGAGTTCGAACTTCTGATCAGTGCGTTGCAGGCCAAATACCCGGACCACCTGGGTCTGCTCTAGTCGGCTGCTTGCACTGGCAGGGCGCACACGGCGCCCTCAGTAAAATTCTCCGCTTCGACGCCGAAGGCGTGATCGAAGCGTGCGCGGTAGTTCTCCCACGCGATTGCGGACGTCAGTTCCACGAGTTCTGCTTCGCTGAACCGTTCCCGCAACTTGGCAAACAGCGCGTCGGAGACTTCCACCGGAGTCCGAGTCATTCCGTCGGCGTATTCGAGGACGAGCCTTTCCAGTTCAGAGAAATTGAAATCCGTGAGGTAGTTGTTGAGATTCGCGATCTGCTCCGTCGTGATGCCGCTCGCTCTGCCCACGGCAGAGCCGATGTCAATTCAAAACGGGCATCCGACGAGCGTGGCCACGCGCAGTTCGGCGAGTCCTTTGAGCTTGGGATCGATGAGCTTGCTGCTGGCCTGCGATTGCTCCATCACGACGTATCCCCAAAAGATTTTGGGATGATGCGCGGTCACCTGGACGGGCATGATGACGCGGCCAAGCCTGCGCTGCGTAAGAGAGTAGACGATCCCGACAAACAACCGGCGGAGCAGGCCGCCCTGGTTGCGGGGAGCGCCGGTAATGCGCGCCATGGGGACCTCCTTACGAATTTAGATCGGTGCGGGGGGGAGCCTGCATCTCGTCTTGCAACTTTTGCAGCAGCTGCGCGCGTTGTTCGGTGCTCAACTCGCGCTGCAGTTCCTCCAAGGCCAGGGCCACGATGTGATAGTGGTGAGCGCCGGCGAACTTGGGATCGGCCGTGATGTTGAGCCAGAGCTGGTGCATGAGTTCGACATCCTGCGGGCGCATGCGCGGAGCATGGGGTCCGAGAGCAAATTCGCGAATGGTCCCGTCCGGAGCGCACACTTCCAGATTCAGCCGGGGACGCGGCTCGGGCAGGCGTTCCCAGGCGTCGCCCGTGAGCTTGGCCTGCTCATCGGCGGTGAGCTTGTTGGAGAGCCCGCAGACCACGCGACTGGACTCGAGCCGCTGCGCCGTCACCATGATGGCTTCGAAGACGTCCGTCGCGGGCACCACGAGCAGAGAGATGGGCTTCCCTTCCTTTTCGGCCACAGCCACGGCCGCCGTGAAAAGCTCCTGCTCGTAGTGGTCGAATACCTGGCTCGCTTCAAACACCGAACTCCCGCTGAAACTATGCTCCCGATGGTACAAGCGGGCGCTCATCACCACCACGTCCTGCTTGATGGTGTTGGTATGGCTGAGGATGTGCCGCAAGTAATAGAGATTCCGTGGGTCGCGGACCGCAACCAATACATTGCCGGGACGGACACCCATGGCGCCGCTGCCCAGCTCCTGATTGCCGTAAACCCGGAACTGGTCGAGTTGCTCGGGCTTGCCGTGGCGCTCCTTGGTGACATGGTGCTCGGAGAGCGTAAAGATCGTGAAGAATACCACGCTGAAGACAATGCCAGCGATCGTAGCCTCATACTTGGTGAACAGATTCACAATTGCGGTCATGAAGAGCACAGCAGAAATGATAATGAGGCCAATGGGAATTTCAGTCTTTCCGATGTGCAGATTCCCGGGCACTTTCCACGCCCGGTTCCCCGGCTCCGTGAAACGCAACACGAGCACGGCCAGGGACTTCATGGTGAAGCTCCAGATCACTCCGAAGGCGTACAGCGCGGCCAACTGGTAGACGTCGCCCCGGCTCAGCACAATGGTGAGCAACTGCATGCCTACGATCAGGTTGATGATGCGGTAGCTGGTGCCGTAGCGGTGGTGGGGCTTCTGAAACCAGTCGGTCAGCACTCCATCTTCGGCCACGCGGTTCAGGACACCATTCGCACCCACGATGGAAGTGTTCTGCGCGCCCGCGAGTATCAGTACGCCCACCAGTACGACGAAGCCGTGGAACAAGATCTTCAGGCTAGTCGGCCCCACCAGATACACGGCGATGCCGCCGATGAGGTCCGCGAAGTACTGCGGGCGGACGCCGTCCGGGATGATCATCACTGCAAAGAACGACACCAGCGAAGTGAACAGCAGGCTGTAGACAAAGATCACCAGCCCGGTCTTCTCCAGGTTCTTCAGCTTGGGGTGTTCGATTTCGCGGTTGACCTGGGCCAGCGTTTCTTCGCCGCTCATGGCCAGAACGGAGTGCCCGAAGCCGACGAACAGGATGATCCACGTGATGTGGCCGAACCAGGTTGGCAGCCAGCCCAGAGACTCCTTGTTGAGCGGAATCACGCCCGCGTGCAGTGGGTTCGGGGGCAACTGCACCGGAGCCCGCAGAACCGTGATCGTGCACCAGATGATCAAAATCACCACCATCACCGTGGTGATGGCCATGATCTGCAAGGCCTTCTGGCTGGATTCGTGGATGCCCTGCGTGTTCTTCCACCAGAAGTAGCCGACGATGATGACGGCCACTCCGGCGGCGAAATGGTCGTCGGAAAAATTGAGCGGGCGGTGGAGGACTACGCCGATGTCCTTGATGAACCCCGCCAGGTATTGCCCTGCAGAAACCGCGCTGATGGGACCGGTGAGGACATAGTCGAACAGCAGCGCCGACACGGAGAACTTGGCGAGCGTTCCGCCCATCGCCTCTTTGACGACGCGGTAGACGCCGCCGCGCACGAACATGCTGCTCGACTCGATATAGAGCGCGCGCACCGCGTAGCTGAACAGCATGACCGCGAGGATGAACCAGGGCGCGCTCTTGCCGATGACTTTCTCGGCATCGCCGCCGGCGTAGTAGGCGGACGAGGCCAGATCCGACAGAACGATGGCGGAGGCCCGCCAGAACGAAATGAAGGTCAGCATCACCGTTGTGGCGACGAAGACCTTTACTGCCGGTTTTGTACCCTCAGGGGATGTAGCCATGCTTCAGATGAATGGCGGAAACCGCAATTAGATGAACCCATTGAAGATAGCACAGGCAAGGTCCGACCGCTCGTCGGTTGAGATTCTCAACCACCAAGGACGCGAAGTCACACGAAGGAAGGACCTGCAATGAATTTCCTTCGTGAACCTTCGTGCCCTTCGTGGTTAATTGCTTTGTTACTTCGCTTTTTGTTGCGCGATCCATTTATCGGTGCGGGCTTCGAGCAGATCGAGGGGTAGCGTTCCCCCGTCGAGCATCTCGTCGTGAAACTTGCGGAGATCGAACTTCGGACCTAGCTCTTTCTGGGCGCGGTCGCGGAGTTCACGGAACTTGAGTTGCCCGAGCTTGTAGCTGAGCGCCTGCGCGGGCCACGAGATGTAGCGGTCGGTCTCGGACTGGATCGTGGGCTCGTCGACGGCGCCGGACTTGCGGAAAAAGTCCACGACTTGGTCGCGGCTCCATCCCTTGGCGTGAATGCCCGTATCAACAACTAAACGCACCGCGCGAAAGAGTTCAGAGGAGAGGCGTCCGTAGTCGGAAACGGGATCCTGATAGAAGCCCACTTCTTTCCCAAGTTGCTCTGCGTACAGAGCCCAGCCTTCGATATAAGCGTTGAAACCGAGGCCGTGCAGGCGGAATTTCGGCAGCTCCTGAAGTTGCTGCTGCACAGAAAGCTGCATGTGATGTCCCGGGACGCCTTCATGGTAGGCGATCGCCTCATTGTCGATGAGCGAGCGCTCGGCGAAGTTGGAGGTGGCGACCACCACTCGGCCCGGCCGCTTACCGTCGGCCGTTCCGGTCACATAGTGGGTCATGGCGCTCGCATTGAAAGCAGGGATCGCTTCCACCGTGACCGGCGACTTGGGAAGCAGCGTGAACAGGTCCGGAAGCTTCGTCTCCATCTGCGCGATGTAATGGCGGTAACCGTCGAGGATTTGCTCTGCGGAACTTGGGATGTACTTGGGATTGGTCTTCAGCGACGCCCGGAAAGCAGCGAGGTCAGCAAAGCCCTCTTTCTTGGCGATTGCCGTCATCTCGGCTTCGATGCGGTCGATCTCTCGCAGGCCGAGCTGGTGGATTTCTTCCGCCGTCATGTGCGTCGTGGTGCGCGCATAAATATCGTTCTCGTAGCGCTTCCGGCCGTCTGCGAGCGAAGTAATCGACAGAGTCGTGCGGCCCTGCGGCGCGTATTCCGTCTGGATGAACGCAGCGAACGCTTTGTATGCGGGGAGCACATCGGTATTGACCGCGTCAGTGATCTGTTGGGTCAGCCGCTTCTGCTCCTCCGGTGAAATGCTGGCGGGATACTTCTTGGTTGGCTGCAGGAACGGATCGGCGGCGATGATGCCTTGGCATTGCGCCGGAATCTTTTCCGCAAGGAAACGCACGGGCATGAGCTTGTCTTTCATGCCGGCGCGCAGGACCTCAGTGACCTGGCTGAGGGCGAGCGGAATTTGGTGCAACCGCGAAATATAGTCCTTGTAATGCTTGACCGAGTCGAGCGGCACCGCCAGTGGCAGATCGGCGAGGTTGGTATGGATGCCATTCTGCGTGTTGATGGGCATCTCATATTCCTTGAGGTCGAAATCGGCAATGCGCTGCCGCAGCACGCGTATCAGCAAGTCGTGCGAGAGCTGGTCCTGATCGGAGAACCCTTCGGTCGGGATGGCTTCAACCCGCTGCAGAAAGGCTGCATCGCCTTCATGACGCCGCCGGATGGCATCGACGGAATATTCGTTGAGCCGGTCGTTGTAGCGATAGTCGCCGAAAGCGGTCGCGCGCTCGGGAAAGTTGCGAAGATCGGATTCGTACTGCTCGTCGAAAAGAGCGTTCTGCGCTGCGAGGCGCTCGGCAAGCGGTTTGGGGCCTTGGGCAGAAGCCGAGGCGGCCGTGGCGAGCAACAGCAGGACGGTTATGAAAGCGCGCATAGGAGGATTAGCGTAACAGAGTGCCCAGGCATGCTTCCATCCGCCCCCAGGTCGATATGAGCACGAAGGCCTGTGAGAAGGCCGGTCGGACCCATCTGGTTACACCAGTTTGTCCATGCAACCATTCCCCCGGAGTGTTTTAGTTATCAGAACTTCCATCCCTTGCGGAAGACAATTTTCACAGTGGGGCGCGCCATTGTGCGTGCACCACTGCACTTAGTGGCCGCAGTCAAATCTCACTTTGTTTTCGGATTGTCGCTCCCGTGACCGGCGAGAACTTCCTTTTTTTCCACTGCCCGCACTTCGTCTCGGTCAACGTCCACGTTCACGTCTTCGTGGCTCACAACTGTGGAGCCGTGTGGAACTACGACCGCCCCATCGTGCGGCACGGTCATCCCTACTTTCGCCAGCCCCGCTAGACTCGTTTCCAGCGCGTGCATTTCCTTAATGGTTTCCCTCGTCTTCCCCAGCGCCTTGGTGTAATCCTTCATTTCCAGGTAGCCGCTTATGAGTTGCAGATGGCTAGTCATTTTGTGAATCGACTCCTTCACCGTTTTCTCCATCAGGTCCTCCTTCCCATTCCACAGACATCAATCGGCTGCAAGCAAGCGTCGGTCTCGATGCGACTGCGTACGGGGGTGTCCCGCGCTGAGTTCGCATTTCTCGCCCGGCCCCGCCCCACAACTCGGGCACTGGACTGCTTGCACCTGTTTGAGAGTTGGCTTCCTGGCCTTCACGTTGTCGATGATGTCACAATCCGCACCAGAAAAATGTCCAATTTTGTACACTGAACTCGGACAATTGGCGAAACATCGGCTCTCGAACAATGCCGGCGGTATCAAGCACTTTTTGAGCACACACAGCATGCACTCGGAGAAGAGCGCCATTTCGCTTTCGTTGAAAATGTGCCGATCCAACCAAGGCTCGCTCGCCATCAAGTTTCAGGTCAGGAACTCAGTCCGACCCATGGGAGCCGACATTGTTATGGAATCAATTTCACTCATCGTCGGGTCAATGCGGTTACAACAGTCATGCAATGCACGCTGAGAACTGGGCCTTCGTCCTTTGGCCAGGTCAGCGTGTGTGTTATTTCTCTTCGTGAGGCGACTTTTTTCGTCGTGGTGGAACTCATAGACCAGTTTGGGAGTGTGTTGCCGAAAGCAAGCTTACCGATGCTTGCGGAAAATTTCGAAGATCAGATTGAAGAATTGCACGAGCGTGATCCCGATCGTCACATAGACCGCAATCTCCAGCCGGCGCCCCGCTTCTTGCGTCCCACGCAGCAGGTCGGCGACGTCTTTCGTGGACTCGTGCAGAGTATCGGCCAATTGCTCAAAGTGCTGCAGCGAAGCCCTCATTTTGTCCGAGGTCCTCGACATGGCCAGCGCCGCTTCGCCGAACTGCTGTCCATTGCGCAGATCCAGCTCAGCCCGGCACGCCGTCCACCACGGACTCCCCGGAGGACTGTCATACATCCGCTGCCGGATCTCCACATAAGAACGGTTGCGCAACAACTCCACGAGCGCCGCCACTTTCTCCGAAGCCGGGGTTGGGTCACCGGCCGGTGTTTCCGGCGCTTTCACGTCACTGGCGATAACCCGCATAACAGGCAGCCTATCAGCCAACTCCTGCCGAGCGCAGGTGCCCGAAGTGCATGGCCACCTTACCTTTCCGCGCAATCTGGCCATGGTAACGACCTTACCCATGCCCTTTCAGCCAGACTGCCCTTCGGCCTTTCGTGTAGGAACGAGCGCTACGCTGCTCGGAGGGTCGGGCGTCACGTGCAGGAGACCGATTTGTGTGGCTGTTGCAACATCGCCATCGCGCTCATTCGCCCGATCGGCCTATTCTCAATGCGTGAAATCGCCTGTGGCTGTTGAGAAACTCCATTTTCTCCAAAACAGCCGAAATTTGGGACTAGAAAATGTCCAGGAAAACCGAGAACGTCGTTTGTAGGGCTTCTTAAGGCAAAGTTTTTTCGGCCATTTTCTGGCGAGTGAGTTTTTCAACAGCCACGCCTGATAGCGTCGACCATCCGCCTCAGGCTCTCCTAGTCCAGTCCTGCTATAGTTTCGGCCATGAACTGGAGATCAACTCGAAAGGTGTTCGCCGTTGTCCTCGCTTCAGCGCTCACCTCCGCTTGCAATGCTCAGCAGCCCTCCCCGGACTGGAACGGCACATGGAAATTGAGCCCTTCAAAGAATAGCTATCAGGGCCCGGTTGTTACTATCTCGATTTCGGCGGACGGTGAGTATGGCTATGACGATGGAGGTTCGAGTTTCACTTTTCGCTGCGATGAGAAGGATCGACCGATAGGGAAAAAGCGCACGCAAGCCTGTGTGAAAGGCAGCGAAACTACGTTAGACCTGACTCGAGAAGAAAATGGGGCAAAGACGAATGCGTATCATTGGGAGCTTTCGGCTGACGGGAAGGTTCTTACGGCGACAGCGACCGCATTTCGTCCGAGTGGCCCTGTTACTACCAGTCAGGTCGTCGCCTCGCGAATCTCGGGTTCTGAGGGCTTTGCTGGCCAGTGGCGGGACACGAGCTACCTTCAGCGACATGCCGATATGTCACTGAGGCTCGATAGTCAGACCTTGCATCTCAGCTATCCGAGCGCCGGGCAGTATGTTGACGCACCGTTCGACGGAGTCGACGGGGCGGTGCAGGGGCCTCACGCCCCAGAGGGGGTGACCTACTCGGTACGGCTGGTTGGACGACGCGAGATTGCCACACTGACGAAGCGCAATGGCAAAGTTCTCACTCAAGGCTCCCTCGAATTGAGTGACGATGGAAGAGTCATTACCCACTCTTGGTGGAATCCCGATCGACCAACTGATAAGGGTACGTTCGTCTACGAAAAGAAGTAGAGGTGCTTTGCACCGCCAGTGCGAGTCAGTTGTCGATAAATCTCCATTGCGCTCATCGGCGTTCGAAGTACCCTCGCCTGTTGGCGAAAGCTTTAAGCCGTCGAGAGTTCCTCAGGCTTGGGCTGAGGCTTCCTGGGCGCGAGGTACGTGTGCGTGATCCGGTCGTGCCAGCAGAGGGCATCCTCATCGAGAAACACCCAGGCATATCCCATGCCGGCGGAAACCGCGGACAGACACGCGGCCAGCACGCGCCAGCGGCGTAGTGAGCGGCTGGTGGAAGTGCCGTCGAAGCGCGCCAGTTCGAGCCCGGCCACCCGCAATCCCGGGGTGCTGGCGGCATAGACGATCATCAGGTACTGGTACGCCGCCCAGAAAAGGCAGGAGATTCCCGCGGCGATCCCCAAAATCTGCAGCAACGGGGGACGCACCGCCGCCACCTTCCAAAAAATGTAACCGAAGAGAGCCGAGCCAGCGGCGATGATCAGTCCGTCGACCAGGGCAGCCACGAAGCGCAGTCCGAGTGGCGCGCTTTGCAGAGGAATGTCGATGCCGGGCCGCTTCTCGGCCTCCTGTTGCTCGGCCGCTTCGATGGTGATTCCACCGAGCGCGGGAGGTGGAGGCGCGACCTCTGGCACTTCCAGGATTCGCGGGCGCTCGCTGACCGGCTCCGCCAGTTGATCGGGTGGAGGCGGTGGCGGCCCCCACGCGAACCTTGGGAACTCAATGATCTTCGCACTGGCATGTACAACGGACTGACGCGCGGGCGGAGCGGCGAACTCTGCGGCGGGCGCCGACCGAGGGTTCACTTCCGATTCTGCAGCCACGGACGGCTCGTGCCTCATCCCATCGAGCGCGAGAGCATGGCTTGAGATGGGCTCGAACTCCGCCAGCGAAGACCCGCTAGGAGCATTTGTGGACCCGTCCGGGGCATCAAACTTCAGGCTGAGCGACGGGTAACGGGGAGGACGCACTTTGCGCCGCGCGCGATAACGGCTGAGCCGATCGGAGAGTTCGTCGCGCCAGGCAGGAGCGTCCGCAGCTAGAGGCACTGCTTCGACCGGCAAGTCTGAGACCTCAACGTCGGCGTTCCCCTGCAAGGCAGCGGGAAGGGGCTCCGATTGGCAACGGCAAACTTCTCCACACAGCGGACAATTCATGAAAGCCAGTCTTTTGAAATCGCACTCGTTCGAGCGTAACGTACAACCGGAAGGGATGCGACGGGAATCCTAGCCTTTTTCGCCACTTTGCCTCGCGACCAGCGCCGTGCTAAGTTCACGATGCCGCGGCAAAACAGCCGAAAGGGAAGGTTCGTCTTCAAGGGACGATCTGCTTCCGTTGATTTTCTTCCGATGACTCTTCGCACTAGATTCCTTATCACGGCGCTGTTCCTTTGTCATCAGGTTCTCGCCGCTGCGCTAGTAACCAGACAGTTGCTATCAGAAAATTCCGATCAAGCCGCGACTTCCTCCTCGCCCAAAGCCGAACAAAAAGCAGAAACCCAAACGGCCGCTTCGAGCACGCCTTGCGCTCGTCAGGCAGCGAACCAGGATTCCGATTCGGCCACCATCTGCGCCGATCAGCAGGAAAAAGACGGCGAGGTCTACAAACTGCACGGCAACGCCGAAATTCACTATCGCACCTATGTCCTGAAGGCCGATGAGGTCACCTACGACTCCAACAGCGGCGAAGCCACAGCTTCGGGACACTTCCGGCTCGACGGCGGTCCGAACGACGACCACCTCAAAGCGAGTCACGGAACCTACAATCTGACTGCAGAGACGGGACGATTCTACGACGTCACGGCGACCACCGGACTCCGCTTTCATGGCACGCGCGCGGTCTTGACGTCGACCTCCCCGTTTGCTTTCACCGGAAAACTTGTGGAGAAAGACAGTCCCGAGCACTACCTCGTCTTTGACGGCACCATCACCACCTGCGAACTTCCGCGTCCCAAGTGGCAGTTCAATGCCCGCAAAATAGTTGTGGATGTGGGCGGGAATGCCCAGATTTATCACAGCACGTTCTGGCTCCACGGATTCCCGGTGCTCTACTTTCCTTACGCGACGCATCCGGTCTCCAAAGAAGCGCGCGAGACCGGCTTCTTGATCCCGAGCATCGGCCGGTCCTCCACCAACGGCAACGAGGTGGGCGAGTCTTTTTATTGGGCCATCAATCGCAGCATGGACGCCACTGTGGGCGCAGAGTACATGTCGAAGCGAGGGTGGACCCAACGGGGAGGATTTCGGGCGCGCCCCAGCGACACTTCCTACGTGGACCTGAATTTCTTTGGCGTCATCGACCGCGGCATCGGCGAGCCGGCAACCTGCACGGGAACGCCCCCAGTATGCGTTGCGACGCCGCCACTGAAAGAAGGAGGACAGGAAGTGCGCCTGGCAGCCGAAGGCAACTTCTACGGTTTCCGCGCCGTCTCCAATATCGACTACCTGAGTTCGTTTCTGTTCCGCCTGGCTTTCAACGAAGTCTTCACCCAGGCCATCAACTCGGAAGTGAAGTCGCAGCTTTTTGTATCGAAAGCCGTCAACGGCATTTCGTTCGGCGGCATGGTGGAGCGTTACCAGAACTTCTTTCAAGCCACCGACCTCAACGGCAGGCCGACGTTTGATTCCATTCGGATTCTGCACACTCCCAGCGCCGACGCATCTAGCGTAGACCGGCGGCTCGCCCACACGCCATTCCTCTGGTCCTTCGACGCCTCGCTAGCGGGCCTTTCCCGCAGCGAGCCCGGCTTTCATACCGAGGCATTGCTGGGGCGCTTTGATTTCAGTCCCGAGATTTCGCTGCCCTTGCAGTACCGCGGCTGGTCTCTGCGCCCCGCGCTAGCTCTGCATGAAACGTACTACAGTGAGCGGTTTGTGAACGGAGTCGCCGTCAACGATCCCACGAACCGGCAGGCGCTGGATACCTCGGTGGAGGTGCGGCCTCCCGTTCTTGAGAAGATCTTCGCCAAGGAATTTCTGGGAAAGAAGTGGAAGCACGTCATCGAACCGCGCGCCGTCTACCGTTACGTAACCGGGGTAAACAACTTCTCGAATGTGCTGCACTTCGACGAGCGCGACATCCTGAGCAACACCAATGAGGTTGAGTACGGATTCGTGACCCGCCTCTACGCGAAAAAGTCGTCGACCGCAATTCAGGAGTGCGATGCGCCAATGACGGGCCTCGCCGTCGGTGCCGCGGCGCCGGAACAGACAGTTCCATGGCAGCGCATCAATACTCTGGAAAATCAGACGTGCATTCCCGGTCCGCAAGCGCGCGAAGTCGCCACCTGGGAAGTTCGGCAAAAGTATTTTCTCGATCCGAACTTCGGCGGAGCACTGGTGCCGGGACAGCGCAACGTCTTCACCACGACAGAGGAACTCACGGGCATCGCATTCGCCACCGAAAAGCGGCATCTCTCTCCCCTGGTGTCGCGCCTGCGGGCGGCCACCAGCAGCCACACCGACACGGAGTGGGACCTCGACTACGACTTCCAGTTGGGCCGCATTAACGCCAGCACGCTGCTGTTGAACTATAATTTCGGCGCGTTCACGGTAGGCGGCGGGGATGCGTTCCTGCAGATTCCGCAGACCACGACAACCTCGGCTCCTCCCGAAGGGACGTGCTCGAGTTCGAACGGCACGGCGCAACCCACCTGCAAGTTTCAGCAGTTCCGTGTGGCCCTTGGCTATGGAGGGCTGGCGCGCCGGGGATTGAGCGCGGCCGCCAGCTTTGGCTTCGATGCAGAAGCGCGGCAACTGCAGTTTGCCACCGCGCAAACCACCTACAACTGGGATTGCTGCGGTGTGACGATCGAATACCGCCGGTACGCCATCGCGAACGTGCGCAATGAGAACCTGTTTCGCTTCACCTTCAGCCTGGCAAACATCGGCTCGTTCGGAAACCTGCGCCGCCAGGAGCGGCTGTACTAGCTTGCTCTGCGGAAGAAAACGAGTGAGCATAAGAAAGAAATGGCTGTGAGTGCTCGGGTCGCGTTCCAATTCACCCGAAGAGGAGCGTCGTTGATGGTTCGGATTGTGAATCTGCGTCTCCTCACCCTCGTTATTATTGTTTTCCTCGTAGGCACACCGGCAGCGTCGTCCCAAAAAGTGACCGATCCTGGCACCACGGTGCTCCGCGACAATTGGTTCATCCAGCCTTCCGCTGATGTGCACGCACATGGAGAAGCGATCTCGAGTGTGGGGTTTTCCACGCGCGACTGGTATCCCGCCACGCTGCCCTCAACGGTGTTGAGCGCCCTGGTCGAGGACAAGGTCTACTCCGATCCATACACCGGCGTAAACCTGCGTTCAATCCCGGGCACGACATACCCGATATATGAGGACTTCTCCAATATCCCGATGCCGCCGGCCAGTCCGTTCCGGCAATCCTGGTGGTATCGCACCGAGTTCCAACTCCCGCCGCAATCCAGCGGAAAAACGGTGTGGCTTGGTTTCGACGGCATCAACTACCGGGCAAACGTATGGATGAACGGAGTGCAGATCGCCTCCTCCGACGACCTGGCCGGTACCTGGCGACTGTTCAACCTTGATGTGACCTCTGCCGCGAAGCCCGGCCAAGCTAATTCCCTCGCCGTCGAAATATTCCCGCCTCAGCCGCGCGACTTGGCCATCACGCTGGTCGACTGGGCGCCAATGCCCCCAGACAAAGAGATGGGCATCTGGCGTGATGTGCGTATCACTACTACCGGCCCCATCGCTCTGCGTTATCCGGCTGTGCTGACCAGGGTCAACTTTCCTTCCGCCGACCGGGCCAGGTTGACGATACGGGCGGAATTGACCAACGCCTCTGACCATCCGGTCGAAGGTGTGGTGAAGGGTCACATCGAAACTCTCGCCTTCGAGCAGACAGTGCGCCTCGGACCCAAGGAGACTCAGGTAGTCCGCTTCACCCCGGAGAAGTTTCCGCAGCTCACCATTGCCAATCCTCGCGTGTGGTGGCCCGTCCAGGTCGGAAAGCCGGACCTCTACCCGCTCGATCTTACGGTTGAGGTGCGCGGGCAGGTTTCGGATTCAGCTCACATTCAGTTTGGAGTTCGCGAAGTCACTTCGAACATTGACGAGAAAGGTCATCGCATCTTTCAAATCAATGGCAAGAGCATCCTCATTCGAGGTGCAGGTTATAGCTTCGACCTGTTGCTGCGATCTTCGCCGGAGAGGCAGAAAGCTGAACTTAACTACGTGCGCGATCTCAATCTCAACGCAGTCCGTCTAGAAGGCAAACTGGAAAACGATCACTTCTTCGACCTCGCCGACCAGATGGGCATTCTCGTAATGCCTGGCTGGTGCTGCTGTGATCAGTGGGAGAACTGGCCTGCCTGGGACAGGGAAAACGAAACGATCGCCGGAAACTCGCTGCGCGACCAGATCCGGCGGCTGGAGCGCCATCCCTCGGTGATCAGCTGGATGTATGGCAGCGACTTCGCTCCTCCACCCCGGATCGAAGAAATGTATCTGGGAATCCTGCAGGAGTTGGAATGGCCGAATCCCTCAATCTCCTCAGCGGCAGGCCGCACGACTACCGTCGGGCCCAGCGGCGTGAAGATGACAGGACCCTACGAATACGTCCCGCCGTCATTCTGGTATCTCGACACCCGCCACGGCGGCGCCTTCGGTTTCAACACGGAGACCAGCCCAGGTCCGGCAATCCCGCCCGTCGCGAGCCTGCGCCGCATGCTGCCACCAGACCATCTCTGGCCCATCGATTCCGTGTGGGAGTACCACGCCGGGGGAATGTCACGTACGCTGAACGTATTCACCCAGGCCCTCAACGAGCGCTATGGGCCGTCGAAGTCGGTAGAGGAGTACGCCCTCAAAGCACAACTCCAGGCCTATGAAGCTCACCGTGCCATGATGGAAGCCTATGGACGGAACAAGTACACCTCCACTGGGATCATTCAATGGATGCTGAACAATGCCTGGCCCAGCATGATCTGGCATATGTATGACTGGTATCTGCGCCCGGCAGGGTCCTACTTCGGCGTGAAAAAGGCGTGCGAGCCTCTGCACGTGCAGTACTCGTACGACGACCGTTCCATCGTGGTCGTGAACTCCTATTACCAGCCGTTCGCCAATCTCAAAGTCATCGGCACGGTGTACAACCTCGACATGACCGAGAAGTTCTCAAAAGAAGCTGCGCTCAACATCGGTCCAGACAGCAGCACGCGGGTGTTCACGGTGCCTGCAATAGAGGGCCTCAGCGCCACTTATTTTGTCAGCCTCCGCCTTGAATCGGACGGCCAGATCAAGAGCAGAAATTTCTACTGGCTATCCACCCAGCCGGAAACCATCGACTGGAGCAGGCAAGAGGAGGATCCTACCGGCGAATATGACATTTCGACCTGGGCGCCAACCAAGAGTTTTGCCGACTACACCGCACTGAATCAGCTGCCGCGCGTCGACCTCGACGTGACCGCCCAGATCAAGAGGGACGGTCAAGAAGGTGCGACCGCCGTCACGGTCCACAACCCGACATCCACCGTTGCTCTTGCCGTCCACCTAACCGTCAACAAATCATCGAACGGCCGCGTCAGCCGCGAAGGCGACGCCGACAATGAAATATTGCCCGTACTCTGGCAGGACAATTACTTCGCGTTGCTGCCCGGGGAAACGCGCCAGGTGACCGCGACCTATCGGATCGGCGATAAGAACAATTCGACACCCAGCGTCGAAGTCGATGGGTGGAATGTCACTCGCAAGACGGCTGACATTCGCGAATAAGCGTTCAGTGATGTTCGAAAAGATAGACTTCACCCGGGATAGACTTCACCCCGGGGAACAGAGGGGCAACTCAATGAACATTCGACCACCTTCCGAATCGCACCGCCAGGACTTGGACAAGATCCTCCGCATACTGCAGGACACGCCCGCAATTGACCGCGAGTATATGGCGCCCCTTGAGGAGTTCCTGGCGCGCGTTCGCCGCACCAACCAGGCATTGCAGCATCATGGCCACACGGTCGGTCTTGTTTTTTCCGACGAGCATTACGCCGGCGACGTTCCTTACCTCGGCGGAAATACAAATATCTCCATCGAGCAGGTGGCCGGCATTATCGGGCCCAATGGCTTTCACGTCGTGGCGGGCTTGGAGGGTGGCTACGTAGCCGAGCAACTCGCGGACCGTGCCGGCGCCACGGTGCACAAGGTCGAACTCCTGCAGTTGGCCGACGAGAAGTATCCGATCCGAGCGGAACGCCTGGAGGACGTCATCAAAGCGGCCGCTGGCAAGGACGTCGACCACATTGCTCTGCTGACTCCGCGTCAGGTGATCCCCGCAGGTCTGGTCGAATACCTGGAAAACGTCTACGGCCGCGAAGGCGTAGTCGATGACCAGGAACTGTACTTTCGCGTGAAGTACGAGAAAAGTGAGATCGAGATGCGTCTCATTGCAGATGCCTGCATCATCGCCGATGCAATGTTGCGCGCCATGCTGGCGGTTCTCCGCCCAGGGCGTCTCGAAACCGAGGTCGCGGCGTGGGGCGCGTGGGTCGGACGCATGCTGGGTTCCGAACGCGACGGATTTCAAATCATGGTCGGAGCCAACACTGCCAACCGCACCTTGATCGGTCCTGCACTGAACCGGCAAATTCACGAGGGCGATTGGGTTCACCTCGGCGTCGCGCCCAAGCGCGATGGCCTGACCGCTTGCATTCGCCGTTCGGTCATTGCCGTCGATTCGCCCACGAAAGTGAAGCCTGAACAGAAGTACTGGTTTGATCTCGTCGAGGAAGGATACGCCGTCGGGGAGCATTGGTATCGCAAGGTTGCGGACAAACACTTACCCGCGCGCCTGCAAGAACAATCCCTCGTGGACTTCTTCGCCGAGCACTCGCAAGAGATCTCGCGTCGCATTGGCCGGGAGATCAATCTTGCGCAGCAGAAGCCCTATACTGGTACGCATAACTCCGGCTATACCGAATGCCAGGAGTTCTTTGGCGCTATCACGCTCGACAGCCACGAGCCATTAGGCAATCAGATTGTCACCATGCTGGACGTAGCATTGCGCGGAATCGGAGACCGATGGAATGACGTCGTGATCCCCGGCTTCGATTTCTGCGTGGTGGAAAACACCCTGGGCAAATATGGCAATCGAGTTGAAACGCTGACCAAAGTGCCGATCAACGTACAAGAGTTGGTGGGTCCCTAGCTGTCGGGCCCAGGTTCGTCGTCGACTCCGAAAGGAAAACGGAGCGCTGCGCCATCCAAAATCATCATCTGCCGCGTGGCCTGAGGCTGGTACCATAGAACCTATGCAGGCACCTGAAACTGGCGCTGGAGCAAAGGACTCGCGACTGCAGGTTGACCTGCGGCAACTGGGCCGGCTACTCGTCGCCTATTCTGGCGGCGTCGATTCCTCGTATCTGGCCTGGGCCGCTCACCGCGCTCTTGGAACTGACATGCTGGCGGTGATCGCCGACTCTCCCAGCCTCGCTCGGACTCACCTGACCGACGCCATCGCCTTCGCCAACGAGCAAGGGATTCCGATCGAAGTCATCTCCACCTCGGAACTCGACCGCCCGGAGTATGCACGCAATGACGGGCAGCGTTGCTTTCAGTGCAAAGACGAACTTTTCGATGTCATGGAAAGGCTACGCGCGGCACGCGGATTCGACGCGATTGCCTACGGCGTGAACCTGGACGATCAGGGCGACTTCCGCCCGGGGCAGCAGGCCGCGCGGCAGCATCACGTCGCCGCTCCGCTGCTGAAAGCGGGGCTGACCAAGCAGGAGATTCGCGACCTGGCGCGCCAAGCGGGCCTGCGCATCTGGGACAAACCGGCATCGGCCTGCCTCTCGTCGCGCATCGAGTACGGGCGTCCGGTGACGCGCGAGGCGCTGGAGGTTGTCGAGCGCGGCGAAGACGCGATTCGGGCCCTGGGCTTCCGGCAGTTTCGCGTGCGCCATCATGGCGACATCGTCCGCATTGAAATCGCCCGCGAGGAACTGGAGCGCGCTTTGAATCCGGCCATCGCCTTGCAGTTCACGGCGATCTTCAAAGCTCTCGGCTTCAAGTTCGTGACTCTCGATCTGGAAGGATTCCGCTCCGGTTCGATGAACTCCCTGCTGCCCGTGGAACAACTCCGCCGCACGGGCTAAAACACGCGGCACGCCCGCTGCTTCCGCGGGTGGCTCGCATATGCTGTGAGATAATCGATACGATAAAACGTGATGCTGAGGCGGTTTCTGGTGATCCTAATTCGACGTTCGCTGCTCATCCTGCTTCTGGTTTGTCTCGGTTGTGTTGCTCAGTCCGCACCTCCCGATGTGGCTCGCAAAATCGAGCACCAGGTGCGCGCTTTCTATACTATTCCCGCCGAGGTGAAAGTAACGGTCGGGGTAATCACCCCCAGCACCGACTGGCCGGGTTATGACGCAGTGTCTGTGAACATTGACGGCGGCGATGGCAAGCAGAAGGACTACAAGTTCCTCCTGTCGAAGGACCGGGCGACCATGCTGCGCGTGACCAAGTTCGACTTGACCAAGGATCCGTTCGCCGAGTTGATGAGCAAAATCGACGTTAAGGACCGGCCGACACGCGGGGCCAAGTCGGCAAAGGTCGTGGCAATCAATTTCGACGACTTCGAATGCCCGTTCTGCTCGCGAATGCACCAGACCCTGTTCCCCGAGATCTTCAAGGAGTATGGCGATCGGGTCACCTTCATCTATAAAGACGACCCGCTGACGGAGATTCATCCCTGGGCGCTTCATGCCGCGGTGGACGCGAACTGCCTGGCCGCGCAGAGCGGCGATGCGTATTGGGACTTTGCCGACTACATCCATGCCAACAAGCACGAGGTGGATGTGGAAAAGACCCCCGCAGCGCGTTTCGAGGCTATCGACAAGATGACCACGCTGCAAGGCCAGAAACACAACGTGGACGCGGTGAAGCTGCAAGCCTGCGTGAAAGCGCAGAACGAAGATGCGGTGCGAGCGTCCATGAAAGAAGCCGACGGACTGGGCGTGAACGGAACGCCGGCGCTGTTCATCAACGGCCGAAAGATTGACGGCGCGGTTCCCATCGCTGATGTTCGCGCTGCGCTGGACGCTGCTTTGCGGGACGCGGGGGAATCCGCGCCGACGCATCCATCAGCCCCAGCGCCAGCATCCAGGTAATTGTCTCGTTTGTGGTGGCAGTCAGGAACGGAGAAACTCTTGAGAACAAACTCATTCTTTGCCCAGTTGGCCGCAACGCTTTCTGCCGCCATACTGCTGGCAGCCCTGGCCGCATGCAATTCTCAGCCAGGCGGCGACGTGATGGCCACCGTCGATGGCCGCAGGATTTTCCGCACGGATGTCGACAAATATTACGACAACAACGTCGCGTCCGCGCAGCAGGCCCCATCGGGCGAACAGGCTACCGCATTGCGCCTGAACATTCTGCACCAGATGATCGACGACGAGATCCTGATGCGACGCGCCGAAAAACTCGGCCTGCTGGCGACCGAAGAAGAGGTGGACCGCAAGTACAACGAATACAAGTCTCCCTTTACGCAGGAAGAATTCGACAAGCGCTTGAAAGACAAGAAGATCACGCTGGCCGATTTCAAGCGCGACATCCGGCGTTCCATCACGGTCGACAAGGTGATGAACAAGGAGGTGTCCTCCAAAATCAGCGTCAGCGAGCAGGATATTTCCGACTACTACAACACGCATAAAGCCGACTTCAACCTGATCGAACCGACGTATCACTTGGCTCAGATCATGGTGACGCCCGCGCCCAACCCGCAGGCCCACAACCAGAACGACAAAGCACAAAATGAGGCCGAGGCGCGAAAGAAAATCCAGATGATTGCGAACCGCCTCGACAGCGGCGATGACTTCGCGACGCTGGCCATGAAGTACTCCGAGGATCCGGAGACCTCAGGCAACGGCGGCGATCTCGGCACGGTTCAGGAGTCGGGCCTGAAAGGAACGGACCCGGCGACGCGGGACGCAGTCATGAAGCTCAAGCCCGGCCAGTACAGCACCGTCATCGCCGTGGTGAATCCAGCGACCAGGCAGGCTGTGGGATATCGCATCGTAAAGCTGGTGTCGAAGGAACCGGCGGGACAACGCGAGTTTGGCGATCCGCGAGTGCAGCAGGCCATCCGCTCGCAGTTGCACGACCGCCGCGAGCAATTGCTGAAGGCTGCATATTACGAAGTCTTGCGGGATACCGCGAAGGTCGAGAATTTCTACGCGAAGAAGGTGCTCGACAGCAACGGGACGGAGAAGTAGTGATTTGAGGTGCTGACTATTCCACGATCGCCAGCACGTCTCCGGCATTGACGGCGGCGCCTTCGCTGACCAGAATCTTCTGAATCGTACCCTTCTTCGGCGATTTGATTTCGTTCTGCATCTTCATCGCCTCGACGACGAGCACTCCAGTACCCGCCTCGACCTCGGCACCTTGACTCACCAGCACGCGAACAATCTTGCCTGGCATCGGAGCGGTTAACTTCTTCGGGCCATGATCATCGACAGCGCGGACGCGGCCGCGCAACGAGCGGGGATCGCGGACTTCCGCGGCAAAACGGGCGCTGCCCACCCAAAGGTGCATGTCGCCGGCAACGCGTTCGCACTTCACTTCGTACGCCTGGTTGCCGATGCGGAGTGAGAGCACATCAGGCCGCGCCAGCACCGCGTCGACCTCCACTTCGCGTCCGTCGACACGGCAGGACCAGCGTCCGTCCGCTCGATTGAGATCGAGCCGGTAACTCTTGCCGTCGATGGCGATGTCGTACGTCATGAGATGCAGTTGCCAGCTTCCAGTCGCCAGTTGCCAACAGCTCGGTTGAGCTTCACTTTGTCGCCTCTTTGCGAGCCGCAATCTTCCAGTTCGAAGCGGCGTGTGGCGTACTATTCGCGGACACGGTTGCGACCGGGCGCTCTCCCGCTCCTGCGGCGGCAGAGCCTAGCGCAGCGAATATTCCGGCGGCAATCACTGCGACTTCGATCGCCTTCGGATCCGCCGGAGCTTCCGCCTTCTTCTGCTTCAGGAGTCGATCGAGGAAGCCGGTATCTATCTTCGCGGCGCGGAAATCGGGATCGCTCAGGATGCGCCGGAACAGGGAAATATTCGTTTTGATTCCGCCTACGAAATATTCGTTCAGGGCGCGCGTAAGCCGACTGATGGCCTGCTCGCGGTCCGTGCCGTAGCCGATCAGTTTGGCCAGCAGCGGATCGTAGTCCATGGGCACGGTCCAGCCTTCGTACATGCCGCTGTCGCGGCGGATTCCCGGGCCTGAAGGCAGCAGCAGAAGGGTGATTTTGCCTGGACTGGGGTAATAATTGTTGTCGGGATCTTCGGCGTAGATGCGGCACTCGATGGCGTGGCCGCGAAGGACCACTTCGTCTTGCGTAAAGGGCAGCTTCTCTCCAGCCGCGATCCGGATCTGCAGGTGGACTAAGTCGAGTCCAGTGATGAGCTCGGTCACCGGATGTTCCACCTGCAGTCGCGTGTTCATCTCCAGAAAATAGAAATTCTTTTGCTGGTCGACGAGGAATTCGACAGTGCCGGCGTTGGTGTATCCCGCAGCCTGGGCGACACGAACTGCGACCTCGCCCATTCGTTTGCGCATGTCGGGATCGACGATGGGAGACGGCGCTTCCTCGACCACCTTCTGATGGCGGCGCTGCAGCGAGCACTCGCGCTCGCCGAGATACACGGTGTTGCCGTGCTCGTCGGCCAGTACCTGCATCTCGATGTGGCGCGGATTGATGATTGCCTTCTCGATATAGACTTCGCCGTCGCCGAACGAGCGCTCGGCCTCGCTGCGCGCACGCTCCAGCGCCGACTTCAATTCTCCGGGCGCGTGCACGAGGCGCATGCCTTTGCCGCCTCCGCCTGCCGCGGCCTTCAGCATTACGGGATACCCGATGCGCTCCGCCACCTGCTCGGCCTGCTCGAACGATTCGAGGCCACGAGATGTGCCGGGAACGAAGGGAACGCCGGCGCGCTCCATTGCCTGCCGCGCTCGGGTCTTCGAGCCCATGGCGTCCATGGCTGCGGCCGTAGGGCCGATGAACTTCACGCCTGCATCGGCGCACGCTCGGGCGAACTTCGCGTTCTCGGAAAGAAAACCGTAGCCGGGATGGATCGCGTCAGCGCCGGAGCGGGCGGCGACGTCGAGAATCTTCTCGATGTTCAGGTAAGACTCGGAAGCGGCGGCCGCGCCGATGGGATACGCTTCGTCGGCTTTGCGGACGTGCAGCGCGGGGCGATCCACGTCAGAGTAGACAGCAACCGCGGCAATTCCCATCTCGTGGCAAGCGCGGATGACGCGTACGGCGATTTCTCCGCGATTCGCGATGAGAATTTTCTTGAACATTTGTTTGAGCAGTGGCGCTGCTCGGAGAACCCAAGATTTTACAGGAGATTCCGTTTTCGCGGCGTGATCGCGGGCGAGGAACAGATCAAACCACGGAGGACACCGAGGACACAGAGAATTTTGGGCTCTGTGGATATCGGGCTCAAAAATATTTTCTTGAAACCGCTGTTTCGCAGCGGGCGGGCACGGGTATGGCTTTCTGACGCGTTTTCTAGAGGTACCCCCCTCCCCCTCTATTGCGCTCGTCGCCAGTGTTTATGCGGGTTTGCGCGATGGCGAGTGCGCAGAGGGCATTTTGGATCTTTATTTCAAATAACTTACGGGCAAAATCTTCACAACAAAGCACTTAGCTTCGCTGCCGGAAAACCGATCACTGCCTCCGCCTCGACCATGTTCTGCTTATTCTGTTTTGGGCGCAAGGTCAGATGTCACAACTAGCCTATGGATTTTCGCGCGGACGGGAAGGCAAAATCCGTTCTGCTCCGCGCGAGATCCCTCGCTCCGCCTGAATGGCGGCTACGCTCGGGATGACGCCGATAAGAACGATAGGCCGTCTTTGCAATCGCGACGCTACCGCCAATGGTCTCCCCGGTTCGGCTTGGTTTACTCCGCCGGCGGGCGCGAGAAACTCACGGCAAACGGGGTTTGGGGCTTGTCTTCGCCCTGGCGTAGCCAGCGGCGGCGCGGGGTGAAACGGTAACGGATTAGGGTCCATATCGCCTGCAATCCATCGGAGTGGCGGATTTTCTTTCCTTCGTCCGCCGAACGCGGATGGTACTGGATGGGGACTTCTTCGATCTTCTCGCCCATGCGGCAGAGTTTCGCGGTGACTTCCGGACAGAACTCGAAGCGATGACACGACAGTTGAACCTGTGACAAGAGCGAGCGGCGAACCGCTTTATAGCAGGTGGCTTCGTCGTGAATGCCCGCACCGTACAGAAAGTTGGTGAGGTGGGTCAGCAGCTTGGCTCCGAGAAAGAAACGCAGGCCGCGCTCGGGACGGTCGGGGCGCACGCCGTAGACGACATTCGCCCTGCCTTCTTCGAGCGGTCGGAGCAATGCGGGGTAATCCTGCGGATCGTATTCCAGATCGGAGTCCTGGATCAGCACGTACTCGCCGCGTGCATAAGAAAGCGCGGTGCGAATGGCTGCGCCCTTGCCACAGTTTTTCTCGTGGAATACGACGGTGACGTCGTCCATCGGCGGCAGCGCCTTCAACTTCTCCCGGGTACCGTCGGTTGAGCCGTCGTCGACGATGACGATTTCCTTTTTCACCGGCGAGGCGTGGATCGCTTGCAACAGTTCGTCCACGTGGGCGGCCTCGTTGTAGACGGGTACGATCACCGACACGGAGCCCTTCCAGCGGTCTTTCATTGCTCGATCCATTGGTCGATCCGTCGCTGCGCGGGTTGGCCACGATGCAGTTGCCAAGGAAGCATGCTCCAGCACATCTAATGGTTTGCGCGTGAGATCCTTCCCTCCGCCTGAAGAACGGCTCCGGTCAGGATGACGCCGATATAAACGAGAACTGTACTACTACCCTCGGTCGAAAATACGCGTAGGTCTGACTATTTTCTAGCATAGTATCATTTTGGAACCGACTCTCTAGCATGCATCCACCCGAAGCCGCGGTGAACCAATACCAAAGCGCAGCCGCTTCACCGCCCCCACACGACTCTGCACGCCGGACTACCGGGCTGACCCTTCTTTTGCTGATGGCGGCAGGGACCGTCGTTCGATTCCTATACCTGACGCGCAAGCCCTTCTGGTTTGATGAGTCGTTCAGCGCGGAAGTCGCGCGGATCAGTTGGGGCAACTTCCTACACCTATTGTGGTGGCGCGAAGCCAACATGTCGCTGTACTACGTGCTGCTGCGGATCTGGCTGCAGTTTGGGCACAGCGAGTTTTACATTCGCAGCCTTTCGGTCGTGATTGCAGTGGCCACGATTCCGGCAATCTACTGGCTGACCCGGCTGCTCTATGACCGTCGAGTGGCGTTGGTCGCGGCCGCTCTGTTCGCGTTCAACGCTTACAGTGTCCGCTACGCTCAGGAAGCGCGCAGCTACGCCCTCTTCTTATTGCTGGCGACGCTCTCCTCGGCTTTCTTGATTGCCTTGATCCACGAGCCTGTGCGCCGCAACCGCGTTGGCTATGTGCTGGTCAGCATTCTGGCCGTCTATGCACACTTTTACGCGCTACTGTTATTGGCGGCGCACTGGCTGGCCTTGCGCTGGCTGGGAAGTGGTGAGGGGTGTACAGAGCGATCCGGAGCAAAGCTGTCTGCCCAACTGCGGCGCGCCTGGATCACGATTGGCGTCGCCGTGCTCCCTCTGCTCGTGTTTGTGGCCAAGACGGGAGCCGGACCGATCCGCTGGATTCAGAGGCCCGGAGTCCATGATCTGTTCGAGTTCGTCGAGCACCTGGCAGGAGGTAACAGCTGGCCTCTGCTGGCGCTCTGCAGCGTAGCTTGCATTGTGGCCGTAGCACCTTTGGGCAAGTCGCTCTGGACGCGCGGCCAGGCTTGGGAAGTTTGGCGCTGCCAATTTCTGCTTCTGTGGCTGGTGTTCCCTGTCCTGCTGACGGTTCTGCTGTCATTCGCGCGCCCGGTCTTCTTAAGTCGCTATATGATCTTCTGCCTGCCCGCGCTGTTGATTCTGGTGGCCGCGGGCCTGGCGCGGCTGCGGCAATCCTGGCTGCTGACGGTGGCTCTGACCGGGATCCTGCTTCTGTGCATGCAGGGAGTATTGTTCGTCTACGGAAACGACTTTGACACTGAGCGGGACGCGTCGGGGGCGGCGGCAGGCTTCATTCTCGATCACGCGCAGCCCGGCGATGCTGTCGTCTTCCACATCGCGGCGACGCGCATTCCCTACGAATTTGTCCGCTCGCTGCGCTCTGGGCAGAATACCGCCAGCGCTATGTTCACGGCCCAACTCGGGCCTGAGATTCTGTTCCCAGATCACGGAGCGGGGCTCGACTATGGCGACTTCACAGGCAAACCGACAGCGGATTTTCTGCGGGCGGCGATGCAGAGCCATCCGCGGGTGTGGGTCATGCTGATGAACAACGGGCCCGCGGAGAGCCCGGATGCCACGACCGTGATGCTCACGAAGCTTCTTCCGGAAGCGTTTCCCAAGATGAAGAGCTGGCATTTCGCGAAGGTTGAAGTCCGGCTCTACAGCGAGAAGTAGTTCGCACCGCGAACGGACTTGATCCGCCGAAGAGCGACCACCGGGCTGAAGCCCGCGCTCATTGCACGGCGCTTACGCGGCCCTGAAGGGCCGCTCTTCCACTGGTTGATTGCACGCCGCTGACGTGGGTCATGGAAGGGCCGCTTCTTCCCACCGGTACCGCGTGCGGGGGCGTGGCGGCGCATGCCCGTCGGCGGCGTATGAATTGGGAGTTTGTCGGAGGCTGCGAGGCTAAGAAATGGAAAAGCCTCCCTCGGGCGAAGGAGGCTGAAGTCTCGCAACGAAGACTCGCGGCTACTTGTCCATCGTGATTCCGCCAGCCTGGTTTTGCGCGGCCTTCTCGGCCTTCGCTTTCTTCACGCGCAGGGTCTCGTCGACCCAATGGTCCGCAGTCTTCAGATCTTCGGCGCGGGCGGCGAGATCGTCGCACTCCACATCGCCTTTTTCGCGGAACATCAGATTCAGGTACGCCATGGCGTCGTCATAGTCGGGACGGATCTGGATCGCCTTGTTGAGGCTCTCGATGCCTTCCTGAATGGCGGGCGCGTTCTTCACCTTCAACTCGGCGCAGACCTTGGCCTGATCTTTGTTCTTGGGATTCAGGTTCTCTTCCGGCTTCATGCCCAGCTTGGCGCGTTCTTCCATGCGGGGCTGGTAGCAGGCGGTCCAGTCGATCACGCCGACGGAGTAGTAAGGCTCGGGATCGTTCGGGTCCAGGTCCGAGGCCATGCGGTAGTACCTCTTGGCATCGTTCCATTTCTTCTCGTTCAAGTACAGGTAAGCGATACCCTTGGCGGCGTTCACCTTCTGATCCCGAGAGGGATTGGCGTCGATCACCCTCTGATATTCGTCGATGGCTTGCTGGGCGGTGCGCAGATTATCGGGCGAGTCCACGCCGGGAATGTATTGCGACACAAACGCTGTAGCTAGGTACATGCGGGCATTGATCAGGCTGGGATCCAGTTGAACCGCCTTCTGGAAATGTTCAATGGCCTGCTCGTAGTGGTTGTTCTTGTAAGATTCCACGCCTTTGTTGAGCTGATCGCGCGCCCTCAGCTTGTCACATCCCACAGAGGAGAAAAGCGCCAGCGCTACGGCTGCCAGCGTGATGAGTTTCAGGTTCTTATTCATTGCGGTATAAGTCTCCCTCGACAGAGCATCCTAGGCCCAGAGACATCGGTTTGACAAGCGCGGTTTGACAAAGCGCGACAAGCGCGGGCCGCGGAGGCACGGAAGCGACACGCTCCCGTGCAGTGGGCCGATACGAAATACGCAACTCCGGGCTTGCCGGACGGGCAGTTCAGTTGCCCGCTTCGATCTTCGCGGTAATGAGACCGACCTTGTCCACACCTGCGGCGTGGGCGAGATCAATCACGTTGGCGACATTGGCGAAGGGGATAGCGTCATCGCCCTTCACGAACATAACCTTCTCCGCGCGCTGCTTGTAAATGTCGGTAAGACGGCCCTGCAAGTTGTCCCAGGTCGCGTCTTCGTTGTTGATCTTGACGCCCGGCTCCGAGCCAGCGCCACGGTCGATCAACTGCACGACGATGGTACGGTCGGGGGTATTGTTCTTGGGGGCGTTGGGCGGGGGCGGCTGAGGAACCAGCGCATCCAGGCCTTTGGGGGTAACGGGTGAGATCACCATGAAGATGATCAGCAGAACCAGCAGTACGTCAATGAGCGGCGTGACGTTCATGTTTGCATTTTGGCCTCCGCTCGGGCCAACTGCCATTCCCATGGTCGTTCTCCTCTATTGGCCGGGCGCAGCCGGAGCTGGCGGGGCGGTTGGAGCCGTTTTCTTCTGATCGGTGAGCAAGCCAAGGTCATCCACCCCGGCGGCACGAACGCTGTCCACAACCCTCACCACTCCGCCAAAACGGGTCCGCATGTCCGCCTTCACGTACACGCGCTTGTCCTGCTTGTTGGCGAGGCGATCTTTCACTTTTGTGGTCAGATTATCCACGTCCTGGATCTGGTCGCTGCCGAAATACACCTTGCCATCCCGGGTGATTGAGACCAGCAGGGCATCTTCCTTGTCGGCGTCCGGCATCTGTTCCGGGTTATTGACCGGGGCCATGTCCACGCTGATGCCTTTCTGCAACATGGGCGTGACCACCATGAAGATGATCAGCAGAACCAGCATCACATCCACCATGGGTGTGACGTTGATATCTGAGCTGATCTTCGCTCCTTCGTTTCGTTTCGCTAATGCCATAGCTAGGTATCTCCGTACTTCCGCCGCGGGCTTGTTCTGCAGTCGGGGCTGAACCGCGCCCACGGTTAAGTTGGGAAAGCCCGGCGCTGGAAAACTCCAGCGCCGGACAAGCAACTCACTGCGAACCAGTCCGAGCCGTTCTTACCGTCTAATGTCGCCGCGCTTCTTCAGGAAGTAGTCGATCAATTCGCTGGACGAGTTGTCCATTTCGACGTCGAACGCTTCCACGCGACCGGTCAGATAGTTGAACATCATGACGGCCGGGATGGCGACGAGCAGCCCGATGGCCGTCGTAACCAGCGCTTCCGCGATACCGCCGGCGACTGCAGCCAGACCGGTGGCCTTGGAGTTGTTGATGCCGATGAAGGCGTTCAGAATGCCCATCACCGTTCCGAACAGTCCCACGAAGGGAGCGGTCGAGCCGATGGTGGCGAGACCACCCAGTCCGCGCTTCAGTTCGGCGTGGACGATGGCTTCAGTGCGTTCCAGAGCGCGCTTGGAGGCTTCAATGGTTTCGCCAGGGATGGCGCCCGGGGAATCCTGGTGAGCCTTGAACTCCATCAGGCCAGCGGTGACAACCTTGGCCAGGTGGCTCTTCTTGTTGCGCTCGGCAACCTTGATGGCTTCATCGATACGGCCGTCGCGCAGAGCACCCGCTACGGCGGGGGCAAAGGCGCGAGACTGTTTGCGGGCGGCGCTATAGGCCATCCAGCGGTCGATCATCACGCCGATCGACCAACCGGACATGATGAAGAGAATGATGACGACGGTTCTGGCGACCCAGCCCATTGCCTTCCACAAACCTAATGGGTCGGTCGCGATGGCGCCGCCGCCTTCCTGGACGATCCAGGTGGCTGCGACGGAGACGTGACTGAGAAGTGCTGCTGCTACGTGAGTTGCGAACATGAGTTGCTTTTCCCTCCTCGGAACTCTCTACTTTACTTGGACACTTTGATGCGCTCTGCGGTGCCAACCGCCGGATGAGAATTTCAGGTTACCGGCGGGTATGCGGCTTTTCGCCACACACGCACGAACCCGGATGGCCATCCTTAGATGTCAACCAAGGGTACGGCGGCCATGCCCGGGCTTTTGAAAAGCCCCTCCCGGCCACCGGGATTCAGGTGGGAAGGGGAGGGCTATGCACACACTGCTGATACTCGATACGAACCGCGCCACGTTGGGGAGTTTAGCCCCCAGCGAGCGTGAAGTTTACCTGCACCTGCGTGTCGACCTCGACCGGTTCTCCGTTGAGCAGGTACGGCTTGTACTTCCACTGCTTCACGGCTTCGATCGCGGCCGGCGCCAGCATGGGGTGCCCGCTGATTAACTGCAGGTTCTGAATATTACCCTCTTTGCTGATCTGGGCCTGGAGAACAACCACGCCCTGAATACGCGCCTGGCGCGCCAGCGGAGGATACGTCGGCGGAACCTTGCGGATCAGCAGACCGGTGCTTACGCCCGAGGACACGCGCACGCGCTGCGGAGTGGCAATCTTCGGCACAGCGACTGGCGTACTGCTAAGAACGCTGCCGATGACGCCGCCCATCGATCCACCCGGGACTCCACCAGGGACGCCGCCCACCACGCCGGCCGAAGCCATGGACGGCGGAGGAGCTTCATCTTCCTGAATCATTTTGATCTGTTTCGGAATCTTGGTGGGCGTGCGCAGCTCACCGTTGACGATGTCGGTCTGGACCACTTTTACGTGCTGCACGACCGCGGCTGCGGGCGGTGGAGGCGGAGGCGGAGGCTGGGGGGCCACCAGCAGGAACATCATTTGTCCCTTGGGCAAGGCTTCGGTGAAAATCAGCGGAATCAGAACCATCACGCCGATGATCATGACTTCCAGCACAAACGCAACCGCGGACGTGCGGCCACGCTGCGTCTTCAACCTGCCGCCGGATTCGATAAGACTGTCTTCAAACATTGGAATTCTCCCCCTACTTCTTTCAGACCCCTACGAGCATTTAGACACCGACTGCTTCCTGTTTGCTCCCACTTTCTTTGGCCCGCCCCACGGCCTGTCTGAGCCCGAACGGCGAACCGAGCAAACCCCTCTAACTCCTACATAAGAAGGCGTAATGCAACCACTGCCACCGCCGCCATCGAGTAAGCTACCTAGCTCTACCCGGCATGGCGACCGGACGCTTGCCTTTTTCAATCCGCCAATCCTGGTAAGCCACCAGGATGGGAGCGGCAATCGCAATCGATGAATACGTCCCGATTAAGATGCCAATCACCAGCGCGAGGCTGAATCCACGAAGCACCTCGCCGCCAAATAAGAAGAGTGCGAGTACGGTAAGGAAGGTAAGGCCCGCTGTCAAGATCGTTCTGCTGAGGGTCTGATTAATGCTGCGGTTGACGACATCCGCCAGTTTCTCCCGCCGCATGAGTTTAATGTTTTCCCGGATGCGGTCAAATACCACGATCGTGTCGTTATTAGAGTAACCAATCAGGGTGAGGATGGCCGCGATCACGGTCAGGGTGATGTCGGTATTGGTGAGAGAGAACGCCCCTACGGTGATGAGGGTATCGTGGAACACCGTGACTACCGCGGCAACGCCGTAAATCCACTCAAACCGGAAGCCCAGGTACACCAGCATTCCCAATAGGGAATAGAGGGTGGCCAGTCCAGCCTGTGTGCGCAACTGGCCGCCGACCTGAGGCCCGATAATCTGTGCGTCACGGATGCCGTAGTCGGAAAGATAGAAACCATCGGAAAGCGCTGAGATCACCTTGGGATCGACCCCTTCTGCGCTCGTCAACTGGTCCAGAGAATTCAAAACGCCTCCCTGAACCTTGTTCCGATAGTCCAGGATGGCCTGCGCCTGGGCTGCATATTTCGCATCCGCGTCGGTGCCCAGATGGAGCGGGTCTTTTTCGACCAGGTAGCCCTTAACGGTCAACATGCTGGCATTATTCAGGTCGACCTTGCCCGCGGGAGCAGTAGACCTACCCTGCAGCGCCTTGATGATCGTCAACTTGCCCTGGTCGAGTTCCTGCTCGCTGGTCTCGCGCACATCGAGGTCAACCAGCACCTCGTTGTTTGCGGCTACGCCGTAACGCTGCAGCTTGAAATTGCGCAAGCCCGCATGATCCAGTTCGGAGCGGATCGCGTTGTCGTCGGGCGTGTGAGAGAACTTCACATACACAAGCGTTCCGCCGCGGAAGTCGACGCCCCACGGAATGTGGTGCCAGAACAACATCGAAAACAGTCCTGCAACGCTGAAGATCAGCGAAAAGGCGAGAAAATACCACTTCTTGCCCAGAAAATCTATGTTGGTATTGCGAAAGAACTCCACGGGTTGTCTTAGCCCCTTATCTATCTATGACTTAGCAAAGATTGGGTGATTTTACGATTGTGTCATTGAGCGATTGAAAACGCAGCGACGGCAGGTTTTTCAATGACTCAATGACCCGATGACTCAATCACTCAATTCCTAAATGCTGAGAGCTTCGCCGCGCTGATGCCGGCTCAGCACCCAATCAAAAATGAACCGCGACACGAACACGGCGGTGAACAGATTTGCCAGCAGACCGAATGTGAGCGTGGTGGCGAAACCCTTCACCGGACCGGTACCAAAGATGAACAGAATCGCGGCCGAAACGATCGTGGTCACGTGAGTATCGACGATCGTGATCCAGGCATGGCTGAAGCCCTGATCCACCGCCGACGGCGGCGTCTTGCCGTTGCGCAACTCTTCGCGAATGCGCTCAAAGATCAGCACATTGGAATCCACGCCCATGCCGACCGTCAGAATCACACCGGCAATTCCGGGCAGGGTAAGCGCGATATTGACCCCTGCGATGCTGGACCATCCCAGGAACCCGAGCAAGATGATCAGGTTCATGACCAGGGCCAAGTCTGCATTGATGCCTGCGCCGCGGTAGTAGATCAGCATGAAAATCAGAACAGCCACCATGCCGATCACGGTCGCCTGCACGCCGGAGCGAATCGACTCCGCGCCCAGCGACGGTCCGACCGTTTCTTCCGACAGGTACTTGATGCTGGCCGGCAGAGCGCCTGAGCGCAGAATCATGGAAAGATCCTTCGACTGCTGCTCGCTCATGCGGCCACCGCTGATGGAACCCTGATCGCGGATGGGTTCCTTGATGTTGGCGACTTCCTGCACTTTACCGTCGAGCACCACCGCCAGGCTGTCGCCGACGTGAGCGGAAGTGAAGCTGAAGAAGCGCTGGCCGCCATCACCCGTCAGGGAAAATGTCACGCTGGGCTGGCCATTCGGATCGCGGCCGGGTTGCGCGTCACGCAGGTCCTTGCCGCTTACTGCCGAAATGCGCGACACGAAGTACCACGCCTGTCCCTCTGCTTCGGCGCCGGGCATGCTGTGTCCGGGAAGAAGAACGGCATCCGCGGGGATTATGCCGCCCTTATCCTGCAGGGCTGCCTGCTCGCTGGGATAGGGTCCGCCGAGAGACTGCTTAATCTCAAGCATGGCGGTGGACTGAATGATGTCCTTCACGCGCCCGAAATCGTCCACGCCCGGCAGTTGCACCAGAATTTGATATTGCCCACCCGCTCCATGCTGTTCAATCGTGGGCTCGCTGACGCCGAGAGCGTCCACTCGATTACGGATGGTCTCGATGGCCTGGCCAACCGCCTTGGTCTTCAGGTCGCTCAGCGAGGAAGGCTTCATCGAGAGATTCCAGGAATTGTCCGGGCCGCCGGTCACGTCGTACTCGGGCAACTTCTCCTGCACGATGGTCAGCAAATCAGAGCGCGCCGCCGGCTGCATGCCTTTCAGCACCAGGTGGTCGGGATTGTTCTGCTGGTCGGGCTGCGTAACGTCGGAATAGTCGATCTTGCGGTTGCGCAACTGCTCTTTCAGCACTTCCATCGCATTCTGCGCGACAACGTTCACCGCATCGTTGACCTGAACCTGCAGAATCAGGTGCGTTCCACCGCTCAAATCGAGGCCCAGGTGGATGTGATCGCTCACCGCCGCAAGCAGCCCCTGGCGGGAGAAGCTCTTCGGAACCCCAAAGATTCCGAACAGGAAAAACAGCGTGATGCCGACGATAATCGCGAGCTTCCAAAGAAAATTCTTAGTCATATAAAGACTGGTTTCGTGTTTCAGGTTTCGAGTTTCAATCGTCCAGCTTCGCCGAATCTGCGCAACTGGAAACTTGAAACTCGAAACTTATTTTGCTTTCACTTCTTCCTCGGTGGTCGTCACCGCCAGCACCGAGGCCTTGGTCACTTCCACCACGATATTGTTCGGGGGGACGCGCAGATGAAGGCAGTCATCTTTGAGAGCCATGATCGTGCCCCGCAGCCCTCCGCTGGTCGTAACTTTGTCGCCGGTTTTGAGCTGATCCAACATGGCCTGCCATTTTTTCTGGCGGCGCTGCTGGGGCATGATCAACAGAAAGTAAAAAATGGCGAAAATGAAGATGAGGGGTGCCATACCCAGCCACCCCATACCACCGCCACCACCACCGAGCTGTATTGCCAGCAAAGATTGCATATATGAGGTCAGCGCGTACGTATTCGCGAAAAACCGCCCGCGCCCATTCGCTTCGCGGGAGCTGTTATTTCACCACGGGGCTTGGATCGACTTCGGCCGGGTTTCTTCAGCTTTCAGGCTTGAATCCGGGGAGGCCGTCCGTCGAGGTCAAGGTTTTGGTCGTGACCAGACAGTAGAAAGAAAACGGGACTCTTCCCCAAGTGAAATAGAATGCCGCACCCGCCGCATAGTGTCAAGGTAGAAACTAAGGTTGTGGATCGTATTCAAGACCTGCGCCAGCACTTCGTTAGATGCATAAAGGTGACGTAAATAGGCCCGCGAGTAGCGAAAACAGACCCGGCAGGAGCAATTTGGGTCGAGCGGGCCCGCATCCTGGGCATAGCGCGCCTGCTTGATCGAAACCTTGCCCTCCGAGGTAAACAGCAGCCCGTGGCGGGCGGCACGCGTTGGGAGGACGCAATCCATCATGTCCACGCCCAGGTTGGCGTACTCGACAATCTCCTCGGGCGTGCCCACTCCCATCAGATACCGCGGCTGGTCCTTGGGAAGGTGTTCCAGGGTCGATTCGACGATCTCGCGGGTAAGTTCGCGCGGCTCACCCACGCTGAGCCCGCCAATGGCATAGCCAGGAAACCCAATCTCGATCGTCCGCTCGGCCGACTCTTTTCGGAGCGCCCGGTTCATGCCGCCCTGGACGATGCCGAAGAGAGATTGTGTAGGGCAGCACTCAGTACTCGGCACCCAGTTGCCAGACTTCGTGCTACCGATGTTTTCTGCAGGCAGGCTTGCGGCGCCACCCTTTTCAGATACTGAGTACTGAGTACTGGGTACTGAGTACTGGTTCCAAGGCACCTCGTGCTTGTGCTCCTCAAAATATTTCTTGCTGCGCTCCGCCCAGCGCGCCGTCATTTCCATCGACGCGCGCGCGCGAGTAGCGTCCGCCGGATACTCCGTGCACTCATCAAACGCCATGATGATGTCGGCGCCCAGCCCGATCTGCGCCTCCATTGCGCTCTCGGGGCTGAAGAAGTGCGAGGAGCCGTCGAGGTGGGAGCGGAACGTCACACCTTCCTCGGTGACTTTGCGCAGCTCGTTCAAGCTGAAGACTTGAAAGCCTCCCGAGTCGGTCAGGATCGCCCGCCGCCACGACATGAATCCATGCAACCCGCCTAGGCGACGCACGGTGTCGATCCCTGGACGCAGGTACAGGTGATACGTGTTGCCGAGAATGATCTGGGCCGTCAGGTCCTCGAGAATGTCCTGGGAAACGCCTTTCACCGAGGCCACCGTTCCCACCGGCATGAACACCGGCGTCTCAATCTCGGCGTGCGGCGTCAGCATGCGCCCAAGGCGAGAAGTACCAGCGGTCTTTTCTATTTTAAATTGCAACGACATCGCTGCGATTGTAGCAACCGTAATGCTCGGGGGGACGCCATGCTCGCGTAGGGGCGGACGCATTCGTCCGACCCGGGAGCGCCACATGCACGTGGGAAGAGCCGTAGCGACTGCCCCGGACGAATGCCTCCTGGGCTACGTTAGATTCGTCACCCAAGCATGACGATCTCAGCCCCGACCTTCGTCGCGCTGATCGTGATGCGCGCCACGCTCACCGGCAACTTAAACCGCCGTGGCCCTGCGCTGCCTGGATTGAGATACAGGATCCCGTTCTTCGTCTCCTGCTTGGGAACGTGGCTGTGGCCGTAGATGATGACGTCGAACCCGGCGGCCTCTGGCTTCAGATCGAGCGTGGCGAGATCGTGGAGTACATAGATCGAGGTGCCGCCGAGTTCGACAACTTCGGTCTCTGCCAGCCGTCGCGCCCACAGTGCTTTGTCAATGTTGCCGCGGATGGCGGTCACGGGCGCGACGGTTGCGAGTTGATCGAGGATTTCCGGATCACCGACGTCCCCAGCGTGAATGATGTGTTCTGAACCACGCAGCGCTGCCAGAGCTTCCGGACGAAGCAGGCCATGGGTGTCGGAGATAACGCCGATGACGATGGCAGCTCTCAATTCTGGGACTTCGCCCTCCGCTTCGAACTCATCAGTTGGTTGATCTCGGCATACGAAGGCGCTTCTGCCAATGCCGAATACGTGCCGTGTGTCTTCAGTTCGTGCGCCAGGCGTCGCAGCAAGCCAAGCGCAGCCCGCATGGGGCCCGACCCCAAACTGATTCTCCTCACCCCGAGGGCTGTCAATTCAACCACCGAAGGCGAATCCGGCACGGCGAGAATGTTTACCGGACAAGCCAGATCAGCAACCAGACGGCCGATCGTCGGCGCGTCCCGCAGTCCGGGAACGAACACACAGTCGGCGCCGGCATCGCGAAACGCCCGCAGCCGCCGGACGGTCTCGTCGTAACGCTTTGCCCGATCCCCCACCTGCAACAGGTAAACATCCGTCCGCGCATTGAGCACCAGCGGAACACCCCACTCCTCGGCCTTCTCGCGGACGGCCCGGATTTTTTCCAGTTGCAGCGGCAAATCCACGAGCGGCCGTTCGGCATCTCCGGTCGCGTCTTCGAGATTGAGGCCGACCGCACCCCTGAAGAATGACGCTGCCCGCAGTGCTGGCTGCATGCTCCGGCTTGTTTCCGTATCCAGCTTCGACGTCGGCGGTGACCGGGACCTTCACTGCGCCCGCGATCAGTTTTATGTTCCGAACATCTGGAACCGATGAATTTTCTGGCCATCGGGAAAACCACGTGCAAAGGCGATGCCGGCGCTGCTGGTGGCAATCGCCCCGAACCCCGCATCCTCGATGATGCGGGCGCTGGCGACATCCCAGACGTTGGCAAGCAGAAGCGGCTCGGGGCCTGCGTGCATCGCCCGGAATGCTTCTGCCTTTTTTATCTGCTCCGGGTCCACCATACGCGGGTTGGATGCGCTCACCGGCCACCGTCCCTTATTTTTTCTGTGAACCTTCCCACGCTGACCACGGCACGGCCTACAGTCCCGCGCCCAATCTCCCGCACCTCGTCGCTCGCGGTAACGCGCAAGATATAGAAACGGCCGTCGAACGATTCCAGCGCGGCCTCGGCCTTGATGCGCGCTCCGATACCGCTGGCGGCGCGATGCTCAATGTTGATGGAGGTTCCCACGGTGATCTCGTCGCCTTCACAGTAAGGCTGCAGCGCGTGAAATGCCGCGGTCTCCATCAGACGGATCATGTCCGGTGTCGAATACACCGGGGGCAGCTCAGGGTGATGCGACGTGAGCGTGTGCCCGAACTGGACAGTCTCTTCCGCCTCGCCGCGTGCCCCGATAGGAACATCTTTAGCCAAGCCGCTCCCCTCCAAAAAAGAAATGAGCCAACGATTCTATCGAATCGTTGGCCCAAACCTATTTTCTGTAATCCGATCTATGCTACCGCCATCGCGGTCCGGCGGGCGTCGATTCCGTCCAGCGCCTTCCACAGCATGCGGGCCGCATTCTCGGCTGCGTCCAGGGCGGCATCCGCAGTCTCGGGGTGAGCCTCGATCCGCTTCTCGAGCTGCTTGCGCCAGACGTTCGAGTGGTACACATCGGCAGTGGCGTGCAGCGAGAAGTATCCGCAGGTCTTGTCGTCGGCGCCGTACATCTCGCGCAGGCCGCGCTCTTTTTCCTGGGCGATCCGTGGCACCTGCGACTCGTAGGTATAAAAAGCCGCCAGCGCATCTTCAGGCGTGCCTTCACTGGCCACCTGATGAAAGTGCCGGATGAGCTGCCGAATCTCCGGCACCGGACTATGCCACTCCAGATTGCGGCTTGAGCCCATGCCCTCGGCGAAGTCGAGCCAAAGATCCGAGTGCGGAACGGCATCGCGCCCCGGACGCCCGTCTACGCCCTTCTCGTCGCACATATTGGCCAGCACCGCGCGGCGCAACTCGCCTTCGTCCAGGCGCATGCCAAGTGCCGCCAGGTACGACGGAAACGCTTCCACATGGTGGTAGTAATCCTGCGCATATTCCCGCAGATCGTTGCGGGTCAGCTGGCCCGCCGACCATGCCTTGTAGAAAGGATGGCAGAGCAGGTCGTACTTTCCGACGCGCGCGTTCAGCTGCTCAAAGAATTCCGCAGTATTCATAAATCCCCCTCTGGCGTTTCGGTTAGGACAGCTCAATATACGGTCGAGAAGGCCGCGTCGGCAAGTGATGCAAATCACAAGTCCCGCCAAGTTGCTAGAATGAAAGAAGTAATGCGCGCAAGGATTTCACGGGTGCGCTCCGACCGATTTCATGCAGTTCACCGAACAATTCGACGTAGTGGTTGTGGGCGCCGGCCATGCCGGATGCGAGGCGGCGATGGCCTCCGCACGCATGGGCCTGAGGACTGCCCTCTACACGCTCAACGTCGACCTGATCGCGCAGATGTCTTGCAACCCGGCGGTCGGAGGCATCGCCAAGGGCCACCTGGTGCGCGAAGTCGACGCCCTTGGCGGCATCATGGGCGAGATCACCGATGCGGTCGGCATCCAGTTCCGCCTGCTGAATACTTCGCGTGGTCCGGCGGTGTGGTCGCCGCGGGCGCAGTGCGACAAGCAGGCGTATCGACTGAAGATGCGCGAGGTGCTGGAGTCGCAGCCGAATCTGAAGATCAAGCAGGCGGAAGTTGCGGATCTGATTGTGGAGCCGGCTTCCGGCTCCCGGCTTTCGGCTGCCGGAGAGCAGAGCGATCCGCAATCCTCACTCAGCATTCAGCCAGAAGAGACCGGAAGCCGAACGCCGGAAGCCGGAAGCCCGGTTCTGAGACGCCGTGTTCTCGGCATTCGCTTACGCGACGGCCGCACCGTCGGAGCAGGCGCGGTCATCATCACTACCGGAACGTTTCTCAACGGACTGATTCACTGCGGCGAGCAGCAATATCCCGCGGGACGCTCCGGGGAGCCCAACGCGGTTCTGCTGGGCGAGGCATTGAAGAAGCTCGGCCTCCGCGGATGCCGCCTCAAGACCGGAACTCCGCCACGCCTCGACGGCCGTAGCATCGACTGGTCGCGTTTTCCTGCGCAGCCGGGCGACGTCGATCCTACGCCTTTCAGTTTTCGCACCAAGCGCGTTGCGCATCACGATTCGCAGGTGCCTTGCTACATTGCGTGGACCACGGCAGAGACCCATCGCATCATCCGCGAAAACGTGCACCGCTCGCCGATGTATAGCGGGCAGATCCAGTCGATCGGTCCGCGTTACTGCCCGTCGATCGAAGACAAGATCGTCAAGTTCCCCGACAAAGAAATGCACCAGCTCTTCCTTGAGCCTGAGGGGCTGAACACGCACGAGATCTACGTTAATGGCATGAGCACTTCATTGCCGGTAGAAGTGCAGCTCGAAATTTTGAAGTCGATCCCAGGGCTCGAAAATGCGGAGATGCTGCGGCCTGGATACGCCATTGAGTACGACTCCATCGATCCGACGGAACTCGAGCGCACACTCGAAACGCGCAAGATTGCCGGACTGTTCCTTGGCGGTCAGATCAACGGCACCTCCGGCTACGAAGAAGCGGCTTGCCAGGGACTGATGGCCGGAATCAACGCCGCATTGCAGGTGAAGCAGCAACCGCCGCTGATCCTCGACCGCACCGAAGCCTACACAGCGATCCTGATCGACGACCTCATCTCGAAGGGGACGAATGAGCCCTACCGCATGTTCACCTCGCGGGCCGAGTTCCGCCTGCATCTGCGCATCGACAACGCCGACCGCCGCCTCACTCCGCACGGCCACCGCGTCGGCTTGATCTCGGATGAAGCGTGGGCAGATTTTCAGGCGAAACAGAAGCGGCTGGAGCAGATAAAGAAGCTACTGGAGAGCACGAGGATCACCGCAGAGATGTTGGAACTTTGTCATTCCGAGGAGCGAAGCGACGAGGAATCTGCTGTCGCCGGCAGCGCCACGATGGTCGGCCAAGCCTGCGCGCAGGTTCTGAAGCGCCCCGAAGTGAAGGTAGAGCAACTAGTGCCGATCCTGAGGGCACTCACGCCGGAGTTTTTCGCACGAGGTCCCTCTGTGTCCTCAGTGTCCGGAGCCTGCCCTGAGCGGAGTCGAAGGGTGGTTAAGTTGTCTTCAGAAGTCAGGAACGAACTCAAGTCCGTCGAGACCGAGATCAAGTACGAAGGCTACCTGCTGCAGCAGCAGCGCGCCATGGAACGCCTGAAGAAATCCGAGCAGCACTCGATCCCCGAATGGTTCGACTACCGTTCCATCAGCGGCCTCTCGCGCGAGATGCAGGAAAAGCTCACTCACGTGCGCCCGCGCACCATCGGCCAGGCCTCGCGCATTCCGGGCGTGACGCCGGCAGCGGTGTCGCTAGTGAACGTCTTTATCGAAATCCAGGCGCGCCGCCGCGACCAGGCCGCCGCTCTCTAGTCAAAGCGCTACGGATTTTGTTTGGTTTGTAGTTGCTCCGCGAGCTTCAGTTCGCTCTCCGCTTCTTCTTTTCTCCCCATGTCGCGGTAAGCCTGACCGAGCAGGTGGTGGGTCGTAGGATTATTGGGGTCCATCGTCGCCGCCCGCTTCAAGGCGATCACCGCCAGATCCAGTTCTCCCTTTTTCTCCAACACCTTTCCCATGAGAATGAAAGGCCCCGTTGCTGTCTGGTCAAGCCAGATGGAGCGCTGCAGCGAATGTTGAGCGTCTTCGTATTTCTGAATTCGCGAATACGCATCGGCCAGTTTGTAATAAGTGGCGGCGTGCGCGGGATTGATCGCCAATTCCTTCTGAAACTCCGCGATTGCTTCCGGAATCCGCGACTTATAGATATAAAGTTCGCCGAGCAGGTAGTGGGCCAGCGGCAGCTTCGGATCGAGAGTCGCTGCCTTCTGGGCATACTCTTCCGCGACTGGATCAAATTCCTGGCGCAGCAGCATCTGCGCCGTAAACAAATAGCTCGCAGCCGAGTCCGGTGGCACGTCGAACATCTTTCCAAACGCCTTGCGCGCCTGCGGATAGTCTTTGGTCTGGATGTAGCAGATGCCCAGAACGTACGACGCATCCGCATTGGCCCGCGGATACCATCCTTGTACCTTTTCAAGCAAGGGAATCGCATCCGCCGGATGCCCGCCCCGGTAATAAGACAGTCCTAGCAGCTGAGTCGCCTCGCCATTCGCGGGGTCTGCGGCGGCGGCCTTTTTCAAATACGCGATCGCCTGCGGGAAGTCATTTTTCTTGTAATACGCGGTGCCCAGTTCCTGGGCGAGCCCTTTTGTGGCGGGATCGCGGGCTTCAACAGCTTGCAACTCCGCGATGGCTTTGTCGGCATCGCCTTGTTGCATCAGCTTTCGCGCTTCGGCGAAATCCGAAGACGCTCCTGGAGACGCTTGCGGCGACGGTGCCGACGGCACGTCGGCAAGCGCAGGCTGCTGCGCCAGTCCAACCGAAGAAACGACGGAGAGCAACGCCACACAACACGCCCAGCGCAGAACAAAGAATCGCGTTTCCATATCAAGGATTAGAGCACATCAGTATTGGAGGGTGCCCCGCCCTTCTTTTCGCCGCGCTTGGCGAAAAGAGGCTGGGGATTTTGACCTTCTTCTTCAGTGCACACCCATTTCTTTCTTGACCGCCTCCAGATTCTCTTTCGCAATCGCCTGGTTGGGATCAATCTGCAAAGCCCGCTCAAAGTGCAACTTCGCTTCTGGAAAGCGTCCCAGTTCCGCCATCGCAGCGCCCAGGTTCGCTTCCACATTGGCGTCGTCGGGCTGCAACTTTAATGCGAGAACAAAATGCCGCGACGCCCCCTCAAAATCATTCTGTTCCGCCAGCGCTAATCCCAGGTTGTAATGCGCCTCGAAATAATCCGGACGCGCCTTCAGTGCCGTCTGAAAATATCCAACCCCCTGTTCGGGGTGTCCCGCCGCCACCAAAGCCGCGCCCAGCGCGTTGTTTCCGGCCGGGTCTTCTGGGCGTAGCCGCACTGCCAGTTCGTATTCGCGGATCGCAGCGTCGAGCAGGTCTTTGGCCTGCAACATGGCCGCCAGGTTGTAGTGCGCCTCAAAATCGCCGGGATTCTTCTCCACGTTATGCCGTGCCAGTGCCTCCTGCAGCACCATTCGTGGATCGCCCTGCGCCGGGTCAAAGTTCACCGGCAGCACCTGCAGCCACAGGTGACACATCTCATCGCTCGATCGGTTGCCGCCCACCACGCGCGCCGGCGGATGATTCGGATTCAGCGGATTCTCCTCCGAGTTGTCATACACGTAACGCAGACTCACCTTCGTGCCCTTGGGCAACCGCACCGGCTCCGCATAGCGATACACCGCCTGCCAGTTCAGGTTCCAGTGGGGAATGTGGATCAGCGTCTCCGTCGTGCCATCGGGCAGCATGGCGAACGCCTGCATATCTTTTCCCAGGTAGTGTGCGTGCGGATAAATCGCCATCAACTCAACATCGATCGGCAGCGTGAACTCGTCGGCGACCAGAAAATCTTTCTGTCCCGCTGGAATGTCGAGCTTCAAATCATTCTCGAGTTGCAACAACATCGGCAGCTTGGTCGCTGCATGCGGAGTGAAATAAAGTCCGATACTCGGCTGGATCACCTCCGGCTTTCCTGACGGCTGCAGGTGAGTATTGAGAACGAGGTCGGTGCCCTTATCGAGGCGCAGCGCCATGCCTTCAGGCTCAACGTAAGGAATGGTTCCCGGCTTCCAGAACAGCAGATGGCTGTCGGGATCGAACACCTGCGACTCAATGCGAATCTCCATACCGCCGAAACCCGCGCCCGGCTCGCTCTCGCGGCTTCGCAGGGAGCCGGCCCGGTCCACCAGAATGTTTGCGTGGTGCACGTAACGCTTGTCGCCCGGACGAATCTCCACCGCCTTCACCCATCGCGTCTGTTGAATCGGCACAGGGAAGATGAAATTCCAATACGTGTCGGTGCCGGAGGGCGCCAGGGTGAGGGGTTTCGTTGCCGTCAGAATCAAGTCCGGCTGTCCGAGCCGCCAGCCTTCGACGAACTTTGGGGCCGGAGGCAGATCGGCTGGATCGCCCTCGATTGCTCCTTGCTCGACCCAGCTCTGGATGAGAATGAGTTCCTCATCCGACAGGCGAAGCTCGTCTGCGAACTTCAGCTTCTGCGGCTCCGGCAGCCACGGTGGCATAGCCCGCGATTGGGTTACGTCCACGATCTGCCGCGCATGTTTCTTTGCGTCGGAATAGCTCAGCAGAGAAAACGGCGCCGCTTCTCCCGGCCGGTGACAAGTCGAGCAGGAATGAAAGATGATCGGAGCGATGTCGCGGTTGTAGGTAATCTGTGCCGCTAGCGGCGAAGAAGCCGCACGCGATGACTGACGCGCCACCGGCTTGCCCGAGAGCGTTCCCGCTGCGACTGCGCCCGCCAAAAGGATCAGCGTCCAACCCGCGCCGCGCAGCCAGGGGCTCATTCGAGGTCTGAGATGTAACATCCCACTCCCCTCACTTCGCTCTTGGCCACAGGTTTTCCCGCCAACGCCGCGCGGATCGCGTCCTCCAGTTCGTGGGTCGTCGGGGCAGGCCGTGGCCGGCTGAGATCGACATACCAGTCGTCGATGCGCCCGTCGTAAATCAGTTGGCGGTTGAGGTTAAAAACGGCGACTTCGGGTGTGATCTGCGCGTGCCCCAGCTTCACCAGCACGTGATCGGGATCCCGCAGCGCGGGCAAATGATATCCGTAGTCCTGCAGATATTTTCGAATCGCCTGCGGCGAGTCCGTCTTGTCGGGATACACCAGCCAGAAACTGGCGCGGTCGGCGTACTGTTTGCTTATTTGCTGAATGGCAGGAGCGTAACGGCTCGACACCGGACAGTCGCGGCGAAGGAACACCAGCACCGCAATCTTGCTGGAATCCGCAGCGAGAGGATTCACCGCGTTCCCGTCAAGATCGAGCGCAGTGTGTTGTCCGTGGGCGAGGGCCGCACACAGCACGAGTACGGCCGCAACCCACAACGGAAATCGGAGTCTGACTCGCAACACAGAGAACGCCCACGGAACTATCTGGATTCTAAGAGGCTCCAGGACGAGTGTCCATCCCGCACCAGTTCTGCTCCGCGAGCCTCTCTGCCGCTACAATGGCCTGAGCATGATTGCCCATTTGCGCGGAAAGCTGCTGGCGAAGCATCCCAACCAGGCCATCGTCGAAACGGCCGGCGTCGGCTATGACGTGGTCATCAGCGTGCCGACGTTCTCCGACCTTCCGGCGCTCGGCGCCGAGGTCGCGCTGCACATCCACACGCACGTGCGTGAAGACCTGATTGCGCTCTACGGATTCCTGCGTCCCTCGGAGAAGCTGCTGTTCGAGAAGCTCATCACCGTGAGCGGCATCGGCCCCAAGCTGGCGATCACGATCCTGAGTGGCATGGCCGCCGACGAAATGGTGGGAGCGATTCGTGGCAACGATGTGGCGCGGCTGACACGCATCCCGGGAATTGGGAAAAAGACTGCGGAGCGAATGGTGCTGGAGCTGCGCGATAAGCTGCCGGAAGTAGGATCGGCCACGGCGCCCGCCGTTCCTGCCATGAGTGTTACCGAGGAAGATGTTCTGTCGGCGTTGCTGAACCTCGGATACCAGCGCGCCGCCGCCGAGAAGGCCCTGGCCGTTGTCGCGAAAAACGGCAAGGGTGGATCGTTCGACGCGATGTTCCGTGACGCGCTGGCGGCGTTGTCGAAGTAATCGCTACTTGCCAATGCAGAACGTGCTGAAGATCAAGTTGAGGATGTCGTCGCTCGTCGTAGCTCCGGTGATGGCATCCAGCGGACGCAGAGCGTTGTAGAGATCGAGCAGCAGCATCTCGTGAGGAACCTTCCCGGCCACGGCATTCTTCGCCGCATCTAGCGCCGCCAGCGAATCTTGAATCAATCCCTGATGGCGGATGTTGGTCAGAAAACCGCTCTCCGCGTGGGTACCGGATTCTCCGCCAATGTGCCGCAGGATTTCGCCGCGCAATTCGGCGATGCCCTCCCCGGTGACTGCAGATGTGAGGGTCTTCTGACCACTAGACACTAACCACTGACCACTGCTCCCAAGGTCGCTCTTATTCCCAACGACAATGACAGGCCGGTTCTCGGCCTGCCGCAGGAGTTCCGCATCTTCTGCCGTCTCCCCCTGCGACGCGTCGAGCACGACCAGCACCAAGTCCGCGTCGGCCAACGCTTCCATCGATTTGCGAATGCCGATCGACTCCGCTTCGTCGAGCGCGTGACGAATGCCGGCAGTATCGACCAACTTGACCGGGATCCCTCCGATCGCCACCGTCTCGCTGACCAGGTCGCGCGTGGTCCCCGGTGTCGCCGTGACGATGGCGCGCTCCCGCTCCACGAGTTGATTAAACAAGCTCGACTTGCCGACGTTGGGCCGGCCGACGATCGCGAGCGTCAATCCTTCGTGCACGATCTTGCCGTAGGCAAAAGTCGCGTTGAGCTGTTCAAGCGGCGTCCGCACGGCAGCGATGTGAGTAAGAATCGTGGCATCGGGCATGACCGACACATCGTCTTCGGCGAAATCAATGCCGGCTTCGAGCACCGCAATCAGCTCCACCAGTTTTTGCTTGACCGGCTGCAGCCGCCGTGACAGCGCTCCTTCCAGTTGCTGTGCCGCGACCTTCGCCTGATACAACGTCTGTGAATCGATCAGGTCGCGTACCGCTTCGGCCTGGGTCAAGTCGATGCGCCCGTTGAGGAAGGCGCGCATCGTGAATTCGCCGGGCTCCGCCAGCCGCGCCCCGGCGGCAACGCAAAGCTCCACAGTGTGCCGCAGCACCACGGGCGAACCGTGCGCCGAGATCTCAACAATGTCGTCGGTGGTGTAAGAGTGCGGCTTGGCAAAGTAAGTGACGAGGACTTCGTCAATGCGCTGGAGCGTCTCATGTGGCGCGGGCGCCCCCGCCCGCGTCTCGCCAGAAAATGAAAAGCTGGAGCCTTGTGCGGTGTGTCGCGCAGACAGACTGCTCGCTGACTGTACATCTGTCTTGGTAGCTCCCGGCTTTTCGCGGGCGGGGGCGCCCGCGCCACGCGGGTTGATCAGCTCTCCAAAAACCGCGCGTCCTGCCTCCAGTCCATGCTTCAGCCGAAGCATCGGCGCCGCGATCTCGAGCGCCCTCGCCCCGGCGAGGCGGACGACACCAATTCCTCCGCGCCCGGCGGGCGTGGCAATCGCCACGATCGTGTCGTCCAGATTCATACCGACGTTCACGCGCCGATTGTAACGGGTAAACTAAACGTCAACCAACGGGGACACTGGAACATCACACTGCTGAGGAGCACTCACTTGTCCGTCGCTGACGAACTCTTAAAGGCCAACGAAACCTTCGCGCGCAATTTCAAGCTGGGGGATCTCGCCGTCCGCCCCAAGCGGCACGTCGCCGTGCTGGCCTGCATGGATTCCCGCATCCTGTTCGAGCATTGCCTGGGCCTGCATCCCGGGGACGCGCACATGATCCGCAACGCCGGCGGCATCGCCACCGACGACGCCCTGCGCTCGCTGATCGTCTCGCATCACCTGCTCGACACGCAGGAGTTCATCATCATCAACCACACCGACTGCGGCCTGCTGAAGGTGCGTGAAGATGAACTGAAAGCGCGGCTAACCGAAAAGATGGGAACCACCGCGGACGAACCCTCGCATTTCCACGCGTTCGACGACCTCGAAGCAAACGTCCGCCTGCAGATGCAGCGTGTGAAATCGCACCCGTGGATCCCGAAGCATATTCCGGTGCGCGGCTTTGTTTACGACGTGAAAACAGGAAAGCTGAAAGAAGTGGAAGGAGGTTGACCATGTGGCGCGGGCGCCCTCGCCCGCGTCTAGCCAAGAGACAAACAGTCTGCAGAATCTCCGAACTGGACTCGCAGGAAGCGGGCAGAACACTCTCAACGCTTCCTCGCTCCGCAGCTTTTCGCGGGCGGGGGCGCCCGCGCCACATACTTCAACTACCGCGCCACCACCTTCTCAATCTCCGCCCGCAGTTCGTTGTAGCGCAGCGCCCCCGGATGGTACATCGCGACCTTCCCCTCGCGGTCCAGCAGCACCAGCGTGGGTGTGGTCGAAGCCCCGTAAGTGTCGAAGTTATACTTACTGATCGGCACCGGCATGTCGAGCAGCCCCGAATAAAAGCGATGCCGCACCGCATCGATGTACTGCAACTCATCGCTCGCCGACGCATGCTCAACCTGCGCTGTGTAGCCGTAAAGGCGCGTAGGGCCAATCACTTGCAATCCCTTGCTGGCAAACTCCGACCGCAACTGCGTAATGATGGGCGCTTCCGCCTTGCAGTCCCCGCACCAGTGAGCCCAGAAAAACAGCAGCACAGGCGACCCCTTGAGTTGCGCCGGCAGAGGCAACTTCGCCCCTAAGAACTGATCAGACCTCAACGCAGGCGCCACCTTCCCCTGGAACGAAAGCAGGTTCAGGTTTTTCTGCAGCCGGTCGTGAATCGATGTATTGCCGTAAGTCAGAAGCGCAGACCGCAGCAGTGCCACTGCCTGCGTCCGCTGCCCGCGAGCGACCAGGACCTGCGACTGAACTTCCAGCGCCGCGCCCAAGGCAATCGGCAGGTGTGGCTCGGCATCCAACGGACGCTTCTTCAGCAACTCCTGCGCGAGCGTCTGAGTCTGCTTGGCATAAGCGGCCGCCTGGTCGTACTGTCCCTGGTCCAGCGCGGCGCGCCCCATCCACGAATAGGCTTCGAGGTACTCGGCAGTGACTCCCTGCTGGTTGCGATACGCATTCAGCGCCGACTCGGCGGAGGAGAAGCTTTTCTGCATCAGGGCGATGCGCACGTCGTCCACAATCCCCGCCCACGCCGAAACCGTGAGCGCAACCGAAACCAGCAGTATCCTCAAACGCATATTTAGATGATGAATGGTTTACGAAAAGGTCGCAAGTCGCCTGACTTTTTCCACAGGGCAAGCCAACCATAACATCTTTCACATCAACTGTTTAGCCATAGCCTACAGCAAATTATGTAGCTTTTATGGGGCACTTTCTTTACAATTTAATTGCGTTTGACTTAAGAGTTTCTTCGCAGTACAAGCATCTCCGCTTAACCCAGCGCGTGACCTGCCTGCAGAAGATCCTGAAAGTTTCAGCGCTACATCAACAAAAAAAGGAACAAGCAACATCATGGAAACAGGAACAGTGAAGTGGTTTAACGACGCCAAGGGCTACGGTTTCATCAGCCGCCAGAACGGCGAGGATGTCTTCGTGCATTTCTCCGCCATTCAGGCCAGCGGCTTCCGCAGCCTGCAGGAAGGTCAGCAAGTGCAATTTGACGTGGTCAAAGGCCCTAAGGGCTGGCAAGCTGAGAACGTCAAGGGCGTCTAACACCGCTTTGCGAGCCACAATTCGACAATAAGGGCGGCCAGCAATGGCCGCCCTTAGTTTTTTAGGGGGAGGCCTTTTGGGGTTGACTTCTCATAGTACGCAGCGTTATAGTACGTTACGTATCATATTGGAGGCACGAAATGAATCGTTCCGCACGAGTCTTGCAGGGCCTGTCAGTTAGCATCCTGTGCGCATTTTTGGCTCCGGCGTTCTTATCCGCTCAATCATCACTTACTGCAACCTCGACTCCGGTCACGACAAGCCAGAGCCCCCTGGCCCGGCATTACACCGAGGGCGAGAAGCTGACCTACCACATGAAGGGCGACAATGAAGGCTGGACCTATGAAGTCCAGGGCAACGGCATCGTAAAGAAAGACGCGAGCGGACACTTCGTGGAAGAGTATGGCTGGTCCGATTTCAAATCGAACGCCGGCATGACGCTGTCCGCGTCGAGCCTGAGCTTTCGCCAGAGCCTCTCTCTTGATCCCGCGATTCAACCGTCGATCCCCAACCTCAGCCTGGTCCAGCCGTTTTTGATTGGACCGATCACTGACACGCTGACCTTCTACAGCGATTTGTGGCTGGCGATCCAGCAGAGTGACCTGAAGCGGCCGGGGGACCATGCCTACGTCAAGGTCGGCATCCCGGCCTCCTGGGCCGACGGAAACCACGTGATCCTCGCGGAAAGCTCGATCGACTTTGATCTCACGCTCAAGGAGTTCGACTCCTCGAACCAAGTTGCCACGCTCTTGGTGAAGCACGTTCCTCCACTGCAGCCGAAAGTGAAGTTGCCGGCCGAGTGGATGCGCACGCCCGTCGCGGACGCCCCGAACAACTGGGTCCAGGTCGCCAAGGATCAGTCTGGCAAATATGACGTCGGGGTGGGCAAGGAAATCTTCGACGTTGAACTCAAAATCAGCTTGAAGGACGGGAAGATCCTGTCTGCCACCATGAATAATCTGGTTCAAACGCGTCAACGCGAATGCTCCGACGCCGCTCTGCTCGACTGCGGCCAGCCCGTCGACCACCAGATTCATCGACAGATCGAGCTGCACTTGGTGCCTTAAATGAACCCGCCGAAGATTCCATCGCTCGGTTACGCCCTCCTCGGACTGCTGCAGAAGCCGTCCTCGGGATACGACTTGCGCAAAGTCTTCTCATCGACATCGATGAAGACCTACAGCGACAGTCCGGGCGCGATCTATCCCGCGTTAGGGCGCTTGGAGAAGGCCGGCCTGATACGCGGGGCGATCGAAGAGGGCTCCGGCCTGCGCCGCCGGCAGGTCTTCCGCCTGACTCCGAAAGGTCTTTCGGAACTCAAGCAATGGATCACGCGCCCGGTCGCTCGCGAGGACCTTGTCCGGGGCCAGCAGGAAATCATGCTGCGCTTCGCTTTCAGTGAAACGGTTCTCGGCCCGGCGGCCTCCATCAATTTGCTTGAATCGCTGGAGACTGCGCTCACGACCTACATCGACGCGTTGCGCGAGGAATTCGAAATCATCAAGCTCGTGGTACCGGTCTCGGGAAGATTGGCCTTCGAGTGCGGTATCCGTGGAACGGTATGTCTTCTCGAGTGGACTCGGTACGCTCTTGCAACTTACGAAAAAGAAGGAAAAAGAAAAGGAGGCACATCATGAAATTAACCAATGCAATTTGGCGCGCCCTCGTGGTTTTCTTCGCTTTCTGCTTCATACAGGCCGTGGCGGGCATGTTGCTGCTGTCCCAAATTAAGTCCCCCGCGTCTCCGCATGCTATGGAGTGGATGCTTTTGTCCAATTCGCTGGTAGTAGCGTCGCTCGCCTTCGTAGCTTTCCGCGCCGATTTGCGCGGCTGGCAACTCGGAGCCGCGATGGCCGGCATTCCCCTGGCCATCGGCTGCGTGAACGCGATTGAAGGCGTTTTCTTCCTGACGAATTCTCCGGTACCGTGGTCCCGACTCTTCGCCTTCCTGATCCTCTCCGCGGCTCTCATTCTCCCAGTGTGGGCGTTGCTGTTTGGCAGGCGGACGGACACTCCGATTGCCCACTACCCTCCTATCTCGTCCAAAAAGCTGGGCGAGAAGATTTGGAAGTTTGCGGTGTCTGACCTGGCATACTCTTTCCTCTACCTGACGGCGGGCTTCATCGTCTTCCCTTACGTGAGGGATTTCTACGCCACCCAGCACATTCCTCCGATGACGGCGATCCTCGCGATGCAATTCCTGGTGCGCGGGCCGATCTTCGTCCTGCTGTGTCTCGCCCTGGTGCGTATGCTGGGCCTGCCGCGCTTCGCCGGAGCCCTTGCTGTGGGACTGGTATTCACGATCATCAGCGGCGTGGCGCCATTGTTGACGCCGAGTGTCGTTTTCCCAGATGCGGTTCGCTGGGCACACTTCTGCGAGGTAACCAGCTCGAACTTTGTGTTTGGTGCGATCGTGGGCTGGCTCTGGGGACAACCCAAGCTGGCTCCGACGCAAGTTCTGCAGCACGCCGCGTAACGAAGGGAAGAAAACTAGAGAGGAATTCCGCGCGGTGGGATTCCTCTTCTTACTGCTGCATGTCGCGCATCAGCACCACGTCGGAGTCGGTGTGCCCGCGGACAATCGCGAGTTTGCTGCCATCCGGAGACCAGTGATAGTCCCAGAGGTGCTCCGCCTTGAATGACGTCAGTTGTTTACCCGCAGAACCGTCGAGCGGCTGCTGCCACAAGTTGTCGACATTGTTCTCGCGAGTGGGATACACCACCGACTTGCCGTCGCGGGCAAAACGAACCATCCCTCTTCTTGGTCGTTGAAATTCAATCTTCTTCTGCACCTGGCCCGTATCCGTGGAAATCAGCGCCAGCTTTTCTTCGTGTCCCGCCGCATGATCGATGGTGGCGAAAGCCAGCGTGCGGCCGTCAGGGGAAATATCAAAGAATCCTGCGTTGATGGCAAGATCCGACACTTTTCGTGACGCGCCTCCGTCAATCGGCACTTGCATCACGATCCCGTTTCCATCCATGTAATACACCGAGCGCGAGTCTGGAGCGCAAACTGGAAAATTCTCCAACTTCCCCTGCGTGAGTTGCTTCAGATTCCCGCCCGAAGCGTCCGCGCGCCAGACGTTCTCGCTGCCCTTGCCCCCACGCAGACCGAGCAGAAAGACAACATAGCGGCCATCCGGGCATTCCCAGGGATCGCCCGCTGCCGAACCCTCCTCCGTTGCGAAAGACCCCTTCGCACCCGAATCCGGATTCACCCAGTTCAGGCTGTTGTCCTTGTCGTCGATCAGCCGTCCGTCGTGGGTCCAGTAAAGGTTGGTAAAGGCAGCCGCGGGAGCGACCTGCCGCGCGTCTGCGCCGCCCGATGCCGCCGACATTACGTAAAGGTTGTACCTTCCTTCACTGAGCACGGTCGCCAGCACTTGACCGTTCGCGGCCACGCTCAGATCAGAATAGTTGTTTGTGTCCCGCGTGACTGGGTCGGTCCTGCCTTCCGGGTAGACAACAAATACGATCTGCTGCAGGGTGAAATTCGAAGACCGGGTACGCTCCAACACCAGCAGACCGCTGCCGTCGGGAAGCCACGTCGGCGAGGCAAGGCCGGAATCCGAACTGAGAACCAGACGCTGCTGACCGCTGCGTGCGTCCACGGCCATCAGGCCGCTCAGCGCATCACCGGGCTGATTCACCACACACAGAATCGTCTTCCCATCCGGCGACCACGCCGGATTGTAGAGTCCCTGACTATTCGCGCCGCTGGTAAGCGCCGTTTCTTCGCCGCTGCCGAGCGATTTCACCATGAGCCGATACTTCCCCGGATCGGGATTGTCGTAGCGCATAAACGCGATTCGCTTCCCGTCAGGGGAGAACGTAATGTTGGAATCCACGTCTTCGGCCAGACGCTCGGGAGTACCACCCAGCAGCGGAGCACGGTACAAGAACCTCAGGTCCGAGTTTCCCGGATCGCTGCGCACGAAGTAAAGATAGTTTCCGTCGGGTGAAAACCGCAGTCCGTTGTAGTAGACGTCGGCCGGGGGCTGCACCTGCGTGTTGCTGTTGGTGGGAACGTTGCGCAGCCATAAACTGACTTGCCCATTGTTCTCACCCATGAGGCTGAGAATGTATTTCCCGTCGGGCGACATCGCCACCAATGCCGCCTTGCCTTCCTCGGTCAATTTGGTCACCGAGAAATTGCGGAATGGCCGCATGGGGTGCCGAGTAACGAGCGAATAGATTCCGTACCCTGCGGCGAGCAGAACCATGAGCCCAAGCAGAACGGTGAATCCAGTCCCCAGTTTGTGCCGGCCCGCCGCCGCAACCACCGCAGAACTTGAGGCAGGCCGCGTGGCTTCGCTTGTCGACGAGTCGTTCGTGCGTGGCGCCAAAGGGCTGGCTGCTACCGGAACCGACGCCGAGCCAGACGCCGCAGTAGTCTTTCGACCAGATTCGACATCGCGCTTCAACCGCTTCAGATCGCCGCGCAGGTCCGCGGCCGACTGGTAGCGCAGTTCGCGCTCCTTCTCTAACAGCTTCTCAATGATCTCTTGCAGCTTCGATGGCAGCGTCGCATTCAACTGCAGCGGAGAAACCGGATCCAACTCGAGAATCGCGTGAAACACCACCGCCGACGTCGCTCCGGCGAAGGGCAGCTTTCCCGTCGCCATCTGGTAGATCACCGTGCCCAGCGAGAACAGGTCGGTGCGTGTGTCGAGTCCTTCGCCGCGCGCCTGCTCCGGCGACATATACGAGATCGTGCCCACGGTCGCACCCGGGCTCGTCAGATGCGGGCTGGGTGAATCTTGCGTGGCGCCGATCGTGGTCATCTCGAGGTCTGGCCGAGTGAGTTTTGCCAGGCCGAAATCCAGCACCTTCACCTGACCGCGCGGCGTCAGAAAAATATTGGCCGGCTTAATGTCGCGATGGATGATGCCCTTGGCATGCGCGGCGTCGAGCGCGTCGGCCAACTGGATCGCAATCTCGAGCAAAGGACCGATCGCCATCGGGCCAGACATCACTTTGTAATCGAGGTTCTGCCCCTCCAGTAGTTCCATCGCAATAAATGACTGCGCGTCCGCGCCCTCGCCGGCCTTTTCGACCGCATAGATCGTGCAAATGTTGGGATGATTCAGCGCCGAGGCGGCGCGTGCCTCCAGCAGAAAGCGGTCGAGCGCATTCTGGTCGCGCGACAGTTGCGGCGGCAGAAACTTCAGAGCAACTTTGCGCCCCAGGTTGAGATCTTCCGCTTCATAGACCACGCCCATCCCGCCGCTGCCCAGTTGGCCGGTGATGCGGTAGTGCGAGATGGTCTGGTTGATCATGTGCGATTACTCATGAACGAAAAGCGGAGTTCCATCTTAGGGTGGACGCACGGGCCCGTCAACGCGGCAGCGGCTGGTTCTGCTCCTTCTCCAGGCGCTCCACCATGTCCTTCGGGAGTCCGTGCAACAACTCCAGAAACGCGGCATTGGTCCAGCCAAAGCCGACCACATTCATTTCATAGCCGAGTTCCACGTGCGCTTCTGAGGACCGGGTCACCACGTTGTATTTTTCCTTGATCGTGCCGTCACGCCGGAAATTCTCCGCCACCGTCGACAGGAATTCGTACGAAACGCGATCCGCGTCGGCGTTATATCCATAGCGCCGTAGACCGTCGATCGCCACCATCTCAATGTTTCCCCACCCGTAGGGCAAGTCCCATTGCGTGCCCGTGTCCTGCGTGCTCATAGGAAGTCCGCCGGGGCGCTCAAATGCTTTCAGATTGCCGACCACGGCCTTCGCCTGCTCCGGCGTCGCCAGGCCCGCCCACAGCGGATAGAACGTGGAGGCGTATCGATACTTCGACATACGCTTCGTCTCAAAGTTGAAATCGAAAAACAGGCCTTGCTCGCCGTTCCATAGATACTGCGTGATCAGTTTCTTCCGCTCTTCCGCCCGCTGGTTCCACTTCTTCGCATCGTCCGCGTGGCCGAGCCAGAGGCTGATCTGCTCCAGATCTTTTTCTGTTTTGTAGAGCAGGCTGTTCAGGCACACGGGCGCATAGTGATGCGTGGCCGCACCGAAGGGACCGAAACGAAAACTGACGTCGAAGCCGGACTCCCGCATCGACCGGTCGCCTTTGTAGTAGTCGGCGCTCAGCTTGAACTGCTTCGCCTTCTCGCACTCCGCCCGCGTCATGGTCAGCGGCAGGTCGCACACTTGCAGAGAATATGGTGAGCCCGCGATGGGTTGCGGCGAGGCGCCTTGGGTTGAACCGTCCTTGGTCTCGACCACGTAGTCGTCGGCCTCGGCGGGATGCAGGAAGAAATACTGCGCCACCTTGCGGTAGAAGCCGCTCTCGTCCTGCACAGCCTCGGCGGGTGGGCCTTCGCCAAAATCGTAATAACGCGACAATCCGGTCTGCCCTGCTAAATGTGGATCGCGTGTCCACATCTCGTAGTCTTTATTGAGGTCGGCGTACGCCCGCTCCAGCCAGGCTTTGTCGGGATGTCCTTCCTTCTCTGTAGCGCGGTAGACATCGACGAACATGGAACTCAAAAACGGAGGCTGCGACCGAGTCAGGTAGTAAGTGCGATTGGCGTTGAGCATCGCGCCATAGTGCTCAATCTCAAAAAAGAAGTTGTCGACCATCCCGTGTGCCAGGTCGACTCGCCCTGCGCGCAGCAGGCCACGAATGATGAAGTAGCTGTCCCAGCCGTACATTTCGTTGAAGCGCCCGCCCGGCACAACGTATTTGTCCGGGAGATAGAGCAGTCCGTGCGGTTGTATCTTGGCCGTGTCGATCTCGCCCAGGCGATGGATCTCGATCGGAAGATGTTCGACGCGAACGTTGCAGTCCGCCGCCAGCTTCTGCACCGCCGCCGGCTCGGCGAAGTCCTTGGGCAAATACAATACCGGCGCCACCTTGATCTTAGGATCGACGACGCTTGCGCAATCCGTCATGGAGCGGGTCAGCGTGTCCCACGCCGAAGAGACGTAGTTCAGAACCGGCTTGAGTCCCTGGTCTGCTGGAGCGCGAGCGGCCGCAGGCGTTGCCGTCGTCTGGGCCACTGCGGCGGTAGAGATTACAGTGACTACAAGGAAACGGCGAAGAGCGTCGGTGAGAGAATCTTTCCAACCCTGAATGCGCATGATGATTGAAAGCTCCGCCATCATAAACGTGCCGTGAGAGTGCCACCAAACTTATTTGGCCCAAACTCAACCCGCAAAGCCACGATCACTGCATTTTTGGTTTATTCTAGGTAGCTTGCCGTCTGGTCATTGAGGGGGCTCAAGTGAACCGATCGCACTTCGTCGTTCGTCTCTGCGTACTTCTCGCCGCGTTTCTGTCCGCAATTCCGGGCTGGGCGCAGGTTCCCGAAAACACCTACCAGGACTTGCACTGGCGGATGATCGGTCCCTTCCGTGGCGGGCGCACCCGCGCCGCCGCCGGCGTGCCCAGCCAGCCAAACGTGTTCTACATCGGACAGGTAAACGGAGGCGTTTGGAAATCGGACGACTACGGCCGCACATGGAACCCCATCTTCGATCACGAATCGACGCAATCGATCGGCGCCATCGCGGTGGCACCCTCCGATCCCAACACCGTTTATGTGAGCAGCGGTGAGGGACTGCATCGTCCCGACCTGTCCGTCGGCAATGGCATCTACAAATCCACCGACGCCGGCAAGACCTGGACTCATCTCGGCCTCGTCGATGGACAACAAATCCCCGCGCTCGCTGTCGACCCGCGCGATCCCAACAAAGTGTTCGCAGCCGTGCTCGGCCATCCTTACGGGCCTAGTGAAGAGCGCGGACTCTATCGCTCGACAGACGGTGGTCAGAACTGGCAGAGAGTCATCGCCAAAGACGAAAACACCGGCGCCTCTGACGTGGTGATCGATCCCTCAAACCCTGACGTAGTTTACGCGTCCATGTGGGAAGCCCGCGAAGGCCCGTGGGAAGACAACAACGAATTCAACGGCCCGGGCGGGGGACTCTTCAAGTCCACGGACGGCGGAAACACGTGGCATCCGCTGACCAACGGCTTGCCGAAAGATCTCTCCCAAATCTACGTGGCCATCGCGCCCAGCGATCCGCGCCGTCTGTACGCCACTCTTGCCGCAGCCTCGGGAAAGCTGGGTGTCTACCGCTCCGATGACGCCGGGGACACTTGGGCAAAGATCACCGACGATCCACGTCCTGCCGGACGCATCGGCGGCGGCGATCTCTCCATCCCGAAGGTAGACCCGAAGAATCCCGACCTGCTCTACGTGGTCAGCACCGTGACCATGAAGTCGAGCGATGGCGGCAAGACCTGGTCAGGATTCCGCGGCGCTCCCGGCGGCGACGACTACCAGAATCTCTGGATCAATCCCACAAACGGCAACATCATTCTCATCGTCAGCGACCAGGGCGCGATCATCACAGTGAACGGCGGCGCCAGCTGGAGTTCCTGGTACAACCAGCCGACCGCGCAGCTCTACCACGCCATCGCCGACAATGCGTTCCCCTACCACGTCTGCGCCGGACAACAAGAGAGCGGCTCGGTCTGCATTTCCAGCCGCGGCAACGACGGCGCCATCACGTTCCGCGACTGGCATCCCGTCGGCGTGATCGAGTACGGATACGCCGCGCCGGATCCTCTTGATCCCGATGTGGTGTACGGCGGCGGCAGAACCGAGGTCTCGAAATTCCACTGGTCGACTGGCCAGGTGCAAAATGTCACGCCGATTCCGCTGCGTGACCCGAAGTACCGCACGAACCGCACCGAACCGCTGATGTTCTCTCCGGTCGACCCTCACATCCTCTATTTCGCCGCCAATGTTCTGTTCAAGACGACCGACGGCGGCAACACCTGGCAGACCATCAGCCCTGACTTGACGCGCGAGAACCCGGGCGTACCGGCCAGTGTGGGCACGCTCGTCCCCAAGGGCGCCGAAAAACAACGTGGAGTGATCTATGCTCTCGCGCCATCATTCAAAACGGTAAACACTCTGTGGGCCGGCACCGACGACGGCCAGCTTTGGATTACTCACGACGGCGGAAAGAACTGGGCCAACATCACGCCTCCAGAGCTGACCGCATGGAGCAAGGTCACTCAGATCTCAGCGTCACACTTCGACGAAAACACTGCCTACGCGTCCGTGAGCCGCTTCCGCATCAACGACGTTCATCCTTACATCTATCGCACGCACGATAGCGGCAAGAGCTGGAAGCTGATCACCGCGGGCCTCCCCGACTTCGGCCCCGTCGACACGGTCCGTGAGGATCCCGTCCGCAAAGGCCTGCTGTTCGCGGGCACGGAGAACTCCGTATGGGTTTCGTTTGATGACGGTGACCACTGGCAGTCGCTGCAACTGAACCTGCCCCACACCTCGATGCGTGATCTGTGGATTCATGAAGACGATCTGATCGTGGCGACGCACGGCCGTTCGTTCTGGATTCTCGACGACATCGCGCCGCTGCGCGAGGCCTCGGCCGCGATTGCAAACACGGTGCATCTGTTTGCTCCAGCGCCCGCCTACCGCGTGCAGCGCGATACCTATACCGATACGCCGCTTCCGCCTGACGAGCCTGTCGGGGCTAATCCGCCCGACGGAGCCATTCTTGATTACGACCTGCCCGCTGCAGCATCCGCGGTCACGCTCGAAATTCTCGATACGCAGGGCCACCTCGTCCGCCGTTTCTCCAACACCGATAAGCCCGACATTACCGAGGAGGAATTACAAAAGCAGTTGATCCCGCTGTACTGGGTCCGCAAGCCCCGGCAACTCTCGACTGCCGCCGGCATGCACCGCTGGGTATGGGATCTGCACTATCCTGCCCCGGTTTCGACACGCCATGAATATCCCATCGCTGCGATTCCGCACGACACACCTCGTCTCCCGTTGGGACCAACAGTTCTGCCCGGAGCCTACACCGCCCGACTCACGGTCGACGGAAAATCTTCCAGCGCACCGTTGACCATCAAGATGGACCCGCGCGTCAAGACTTCCCTGGCGGGACTCGAGAAAAAATTCCAGGTGGAGATGCGCGCCGCGTCCATCATGACCGAATCGGCGGAAGCTCTTCTGCAGGGCGGTTCGATTCGCGTCCAACTCGAAAAGCTCAACGCACAAGCCGACAACCCGGCGAAAGACGCGATTGCAGGAATCGACAAGAAACTCACCGGACTCCTCGGCGCTCCCGGCGGATTCTTCGCTCCTCCTTCCGCGGAAGTTACCCTCGGCCGCGTCAACGGACAAGCCAGCACTCTCTACCAGCAAATATGGCAGGCCGATGCCGAACCAACTTCTCCTCAACTGGCAGCTTTGTCGGCGACGGAACATGACAGCGCCGACGTCTTGAAACGCTGGAGCGAATTCAAGACCACGGACTTGCCCGCGCTCAATCGCCTGTTGCGCGAATCCAAAGTCCCCGAAGTCCAGTTAGATGCGAACCTTCATCAGGAAGAGCCGCAGGTGGACGAGGAGTAGTCCTGCACGCTCCATTTCAAGCGTGAGTCTTTCGACCCTGAGCATTCCGTCGATCCGATGACGGGGACCAGAGCAAGAGTCTGCAAGATCTTGCAGACTCTTGGCGTCGAAGTTTGCAACTTCTTGCGCAGTTGCCTCTAGTGCAAAAAATCTTTGTAATTTTCTCGTGACAACTCTTTAGAACCGCCGCAGAGCAGGGTATAATCCACCGACTTTGGGACTTCGAGTTGGACTGCCTTGGGGACTCTTTTCTGTGGTGGCAGATCAACGGAATCCCGCGGCCGAAGCCACGTTTCGATTAACCCAAAAAATGCGAGGTCACTATTCTATGAAGGTCTTCCGAACATTCGGAATTGCTCTGCTTGCTCTGCTGGCCTGGTCCAGTATCGCGAGCGCCCAGGAACCATTTACCGCAGGAACATGGACGAAGACAACGAAAGCTCCCTCATCGGCAGTTGCGCACGCTTTACTCCTCAACGACGGCTCGGTGCTGGTCAACAGCATGTTTTTTTCCACCCACTCTGACCCTTGGTACCGCCTGGTACCGGACAAGACCGGCAGCTACATCAATGGAACCTGGTCGAACGCAGGAACTCTACCTTCCGGGTATAACCCTCTGTACTTCGCCTCGTCTCTGCTTCCCAGCGGCCAAGTCGTGGTCATGGGTGGCGAGTACAACAACGGCGGCGCGGTGTGGACCACGAAAGGCGCTGTCTATGCCCCAGCCACCAAGACCTGGACGAGCATAACGTCCCCCAGCGGCTGGACCACAGTGGGCGACGCCCAGAGCATCATTCTTCCGAACGGACACATGATGATGGCCAACTGCTGCACCACGCAGGAAGCCATTCTGACGATGACCGGACTCACCGCGACGTGGGCAACCACCGGCACGGGCAAGTTTGATGACAACGACGAAGAAGGCTGGACCATGTTGCCCGGCGGAAAAATTCTTACCGTCGATGCCTACGTGCCCAGCGGCTGCTGCAAGATGGGCTATCAGATCTATGACCCCACCACGGGCGCATGGACCACTCCCACCAACAACACCGTCGTGAACCTGGTCGATCCGGGCTCTCTCGAACTCGGACCGATGCCTCTGCTCCCCAACGGCACCGTGTTTGCCGCAGGCGCCACCACCAACAACGCTATCTACACCCCGTCGACCGGCACCTGGGCTTCCGCTGCAAAATTCGGAGGCACGCTGGACATCGCCGACGGACCAGCCGCCGTGCTGCCCAATGGCAATGCCCTGTTCGATGCCAGCCCCGGCGTCTTTAACAACGGCAGCAAGTTCTTCGAATGGGATGGCACCACCATGAACGCAACCAGCGCTCCGCCGAATGCCGGAGTCGATTCCTCCTATGTCGGCGGCATGGTAGTTCTTCCCTCGGGCCAGATCCTCTTCACGGACTTCTCGTCCGATGTCGAGATCTACACGCCCGCGTCGATCACCCCGTGCGCCGGTTGCGCTCCCACCATCAAGACGGTGGCCACAACTCTGACTCACGCCACTAAGAACAACAAGATCACCGGCACCCAGTTCAACGGCCTGACGCAAGGCTCTTACTACGGCGATGACAACCAAGCGTCTACGAACTTCCCCATCGTGCGCATCGTCGATTCGAAGGGCTCCGTGGTTTATTGCAAGACTCACAACTGGCTGGGCGGCGTAGCCACAGGCACGAAGCTTGTGTCCGCGCAGTTCGACATTCCGACCACCATCAACCTCGGAGCGGCGAGTCTGGTCGTGGTCACGAACGGCATCCCGTCCAAGGCCGTTTCCGTCACCATTAACTAACGCCACCTCGCAGTGGCTTCGACGACCGAGCAGTCGTTTTCCCCCAAGCGCTGGGTTCGTTCCCCTAAGGACGAACCCAGCGCCTGGGGCGTTTTAAGAAGGCCGCCGTCGGCGCCCCCGCCCGCGCGCCGATGAGTGCTGAGCGCGGAGGTCATTACAGTCGCTCCACCGCTCTCTGCAGCTCCGCCGCGATCTCCTGTGGATCAGTTCCTGTCATAAACTTCATCGGCTCCCCAATCCGCACGCTGATTTTCCACGGAGCCGCGAATCTCCTGCCCGCATTCTTCACTTCAAACAGTCCATCAATCCGCATCGGCAAAACTGGGATCCCGAGATTCCCCGCCAGCAGCCCGACGCCCGCGCGAAATGCACACAGCTTCCCATCCGTCGTGTGCCGCCCCTCGGGAAAAACCAGCACGCTGTAGCCCCGATCCACGGCCTCGCCCGCGTAAGCGAAGCTCCGGCGGAAGCCAGCCTCGCGCGGCAGCGGAAACAGATTCAGCAGCGAGACTCCCAACATCCACTGCAGGCGATCGTACATCCGCCCGAAGAATCCGCGATCCATCGCAGGCGTTCGCAGCGCTTCCAAAGCCTCCCCACCAGTAGCTGTTGCCAGCCGGTGCCGAAACCGCGCGGGCAATGCTGTCAAAATGAATCCGCCATCCACATCTCCGACGTGATTCGAAACCACCAGCAGTGGACCCTTCATACCGCGCAGATGTTCGCGTCCAACGATTCGCGGCCAGCCCAACAACACAATGGCCGGACGCATCAACAAATACTGCACCGCAATCCGCAGCCAGTTGATCGGCCAGGTCAGCGTCCAACTCGGATAGTGATACGCCGCGCCCGGCGCCGCATCTCCGCGCAGCATGCGCTCCAGATCCCCTACGGTGCGCACCGCGCTGAATCGGGTCTCGCTGAGGTCCACCTGGTAGCGGTCCTCCAGCGTGCTCAACAATTCCACTCGGTCCAGTGAACTCAGCCCCAGATCAGAATCCAGATTCGCGTCCTCGCGCAACGCTACCCGAGCGCCTCCCGTCACTCGCGCAATCATTTCCGCCAGCGGACTGCTCGCGCCACCACTCACCTGCTTCTCGAACAACTGCGCCTGCGCCACCTCGCGGATCACGTTTCGCCGCGGCTTCTGCGTATTCGTACGGGGAAAATCTTCCTCCGGCCACTCGACCCACATGCGCATTCGCTGGTACTCCGCCAACGATTGATTGGCACTCTGCACCACCTCCTCCAGCTTGGCCTCGCCACGCAGAATCACCACTGCGCACGGCTCTGCGTTCCCGCCGCGCTCCATCCCGACGACCACGCAATCTTTCACCTCCGGCTGCCTGCGCAGCGCCGCCTCCAGGTCGTCGGGATACACGTTCGTCCCGCCCGGCGTAACGATCACTTCCTTCTTGCGCCCCTTGAAATAAAGATTGCCCGCCTCATCGAGCGCGCCAATGTCGCCCGTGCGATACCAACCTTGGTCGTCGGAGATACGTGCATCCGAAATACGTTCATCCGCGGTTGTCTGCGCGCCACTCGCGCCCCAATATCCAGAAGACACGCCTCCGCCCCGCACCAAAATCTCCCCGTCTTCCGCCAGCTTCACCTCGCGCCCCGGCAGCACTTTGCCAATCGATCCCTTGCCCAGCCGAAACGGATGGTTCACGCTGATCAGCGAAGTCGTCTCGGTCAGCCCATACCCCTGGATCGCCGCATAGCCGAGCCGTCCCCAGAACTCCTCAGTCTCGCTGTCGAGCGCGGCGCCGCCGGAAATAAATGCCCAGAACTTCCAGCCGAACTGCCGGCGAACTTTGCGAAACGTCCACCAACGCCGCAGGTAGTGTTGCTTCTCCGACAACCGAAACCGCCGTCGGAACGCCTCCCCCTCTCCGCGGTCTTCCAGATCCCTCTCAATCTTCTGCTTCAACGACTGCAGCACTCGAGGCACGCTCACCAGCACCGACACTCGCTCGCGACGGATCGTGTTCACCACCTCTGAGGGCTTCAACTCTTCCTGAAAAATTACGGTCGCCCCCAGCAGCGGAGGCAGGAACATACCCAGAAACTGCCCAAACACATGGCTCAGCGGCAGCAGGTTCAAAAACCGCAGCGGATGCACGAGCCGCTCATACTTCATGTACCTCCGCATCTCGCGCTCCAGCGGCGCAATGTTCGCGAGGACATTCCCATGGGTGATCACAACGCCCTTGGGTTCCGCCGTAGTGCCCGACGTGAAGACAATTTGCAGCGTGTCATCGCGCCCGAGAGCGACGTTAAGCTGCTTGGAGCTCTCGCGGCCCGTCACCTGCGCCAGATCTTCCAGATTCAGGGACGCAATCGAATGTCCCGCCGCCGCGCACTCGTGCACATGCCGTCGCGATCCCACCAGCAGCTTCGCCTCGACCCGCTGAAAGACCCGCAGCGCAAAGTCCGCCGCCGATCCGTCGTCCATCGGCACCACAATCACTCCGCGCAGCGCACACCCAAAGAACACTGCAACCCACTCCGCGCAGTTCTCGCCCCAGACCATCACCCGATCGCCCTTCGCAATCCCTCGTGCCTCCAGTTTGCAGGCAAAGCCGAACGCCATCTCCAGAACCTCACCATAACTAAAGGATTCCGTCCGGTACCCGCGCCGCTGCCGGTAGGCAATCTCATGCCGGTGCGCCTGAAAATGTTCCGTGAAGAATTCTGCGATCGATTCAGCCATGGCTGGCAAACGAGTGAAGCTCGAGTCTGTACTCTCTCCCCTCTCAAGTCTAGAGGAACCCGTTCGAGGCGAAGAACGGGACATAGTACAGTCTTCAAACTGCCCCACCCGGCCGTACGGGGGGATGGGTTACACAAGGAACTTGCCCTATCCATTCGATTGTGCGAAATAGAGGGGTGCACTTCCACCGAATCGGCGCCCTGCTGTGCTGTCTGCTGGCGGCGGCCATCAACTTGTCGGCCCAGGAGAAATCGGACGCCGCTACCATTCGCGCTCTGGAACTGAAATGGACCGAATCCTACAAGCAGCACAACATCGACATTCTCTCTTCCCTGCTGGCCGAGGATTTCGTGATCACTATCGAAGACGGCAGCATCTACAGCAAGGCGGGTTACATCAGCCACAGTGCCGACCCCGCCACCAAGGTGCAGGTAGCCGAACTATCAGACCTCAAAGTACGCATGCATGGCGACACCGCCGTCGTCACGGGCGCCTACCACGAGAAAGGCGAATCCAACGGCAAGCCCTACGAGTATCATGACCGCCTGACCGATATCTGGATGAAAGTCGGCGGCAAATGGCAAGTCGTGGCGTCCCAGTACAGCATTCCTTCCAAGCAGTGATCCTGCATCTGACCGCGGCCGAAGCGCCAATTTTTTGACAAATTCCTGACATCGACCCGGCCCGAAACGGGTAGCCTTACCAGGCTTCCGAACGAGGAGAATCTGCATGCAAACCGCAAATCATAAGTCATTCCGACGCGTGATCACCGCCGTCCTAGTGAGCCTCTTCTGCGCCGTGTCCACCTTGAGCGTCGGGCAATCCGACGCATTTCAGCTGAACCCCGCAGCCGGCGCCGGCACCATCATCGTGCACAGCAAGTTCGGCGGCCAGATCTTCGGATTCGATATCGACCAGAGCGGCACCGAAGGCGTCCTCAGCGAAGCAAGAACGTTGTCCAATGGCAACGTCCTGGCCGCCGTCGAGACCTTTGATCAAACCACCGGCAAGATCCTGACCGTCGTCACCAAGACGCAAACGCAGGACGATTTCATTACCCTGGGAGTCGTCGGCAACTCAGTCGGCCTCGTCGAACACGAACACGTCGTCAGCTTCCTGAACGTCCAGCGGACCTTTCAAGTGATCAATCCCCTCAACGGGAACAAGATCACGGGTAAGTGGACGCCGCCCATCGGAACCAAGCACTTGATCAACCAGGTGAGCCGCACGCAGGGAACGTCCAACGCCGCGGTCTTCGCCCAAGATAACAGCGGCAATTTCATTCCTTACGTTTTCAGCTCCAACGTCGCCGCCAACACCTTCGGCCCGGTCATCAAGATCCAAGACTCCTTCAACTTCGGCAGCGTGCCTCCGCCCATGGCCTACAACAGCGTGACGAACCAGGCGGTTCTCGGAGGAGGCGATGGATGCTTCGGCTGCCTCCCCGTGATTGGCGTAGCCGACCTCGGCAAGGGAACGTTCACAGAATTCACCGGCATCGGATTCGGTTTCGTGAACGGCATCGCCGTCGATTCAGCGGACAACATCGCCTGCGCGACGACCGAAGACGACGCCAGCGTCGAGTTCTACGACCTCAGCAGGCAGACCGGATTCACCGTGGTCCTGCCGAATTCCGGGCAGCAGCAAATCTTCAGCGGCGCCGATGTCGAGTTCGACGCCACCCACAAACTGTTTTTCGTGGCGCAGCCCGTTTCCAGTTCGACGTCCACCGGCAGCACGATCTATGTCTACGACACCGCCGGCAATCTACAGGAGACTCTGAATGGATTCAGTTTTTCCAACGCGTCCAATGTGATCGCCCTGCACATCGCACTGAAACCCAGCACGCGCAGCGGATTCGTAGACGGCCCCAACGCAGGCGTGTCAGAGATCCAGTCGTTCACGTACTAGAACGGCGCTTGTCCCGGAGGAGTCTGTGTCGTAGCTCAGT
>PLBY01000134.1 GCA_003134655.1 Acidobacteriaceae bacterium
GCTGACAATAGCCCGCCAGTTCACTGGCGGGGACCTGAACCTTAGAGGGAAGCGCGCCCCGTAGGGACGCCTGAACAACCGAACGAATGACATCCCCACTCCCGACCGAGCGCGACCCCGTCTGCGGAATGAACGTGAATCCCGCGACGACAAAACACGTCCACGAACACGCCGGAAAGAACTACTACTTCTGCTGCGCCGGTTGCGTCGAAAAATTCAAAACGAATCCTCAAACGTATCTGAACAAGCCCGCATCATCCGGCCTGGTGATGCTGGGAATGCCATCGACTGCGCAACCTCAACCCGCAACCTCCGCCGCCAAACGCGACCCCGTCTGCGGGATGAACGTAAATCCCGCCACCGCAAAACACATCCACGAGCATGACGGGGAGCAGTACTATTTCTGCTCCGCCGGATGCGTAGAAAAATTCAAAGCCAATCCAGGGAAATATCTGGTGGCCCCGTCGTCGCACCCAACGACAAAACATCCGGCTGCGGTTGATGTCCAAGGTCCGAAGCCCGCGCTCCCAATCCGAAGACCGGCAGCCGGAAGCCCGCCCTCCTACGTCTGCCCCATGTGCCCCGAAGTCCGCGAGACCAAGCCCGGAGCCTGTCCCTCTTGCGGTATGGCACTCGAGCCCGATCTCCCCCTCGCGTCCACGCGCACCGAATACACCTGCCCTATGCATCCCGAAATCGTGCGCCCCGGGCCCGGATCGTGCCCCATCTGCGGCATGGCCCTCGAGCCCCGCACAGTCACCGCAGTGCGAGAAGAGAATCCCGAACTCCGCGATATGACGCGGCGCTTCTGGGTCGCCGTCGTGCTCACCGCACCTTTGCTCGTGATCGCGATGGGTAGCATGATCTGGCCGCGCTTCTCACAGAACGTGGCGTTCTTGCTCACGCTGCAGAGTAAGCTCTCGAACCTCCCCTGGCCTGCGTTCGCGAATCTCGCATGGCTCGAGTTTCTCCTCGCCACCCCCGTCGTCCTCTGGTGCGGACTCCCATTCTTCCAGCGGTTCTGGACGTCCCTCGTGAACCGCAGCCCCAACATGTTCACGCTGATCGGACTCGGCACCGGCGTCGCCTACATCTACAGCGTGGTCGCAACCGTCGCGCCCGGAATCTTCCCCGCCTCTCTCCGCGCCATGGGCCGATACCCCGACGTCTATTTCGAAGCCGCCGCCGCCATCACCACGCTCGTCCTTCTCGGCCAGGTGATGGAACTCCGCGCCCGCAGCCGCACCAGCGCCGCCATCCGCGCGCTGTTAGATCTCAGCCCAAAGACCGCACGCCTCCTCGCCACGGACGGCACCGAAAAAGACATCCCCCTCGAACACGTGAAGCCAGGAGACAAACTCCGCGTCCGTCCCGGAGAAAAAGTTCCCGTCGACGGCATCGTCCTCGAAGGCCACAGCTCCATCGACGAATCGATGATCACGGGCGAATCCATCCCGGTCGAAAAGGAACCCAGCAGTAAAGTCATCGGTGCCACCATCAACGCCACCGGATCCTTCATCATGCGCGCCGAACGGGTCGGCTCCGAGACTCTACTGGCACAAATTGTTCAGCTAGTCGGACAAGCTCAGCGCAGCCGCGCTCCCATCCAACGTCTCGCCGATCGCGTCGCCGCCTGGTTCGTCCCCGCGGTTGTAGCCGTCGCCGCCATCACCTTCGTCGCATGGTTCGCATTTGGTCCGCAGCCGCGCCTCGCGCACGCGATAGTCAACGCCGTAGCAGTCCTAATCATCGCCTGCCCCTGCGCCCTCGGACTCGCCACTCCCATGGCCATCATGGTGGGCACCGGCCGTGGCGCCCACGCCGGAGTCCTCATCAAAAACGCCGAAGCCCTCGAAACCATGGAAAAGGTCGACACCCTAGTCGTCGACAAAACCGGCACGCTCACCGAAGGCAAGCCTAGCGTTACCAGTATGTCTGGCCGTCTTTCGAACGATCCCGAACTGCTGCGCCTCGCTGCCAGCCTCGAATCAGCCAGCGAGCATCCGTTAGCAAACGCAATCGTCTCCGCCGCCGCCGAAAAGAAGCTCAAGCTTTCTCCCCCGCAAGAATTTCAATCCATCACAGGTAGGGGAATCACCGGAGTTGTACAGGGCCGCAAAGTCGCAATCGGCAGCGTCCGAATGATGGTTGAACTCGGCATCCTGCAAAAACCCGAAGTCATTTCCGGACCCTATCCCGGCGGCACAATTCTCTGCGTCGCTGTCGATGGGGAATATGTAGGCGCGTTCTCCGTTGCAGACCAACTGAAGCCCGCCACTGCCGATACCGTGCTCGAACTCAAGAAGCGCGGTCTCAGAATTCTAATGCTCACCGGCGACAACCGGATCGTAGCGCTCCGAATTGCCAGCACACTCGGCATCACCGAATTCGAGTCCGAAGTCCTCCCCGAACGCAAGCTCAAAATCATCCGCAAACTGCAGCAGCAGGGAAGAGTCGTCGCCATGGCCGGCGACGGCATCAACGACGCCCCCGCCCTCGCGCAAGCCGACGTCGGCATCGCCATGGGCACCGGCACCGACGTCGCCATGGAAAGCGGCGGCATCACCCTGGTCAAAGGAGACCTCACCGGAATCCTCCGCGCCCGCAAACTCAGTCAGGCCACCATGCGCAACATCCGCCAGAATCTTTTCTTCGCCTTCATCTACAACGCCGTCGGAGTCCCCCTCGCCGCCGGCGTACTGTATCCGTTTTTCGGCCTCTTGCTAAGTCCCATCTTCGCCGCCGCCGCCATGAGCTTTAGTTCGGTGTCAGTCATCACCAACGCCCTCCGCCTCCGCCACACCAAACTGTAACTCCCCAATCGATGCCTAGCTCTGTCATGCTGAGCGGAGATTGAGCTTCGCGGTTCGAAGCTCAATCGGAGTCGAAGCATCCCTACCCCACCAAACCCGTGTGGGACGGACACTCCTGTCCGTCCAGGTTTTGACTTTGCCTTTGGTTTCTAGATCTATGTGGCGCGGGCGCCCCCGCCCGCGTCTAGCCATGACCACACGAGCAAAAGACGAGGGAACTCAAATCCGCGAATGATCTGACGAAAAAGGAAGGAAACGATTGAGACGGAAGGTCCCGAATTCAGTCGGGCCGTAAAGCACCGCCGGCTCGCGGCTCCAGACGCTGGGGGCCGCCTTAAATCGCAATTGCGCGAAACTCCGGAAGCCGAACCGCGGAAGCCGGAAGCCCTCCCTACAGCTTCCCCAGAAAATCCGCAATCTCCGGCTCCGTCCAATCCACCGCGCCAATAAACTTCCGCCGCATCACCCCGTTGCGGTCAATGATGTACGTCTCCGGAAACCGCGCCGTCCCATACAGCGAATTGCTCTTCTGGTCCGGATCCCGCACCGTCAGCAGATTCACATTGTGATCCTTCACAAACTGCCGGTACGCCCCTTCGTCCACGTCCACGCTCACCGCCAACACGGTCACGCCCTTCGCCTTCATGCGCCGCTGCATCTCCACTAGCGAAGGCATCTCCTCCACACACGGCGGACACCACGTCGCCCAGAAATTCAGCACCACCACTTGCCCGCGATACTGGCTCAGCGTGATCTTGTTCTGCCCATCCTGCACGGTGAAATCCGGAGCGTTCGTCCCAATCCGCGGCGGCCGCGTCCCGCTGTAACAAGCCGAAAGCCCGGCTAACAGAAGGCCACAGAGAACAAGGCAAGGAAGCTGAAGCGCGCGTCGCACATAGCTATAATAATGGATTCGCTAGTGTGAAGGGGATGGGGAAGAACCTTGAACTCCAGCCGCGAAACCCTGCCCTGACCGAGTCGAAGGGCAGCGTCATGGGAAAGCCCGGCACTCAGGTGCCGGGGGCGGGAACACAAAAGGCGACGAGTCCCGAAGGGACGAAACAACTTAGCCCAGCGCTTCAGCGCTGGGTGGATTGGTAGGTGGTGGAACAAGTCCAGGAGGGACGACACCTTCTTGCTCACGCGCTAGCTCGGACTCTATGGTCACAACGGAAACAATCACTGCGCCGCCCCAAATATCCGTCATCGTCCCCGCGCGCAACGAGGAAGCCTCCCTCGCCGACTGTCTCCACTCGCTCACCACCCAGACCGGCATCAACTTCGAAATCATCGTAGTCAACGACCACTCCACCGACCGCACCCGCGAAATCGCCGCATCATTTCCCGCAGTAAGAGTCATCGAAGCCGGCCCCCTCCCCGCAGGTTGGACCGGCAAAAACAACGCCGTCACCGCCGGAACCCAAGCCGCCCGCGGCGCCTGGCTCCTGTTCACCGACGCCGACACCGTCCACCTTCCCGGGTCCTTGGCGGCCGCCTTAAAGGAAGCCCAGGAGTTCGGCGCAGAACTACTTTCCTATTCTCCGGAGCAGATCGCCGTCACCTTCTGGGAAATGGCGACCCTCCCCGTCGTCTTCGCCGAACTGGCGCGGCAATACTCACCGTCGAAAGTCAGCGATCCCTCTTCTCCCATCGCCGCCGCCAACGGCCAGTACCTCCTCATCCGCCGCGACACCTACCAAGCCGTCGGTGGCCATGCTGCAATCGCCGCCAACATCCTCGAAGACGTCGCCCTCGCCCGCGCTGTGAAAAGTTCAGGCAGAAAGATTCGCTTCCGCTATGGCGCCAACGCAGTTCGCACCCGCATGTACCGCAATTACCGCCAACTCCGCGACGGTTGGACCAAGAACCTCGCGCTTCTGTTTCCCAACCCCGGCTGGCTCGCGGCGAAGTCTCTGCTCTTGTGGGCCTTCCCTTGGGCGGCGCTGCTCTTGACCATTCTCGGTGTCGCGAAGCACTCGTGGTGGAACACACTTGTGGTCCTTGCTTTCGTTTGGCCCATGGCGCGGCTCAGACGTGCCAACTTCGATTGGGCCAATGGAGTTTCTTGGAGCGTTCTTCGGCATGCCCATGTTCGCTTATTTGCTGCTACGCTCAAAGCGAGCCCACGCAAACGGCAGCGTCTCCTGGAAGGGCCGAACCTACGATCCGACAGAACCCATGACCGAACTCCCCCATCACGCACCCACTTCTGCAGGACGACTCTCATGAAACTGACTCTCGCCCTAATCATCCCGACGATCCTCTCGCTCGCGCTGTCCAGCCCCGCCACTCCGCCCGCCATTCGCGGAGTGCAACCCGTCGCTGCCATCACCTCGCAGGAAGACGCACCCGCGCTGTCGAGTCAAACTCTGATCGAACCCGGCGCCCGCGTCGGCGCGCTCAAACTCGGCGACTCCCGCGACCGCGCCCTCGAACTGTTTCCCAAGAAATCCGAAGACCAGGAATGGGACAACAAATGTGGCGGTTCAGGTGGCACCACCCTCGACTGGGTCGACTCGCAAAACCCCACCGGTCACGGCGACCTCTACATTCGCCTCAACAAGAAAGGAAAGATCGTTCAGATCGAATCCGCCACCACCCGCTTTCGCACCGCCGAAGGCATCACCACCTTCGACCACGCCGACAAAGTGGCCGAGAACTACAAAGACCTCCGCGCCTACACTCTGTTGAGCGCCCCGGTCCCAGCCCTCGGCTCTCGCCCGCTCGTCTACTGGATCGACAAGAAAAACGGCATCGCCTTCGTCTTCGCTTACTATCCCAAGGAGCACAAGCGCTACGTCTATAAGATCATCGTGTTTGAGCCCAACAAAACCTTCTGTCCGGAGGAAGAAACCGTCAACTCCCCGAAGTGGCAGGCGATTCCATCCTACGCACTGGAACCGCCACCAGAACTGGCTCCAAATTACTGAGTGAACGCGAATTGGTTTACTGACAACTGACAACCGGCAACTGGCAACTGTTTCTTATGGTCTATCTAACTCGCAAAGCCGAATTCTCCGCCTCGCACTATTACCACAATCCCGACTTCACGCCGGAAGAGAACCGCCGCCTCTTCGGCAAATGCAATAACCCCAACGGCCACGGCCACAATTACACCCTCGAAGTCACCGTAAAAGGCGAAGTCGATCCCCGCTCCGGCTTCGTCGTCGACCTCAAGCAACTCAAAGAAATCATGCACCGCGAAGTCCTCGACGCCATGGACCACCGCTTCCTCAACAAAGAAGTCCCAGAATTCTTCACCCAAATACCAACGACAGAGAATCTGGCCATCGCCTGCTGGCAGCGCCTGGAATCCAAACTCCAAAAAGCAAAACTGCACCGCGTCCGCGTCTACGAAACCCCCGACCTCTTCGTCGATTTCTACGGAGAACAATGAAATTCTTGCTCACAACATTTCGGCGTCATCCTGAGCGGAGCCGCATTTCAGGCGAAGCGAAGGATCTCGCGCGCATCGAATCCGTACCCGCTCTCAAACGGCCGCCCCACCCTGGAAGAGCAGCCCTTCAGGGCCGCGTTAAGCACGCTCAATCGAATTGGGCTTTAGCCCCCGTGCTCGTCTCCGAGGCCGCATGAAAGCTCATCTCACCCGCCGCTACCACTTCTCGTCCTCCCACCGCCTCCACAGCGCCGACCTGTCGGCCGAAGAAAACGTCGCCACCTACGGCAAATGCAACAACCCTCACGGACACGGTCACAACTACACCCTCGAAGTCACCGTCAGCGGCCCCGTCGACCCCGCCACCGGCATGGTCTGCAACCTCGTCGATCTCGACGGCTTCGTCGAAAGGGAAGTGCTCTCCCGCTACGATGTACAGAATTTGAATACCCTGCAAGAATTCGCCCAGGAAGTGCCCACCACGGAAAATCTCTCAATCGAAATCTACGAAATATTGCAGCGCGGCTTTCAAAACGCGCATCTTGAAGGGGTAAGACTCGAAGAGACCATGATGAACTCCTTCGAGTACGCCGGCACCAACGAATTGCGACGTTAACTTTTCAGCACTGTCATCCTGAGGCGCGTTCTTTGCGCCGAAGGATCTATGCAACTTGCCGACAGCGCGACGAGAATGTGTAATAGAAGAGGAAGATCCAGTCGACCCATGAAGCCAGCCCCAACCGAACAGACAAAAGAACCCGCCACCCTAACCAGCGCCACCTACGAAGATCTCGTCCGCGAGATGCTGGTCCGCCTCGGCGAAGATCCTAACCGCGAAGGCCTCGCCTTGACGCCCGACCGCGTCCACAAAGCCATGAAGTTCCTCACCAAGGGCTACCAGGAAGATCCCGAGGCTCTCCTCAAAGGCGCCCTCTTCACCGTGAATTACGACGAAATGGTCATCGTCAAAGACATCGAAGTCTTCAGCCTCTGCGAGCATCACCTGCTCCCGTTCTTCGGCAAAGTCCACGTCGCCTACATCCCCAACGGACGCGTCATCGGCCTCAGCAAAATCCCGCGCCTCATCGAACTTTTCTCGCGCCGCCTGCAAATTCAAGAGCGCCTCACCACCCAAATCGCCGAGACGATCCAGAAAGTAATCGAGCCCCAAGGCGTCGGCGTAGTCATCGAAGCCCGCCACCTCTGCATGATGATGCGCGGCGTAGAAAAGCAACACTCCGCCGCCGTGACTTCCTCCATGCTAGGCTGCTTCCGCCAGGAAGAAGAAACCCGTTCCGAATTCCTCTCCCTGATCCGCCAACGCCCCAACGGCGTCTAAACGAATCCGGGAAGCGTGTCGATCCTGATGTTGGATTCTGCCCGTGTGGGACGGACACTCCTGTCCGTCCAGGTTTTGACTCTGTTCTTGATCTTCGACCTATGTGGCGCGGGCACCCCCGCCCGCGTTTAGTCATCACCACGAAAGTTGCAGGCGCCCCGACCCGGGAAGTCACGAACTGCGTCTCAAGAAGATGACACTCGGTCGGAAAGGGCACGGGAAGGGCACGACTTCAGAGGTTGCGGAAAAATTACAAATGCGTGCACTGCGGTGGAAGAGCGGTCCTTTAGGGCCGCGTAAGGCTGATCGCTCCAAAAATCTCCGGCTCTGGCCCCTGAGGGCCCCGCCTTTGTCGGCCCCCGAAACCCCATCCGCTAAAATCGATACCACCATGAAAATCGGAGTCCTGGCCCTGCAAGGTGATTTCGACGCCCACCGCCTTCGCCTCGAAGAACTCGGCGCCGAAGTCGTCCTCGTCAAAAAACCCGAGCAACTCGATGCCATCGACGGCCTCGTCATCCCCGGCGGCGAATCCGGCACGTTCCTGAAACTTCTCGGCGAAGAAGGCTTTGCCAAGTTGAAAGATTTCGTCCACGCCAAGCCCACCTTTGGCACCTGCGCCGGCGCCATCCTCCTCGCCACCGAGGTCGAGAATCCCCAGCAGAAAGGCCTCGGCGCCCTCAACATCCGCATCCGCCGCAACGCCTACGGACGCCAGATCGACAGCTCCATCCGCCAAGGCCTCCTCGGCTCCTCCCCCATCGAAATGGTCTTCATCCGTGCCCCCAAAATCGAGCACGTCGGCGAAGGCGTCGAAATCCTCGCCACAGAAGGGAACGATCCCGTCGCTGTCCGCCAGGGAAAAACCATGGCCGCCACCTTCCACCCCGAACTCTCCGAAGATACCCGGGTCCACAAGGCTTTTCTCGAACTGGTCGGGGACGCGCTCGTTGAACAAACGCGCGGGCTATTCTCTGGAAAGCCTTCTCTTTCCGGGGAGCTGATCCGCAACCGACGCACAGACAGCGGACAGTAAGAAAAAGTTCTTGACACCGCAATCGCGTAACTGTAAGGTTACGCATTATGCGGAACCGTTCGGTTACATATTCCGGCCGCCAAAGAACCGAGGCCACCTTCCACGCCCTCTCCGATCCCACCCGCCGCGCCGTCCTCGATCTCCTCCGCCGCGGCAGCCAGCCCGCCGGACAGATCGCCGAAGCTTTTCCCGTATCCCGTCCCGCCATCTCCAAGCACCTGCGCCTCCTCCGCCGCGCCCACCTGGTCCGCGAACACCGCGAAGGCCGAAATCGTGTTTACGAATTGAACCCCGAGCCGCTCCGTGCTGTCGATTCCTGGATCGAGCAATACCGCGTCTTCTGGCAAGCCAGCCTCAACAACTTGAAATCGTTCGTCGAAACCGAATACGCGCGCGAGACCGTAGCCTCGCGCAAACCCAAACCATGAAACCCACAGAAAGGAACTGAAAGGAAATCGCCATGACCAAATCCACTCGCATCGCTGCTGTACTCGCCATCGCCTTGGCCGCCACCGCCGCTCTCGCTCAATCCGACGCTCAGAAATCCTTCACCCAACTCAAATCGCTCACCGGCTCCTGGGAAGGGAAGACCCCCGACGGCAAGCCCTTGCTCGTCTCCTTCCGCGAAACCGCCGGCGGCTCCGCCATCATGAGCGAAATCCTCGGCACTGGCCCCGAGAACATGGTCAGTGTGATTCACATGGATGGCCCCAATAAACTTCTGATGACGCACTACTGCGGAGCAGGGAACCAACCCCGCATGCAGGCCAGCGTCTCCCCAGACGGCAAGACCATTACCTTCACCTTCTTCGACGGCACCAATATCGCCCCCGGCGCCGGCCACATGCAGAGCGTGGTCCTCACGATGCTCGATAACAATCACCACACCGAAGACTGGACCTTCGTCGACCATGGCAAAGAGATGAAAGAATTCTTCGACCTCCACCGCAAGGTGTAAACCTGAGCGCGGGGGAAGGACCGTGTGGGACGGACACTCCTGTCCGTCCAGGTTTTGACTTTGTTTTCTGCTTTTGAATTCTGACCAATTGAAATCGAGACTTCATAGGAGATCGCCATGGCCACCGCCACCATCACCCCCGACCAAACCGCCGTCATCGCAGAAATCTTCATCGCCGCTCCTCCGGCCCGCGTCTTCCAGGCCATCAGCGATCCCGGCCAGCTCCCCAAGTGGTGGGGACAAACCGGCCTCTACCACGTCACCAAGTCCACCATGGACGTCCGCCCCGGCGGCAAGTGGCGCAGTGACGGCATCGGCGCTGACGGCAAGCCCTTCTACGTCGAAGGCGAGTATCTCGAAGTCGATCCCCCGCGCCTGCTCGTGCATACATGGATCGGGAGCTACAGCGGCCCCGAGAAAACCGTCGTCCGCTGGGAACTCACTCCCCACAGCGTGCACGGACTGGCGCCCAGCGGTCCCCGCAAATCCGGCACCGGCACGCTGGTCCGCGTCCGCCAGGAGGGTTTTGTCAGCGCAGAATCCGCCACCAGCCACGGCGAAGGCTGGAAGCGAGTCCTCGGCTGGCTCGAAGCATTCGTGGAACACGACGAAATCGGACAGCCTTAAATAGAACGTGCGTATCGTCCTATGTGGCGCGGGCGCCCCCGCCCGCGCACTCTGACCCATGACCTCAATAGCCTCTAGGAGAGCGATCCAATTCCGAAAGGTCCACGGTGAACCCTCTGAGTCCTCCGTGCCCTCTATGCTTCATTTTTTCTGTCTTTGTGGAAATTCTTGTCAAGCCCCCTAAACGCCCCGATTCCCCGCAAACCACACATTCGTAAGCAGAAATAAAGTCCATATTTTTGCCACTTTACCCCCTCCAACTTGAGATAATAGATATAGAAGGGTCAATTCAAGCAAGCGCAGCCTCCGGGCCGCGCTTTTCGTGTTTTAGGCCATATATTTCATACAAGGAGACCCAGGCGCAGCCATCAGCTGCGCCTTTTCTGTTATGCGAAACCTCAACCTCAATGCACCCATAATCCTGATCAAACCCAGCAGGGAAGACCTCTCCCTCCCAGAACCCACCGGAGTTATCACCCTCCACGCCGCATCCACCCCCACCCGTAAGCGTCGCGGAGAAGCCGCCGAGGCCGCCTTCCTCGCCCGCGCCACCCACCTCGACTTCACCGTCTGCCTCCCTTGGGAGTCTGTGTCGTAGCTCAGTT
>PLBY01000037.1 GCA_003134655.1 Acidobacteriaceae bacterium
ACTGAGCTACGACACAGACTCCGAAGGGACGAGACCAGTTCTCACGCAGTCTCTTTAGCCCCGAAGTGCGTTGCGCGAGTTCCACGGCGAGAATCTATGAACAAAAAAATCCTACCCCTATTTCTACTGCTGGCTCTCTCCAACCTTTTCGCTGCCGACCATCAATGGGTCCTCAAGGAGAGCACCCTGACCTACCACGTCTCGCATCCCCTGCATCAGACCGAAGGCGTAAGCCACGCCGCGCGCGGGAAAGGCATCTGCCACGAAGGACAATGCGACTTCCTCATCGCAGTCCCCGTCAAGACCTTCGATTCCGGCGACAGCAACCGCGACCTGCACATGCTCCAAGTCACTCGCGGCGCGGAGTTTCCCATGGTCACCGTCCGCACCCGTTTGCCCGAGTCCGCCTCCACGGCAGCCACGGTCAAGGCCGACCTCGAAGTCCAGTTCGCGGGCCAGACCGCCCACTACCAGCAGATCACCTTCGAAATCGTGAAACAAGGCAACGAGACGCGGCTCACGGGAACCATTCCCGCTACGCTCGCCGACTTTAAGATTGACCCGCCATCGCTCCTCACCCTCCCGGTCAAAAACGACATTCCTATTCGCGTGGAGATGACCTGGAGCCCGCAATGATTAGCCCGATACCCGAATTGCCGTCTGCCCTACCTGCTGCCTCAGTGTGATCCTACTCACATCCCCTTGACTTGCCCCGCATCTAACCTGAACAAGGGGCGCACGCTTCAGCTAAATTCTTCTACATCCTGAATCAGTCAACATGAGGGCTTGGATCACTCCATGACGGCAGGGCACAATCCGCAGCTCAAAGCTTGGGCCGAGCGGTTTGGATTAGCCCTCCTCTTGCTGGTCCTCGTAGCGGTGTTCTCGTTCATTCCAGTAGTCCGTGACTCCGAACTGCGCCTCACCGATACTTTCTTTCAGCTGGCGCCCGCGCCCGCGCAACACTCCGCGGTAGTTCTGGTTTTGATCGACGACGAAAGTCTGCGGCAGTACGGCCGCTGGCCCTGGTCGCGCGAGATTCTCGGCAGACTGATCAGCAACATCGCCGACAGCGGAGCAGGTGTCATTGGCCTCGACGTCCTGCTATCGGAACCCCAATCCGCTTCGGCGGATGCAGCCCTGCAGAACGCTCTGAAAGCCAGTGGACGCGCGGTCATCGTGGGCAAGATCGGCGCCTTCCCCGACGGCCCCCATTGGGTCGAACCGCTGCCCTCATTCTCCCAGGCTGCCGTCGCCGTGGGACACGCCCACGCGGTCCTCGATGACGACGGAATCTGCCGCCGCTTTCCGCCGCTCGAACTCACCATCGATGGCCCGCGCTGGGCTTTCGCCGTCGAAGTCGCACGCCGGGTGGACGAACGTCGCACCTCCAAATTCCTCCGTCGATACGGCCTTCCCCTCGCCGACGATGCTGCCCACGTGATTGCGGCGAAACCGATCCTGGTCCGAATTCCTTTTCGTCGCGATGCCTTCGACACCATCTCCGCCTCCACAGTCCTCCAAGGTGCAGATCTGAAAGCACGGTTGTCCGGCCGTCCGGTCTTGATCGGCTTTGGCGGAACCGAGATCAGCGATCGCCTCAATACTCCCCTGGCCACGGAGTTACCCGCTCCGGGCGTCGAAGTACACGCGCAGATACTGGATGGCATTTTGGCGGGACGATTGCTCCACGAGGTTCCAATGGGAGTCGGGGCGCTGCTCCTAGCCGGCACCTGCATGATCGTTGTCCTCGTCTTTCGCAGGTGGCGGGGATGGGCTTCAGTCACCCTGATCGTAGTGCTTGCTATGACGGTATATGCGGTCGCGTTCCTCACGTTCCTGTGGGCGTCGCGAATCGTGCCCGCCGGAGCGATGTTGTTCGCCGTGATGGCCGGGCCCCTGCTCGTCTACTCCGCCGACTTTGCCCTGGTCGAGCGCAGCGTCACCCGGCAATTGCTGGGTCTGCGTTCCTGGCTCACCACGCAGGGGAAGGACTCCGCGACGCATGGAAACGGGGATCTTTCATGGAAGTTGTCCCTGCTCCAGAAACTGGGGACCGAACTCGGCTCTCTCTACGAACTCCACAACACCCTATTGGAATCGACGCAGGATCTCGTCGTGATCTTCGACGAGAAAGGAAATCTTCTGCTGCACAATCAAGCGTTCGCGGCCGCCCTCGCCCCCATGCCCGCGGCACTCACCCTGCAGCAGCTTCGCACCCTTTGGATTCCAGAAGCCGACGCCCCGCTCATTCCCGCACGCGCCCTTCAGGAGGGCGAAGTCCATCTGTCCGAAAAACTGTACGCGGTTCGTATAGTTCCTTTGCCCCCAACTCGTCTCTCGCCGGGCGGCGGCACGGTCCTCACCTTTACCAGCCTGCAAACTCGCGTCGAGCGCGATCGGGCCCGCGCCGAGGCTCTCGCTTTCATTACCCATGAACTGCGCACTCCGCTGGCTTCCATCCAGGGTTTCGCCGATCTGATGATTCAGGCCCCCGGCTCTCCCGACTGCGAGGGCGCTCCCGAAACCATCCTGTGGGAATCGAAGCGATTGCTGGCGCTCATCAACAGTTATCTCGACGTGCTGCGCCTCGATGCCGGAGCCAAACCGGTGAAGTCCGACGTTCTCGAACTCCACGACATTGCCCGCCAGGTTTTTGACATCTTGCGCCCGCTCGCCGCCGGAGCCAACATGAGACTGGTCTTGGAGAGCGACGCCGCCGTCGTCATGGTCGGCGACGCCACTCTCATCAGCGGAGCGGTTCTCAACCTTGTGAGCAACGCAATTAAATATGGCAAGCCGGGAACCGCGATCGAAGTGCGCTGTTTCGCTTCCGCCGACGATGTCGTCATCTCCGTGCGCAATCAGGGGAATCCCATCGCCTCCTCAGACATTCCTCATCTGTTCGACCCTTATTACCGCGCCCGCGACATGGAGCCCGCCAAGCCCGGCTGGGGGCTTGGCCTCGCCTTCGTGAAGCGCATCGCCGAAAAGCACGGTGGTTCAGTCCAGGTAAAGAGTGAGCCCTCCAGCACAACGTTTGAAATCCATTTGCCCGCCAAATCGGGCGTGGATGCCCCATCGGAGATGATGAGATGACCAATTCCAAATGGATTCGAATCGCGTTCGCAATAATGCTCGTGCTCCTCATGGCGGCAGCCCAGACCGCTCCGCCACAGCAGGAGGTTCTCCCAGTGGGCTCCGCGGTCATCGCAGAGATCAAGGGCGAAGTCGTCTTCACTTCTCCCGAAGGCGCTCCCGTGCCCGCGCAACGCGGATCCGCCCTCACCGCCGACAGCAAGATCGAAACCGCCAAAGGCAGTGTTCTGCTTCAACTGCAGGATGGTTCGCAGGCCCTAATCAAGTCGCACTCCAATGTTGTGCTCAGGGCCCCCAACCAGGGCAAAGGATTTTCTCTGGAACTCTTCCTCGGCCAAATTCTGATGAAAGTGCAAAAGCGCACGGGTGAAGCCCCATCTTTTCGCATGGGCACTCCCTCTGCCGTCATCACCGTTCGCGGCACTCGTTTCCAGGTGGAAGTCAGCAAGAAGCACAAAACCTACGTCGACGTTTTCGAAGGACTGGTCGAGGTCGAGGGACTCATGCCAGGTTCTCCGCACATCCTGCTCAAGCCCGGATTCTACTCAGGAGTCGACCCGGATCGCGCCCCCTCCGAACCTCGTGAGTCGAGTCCGAACGAAGGCAATGGGCGAGACAACGGACACGAAGGCCAGAACCCCGGCACGCAACGCAATTCAGGCGAGCAAGAACGAAGCCAGCCTAAGCAGGCAGGCTCCGAAGGCAAACCAGATTAGGCTCGGTGGAAGCCCACAAGTGCTCCGCCGAACTCCGTCAGTGTCCAGCCGCGGGATCGCCCGTGGGCGTTGGAGCGCGATCCTGCGCGGCAGGTGGCCCCAGTCGCTCCGTGAGCATCGGTTTGAGCGCATCTGCCCACACTTGATACGTCCTGACGGTTGGATGAAGCTTGTCTGCGTTGAACATCGCGTCGCGCAGCCTTCCATTGCTGTCCGTCAGTTTGTCGTTGATATTCAGATATCGAATCTTCTTACCGTCAGCAATCGCTGACAAACTCCGGTTGATCTTGTCGATGACCGGCATGAACGCCATATCGTCGTTCCTCGGGAAGATCCCCATCACAATGATTGTCGCCGCGGGCGCCTTCTCCTGAATTACTCGCAAAACTGCCTGCAACCCTCGCGTAACGTCGTCGGCATTCGCGGGCGCTCCACCCGGGGCTGCTCGATCCCCAAGGTTGTTCGTACCGGCCAGCAACACGACGACCTTGGGGTTGACCCCGTCCAATTCGCCATTCTCTAAACGCCACAGGATGTTCTGCGTTCGATCGCCGCCCCATCCAAAGTCAGCCGCGTTCCACCCGAAGAAATTCTGTTTCCAATTTGCCAGCAGCTCTGGATAGTCGAGGGCACCCCACCTCCTCGTGATCGAGTCCCCCTCGAAGTAGACGTCGATCCCGGCCGGCTTCGCCTTCGCCAACAGCTGCGAATGAGCCACCAGAGAATTTGCGTCTGTCCGAAAAACCGGCTGATCGGCTGGAAGCTCCCACGCAGTCGGGTGATAGTTGAGGAGTCGGTCCGCCCACGGAATAAAGTACTTCCAGTTCGGCGCATCCGTGTGGCCCGCATCATGTTGCCGCCACGCGAGCTGGCCATCGAGAAGCCCCGCATTCACTGGCGGCATCTTCGCGTTGTGATAGTCCTCGCTCACGCCGAGATCCTTCGCACCCAAGAGCCGGAACACAGCCCCTGCGTCCACCGTCGCCATGAAGCTGCCCTGGTGGTCCAGCCACTTCGCGTCCCCCATTTCAGGCACGCCATAGCTGATGAACGTGGGCCGCGGTGCGCACAGTGCAATCAACTCGTTCGCATCCACCGGCAAGTCGCTGGCGTTCTTGCTTCCGAACGAAGCCTCGGCCGCCCCATATTTCAGAAAATTACCCGCCATCCAGTGATACTCGCCGGACCCCGTGAGGTTCTCCACCTCTTCCCCGAAATTGCGTCTGTGCGGTTTCGTGCCACCTTCCCCCGACGAGCCCACCAGCACGACAGCAAAGCGCGGATCGAACGCTATGGTCACGAGCGCCGCCTTTCCATAGCGAGACACACCTTCAATGCCAACGCGCTTCGCATCCACGCTCTTGTCCGTCTCCAGATAGTCGAGCGCGCGCGACGCACCCCAGCCCCACGCCCGCAACGCACCCCAATCGTCCGGCTTTCGAGGCTGGCCCTTATCTGTCAGGCCAATGATCCCCTTCGTCAGCCCCGCGCCGTTGTCCGCTTGAACACTGCTCGTGTCGAGCAGCGCGTAGCCCCACCCGTTGGCAGTCAGTTGTTCAGTCGATGGCGGATCGCTCCCCATCATCTTCTTAAATTCCGGATGGCTTGCGAGGAACTGCCGGATCGCCGCGCTGCTGAACATGATCATCACCGGCACGGGACCCTTCGCATTGCGCGGCGTTACCAGCGTCATCTCAATATCCACATTGATCGCCGGATACGCAGCGTTGTCCACGTGTCCGACCAACTGCTTCTCAACGACAGGGAAAACACCGGCCATCGAATCGGTCGTACTCTTCACGGCCCACGTCACCTTCGGCACGTTGGGCGGAATGCGGCCCACGACCTCCCGCCCGAAGTCTTCAACGATCTCTGGACGCCGCTGCTTCCACCACTGCTCCGCAGTCGTAACCTTTTGCCCGCTCTTCAGCGTGAGCGCGTCGGGCAGGTCACCATATGCATTCGCCTTCGCCTCATCGTAGTTGGCGTGATGGGGCTCCTTTTCGTTTCCGCTCGGCCCCGGGCGCAGCGCTTTGATCCCCAGCTGATCCATCATGTTTTGATGGTCCTGTTCGGCTGTCCAATTCGTCGGAGCCGGTTGCTGGCCCCAAACCATCGGACCAGCGACGAGGGCGATTGCAGCGAGCGCGATCCTCGACAGCGCCTGCTTCGAGTGCGTGGCAAAAATCATCTTTAGACTCTCCGACGAGATTGCCCTGAATTCTCTCACGACTTCGAATTGGCATACCTGGGTCTGGAAATGTGCTACATTCCTTGACGCGTCCGCGTCCGCTCCTGTGTTGGGGTTCAGGGAGGAAAGATTGCCTCGAATTTTGCTGACCACGCGTTGCCGCGACTCAGGCCTCTACGATTACTTTCGCGAGAACTCACCGCGGGATTTTCGCTGGCGTTTCGGCATGCCACGGACGATCTCGTTTGGCCTGCGTTTCCTGCGGCAGAATCTCCCGCAGTTGCATATCCTCGAATATCCGACGCGCGCCGAATTTTCAGCGCAGCTCAAGCGCGGCTGGGATGCAGTAGGTTTTTCCTTCTACCTCGAAGAGACCAACGACATCCTCGCGATGGCCGCCGAAGCCCGGCAGGCCGGTGTCCGCGAACTCTGGGCGGGCAATTACGGTGCTCTGACTCCCTCCATCCAATCGCACTTCGATCACGTGTTTACCGGCTACAGTGAAGAGGCCCTGGCGCAGAAACTGGGGACCCATCTCGACGAAATCCAGCATCCGCCGTTGGTCACCCGCTTCCGCCTGCCCGGCGGTTGGTCGTTCCCGCTCGGAATTCTATTCTCCTCGCGCGGATGCAGTTTCCGTTGCACCTTTTGCCAGACCACTGCCTTTGCCCCGCAGCCAAAAGAAAATTCTCTTGCCTCTTTGGATCGAGTGCTGCGTTTCTATGTCCAGCATGGCATTCACTTCGTCCTGCTGCTCGACGAGAATTTCGGCAACCTTCCATCGCATGCCGAGGCGGTCATCGAGTTGCTGGCGCGCCACCGGGTCCGCTGGCTCGTGCAATCGCGCGTCGACCTCCTCCTGCGCAACTTCAACGAGTGGCGGCGCTGTGGGATGGAAGGCGCGCTCTTCGGCATCGAGAGTTTTCACCAGGACATCCTGAAGCAGATGCACAAGAACGAGAAAGCACAGTCTGCCTTTGAACTTGCGGAACGACTCGACCGCGCCGGCATGTACGCTCAAGGTTATTACATCATCGGCCTGCCGCCGGAGACGCCGGCCTCAATCGCGCAAGATCTGAGAACCCTGGCTTCTTTAAAGCTCGACGTCACGCAAATCACCATCGTCACACCGCATCCTCAAACGGAGATGTGGCGCGAACTCGATTCCGGTTACGGTATTTTTGAAAAAGACTGGTCCCGGTTCGACACCAAGCATCTCGTCTGGAACCACCCACATTGTGCGCCCGGCGTGCTGGAATCTCTGCTCGAGCAGGGCTTCCGCGCTTGCTATGGAAAAGACTGGCTGCTGCGGACGACCAAAAAGTTCCTCTCTGCGAGACGAGCTCAAAAAGATTTGTCCAGTGTTTTACTGGGTCCGGTACGTTCGCGATGGGCCTCCTCGGCGCGTCTGCCCTATCTTTCGACGCCAGTTCCGTCGAGCGACCAACCGGTGCGCAGCGCTGTCGCCTGACCAACACAGGGTGCCCCACCCTTCTCGCGTCCTTTGCGAGAGGGTGGGGATTTTGACTTTCTTCGGAATCTTCAGGTCCTCACTTCGAGATCATCCACGTCGACGCATCCGCGACGTCAGACTCAGTCCAGCGGTTCGAAGTGTGGCGATTTAACACCAAGCGTCCTAAGCGCCTCGTCGAGCGTGCGTACCACTTGCAGAAGCGGCCGTTTGTGCTCTCCTGATATCTGGAACATCCGCGATAGGCCGAACAGATGATTGTCGGGCGCGATGATAAAGCACGGGCGATTCACGGGCATGGCCGGTTCTTGCCTGGCCACCCGCCGTATAGTTTCGGATGCAACGTTCTCTCTCGCGGACGAGAAGTCCCATATCCCGGCCCTGGCATCGGTCGCGATTCCATACTTCCGAATCGCGCCGTAAAACGTTGCAGCGGATTCCTCCGTAAGAAGGCCTTCGAACCTACCGAGCAGGATCTTGTTAGCCGCGTCGTACTCAAAACGGAAGCTCATGCAGTCTGGCGGGGGATACGTCAGGCAAGAATAAGTCTAAACTAAAACTCAAATGCGGCCAGCCAACGCCATGTACACCAGACCGATCACCGAGATGGCAATCAGGGCATAAGGCCAAACCCACCCAATCCATTTCATACAGCACCTTCAACTTCATTAAGACGGTGGCGTAGGCTTTAGCTGCGAGCATTCTCTCTGAGATCGTGCACCCGCGTGAAATTTTCTGATATCCGTTACGAAAACCGGAACGTAACCGGGTCCGCACCACTCGTTTCCGCGGACGAGAGTTGACGTTGTACATGCAGCGAGGGTTCGCCTCGCGTTTTTCCCGGCCAGATGCAGAAAGGCAAACATGGTCGAATCTCCGATCTTGGCAGGCCAGCCCCGGAGGGGCGAAAACAATTTAGCCCAGCGCTTCAGCGCTGGGGTGGGCGGGCACAAAGGAAACGAGTCCCGGCGGGACGACAGAAAAGTCGCCGCAACCGCTCTTTTTCCACAGCCCTCCACAGCAATAAATCCAATTCTTGTGACGAACAACCTTGACCGAGAATTCTGGAAAGCCCAAGCTCACTTCATGCGCGCGGGCTCTCCTCACAAGCTCGATTCCATCAGCGGCTCTCAGCCCGATGCTAAGTCCTTATTACGGAGTATTTTAGCTATAAGTCCATGCGGCTCAAGATTTTACGCGGACAACCCCAGATCCCGCTCCCGCAAGCTATTAGGAATCAATATTTTAGAGAAGGAGAGCAAGAAAAAATGCGACGTCAGTCCAGTCCAGCCCCTAGCTAAGTCCTTATTCCATAATATTTTAGCTGTAAGTTCTTGCGGCTCAGGATTTTACGAGGATCTAGTCCTGTCCTCCGTCAGTAAGTTCTTAGAAATCAATATTTTAGGGAACAGAAGCAAAAAAAAGCGGAGACAGCCGGGGGGCGATCCCAGTTCACCCCAGCAGCAGCTGCTTCGCGATCCCGCAGTACAAGTCGATCGACTCCGCCAGTTGCTTCTTCTCAATGTACTCACCGTCGGTGTGCGCTACATGAATCGATCCCGGACCCAGCAGCAGCGGTTCGCCCCACTTGGTGAGCTTCGGAATGTCCGTCGTGAACTTGGCGATCATCGTCGGCAATCCATCGACCGTGCGCAACCGAAGAAAGGGAAGCTCCAGCGGAAACGTCACCTGCACGCCGTCACCCGCCGTTGCAAGAATCTGCCGCCGCAACTCCTCCGACGGACCGACGAGCCGGTACAGCAAATCCGCATGCGCATAATCGGGAATCACATTGGGTGCGCGTCCGCCCTCGATCAACCCGATGTTCAGCGTGCACGGACCAATTTCCGGATCCGAAGGCAGCGGCATCGCTCGCAACCGCGTGAGCGCCGGAATCAGCTTGTCGATCGCCGACTCACCCAGTTCCGGATACGCCGAGTGCGCCATGCGTCCCGTCGCGGTCACTTCCACGCGCAGAGTTCCCTTCGACGCCAGTGCAATGTGATTCTCCGTCGGCTCGCCGTTGACCAGAAAACGGCATCCGGAAGCCTGCCCGTTCTCCACGTAATCGTTGGCCACCTTCGCGCCCAGGCTGTCGCGCTCTTCGCCCACGACGAAGAGAAGTCCAACATGGATGCTTTGCTGCCGCAGTCGCTCCGCCGCCCCAACCTGCGCCGCGATGATGCCCTTGGCATCGCACGACCCGCGTCCGTAGATGCGCCCCACATCTTCCGAAGAAGCAATGAACGGAGGGACCGTATCCATGTGCGTCGAGAAGACCACTCCTGGATTCGGATGTCCCTCCCAAGTCGCAAGCACGTTGAAGCGGTCGCCCTCGACCGGCATCTTCTTTGTCTGATACCCGAGACGGCAAAGCTCGCCGTAAAGATAGTTCCCAACCGCCGCCTCGTTGCCGGAAATGGATTCGATGTCCACAAGTTGCCGCGTCAGCGTCACAGCATCCATGGAGACGAGAATAGCAGACGCACCTTTGGTACTCTGGAACCGTGATTGCCTCAAACGCATCCATCCGTTCGCTCTTTCTCGACGGTCCTACGGGACGCCTGGAAGCGCTGCTCAACGCTGGAGCAGACAACGCCTCGCACGCCGCGGTGGTCTGCCATCCCCATCCGCTCTTCGGCGGGACGCTGCACAACAAGGTCGTCTTCCACACCATGAAGGCGCTGAACAGCTTTGGCTTTCCCGTGCTGCGCTTCAACTTCCGTGGAACCGGATTGAGCCAGGGCGAACACGACCAAGGCAACGGCGAAGTCGACGATGTCCGCGCCGCACTAGACTGGCTAGACGCCGAGTACCATTTGCCCTTGGTGTTCGCAGGTTTTTCCTTCGGCGCTGCGGTCGGCTTGCGCGCAGCCTGCGCGGATGCGCGGGTTCGTGCGGTCATCGGCGTCGGCACGCCTATTGGTCCGGTGGTTGCCGACAGCGAAGTGCCGCGCACCTACACGTTCGAGTTCCTGCAAGAGTGCATGAAGCCGAAGCTGTTTGTGAGTGGCGCCCGCGACCAGTTCGGCCCACGAGCCAAGCTGGAAGCTTTGGTCGCGTCAGCCCCAGAACCAAAGAAGCTCGTCATGACCGAAGGCGCGGACCATTTCTTCGAAGGCCGCCTGCGCGAACTGCGCGAAGCGATAGAGACCTGGATTCGTGAGCGAGTCATCGCGTGAGTGGGATGCGGCAGGTCTCGCGCGGTATCTTCCAGCATGCGCTCGCTGAGGCCTCGATTAGTAAGGGCTTGGCCCGGCACGTGCACTGCGAGCGGGGAGTGTTGCGTGTCTGCGAGGATCTTTACGACCTGCAATCGTATTCCCGCGTGCTCGTCGTGTCGCTGGGCAAGGCCGGACATACGATGGTCGAGGCCCTCTCCGCGCAGGTTGGAGCTTCGCTCGAAGGCATCGTCGCCAGTCCCGTCCAGCCCGCTTCTCAAGTTCACGGCTTCCGCTACTTTCGCGGCGGTCATCCCACGCCGAATGCGGAATCTATCCAGGCCGCGAGCGCCATCCTGCGCATGCTGGATGCCCAGCCCGCATCGGCGCTGGTGATCTTCCTGCTCAGCGGCGGAGGATCGTCGATCGTCGAGAAACCCATCGACGACGAGATCTCCCTCGACGATCTCATCGCGACGTACCGCGCGCTGGTCCATTCCGGCGCGCCCATCGCCGAGATCAACGCGGTGCGCAAGCACCTCTCCGCCGTGAAAGGCGGACGCCTCGCGCAAGCTGCGTATCCCGCGCAACAGGTCTCGCTGCTGGTGTCCGACGTTCCCGATAGTACTCCTGACGCGCTCGCCTCCGGTCCGACGATGCCCGACTCCACCAGCATTGACGACTGTTACCGCATCGCCGAGAAGTATGAACTGCTGAATCAGTTTCCGCAGTCCACACGGGAACTGTTCGAGCGTCACGCCTTGGACGAGACGCCCAAGTCGGACGATCCCGCGTTCGTTCGCGCGCGCTGGTGGCCCATACTCTCGAACCAGACAGCCATTGAAGAGGCCAGCATCGCGGCCGAGCGCTCCGGCTTCCTCGTGCACGTTGACAACTCCTGCGATGACTGGGACTACGAGAAAGCCGCTGACTACTTGCTGCAGCGAGTTCGCGAGCTAAAAAGGCAGTTCTCCCCGGTGTGTCTGATCTCCGGCGGGGAAGTCACAGTGAAGGTCACGAACGGCGGCATCGGCGGGCGCAATCAGCAGTTCGCCCTGGCATGCGCCGACAAGATCGCCGGGGAGAACATCACGGTGCTCAGCGCCGGCACCGATGGAGTGGACGGAAACAGTCCCGCGGCCGGAGCTGTTGTCGATGGCACGACGATCGAGAGGGCGCAGGCTCGTGGTCTTGAAGTTCGTGCTGCGTTGCAGAAGTTCGACGCCTACCCACTCTTCCAGGCGATTGGAGACGCGATCGAGATCGGGCCTACGGGAAACAATTTGCGGGATCTGAGGATCCTGTTGGCGGACTAGCCCGTGGTCGAGGCCGCCGGGCTTCGCCCTGGCGGGACAGCCGAAGGCGGCTGTCCCCACATGGGCTCTCTTAGAGGGGGCCCTTCTATGCGTTCTTCTGCACCGGTTCCGGGGGATGCATCTTCTCCATGGCCTCGTCCATGCTGCGCTTCATCTCGTCTGCGGACATGTCCTTGGTGTGGGTGGCGATCGACCACTTGTGGCCGAAAGGATCTGTCAGCTTTCCGTAGCGATCACCCCAGAACTGGTCTGTGACCGGCATGTCAACCCTGGCGCCCGCTTTCACCGCCCGATCGAACGCCGCATCGACGCCATCAACGTAGATGTGCAGTCCCATGCCTGCACCACCGCTGCTGAGCGGAGACAGTGCTCCGAACTCAGGCCACTCGTCGCTCAGCATAATGATGGAGTCGCCAATCTTCAATTCGGCATGCATGACTTTGCCGTCCGGGCCTTTGGCGATTCCTCGTTCCTGCGCGCCGAATGCCTGCTTGTAGAATTCGATGGCGCTGACCGCGTCACGAACAGTTAGAAATGGTGTCAGAGTGTGATATCCCTCAGGGATAGGTTTTACAGACATAAAGGACCTCCTGGGCAGGAAAATTCGAGACCCGCAGTGTACATCAAGAAGCCCCAGGCGGTGTTAAAGGAGTATTACAGGGCGAACTCATGGAATACCTTGAGCGAGGCAGCGTATACCGAGTCCGTACGCAAACAGGAGATGCGATGAGGCAGACATTTGTGTGGTGTTTAATCGCAATGGCTACTGCGTCTCTCGCGGTAGGACAACAGTCGCCCGTCACACGATTGGATGGCAGCACGATCTCCGTGGCGGAGATCGATGCGACGATGACGCGACTGATGAAGGCGGCCGAAGTCACTGGCGCCGGAATTGCCGTATTCCATAACGGCAAAGTCGAGTTCCTGAAGGCGTATGGGTTCCGGGACAAAGAGAAGAATCTGCCGCTCACAGTCGACTCCGTGATGTCCGCTGCGTCGTTTTCCAAGGTGGCCTTCGCGTACTTGGTGATGGAGTTGGTCGACGAAGGGAAGTTGGATCTGGATAAGCCGGTCTACCAGTATTTGCCGAAGCCGCTGTCGGAATATCCGAAGTATGCCGATCTGGCAGATGATGCGCGCTACAAGCGAATTACAGCGCGCATGCTGTTGAGCCACACCACCGGCTTTGCGAACTGGCGGTGGATGGAGGAAGACCGCAAACTGAAGATCCACTTCGAGCCGGGATCGCGGTTTGCGTACTCAGGCGAAGGCATCGACCTGCTGCAGTTAGTAGTTGAGACCCTCAGGGAAAAGCCGCTCGACGAACTGATGCAGCAGCGAGTGTTCGAGCTGCTGGGCATGACGAGAACCAGCATGATCTGGCAGGACCGGTTCGAGAGCGACTACGCCAACGGCTACGACGAATACGGACGATCGGTGGGTGCTCATCGATGGAAGAACCCGGACGCCGCCGGTTCGATGCAAACGACAATTCGCGATCAGGCCCGATTCCTGCAGGCCGTGATGGACGGCGCGAGTCTGAAGGCCAAAACACGAGAGCAGATGCTGAGCCCACAGGTTGCAATCCTGTCTAAGCACGAGTTCCCAACGCTCAAAGACGAGACGACTGACGACAACAAGAGCATTAGGCTCAGTTACGGATTGGCGTGGGGCCTTTATTGGACGCCTTACGGCAAGGTGTTCTTCAAAGAAGGGCATGACGACGGCTGGAGAAATTATGCCGTCTGTTTTGACAAGCAGAAGTCCGGCCTCGTCGTCATGACCAACAGCGGCAACGGCGAAGGCATTTTCAAGGAGGTTCTGGAGACCGTGCTGAAAGACACGTTCACACCGATTGAGTGGGAAAGGTACACGCCGTATGACAAACTACCTCCCCGGCCGCCGCTCAAGCAACACAAGCAGGTCGTCGTGGATGGGAAGGTGCTGGACCGCTATGTCGGACGCTATGGAGTGCCACCAGACATTATTCTGACCGTCCGCCGCGAAGGCGATCATCTTTCGGTGCAGGAGAATGATGAGCCGAAGCAGGATCTGATGCCTGAGAGCGAGATGGATTTCTACTCGACTTCGTCAGATGACACGATGACGTTTCAAACGGACGGCCAGGGAAAGGTGACCGTGATGATTCTGCACGTGGATGGGAAGGACATTCCGGTCAAGAGGATTGAGTAACGCGGGACTGCGCCGCACACATTGCACTCAAAGCGCGTGCACATTTCCGGGAGGACTCTCGGCATTTGTGATGATCGCGAGACGCCGTCTCGACAGCCGGCGGGAAGCCGGCGCTACTGTCAGAAGAATCTCGTCACGCCTTCTTCCATTACTACTACATGGTCCTTTGTTCCTGCTGCTTCGGCTTCCTGCTCGAGCAGTTGCAGGGGTTCGTCGACCGGTTCGTGCGAGAGGCGGAAGGTGCCGTAGTGCATGGGGATCATCCACCGGGACTTGAGGTCGAGGAAGGCGCGCATAGCGTCCGCTGGATTGGTGTGAACGTTGCGGAACTGCGCTGGATTGTAGGCGCCGATGGGAAGCAGCGCGAGTTCGGGTGCGAGGCGGCGCCCGATCTCGCTGAATCCTGCGAAGTAAGCGGTATCGCCGGCATGATAGACGGAGTGCTTGCCCGCCTTGAGTACGAAACCGCCATAACCACGGTGCGAATCTTTCAGAATGCGAGCGCCCCAATGGCGCGAAGGCACGTGCGTGATCGTCAAGCTGCCGCGGCGCGAAGTCTTCCACCAGTCCAGTTCGATGATCTCGGAGAAGCCGAGGTCAGAGACCAGATCGGACACATGCGTCGGAATGATGATGGACGGGGCAACGCCGCGCGTACGCAAGTTGTTCTGCACGAGCGCGCGCAGTGACGGGCGATGGAGATGGTCGAAGTGGGCGTGGGTCACCAGCACCACGTCGATGGCCGGCAGATCGGCGATTCTGAGTCCGGGACGGCGCAGGCGTTTGAGGACGAACAGCCAGCGCGCGAAGTTAGGATCGATGACGACGCTCTGTCCGCCAATCTGCACGAAGAAGCTGGCGTGGCCGATGAAGGTGACGCCGAGCTCGCCGCTGGTGGCGAGGCGGGGCTTGTGAGTCTGGCCGTAGCGCGGAGTTACCGCGGAATGGCGCACCAACTGTCCAAACTGGGTGGCGCGTTTACGAAGGGCCGGATTGCGGAGCGTTTGCTTAATCATCCTGCTACAGAGCCCGGGGGTTGGACCGGAAGCGGCCTCAGCCCCTGATATTAAACCGAATCGCTATGAAGAGCTGAGTAATAAGAGCGATGCGTCGCATTTATTTACCGAACTGTAATCTTAGATGAATGTTTGGGATGGCGGGCTGCTTTTTAGTTTCCGGGCCAGTAACGGTGGTAATCGTGACACGCCACAAGGTTGCCAATAAAAACGCCGCCAGCGGGCCGCTGGCGGCGTTGATTTGCGACAAACTCTGCAGCCTTACTGCGCCGGTTCAGTGTTTGTGATCCAGCGCGTGCGCGGTATTTCACGATGTCCAGCGTCGTCGTAGAAGAACTTCATCTCGTGATCGGACTTGGCGTTGGGCACAGGATGATCGTCGATCGAACTGAATCGTGGAGCGTCGTAGGAAACCGGCAGCGGGGCTTTGGTCGTGTACATCGACTCGCTATAGGTTGAACCGACCAGCGCTTGCGCCACGGCAAAGACTCCGAACGGACTGCCGTTTACGTAGGAAACTCCAATGTAGTCGGCGACCATCGGGCCGTTGTCGGAATTGGGGAGCCAACTCACGTTCATCGGTCCGGCAATTTTCGCACCGGCGGTCCAAGTTGCACCGCCGTCGCTGGAGGTGGTGAAGCCCACGTCCAACTTGCAAGTGCTGGTGGTGCACTTTGCGGTCGGATAGTAGTAGTAAACGATCGTGAGGTGGGCGTTGGCGCCGGAGGTCGTGGGATCGACCCCGATCCCGGGAATGAAGTGGTCGACCGTACTGGTCGTGGCGTCGATGGGAATGCGGGTGACTGCACTCCAGGTTTTGCCGTCGGTCGAGGAACTCATGACAATGTCGTTGGAAGCGCAGCCGGAGCGGAAGCGGCAGTCGGACCACACGACGAAGACTTTGCCGGCGCCGTCAATGCTTGCTGATGGCAAGTTGGGATTGCGCAGGCCGGCCGCTACGAAGTGGCTTTGGATGCTGGCGATGGCCTGGCTCTTGCCCCAGCTGACACCACCGTTGCTGGAACTGAAAACATCTATGCCTCCGCCTTCAAAGGGCACGATGACAGTGCCATTCGGTTGAACCACAGGTTCGCCTCCGAGACCACCCGCGTGGTCGGAAGAAGCGAGGCCGGGGCCCCATGTTTTTCCGCCATCGCTCGAAACACTCATCAAGACATCACCCGTGCCGAAGGCCTGATCCCACTCGGTGTAGCAGTTGCCGTAGTAGGGGCTGGTCGTGGTGTTGTCGCAGACGGTCCAGTTCTTGTCGTCGAGGTGCGTCTTGTCGATGATGATGGGATTGCCCCAGTTCGTGCCGTTGGTGGAGCGGCTCACAGCGACGTCTCCGATGAGAGAGCAGCAACTGAGGCCGGCAAGGGGCAGGGTGGAAATCAGCCATTGGCCGTGCTTGGCGTCATAGGCTACGGAGGGATCGGCGGCTGCGCCGTAGGTTCCTCCCTTGAAATTAATGGTGAGGCCGGGGAGAAGGCCGAAGTGCCAGGTCTTGCCGCCGTCAATGGAGGTGGAGAAGCCGACGTCACCGCTGCCCCAACCGACGCTGCCGGGTCGGCGGGCAACGTGGAACGCACTCACGATGGTGCTACCCCAGGCAAAACTGTCGGGCTCGACTTCGGTCTTGTGGGCGCTGTCGGTGTTGGTGAGGTTGTCGACGCTGATTCGTGCCAGCGAGGTTTGCGCGGGAGCAGGAAGCGTGAATGCCAGCAGGGCGAGAAGGGCCGACAAAGCGAACGCGTTTCGTCCACAAAACAGGCCGGGCAGTGACCATTTCATCAGAAGTATCCTTGTGTGCGGAGATTCTAAGTTCGCAGGGGGTAGACGGATTGTCGCCCGGCGGGGATGAAATCCATCCCGCGCAATATACCCGATCGGTGCGGTAGTGTCGATGTGAAGGATTTTTCACACTGGCATCTGGACTGGAGACCGTCGAGCTTCGCTCGACGGACAGCCGAAGGCGGCTGTCCCCACATAAACCCTTACCCTCATCCTCACCCGTCCTTGCTTGACCTTGATCGCGCTGGTCATATCTAATCCGAAAGCGTTCCTTTTATCGTTTTCTTCAGGACGAAGGAGAAGTCCGCATGCGAGTCGCGTTTGTGGGGTTGGGGATCATGGGTCACGCGATGGCCACGAGCCTAGTCAAGGCAGGACATGAGGTCACAGTGTGGAATCGAACCCCGGGCAAGCTCGTGGAAGGAGCGGGCGTGGCTCCGACGCCGGGGGCGGCGGCGCAGGGCGCGGAAGTGGTGTGGCTGTGCGTGTCTGACACGGATGCGGTCGAGAGCGTGATTTTCGGGGCAGATGGAGTTGAGGCGTCGCTCACGGAAGGCATGATCATCGCGGATTCAAGCACGATCTCACCGTCAGCAACGGTGAAGTTTGCCGAGCGCGTGGGGAAGAAAGGCGTGACCTGGGTGGATGCGCCGATGACTGGATCGAAGATCGGAGCGCGGGACGGCACGTTGGTGTTCATCGTGGGAGGAAGCGAAGAGCCGGTGGAGAGGCTGAAGCCGCTGTTCGCCGCAATGGGAAAGAAGATTTTCCGCATGGGAGAAGCCGGCAAGGGACAGGCCACGAAGCTTGCGATGAACCTGCAGATCGCGCTGATCTATGAAGGATTCGCCGAGGCGCTGACTCTGGCCACCAAACTTGGTGTGGACCCGCAACAGTTACTGACGCTGATCGAGGCCACGATGGTGCGGTCGGGAGTAGTGGATTACAAGGGGCCGTTCGTGATGCAGCGCGACTTCACGCCAAACTTTCCGCTGCGGCTGATGCATAAAGATATTCGTCTGACGCTGGAGGCGGCGAAGGAGGCGAGGGTGAAGTTGCCGGCTCTGGAAACCGTGGAAGAGATTTACGAGATGGCGTCGGAGGATGGAAATAAGGACCTCGACTATGCGGCGACCTTGACGCTGCTGGAGAAGTGGGCCGGCGTGCAGGTGAAAGGCAAAGCCGCGTAGGGAGCAACCGTGCGTTGGTATCACTATTTAGCGTACTTCTTCGGAGGCGCGTTCCTGGCGAACGCGCTGCCCCATCTTGGGAACGGGGTCTCCGGGAATGCTTTCCAGAGCCCCTTCGCATCGCCACCGGGTGTAGGCTTGTCCTCCTCGACGGTCAATGTTTTATGGGGCCTGTTCAACGTTGCCGCCGGATACCTGCTTGTCTGCCGTGTCGGCAGTTTCACCCTGCGCAAGACGCAACACGTCCTCGTCCTGGGGGCGGGCATCCTGATCATGTCGCTCATCCTTGCCCACACATTCGGAAGGCTTCACGGTGGTCGTTGAGGCGTGCTTAAACTGAGTGCGCCACGACTGCCTCAATCTTGTAGAACCTCGTCGAGAACCGGCAGGCCAACAAGAGGGCCGAGTACCTTCCCGTTACTCCGGTAATGGCGGAAAAACCGTTATTACACAAGTATTACAGTGAACCCATTCGCCCCTTGGTACGTTAGCTATGGGGCTGATCGAACTCCAACGACCACGAAATGGGGACCTTCCTTGGATATGGAACTTCAAGATCTGGAAAAACGGCAAGCTGAAAAAGGCGAAGTGAATTGGATCACCGCGGCGTTCATGGCGGCGTTTCATGTGGGGGCGATCGTGGCCCTTTTCTTTTTCACCTGGAAGGCATTGTTTGTCGCGATGTTTTTGTGGTGGGTTTCGGGCAGCCTCGGCATTGGGATGAGCTATCACCGTCTGCTCACGCACCGGGGATTTAAGACTCCGAAGTGGGTGGAGTACTTCCTCACGATCTGCGCCACGCTCGCTCTGGAAGGCGGGCCGATTTTCTGGGTGGCGACGCACCGCATTCATCATCAGTATTCGGATCAGGAAGGCGATCCGCATTCGCCGATCGACGGCAAGTGGTGGGCGCACATGGGATGGATTCTCATGGGCAAGTCGATGCACCACGACACGACCACGCTGGCCCGCTACGTCCCCGATCTCGCCAAAGATAAATTTCACGTCTGGCTTACGAAGTATCATTACGTTCCGCAAGTAATCTTGGGGATCGCGCTCTATGCCATCGGCGGGCTGCCGTTCCTGCTCTGGGGAACATTCCTGCGCGTTGTGGTTGGATTGCACGCGACCTGGTTGGTGAATTCGGCGACGCACTCGTGGGGCACGCGGCGCTTTGCGACTCGCGATCTTTCCACCAACAGCTGGTGGGTGGCGCTACTGACGTTCGGCGAAGGCTGGCACAATAATCATCACGCGCATCCGACGGCGGCGCAGCACGGCTTCAAGTGGTATGAAGTCGATATGAACTGGTACGGCATCTGGGCGCTGAAGACTCTGGGCCTGGCTTGGGACATCAAGCGAGTGAAGTTGGACGAAGTCGAGCGTGGTCTGGTGCCGACGCCCAACGGACGGCTGATCACCGCGGCGATGCCGGAAGTTTCGGTCGCAGGCGACTAATCGGTTCGATTCGGTTCTTAGGAAATCAGCCCCGGCTTCTGGCCGGGGCTTTTGTTTGGAATGGCAGTGTTTTAACGGTTGCTGAAACTCGATCATGTACCTCGGACGCTAAAGCGACCAAAAAGAAGAGCAGCATTATCGCAGCGCTGAAAGCGCTGCGCCACCCAAAAGCGAGAGCCCCGCAAGAATGTGAAGGCGCGATTCGCCGTCCTATGTCTTCGTTTCTTACACCCGGATGATCATCACTTCGGTAGCCTTGATCAATGCGGCGGCGGTTTGTCCCTTCTTCAACTGCATTTCGCGGACTGCACCTGAGGTGATGAGGGATGTGATCAACTGTCCCCCTACCGATAAAGTGACCTGGGCCACAAGGCCGCTGACGCGAACATCGACGATGCGGCCTACGAGTTGGTTGCGGCCGCTGATGCGCTGGTAGGTAACTCGGCGTTCGCCTTCGTTGCGGCCGCGCGTGCGGTAGAGCAGGCGGTCGATTTCTGTTTGCGGGATGCGGTAGTGTCCGCCGGGAGTCTTGACTGCGCGAAGCTTGCGGCGGTAGATCCACTGCTTGATCGTGGGATAGCTGATTTGCAGTTGCACCGCGGCATCTTTGGGACGCAGCAGCGTTTCTCGCTCATCCGCACGATCTATCTTCTTATCGGCCATCGAAAAGCTCTCCTAAGGCTCCGGTATTATATCCGCCCATCTCAGAACGGAAAGCGGATGGACAGCGTCTTGGCGTGATTGTACTGGTGAAAGTGCGTGACCGCGATCTGTTCGCCGGCACCGATGCTGAAGCCGAGCCGCTTCCACAAATGAAAGCGACCCACCACCAGGCCCGGAGACATGAACACTTGCTTCTGTCCGACGAGCTTGATGCCTCCGTTCGGCCAGAGGGTCACGTTGGCTTCGACCTCGGGCCACAGTTTGCGCAGGACGCGATACTGGAACGCCGTGTTGTACGCCACGGGAGTGCCGCTGTTTTGACGTCCTCCGGTGGGAATCGTCCAGCCGAGAGTGCTCTGGAAGTCGAAGTTGCCGTATCCCTTGCCGAAGGCGATGGTGGGGGTAATGGAGCCGTACTTGGTCGCAAAGTGGCCGTAGGGAATGCTGCCGGCGAGAAACGCAGTGACGATGTAGTTGCCTTGCTCGTCGTTGCCGGTGAAGAACCGGTATTTCAGGGTCAGCGGGATGTTGCCATAGCCGTTTGGCCCGGAGACCGGGACTTGATATGGGGGCAAGCCGAGGATGATTTCCGTGTGCTCGGTGGGGATCAACTCGACGCCTTTGCCGCCGAGGTAATTCAGGCTCTCGCCGCCGGTTGCTGGGGTCCAGGTAGTGTCGGCGCGGAATTCTTCGTCCAGGCGTGGGGTGGTGGTGTAGAGCGGTGTGATCCAGTGGGGTTGCTCGGCCTGCGTCTTGGTGACGCGGGGGAACCAGTTGGCGAAGTAGCCTCCGATGCCGGAATCCTGGGCACTCGCGGGGGCAAGGGCGCATACGAACATCACGAGGGATAGAGCGAAAGAGCGTGCAATTCTTCCCAAGATGCGTTCTCCTGAACTGAATGAATGTGCACTATATCAGATATATAATACGTATTGTGTAATCGCTCTAATACGATAATATTCGACACACTCGGACCGGCGCTCGGCCGCTGGCTTGGAGAAGCTCTTGACCGCAGAGATCCCTGAGAACTCGCGGGGGACGCAAAGAATGGCGTCCTACTTGACCCTTTGGATTACGGTCGATGCCTTCGCGTAGCCGTACGCGGTAGAATCAGGGCGAACAGCACTATGCGCATTTCGAGCCGCCGCGGAACGATCGCTTTTTTCCTCATACTGGGCATCATCCTGGTTGCCCTGGCTATTGCCCTGAACGTCGGGTGGATCATCCTCAACTGGCGTGAGGGAGTACTGCTGTTTTTCGGAATCGTCTTCTTCGCGTTGATCATCGCGGGGATGGTGGTGAATACGATTTTTCTGCTGCGCGAACTGCGGCGCAGTGAGCAGCACGACAGCTTTATCAACGCCGTAACCCATGAATTGAAGACGCCGGTGGCGTCGATCCGGCTGCATCTGGAGACTCTGCAGCGGCGTGAACTGCCAGAGGCACAGAAGCAGGAGTTTTACCGGCTGATGCTGAGCGACACCGACCGGCTCACCGAAACGGTGGAGCAGGTGCTCCGCGCGGGACGCGCCGGCGACAAGAAAGCTGGAAAGGAGAAGGCGGAGGTCGATTTCGGACAACTGGTTCGCGACTGCATGGACGCCACCCGGGCGCGTCATCACCTGCAGCCGGAGGCGATTCGGTACCAGGAGACATCGGACAACAGGGACGAACTGCGGGTACGGGGTAGCGCGGAGGATTTGCGGACCGCAGTGATCAATGTGCTCGACAACGCCGTCAAGTACTCCGGGGAGAGTGTCGACGTGCGAGTACAACTGGAATCGCCCGACGAGAAGCACATCGTGCTGCGCGTGCAGGATCAGGGAGTGGGAATTCCTCCCGATGACATGAAGCGCATCTTCAAGCGTTTTTATCGAGTCACACACCGTTCTCTGGCGCATGTGAAAGGCACGGGGCTGGGATTGTTTATTGTGAAGGCGATTGCGCAGAAGCATGGAGGCAAGGTGTTTGCCGAGAGTGCTGGCGAAGGGCAGGGAACCACGATCGTGTTGGAACTGCCGAGGTGGGAGGCATGAGCCGGGTTCTGGTGGTGGAGGATGAAGCGCATCTGGCACAGGGGTTACGCTTCAACCTCGAGGCGGAGGGGTATGCGGCGGAAGTCGTGGGCGATGGCGAGGCGGCCACCGATCGTCTGCTGGAAAAGAAAGAGAATTTTGACGTGGTGGTGCTCGACATCATGCTTCCGGGGAAAGATGGGTTCAGCGTGGTGTCGGAACTGCGAGCGGCGCGCAATTATGTGCCGGTGCTGATGCTGACGGCGCGCGGACGTCCGGAAGATGTGTTGAAGGGTTTCGCCTCAGGGGCGGACGATTATCTGGCGAAGCCGTTTGATCTTTCGATTCTGCTGGCGCGGTTGCAGGGACTGTTGCGGCGCAGCCAGTGGATTCGCGGTGGGTCAGTGCCCGAACGGGACGAGCCTCGGGCGGATGCCAGCGGCGTGGGGGACTTCGGAACGTTCTCCTTCGGCGGCAAGACGATCGATTTTGGTGCGCTGGAACTGCGGTCAGGAGAGAGCACGATTCACCTGACGCTGATGGAGTCGGAGTTGCTGCGGCACCTGGTACGCAACGACGGCAAGATCGTGTCGCGCAAGCAGATTCTGGAGGAGGTGTGGGGGCTGCACGAAGACACCGACACGCGTGCCATCGACAATTTTGTGGTCCGACTGCGGCGGTACATAGAAGACGATCCGGGGCATCCGCGGCACTTGCTGACTGTCCGTGGAGTGGGATACAGATTTCTGGCGAGGCCGGATAAAGAATAAGAACGCCGCTCGAAACTTCTAGGCGCGGCACAATTCCGCCAGTAGCGTTTCCCGACGCTGCAGCGCGATTCCATCCATGCGGTTTAGGACGACCACGTAAATCGGGATTGCGATCGCCGCGAACACGAGGAACAGCAGCGTGGCGATCCACAGATTGTTGGAGATCCGCGCGATGACGAATCCCGCAATGCCCAGGCCTACGATCACGATCTGAACGCCGAAGCTGGCAAGCACGGTCGTCTGCGAAACGTTCTGGCGGCCGAAAGTGGAGAAGTCGCGCTTCCTGGGCGAATACATCGAAAGCAGATTCCCAGCCGCGAAGTTCAAGGGCACGGCGAACAAGAGTCCTGCCAAGGTCGCCATGGAAACAGCCAGGTGGGGTGTGCCATAGAGGTAGGAGACGGCGATCCAAGCGAGCGCGGTATTGAAGACGAGAATGCTGGCGTGGGTGAGGTTCTTGGCCAGCACGATCTGCCGGAAGGTGACCGGAGAGGCATAGAAGAACTGCATACCGGCGGCGTCTCCACCAAAGCTGTTGAAGACGAGGTTGGTGAGCACCAAGATCGCGTAGGCGGCCGCGCCCGGGAATGCCATGTCCGGCGTTCGGCTGAGCGCGCTGGATTGCCGCATGGGGTTCATCGGTCCCATGCGAAAGATCACCAGCATGAAGACTGGCATGATCAAGGTGAGCAGCATGGGGCCGCTGCGGGCGAGGTAGCGGACCTCTTTTTCGAATACGGCTGCGACGGAGGGTGAAAGGCCGGGCAGGTTCCATCCCACTTGCAGGCCTTGTGCCTGCGCCACCTTGGGACGCGCGGCGGCTTCGCTGAGATTCTCGCCGCGAAACTGGGCGCGCAGACGCAGGTGCAGCAGAAGCCCGATGCCCGCGGTCAGCATTGCGAGCACGGTCAGAGAAAGAGCGCCGAGTGGGAAGTGTGCATGGGAAACCTGGGCAATGGCATTCGCCGCGATGCCCGGAGGCAACAGCGCCTGAACCTGTGCGGTGATCTGGGTGGCGCGACTGAATTCGGGGTGCGGGCCTCTGCCGAGATGTTCGATGGCGGGACCGATCAATTGAAAACTCAGCATGGCCAGGATGAAAAGCACTCCCATGATTTCGCGGGTGCGGCGCTGCGCCAGCCAGCGCTCAAGCCAGGCGAAGACGGTCTGCATCAGGACGAGATTGAAGAGCACGAACGTCAGCAGCACGAGGAGTGCCCAGGGAAATAATGCAGGGCGCGCGAAACTGGTACCGAGCAGAACTCCGAACAGGGCCACACTGCCGAGCGCGCTGGCCGGGTCGAAGTAGCCGTAGGCCAGGCGAATCAGAAAGTACGAACGGTAGCTGAGGGGGAAACGCAGCAACTCGCCGGAGTCCGGATTGTTGGTGAAGGCGGTGGCCATCACCGGAAAGACTTGCCAGAAGAAAAAGATGGGCCACAAGATGAGAGCGAGGTATTCGGCCTGGCCTTGCGAGACGACGTACCAGGAAGCCCCGGTGGCGACGGCAAAGCCACCGAATCCGCCGAAGGAGAAAGCTGCGGTCACAATGACGCGCGAGACCAGTTCCATCTTGCCGCGCTTGCTGCGCAGGCCATTGACGAACATGCGCCAGCGGAGTTCGGCGATGGCAGTGAGCTGGGTTGAAACTTGTGGAGGCGTCATTTCGAGTGGCCTCAATTCTTGCACATCTAGATCGGACGCGCACCAGCGTAAAGCATTGAAACAGAAACTCTTGCGGGTCCAGTTGCGATCACGCAAAGTTCTAGCCGTGATTTTAATCACAAGCCGAGGTGGGGCGGCTCACGGTGGCTCTGCAATTGCCGATGAGAACCTAGAGCCTAGAGGAAATGAAGATCATGGCATCCGACGAAGTTCCGCTGTGGGCGACAGTTACACATCCTTTCGCTAGCGCATTGGAGTTCGCCTTCGGTTGCCACCATACCAAGCTGAGCCGAGTGTTCACGATTGAAGGCCATAGCTATAAGGTCTGCTGTGGTTGTGGAGCGCACTTCGAGTACTCGCTGGAAACCATGTCGATCACGACGCACCGCAAGCTGTTCCCGGCGCTGCGACGGTTGCGTGCCAGTCGGATCTATCGTCGAAGAAAGTTCCTGCGCACCGCTGCCCGATCCTGATTGCAGGTTCGGCGCCAAATACAACTACCCCAGCCACGACAGTTCCTGCTCGGTGCGGCGTTCGCCGCCGACGATGCGGAGGAACAGTTGTTCCAGCGTTAACTTCTCGCCAGAAGGAGAGCCATTGCCCGATCCGGCGGGCGTTTGCGCTTCGACTCCAGCGCGCAGTTCTTCGAGCGAGCCTTGGGCGACCAAGCGTCCCTGATGAATGATGGCGACGTGGCTGCACAGGCGCTCTACGATTTCGAGCACGTGCGAGGTCAGGAAAATCGTGGCGCCGCGGGCGATCATGCCTTGCAGCATGGATTTCAGCGTGCCGGCGGCGATCGCGTCTACGCCTTCGAAGGGCTCGTCGAGGAACAGAACCTTGGGCCCGTGGATCACGGCTGCCGCGAGCGCCAGCTTTTTCTGCATACCGTGGGAATAATCGGTGACGAGTTTTTTCGGTTGGTCGGCGAGTTGCATGAAGTCGAGCAGTTCGGCGGCGCGCTTGGCCGCAGTCGTGCGGTCGAGGCCGTACATGCGTCCGGCAAAACTCAGGAACTCGGCGCCGGTGAGTCGGCCGAACAGCGCCATGCCTTCGGGGACGACTCCGATCTGACGTTTCACTTCGACCGGGTGCGCGTTGAGATCGATGCCGAGGATTTCGATGCGTCCGGAACTGGGCGCGAGCAGTCCGGTGAGCATTTTGATGGTGGTGGATTTCCCCGCGCCATTGGGCCCGAGGAAGCCGAAGAACTGCCCGGGGGCGACGCGCAGGTCGACGTTGTCGACGGCCACAAGTTCTCCGAAGCGACGGGTCAGGCCCTGGGTAGAGATGGTGGGTGCGAGGTCCATCGAGTCTTCGAATCTAGCATACTGGGCGAGAGCGTGCGGTGAGGGTCAGAGATTGGCGCGACTCACCGGAAGCGGGTGGTGCGCCAGAGAGCGATGCCGCAGGTGGCCAGCAGGGCGAGCATCGCGACCGTGAGTGCACTCGCCCAACCCAGCGAGATGTCTATGTGCGGGAGTCTTGCCATGGCCGCGAGAACAGCGAAGAGAGTTGTAGTGCCGAGGATGAGGAGCCAATCGAGAATCGTTCGTCCGGTCGGGTCGCTTCCGTGTGCACGGCCTTCCATGCCAGCGCGGACGTATTCGGCTTCAACGTTGTAACGTCGTCCTTCGCGATCGGCGGCGTCCTGCCAGGATGAGTGTTCACGCTCGGTCGCCGAGGAGAGCGCAATTGCAACTGCGCCGAGGGCCATGAGGATCGAACCTCCTGCCACTTGCGCGTAGACGGTCTGGCTTGCGCCGCGCAGTTCATGAAAGACGAAGATGCCCCACAACAGTCCCCAGAGTTGGTTGGTGTTGGAAAGCGGAATGCCGCGGCTGATGCCGACATATTTTGTGGCGTACTGCTGGAATAAATCTCCAAGGACCCAGACGAAGCCGCCGAGCGTCAGCCAGAACAGAACCTCGCGGGCGCCAACGAGTTCGTGCCATAGCGGGGTCGCGCCGCGATAACCGACCGCCAGTAGAGTCATGGTGGCGAGTTCTCCGACGGTGAAGAACGTAATGAACGACAACGGATTCATGCCCGTGAGATACGCCTTGCGATAAGGGATGTACATCGTTCCCCACAGAATGCCCGCGCCCAACGCGGCAAAAATTCCAAGGGCCGCTTTGCCTGGCGCTGATTGATGCGACGACGCAATCGCGAGCAGGGTGGCGCCTCCGAACATGCAGACTGCTCCGCCCAGAACGCCGAGCCAGCGTTTCCATCCCGCATAGTGCAGTTCGTTGAAGAGGAGGAATCCCCAGAAGATCCCGAGAAGGCTGTTCGTATTCCAAAGCGGAAATGCGATGCTCAGACCGACGTTGCGGATGGCATAAATGGTGAGCGTGTTGGCGACGGCCCACATGCATCCGGCGAGCACGGCCCAGACAATCAGGTGCGGAGCCTGGCGGACATCATTGCGGACGTGCGACGTGCCGCGGATGAAGGCGGGGACGCTCCATCGTGCGAGGAAGACTCCGAGCACCATGATGAAGGAAACCGTGATCGGAGAGATGTCTGGGTTGACGAGTTTGATAGGAGCTTCGGCGCCGCCCAGCCAGGCTCCGGCGGCGAATCCGCAGAAGATGCCGAGGGCTTGCAGGCTGCGCAGTCGGGTGGCGTGCATGGGAGTTTGAGCAGGGGGTGCGGCTTGCGAGCTGCCGGAGGGTGAGTTCAACGGAGCTTATCCAGGAGGAAGAGGCCGCCGATAAGGACAGTGAGAGGAATCCAGAAGTGGGGGTCGGTGGCAATGGCGAGAAGCATGCTGGAGCCGTCGTTCCTGCTCGAAGACATTTCAGCCTCGGAATGATTGCTGAATCTGGTGTGCCATCTTAGGGATAGATGGGGCGGGAGTCAACGCGGGCTTTGAGGTTGTGAGGGGCCTTAGCGAGTGTAAACGCGGTAGTACGCCAACTATCCCTTCGAAGCAGGCGGAAGTTTGAATCGAAGTCACTTATGCGGGTAGACTCCGCCATATGGGGATAACGCCACTTCTTCAGAATGTCTTCAGTGAACTCTATGGAGAGCCCTGCTGGAACGTAAAGCCGGGTTACGGTTCGTTTCTTACCCTTGAGTTCGGGAGACCGCATTTGGAGGTCAGCGAGCCAACCGTCTCCAGCAAAGATTCCTCTCCAAGAGTGCGAAGGCTCTTAGCGCGCCGGAATATCTTTATTCATGGCGACTGGCATCTGTGGATTGCCGATTGCGCGTGGGAGGTTCTCTCTAATGGCAAGCACGTTGCAAACGGCACGACGAAGAGCAGAATGCAGCGCGCTGCACGTCTATTAGATGGCCAGAAACTGATCCATTTTTCATTCGTCCCCAAGAAGGTCCAGTGCGTTTTCGAGTTTGACCTCGGCGCAACTCTTATGACTGTGCCGTACGACAGGAAAGGCGAGCAGTGGCGATTATTTACACCATCGCAGAAGGTTCTGACGTTGCGCGCCGACAGGCGTTATCAGTACATACTCTCGAATCTTCCCACGCATCGACGTCTTTGGAAACCCGTTCTCAACTAACGTTACCAGGCCTTCGCGCTCGTCATACCTCGCCAAGGCCGGCGGGACGCCAGCGCTACCAACAAAACGCCCCGGCTTTGGGCCGGGGCTTGGGCAGAACTGCGTGCAGTTTAGAAGAGATTCCACAGGAACTGGTTGTAGACCTCGTGGTGGAACTGGACTTCCTGCGCCTTAACGAAAGTTCCCAGGGCGCGGGGGCAACGGTCGGCGGAGGCTTCTTTCAGATCGGCGTAGCGGCCTTTGACGTCCTCGCCGAGGATGGTCGTGATCCACGGAGATTTCTTGAAGTCGTCCAGCGCCTTGTAGATGTTGTCGGGCAGATAGCGCTCGGCCTGGCGCAGGTTCTTGATCTTCGCAGTCTCGCCGTCGAGGCCGCTCTTGAAGATCGAGTACATCACCATATAGGGATTCGCGTCGGGAGCGACTGAGCGGACCTCGACGCGCATGCTCTTCTCGTTGCCGATGGGAATTCGGATCATGGAGCCGCGATCCACAGCGGACGCCTTGATCTGGTTAGGCGCTTCGAAGTGGGGATCGAGGCGGCGATAAGCATTCACACTCGGGTTTAGCAGCAAGCAAATGTCGTTGCCGTGGGTGAGGATGCGGTCGACGAAGGCCCAGCCCATCTTGCTGAGCTTCTCTTCGCCCTTGGCGTCCCAGAACAGGTTCTTGCCGTTTTCGCTAATCGAAACGTTGGTGTGCATGCCGCTGCCGTTNNTAGTTGATTTCAAACTGCGAAGGCGCAACTTCCGGATGGTCTTTCTCGTTCTGGAAGCCCATCGCGCGCTGCACTTCGGCGGTGGTATCGATGAAGGTGCGCAGCGGGTCGCCGGGCAGGGAGTGATAGTAGCCGCCGGTGTTGACGTATTCAAACTTGCCGCCGGCTTCGTGATAATGACGCTCGGCATCGGCGCCTTTGAACAGGAATCCTTCGATTTCGTTGGCGGCGTTGAGTGTGTAGCCCTTTTTCTTGTGGAGTTCGTCGGCGTATCCCTTGAGCACGCCGCGAATGTCGCCGGAGTAGGATGTGCCGCCCTTGTCGATGACCTCGCCGAACACCAGCACCTTGCCGGATCCGAATACGTCGGAGGGAGCCCAGTAGAACGCGCCCCAATCGATGCCCAGGCGCAAATCGCTTTCGCGCTGCGCGGTGAAGCCGCGGATGGAGGAGCCATCGAAGGTGAGGTTATCCCAACTCTTGAGCAGGAACTTCTTGTCATAGTCGAGCATGTGCAACCGGCCTTCAAGATCGCTGAAGAGCACGGTCACGGCCTTGATCCGCTTCTCGTCGGTCAGGTATTTGAGGCGGTCCTCCTGCACTTTGTGAGATGCGACGCGGTTCCTGCGCTGCTCCTTCGCCTTAAGGTTGAGTTCTTCCAGTTCGTCGTATGAGAGTGCCAGGAAATTGCGCAGTTCGGTGGGCATGGATGTCCTTCAGTCTCCTTCGTGTAGAAACTTAGAATTTGAGCAAAACCACATCACGGATACGGGGAGTTGAAATGGCTGGTTTCAACACTTTGACTTGGAACGAAGAAGAATAGCGCGTGGGTCGGGTGCCCGCCAATCGAAAAAGCTGATGCACGGCATAAAAGAGATTTATTCGCGGGATGGCTTGCGGCGATTGTCTCGCGAAAACCGCAGCGTACTCCAGCAGCTGTTAACTACAGTTTCGAAGAAGAAACGAGCGAGCCGACCATCCAATCATTCATCGGATTGAGTCTTCCGCAGTCCAGGCACTTTGTTTGAGCGTACTGCGTCGAGCAGTGGGGACACACTCCGTGGGTTTGGAACATGTCGAAGGGCTGTCCGCACTTTCCGCATGTCCAGTATTGTCCCACCGGTGGGGCCGTTTTGCATGTCGGGCAGGCGAAGCCATCGCGGCGCGGCAGCTTGTCGAGACGTAAAAGAGCCCGCGCGTGTTGCAGGCCGCTCCAGCAGTTCATGAGCATGAACGCAGCGAGAGCTCCGTACCAGACGGATTGCCTCCAAAGGGCGAGAGCAATGAACCCGGCCACACCGACTAATCCGAGGATCGCAGCCACCATCAAGCTGCGACCACGCCCCATCACAAACCAGAGCAGTGAGCGGAGAATCTGACCGCCATCCAGAGGATAGATGGGAAGGATGTTGAACACCAGCAGGGCCACATTAATCCAGAAGACCGCGTACAGCAACGTATAGAGATCTGGAGAAGATGCCGTCATACCGGCGGATCGGCTCGCTAATACCGCGATTCTCAACACCGGAATGAGCACCGCATTGACCAGTGGCCCCGCCGCGATACTCCAGAGCGTGGCGCCGGGTCTTGGTGGCGGGTCCACATACGCCACGCCGCCGAGCGGCCAGAGCACGATCCGGTCTGCTCTTCCTCCCACCTGGCGGCAAGCCAAAGCGTGCCCGAACTCATGCAGCAATACGATCAAGAACAGCGCCAGATACTCGAGCACGTTCCAGGTGACTGAGGAATAGAGTCCCTTTCTGAGCTGGATTTCGTACGCCGCGACCAGAAACCAGGACCAATGCAGAAATACATCAACTCCTGAGAAACGAAACAGGTGGATCGATCCTTGGCGACCAGTCGGCATGTGCGCAGTTTACTGCATAATTCGAAGAGACGTGCGCGGAGGCGTATTCCGGGGGGCAAGACCCCCACTTCTCGCAAAGAACGCGAGAAATGGGGCACCCATTAGACACTACTGCCGGTGAGCGGATGCGCCGGCGGCTAGTTCGCGAAGGGTGGTAAGGAAGCCTGCGGCGGTGTGCGGGTCGTAGAGCGCGTCGAGCGAGATGGTCGCCGAGAACTGGGGAGACTCGGGACGGAAGCGGACCTGCAGCACGTCCTGCTGGCGGACGGTCATCAGCGTATTGAGTTCGGGTGTGGAATCCTGCTTCCAATGCGTACGGGTGGTGAGAATAACCGGGCCGGGTTCATAGACGTCCCACTCGCGTTCGTCGCGGCGGTGGTTGGTGACTCCGCGGCTGTGGGCGCACCAGCGATGGCGCACTACTTCCAGATTGAAGCTGGGTGAGCCACCGAGATCGGCCTCAAACGTCAGGGTTTCTTTTTGCTTGTGATAGCAGCTCAGCAGCCATTGGACGGGCATTGCGCGCGGCCGGAATTTCATGGTGACGTTTGCGTTTTCGAAGCTGCGGGAAGGGAACTGCAGGCGGGCATGCAGGCGGGAACTGTTGAGCCAGCGCCAGTCGAGAATGCGTCCTTTGCCGTCGCAGGCTGATTGCACCCAGCGCAGCGCCTCGGTCCCTTTGCGACGGTTGTAGGCGGCAAAGAGGAAGTACCACGCTCCCAAGGCCACCACCGCGCCGACAACGTCAATGACTAGAAGGCGTCCCACCACGTCTTCCCACAGTCCTCTGATGCCGATGGTACGTCCGAGGTTGCGGTCGGGGCAAGTGGACAATAGACCCCAATCACGATTTTTTCCGGGGACGGGTGGGTGGGCTGTGGAAAACCAGTGACCCCACGGGGTTGCTTTCGGTTTTGGAAGCCTCCGGCGGATGGGCCCGCTACAATGGCGCCGTGGCCTTCGTCATCCGCGAGTTCAAGCCTGAAGACTTCGATGTGCTCTGGCGCATGGATCAGGAATGCTTTCCGCCGGGAATCGCGTATTCCAAGCGAGAGCTGAAGGAGTACGTGCGCCAACGGGGGGCGTTCACGCTGGTCGCATCCGACGCGGACACAGGCACGGTGGCGGGGTTCATCGTGGTGCATCAGGCACCCACCGCGCACGTGATCACCATTGATGTAGGTGCGCAGGCGCGCCGCTCGGGCGTCGGATCGCGACTGCTGCAGGCGGCAGAGGATCGACTGCGCGCGGGCGGATCCAGCGCCGTGGGCTTGGAAACGGCAGTCGACAACCTCACCGCCCTGGCGTTCTACAAGCGGCACGGTTACAGCGTGGTCCGGACCTGGCCGCGCTACTATTCGAACGGCGTGGACGCGCTGGTGTTGAAGAAGGAATTGGCCGGTTGAGCCGAAAGATGCAATTGCGCTTCAATGCCTTCTCCAGATAACTTGCCTATTCGGGTAATGACGACATGAAAGTGGCGATCCAGGGCGAACTCGGGTCGTTCAGTCACGAGGCGGCGCAGCGGATGCTGCCCCGGTGTATGGTTGTGCCTTGTTCGCGATCGGTGGAGGTGTTCGATCGCGTGGCGCGCGAGACCGTGGGCGCTGCGGTTATTCCAATCGAAAACACGCTGGCCGGAACCGTGGCGGAGCACGCCGATCTGATGTTGACGCGTGAGGTCTTCATTCAGGCGGAATATCTGCTGCGTATCGTGCACAACGTGATCGCTATGCCTGGCGTGCGGCTCGGAGCATTGAAGCGAGTGTTGTCGCATCCGGTCGCGCTCGACCAGTGCCGGGATTTTTTCCAGCGGCATCCGAAAATTGAGGCGGTGCCGTTCTACGACACGGCGGGCAGCGTGAAGCACGTGATCGCCAACCAGTTGAAAGACGCGGCGGGAATCGCAGGAAAACAGGCCGCGCGCGAATACTCCGGGAACATTCTCGAGTCAAGCATCGAAGACGACAAGCGAAACTTCACGCGCTTCTTTTTACTTCGCAAGGTCGGGCGCGGCGCTGGGAAAAAGAAGGGAAGCGCCGACTATGACCGGCTGATTCCGCGCGGTGCCAATAAAACCTCGATCGTGTTCCAGGTGAAGAACACCCCGGGGGCGCTGTTCAAGTCACTCAGCGTGTTTGCGCTGCGGGACATCAGCTTGACCAAGATCGAATCACGGCCCATGCGGGGGCGGCCCTGGGAATATGTCTTCTACGTGGACTTCCTGCGAGGCGACGATGAACCGGCACGCAACGCGCTGCGCCATCTGGGTGAGGTCGCCGAGTTCGTGAAGGTGCTGGGGATTTATCCGGCAGCCTGAATCGAGAGTCCTCCGTCACAATCCTCAGTGATCCTGCACACACGTGGCGGAAACGCAGTCCCCTAGACTTGGGGCGGTGTTTCCGGATGCTTGCCGGCCACTCAGGGAATCGTTCTATAGGAGGATCTATGCGTGCGTTCAAAGTACTCGGCCTGTTGCTATGCGTCCTCGTGCTGGGATCGCTTGCGATGGCTGGAGAGAACAGTATGGGGGTCCGCGACGTGAGCCGCGTGACGTTCGTTGCGCCGATGCGGGTGGGGACTGCCGTCTTACCCGCCGGAGACTATGTGGTGCGGCATACGATGGAAGGTCAGGAACATATCATGGTGTTCCAGCGAGTGCACAGCCAGGACGAGGTCAAAGTGAAATGCACTCTTGTTCCGCTTAAGGAGAAGGCGGACCAGAATCAAACGATCTACGAGTTGAAGGCAAATAACGAAAGAGTCTTACAAGAACTGGTGTTCCGCGGCGACTCCGCCAAGCACGTTTTCTGAGATTCTTGCCGGTAGACGTCGGGTATTGCTACGCGGCGCCCCAACGTTTGGGGTTGTGGGCTTCGGGAGGATATTTCTTGCCTCGTCCGGCTAAGCGTCCCAATTTAATCCTTGGCAACGGGGGACCTTCCGCGTTAGCCTCTGCACCTTAGGCACATTCCCCGGGCGCGATAACGGAATAGAATTCAACCTCTTGCGGAAATCCTTCCGGGGCTCCTGAAACCTTTCCCGGAGGAGTATCATCTAAACTTGAGCGAGTTACACTCAAGGAGACATAATGAGCCAGCAGCCACCCGTCGAGCGCACTCCTAAGAATAAGGAAATAAACGATCAGAAGGCGCTTCCGGTGCTCCCGGTCCGGGACACGGTGTTGTTCCCACACGCCGTTTTGCCCCTAACTGTGGGCCGGGAGAGTTCCGTTCAGCTGATTAATTCCCTCGGGGAAGACAAGACCATCATTGTGGTGGCACAGCGCGAGGCGCGGGTCGACTCCCCGCAGCCCAGCGACCTGTACACGGTTGGAACTTCCGCCGTGGTCCACAAAGTCGTCAAGATGCCCAACCAGAGCCTGTTCGTGTTTGCCGAAGGTCTGGAACGAGTCAAGTTGGGAGAGTTCACGCAGTTGGCACCATTCATGAGCGCCTACTATTCCACTTTGCCCGAGGGAACCACGCCGGTCGCGACCTCGGAGATCGAAGCTTTGCAGCGCAACGTGTTGACGCTGTTCCAGCAGATCGTCGCCGGTTCGCCCACGCTGTCGGATGAACTCTCGACCGTGGCCATGAACATTGACGAGCCAGGCCGCCTGGTGGATTTCATCGCGTCGTCGTTGCCGTCGCTGTCGACTCCAGACAAGCAGGACACGCTCGAGACTCTCGATATCCACGTGCGGCTGGAAAAAATAAACCAGCACCTCGCCAAGGAACTCGAAGTCCAGCAACTGCGCAACAAGATTCAGAGTGAAGTGCAGGACCGTGTGCAGCAGACGCAGCGCGAGTATTACCTGCGCGAGCAGATGAAGGCTATTCAGAAGGAATTGGGTGAGCAGGACGAAGGGCAGCGCGACGTCGAGGATCTGAAAAAGAAGATCGAAGAAGCGGGCATGCCCGACGAGGTCAAGAAAGAAGCGCTGAAGGAATTAGGCCGGCTCTCGCGCATGTCGCCGATGGCCGCCGACTATTCACTCACGCGCAACTACATTGAATGGCTAGCCGTGCTGCCGTGGGCGAAGACATCGGGGCAGGAAATTGAGATTCCCAAGGCGAAGGAAATTCTGGACACGGATCACTACGATCTGGAGAAGGTCAAAGACCGCATTCTCGACTATCTCTCCGTCCGGCGTCTGAAGCCGAACATGAAAGGGCCGATCCTCTGCTTCGTCGGGCCTCCTGGCGTGGGCAAGACTTCGCTTGGCAAGTCGATCGCGCGCGCGTTGGGCCGCAAGTTCGTGAGGCTCTCGCTCGGTGGTGTGCACGATGAAGCGGAAATTCGCGGACATCGGCGCACCTACATCGGAGCCTTGCCCGGGCAGATTATTCAGGGCATTCGGCGCGCAGAGACGAAAGATCCCGTCTTCATGCTCGACGAAATCGACAAGGTGGGGCGAGACTTCCGCGGTGATCCGGCTTCGGCGCTGCTTGAAGCGCTCGATCCCGAGCAGAACTCGACGTTCCGCGACAATTATCTGGACGTCACGTTCGACTTGTCGAAGGTGCTGTTTATCACGACGGCCAACATGCTCGATCCGATCGCGGAGCCGTTACGCGATCGCATGGAGATCATCGAACTGCAGGGCTACAGCGAAGAAGAAAAGGTTCACATCGCGTTCCGCTACCTGATTCCGCGCCAGATCGAAGAGAACGGAATTACGGGCGAGCAGATCGAGTTTCCTGAAGAAGGTGTGCGTTATACCATCCGGCACTACACGCGGGAAGCGGGCGTGCGCAGTCTCGAACGCACCATCGGCACGATCTGCCGCAAGCAGGCGCGGCGGCTGGCCGAGGGCAAGACCGACAAGCTGATTGTGACCAAGGAAGTCATTCAGGAATTTCTGGGTGGCATCAAGATTCGCAGCGAAGGAGAGATCGCCGAACGGACCGAGCGGCCGGGTGTGGCCGTGGGTCTGGCGTGGACTCCGTCGGGTGGCGACGTCTTGTTTGTCGAGGCCAATGCCATGAAGGGCAAGGGTGGATTCACCATGACCGGGCAGATTGGCCAGGTCATGCAGGAATCGATGCAGGCGGCGCTGACCTGGGTGCGGTCCAATGCGGACCGGCTCGGGGTTGCGGAAGATTTCTTCGCCAACCACGATCTGCACATCCACGTGCCCGCGGGTGCGATCCCGAAGGATGGGCCTTCGGCCGGAGTGACCATGGCTACGGCCCTGGTGTCGCTGCTGACCAAGCAGCGCATCACGCCTCTGCTGGCGATGACGGGCGAGATCACGCTGAGTGGGAATGTGCTTCCTGTCGGCGGGATCAAAGAGAAGGTGCTGGCCGCCAAGCGCGCCGGTGTGACGGATGTGATTCTTCCGGCAGAAAACAAGATGAACGTCGAGGAGGATCTGACGCCGGAACAGCTGGCGAACTTCAGGGTGCACTACGTGAAGACGATCGATGAGGCCCTGCGGGTTTCGCTGCCTCAGGTGGCGGAGGGTCCGGCGGCGAAGATACTTTCGACGCCGCCCAAAGATCCCAAGCAGGATTACAACCCGACTGCGCCGGTGAAGGAACCGGAAGCGGTTCACGATAAGGTGCTGACACGAGCCTGAAGGGTCTGTGAGACGTTCAAGGGCCAGCCTCGCGAGAAGCTGGCCTTTTTCTTTTCATTGGCGAACTCGCGGTACACTGAACTCCGATGCGAGTGCGAGTCCTCTTCTTCGGGATTTTGAAAGAGATCGTCGGGAAGCCGGCCGATGAGATCGATCTGCCCGATGGGGCTTCGGTCCGCGATGTGCTCGCGCGCTATGAATCGCATCTCCCCCGCCTGAAGGAATCGCTGCCATCGCTCGCCCTGGCGGTGAACCAAGAATACGCGGGCCCCGATACCAAATTGAAGCCGGATGATGAAATCGCTCTGCTGCCGCCGGTGAGTGGCGGCGCGCCTGAGCCGGCGGGACGCCAGCGCTACGCAACGATCGTTCGCGAGGTCATCGACACGCAGCGAGTTGTGGATGCCCTCAAGCGCGGGGAAGACGGCGCCGCGCTGGTATTTGAGGGAGTGGTCCGCAACCAGACCCGTGGCCGCAAGACCCTGTATCTTGACTACGAAGTGTACGAAGAGATGGCGCTCCAGCAAATGAATTCGCTGGCTCACCAAGCGCTGCAACAGTTTCAGATTCGCGATGTGGCGATCGTCCACCGGCTGGGGCGGCTGGAAATCGGCGAGACCAGCGTGCTGATTGCGGTCGCCTCGGCGCATCGGGCGCCCGCGTTTGACGCCTGCCGGTGGCTTATCGACACGCTCAAACGCACCGTGCCCATCTGGAAGAAGGAGCACTTCGAAGATGGCGCGGTCTGGGCCGATGGAGAGCCGTTCCCGGCGGAAATTCCACGGGCAAATTCCGGAACCTGAGGCAGCCCCGCGTCGGAAGCCGCATCTAACTGAGCGGCCGGGACCGGCGTCGCGCGCTCTGGCAAAGCTATAATTCGACTACTCGATGAGAAAATCCGCCAAGAGTCTGCTCCTGATAGGCGTGCTCGTTGTCCCCGGCGGCCTATGGGCGCAGCAGGCGCCGGTCCAGCAGAATCAGCCCCAACAGAATCAGCCCCAACAGAAATCCACGAACCAGGAACGCCAGTCCGAGCCGACCACTACGCTCCGTGTCGACGTCAACCTGGTCAACGTGTTCGTGACCGTGACCGACGAGCACGGCGCTCCCATCGGAGGGCTGACGAAAGAGAATTTCATTCTTAAAGAGGACGATCGTGAGCAGAAGATTGCTGTGTTCGACAAAGAGTCCGCGCTGCCCATTTCGATCGCACTGGCCATCGACACCAGCCTGAGCACGCGTCACGATCTGCCGCTCGAACTGGCCTCGGCCAAGCGCTTTGCACACGCCATCCTGCGCCCCATCGACGCCATGTCGGTATACAGTTTTAGCGAAGTGGTGCGCGAAGCCACTCAGGGATATACAGCCGATCTCAAGCGCATCGACCAAGGCATCGACCACGTCCGACTGGGCGCATCCACGGCAGTTTATGACGCCGTTTACGTCGCCTCGCGCGCTCTGGACCAGCGCAAGGGACGCAAAGTTCTCGTCCTGATCACCGATGGCGAAGACGTGGACAGTAAGGTTGAGTACAAGGAAGCGTTGCGCGCCGCGCAGGAAGCTGAGGCGCTCATCTATTCAATCATTATCGTTCCGATCGAGAACAGTGCGGGGCGCGAAATTGGGGGAGAGCATGCCCTGATCCAGCTCTCGGACGATACTGGCGGCAAGTACTACTACGCGACCTCTACGGCTCAGCTCGATGAGGCCTTCCGCAAGATCAGCGACGAACTGCGCACGCAGTATCTGCTGGCATACTATCCGTCGCAACGCACGTCGTTCTCGGAGTTCCGCCGCATCGACGTCAAAGTAGCGGGAGTGCCCGATGCCGCAGCTTATCGAGTCCGGCACCGCGCCGGATACTACTCAGTGAGATCGGCATTTTGACAGGAGACGGTCCCCCGGCTGACCCTCCTCTTCCCGCTACATAAGATCCCAGACTTGCTCGCGCGAACAGTTGCATACGTCTGTTTGTAAGTATATGTAAACGCCGGAGTAAGTGCGGCTCTATCCCGTTTCACAGAACAGGGATACACTATTTGGAATTTACCGGCGTGTCTAGACCTGTTTTCCGCAGATGCCTAGACCGGCGGAAGCAGTGCAAGTGATTGAAATGCATAACCATGGGTTGCGGGCTGAGTATTTACCGGCGCTGGCCGGAAAATTGCACTAGCACGAGACAAAGTCAAATTGGGTTCGTGGGGGACGTCGCAATTCAGTCTCGATTTGTTAAGCTGCAGGTTCTTGACGCTCAGCTTGCATCTCGTTCCCGCCAAAAAGTTAAGGACAGATTTCTGTTGCAAGCGATCTCGGACACAGTGGCTGTGCAGGCACGATACACGACGAAGATTCTGCGAACTCTCCGAAAAGGATGGTGGACGATGATGAACCTCAATACCTCCCAGCGGTTGGCTACTCGAGTAGGTTTCTGGCTGGTCCTGCTGACCACGCTTGCGCTGTTGTCATCTGCTGCGTTTGCCCAGACCACGGTTTCGACTGGCAGCGTCGTGGGAACCGTGACCGACGCCACGGGCGCAGTTGTCGCCGGCGCCAAGGTGACGATTGTCGGCTCTACTGGGCAGACGATCAAAACCACCACCAGCGGCCAGGGAGGCTATTCCTCCGGTTCTCTCGTCCCGGGCGCATATAGCGTGCGTATCGAAGCCAAGGGCTTCAAAACCGCGCAATTGACATTGGACGTGAAGGTCGAGACCAGTTCGAATGGCAGCGTGAAACTGGAGATCGGTCAGGAGAGCACCGTCGTTGACGTGCAGGCCACCGAAGTTCAGGTGAACACAGAGCAGGCGATCGTCCAGGGCGTCTTGAATTCTACCCAGATCGAGAACCTGCCGGTCAACGGACGAAACTTCCTCGATCTCGCCCAGCTGGAGCCGGGCGTGCAGATCCAGGACGGCGCGAATTTCGATCCGACCAAAGTCGGATACTCGTCCATTTCATTCGGCGGACGTTTTGGCCGTACGGCCCGCATCGAGGTGGACGGCGTCGACATCAGCGACGAGACCGTCGGGACCACAACCTTGGATGTGCCCGCCAGCTCCATCCAGGAATTCTCAGTCTCGCAGTCGAACTTGGATCTTTCCAATGAACTGACTTCGTCCGGCGCGATCAACGTGACGACGAAGGCCGGTACGAACTCGTACCACGGGGAGGCTTTTGGCATTTTCCGCGACCACGCGATTGGCGGAGCCAGCCTGCCGCATGCGACCAGCTTGCCATCGCCGTATTACCAGCGCAACCAAGAGGGCGGCAGCTTCGGCGGGCCGCTTATGAAGGATAAGCTGTTCTTCTTTGCGGATGGCGAACGCACCCTGCAGCACCTGGGCGCGCCAGTACTCGAGGCCGCTCCATACGACGGCTATTCAGGTTTCTTTCCAGCGCCCTTCACGGATCAGGAACTTACTGCGCGCGTGGATTATCAGTTGACGAAGACGGCTCGTTTGTTCAGCCGGTTCAATTACAACAAGAACTCCACCGATGCCACCTTCTTCCCTGACAGCTTCCAGGTGTACAACAACCGCAACATTACGCGGAACACTGTAATCGGTGCCGACTTTAACACCGGAAGCTTTACCCATACCATTCGCTTCTCCTTCCTGAAATTCCAGAACCAACTTGTGGATGGAACCAGGGGAACGAGTGTTCCTTTCGCCGACTATCCAGTCAGTATTAACAACGGGAGCTTCACAGTGGGCCCGAATCTTCTGGCGCCCCAGAGCACTCCTCAGTCGGATCACCAGTTGAAGTATGACGGCAGCAAGGCCTGGGGCAGGCACATCATCCGCTTCGGCGCCAGCTGGAATCACATTCAGGGCGGCGGGTACGCAGGCTTCTTCGGAACCACGGCTAACGTGTATGGCAGTGGGACGATAGCCGCAGGCTGCACGAACGGGAACCCACTGGGTTGCCCGGTCGGGCCTGACGGGACGGTGAACTCTAATCCGACGAACGAAGAGATGTTTGAGGCCATCGTTGGCAACGGCCAAGGCTTCTCAACCGAGAAACCGGCGTTAGGTTTCCCGGCTGGTGGGTTGGGGCCGGACAATCGCATCGGGTTCTACATCGGTGATTCCTGGAAGATTCTTCCCAACCTGACGATCTCACCCGGACTGCGGTATGTGCGTGACACCGGCCGGACGGACAGCGATCTGCCAGCAATTCCGGAATTGAATGCTGCTTTCCCCGGATACGGTAATCGGGTGAACAATCCCAACAAAAACTTCGCTCCGCAGTTGGGAATCGCTTGGGACCCCGGCAAGAACGGCAAGACGGTCATTCGCGCTGGCGCTGGACTCTTCTACGAGAACGTGATTTATAACAACGTGCTCTTTGATCGTCCGTTGCGTCTGCGGCAGGGCGCCTTCTTGTACTACACCGCAGCGTGCTTCCAAGGTGGAAATGTTCCCGTGCTCCTCCCTGGTGGATCGCAACTGCCGTTCCCGACGAACACCTGCGGGAACGACGCGACCGGCGCGATGTTGCCGATTTGGGACGTGGCCAATAACATTGCCACAGTCGAGAACAATCTGAAGGCGTCTTATCCCTTTGATCCAACCGCACCGAACGGAGGATTCATCGGTAATCTTCTGGCCGCGGGAGGGAACGAAGGAGCGAATATGTTCGCGCCCAATTACATTTCTCCGCGTTCGCTCCAGATGAACGTCGGATTTCAGCACGAGATCCGTCACGGAATGGTCTTTACGGCCGATTTTCTGCGTAACGTAGAAACACACGCGCTGTTAGGGCAAGACCTCAACAGGGTGGGCACTTCGAACAACTTCGACGCTGCGGGAGCGACGGCAGCCGTGGCCGGAGCGGCTAACGCTTATACTGATCAGGGTGCAACCCCCTGCGCTGGCCTGTCAGGTGCAGCCGCCGTTAACTGCATGATTGGCGATGCGACTGGGGTAAACAACCATCCGACGATTGGTGCAGTTACAGCCGCTCTTCTCGGTAACGGTCTGGGTACACCGACCGACGTAAACGGCGTGGCTTGCAACTTGCCGACGGGCGCAGGTGGTTTAGGCCACCCTTGTGCGTTCGGCGGTATCAACCAGAATTACGGTGCCATGTCGATGCTGTCCCCCATCAGCCGTTCGGTCTACAACGGACTGCAGATGAAGCTCGTGGACAACGTTGCCAATCCGATGCGAGGCGTGAAGACTGCGAACTTCCAGATCTCGTATGCCTTGTCGAAGTTCGTCAATCCCTTGGCGTATCAGGGTGCTTCGGCTCCATCCAATGCTGTCAGCGCTAACGATCAGGATTTCGTGCTCCAGGCTGCGGACAACAATAATCCGCTCAGGTTCATGGGGCCGTCGCTGCTCGACCGCAGGCACCAGCTATCCTTTGGCGGCAATTTCGACGTGCCGTTTGGCTTCCGGTTGGGAGTTATCGGTCACTTCTATAGCCCGCTGTCCAGCCCAACGATTGTTGGCGATACGCAAAGCGGAGGGCAGATCTTCCAGACCGACTTTACCGGCGGCGGCGAGGCCAGCGAACCCATGCCGGGGACGACGAATGGCTCGTTCCAGCGAGACTTCGGAGTCAGCGGCTTGAACTCTAGAATCAGCACCTACAACGCAACCGTGGCCGGTCAGCCTACCCCGGCGGGCCAGCAACTCGTTGGAACCGGCATGTTCACCGCGAACACGCTGAGCCAACTCGGATTGGTTGCGCCGCAGCTGCCAACGGCTCCCACGAATCAGCTAACATTCCCATGGGTGAAAGCATTCGACTTCAAATTGGACTGGGTCCACACCTTCCACGACCACATCACGATTACGCCGAGTGTGGGCTTCTACAATCTCTTTAACTTCTCCAACTTCAACCTGCCTCCTGGCGCTATGACTGGGTGGCTCAACGCGGGAGCAAATTCGATCAACAGCACACCTAAGGCGCTGGTTGGGACCAGCTTCCCGAGCGATAGCTTCCGCGTGGGCGCTGGGACCGGCGTATTCGGTTTGGGATCACCACGCACGATGGAATTTGGCCTGAAGGTTACCTTCTAGCCAGATCGAATCTTCTTTTACAGCCACCAGTCCGAGCGGACTGGTGGCTTTTTTTTGCGTGTCCTAGCGTTCCAGTTCGCTGCGCAGGCGTTTGGAAAGTTTCTCGATCTGTTTGAGCTTCTCGAGAACGTCCTTGGGGAGCATTCCTTTCTGAATGCTGGCGATGTCTGGCGGGATAGTTTGGGCAAGCCTAGCCAGTTCATCGGCCTCGTGGCTGACCTTCGCTAGATCAATTCGAGTGCGAGCATTGTCTGGCGGCGGGAGGTTCCTCTCCGTCTGTGTCTCGGCCTGATCGGCCTGGCGGATTCCCGGCCGGATCGGGGCCGACTGCGCTGGTGCCGCAGCGGACGCCGCGACGAGAAACAGCACGATCACAACAGGCTGCAGTTGCACAGCGGACCTCCTCATTCCCCCAGCGGATCACCCATTCCAAGGCCTACGGGTTCAGTTCCGTCCGGAGGCGCTTCGACAGCTTTTCGATCTGCTTCAACTTGTCGATCACGTCTTTGGGCAGCATGCCTTTGCGGACGCTGGCGACGTCGGTCGGAATGGTTTGCGCGGTGCGGGCCAGGTCGTCTGCGTCGCGTTGCAGTTGGATGAGATCGAGGCGCCGCGACGGAGTGTCCGCTGACTTGTCGATAGGCTTGGGATCGAGAGCCTCCGGGGGCGTCGGAAAATGATGTGTGGTAGTTTGTGGAATCGCCAGCGTTACCGACAGCGCGAGCAATACAGGAAGTGAGAGCAGAACAGATTTCTTCACGGTGCGGATCCTCCGGAAGAGCAAAGATTTCAGGCATTGTACTCCCGATTTGCGCGCGGATCCCGTCTCTTCGTAGGCCGTTGGGCCCGGCGTTTTGTGTACAATGCCTGCATGCCTTTCCGCGCTCCACAAGGGAATCCCAACGCCGTCAAGCGCAGCCGGACGCCTCCTCCGGAAGATACCTTCGAAGAGGCCGCTTTCCTCAAGGCACTGGGCGAAAAGCAGAAGCCGGTCTCGGTTAAGCTCCTGGACGGCCAGATCTTTCACGGATGGATCGAGTACTACGACAAGAACATGGTGCGGCTGACGCGCGAGGGCGCACCCAATCTGTTCATCTTCAAGCACGAGATCATGTACATCGCGGAAGAGGGCGGGAAACGCAAGTAGGCCCGCACCCCGAATATAGATGTCATCTTCCCCGCACAATTCCGAAAGCTTCCTCCCCACCATGTCGGCCATCGCTCGCGAGGCCGGCGCGCTCCTGCTGCAGTATTTCCAGCAGGGCCTGAAGATCGAGTACAAGGGCGACGCCGATCTGGTGACGGCGGCGGATCGTGCGTCCGAGGTGCTGATCCGCGAGCGCATCACACAGAAGTTTCCGTCACATGATGTGCTGGGCGAAGAGCAGGGCCTCAACGATCAGGGCAGCGACTACCGTTGGTACGTCGATCCGCTCGACGGAACTACCAATTTCGCGCACGGATATCCGGTGTTTTGCGTGTCGATGGGGCTGGAGCATCGAGTGCAGGGTCAGGGGCGCCGCATTGCCGGGGTGGTCTACGATCCGACTCGCGACGAATTGTTCACGGCCGAGCAGGGAAGAGGCTCGCATTTGAACGGCCAACCGATTCACGTGTCGAAGGCCGCGCACCTGAAAGAATGCCTGGTGGCGACGGGATTTCCCAGCCACAAGCGGCATAAGAATCCGAACATTCACTTCTACCACCAGATCACGCTGAGGACTCACGGAGTGCGGAGAGCGGGATCGGCGGCGCTCGATTTGTGCAATGTAGCCAGTGGACGCTTTGATGGCTTCTGGGAATTCAATCTCAATCCCTGGGACACGGCCGCCGGCGCGCTCATTGTGGAAGAAGCCGGGGGCAGGATCAGCCGCTTTGACGGATCTCCGTTCGAAATCGACAGCCGGGAGACACTCGCCTCCAATGGACTGGTGCACGACGCACTGTTGCACGAATTCAGCGAAATCTTTGCGGGACGCGGTCTGAGTCCGTTGCCTGAGCCAAGCGAATACAAGACATAGCTCGGACAGCCGGCAATGTGCCGGCGCTACGCTTGACCGGGTTACAATAAAGCAGTGGGGACGCCGGCCCGCTCCGCTCCGGGCGGTGGCCAATTCAAAAATACTTCAGGTCGACCGTGATCAATTCTCTGTTGGAACGCAAGATCGAAAAGCGGCCGGACAAAGTCCGGCTGCAAGGACGCATTCTTTTTCTTACCGAAGATCCGGAACTCATCAGGCGGCAATTGTCGGGCGAAGACCTGCCCTGGGATACGAAGAATCCTGCCAACAATCCCAAACTGCGCGATGACATTTCGACGGACGAGATTACCCCGGCGCACTATTGTTTCTATTTCGACGAGACGTTGGGCGAGGTTCCGTACCTCGGGTTGAAGTGCGGGAACGTGACGCCCATTGGCCGCGGCGACGTGAAGCGCGGCGGGTTCGTCTGCGCGGTCAGCGGAAAGCGGCGCGGCAAGGGATCGAGCCGCGAGCAGTCTCCTTACGCCGAAATGTGCGCGGGGATTCGCGTGGTGATCGCCGAAAACATCGAGCGCATCTACAAGCAGAATTGCCAGAACCTGGGGCTGCTGACTTCAACGAACTTTTCGCTGATTGACCGCATTCGCAGCGGGGAAGAAATCGCACTGAGCGAGTTCACCGCCGGCGAAGATGAGATTACGCGGCAGGTCATTGAGTATGGCGGCCTGTTTCCATTCAACGTGGCGCGCATGCAGGGGAAGGTATTTCTTCCGCCGATCCAACAGACCGCTGAGTTCAAGATGCACGGCCAGACACGCGTGTATCGTACCTCGCCAATGACTTTAGCCGAGAAGATCTTTGCGCGGCACATGATCAACGAGAAGGGCGAAGTCGGAGTGTCGTCCGTGAAGCCAGGCGATACGGGGTTTGCGCGCGCGGATCTCCGCTTCAGCCACGAGTATGTCACGCCCATGGCGGCGATTTTCTTCGAGCGCTATGTTGGCAAGGACGCGAAGGTCAACGATCCCTCGAGCATCCTGTTTTTCCGCGATCACCTGACGTTTCTCGATGAGGTGATTTCCGAAGAGAAGAAGAAGCTCGGCCTGCTCGATCTGGCAACGCAGCTCAAACTCAAGCAGCAGGATTTTGCGAAGAAGCAGGGCATCCGCCTGCATGGGGAACTGACCGACCGCAAGGGCTCGGAAGGTATCTGCCATTCCATCGTGCTCGAAAGCTATGCGTTGCCCGGACAGTTAAATATCGGTTCCGACTCGCACACGCCGCACGTGGGCGCGATCGGATGTGTGGCCTTTGGCATCGGCACCACCGACGTTTTCAATTCGTGGATCACGAAAGATGTTCGTGTGAAGGTACCCGAGTCAGTGCGGATCGTGGTTCGCGGCAAGAAGCAACCCAACGTGACCGCGAAAGATTTCATTCTGAAGATTTTGAGCCTGGATTACGTGCGCAGCGGCAAAGCGCTGGCCAAAGTCATGGAATACGCGGGCGAGGCGATCGAAGAGCTAAGTGTGGACGAGCGCGCCACCATGACGAACATGGCGGCCGAAATTGGTGGCTTCACCGGCATCGTTGCGCCTGACAAGAAGGCGGTGGACTTCCTGGTCGAGCGTCGTGGCATGGAACGCGCCAAGGCCGAGGCGATGATCGAAGGCCTGTACAGCGATCCTGGTGCGCAGTATGCGCATGTGATCGAACTGGATGCGGCTGAGATCACTCCGATGGTGGCTACGCCAGGCGATCCGGGCAACGGCAAGCATGTTCGTGACCTGAACACGCCTGTGCCGATCGAGATCGCCTACGGTGGCACCTGCACTGCGGGCAAGAATGAAGACATGGACATGTACGCCGCCGTGCTCGCCGATGCGCTCAAGCACGGGAAGCACGTAGCCGATTCGGTGAAGTTCTACATTCAATTCGGATCGCAGGAGACGCGCGACTATTGTCTGCGCAAGGGATATCTGGATGTGTTTCAGAAATCCGGCGCGCAGGTAATCGAGCCGAGTTGCGGAGCGTGCATCAACGCCGGGCCGGGAGTCTCCACTCGTCCCGACCAAGTTGTGATCAGCGCCCAGAACCGCAATTTTCCCGGTCGCAGTGGCCCGGGTCAGATGTACCTGGCGTCACCCCTGACCGTAGCTGCCAGTGCAGTGGCGGGGTACATCGTCGAATATGAACCCAGCGAGAAAAGGGAATTGGTCGGAGCGTAAGAATCTAGAGCGGTCTCCGACTCGCCCAGCGTCTTGATGACAGCCAGGCTGTCCGGTACTATGGCTTGTCCATAACTCTCTCCAACGATTTCCGTCCAAGGTGGATATGCACAAACACTCTGTGTGCCTTCCGTTCTTTCTGTTCGCGGCTCTCACTCTGGCAAATGCGCAAACGCCGTCCGCGAAGCCGTCTTCCGGTCCGGCTTTGCCCTACAGTCCGAGCCTCGACATCTCCTCGATGGACAAGTCGGTTGACCCGTGTGTCGACCTCTACCACTATTCCTGCGGCGGCTGGCAGAAGAGTAATCCCATTCCACCGGACCAGACTTCCTGGTCGGTCTATGCGAAGCTCTATCAGGACAATCTGACTTTCCTGCGCGGCATGCTGGAACAGGCCGCACAGCCCAACGCGCAACGCGACGCCGTAACCCAGAAGATCGGTGACTTCTACACTGCTTGCATGGACGAAGGTGCGGTGGAAAAGCGAGGCATCGCGGCGATCCAGCCAGAACTCGATGCCATCGCACAGATCAGGTCCGCGAAGGATCTCACGCCGCTGGTGGCGCGGCTACAGTTCACCTACTTCCGCTATTCCTATACCAGTTCCATGCTGTTTTCCGCCGGCTCGGTGCAAGATCCGGACGACTCCGAGCATGTGATTGCCGACGTCGATCAAGGCGGCCTGGGCATGCCTGATCGCGACTACTACACCAAGGACGATGCCAAGTCGAAGGAAACGCGTGAACACTATCTTCAACACGCGCAGAAAGTCTTCGAACTCCTCGGTGACAGCCCAGCCACGGCTAAGCAAAACGCCGAGACGGTCATGCGCCTTGAAACGGCGATGGCGAAGGCCTCACTCACCCGCGTCGAGCGCCGCGATCCTCACAAGCTGGTTCACAAGATGAAGGTGGCCGATCTCGTACAACTCGCGCCCAATTTTGACTGGGGTGTTTATTACCGTGCGATGGGATATCCGGACATCGCCATCCTCAATGTCGATGCGCCTGAGTTCATCAAGGAACTCAATACGCTCCTCTCCTCCGAGCCGATCGACAACTGGAAGACTTATCTGCGATTCCATGTGGCTGACACTTCCTCTCCCTATCTCTCTTTGACATTCGTCCAGGAGAACTTCGAGTTCTACCGCAAGTACTTGAGGGGCGCGAAGGAGATGCAGCCGCGCTGGAAACGTTGCGTGCAGTATGTCGACTACGATCTGGGCGAGGCCTTGGGTCAGGTGTACGTGGCCAAAGTCTTCTCCCCTGAACTCAAGCAGGACACGGTCGACATGGTGCGCCGCATCGAGGACGCCATGGGCCAGCGCATCCGCGCGCTCGATTGGATGAGTCCGGAAACCAAGCAGCAGGCTCTGATCAAACTGGCGGGCATCCGCAACAAAATTGGCTATCCGGACAAGTGGCGCGACTACAGCTCGGTGAAGATCGCACGCGACGATTTCGCCGGCAACGTCGAGCGCACCCATCAGTTCGAGAGCCGCCGCGACATCAACAAGATCGGGAAGCCCGTTGACCACGGCGAATGGGATATTTCTGCTCCCACCGTGGATGCCTACTTCAATCCACAGATGAACGACATCAACTTTCCCGCCGGCGTGTTGCAGCCGCCGGTCTTCGACCCGAAAATGGATGCTGCCCCCAACTACGGCGACACCGGAGGCACGATTGGCCACGAACTCACCCATGGCTTCGACGACGAAGGCAGCCAGTTCGACGCCAAGGGAAATCTGAAGGATTGGTGGACGAAGGAAGACCGCGAGAAGTTTGACGCCCGCACCAAATGCGTGGAAGACCAGTATTCAGCATATGTTTCGGTGGAGGATGTTCACGTGAACGGCAAGCTGACCTTGGGCGAAAATGTCGCTGACCTGGGCGGCGAGATTCTGGCTTACATTGCTTGGAAGGACGCCACCAAAGACAAGAACCTGCAGCCCGTCGACGGCCTTACCCCGGAGCAGCGTTTCTTTGTCGGATTCGCGCAGTGGGACTGCGCCAATGAGCGTCCCGAAGACATGCGCGTGCGCGCGATGACCGACCCGCATTCTCCAGCGCGCTACCGCATCAATGGCGTCGTGGTCAACATGCCGGAGTTCGCGGAGGCGTTCTCCTGCAAGGCGGGCCAGCCGATGGCGAAGCCGGCCGCAGACGTGTGCCGGATCTGGTAGGGGGTTGTCCACGGCCACGATTGAGCAGCAGAGAATTTTTTTGCGTATGCTCACCTGTAGGGATCAGGAGAGTCTGATCCTTCGAGGAGAACCCACATGCACCGCTCCCGCCTGCTTCTCGTCGCTCTCATCGCCGTGAGTTTCGTGGTCGCAGCCGCGGCATTCCGAACAAACTCTTCATCTTCGTCCACTGCGCTGCCGTCGGCCGCCGGTTCGTTGAGTCCTGCTACACCGATGCTCGAGCCGCGCTCGGGACATACCGCGACTCTCCTTCCCGATGGCAAAGTCCTCATCGCCGGCGGCATGCGGCGCAATCAGGATTTCTACAAGTCTGCCGAGCTCTACGATCCGGCGACCGGCAAGTTTCAGCACACGGGCGACATGAGCATCGGGCGAGTCGGGCAAATTGCTGTGCCGCTGGAATCCGGAATGGTGTTGGTCGCCGGAGGATGGGTTGGCATGGGCGGCACAGATTTGGCTGAGTTATACGACCCGGCTACGGGCAAGTTTACAGTGATCGCAAGAATGACCATTCCGCGCGGTCGGCCGAGCGCCACGCTGCTGAGCAACGGGGATGTGCTGATCGCCGGCGGGGAAAGACGGGACAACGAATCCCTGGCCTCCGCCGAGATTTTCCACGTCAAGACGCTTTCGTTCCAGCCCACCGGTTCGATGCACCATGCGCGTATCTCCCACACGGCAACACTGCTCAAGGATGGGCGCGTTCTCATCGCGGGAGGCTATGGAGACCGGTTGGAGCCGGGCGCGGAACTGTACGATCCGAACAGCGGTACCTTCACGGAAACCGGCAGCATGAGCACAGCCCGCTGCAAACATACAGCGGGGCTTCTGAGCGACGGGAGGGTGCTGATTGCGGGAGGTTCCGATTCCCGCGGGTGGAACGGGAACCTGAACAGCGCTGAGATTTATGATCCGCGCACCTCGAAATTCACGGGTGCGGCCCCAATGAACGACAGCCGCTTCAAACTGCCGGACGAAGCCGTGCAACTTGCTTCGGGAAAGCTTTTGATCGCGGGCGGAAGCAGGGAAGTGGAGGTGTTCGACCCATCGGTTGGGAAGTTCGAGATAGCCGCGGGGCAGATGAACGATCGATGGCATTTCATGTCGGAAACCAGGCTCCGGGATGGTAGCGTGCTCTTGGCGGGGGGATATCCGAACAATCCCGAAGCGACCTCCCAGACCTGGATTTATCGTCCCTGAGCGACCCCACCCCTGCGAGGCAGCCCTAGACCTGTAAGTGGTTGAATTTAGCCAGGATGGCCGAAATGAGCCACCCCGGTTCCTGCAACTTTTCTTCGGATTCCGCGTTCAAATAGATAGAGACAGTGGCCAGGGGTCGATGGCAAAAAGGAACCCCAAAAAGGCCGCCAGTCTTTAAGAAGGTTTGCGGATCCGATCGAAGTTTGGCGGGTCTGGAACAGGGGTTCATATGCGATACATGAAATATCTTGCGTTGTTGGCAGTGCTGACGATGCCGCTTGCGTACTCGCAGGCGCAAGTGGAAGCGGGAGTTTCGGCTGGAAACAACCGGGGCTACCCCGACCAGGGTCAAGCCGATCGAAACTACCCCGACCAAGGGCAAGGTCAAGCTGATCGAGGCTATCCCGATCAAGGTCCAGCCGATCAAGGTCCAGCCAATAATCAAGGCTATCCCGACAGGGGCTATTCCGATCAGACTTACGCCGGCCCAGGATATGTGAGTGGTCCGCCGGTATGTGCGTATGGGTACTATTCCTATTACCCGTATGCCTGCGCGCCGTACGGCTTCTACGGCCCGCAATGGTTCGTTGGCGGGTTGTTTGTCGGTGTCGGCCCCTGGTATGGCTGGGGTCATGGTGGATATTGGGGTCGCTCGGGATATTGGGGACGCGGTGGATATGGTCGCCCAGGCTACGCGCGCGGCTACGTTGGCGGATACGGACGGGGCTATGCCCGCGGGGCCTACGGACGCGGCTATGCAGGTAACAACGGCCATGGCGGCTACGCGCGTGGTTATGCCGGTGGCGGCGGATATCATGGCGGCGGCGCGGTACATGGAGGCGGTGGCTATCACGGTGGCGGATCCCACGGTGGCGGCGGTTCCCACGGCGGAGGCGGTCACGGCGGCGGACACCGGTAACCAACACTGAGCAAAATCGTGACTAAGGCTGGCAGCTTCTCGCTGCCAGCTTTTTTGTCTATATCAGGGATTCCAGCCTAGGTGTGGTGCCGATCTAATACCTATGACGTTTGGGCTGCCTGTCCTCGCACTTTTTGCAGTTCTTTCAGAGACGGGAACGAACTCGGAGCCACGACCGTGCGTTCAGGTGGCTGAGAACCAGCAGCAAGGGCCGAGGCCAGCAATTGAATGGCATCGCCGACAAGGGGCGGCGAGATCACCGTCGCTGCCAGGCGCTTCTGGCGAACCCATTCCTGGCCGGAGCGCGGGAGACCGTCGCATCCGGTGATTGGAAGCCGGAGCCAGGCATCCCGCTCGGCCAAATTGCCCAACTCTTCCAGGGCCCGGCGCGCACCAAGGGCCATATCATCGTTCTGACCGGCGATCATGCCGACATGCAACTGCCGCGACGTGCTGAGCGACAACCACGATTTCATCGCCTGATAACCGCTGTTTTGCGTCCAATCACCTTTGAGGGATTTCACATCGACGCGCGGGGGCTTGGCTGCCATCATTCCCTTGGTGCGGAGCTTTGCCACGTCGCGAACCGAGGGACCCTCAATATAGAGAACGCATCCCATATCCCCGAGAAACGCGCCGATCTGCTGGCCCTGAATCTTCCCAATAGCCTCGTGGTCCGACATCACGGAGAACACGGGAACCAGGGCGTGTTGCCGCAGTTGCGTAATGTAATCCACGTTGGTGTTGATGATTGCCCAGGCAATCCCGGCGTCCACCGCAGCCTTCGCGATCTGGGCCATCCCCGTGCCGACGGGTTCGGCCAGAATGGCATCGGGTCGTTTCGACGGGTCCTGGATAAAGGTGAGAATCTGCTGCGTCTGTTGCACCGCGTCGTTCCCGGAATAGATGACCTGGACATTTGCCCCGAGTTTGAGCGCGGCCGCATGGGCCGAGGCTGCTTGTTCCAATTGATAGTCGTTGTCTTCCGTGATGAGGGAAACGACAACGTTGAGCTTGTTCATGAATTGCGCCCTTCACAGAGGTCGCACGGCACGTCTGTGATCATTAACTCACCCGCGTCAGTGCGCGCCAAATTACTTCCGTCATAAGCTTCTGGGCATTCGGCCAGGCAGGGATCGGGACGACCGCGGGGCCGGTCCGAGAACGCTGACAACGGCCCTATACCAGCGGCCTCGATTCTTGCTAGAATGTCCGGTCGCAAAAGCGCCGCAGTAGTAAAATAGACGCAGAGACTCTCAGGAGACTGACACCTTTATGGCCTACGTGATTGCTGAGCCGTGCATTGGCACCAAAGACACCGCATGTGTGGATGCGTGTCCGGTAGATTGCATTCATCCCAAAAAAGACGAGCCCGCGTACGCGACCGAGGAGTTGCTGTATATCGATCCGGTGGAATGTATTGACTGCGGCGCCTGCGTCCCGGTGTGCCCGGTCTCGGCCATTTTCGCCCTCGACGACCTGCCGGAGAAGTGGAACGCCTTCACCGAGCGCAACGCCAAGTACTTCGGGCGGTAGGATATTTTTGGCCTCGTAGCCGTTAGCTCGTTGACTTGGATGAGATCAGGCGCGCGTCCTTTGTGGGGGCGCGCGCCTTGTCATTTCTGGCAAACAGGTTGGACTCCGAAGACACTATCGCTTTTTGGCATTTCCGAGAATCTCGGCGTCAATCCCCGTGTGCGCCTTCAGAGCGTCCAGAATTTGCAGGTAATCGTGGCTGTCCATGAGCAGAATAAAAACCTTCGGCGCGTTCTGCTCGTGATAGTGAACCTCCAGCCAGTACTCTTTCTCGTCCATGAGACCGATTGAGTATTCGTATTCGCACTTGTCGATCTGGCCATAGGGGATCGTTACGGGAACGCCTTTGGCGGGACGCACTTCGATGGCCTTGTCTTTATCGCTAAAGGTCAATACAGCTTTGACGTGTTTGCCCTTCAGCGTGGGTACCTTGACGTGGTTGAACGAGGTCTCGTCGGCAAATCCCAGAGCAGCGGCAAGCGGAATCAAGAGAAGGATCGAGACAATTCTTTTCACAATCTTAGAAGTATATCGAAGCTGGAGCCTGCCGAATCAATCAGCACCAGTTTTGCTTAGCGCTGGCTGACGGCTGAAAGCTACTTCCACTAGAATCAACCCTTCACCCGCGAGTTTCCCATGGCCCTCAGAGAGTCGGAAGCGATCGTGCTCCGCAGTTATCCGCTGCGTGAGGCTGATTTGCTGGTCACGCTGTTTACTCGCGCGGAGGGCAAGGTCCGGGGCGTAGCGCGGTCGGCCAAGAAGTCGAAGCGGCGCTTCGGCGGGGCGCTCGAGCCTCTGACCTATGTGCGCGCGTTTTATGACGTTCGAGAGCGGCAGGAACTGGCGCGGCTCGATTCTTGCGAAGTGCTGGAATCTCCCATGGCTACGGAGGTCAGCTATGCGCGGGCGGTTGCTTTGGGGCACGTTGCCGAATTGCTCGACGAACTGCTTCCCGACCGCGAGGCCAACGACGCTATCTTCCGCCTGACATTGTCAGTGCTGCACGTCCTGACGGGCCCTGAAGTGTGGATGCCGGTTACCTATTTCGAATTGTGGCTGACCCGCCTGGTCGGCTTCCTACCCGAGTTGACGGAGTGCACCGTCTGCGGCCGCAGCCTGAACGGCAGTCGCGCCTACTTCCATGCGCTGGCGGACGGCTTGATGTGCCCCGACGACAAGCGCCTCGCGTCGTCGGAGATTTCAAGCGACTCGCGGGCGCTGGCCGCGCTAATGTTTCGTGCCCCGGTGGAGACTTTCGCAGAAAAGCCGTGGCCGAAAGCGCAGGGCGCGGACTTGCGGAAATTTCTGATCCAGATTCTCCAGCGGCATCTCGAAAAGAAGTTGGTAACGGCGGGCATGCTGGAGAAAGGCGGGTTCTGAATCCGGCCGTGTCCAACACTTCATGGGGTGCATCGACCAAAGTCCCGATTGAGTTTTTTCACTCGGAAGGAGAAATTCCCGCTTTTGTCCTTTTTCTTCTTCCCCTGAATCTTCACTCGTTCTCCCGGATTGAGTCTGGGGCCATCAACAAGTTGGTAAGTCAGATTGTCAGCTTCGTTGGTGAGAATGTTCGCGCCTTCCACAGATCTCAAGCATCCGGTGATGGTGGTCTTGTGCAGGGTCAGGTATAGAACCACGCCGGTGACCGCGGCCAGCCCGACCGCGGCCCCGACGATCTCAGCGTTCGAAGGGCCGATGTGCCCCAGATCGATCTTGCTCTGGGCTGGCGCAGGGATAGTAATGGCCGAAAGCAAAACTGTGACGAGTGCGACTTTGCAGATAAGGTTCACTGAATCTCCCTAGTCATGTTGAAGTGGGCCGGGACACCCGTGTGACCAGGCGTCCCGAGCTCGTGAACTCAGGAATCGCTATTGCAGCGTAACGAGAACTTGAATCACACCCATTCCTGCCGACAGCGGTTCGAGGGCCTTGCCAACAACCGCGCCCAGCATCCTGCCGCGATCAGTTCCTCTCATGGCGTGACCGGGTGTTGAGGAAGTGACTAGAAGATCCCCCGCCCGAATGGGTCCGTTCTCAGTGCTGACTTTGCAGGGTACGATGCCAACCATTGCGAGCGGGATCTCATCGTTCGCACTGGGCGCGTCTATTTTGCGGGTGCTTCCGAGCATTCCCGGCTTGGTGGAATACACCCCAGCGACGAGAGTGGAGTAGGGCTTCTGTGCCAAGGCCAGATGACGCTTTGCAGCTGGATCAATCACTAGCAGGTCGCCGGCTGCATAGCCGCCACGCTTACCTGTTACCGCCATGGACTCAGCGAAATCAGCCCCGTTCGGCTGAAATCCGCCATCCGCAAAGACTCGACCAGTGCCGTCCACGCGGAAGACGCTCTGATCGTCGTTCTGGCCAACGTGTCCAACAATGATGTTTCCGGAAGCGCGGTTCAGAAAGTAGCCCGCAGTGCCGTCGGAGCTGTAGGTCTGGGCAAACAGCGCGACCGCTGAGCCGGTGGATGCAACTGCGTCTCCACGGATCCCCCACGAGAAGCCAAAATCCGCTGACGAGGTTAATCCTTCCACTCCCCCACCTCCTCCTCCAGTGGTACCCGTGTTGTTTCCCAACACGGCGATCCCTCCTGGACTGTAAGTTGTTCCCAGGACTCCGAACACCGATCCACTGTTGGAACTTGCGAGACCCTGTATCGCTACGGTATTGGTGCCATCCACCGATACAGGAGTCTCTACGTAGAGCGCGGTGGGGTATTGTCCGGGTGGAGGCGTGGTGTTCGCGCTGAATATATGCAACGGGAAGAGTGGCGCAGTCGTGCCAATGCCGACGTCGCCGTCAGCGGATTGGAGAATCGCGGAGTCATTGATCTGAGCCGGGCCTGCGAACTTCGGCAAGTATCCTCTCTTGCCGCTTCCCGTGATCGCAGATGTAGGGATAGAGTTTTCAGTTGGGCTCGGGGTTGGCGTTTGAGCCACCGAGACCGCGCTCAATGCGCAGATAAGAGCAGCCAGATGCTCGATCTTCATAAAGTTTCTCCTTGTATTTTCCGGTGTTGAGAATTCACAACCGCATGGGTCGTTGCCTTCCCAGCGGGGTTGCTTGCCCGTCACTAGTTTGAGTCGGGGATTCACTAGTTCTGTTCCTCAGTCGCCGTGTGGAGGTCAAACGATCTCCGCATAACAAAGTCAAACCTTCTTTTGGCCGCTGCAAACCCTGCATGATTAAAGGGGGGCTGCACGGGCGCCATGGTGCCGAAGAGCCAGTCGAAGAAGGCGAAACCGATGCCGAAGTTCTTGTCCATCAGTCCCTGGTCGTTGAGCACCCGGTGATGGATATCGTGGAGATTTCGCGCCCAGCGGAACCAGCGCCTTACCACTGGCACGCGCTCCATCCAGAAGCCCTTGATATGCATGCGGTCGTGCAAATAGCTGAAGACCCAGAAGCTCCAGCCGAGAACGATCCCGAAAAACAGAAGCTGGTAAGCCGGGCTGATCCTGAGGAACCAGAAAAGACCACCCAAGGTGACGAGCAGCATTCCGGCTGGGACGATCCATTCGAGTCCGATATTGCCGATGGCGATCTCGCCCGTGGTCGCATCCATGTACTCTTCGCCGGGTCGCTGTTTTTGCAGGGGACCGTAGAAAAGCAGATGGTGCTTCATATGATTCATGCTCAGGAACGGGATCCAGCCGCTGTGGAGCAATCGATGCAACAGGTAACCCAGCAACTCGGAGGCTAAAACTGCCGATACGGCCCAGGCGGCGACTGCAATCGCTTTCGTCATGCGCTGGAAACTAGCCGCAGGGGCAATCGCGCGCAAGCGGCAAAGCGCGGCACCGGGCAATGTCGCACTACGACATGCGTGCGCTACCATTGGAGGCCCAATTCTGCAGGCCTAGAGAGGCTTTGCGGACGATCCGTCTATGTCGGTGAACCCCAGGATATTCGTTAGTGGTGAGAGCGAAGTCCCAGCTTTTGAAGCAATTGGGGGAAGCGAGGGTCGCTGCGGAGTGGATCAGCCGCGGGTTCGGTGGACAAATACACCAGGTATTCGCAGTCTTCGTCGTATGCCTGGTCCAGCCACTGGAAAGCGCGGTCCCGGTCGCCCAGGCCAGTCCAAATCAGCGCTATGTAGAGAGCGGCGACATACCGCTGGCTGCGCATTTTTTCCAGCTGAGCCTCGATTTTGCGGGCTGCGGGTGCGTCGCCGGAAACAGCGTACTCATGCGCCATCAAAGACAGCACCCCGGGATCGTCGGGGGCAAATCCGAGCATCTTCTGATAGATAGCGCGCGCCTGCGGGTGCATCCCCGCTTGCTCGTAAGCGCGCGCCAGATTGATCATGCTAACCGGGTAAGTGGAGTCCAGTTCGAGCGCCTTCTGGGCCATCTGGATCGCCAAATCGAACTGTCGGTTCTGATAGTAGGCCTCTCCCAACGCGGTGGTTAGTAAGGGTGACACCGGGTCCAGTTTGCGTGCAGTTTCCCGTTCCGCGATTGCCCGGTTCATCTCCCCCATGGCAGTCAGGTAGTACGCATAGTAGTCGTGAGCCGTGGCATATCCGGGGCGCAGTTTGATGGCACGCTCAAACTCTTGCCTGGCCTTGTCATAGTTGCGTTCATACACCAGCAACGAGTAGCCGAGAGAAATGTGGGCTTCGGCCAGCGATTCGTCAAGCTCCAGGGCTTTTTGGGCTGCGGACTCCGCCTTGGAATAGCTTTCCTTCGGCGGGAGTTGAGTGTAAGGCGCTGAGCCGAGAAGAGAATAGCAGGCTGCCAGACCTGCATAGGCAGGCGCATATCGCGGATCGACCTGGATCGCTTTTTGAAAGTAGTCCAAAGCCTTCAACAAGTCAGGTGTGGTTCGTTTGTTCAGGAAGTACGCGCCCCATTGATAAGCTTCGTATGCCTCGGTATTGAGTTGCTCGGTGGGTTGCGCATCCGGAATCTGACTCAGAACAGCCTTGGCAATCGCAGATGAGACCTCGCTTTGAATGCGTTGAATATCCCGCAAGTCTCCCTCGTACTGGTCGTTCCACACCGAGGTCATACCACGAGCTCCCACTCGGCTGAGCTGGGCTGTAATCGACACCTTCTGACCGACCATCTTCGCGGCGCCTTGCAAGACGTAGGCCGAGTTAAATTCAGCCGCGACCTTTTCCACGGGAAGTTCTGCGTACCTCTTGGTGAGCAGCAAGACGCCCATCTTTTCGGGTTGAACCTGCTCTAACCTCGCCTTGGTCTCTGCGGTGAACCCATCGACGAGAGCTTCCTGGTCGAACCCTCCGAGGTTCTTGAAGGGGAGCACCGCGAGCACCACGTTTTGACTTGGTGGCCAGAGCAGATGTGCGCCAACGGCGGCGGCTACGGCTACTCCCAAAATAGCCAGAGAGATCTTCAGTCGTGGTGAAAGAAATCGTCGGATCCGTCCGGGGGGCGGGGCGACAAATTCTTCTTCGGAATATGCAAGATCCTGCGCGTCGTCTTCCGTTTCAGCGATATCTGTATCGGCGTCGTTGCCAAAGTCATCGTCCTGCAATTGACGACCTTGGCTCCACGCATCAATCTCCGACTTGAACGCGTAGACCGTCCCTTGCTTCTCGTGAAGATGCCGGCGCACCGGCAGCTTTTCCGTTTTCTCCCAGCGCTGAACGGTGCGGACATCCCGCTTGAGATAGGCGGCAATCTCCTTCCAGGAATCGAGACGGTCGGCCGCCGCGTACACATCTCCCGAATAGGATTGGGGACTGCTTGGCACGGCCCCTCCTCATGAGGGAGTGAGTCTACCGCAACGGCAGCGCATTGCATAGCGATAGCAGCGCCTGTGCGTATTCGAGAGCGTCCGGGATCAGCGTTTGCGGAGTGAGCCGGAGTGTTCTTGAAGGAATGTTTTCGGCTGTCCCTGCTGACGGCTAGCTCCCCCATCCATTACAATCAGAGATTAACCTTCTGGTCTCCGGCTGCGCTGTAGGAGTTCGAGTAACCACCCGCATTCTGGGGTTTGGGCTAAGAGCCAAAAACTAAAAGCCAAGGGTCGAATCTGTGAATCCATCCTCCTCCAACTCGCTGACATTCCAGGAACTCATCCTGCGCTTGCAGGCATTTTGGGCCGAGCGCGGATGCGTCTTGCAGCAGCCCTACGACGTTGAAGTCGGAGCGGGCACCATGGCGCCGGAGACGTTTCTGCGCGTGCTGGGGCCGAGGCCTTATAAGGTTGCGTATGTGCAGCCTTCGCGGCGTCCTGCAGATGGACGCTATGGCGAGAATCCCAACCGGCTGTTCAAGCATATGCAGCTGCAGGTAATCCTGAAGCCTCCGCCGGAGAACGTGCAGGAGTTGTACTTGGAGTCGTTGGGTGCGATCGGCATCGACCTGCGCCAGCATGACATCAAGTTCGAAGAAGATAACTGGGAAGCGCCCACGCTGAGCGCGTGGGGCGTGGGTTGGCAGGTCATGCTCGACGGCCTCGAGATCACGCAGTTCACCTACTTCCAGCAGTGCGGTGGCGTGGATTTGTTTCCGATTTCGGCCGAGCTAACTTACGGGCTCGAACGCATTGGCGCGTTTCTGCAGGATGTGGATTCGATCTACGACATCGTGTGGGCGCGGGATCCGGATACGGGCAGTGTGGTAAAGTACGGTGACGTCCGGCTGGCGGATGAGCTGCAGTTTTCCGTTTACAACTTCGAATTGGCCGATGTCGAGAAGGCCTGGAAGCATTTTGAGTTGTGCGAGGCCGAGTGCAAGGGCCTGCTGGATGGGTACGCGGCACTCACAAAAGACAAGACCGCGAGTGATGGGATCGTGAGGGATAAAGCCCGCTTTCCGCTATTGGGTGCTTACGATCTTTGCCTCAAGTGCTCCCATCTGTTCAACATTCTCGATGCTCGTGGAGCGATTTCGGTGACCGAACGTGTGGGCGTCATCGCACGCGTAAGGGCGTTAGCCGTGGGGATCGCGAAGGCTTGGGTCGATCAGCAAAAGGCCGAGTCAGCTTCAGAGAAGTCCGACGAGCCTGCACCTGCGGCCGAGAAGAGGCCGAAGGCGAAAAAAGAGGCGTTATCCCCTGTGGGTTAGCGGGAGTGGCGTCCCGCTTTGGGTCTCCGACAGGCAGGTTGTGATTTCCGTCACATTCGACAACAACGACCTTTTGAAACACTGGATGGTTTGAAGGCATGCCAGACTTCTTATTAGAGATCGGATGCGAAGAGATCCCGGCGCGGATGATTGCCGCGGCATCCGAGGAATTGCGCGAGCGCGTAACGGCGCTGCTGAGCCGCGAGCGGTTGTCGGGCGGCGAAGTCACGCATTTCGATACCCCGCGGCGTCTGGCCGTAATGGCGGCCGGCATTGCCTCTTCGCAGGCCGACGTCGTCGAGCAAGTCACCGGGCCTTCGATTAACGTCGCGTATAAGGACGGCCAGCCCACTCCTGCGGCCCTCGCATTTGCCAAGAAGGCGGGCGTGGATGTCGCTCAACTGGAGAAGATCACCACTCCCAAGGGCGAGTACATCGCCGCCAAGGTCACCAAAAAAGGACGCAGCGCTGCCGAGATTCTCGCCGATGGCCTGCCCAAAGAGCTCTCCACCATTTACTGGCCTAAGAACATGTACTGGCAGAAGCCGAACGAGCGCTTCGTGCGTCCGGTGCGCTGGCTGGTGGCACTCCTCGACGGCGAAACAATCCCTCTGGAGTTTGACGGCATTCGGGCAGGGAAGACTTCGCGCGGACACCGCATCCTGACGGAGGGTGCGGTGACGATTCCGCATGCCGGACCAGCATACTTTGAGAGTTTGCGGGCTGCGAAGGTTTTGGGCCGCGGTGAGCGCGAGCACCAGATTCGCAAGGCCCTTGATGCCGCCACGCGCACGATTCCCGGAGCCCGCTGGCGCGAAGATAAAGCTCTGCTCGATACCGTCGTGAATCTTACGGAATTTCCGTCGGCCGTTCTGGGCAGTTTCGACCCGCAGTTCCTTGCGCTGCCCGAAGAAGTGCTGGTGACGGTGATGCGCGATCACCAGAAGTATTTCGCGGTAGAAGATGCCGCTGGCAAACTTGCGCCACATTTTCTGGCCGTGCTGAATACCGATAGTGATCCGCAAGGCTTGATCCGACACGGCAACGAGCGCGTGCTGCGGGCGCGCTTCAACGATGCGCGCTTCTTCTGGGAGACCGATCAGAAAAAGTCTCTGCTCGAGCGCTTAGAATCGCTGAAGCATGTGACCTTCCAGAAAGATCTGGGCAGCTATTTCGACAAGACGCAGCGCGTGCAGCGGCTGTGCAGTTGGCTGAGCGAGATCCTAAAGCAGAGCGGCGTCGCAGTGCGGCCTGGAGTGATTCACAAAGCGGCCTGCCTGTCGAAGACGGACCTGACCACCGAACTGGTGAAGGAATTTACCGAACTGCAGGGAATCGTCGGCGGGTTGTACGCGCGGGCGCAGCAACTGGACGAGGGTTTGCCCGAAGCGACGCGGTTCGCCATCGCCGATGCGATTTACGATCACTACAAACCCGAGTCTACCGACGACGATGTTCCGCGGTCGACGGAGGGTGCGGTGCTTTCGATTGGCGATAAGGCCGACACGATTGCGGGGATGTTCGCGCTCGGGTTGGTCCCAAGCGGGTCGAAGGATCCGTTTGCTCTGCGGCGGCAGGCGAACGCGATTGTGAAGGTCATCGCGGAGAAGAAGTTGCCGTTGCGTCTGGGCGAGTTGATGCGCGATGCGCGCTCGGGATACCAGCGGTCAGAAGCGGAGAAGAAATTTGTTGACGATGCGAAGTTCAACGAATTAGTGGCAACGTTCTTCCGAGAGCGACTGGAGTTTTATCTCAAGGATGTGTGCGGATACGCGTACGATGTAGTGAAGGCGGTTCTAGGAGCAGACGCGGAAGATGTAGTCGATGCGCTGCAGCGAGCCGAGGCGGTCAAGCAGGTTCTGCACCTGCCCGAGTTTCAGGCGATTGGCGCGGCCTGCAAGCGCATGCGGAACATTCTGAAGCAGGCAGCGGAGAAGGGTATTGCACCGGCTGCGTCATTCGAGGATCTGCCGAATTCTGCGCAAGAAGAGAAAGACCTCGCAGCCTATGTCGAAGTGAATGGTCCGAAGGTCGAGGTGCTTCGTAAGAAGAAAGAGTACGGCGAAGCGCTGACGTTGCTCTCGACCGCTCGCGAGCCGGTAGATGCGTTTTTCGACAAAGTAATGGTGATGGTCGAGGATGCCAAGTTGCGGGCGAACCGCCTGGCGCTGCTGCGGACATTGCTCAAAGAGTTTTCCACGATCGCCGACTTTTCGGAGATTGTGACCGAAGGCAAATCGTAATAAGTTTTTCTGGATGGAATCTGAATCTACACAAAGGACTCATATATGGCGACGATGACTCTCCCCGAAACTGAAGTAAAGGAATCTAAGAAGTCCACCACCAAGTACGTTTACTTTTTCGGCGGCGGCAAGGCCGACGGCAACGGCAAAATGAAGGACGTGCTCGGCGGCAAGGGCGCTGGCCTGGCCGAGATGACCAATGCCGCACTGCCCGTGCCTCCCGGATTCACGATTCAGACCGAGGCTTGCCGCGAGTACATGCGGACGAACTCGACCTCGAAGGAAGTCGAGCGGCAGATGGACGAAGCCCTGGCGAAGCTGGAAGCGCTGCAGGGACAGAAACTGGGCACGGGCGAGAACCCGCTGCTTGTGAGCGTGCGCTCGGGTGCGAAGTTCTCCATGCCCGGCATGATGGACACGATTCTGAACCTCGGTCTGAACGACAAGAGCGTGGAAGCGCTCGCCAAGCGCAGCAACAATCCGCGGTTCGCGGCTGACTCCTACCGGCGGTTGATCCAAATGTTCGGCAACGTCGTGCTCGACATCGAAAAGGTGTCGTTCGATGAAGTCTTCGACGCCAAGAAGAAGCAGCGGAAGACCAAGCTCGACACCGACCTCACCGCCAAAGATCTTCAGGAAGTGATCGTCGAATACAAGAAGGTCGTGAAGAAGCACGCCAAGCGGGACTTCCCGCAGGATCCGCGCGAACAGCTGGTGATGGCGCGCGACGCCGTGTTCCGCTCATGGCAGAACGATCGCGCGAAGCACTATCGCCGCATCAACAACATCGACGACATGCTCGGCACAGCGGTCAATGTGCAGGCCATGGTATACGGGAACCTCGGCGACACTAGCGGCACGGGCGTAGGCTTCACGCGCAATCCGGCCACCGGCACGAGCGAGTTCTACGGCGAATTTCTGATGAATGCGCAGGGCGAAGACGTGGTTTCGGGTGTGCGCACTCCGGTGCCGATCCTCGAACTGAAGAAGATCATGCCGAATGTCTACGACCAGCTTCGCGAAATCACCACGCGCCTGGAGAAGCACTACAAAGACATGCAGGACTTCGAGTTCACTATCCAGGACGGCAAGCTCTACATGCTGCAGACCCGCAACGGCAAGCGCACGGGCCTCGCAGCGGTGCGGGTGGCGATTCAGATGGTGGAGGAAGGCCTGATCACGAAGGAAGAAGCGATCTTCCGGGTCGAGCCGAACCAGTTGTATGACTTCCTGGTGCCGCGCCTTGATGAGAAGAGCACGAAGGTAGAAGTTCTCGCGACCGGACTGCCGGCTTCGCCGGGAGCGGCCGTCGGACAGATCGTGTTCACCGCGGATGAAGCGGTCAAGATGGCAGGACACGATACGACGAAGAAGCCCGTGATTCTGGTACGTGCCGAAACCACGCCGGAAGACATTCACGGCATGGAAGTCGCGAAGGGCATTCTCACCTCCCGCGGCGGCATGACCAGTCACGCGGCAGTGGTTACGCGCGGTATGGGCAAGTGCTGCGTGGCGGGCGCCGGCGACATCGACGTCAACGAAAAGGCCCGCGAGATGCGCGTGAAAGGCCAGACGTTCAGAGAAGGAGACTGGATCTCGCTCGACGGAACCACCGGCCGCGTGATCAAGGGAAAGCTGGGCACGCTCGATCCGTCTCCCGATGATCCGGAACTGCAGAAGTTCATGAACTGGGCCGATCCCCATCGGAAGATGAAGGTCCGCGCCAATGCCGATATTCCGCGCGATGCGGTCCAGGCACGGGCGTTCGGAGCAGAAGGAATCGGGCTCTGCCGCACCGAGCACATGTTCTTCGGTGAGAAAAAGATTCCTCACATGCGCGCCATGATTCTGGCGGACAACGAAAAGGACCGCCGGGCTGCGTTGAAGAAGCTGCTGCCGATGCAGCGCGAGGACTTTGCCGGCGTCTTCAAGGCGATGGATGGCCTCCCGGTGACGATCCGCACGCTGGATCCGCCGCTGCACGAGTTCCTGCCGCGTCGCGAAGACCTAATGGTGGAAATCGCCACGCTCCCGTATGCTGATGCGAAAGCGAAAAAAGAACTGGTGAAGCGATATTCCGATTACGGCGCGAAGAGCGTCGGCGATCTGAAGAAGCTCCTGCCCACGCTTCTCGCTCGCGTGGAACAGTTGCACGAGTTCAACCCCATGCTCGGACACCGCGGCTGTCGTCTCGGCATTACGTATCCCGAAATCACCGAGATGCAAGCTCGCGCCATTTTCGAAGCAGCTGTCGACTGCACGAAGAAGGGCATCAAGGTGCTGCCCGAGGTCATGATTCCGCTGGTTGCTATGGTGAAAGAAATGGCGAACCAGGCGGCTATCGTGCGGCGCGTGGCCGAGGAAGTATTCAAAGAGAAGGGGACCAAAGTCGAATACCTGGTTGGCACGATGATCGAGTTGCCACGAGCTGCTCTGGTGGCGGACGAGATCGCCAAAGAGGCGGAGTTCTTCTCGTTCGGGACCAACGATCTCACGCAGACCACGTTCGGCTTCTCGCGTGACGACGTCAACAAAGTGCTGCCGACCTATCTTGCCGAGGGCATCCTGAAACAGGATCCGTTCGCCGCCCTGGATCAGGAAGGCGTTGGGCAGTTGGTGAAGATGGCGACCGAACGCGGTCGCAAGACCCGGCCAACGCTCAAAGTCGGAATCTGCGGAGAGCACGGCGGAGAGCCGTCGTCCGTGGAGTTCTGCTACAAGACCGGCTTGAACTACGTTTCGTGCTCGCCGTTCCGAGTGTTGACCGCGCGATTGGCGGCAGCGCAAGCGGCAGCGGCTGAGACCCTCAAAGTCGAGGGCGGAAGAACGAAGTAAGATCGTTTGACCCAGAGGGCACGAAGGTTCACAGAGTGAATTGAATACTCTGTGTCCTCCGTGTCCTCTGTGGTTTTATTGCACTTTCCGCAGGCGCGCGATGAGCTTCTGCGGAAGACTTTCTTCTGACTCCGACCACAGGCGCCGCGATGTAGCACGCGTATTGGTCTCCGCTTTCTTCGTGAACTCAACCAGCTTGGCCACGTTGTCGCGAATCTTCGCCTGGGTCTCTTCTGTGAGTTCGACATTCTCCTGCACGAACAGTGAGTCGAGGCCGAAGTCAATTTCAATGTGGCCGGTCTCCTGGTACGTTCCGTCATCGAATTCTTCGCCTTGCACGATGAACTTCACTAAGCTGGGGATGAGCGACCACTGGTGACCAGTCTCGTCGGGCGTCCACAGATCCCAATAAGCGTCGAAGACGTAGGCGTAGTCGTCATGGATAAGGTCAGCGGCGACCACGACTGCCTCTTCCGGGCTGATTCCGGGCGAGAATCGGCGCTCGAGCACGCTAGCCTCGTTCCAGGAAACAGGTTGCACGGAAGCGTAAGTGACGCCGGGACGCAGCGTCGAAAAAGGGAACTGCTGCAGGACGTCGAACATGTGCGGCAGCATCGCCGGCCCAGAGAAATCGGGAAACCACAGACTCAAGTATAAAGGATCGGCCATAGACGAGGAGAGGCAACCGCCTCGTCTCACATTGTAAATGCGATGTCTTCCTGCAGTCTTGTTGGGTGCGGCTTCTCAATCGACGGCGGGGCGAAGGGTCCGGTGGCTACGAACGCATTTGCCGTCTTCGACCCCAAATCCGTCGGTGGAACAGGCTGGAATCGTGGAGCGCAGCAGCTTGCGAGTCGATGCCGTTTTCTGACAGTCTGTTTTTTGACATGGTGCATGACGGCTGCTAACATCAAAAGTTCGCCAGCACTCCAGCCTGAGAGTCGTCCCCGTCGTCTAGCCTGGCCTAGGACATCGCCCTTTCACGGCGGTAACACGGGTTCAAATCCCGTCGGGGACGCCAACAAAACAATAGACTTGCTGGAAACCCCACTTTTCGGCGGGGACACACAGGGGACACAATAATTTTTCAGCTCGAGTTCTTCTCTGTGTCCCGCAGCATCGCGACCACTTTCCCCTGGGCTCTGCGCTTGGCCGGCGTCATCGCCTGGGCGTAAACGTCCATGGTGATTCGGGCCGAACCGTGACGCAGCAACTCCTGCACCACCTTCACGTCTTCGCCGTTTGCGTGCAGCAAACTCGTGTATGTCCGCCGGAATGTGTGCCAGCCGATTCGCTTGACGATGCCGAGCCGTTTGGCCACCGGTTGGATGCGGTACGACATCACCTTCGATAGCCACACCGGTTGCTTTCCACGTTTCTTGCCGGCCCGCTGCGCGTCCGTTGCAAAGACGTAGTCCTCGGGTCGGTTGTACTTCGTGGCTCGATACCACAACAGCAGATCCTCCGCGATGAAAGGATCGATCGGGATCGGCCGTTTCGAAGCTTCGGTCTTAACCTTTCCAACTACTTGGTCTACGACCGAACGCTGCGCCATCATGGTCAGCTCCTCGAAGTGAATGTCCTCCCATCGGAGCCCGGCCAACTCACCGCGCCGCAGGCCCAAAGTCATATCCAGCCACACCAAGATTCGCTCCCGTATCCGTAGCTCGGCCTGGAGGAGTTGGAATTCTTCGACCTCCAGCAGATCCGGGATGCGTTCGCGTTTCGCGCTCTGACGCACACCTGATCCACGGACTGGACCGGTGATGGGATTCTTGTCGGTGAACTCCCATCGGATGGCGTGGTTGTAGAGCGCGCTCATGGTATTTCGGATTTTCGACTTGGTTCCGTTGGCCCGGGGAATCGACCGAAGCCACTCTTCAACTGCAACCGTGCGAATCTGATCAATCGGTGTTTTCCCCCAGCGAGGCAGGATCCAACAATTGAGGACAGATTCACAACGATCCCGAGTTGAATAGGCACGGCCTTCTTCGCCCTTGTCTACCTGTTCGTGCTCCGAGAAATGATTCACGAGTTCCTTCATGGTGATCTGCACCAAGGCTACCGAGCCTCGGTCGACCAGGTTTAATCGAAAGCCCCGCGCTGCATTTTCCGCAGCCTTCTTGGTCGGATATTCCTCCAGAGTACCGATCACTCTTTTTCGCGGAGCTCGCCGGCCATCGGGCCTGGTTTCGCGCCACCGGAATACCCAAATTTGCTTGCCGTTTGAAGAGACATCTAGATTGACGCCTCCTCTTTGGATCCGTGTCCTTTGCATCTAGTTCCTCCTTCCGTGGGACACGGACCGCACTGGATGTGCGTTTGAATTTACCTTGGTCTTCATCCATTTGTCTAATTCGGAAATCAGGAAGCGCCAGTGCCGGCGGGTGCCTTCGCTAAACGAATACCCCGGCACCTTACCTTCGCGCGCCAGTCGCATAAGGGTTTTGGGATGAATGCGGAGAAATGTCGCGCCGTCATTCGCATCGACATAAGGCTCGGGGCGAGCATCGAACTCCACTTGGTCTGAAAGACCATCGGCGCCAGCCAGTGGAGCGTTTTCAGCGACATGTTCGACCGAGCTCATCACTGTGCACACTTATTGACTACTTTTTCGCGCGACGAGAACCAGGCATCACATAGCCTTCGCGCAGACGATCTTTCAAATGCTTTTTATCTATAATTCTTTCCCGGTCGCGGGCCCGCTTTTGTGCAGCGGCCATCAGTTTCTTCCTCGGCTCAGTACCTCTTCGTAAATCATCCGAGTCATGATCGGGGCAACAGCGGACCCGGCCATCATCCTTTGTGAGGAACCATCTCCGGCATTCCTTAACTTGGCATTGCTTAATGGTTCCCAGGCGGCCCTCCAGAGCGATAAAAACAACAGCATTCACAGCTTGGCACTCTGCATTGAATCGTCTGGGGACGTCTCGCCATTCTTCAGATAGAGGTTGTGGATCTTGTTTCACATTCGAGAGTTGGTATCTTCCATATGCGTCTCCCGACGGCGCGGTCACACAATGGAATGCGAGATGCCACTTCCTGGAACCATGCCGCGGGCACAAATCGAGCTCGAGTTCGTATTCATTCGCAGAAGCAATCTCTTGGAACGTCTTACAAAAGGGGACAGCACCCAGTTGCCGTTCTCCCCCTGACTGCCAGGACTCCACGTCTTTCAGGTACTCAGCCGTCGTGTCATTCATCTCTTTCATGAGGGACGCGACACGCTTCGCGGCATCCCGATCGGCGGACGTACTGGCAAAAGCACGGTTCAGCCAATCAACCAGAACCTCTCGATACTTCGTTGTCCGGCCCTCAATCGCTGGTGAATCATACTCGCCGCTAGCGTCGTGAAAGACCCAAATCCCCTTTTTCAACCGCGCCATTTGACTCTCCTCTAATTGAGACTATCTAGCTCGCTCGATTTGTAACACTCATCCGGCAAAAGTGCGATTGTGCACTTTGCGTCGCAGAGCGCAAGGATGCACACACGATGGATGACTTCATCTGTTCCCGAGTAAGCCAGACAATTAGAGACGGAAACGAGAAAAGACAAAATGAACTTCAACCCTGACAAATACTATGTGGCGCATTCAAACCGGTTGACCGAGGCCGAGAAGATCCAGTTCGCAAAAGATCTCCTCGAACTCGAGCGCCAGGGCGTTCTTGAATACCGCGACGGCCTCTGGGGACTCGCGGACGGCGTCGAAGTCGAAGAGACTCCCGACGGGCCCGTCGCCCGCTTCCGCAAACACGATGACGCCTTGCCTGCCGAATTGGCGACAAGTTCAACAACAAGCTCGGGGGAACCGAGCGAAACCCGAGTCCCTCCAGTCGCGAAAGCCGCTCGGCCCTTGTCAGAGGGCTCCAGTTCCCCCGATTCGGATAACGAGGTCAGCAAACAGTGAGCGACCTGACTTCGAAGCATAAGGCGGCGGCGGCCTCGGTGAGCAAGAGGGACGAGATCATGAGGGCCGCCGACGTTCTATTCGAACCCAGGCAGCTGGTCGAGGTGCGTCTCAAGGGACGCGACGGACACATCGCCTCGAGATATTACAAAGATCACGAGAAGATGGCGGCCGTCCTCGCGAAGGAAGACGCTAGCGAGAGATGGGCAGCGGCCTGGTGGACGCTGCAGCAGTTGAAGCCCGGAGCGCATGTGAACAAGCAAACGGGTGAGACGACCAAGCGCGTCGACATCGAGATCTACCGCTGGCTGGTAATCGACATTGACCGGGCAGACAAGCAGTCCAAGAAGCTCAACGCGACGCCGGTAGAAAAAGAGCAGCTACTCGTCGTGGCCAGGCAGGTCATGGCTTGGCTGGTCGAGCAGGGCGTGCGAGATTGCATCCTGGCCGACAGCGGCAATGGCTACCACATCCTGATCAAGTTGTCTCCGCTGGCCGCGAACGACAGGAATTACGAACTCCTAAAGGAAGTCCTCGTTGCCATCAAGCATGAGTTCCGCGAGCATGCCGGCGTTGCTGATATCGATACTTCGCTGGCCGAGCCCGAGCAGGTCATCAAGGCCTACGGCACGACGACCAGGAAGTCGGAGAGCACGGATGACCGGCCCTGGCACGAAAGCAAGCTGCTGCATGTACCGGAGGCGATCGAGCCCATAAGAGAAGATGTGTTGCTGGCTATCGCCGAATTGGCGCCTCTGCCGGAGCGATCCGAACGGAAGCCGCGCGAGGGACGATCGCCCCTCGATCCGGATTTTGATCCGTACGACTTCTTCGACCATTACGCCGGGGCGTTCGAAATCGAGCGAGAGTTCGAGAAGGACGGCAAGACGTACTTCGTGACCGACGTATGCATACTTGCCGGCCACAAGCACACCGGCTCGGGGCTAACCGGGTTCGTGCTGGGAGACAGCTTTGGTTACCACTGCTTCTCCGACGAATGCGAGGGCCTGGGTATCGGCGACGTGCTACGCAAGCTGAACGAGACCCACGGGCCGTACGGCAAGCGGATCTGGATGGATCGCGATTCGGCTATTGGTGAAGAAGTCGTCGAGGAAAAATATTCGGAAGCGATGGATGTGCCGGACCCGGCGGACGCTGAACCTATCGAGATAGCAGCCAAAGGCGATGCCGCCGGCGGCGATCAATCAGGATCAGATGGAGGGAACAATTCGGAGGATTTGGCCCCTGACACGGAGGTTAAGAAGCCGGCTGAACCAGGGGACCTGTTGTCTGTAGTGCTAGCAGTCATCTTCAGGGACCCAAAGGCCGCCAACAGCGATTTCGTGATATGGCGCAACCAGCTCCAGTGGATCGTGGACGAGCGCGCGTGGCCGAAGCTGCGGCTTCCTTTGCTAGAGACGCTGCTGGAGTATGAGCGCGCACACCGCCGGCTACCCACGCGAGGCGAGTTCACTGACGTCTGCGGGCCCGAGCTTGCCCGCATGATCGACGCGATCGAGGCGGTAGCGGACATCACGCTGGACCATGCCGTCTCCGCCCTGCTCGACCGGGCCGAGTTCCTGGACGAGCGGCGCACCCTGAAGATGGCTGGAGAGCGGCTTGATCAGCACGGGATAACGGACGAGCGGAAATTCCAGCGGGAGCGATGGGCCCGGGGCGTGAGCGTGGAGACCCGGCATGTGGACGGTTCCATCCAGGACCACGCAGACGAGATCTTCGACCGCATGTCGGAGATGGGACTCGGTGCCCAGAAGAAAAGCGCGTTGTCGTTCGTGACGCCTTTTCCGAGCATAAATGAGGCTGTCATGAGCGACCAGGAGCGGTGCTTCGCCGTCATCGGGCCGCCGAACAACTTCAAGACCAGCGTGCTGCTTTCCCAGGCCTACTACCTGGCCAAGCAGGGCAAGCCCGTGTTGTTCGTGACCGGCGAGCACGAGGTGGAGAAACTCGAAGAGAAGATCACGCTGCTGCACGGCTTCTTCCACCGCGACAAGTTCGCGCTGCCGGCCTACAAGAAGTGGGCGGACGGGAAAGCGACGGAAGCCGATGTTGCTAACCTGCGCGCGGTGATGGATGACTGGAAGAATCTCACCGGCGTGCCGGGGCCGCTGGTGATCAAGCACATCCAGGACTTCGGCAACGACCTGGGCAGGATCGTCGCCTGGATGGAGTCAACCCACCGGAAGTATGGCTGGAAGGCCCTGGTGATCGACCCGTTCATGGAGCTACTGCTCAACGTAGAGGATAAGGAAAAGTTCAGTGTCGGCGGTGGCCTGTGCCAAGAACTACTGGCGCTGAAGACCGGCTACCAGAATGGCGAGGGTCTGATCGTCGCCACAAGCTTTCAGATGAAGAAGGCCGTGAAGGGCAAGGTCGCCGAGATGAACCGTGACCACAGCTCGACGCTCGCGGATTACGAGAAGGTGCTCGAAGCATCCGAGATCGAGCGGTATTCCGGCGCGGTGCAGCGGTTCGACATGCTGTGGGGAGTGGCCCAGGCAGACGACAGCGGAAGACGTGGAATCATCGTGTGCTCGCGCACGCGCCACGGTGCCGGTTTTGAGCCGTTCTACTTCCACGTGGATCCGACCAGCCAATTCTGTTTCCAGCAGCCGCGAGAGTCGGAGTTCGAGGCCGAGGAAGCCATTGAGGCGATTCGCTAAGGAGTAACGATGGGAAATAAGACCAAAGACCCGGCCGAGTTTTCACTGCCCTGGTTCAAGTTCTGGGCTAACCGGTGGCTTGGCTCCGAGACCGTAAGCGGAATGAGCTTAGCCGAGCAGGGGCTCTTCGTCAGGATCTTGTGCGCGCAGCGCGTGTACGGTCCGCTGCCGCGGGACCCGTGGAAGCTCTCCAAGATGCTTGGCACGCGTCATGAGACCACTACACGATGGCTACAGAAGTACTCCTCTTTGACTGCGGACTCGGAGCAGACGAGTAGCAAGTTTGTAGTGCCAAAAATGGAGGAATTGCAATCAACACTGAAAAAATCGACGCCTGATCGCGCGGGAGACGAGAAGAGAAGAGACGAGAACTCCCCCTATAGTCCCCCGACGGGGGACGAGCAAGCCGGCAGGGAGGATTGCGAGCGCTGCCTGGGCGAGGGGCGGGTCCCAGTGTTCAAGGACCAAGAAGGACTCTCCATGCCGATCGGGTACAGGCCATGCGACTGCGTGGCCGAGGACTGACAGGCTCGTTGGGATTCGCACCGAATCAGTATTTAGAACAGAGGATGACATGAACAAACCGAAGGTAATCACAAAGGAAGATGCAGTTAAGGCGATGGTCAAGACCACTGACAAAGACCTGCACGTGGACATCGTGCTGGTCGTGTCAGGCAAGACGCAGGCAGACTGCATGCTCAAACACGAGACCATCCGCATCAAGCCGGGGATGCGCATCCCGACCGTTCACGATCTGTTTCACGGATCGTGCTCAGCGATGCTGGATGAAATCCTGTGACGGTCACGCATCGGTCAGCCGGCCTCCACTTGCACAGGGCGGAGCTCCGACTGACAGATGAAGCACAACCACCTGCGGCGCACGTTCCGTGTGATGGCCGTGGACAACCCGGAGATAAAGACGCTCGAGGACCTGTTCGCTTGGCTTGAGGAACAGCAACCTGGATACATGAAGCTGGAGTGGCAGTGGTACGGGATGGACAGGCAGAAGATGCTGAAGCGCGAGAAGGAGCTTGGCCTGAACAAAAAATCGCGGCGGGAGAAAGTCAGTAATAAATACAAGGAGACAAACAACAATGAGCATTGATCATTTCCATTTTGTGGCAAAGGGCGAGATGCCCGTTGAGATCGCCCGCGCGGAAGCGGCGACCAAACTGACCGAAGAAGCCCACACCATCTACGAGATGGCTGGCGGCATCGAGCACCTTTACATCTTCGAGAACGGTGAGACAGCCGCCGCTCTCTTCGAGCGTTGGCGCAGGCAGCCGGTCGAGAAGATCGTCCTCACGCTGGAAGGCGTGGCGCAGGATTGGGTCGGGCGGCTGCCGCTGGGCACCAAGCCTGGGGACGGCTGCGACATGGACGTCTCGTGGGACGGCAACTACGACACGGACGGCGATCCCAACGGCCCAGCGCGGTGGCCAGTGCTCTGCGGTCAGCCCGTCGCCGGTGAGTGGCGGGAACGACGAGTCTGCCAGAAACACTTAGATGGTTGCCTCGAATCCACCTCAGGCATCTCGGAGGCAAGCAGCAATGACTTATAAAGCATTGATCATTCCATGCAAAGTTTGCGCCAGGGAGTTTGAGTTGCGACTCCCGCTCGAGTTCTATGAGGCGGCGGTGGCTGCCGCTGAGGGCGATCCGGTGGAGTTCACCAGCACCTGCCCCGATTGCCGCGAGGACGACCCGTTCCTGCGCCTGATGGACGGGATACCCGGCATCTTCACCAGTCGAGACTTTGCCAGGAGCAAACAATGACCAGCAAATTCGGCGCAAACGCGCACCCGACCATCGACGAAACAAACACGCACACGGACGAGGAACTGCTTTCGCCCGGGTTCCGCCAGGACGTGGAGAGGCTTAAGCTGGCAATCCGCAAGGCCGCAGTCGCGCAGAGCGACCTGGACATAGGCACGTTCTGGGCGGCCATCCATGAGGTTGCGGCAGAGACCCTGGAAGTCGACAAGGGCAAAGAGCAGGCCGAGATGTACTGGAACAAGCTCGAAGAGTTTGCCGACTGGCAGATGCAGCAGCCGGTGCACGGAAGCAAACTGACCGACGAGCAGGAAGACTACGTCGAGGAAGAGCAAGACCAGCTTTACGACGAGTTCGTGGCCTGCACTGGTCGCGAGCCGGACGACGACGAGATGGCCGAGATCGAGAAGGAAGCGATAGAAGCCACGAAGCGAGAATTCAATTTAGGAGAAAACAACCTGGAGCAAGCTGGCTCCGGCACGTCCGTAGACACAAGGCGGGCGGGGAGGTAGTGATGAGATTGGACGAAACGCTATGCAACTGCTGCCAAGCGACGGCCGACAACTTGGGCTTCTCCCCGGGCATTCAGGTCGAAAGCCTAACGTCAGAACCTTGCTGGTGGATGCTGTGGGATGTGGTGTGCCAGAGGTGCCGCGACAAAATAGCATCCGCCTGCGCCGCAGCCCACGTCTGGGACGCGAAAGGCGCGGACAAAGACTTAGATGACTTGGAGAAGCTGCTGTGAGCGACGGATGTATGGTCTCGCAGCGAGCCAAAGAGACACAAGGGAGGAACACATGGCGATAGACATCAACTCAAAACACGCATTGGCCGTTCTGCCCGCGCAACTGAAGTGCGAACGCAAGGCGTACCGCCAGCGAGTCCGCATTGCGCAGGCCGTGCAAAAGAAGCTCGACGGCCTGGCGCACAATACGCGTCCGCTCAAGCTGGACGACCAGGAGTACATGCTGATACGCATGCTCCTCGCCGACGACGTGCACAAGCAGCAGGGAGTCGTTCGGTGGATCGACGAGCGCTTGGGACAAGCGGGGGAGGACGAATGAGCCACGAGCTTTGCGGGGCGCTGAAGGTCGGCGGCTTCATGCAATGCTGCGGTCTCGACCTAGGCAAGGATTGGGACTGCTTCGAACTATGCTGCCCGGACGAGGACAGCCTAGAGCGGTGCCCCAAGCCCGCGACCTGCACGTACGACAACGGCACCGAGCGCATCCCCCTGTGCCCGGAGCATTACGACGCATGGTGCCGCCACGAAGCGGAAACCGGCGACGGCACCAGCCCAGTCTGGTGGTCGCAGGAATGGCTGGAGAAGTACGAGCACGGCTGGGGCGCACCAGTGATCGACCAATCAAGGTTTCGCCAGGCTACGGCCTGGCCGAGTAATAAACAACAAGGAGGTTGTGCGCGAATTAATGGCTAAGCCAGAAGAACACGACCAATCAGCGAGCGCCTCGCCCCAGGCGGGCGACCTGCGTGCGAGGCTCCGGGTTCAGGAGGACGAGATCGATGCCCTCATGGAGCTGTGGCTGGCCGTGCTGCCGGTCGACTGGATGCCCGGGCACGGGCAGTTCCTGGTTTGGATCCAGCGGTATGGTCTCGCCCTGGTCGAGAAGGGCATCACCGTGGCCGCCGGCAAGCTCCATCAAGTCACCAAGGAGGCCCAGCGCACGTGGACGGCGGACGACGCGATCAGGTACGCATCCGGCGTTATGGTGCGCACCCAGAAAAAAGAGCGAGAGCAGCGATCGGAACATGACCACGGCAAGTCGCACGCGCGCCGCAAGCAAGTGGATCAATCAGTCGGCACCGACACGCCGGCAACTGCTACCACTGAGCCTGAGTACAGGCAGGAGTCTGGTCAACAGGGATTCTTGGAGAAGAGCGATCTATGAAGAAACGCAAGGCCATATTGAAACAGATCAAAGCGCTGGACAAGGAAGTATCGTCCCGCGTATCCGAAGTCAACGGCGAACGCGGCCTGTACGTCACACCAGAAGAGGTTGAAGCGCTGCGCCAACTCGCCGGGGTGCTGGTCATGTTGTTCGGGCCGATACCAATGATTGATTTCGACTAACAAGTTTCCGGCTGGCTGTGGTGCGTAGCGGAATGTTACGACAATGGCTCTGACACAGGCCATGAATGAATCACTAGCCGGGATTCAAACGCTGTGCACAAGGAGAACATGATGGGAACAATATCAGGCAAGGAACGCGACGGCAAACGCGGTCGCGTAACAATCAACCGTGACGGTTCAATTCTGTTGGAGAACGTCATCATCACCGATGTGAAGTTCAAGAACTGCGACATCTTCGGGCAGTCCGGGGAATGCCCGATCAGCTTCGCTGACCGCATGAACAACTTCGAGAACTATATGACGCTCGACAATTATCCGCTGGGAGTCGGTGGTCGCAACGACGAGCAATATCCCAAGGACGAAGACGCCGCCTACGGGCAGTACCAGCAGGAGCGTGCCACGAAATTCGAGGTGTCCAATGGCTAACCGCAAGAAGAGAGTCACAGAGGACACGCTGGTCTATTTCGATGACGCCCGTGGCACCATTGACTTCCTCAAGGAAGACCTGCACGACATCGAATCCGCGCTCGGCCTGAACGACATCACTGGCCCCGATGGGGGGTACTGCAAGGTGGACGACCCCGACGCGTTCGAGAAGCAACTGAACGACATCGTCAACCAGATATACGGTGCGCACCGACGCCTGCAAGAGGAGATATTCCCGATGCTTGGTCTGGAGACGACGAGATGACCAAGCGATGCGAGGCCATGCTGGAGAAGATCGACGGCTACGAGCAGTGTGACGCTATTGCCGTCTTCGGCATTGACATCTGCCAGATGTGCATCGACATGGCCGACCCGGGGTTCGTGCGCAGCCTGTCCGAGTGGGCGCCGAAGGATTGGAATCAATGAAATGCGAGACGGAGCCGGGCGCTTGGTGCGAAACGAACGCGGCGAGCGACGTGAATGACGAACAGATCATCGCGCGGGGCAGTAGATCGAGCCGGCACGAAGACAAGGTAACAGGATGACGATACGAGAAATTTTGACTCAACAGAACCCGGCTGCCCTGTTCTACCCAGAGAGGTACGACGCAGCGCTCCTGGGCATGACATTGGGCTTCGGCACCAAGAGCGACACGAAGCCGGTTGCCGTGTACGACCACACCAGGCTGCTTGAGATCCTGGCCGCGGAGTTCGCGAAGGACGACGCGCGCGACGGCGAGGAACGCGAGGACGAGGAGCGGCATGACGACGCCCAGGAGTGGATCGACTACAACATGGCCGGAGCTTACCTGGGACCGGACGCCCCGGTGATCTTGGTCAGTGGAGACAGCCTCTAAATGGAGATTTGCTTAATTCCCGACTGCAATAATGCTGGCACGCATCATGCCCCTGGTGGCTCGGAGCGCCAGTGGTTGTGCTGCGAACACTTCGAGCAGTTCATCGGGCACGTACTGGATCCAGTCCAGAGAACTCGCGTTTTTTTTTCGAGAGGACGCACGCTACCAGATTAAGACTGGGGACGCTCGGAAAGCCGCATATACACCCCTTTCAGCAAGCGTTGGGGCGCTTTGCGCTGCTACTCAGCAACATTCGCGGAACTTTCGGAACCTTCAATAGAGCAGAATTTTGGCGCTTCCAGAAGGCTGGGGCAATTTGCCAGACCGACAGAATTGCCATCTTTGCCGAAAAAATCAGCCCTGAGTCCCGCCGAGCCGAGGGTTGAATCATCGCGAAAGCGGGCTTCGGAGCCATTCTGCTGGAGGAAATCGAAAAGATGCACGCACGACCTGAGGTTCGCGAGCACCTGCTCGCTACGAAGATGAGAAAGTGGGCGCTGATCGGGCAGCACCCAGCTGCGTACCCAAATTGCTCGCCCGCACAGGCGCGGCGGAATTTTTCGAGATTGTTTTCCCGTTACTCACAGATCGTCTTGACCGACAAATCCGGCTACAATAGCCCTGTTCAACCTGCCTTTGTGCGAGCCTTGCGCAAGCCCTCGGCCACGCTGTTTTGAGCCTTTCTCAGGCTTAAGCTTGATGGGGGGTATCCTCTGTTGTCGCGGGCACAGTCGGACGCCTGCCCATCCCACAGCCCCGGCGGCTACGGGAGATTAGCTAAAACCGGACATTCCCTTTTCTACGAAAAGGGAACATTTCTAATGTCGTAACAATGGGGACATTTCTAATGTCGGTTGACAGTATTCGAAGAATCACCTTGACGGTGACCGGGTTCACGCGGCACAATTTTTCTCCGGCCGCGACTGCCGCGACGTTGCGTTTCTAGCATTCTTGCATTCCAGGCACTTCATGCTCCGGCCAGGTTCAAATAGAAGGATTCACCATGAAAACGATTACACTGCACCATGTTCTCGCATTAATCGTTACTTGCTTCTTTCTGTTCTGCGAAGTTGCTGTTGGGCAGGCAGTCTACGGCAACATCAACGGTACGGTGAATGATCCTAGCGGCGCGGCCGTCGCGAATGCTGCGATCACCATTACCGACACGAACCGCGGAATCAACTATAAGACAACGGCAAATGAAAGTGGGAACTACGAGCAAACCCATCTGTTGGCTGGCCACTACAAGATCAGTGCCAGCGCGCCCGGATTCAGCGTGGCCGAGGCTCTTGCTGAGGTTCAGATCGATTCCTCAACTCGCGTCGATCTTCGGCTAGGGGTGCAGGGCCAGTCCACCCAAGTTACGGTTACAGACGAAACGCCGCAGCTCAAAGTGGACCGAGCCGATGTCAGCACAACTCTCACCACGGACGAACTCGGCGGCTTGCCGATCTTGAACCGCAACGTGACCCAGATGCTGCTGGTGACGCCTGGGACGCAGCTAAACGATTGGACACATGCCGCGGCTGAGAACCCGCAGGGCGGTTACCAGATCGATGTCAACGGGCAACAATTCACCTCCAATGGCTTCCTGCTGGACGGGACGGAAAACAATAGCGCCATCCTGGGCATTGCGGTTGTAAATCCCGATATCGACTCGCTGCAGGAGTTCAAAGTCACCACCAGCAATTACGATGCTCAATTTGGTTCGGTCGCAGGCGCCCTGTTGCAAGCCACAACGAAATCAGGCACGAACAATCTTCACGGTTCTCTGTTCGAGTACTTGCGCAATGACACCTTCAATGCGAAAGACCGGTTCTCTGCGCTAAATCTGCCGCTACGCTGGAATCAGTTCGGGGGCTCGTTTGGCGGCCCTATCAGAAAAGACAAGCTGTTCTTTTTTACCGACTACCAAGGCACGCGCAGACGCCGCGCTGCTTCCATAATCACGACCGTGCCAATCGCAGCCGAGCGCGGCGGCGATCTGACCGCTCTTTTGGGGAACTTCATTTGCGCCGATGGCAGTACCTCGGCAACCGGATGCGCCACCCCTCAACTTGTGCCGACGACTGAAGGCGGGTTTGCGCCCGCTCAGGCCGGCATGGTATTTGACCCGACCACGGGAAATCCGGACGGAAGCCAACGCAAGGCAATTACGACCAGCGGTCAGGTCAATGTCATTCCAGTTGCGAACGCTGTCACTAATATTCTGCAGTTCCTCCCAATGCCCAATACGAACCCCGGCTCGATTGCCAATAATTACATTGCCAGCGGCAGCGAGAAATTTGATAGCGACCAGGTCGATGGACGGATCGATTACAACTTCTCGGATAAACTTCATTTCTTCGGCCGCTACACAATCGCCGATTTTGATCTGTCTGCACCGGGAGCTTACGGGACAGAGGCTGGCGGCCCTTCTCTGAACGGAATCAATTTCGCGGGCAGTTCCCTCGACCGAAATCAGAGCCTGGCGCTCGGCAGCACATACACATTGAGCACTAGTCTGATTACGGATTTGCGTTTTGGTTTTTATCGGTATCGAATTCGTGTACAGCCGAACGGAGTCGGCACAACACCGGCTACAAATGCGGGCTTGCCAGGTTTGAACCTCGGCACGGTCGAGACCAGCGGGATGCCGGCGTTCTATATCAACGGAAATGGCGGATTTAACTTTGGGTATGCACTGGGCGTGAACCAATGCAATTGCCCGCTGAAGGAAACCGAGAACCACTTTCAATGGGTGAACAATTGGACAAAGACAAGGGGCAATCACAACTTCGGCTGGGGCGCCGACATTCGCCGCGCCCAGCAGCAACGGATTCCCAGTGACTCTCACCGTTCCGGAGAGATCAGCTTTGGCGACAGCGTGACAGGCAGTTCCGACATTGACCAGCTTACGGGTGGTTCGGTCACCACGGGTGCAGCACTGGCGTCCTTCCTTCTCGGTGATCCGGGCGGCTTCGCACGCTATTTCACGGGCATCGGGTTCCATCCTGGGCTGCGCCAAACTCGCTTGTTTTTCTATGGACAAGACGCCTGGCGAGCAACACGGAAGCTGACCGTGAGCTACGGGGTCCGCTACGAAAACTACTTGCCGCAGACTGCCGCGAGCCGCGGCGGAGCGGGAAGCTTCGATCCCAATACCGGGGAAGTGCTGGTCGCCGGAATGGGCTCCGTGCCCTTGAATATGGGAGTTAAGGCTTACAATCTTGGCTTTGCACCGCGGGTTGGGATCGCCTACCAGGTGATGGAACGCACGGTTGTGCGCGCCGGCTATGGCCGCAGCTTTACTCCAGCTGGACTCGGGGCGGTTTTTGGTCAAGCTCCGGATTACGATCCGCCCATCACCAACCCGCAACAGCTGGTTGCTCCCAACAGTTATTCAACCGTATTCTCACTCTTAGCCGGACCGCCGTTGCCGGTTAATCCGCCGATTGGCACCAGCGGACGCTATCCCCTGCCCAACGGATTGAACACGTATTATTTCTTCAATCCGCCGAGTGCCTATCGTATTCCGCTGGCCGATTCGTGGAATCTCACAGTCCAGCACCAGTTCACTCCAACCTTGACTGCGGAAGCGGGCTACGTCGGAAACGTCGGGCGTCATTTGTTCATCAATCCCAACGTAAACCAGGCCGCGCTCGATCCCAACTGTGCGGCTGACGGCACTTGCAACGACTTCAACGCGCGGCGTCTTTTTTATCAGAAGTTCGGTTTGACTCAGGGTATATACGAGACTTGCAATTGCGACAACTCAAGCTATCACGCCTTGCAGGTCAAGGTTCAAAAGCGCGCCAGCCATGGCTTGGATTTTCTTGCGACTTATACCTACGGGAAGGCGATGGCGAATAGCGAGACCGGAGGCGCATTTTCAAACAACTTGAATTGGTGGCAGGACCACGGTCCCGCGAATTACGACCGCACCCATACGGCAACGATCAGCTACGTCTGGGAGCTGCCGTTCGGACGCGGGCGCCAGTTTGGCGGATCGGCGAGTCGAGCTGTTGACTTAGTCCTCGGAGGCTGGGCCTTCAGCGGAGTCGCCACTTTCGAGTCTGGCTTGCCCTTCACACCCAACATCTCGGGTACGAACCAGGTTTTCGCCGACTTGAACCAGGTGCGACCCGATCAGATCGGGAGTGCCAGTGTACCGAACCCGAACGCCAACCTCTGGTTCAATCCGGCCGCCTTCACGGCGCCCCAGAGCCCAGGCCGCAATGGAGATGTCCGCCACAATTCGTTCCGTGGTCCCGGGCTGTACAATTTCGATCTTTCATTAGGGAAGATCTTCACGGTTGCGGAAGGGAAAACTCTGGAGTTCAAATGGGAGAACTATAACGCGACGAATCATGTAAACTTCGCGAATCCCAACCCTGCCGTCGATGTCACTGGGGCAGGACAGATTACCGCAGCGGCTACGATGCGCCAGATGCAATTCGGATTGCATTTCCGTTATTAATAGATGGATGCCAATTACGACCGGCACCTGGATCGGGTGCCGGTATCTCTACATTGCGAATCATACAATCGTACTGAGAGGACCACCCAAACATGAAAGCGTTCCTGTCTCTTGTTCTCGCAGCCTTCATAACGAGCGGAGTTTCACAATCTCGAGCGCAACAGGCGCCGCCCAACCCGGAACCAGATAGCCGTTACAAAGTCGACATTCTGGAAGTGGTCGGTCATCCGGACGACGATATTGAAGTCGCTGCCTACGTTGCAAAATTGATCGAACAGCAGCACAAGCGCGTGGCCGTGATCTACACGACCCGCGGGAATTCCGGCGGCAACGCTGCCGGGCAAGAACAGGCTAATGCTTTGGCGGACGTCCGCGAAATGGAGGCCCGGCGTTCCCTGGCTTCTTACGGCGTGTCCGATGCGTGGTTCTTGCATGGTTCCGACACGCCGGGCGCCGACGTTCTGCACTCGCTTGAGCAATGGGGACACGGGGCCGCGCTAGACGAGATTGTTCGTCTGATTCGAGTTACTCGGCCGGAAGTGATTCTGACCTGGATGCCAAACTATGTGGTCGGGGAGAACCACGAGGACCATCAGGCTGCCGGAGTCCTCGCCACGGAAGCTTTCGATCTAGCCGCCAATCCGCTTGCATTCCCTGAGCAGGTCGAAGCTCCGCGCGAACGGCTGGGCATCGGCAATTACGGAGAGGGACTCCGCCTCTGGCAGCCGAAGAAAATCTACTACTTCTCAGACACGACTCACTTCGATTTCCTTCATGGCAAAGGGCCGGAATATCAGACCAACGATATGTCGCCCTCCCGCAAGGCGCCCTATTCGCGCGTAGCCGCTGAAGCATGGAATTATTACAAGACGCAGAATGACTTCACCGACACCCAATTGAAGGAATTCACGGAAATGCCCGTCCGGCTCATTTTTGGAAAATCTCTTGTGGGCGGGAGTGCGACAAGCGATGTCTTCGAAGGCATCACGTCGGCGCCGGTCGCCTACACTCGGGCACGTGGCTACGTTCTCCCTGCGCCGGGACTCGAACTGGAACTCGGTGGGCCCTGGGCCTTCTACCATGCATTCTGGCCGGCTCACAATATCGAGCACCTTGACCTCTATTCGCCGGAGGCTCAAGTTGCCCCAGGCGAAACGCTTTGGGTTCCGCTGCTCATCCGCAACGACACGGATGCGCCCAAGCAAGTGACTCTGCGCTCCACGCTGTCCTCTGGATGGAGCCAGAAACCGGACGCGACGATCTACACGGTACCTGCCCATGACGCCTACGCCATTCAGCTGAAAATTACCCCGGCCGCTGCTCACAAAGACACTTGGCAAACACTCAAATGGTCGGCGGAGAGCGGAGGGCAAAGTGTCGGCTCGGTCACTCTCAGGGTTGATGTTGCGGCAAATGGACTTCCGCAGTAGTAGGTGTTGGGAGTGACGAACCGATCCATCCGTCACGATACGCAGGATGGTCTTAGCGCAAGATTTTCTTGAGCCAGTCCACCAGAGCTTGCTTGTACCAGAGGAACTCGGGAACCGGCTCCCAGTGATCCATACCGTGCGGCGCTCCTTCGATGGTAATTAGATCGCATCGAGCCCCCGCGTCCTTCATCTTGCGGCACATTTCCACGGATTGCGCGTACGGCACATCTTCATCTTTAGATCCATGCACTAGCAGGAAAGGCGGCATATCGCGCTTGACATACACAACCGGAGAAGCTTTTAACAGGATCGGAGCGGAATCAGCATTGATCTCCGAAATTCCGAACAACTGGAGGATCTCCGTCGGCACAGGTTTCCATTCCACACAGGCGGAAATGAAATCGTGAATCCCATACATGGATACAACCGCAGCTACGCGAGACTCCGGACGGTTGCGGGCCCCCACGTATGACACCAGGTGGCCGCCGGCAGACTCGCCAATCAGAGCGATCCGCCGTGGATCGATGTTGTACTTCGCTGCATTCACCTTAACGAAACGGATTGCCGCCTCGACGTCGTCGGCATCCGCAGGAAATTTGTACTGCGGCGCGAGTCGATAGTTGATGCTGAACCACGCGAACCCTGCGTCGGACAAGGGTTGGAAGATATACGTGATGTACTGCTGCTTATCGCCTGCTACCCAGCCTCCGCCGTGCACGAGCACGGCCGCCGGAAAGGGACCAGTTCCCTCTGGAACATGCGCGTCCAGCGTTAGCCGAACACCATCAACTTCCGAGAATTGCACATCTTTGAAGGTAGCCGCAGTAGCGGTGAGGTTGAGAGCAAACCAAACTAGAACGTAAATACAAAACTGGATCAGAGCCGTCTTCATACGCAGCACCTCGTGACAACTCTATTGTCAGAAATTCAAGTCACAACTCTAGCACGAGCCTAGCCGCAGTTTGTTCGCCATGTATATTTCTCGTCCTTTCGAGCGAAAAGCAGAACATGCGCGGCTTTGAGGAAGAGGCGGGAAGTAGTCTGAGGTAGACTTCTCAGTGCAGCGAGCCAAGCGCTGTTGCCGTTTGCGCTCTCACACGGGAAGCCGAGGAAATCTTGAAAATGAATCGTCGAGAAATGCTAAGAGGTACCGGGGTGGTTGCGGGAGCGGCAGCGGTGAAGGCTGTGGCCCAGAATTCTTCCGGCTCGGAGCAGCCCGCCCGGAAATGCAAGATCGTCGTCACCGGCGGACATCCCGGTGATCCGGAGTACGGCTGCGGCGGCACAATTACGCGACTCACGGAAGTGGGCCATGAAGTTGTGTTGCTCTATATGAATGATGGAGCCTGGCAGCAGACTTCGGCAGCTGTGCGCATTGCCGAAGCGAAAAAGGCATGTGAGATTTTGAAGGCACAGCCAGCATATGCGAATCAGATCAACGGCCACGCGATTGTCGACAACGCACATTACCAGACGTTCCAGACCATCCTCGAAGCGGAGAACCCGGACGCAGTCTTCACCCATTGGCTCATCGATAATCATCCCGATCACCGCGCCATTGCGAACCTGACGTACGAATCATGGAAACAACTGAAGCATAGGTTCGCCCTGTACTATTACGAAGTTTCGGATGGCGAGGACACAAGCCAGTTCCCCACGCCTACTCACTATGTGGACATTACAGATGTAGCGGATACGAAGAAGGCTGCCTGCTACGCGCACGCCAGCCAGAGTCCGGATTACTACTACGGGGTGCAGGATACGGTTGCGAGTTTCCGCGGCTTGCAGAGTGGCTCTAAAAAAGCGGAGGCGTACTTCTTGCAGCTCGGCAGCACATTTGACATCTTCCCGCGGACGGGCCTCCGACCTCGATAGTTACCGGCATGGCACGTCAGCAGGCGCGTACTGTCCGGTTTCTCGCCATCGACCACTTGGCCAACTCCGGCGGACTCTTCCAACGGCACGTCCCCTGTTTCCTCATTCATTACTATGGAGGACGGACTTTTTATCTCCTACCTCCTATCCCCCTTTCCGTTTGACCTCCTAAGGGGAGTCCTTACACTTGCGCCTCTATCTTGAAATTTCAAAGTGGCCGTTTGACTGAGTTGGGTCGTCTAGCGAGGTAAGAAAAAAAGAGCACGAATCACTGCCATCAGTCTGCTGCCCTGGACAGACCGTCCTGCTATGATCTTCTTCCGAGCGGGAAGCACCGCAAATGGGAAACCTGTCCGCCGTTCTACAGGAGTTGAAGTTTGCATTCGCAGGACTATGGGATCGCTGGAAAGACCCCAACGGCAATTGGATAAGAACCTGTTCGATCCTGACAACGACTCCGAACGCGGTGACCTCTGCCGTCCACGACCGAATGCCAGTAATCCTTGATCCAGTCAGCTACGATTTGTGGCTCGACCCCGGAATGCGGAATGCGGCTGAGGTGTCCGAACTGTTGAAGCCCTGCGATGCTCGGCTGATGCGATGCTATCCCGTCAGTACTCGGATCAACCACGTTGCGAACGATGACGAAGAATGCTCGACGTTTGTGGAAATCGCCCAGATTCAGAATCGGCTTTTCTCGTAGCAATACCTAGCGGAGTTCGGATAGGCGCATTGGTGCTTTACACTTTAAGACTGCACAGAGAGAAACTGATTTTGAGTGGAAAAGATATGACAGTTTATGTACTCGGAGCGGGAGCATCGAAGCATGTTGGCTATCCGTTGGCTTCAACGATGGGAGCCGAATTGATTGCTTGGATGTCGAAACGCGAAGAATATCGGTACACCGCTGAGTTCACCAAAGAGAAGTTCGGCAACTCGCCGAACATCGAGGCCGTAATCACAAGTCTCGACGCTTACATCAAATCTCTTCGAGGTTGTGAAGAACTCGAAGATCGGCTGCAACGCAGCAATGCGGCTCACCAACGGGGCAAACTTCGTGAAGCCGTACCTGTGTGGTTTACGGAGATTCACGCTAATCCTGCCCCTGCCTATCAAGAGTTTGCAGAAAGACTTGTTCAGTCGGGGGATGTCATCATCACCTTCAACTACGATGACTCACTGGAAAGAGAACTAAAGCGGGTTGGCAAGTGGGATGTTTCTCAGGGCTATGGTTTCCAAATTGGAAGCTTGATACAACCAAGTCCTGTTCTCGTTTTGAAGCTGCACGGAAGCATGAACTGGCTAGTGTCCATTTTCGGGGGAATCACATCAGGAGCATTTGCCGCCAGCGACAACAGTTCGCTAGGTCAGTGCCCATGCATAGCAACCGATTACCTGAAATATCTAGGCTACGCAGACATGACTGGAACTTTTCCGGGCGGTGGTGGTTTTCCGAGCTTGATATTACCGGGTCGAACCAAAGAGTTTTACTACGAGACATCCTTCGGTCCTGAACACGAGGAGTTCTTCTCATCATTGTGGTCACAGGCAGCCGCTGCGCTCAGACGCACTGACGAACTCATTATTTGTGGGTATAGCCTACTCCCGGTTGACGAGCGAGCGTGCGATTTGTTGTTGAACGCGCCCCCTAAAGAAAGCACCATCGTTGTAGTATCAGGTCGCGACGGAAAACGCATCGGTGAGGCGTTCAGGGATGCTGGTTTTCAAAACACGGAGTGCCCCGACAGTGGGTATTTCGAGACGTGGTTAGAATCCACGAAGGCTTCTGTAGCCAAAGCACCCTGATTGATAAGATTGGGTCGCCCAACCCTCGGGAGTCAGCGACGGCTTTTTACGGATGGTTGTCAGCATCTGCGGGCTCGACCATTCGTAAGCACTCGCGTTTAACCACGTTGAGAACGATGGTCGGCGCACTCGCTCTGGTATGCACCTTCGTGAGAAATAGGAGACGCTCAAGTGAAAGTGGTTCTCTTCGGAGCGACGGGCATGGTCGGGCAGGGCGCCCTGCGCGAGTGTCTGCTCGACCCTGACGTCGAGAGCATCCTCGCGGTTGTCCGCAACGCCAGCCTGCCGCAGCATGACAAACTGCGCGAAATCATACACCAAGATGTTTCTGATCTCGCGGCGATTGAGGACAGGCTCTCAGGCTACGGCGCATGTTTCTTCTGCCTCGGCGTCTCGTCAATAGGGATGAAGGAAGAGACGTATCGACCGTGATATACGACCTGACCGTCTCGGCGGCTAAAACCTTAGCCAAGCTCAACCCGACAATGACCTTCATCTATGTGTCTGGGGCAGGAACCGACAGCACGGAGCGCGGGCGAAGCATGTGGGCGCGGGTAAAGGGCAGAACGGAGAACGCGCTATTGCAGATGCCGTTCAAGGCTGTATTCCTCTTTCGCCCTGCGTACATTCAGCCGCTTCATGGAATTCGCACAAAGACGAGATGGTATGGGGCGGCTTACGCTCTGATGAGACCCCTCTATCCGTTGTGGAAGATGCTTTTCCCGAACTACGTGACAACGACTGAATGCGTAGGTCGCGCCATGCTGAACGTGACCAAGCGAGGTTTCCCAAAACGTGTCCTTGAGAATCGCGACATCAACGGGATGTGTGGATGAATTCGTGCGTCGGTCTAGCTCTCCGATTTCCCCAGCCGGAGCACTGGGGATTGAGGCTAGGGTCGGCAGCAGACGCCATATCGCTGCCAAAGGCGAAACCACGGGCTATGCGCGAGCATTTCGTCGTGCCTTCGATTCGCAGCCGCAAGGTCGCTTGGGCTGAGTGGCCTAATATCCTGCGCTTCGAACATTTCCTGTAGCTGCTCAATCTCGTCAATGATGCGTTCAACGTCCATGCGTCACAATCATCTAAGAGAAGACGCGGAGCGGTCAAGCTGAAGCGGCAACTAGCCTGAAATCCCTCGCTTTGTGACCAGATAAACTGCGAAGCTTCCCAGCCAATGACCGCCCTCGTAATGCTCGCCTGTCACAGCCGCCAAACTAGCCCGCCTGTGCGCGTCGGCAGTCGCCATGATCGACGGCAGCCGCTTGTCGTCCTTCGGCAACCCCAGCGATCCGAAGCTGGCGCACTTAGATGGACTCAATCTCAGCCGAGCATGGATGCTGGAGGGAATCGCTGCTATTGACCTCCGCTTCTTTCCATCGCTAAGATTGCACCCCGAGTTCGTTCGCAGTGTTTTAGCCGGAGGGCACGATGAATCGAGAACGGGCACTGAAGGTTTTGTTGGTATTGGTGGGGTTGATCTTTTTGCTTGGTGTCTACCCGCTGATGATGTTTCTATGGCCGAGCGGGTGGCGCTGGCAGCCTAATCAGCCGGAATACGAGCAGATGATCCTTGGCGTGTATGGCACGCTTGGGATTTTCCTGCTGCTCGCATCGCGCAACCCGTCGGCGAATCGCAGCCTGATCGCCTTCACTGCTTGGTCGAGCCTCGTTCATGCCGCGATTATGGCAGTACAGGCATTCCAGAATGCAAGCGAACGCGGACATCTGATGGGCGACGTGCCTGCCCTCATTATTGTTGGCGTTGCGCTGATCGTGCTCGCGCCAGCAAAGCAATCGGCGTAGCGGGCATCGGCATCTGATGCGTAGGCTCGCCCCTCTGGAATATCGTCAATTAGCGAAATGGCGTGTTTCGACAGCAATCTCTGAGGTGGGTGTGACGGGAGGAGACAAGTCTCGCTCCCTGCCTAGCCGCACGACAATACCTGCTCGCAACCCGAACCCCAGCTATTGTGGAGAACACGTCGAGCGGAAAACTAGCCGCGACACGTGGCTGTTATGAGCATATAGTTCGTACATGTCGGATCGCTTCGATGCCTTCGAAACGGTGCTGGAGTGCCTCAAGAGGATGGAAGCGATCTTGTTGGGCATGAAGCAAATGCGGGAACACGTCGGCAGAGGCTTGGGAAAGCAGATGCTCGACTCTCTGATTGAAGAAGCTGATTCGCAGATCACGGAAATCAAGCGGAAGGTGATCCAATGACGATGCCGGAGCGCAGCTCGTCATCTTGAGGTCCGTCAACAAAGTTCCGTCTCTAGCTTCGTGCGCGAAATGCCAGCGAAAGTTCTTTACGCCAAAGACCTACGACCACGACCGTGTTGGCGCGGAGCAGTATCTGCTGGACAAGTTCGAATCGCACACGTGCCAGGAGGAGCCGAGACTGTTCGTATCAAGAAGGCGAATGACTTAAAGCAGCCCGACTTCTTGGCAGTCATACAAGTAGCGGAGGCGGAAAAGAGGGGCCACCGATGTCCACTATACAAGAGGTGAGAGCAGCCGAGGAGAAGGTAAACCATATTCTGGACGAGCTCAGGAAGGCCGATGCTCAAGACCCGAACCGCCTCAGCGCTGAATTAAACTGCGCGACCGACGAATACGCAAGAGCGGTTCGTGAATTAGAATGGACGTAGCCCACTGAGATTGCGCTCAATTGCATTTTTTTGAACCACCTCCCTCCAGTACTCTTGCTCACATAAGATTGTGCGCCGGGCACGAGCACGGAGCCGAGTGCGACCCCCGCACTGCAGTTCGGTGACTGACGCAAACAGGCGATGTCACGAGCTTGCGCCGTCTGTTCGCCCGTCAGCTGGGGTTTTGAGCGTAATAGAGATTTTGCAACAACAATCGGCGAGTGCCTCTCTGGCGGCTCAGTCCTCGTCCTCTCCCAAATACCGCATGGATGCTCTGCTTTCGGTTGAGGATCTGTTCAAGTTCAATGGCGGCCTTCATTCTGCCTTCAGCCCAAAGAACCGCAACCCATTTTCCCGAACACTACCCAGTTTTGATGACGAAATGGTGACGACTCTTGTTCATGAAAACATGAAACAAAGCGTATACTACTTATATATGCACCCCTCCGCCACCCCAGCGAGGCGACGGTCTTCTGCGCATGAGAGGAGACTGCGTGAGCAAGCACACTGAACTGAACACAGATTTCCTTAAAAGAAGTGAGATATTAGGGCAGCGCTCTGCGCACGCAAAGGTGCCGGACGACATCAAGACGAAGACGGGGCCATATTTCGGCATGACGGTGCCGCCTGTCGCAGAGCGACGGGAACGTCCTAGATCCGAAAGCACCTATAATCGGCTGACATCGGCAGTCTTCGAAGTCTAATTGCAAAGGCTCCGGCACAGAAAAAAGACCTGATGCATATCCCCTTCTCAGACGCCAAGTGATTCCGGAGAGTAGGATTTCGATCTCCGAAGCTCGCCGTCATCTTAGTGAGGCAAGCGCTGGTGACAAACGGGGAGGTTCGAGCCAACGCCTACCTTCTGCCCCTCGCGTGGGGGCTGACCTAATGAATAAATGAGTAGTGCCAGCGCGGTCTATCGTGTTGAGTGTGTATTTGTCCGGAAGCGTTCCACTACGTTGGCGCTAGGCTTCGTCGTTTGGTTGCTATTCTTCTGCAGTAAACTCCAACCGCTTCCCCCAAGGTAACGAGCCAGATTCCGCCTCGCCTTGCCTTGCGCGAGGATGTTGGCCGGATGAAACAAGCCCCCGTTTTCGACGCTACTGTACTGCGTTCAGTTTCTCATAGAGCCACATCGCCACGAGCACCAAGAGAAATATTCCAGATCCGATGCTAAACACGCGCACCGGGATGGTAAGCCGGTTAACCTTGGCAAACAGTTCCGTCTGCTCATCGTGCATGTGCGAACTCGCGTCATCCAGGAACAACTGGTCATCCCTATGCATGGTGAGTGTGCTCTTGTAGATCAGGAGGACGATCAGACCAATTGCGAAAACTCCGAAGATCACCGCCACGACAGTCAGCGTCATAAGCCACCTCGGGCAGACATAGCCACCCTCGGCTTCGCCATTTCCTTGATAACTTCGGCAAGCGTCGCTTTGGCCGATTGCTTTGGTGTTTTTCTCTTAGCCATACACACCCATGATTTCAGAAATCCGGGGCGTTAAGTGGTCAATTTGGATCAAGTGGCCTTTTGTCTAAAAAGCCGGATGGTCGGAGACGAAAGTTGGATAATTGATGTAACCAGGCCGTTACACTCAAGTGCCCCGTGCAAGGCCATGATGAGTGCTATGGAGATTTTGCGCCAACCGTT
>PLBY01000022.1:0-3077 GCA_003134655.1 Acidobacteriaceae bacterium
ACCGAAGAAATTCCCGCCGAACTGAAGAAGAAAGCCGAAGCGTTTCACGCCCAGCTGGTGGAGAGCATCGCCGAGAACGACGACGAAATCCTGCATAAGTTTCTGGAAGGCGAAGAGATTACCGCCGACGAACTGCGTTCTTCCCTGCGCAAGTCGACCATCGCGTTGAAAGTATTTCCAGTGGTGGTGGGAACGGCATTCAAGAATAAAGGCGTGCAGCCGCTGCTGGATGCGGTCGTAGACTATCTGCCGTCGCCGCTCGACGTGGTCGAGACGCATGGCCTCAATCCCGACAATGGAGAGAAGATTTTTCGCAAGGCGGATGACAAGGAGCCGTTCTCGGCGTTGGCTTTCAAGATCATGGCCGATCCATTTGTTGGTCAGTTGACGTTTATTCGCGTCTACTCGGGGCAGCTCAAGACCGGAGACTCCGTGCTGAATACGGGCCGCCGCCGGACTGAGCGCATTGGGCGCCTGCTCAAGATGCATGCCAACAAGCGCGAAGAAATCAGCGAGATTCTTGCGGGCGACATTTGCGCCGCGGTGGGCCTGAAGGGCGTGAGCACAGGCGACACGATTTGCGACGAGGATCATCCCATCGCGCTCGAGAATATTACGTTTGCGGTTCCCGTGATTTCGGTTGCGGTTGAACCGAAGACGAAAGCCGATCAGGAAAAAATGGGCATGGCGCTCGGCCGTCTCGCCCAGGAAGATCCTACGTTCAAGGTTCACACTGATCCCGACAGCGGACAGACCATCATCAGCGGCATGGGCGAATTGCACCTGGAAATCATCGTCGACCGCATGATGCGCGAGTACAAGGTCGAGGCCAATGTCGGCAAGCCGCAAGTGGCGTATCGCGAAACCATCCGCAGGCACTCCGAGGCGGAGGGCAAGTATATCCGGCAGACCGGCGGCCGCGGCCAGTACGGTCACGCGAAAATCTACCTCGACCCCCAACCGCCGGGGACGGGCTACGAGTTTGTCAACGACACCACGGGCGGTTCGGTGCCGAAGGAATTCATCAAGCCGATCGATCAGGGCATTCAGGAAGCGCTCGAAGGCGGCATCCTGGCCGGGTATCCGATGGTCGATGTGAAGGCCACCCTGTATGACGGCAGCTATCACGATGTCGACTCGAACGAAATGGCATTCAAGATCGCCGGATCGATGGCGTTCAAAGAGGCGGCCCGCAAGGCTTCTCCGGTGCTGCTGGAGCCGGTGATGGCGGTGGAAGTGGTGACGCCGGAAGATTACGCCGGTGTGATCATGGGCGATCTGAGTTCGCGCCGCGGACGAATCGAAGGCATGGAGCACCGTGCGGGTTCGCAGGTGATCAAGGCGATCGTTCCGCTGGCGGAAATGTTTGGTTATGCGACCCACATGCGTTCGTCGACGCAGGGCCGCGCGGAATACTCGATGCACTTTGCGCGCTATGAGGAGGCTCCGCGATCGGTGGCGGAGGAAATCATTGCGAAGGTGCAGGGGACAGCGAAGTAATCGCAGCGACCATCCTGAGCGTTTTTTTTTGCGAAGGATCCGGTCGCGAGAGAAATTACATAGATCCTTCGGCGCCAAAGAGAGGCGCCTCAGGATGACAAGGTTTTTAGGCTAGAAGCTAGGAGCTAGAGGCTGAGTTATGGCGAAAGAAAAATTTGATCGGAATAAGCCGCACTGCAACGTTGGGACGATTGGTCACATCGACCANNAAGACCACGTTGACGGCGGCGATCACCAAGGTTTTGTCGAAGCACAATCCCAAGAACACGTTCCGGTCTTTCGACTCGATTGACAACGCGCCGGAAGAGAAGGCGCGCGGCATAACCATCGCCACGGCGCACGTGGANNTCAAGAACATGATCACGGGCGCGGCGCAGATGGATGGCGGCATTCTGGTGGTGGCGGCGACCGACGGTCCCATGCCGCAGACGCGCGAGCACGTGCTGCTGGCGCGGCAGGTGGGTGTGCCGTATCTGGTCGTCGCGCTGAATAAGGTCGACGCGGTCGACGATCCGGAGTTGCTGGAACTGGTGGAACTGGAAGTGCGCGAGTTGCTGAAGAGCTACAAGTTCCCCGGCGACGACGTGCCGGTGGTTCGAGTGTCCGCGCTGAACGCGCTGAACGGGGAAGCGAAGGCCGAGGCGCAGGTCGACGAGTTGATGGCCGCGGTGGATAAATATATTCCGCAGCCGGCGCGCGAACTGGACAAGCCGTTTCTGATGCCGATCGAAGATATTTTTTCGATTCAGGGCCGGGGCACGGTGGTTACCGGAAGAATTGAACGCGGCAAGGTGAAGGTCGGCGAGGAAGTGGAAATCGTCGGCTTCCGCGAGACCCGCAAGACGGTGGTCACCGGCGTTGAAATGTTCAAGAAACAGTTGGACGAAGGTATGGCGGGCGACAACGCCGGACTGCTGCTGCGCGGCATTGCGAAAGAAGACGTCGAGCGCGGCATGGTGCTGGCGAAGACGGGATCGATCACGCCGCACACCAAGTTCAAGGCAGAGGTCTACATCCTGACCAAAGAAGAAGGTGGCAGGCATACGCCGTTCTTCAAGGGATATCGTCCGCAGTTCTATCTGCGCACGACGGACGTGACGGGCGTGGCGGAGTTGCCGGCGGGCACCGAGATGGTGATGCCGGGCGACAACGTGAGCCTGGTGATTGAGTTGATCACGCCGGTGGCCATGGAAAAGGGTTTGCGGTTCGCGATTCGTGAAGGCGGGCATACGGTGGGCGCGGGAACGATTGCGGAGATTATTCAGTAATCCGTGCGCGGGCAAGTTGCCCGCGATACAGCCGGCGGGACGCCGGCGCGACGCCGGCGCTACTAAAAACGCGGCTTGCGGCTTGCCGCCAGTTCTTTCCTCCCGGATGGCCGGGAGGGGTTAGAGAGATGACAAAGTGATTGGAAAAGAAAGAATTCGCATTCGGTTGAAGGCTTACGACTACCGCATTCTGGATCAGTCGACGGGCGAAATCGTGGAAACGGCGCGGCGCACAGGCGCACAGATTGCCGGGCCCATTCCACTGCCCACGATGAAGAACAAGTACTGCGTGCTGCGTTCGCCGCACGT
>PLBY01000022.1:3092-7025 GCA_003134655.1 Acidobacteriaceae bacterium
CCGGCGGGCGTGGATGTGGAGATTAAGGCGTTCGGAAAAGAACATAAGTAAACGCGCGCTGACGCGCGCGGAACGGCCGAAGGCGGCCGTTCCCACATGAGCAGAGAAGCTCACGAGCGAAGTAGCTCACCAGCCAATAGCTGCACGATACGCCATGCTGGAAATGGAGAAGGAAATGCCGACGAAGGTTACGGGAATTCTGGGCAAGAAGGTCGGGATGACGCAACTGTTTGACTCGAAGGGCGACGTTCGCCCGGTCACAGTGCTGCAGGCTGGTCCGTGCGTGGTGACGCAGCATAAGTCGGCCACACGAGATGGCTACGAGGCGGCCCAGATTGGATTGGTGGAGTTTGTGAAGGAATCGCGGCTGACCAAGCCGGCGCTGGGACACCTGGCGAAGAACAATCTTCCTCCGGTGAAGTTCATGCGCGAGGTTCCGCTGGAGGTTGAAGGCACGCCCGATGGAGATGGCTCGGTGAAAGTTGGCGACCGCGTGCTGGTCGAGATGTTCGAAGGCGAGCGCTTTGTCGATATCGTCGGGATCAGCAAGGGCAAAGGATTTCAGGGTGTGGTGAAGCGGCATCATTTTGCCGGCGGTCCGAAGTCGCACGGGTCCATGTTTCAAATCACCGGTTCGATCGGATCGTCGGCGTTTCCCTCGCGCGTGTTCAAAGGAATGCGGATGTCGGGACACATGGGCAACGCCCGCGTGACCCAGCGCAACCTGCGCGTGCTGGGCGTGGACAAGGACGAGAATCTTCTGGTGGTCGAAGGCAGCGTGCCTGGACCGGAGGGCGGCTACATCGTGATCACGAAAGCGAAGAAGCCGCCACGAGAACGGCGCGGATTCGCAGGGTCGGCGACGGTGGATCCGTTGAAGGCGGCGAAGAGAGCGGCGAAGAAGGCATAAGGTTTAAGGAGCACGGGCGAGGGCGCCCGCGCCACACGAGAAACGATATGGCAACGATTGATATCCATAATTTGAGCGGCGAGAAGGTTGGGACGATGGATCTCGCCGATGAAATCTTCGGCGCGGTCAACGAAGATCTGCTCTGGGAAGCGGTGAAGCATTACCGCGCCGGGCAGCGCGCCGGTACGCACAAAACCAAGGGCCGCTGGGAAGTTTCCGGTTCGGGCAAGAAGCTCTGGAAGCAAAAGGGCACGGGCCGGGCCCGCATCGGATCGATCCGTTCGCCGCTGTGGCGGCACGGCTATACGGTGCATGGTCCGCAGCCGCGCTCATACGACTACGCCTTCCCCAGGAAGAAGTTGATGGGCGCGTTGCGCTCGGCGCTGGCCGCGAAGTTGGCGGACGGGAAGCTGATCGTGGTGAATTCGTTCGACATGAAAGAAGTGAAGACCCAGGCGTTCCGCAAGTCGCTGGACTCGCTGAAGGTGGATGCGACGGTTCTGATTATCGAGGAGCCAAAGCACGAGAATCACAACCTGGCCTTGAGCGCCCGTAACATCAAGGGGCTCGAGATGGTGTTGAGCAACGAAGTGCATCCGTATCATCTGCTGAAGTATGACCGGGCGATTTTCTCGCAGCCGGCGATCGAGAAGCTGCAGGTTTCGCTGAAGTCCTCGGTCTCAAAGCGGCAGCACAAGCCGGAAGCCGACGAAGGCACGAAGAAGGCGCACAGCGAGCGTCGTCGTCGCACACGGCATGACAAAGCGGCGGAGGTGGCTTAATGAAATCCGCATACCAGATTATTCGCCGTCCCGTGATTACCGAGAAGGGCCTGGCCATCAAAGAAAACCAGAACACGCTGGTCTTCCAGGTGGAACCGAAGGCGACCAAGACGGAAATCAAGCAAGCGGTGCAGATGATTTTCAAGGTAAAGGTGCACTCTGTGCGCACCGCGACCTATGTGGGGAAAGAGCGGCGGCGCGGAAAGTTCGCGGGCTACCGTCCCGATTGGAAGAAGGCGTACGTGCGGTTGCGGGCGGGCGAGAAGATGCCGGAGTACGCGCAGAATCTGTAGGCAGTGTAGAGACGTAGCTTGCTACGTCTCCTGGCAGTGCAAGGTGGTTAGCACGTGGTGAGAAGAGACGTTGCAAGCAACGTCTCTACGAGAAGAGCGATTTATGCCAATTAAGACATACAGACCGACGACGCAAACGTTGCGCTACCGGACGACCCTCGTCAACGACGACATTACGACCAGGCATCCGCATAAGCCGCTGGTCGAGCCCAAGCCGCGCACCGGCGGACGCCGCAATTCGGGCGACACCACGATGCGGTTCATTGGCGGCGGGCACAAGCGCAAACTGCGGATCATCGATTTCAAGCGCGACAAGATCGGGATTCCGGCGACCGTGACGACGATCGAGTACGATCCGAACCGCTCTTCGCGAATTGCCCTGCTGGCCTATGCCGACGGGGAGAAGCGTTACATCATTCAGCCGGAAGGGCTGAAGGTTGGACAGAAAGTGGTGAGCGGTCCCGAGGCTGACATACTTGTCGGCAATGCATTGCCGCTGCGGAATATTCCGCCAGGCACGCAGATTCACAACCTGGAACTGAAGCCGGGCAAGGGCGGGCAGATGGTGCGGTCCGCGGGCGGAGCGGCGCAGTTGATCGCTAAAGAAGAAGAGTACGCGCTGGTCAAACTGCCTTCGGGCGAGACGCGCAAGATTTCGCAGGACTGCATGGCCACGATCGGGCAGGTGGGAAATCTGGATCACGAGAACGTGACCATCGGCAAGGCTGGACGGTCGCGGTGGCTGGGCAAGCGTCCGCACAACCGCGGCGTTTCGATGAACCCGGTCGACCATCCGCACGGTGGTGGTGAAGGCAAGACCTCTGGCGGACGTCATCCGGTAACGCCGTGGGGACAGCCGACGCGCGGGTACAAGACGCGGAACAACAAGCGTACGGATAAGTTTATTGTGAGCCGGCGCAGCAAGTAGATTTCGTAGAGACGTAGCTTGCTACGTCTCAGGCAGCGGAGATGTGGCAGGCCGAGACGTTGCAAGCAACGTCTCTACATGAGGAGTTTATGGCACGTTCAACCAAGAAAGGCGCGTTCGTGGATGCTTACCTTCAGGCGAGGGTAGAAGGCATGAATGCGCGCAACGAGAAGAAAGTGCTGCGCACCTGGTCGCGGCGTTCCACCGTGGTGCCTGAGATGGTGGGACACACGATCGCGGTGCATAACGGCAAAAAATTCATTCCGGTGTACGTCACCGAGAACATGGTGGGCCACAAGCTGGGTGAGTTCAGTTTCACCCGGACGTTCAAGGGGCACTCCATGCGGGCGGCGACGGAAGTTGCGGCCAAGCCGGCAGGGATCCCGGGCGGACCGGGAGCGATTACTCCCTCGGCTCCGTCAGCACCTGCGCCGAAGGGGTAAATACAGCTTCTAGCTACTAGCTTCTAGCTGCTAGCTATGAAGACGAAGAGTTGAGATTAAGACTATGGAATTTCGAGCGGAAATGCGGTACTTGCGGGTTTCGCCGCAGAAGGCGCGGCTGGTCCTGGAGCTGATCAAGGGCAAGCGCGTGGAAGAAGCGCGCAACACGCTGGCGTTCACCAAGAAGCGCGTGGCGGCGCACGTGGGCAAGCTGCTGCAGTCGGCGCTGGACAACGCGAACTTTCTCAGCGCCGAGAAGAATCTCGACGTGGAGATCGACAACTTGTACGTGAAGAGTGCGATCGCCAACGAAGGGCCGCGCATGAAGCGCATCCGTCCGGCACCGCAGGGACGCGCGTACCGCTACCAGAGGCGCATTGCGCACATCATCGTGATCCTGGCGGAACGCGGGAAGAGCGGCGACGTTGGTCCGAGACACGCTGGGGATGCCAGGACAGTCGAGGCGGCTCCGGCGAAAGGCAAGCGGCGGGCTCCGGCGGCGAAGGCTTCCGGGAAGAAGAAAGCGGTTGCGAAGTAGGTTGGGCCGAAGGGCGAGACGCCCACCGGACAGCCGGCG
>PLBY01000022.1:7070-7201 GCA_003134655.1 Acidobacteriaceae bacterium
CGGGATTACGACAAGCAGCTGCACGAAGACGTCAAGCTGAAAGCCGAGCTGAAGGACAAGCTGAAGTCGGCAGGCATCAGCGCCATTGAGATTGAGCGGCCGGGCAATAAGCTGCGCATCATCATCAAGAC
>PLBY01000022.1:7233-7421 GCA_003134655.1 Acidobacteriaceae bacterium
CTGGATGCGCAACTGGTTTCGGAATCGATCGCGCTGCAGCTGGAAAAGCGCGTGGGCTTCCGACGCGCGATGCGCAAGGCGGTGGATTCGGCGCTGCGCTTCGGATGCAAGGGCATCAAGGTGCGCGTGAGCGGACGGTTGAATGGAAACGAAATCGCGCGCTCCGAGTGGTATCTGCAGGGGCGGTT
>PLBY01000047.1 GCA_003134655.1 Acidobacteriaceae bacterium
TGCGAGTGATACTGCACCGTGCGTGCCGAATCCTGCGCTACTACACCGATGGAAGAAACGAGCAAAACCGAATCGATGATGAACTTCATACTTCGCATACCACGTCTCCTTAGGGGTTGATGTTGGTGGTTGATACCGCCAGCGCGCGCGGCTGGAATGGATAGTCTTCCGCCAGATGGCGAAGCCCATCCGCAAAACCGAAGCGGTCGAAATATTCCCGTTTCTTGAGGTTGTCGCGGGCGTTATTGGTCGCCATCCAATGCGAAACAGAATCGACGTTCAAATGGACTTTCTTTGAGGTCTGCGCTTTCCGAATCAGCATTTGGCCCGGCGGGACAAGGCCGTCGATGATGTCCAACTCTGTGTCGTTGAGATGAAACGCCTCGCGGTAGACTTCGCGATTCATCTCCGGATTGGCGAGAAAGATTTTTGTGGGACAGCTCTCCGCCACTATCGCCAGCATCCCCGATTCCTCAAGCTCTTTGATCGATTGCGTCGCCAGAATCATGGCGGCGTTGTGTTTACGCCAAGTCTTCTGCGCCTGCACTACATAGTTGCGGATCGTCTCGTTCTTGATGAACAGCCATGCCTCATCAAGGAGGAAAATCTTGAAAGTGGCGAGTCTTCTCGGGTCGGCAATTTCGTTCGACGCGCGATGCAGAACGTAAAACAGCAGCGGCTCCAATACGTCCGGCGCATCGTTCCAACCATGGAAGTTGAACGTCTGAAAGCGAGAGAACGAAAGCGTGTCCTCAGCGTTGTCAAACAGGAACCCGTACTGCCCGCCGCGGGTCCAGCGGTGCAGGCGTTCCTTCAACTCGCCAATGATGTTGCAAAAGTTCGAGATCGTGCGTTGGCTCGACTCCAGCACGTAGATGCGCTCGATGGCGTCCCACAGCCGCCGTTCTTCTCTGAAGTCCAGCCGATACCGTTGTTCGTTGCCCTCAATGAGCACGCGGAAGAAGCTGAAGAGAAATTGCAGGTTCTCTTTGGTCTGAGGCAGTGAGAATGGGTTGATGGTGAAGTCTCGCGCTTCTTGGCCGACATTGAGGTACGACCCGCCGAAGATCGTCGTAAGCGACTGGAAGCTGCCGCCGATGTCGAAGATGAAAGTCAGCGGAGCGTACTTCTGCGCGTTCTGCAGAAGAAAATTGCAAAAATACGACTTGCCACTCCCGCTCATCCCGAGAATCAGCGTGTGGGCAACGTCGCCGGTATGCAGGTTGAGATAGTATGGCGTGCTGTTGTCGGTTTCGAGCACTGCCAGGTACTCCGTGCCGAGATGCGGGTTTGTCTTCTCGCCGGGAAGGATCGTGAAAAGAAAAGACAGGTCGGCGTAATTCGTGTTCAACAGATAGAGTTGGCGGAGGTTCAGCGCATAGTTGCCCGGCACGGTGGCGAAATAAGCGTTCAGCTGGTTGTAGGTTTCTGCAAACAGATTGCCGTCCGCGTTGGTGAAGACTCCAGTAAGCTCAGCCACGAGTTGATCGAGTTCCGTTCGTGACCGGCCGTACAGCACAATCGTGAGCGAGAAATCGCCAAGCGATTGACCATCACCCAGGGCGCGCAGGCAATCCCCAAGATTTTCGATGTCGGCCTGCTTGGACTCGTCCACCAGCACATCGCGTGGGTTCGTCTTGGTGGCGTCGTTTCCCATCTGGGAGACAAACCCTGTTTTGGACATATTGAAGTGGCGGCGGCGCTTGTTCACTTCTTTGCGGGCCTTGTCCGCGGGGAGCGGCGTCCACTCTGTGACGACGTAGAAATTGGCCGGGATCTTCAACAGCGCATCCAGTACCAAGGGCCGCGTCTCTGTGATGGCTTCTTTCATCGTGAGGACACGGACAATGTGATCGCCTACCCGCAGATGATCGCGCTCCGCCTCGATGTCGGAGTTGACCACCTGATAGTCGAGAAACTGTGTGGACTGCGGCCTACCCGCAACACGCCAGTCGTCGTAATTCAGCAACCGGCGGAAGAACATGAACTGTCCCTGTTGATTCAAGATCTCGATTTGCATGAAGTCAGAAAGCTGCCGAGCGAATGCCTGCACGCTCTGGTCGAGTCGTCGAAGATCGTGCTCAATATGCGTACCCAATAGGATTTTCATGCTGTCATTGGTGAACTGCACTTTTAGTTCGCCAACCGCGCCCGCGGGATCACGCAAGATTCGAGCGATTGCGGCGCCCACGCCGGTCTTCGACCGCGCGCCTTCGAGCAGAATGCAGTAGAAAATCTCCACCTGATAAAGATGGTCGCGCTTGGCTTCAAAGAACTTCCGCCGCTGGTCGATCGCCGCTTCTACAATCGGATCGTCATATTTTGCGAAGGGTATATCCGGGCGGTTCGATTTGAAGAGGTATTGGCAAACATGGAAGCCTGGGCCAAAAGCTTTGAGCGCTGCCTCCAACCGCTTCACCGCATACTCCTGCTCCGAGCGGTCAAGACTTTCGTAGTCCACACCGGTAACACTGAGAACCATGCCTAGATCGCCGCTTTTGGTAAGGAATGCCGTCTCATTCCAGAAGCCGTAGAGGTTGATGTGGTCATTCAGCGCCGCACTTTCTTTCCACGGTTTAATGACCTTGTCGAGACGCAGCATCAGACCACCTCCACACGGGGGACTTGCTGCTTGGCCGCGTCGTAGCGGACGTTGTAGCGTTCGGACTTTGCCAGGATGCGGAGGAACGCCGGATCACTGTTTGTGACCCAATGGCCGAAGGTAAAACCGCCAATGAATACGGCGATACCAGCGAGGATGGAATTGAAGAGATTGAAGGCCCCCACGGCACCAACACAAACGAAGTAGAACAGCGTGCGTTCGACGCCCAAGTAGGTGAGCGGCTTATGCAGGCTCTTAAAGACTCGATTTGTGCGACGCTTTTGCTGTGTTTTGTCTGGCATAAGTCACTTGCCTAAGCAATGTTTGCTACAGGTTCGAAGGTGCCTGTTGGAAAGGTGCTACACGCCCCAGAGCCAACTCAGGACATTCACGGCGAGGACGGCAATGCCCGTTCCGGCAGCAACACCGGCGAGTGCCTTTTTCGCACCAGGTTCGCCGTGGGCGAAGCCGTAGCCGCCGATCACTATCGCAACCAGACTTGCAACCTTCGCAATCGTGCCGGTGAAAAGGCTTTGGATGGCGGTAAAGCCGGTGTCGAACGGTGAACCTTGCGCCAGCGCGGCCACAGGGATGACCAAAAGAAGGGTGACAAGAACGGCGGTTGAACGCGCCCACTTCGACCGAAGACGGGACTGGATTTGGCGGATGAAATGGACTCGGGACCAACGTGTCATTTGTACCTCCCGCAGCACTTCAAATCGGCTGCTTATGGCGCAAACGTAACTTGGCTCAATCGCGATGTCCAACAACTTCTCGTCCGCGTGATATTCCTGGGAGGAATAACAGCCGAACATGGCGTCGCGACCAAGTAAATCGCGCCTCTCGGCCTGATACTCGCGGTAAGGAATCTTCCTCGGAAAGTGATTGGTCGGCAAAATGTGACTCGGACACTGCTACACGGAGGACGTCTTATTTAGACGGTCCTGAGATGCCGTTGTGCTGGCGGACGCGCATACATGTTTTCCCAAGTCTGCGTCCAAGTGCCTGCCGATGAGGCAGATGAGTGTGTCGTGGTCTGCTTGACTCAGTTCTTCTGAAACGACCACTCCGCATTCGCGAAGTGATTTGCTCAACGAAATGTGAGGTGACAAATCGGTTTGCCGCTGTCTGATATTCCCGGCAGGAATATCACGCGGACGAGAAGTTGTTGGACACGGCTGAAGGAATCGATCAAATTGGCTAGCACTGTCCGTCCGCGCGAACTCAACGAAGCGGACGGACCGCGGTTGTGGAGAAGAGGTCTTTATGTCAGCCCAGCCCAATCTGATCACCCCAAGTGAGCGGTCACACTCGCTTCGAGAGGCGCCCGTCAGTCAGCAACACGCTGCTCGCTTTCTCAACATGCACCCGAAAACTGTACTCCGCAAGGCTCGTGAAGGGTCACTTCCGGCTCACCCGGTGGGGTCTAATCGGAAGCGCTGGCACTTTTATCTCTCTGAGTTGGATGATTGGCTTCGGTCGCAGGTAATTGCAGGCCGTCGGGCGCGTCACAACATGGCCTCGGGTGTAGCGGCCGATAAGTGAATAAAGGGATCGAGAATTCGTTTCCGTCGCGTGCAAGATGCCTTTGCGCCGGATCACGATCCGCTCGGGGCCCAGCCTGTTGGTTACCAGGAACTGCGGGAAATGACATTCGCCGTGAACTAGACTCCCCGACGCCCATTGGGGTAAATTCGGATTGCGACCGCTGCCAGAATTCAAGGAGCAAATGAATGCTGGCGCGTTATCAGAATGGGTGTCTCCAAACAATAATCCGCAAAGATGGGGTAGAAAGATGGCAGTTTCGCTGGCTGCACAAAGGCGCGGACGGGATTTCACGCGAGCGCAAGAAAACCATCGGACCAGTCAAGGACTATCCCGAAAACAGTAAGAAGCTGCAGGATTTGTTAGCTGGACTGCGGCTAAACATCAACACCGATGGCCCGACAGAGTTGACGTCGATCACTATGACTGAGGCTGTGGAGCACTACAAAATTCATGAACTTGCTGATTGCGGCCGGGACGGCAAAGCATATTCGACCCGCAACCGGAAGACGCTGGTTCTGAATCGCTGGGTGCTGCCTCATTGGGGAAAACTCGAACTCCGGGCTATCAAAACCGTTGCGGTGGAGCAATGGCTTAAGTCACTTGTCACAAGCAAGTTTGGCAGGCGCAAACTTCTTGCAGGTGGCACGAGAGAAAAAATCCGTGACGCGATGGGCAGCGTTTTCAATCATGCAATACGGTGGGAGTTCACTGACCGCAATCCAATCGCAGGTGCCGGCAAGGGTTCTGGTGTTCGTGTTTCTGCAAAGCGTGAGCGAACACCTGACATTCTCGAAGTTGAAGAGATGCATCTGCTACTGGGGGTACTGGGGATTCGGGAAAAAGCGATGGTGTTTCTCGACATGCCGTCGGGACTACGCCGGGGCGAACTGGCCGGGCTGAAATGGGAGGATTTCGATTTCAAGAATCTCCATGTAAGCGTGACTCGGTCGCTGGTTGACCAGCACGTAGGCCCGGTCAAAACGGAGGCATCGAGAAAGCTGATGCCGATTGACGAGTATATAGCTCATGATCTGTTGTCCTGGTATGAAGTGACCCCATACAAGAAGCCGTCCGATTATGTATGGGCCACCGATGCCAACCGCGCTGGAGCCAAGCGTGGGAAACAGCCAGTCTGGCTGAGCGCGGTAATGCGCGACTACATTCAACCCTCAGCTCGAAAACTGGGGATCAACAAGAAGATGTCGTGGCACACATTTCGCCACACGTTTTCTACGTTGCTCAAGGGCAACGGGGAGGATGTCAAGGTGGTACAGGAGCTGTTGCGGCACTCAACAGCAAAGATGACGTTGGACACCTACACACAGGCCCTGAGTCCGCAGAAGCGAGCGGCACAAAGCAAGGTAGTCGGCATGATCCGCTCGAAACCAAGTTGTACCGTCGTTGTACCGCGAGTTTCTGGGGAAATCCCGGTAACTCATTGATTAGGTTTGGCGTCCCCGACGGGATNNACCCGTGTTACCGCCGTGAAAGCGGGATGGCTAAACGTAACTCTAGCAAACTACAGGAACACGGACGCACTGGATGGCGTTCTAGGAGCAGCAAGAAACACCTTATTGTGTCCCCGATGTGTCCCCGGCCTTTTTGAGATTCGGCACTTCCCTGCTCTCTTCTGAACTCTCCAGAAATTGATGAAAAACGGCAGGCACTCGGTGTCCTAAGCAGACATTGCTACCAATTGGTAGCGACTCACGCTCCGTACAATGACCCACTCCGGCAAGTGCGAGTTGCGGGGGGACCTCCAGTTTGTGGCGTTCCGAATCTTCCGCGACCGATCGGCGATCTAATGTCCAAGGAGAGATATTCATGCCAAAGATTGTTCGTTTTCATAAGTTGGGCAGACCGGAGGTTTTGAAGATTGAAGAGGAAACCTCCAAGCAGCCCGGGAAAGGTGAGGTGCGGTTACAGGTGCAGGCGGTAGGCTTGAACCGGGCGGAATTGATGTTCGTCCGTGGCCAGTACCTCGAACACCCGAAGCTGCCTGCTGGACTTGGCTATGAGGCGGCAGGCGTGGTGGAAGCGGTTGGCCCGGATGTGGACAAAAACTGGGTGGGCAAATCGGTCGCCACGATTCCAGCCTTCTCCATGAACGACTACGCCATGCTGGGCGAAAAGGTAATTGCTCCGGTTGCGGCTCTTGGTGAGTATCCGGCGAAGCTCTCACCGGCGGAGGGCGCAGCGGTCTGGATGCAGTACCTGACGGCATATGGGGCGTTGATCGCGATTGCGCATCTGGCAAAAGGCGATTTCGTGGTGATCCCGGCCGCGTCGAGCAGTGTGGGCATTGCCGCGACGCAGATTGCGAAAGCTGAGGGTGCTATTTCAATTGCAACGACGCGCAAGAGCAATAAGAAAGCTGAATTGCTTTCTCTGGGTGCGGACTACGTGATCGCCACTGAGGAAGAAGACATCGTGGCGTGTGTGCAGGAGATTACCGGCGGCAAGGGCGCGCGCGTGATCTTTGATCCGGTTGCTGGGCCATTTCTGGAAAAGCTCGCCGAGGCCGCTGCAACCAGCGGAATTGTCTTTGAGTATGGCGCGCTTTCGATGCAACCCACACCCTTTCCGCTGTTTACGGCGCTGGGTAAGGGTCTAAGCATTCGCGGCTATACGTTGATGGAGGTCACGCGCAATCCCGAGAAGCTCGCGGCGGCGAAGAAGTATGTCTACGACCGGTTGGCGGATGGACGGTTTCATCCGAAGATCGCGAAGATATTTCCGTTTGCGCAGACGGTGGATGCCTATAACTATCTCGAGTCGAATGCGCAGGTAGGCAAAGTTGTGATTACTGTACCGTAATTCGCTTGGATTCATAACAGAAAAGCCCGCCGCCTGGCGGGTTTTTCTATTCCTGTGACAACGCCGAAGAGGCCATCATTCGCCCTCGCTTGTGACCACCTCCCCCGCCGGTTTGTCTTGCTTCCTCACGATCTCGCCCACCAGAAACAAGTCGGTGAGCAGCGCCCGGAGATGGATGGAAGCGTTCAGATTGTCAACCAACTGGGAGCTGATGGCGGGTTGGGCCAGGACCAACTCAATGGCGGCGAGAGAATCGCGAGCGTCGCGATCGAGCACCGCCAAGAACGCCAGATATTTGTCGGCTGGCTCAAGACCTTCCTCTTTGACCGCCACAGCACTAGTTTCCGCGAGCCCGGTCAGGGCTTTCACGGCGCGCTGCAGGAACTCACGGACTTGTCCACCCGATTTACTGCCCTGGTCACTGGGGAGCCCCTGGGCTGCGTAGGCCAGCATGAACTCGTAGCACTCTTCCACAGCATTACAACGATCGCTGATCTCAGCCAGCATCGGTTAGCCCTCGACCTTCTACTCGGTTGGATATCGATGGTAAAGAAGATGACGGAGGAGGAGTCTCGACCACCCAGCGCTCGGGATCGTGCTCTTGCAGATAAAAGTCGCGATCCATCCAGCCGAAGATCATCGATTTCGTGATCGCGCGCTTCTCTGGCCGGAGTCCGAAATAGACATGCATCATTACCAGCGCAATCAGTCCCACTCCCGCCAGTCCATGCAGCACGTACATCAGGCCCCAGGTCATGTCGCTGAATAGGTATGGATTCCTGGGGAAAAAGATCGTACGCACGCGAAACATCATGAAAACGCCGGTAAGGATCACCGACAGACCGCACAGGATGATGACGCCGTGGAAGAGCTTATTCTCCAGCGGATACTTGGCAAACTTTCGCGGCGGCGGCGCGGACCTTCCGGCAAACCGGCGCACTCTTCTCCATGCATCTTCCAGATCGATTTTGTCTGGCCAGATCGACCAAAAATCCAGCCAGAAGGAGGCGTGGACGATGTGGAAAACGATGGAGACTGTCAACACACCGCCAGCGATCCAATGATAGGTGACCCAGGGAAACTGGACTCCCACCTTCGGAAGGAAAGCAGTAGACAGCAGTGTCAACATGGACGCTGCCATGATCCAGTGAAACAGCCGCGCCACCAGCGAATGTCGCGGAACGTGCTTGGGTATCCCCGCAGAGACTTCGGGAGAAGCATCGCCCGCAAACTCTTTGGGCCTGGCGAAATACCTCAACCAAATGGCGTGGACGATCAGAAAGAGGAAGCCTGCAATCACCGCAACCCATATCAAGAACCATGCAATGTGGATCGGGACACTCTGCCCCCAGGGGCTCGTCGCCCACTCTAAGAAGCCCATGTTGCCTCCTCGACTCCACCGATGGCACGTTTCACCAGATTTCTCATCAGCGGGATCTTGTAGGCGTTGAACTGCAACGGGAGCGCGCCTTGCACGGCCAACTTCCCCGCCATCTCACCCGTCGCTGCGTTGCGCGGCTTGCCGCGAACTGCATTTTCCACTGCCTTTAACCGTAATGGACGCGCGGCAGCGCCGTTCACTGCGATACGGATACGCTCAATCCTGTCCCCCGATGTCACCATGGCTGAGGCCACGTTCATGAGTGCGAAATCCCATACGTTCCGGTCTCGCACTTTCTCAAAATAGAATTGCGCGCCCGCCCATGTGGACGGAATACGAATAGCAGTAAGCAGGTCTCCGGGCTGCAGGATGTGCAGCCGCGTAATGTCGATGTCAGGACCGATGAAATAATCCTCGGCATCCACCACGTGCTCACGTTTGGGCGTGCGCACGACGAACTTGGCGTCCAGCGCAATCAGGGCCGGGGCTGAATCGGAGGGATTCACGGCAACGCACCGCTCCGCGTGCAGAATCGCGTGCTCGCGGTTGCGGCCCTCCGGTGTATCGGCATAGCAAATGTTGCCGCCGGCACGGTAGCACGGCCACCCACCGCGGTAATACCAGCAGCGCGTGTCCTGCGAAACATTGCCGCCGAGTGTTCCCTGGTTGCGGATTTGCGGCGACGCCACGAGTTCCGCGCTCTCCGCCAGCAGACCATACTTCTGCTTGATGATGGGATGGTTCACTACTTCCGTGAGCGTGGTCATCGCGCCGATCTCAACACCATCCGCCGTGGTGCGAACTCCGCGCAGTTCTTCGATTCCGCTCAGATCGACTACAGCCTTGGGCTTCTTGATTCGATCCTTCAGCCAGTCGAAGCTGTCGAGCCCTCCGGCCAGCACCCAGACATCCGGTCCGTGCTGTTCGAGAAGCTTCTGTGCATCGGCAACGGAACTTGGCTGATACAGCTCGAATGCGGCCATTACGTCTCGTATGACAGCCATAACTCTCCTTAAATCTCCATCAAATGTGGGCCATCAGGGGATGCTGCATGGGCCGGCCCGCTTCGAGCGACGTTAGAATCGTGTCGGCGTTCACCGGTGCGCGCTGGAAAATTTCGTCTCCGAGCGCATCCGAGAGGGCGTTCAAGATGGAGCCACACCCACCGGCAACCGGAGGCTCACCGACACCGCGAGCGCCTACCGGCGTCTCCGGGTCTGGAATATCCAACGCCGTCCATTGCATGTCCACGGGCACATCGAGAATCGTCGGCGGCTTGCTATGGTGGAAGCGCTTGGAAAGCATCTCGCCGTAGTGCGGATCGAATACCCATTTCTGACCGATCGCGTGGCCCATGCCGAGCGTTGAACGGCCGAGCATTTGGCCACCCAGTGCGCGGGGATGAATCACTGTCCCAACATCGCCGGAGGCAAGGAAATCCACGACGTAGTACTTGCCGGTTTCGACATCGACTTCAACCTCAGCGAAGCTCGCGACGTAGGAAAACGTCGAGCCGTCGCGCGGATAATTGTCCTTGGCTGCCGCCACCAAGCCCTGACCCGCCAGCGCCGCAACCGATGCCTTTGTCAGTTTGTGAACGTCAGCGGGCGCCTCGTGACCATCGTAGATGCCGCCCAGTTCAATCGCGTGCTTGGCGGCTTGCGCCAAAGTCATGCCGGCTCCGCCGCCCTTGCGGAAGACGCGCTCGTTCGCTATCTCGTATTGCTCTGGCTTGCCGCCGAGCTTCTTCGCCGCGATTTCTTGAAGCTTCTTCTTGGCGTCCATCGCCGTCGCGTGGGCTGCCCGCGTCATCGCGTGAGTTGTCTGGCTGCCGCCCGAGACACAAGTGAAAGGAAGGTTCTTTGCCGTGTTACCCCACACTACATCGCATTTTTCCCATGGAACTCCGAGAACTTCCGCGCCGGCGCGGTGAACATCAATCACCGACTCCGTTCCCAGGTTGCCAATTCCAGACTGGAAGGTGATCCGGCCATCGGGCCTGATGACCAGGAGCCCGTCGAATCCGATCGTGCCGCCAACGTAACAGCTCAGCGATACGCCAACGCCGCGAACTTTTGTGCCTATCCTCTTCGGAGTGCGTGCAATGCGCTCGCTCCATTTGAATTGCTCCGCGCCGCGATCGAGTGCCTCTTTGATGAACGCGCTGGTGGCATACGGCCGTTTCCCCTGCGCTGCTGGCCCGAACGGCGCCTTGCCCTCGGGGCAGTTGATGCGGCGGATTGCTACCTGGTCAACTCCGAGCTTGCGCGCTGCCTTCGCGATGACCGGTTCCATGAGGACAATCCCCTGCAGTCCGCCCGGGGAACTCTGCGCACTCCGGGGCGGCGTATTCGTCATCACCGTCACTCCACGCCAGCGCATGGCTTGCGGCTGGTACAACAGAGACACGATGCGGCCCGATGAGGGCCCATCACCCACTGCGTCATAGGGGCCGTTGTCGCAAACAATGAACATGTCGAGAGCCGTGATCCGTCCCTCTTTAGAGAAACCGACTTTCATTCTTCCCTGAAAACCGGGACGCGCGCGTCCGATAAAGGTCTCCTCCTCACGACTGATCCGCATCATCACCGGAGCGTTTGTTTTCTTTGCCAGAAGCGCCGGGATGATCATCGTTACCCCGCCGGTGATCTTGCTGCCGAACCCGCCTCCGGTATATTCGCTGATGAAAACAACTTTGTCCGCATCGATGTTCAACCATCGCGCGATCGCGGGCAGCGTTTGCGCCGTACTTTGCGTGCCGGTGTGAATGTAGACCTTGCCGTTCTGCCAGTAGGCCATCGCACTGCGCGTCTCAAGCGTCTGATGGCTGGTGTCGGGCGTGACGAACGTCTCGTCAAGAACGAGCGCCGCATTCTTGAATCCGGAATCAAGGTCGCCATACGACCATTCGTCGGGAGCCTTGCCCAGAGGCAGCCGGCCATGCTTTAACTCGGCAAAGTCGGCCTCGGTCCACTTCAACTCCGTGACTACGGGTGCGCCCGGACCTTGTGAACCGGGCGCTGGAGGCCGGGTCCAGACGTTGCCATCCGTTCGTGGATTAGGACCACCCGGCCGTAGAGTGTCGAGCGGATCGACGACAAACGGCAGCGGCTCCAAATCGATTTGAATTTTCTCGATGGCTTCCGCGGCGGTGAGTTCGTCGACCGCGGCAACGGCAAGAATCGGTTCGCCCTGATAGAGCGGCTCCATGGTGAGACCGCGTTCGCCCCACTTGCTGGCCTTGATGACCGTGCCATTGTCGGTCAGAGTATCGGCCGGGGCGGGAAGATCGTTCGCGGTGAGAATGGCTTTAACGCCAGGCATGGCGAGCGCTGCATCCGAATGGATTCGTTTCACGCGTGCATGCGGCATGGGGCTCAGCAACAACTTGCAGAACAACATGCCTTCCGCCCGAAAGTCCTCGGCATATTTCGCCTGGCCGGTAACCTTCGCATACAAATCCGGAGTCGTATAGTTCTTGCCGATCAGCTTGTACCCAGTTCCATACTGGCGCTCCGCAGGTTTGCTAGGCGCAACAACCTTCTTGTTATCCAACCTTCGACCTCCGCAGATTCTCAGCCCCACGCATCATCGCGGTGAGGATCTTGTCATAGTCCTGGCAGCGGCACAGGCATCCCGAGATGCCGTTCGCCAACTCCTGGCGGGTAGGATTGGGATTTGTTTTCAGGTATCCCACCGTGGTCATGATGAAGCCGGACATACAGAACGCGCACTGAAATCCCTGTTCGTCGATGACGCCCTGCTGCACCGGATGCAAGGTTCCATCGGCGCTTGCCAGGCCCTCGATGGTCAGAATTTTTCGGTCCCGCACGGTGTGCGTGAGCACCGAACAGGAATAGTACGGAATATCGTCGATAAGGACGGTGCAAGATCCGCACTCCGCACGGTCGCACCCCAGTTTGGTACCAGTGAGGCCCAGCTTGTAACGAAGAGTTGACGCCAGTGTCTCTTGCTTCATAACGTCGACGCGCCGCTGCTGACCGTTGACGTTGAGGGTAATCAGCCGGTCGCCCACGACGGCAGTGAACTGCTGGCCGTGCAGGACAGTCGAGGCGCGAAACAGATAGCTCGCGGAGGAGACTGCTACCCCGCTAGTGATGACCCCTTTAATGAAGTTGCGCCTAGAGACCGCTGTCGGCACGTCGTCGCCTATCTTGGAGTCGGCCTTGTCTACCATGCTGGGTTACCTCTCATCGCGTGCAAACCGCGATTAGCGTTCTACGGACAGAAATGTATCTGAGGTTTCACTCTTAGGCAGTTGGATTCCCAGAAACAATGGCCGGATTCGGAAATTTCCGATCTTCGGCGTCGTCTCTAGGAAGTCCATCCCGAGATCGAGCGCCTGACGAAAGCAGGGTTCACTCTCTTCTCCGCTCAGAGCCCAGGCATGGCTGCCAAGCTTAACTTTACCGGTAGCAGGCGCTCCATAGCTCATGCAGCCGAGACAGATACGAGAGACTTTGAGTCCAGTCTTGCCAAGATTAACGTACTCTATTGCTTCTCCTGAGGGGGCACCGGTTTCTCAGGCCATGGTGGCTGGCGGAGATGTGTGCGTCCTCTGCATTAATAGAAGGATACTGCGCGCCTTGGGGGTTCGGGGTATGCCAGATTCCCATCGAACGCTATATCGTCAGAATGGTTATCATGGTTGGGTTGAATACGCTTCTGATTACAGGCGCTTCCGGACGTGTCGGACGACGTACTGCTGTATTGCTGACGCAAGAAGGATATAGTTTGCGCCTGATGACTCGCACTCCAGGACAAGCGCCAAAACTGGATGGTACGGAGTTAGTTCGCGGCGACTTCGCCGAGTCGGCAACTCTGGATGGCGCCTTCGCGGGCGTGTCCGCCGCGCTGGTGGTCTCGGGGTCTGGCAAGCCTGGCGAACGAGCGCGACTGCACCGGAATGCGTTCGAAGCCGCCGCGCGGGCACGCGTGAAACACCTCGTGTATTTGTCGCTCCAGGGAGCATCTCCAACTTCGAAGTACCCCTTTTCTCGCGATCACTTTCTGAGCGAGCAGTACCTTGCAGCGACCGGTCTTCCGTATACCGTACTTCGAAACGCATTCTATGTGGATATGTTTCTAGACAAGTTCGATGTCGATGGAGTGATGCTCGGTCCGGCGAAAGAGACGCGCGGCGCCTTCGTTTCCCGCGAGGACGCTGCGCGGACTGCGGCTGCAGTGCTGGCGGATCCGCCGGGTGGTACGCATGATGTTACCGGGCGCGAATCGCTGAGCCTTGACGATGTGGCCCGTCGTTTCTCTGCCCTGACCCACCGGCCGCTTCGCTACCAGGCAGAGTCCGCTAAATCCGCACGCGACCGATTGTGCAAACGGGAGCCGCCCTCGTGGCGCGTCGATCTATCCGTAGGATGGTTTGAGGCGATCGCTGCCGGGGAGTTGGAACACACCAGCAACGCGGTTTTCCGTTTCACCGGAAAGAAGCCGATGAACCTGGAAGAGTATTTCACCTTGTTCCCCGAACTGTTGCAATCGTTCCGGCGAGCGCAGGATCACGCTTCAGGAAGCTGACAGCTGGGATGCGTGCTACCACACCCGAAATAATAGTTTGCCCAAGCTGGAACAATGCAAACATGGTGGTGACTCCTCTCTTCGTCCCATGCAAGCGAGCCTCGCCCGCATGGGTCGTATAAACAAAGTGGAAATACTTGTTCAGAAGGGGCGGTCGGTCCGACACCGCACCCTAGGGAATCGCTGAACAAGTAATCTTCCCAGCGAAGCGAAGAGCAACAGACCGGGGTAGCCGGTGATTTGATTCTGCCCGCGAGGCATGCCGTTTGCTTTTGCCCCGCGCTGCGGACGGTGCAGCAGCTTCGTGGGGCGCTACACCGCTGGCGTACACAGCAGTCGCTTGCGTGCCAGGAACAGATTCACCAGCGCGCAAGTCACAAACGGGCGGTTCGCATTCTTGTCCAGTCCGCGATAGCGTACCTTCACGAGCCCGAACTTGAGTTTCAGCACACCAAACACGTGTTCCACTCAGGCCGTCAGAACGTCGCCGAGTTCTGGATCAACTTTCAGAACAAGTTCGTACACATCCGCTATTTCGCTGTTCGTAACGACGAAGGCAAGTATTTGGGCACGGTGGAACTCACTCAGGATTTAGCGCCGCTTCGTCAACTCTCTGGGGTCCACCGACATCCACTAAACCTGGAGAACCCGAGCTAAACCGTCTAACAAGTGTTTTGCGCGAATACTCTTTCGGTTCTTTGGCGTTTGTTCCTTGCCACGCCAGACCGAACGGAGATCGTGACAGCAAGCGCGGCATCATTAGCGGTACCCGTTTTCATGGAGCTACTTAATGGATACAATATGCAATCGCCATACCTAATTCTTGCACTACCAACCTCTGCGGATTGAACACATGAACCGGGAAGCCGACTCGTCAGGCTCGGAAACTACGCATCAAAACCCGCGCAAGTTCGCGCTCGGATTGAACCTATTCGATTCAACGATGTTTGTGGTGGGAGCGATGATCGGCTCGGGCATCTTTATTGTTCCCGCCGAGATGGCCCGTAACGTCGGAAGCGCGGGCTGGCTCTTGGTGGCATGGGGAGTGGCGGGAGTGCTCACGATTGCAGGCGCCTTGTGCTACGGAGAACTCTCGGCCATGATGCCGCAAGCCGGAGGCATGTATGTCTACCTTCGCGAAGCGTACTCGCCGCTTTGGGGATTTCTGTACGGCTGGACATTATTCTCTGTCATCGAAACAGGGACGATTGCAGCCGTCGCGGTTGCATTCGCACGATTCTCCGGCTTGTTGTGGCCTTTCGTGTCCGAGGACAGATACCTGGTTCCTCCGGTCCGCCTCTCTACTCATTACGCCCTCTCGCTATCGACAGCGCAGTTCCTGGCAATTGGGATCATCTTTTTTCTCACCTTCAGCAATACTCTAGGACTCCGTTACGGAAAGCTCATCCAGAATGTATTTACGATCGCCAAAACCGTAGCACTGGCCGGCCTGATCGTGCTGGGCATTTTCTATGGGCGTACAGCCTCCGTGGTTTCGGAAAACTTCAGCGCGCCTTGGCATCCGACTGGAATCGTTTCTCTGGGCCGGGGACTGGACGCAACCACAATGTGGGGATTGTTCGTCGCCATCTGCCTCAGTCAGACTGGCTCGCTGTTCTCGGCTGACTCGTGGCACAACATTGCTTTCGCCGCAGCTGAGGTGAAAAGGGCGGAACGCAATGTCACCCTCGCCATGGTGATCGGCGCCACGCTGGTTATCACCCTTTACATCCTTGCGAATGTGGCCTACCTGTTCACGCTTCCCCTGTCGGCGATCCAACACGCTCCCGCGGACCGCGTGGGAACCGCAACCTTGCGAGCCATCTTTCCCGGAGCCGGATCAGTAGTGATGGCAGTCGCCATTATGATCTCGACTTTTGGCACCATTAATGCGCTCACCCTGACCGGAGCGCGCGTCTACTACGCAATGGCCCGCCAGAGACTGTTCTTCCCTTTCGCCGGAAAACTCAACGCTGCGAATGTCTCCGCGTTTCTCTCGTCCTCCAGGGATTATGGGCCGCCATCCTGGTGCTGCCGCGCACTTATGAGCCGGCAACTCAATCTTGGGGAAACCTATATAGCAACCTGCTCGAATACGTCATCTCCGCGGCATTGATCTTCTATGTGCTGACTGTGGGAGGGGTATTCCGCCTGCGTTTCAAGCGGCCGGAGGCGCCGCGCCCTTATCGCACGCTGGGATATCCATTCGTGCCGGCTTTCTATATTCTTGCGGCTAGCGTCATCCTCGTTGTGCTTTTCGTGCATCGGCCCTCAACGACGTGGCCGGGATTGCTGATCGTGTTCCTCGGAATTCCGATCTACCTGCTAATCCGCGGAGCAGGACGGACCCGAAGCCTACAGGCTCATTCTCCTCAGACGCCGAAAGTAGAAAGCAAGAGAATTGAGCCGACCTTGGAGGACTTCGAAGGTTGACAGAATTGAAGTCATCTTTCCTAGCGTGGATTTGTTGTCATTGAGGCGCGATGTCCAGTTGTCGTTTCCCAGTAGTCGATCCATCTCTGTCGAATTTGATTTGCGCGCTCGACAAGATCGTGGCTTGGACTTTGCCCGTGCTCGACCACGATGACAAATCCGGTATTGAACTTCCTTTGCGAGTGATCAACATCCGGTAAGCGTGGTCCTTCAGCCGCAATCACGTCTTGAATCGTCACCTTCGTTCGATCCGCCTTGAAGATGGGGCGTTCACGCGCATCTTTACCAGCGGGCACGAGGTTTTTCAGGATGAAGAAGTCCGGCACCTCTACGGCCGAGATCAAGCCCATCAGGTACAAGTCGAGATAGGAATAGCCCGTGGCAGGCACGTAATAGTCATCATCGAGTTGGGTGTAGGATCCATCGAAGTTGTCCTGCCAGACGCCCCCTCCCATGGCAGATGCCTCGGTGGGCCGCTGGTAGGGGAATGCAACCGGCGCATGCAGCCCTCGCGCCCAATGGACAGGGCCCAACGGAACTGTTTCACCACTTACTTTCGCAGAGACAAACGCAGCCCAGCGATGGCCCATCTCATGCCCGAGCTGCGACATCGCGTAGTTGTAGGGCAGCATCTTTCTCTCCGGTGAACTTTCTGCCAGTTGGTGCGAGTACGCAGTGATGTCGTGATCGCCTCCCACCGGGGCTCCCTCGGGTGGGCGTTCCTGCATTTGGTTGGAACCAACATATACCGGCTGTACATATCCCCACTGAAATCGCCCTTGGGTGCAGTAGCTCGCAAGATCATGTTGTGGCGCCCCGACCCCGCTCACATTCCCGGCTACCGGCCCGTCGCTGGGAGTACCCGCTTCCTGGTTATCGATGCGGAAATCCGAGTAGTAAGCCAGAAAATCGAACTTGTCGCCAAGCTCCTTGATCACTGTGCAGGAGAGATCCTGTGGTTTGGGCAGTGCAAGGAAATGGAACGATTCGTATACGACCGGAAATGGACCGTCCTTGCGGGTCAAGGACGAAAGGTGAACCTCGGGATTGCGAATTCCTGACAAGCGAACCACATGAGGAGGCATCCGCTCAATCGCCCCATGATTTCCAGGCGCAACGACGTCAGCGAATACGGCAATTTTATCCACTCCGCGAAGCTCTGCCGGCAGTATCCCCTGCAGCGTGACTGTATTTCCGGTGGCCTTCACCTTTCGCAATACGCCAGCTCCGAATGCAATGTACTTCGTCGACGCGCGCCGGCGCAGCTGAATTCCTTGAACTGTCCAAACCAATGCCGACCGGGCTGCATCGGCGGTGGTGGGAAGCGGTTGGTGCGCATCAAAAAAGATGCGGTACGCAAGGCCGTCCACTCCTGGATCACCCTCCGGCACTACCGGTCCGCGCGTCTCGAACGTGACCTTCAGAACGACACCATCAATGACCGAGAGCTTGAGATTCCGGACATCCAGATGCGCAGCCACCTCGGGATGCGGTTCGGCACTGAAGGCCGCCAAAACCTTTTCCGCGCCTGATAGTGCAGGGTAGACACCGACAATGGCATCTCTCGCGGCGAGTTCCTTGTATGACATCTCAATCGATCCATTGCGATAAAGCACGGCCTGAAACCAGTTGATCGTTTTGAACCAAGTAAAGTCCTGGATATTCCCGAACGGCTCCGTGAGATCCCATGTAATGACCACACGATCTGCCAACTCTTTGACGTAATGAGGCCCTGACATCCGAGGCTTAAAAAAAACGCAGATCGCTGGGGCGCTATCGATCAGTGTCCCGGCCGCCTCGGCCAACGGCTCAAATCGACCGATCGACACTCCTCCTTCGCTCCGCTCTCCGCGCTCAGAATCCTGATCCTTTTCTCGGTTGCCGAAGCTGATCGAGCCTGTTTTGCCCACGAGAAACGAATTCCACTGCTGACCGGAGAATGGAAAGTCAAACTGGAGGAGAGTAACCTCAGCACCGGCGGTTTCTGGGCCGAAGTCTGAATCCCAGCGCAGGGGCCCACTCTCGACGCGATAGCCCGAACGCTCTGGAGTAAAGCGCAGCGTGCGGCCGACGAGATCGAACTGGTTGGCTTTCCCCAGTGCGTTTTCATCCAATTCCATGATGATCAGGTCGCCACTCGTCGAGACCTTGCCGATCGAGTGCCCTGCTTCAAGCTCTTCCTCTTGGGTGTAGGACCGGCCTGAACAAAGAAAAAGGCCACATAAGAACAGAATTCCGCTTCGCAGGAAACAGCTGGAGCACTTGTGCATGTGACCTCGGGGGTGATCGAAAAAGATCAAGGATGCCTTTGCGGCGTCTTATATGTTATATACAATATCCTGCTTGTTAAAGCCCAAGCCACAAGAGTTAGCTGAGGTTCTTTGGAAAAAGATATGCCTTCTAAGTTCGCCATTGCGGTAGGCGTGTTGCTTACGAGCGCGAGCGGGTTTGCGCAATCTCTTCCCGCAGCGCCACACCGCCGAATTGTGACCGTGTCACCTGCCGAGACTCGAGGTAACGAACCCTCGATCGCCGTAAATTTCAACAACGCGAACCAAGTGGTGGCAGCATTTCAGCCAGCGGCAATCGCATACTCCAGCGACGGCGGACAAACATTTGCTGTTGCCGAACTTCCTGCGATTGAAGGCTGGAGAGGCGGCGGCGACGTGTCGGTTGCGTTCGACAACAAGGACCGCGTTTATCTCGCTACGTTGCACTTCGATAAGCTCGGTAGCGCCTCTTACTGGGCACACGGCGCGGGAAAAAACGGCATCTTCGTGCGCCGGTCGGTCGATGGCGGCAGGACCTGGGACAAGAATGCCGCGGTGGTGAAGGCATTCCAGGGTAACGAACCCAACCTCGAGTTTGAGGACATGCCGCGCGTGTTTGCGGATGCCCGTCCTCACAGTCCCTACGCCGGCAACGTCTACGTCGGCTGGATCGAGTGGCAACTCGATCAATCGATCATATTGTTCACGCGCTCCACTGACGGAGGACAGACTTTCACATCGCCGATCCGCATCAGCACGCATGCAGGCCTACCGCGTGACGACAACGGCGGCCTGGTAGGTTTTGTGGGAACTGTTGGGGCTGACGGCACTATCTATGCCATCTGGAATGATGGCAGCACAATCACTTTCACAGAGTCGCACGATGGCGGTCGGACATTTGCCCCCTCGCGCGCAGTCGTGGATGTGGCGCCGCCATATTTCGGAGGTGCCGGAGGCATCCCGGGAGTGTCTCGTGCCATGGGTTTCCCGCAGATCGCGGTGGATGGGCGCGAAGGCAAACAGGGCGGAACTCTGTACCTGGTATGGAGCGATTACCACAACGGCGATGTCGACGTGTTCGGCGTATCCTCCACAGACCACGGCCGCACTTGGTCCAAGCCGGTGCGGGTGAACACCGACGCGATTCATAACGGCATTGATCAGTTTTTCCAATGGCTGGCCGTCGACCCAGTCACGGGCGATGTGTATGTGCAGTTTTACGATCGCCGCGACGACCCGGCCAATCGCAAGACGGGCTTCACCCTCGCGCGTTCCACCGATGAAGGGAAGACGTTTAGAAATTACGCCTGGGCCGAGATCCCGTTTGAAAGCCAACAGCCAGCTTTCCTGGGAGATTACACGTGGTTGACGGCATACAACCACAAGGTATACGGCGCATGGACCGAAGCGCTGCCCGCAGCCGAGCCGCCGGCGAATGCCGAGCACAGGCGTGGGCCCGGCACCGCGGTGCGTGTCGGCTTCGCGGATTTCTCCGACACGCAATAATCGGTCTGCGTGCCTGCCCAGTTCTGTCAATGCAAGACAATCGGTGGAGGTTTCCCCGCAATGATGAGGAAGAAACTAAAGTTCGGTTTCGCGTGCGTTGCAATCTTGGGTGGCATGGTCCCGGCAAGAGCCCAGCAACCGGACCCAGCTGAGGAAGGCCAGTTGCGCTTCCGCTTCGTAGGCCCGAAGGTCGGGAATCGCATTGCGGCCGTCGCCGGCGTACCGGGCGATTCGAGTACCTATTACGCGGGAGCCGCTTCAGGCGGAGTCTGGAAATCAACGGATGGAGGCAATCGTTGGGCGCCGATTTTCGATAAGCAACCCGTGGCGGCGATCGGCGCTCTCGCTGTGGCCCCTTCCGATACGAGTACGGTGTGGGCGGGAACTGGCGAGGCGTGGATGATCCGCGACACCGACGTGATGGGCAACGGGATTTACAAATCAACCGATGCCGGCAAAACTTGGACCAACATGGGGCTGCAGGAAACCGGCCGGATTGGGCGCGTCGTCGTCCATCCATCTGATCCCAACATAGTATTCGTCTGCGCTTTGGGGCGCGCCACCGGACCTCAAGCGGAGCGCGGTGTCTTCCGTACCATCGATGGCGGCCAGCATTGGGAGCGTGTGCTTTTTGCCGGAGAAAACGTGGGTTGTTCCGGATTGTCCATGGATCCGCACAATGCGCGCACTTTATTCGCAGGAATGTGGCAAGTGGAGATGCACACCTGGGGCGAATTCAGCGGCGGCCCGGGTAGCGGAATCTATGTTTCGCGCGATGGTGGAACAAAATGGACTCGCATTGAGGAACATGGCCTGCCAAAGGCGCCTGTCGGCAAGATCGATGTTGCGGTTGCTCCAACCAATTCGAATCGCGTCTTCGCCTTGATTCAGACCAAAAACCAGGGATCGGTGTGGAGGTCCGATGATGCAGGAGAACACTGGAAAGTGGTCAATTACCAGCGCGCCTTAGTCGGCCGTGGCGGCTACTACATTCGCATCGCAGTTTCGACCGGCAGCGATAATGAAGTCTACGTCGCGAACAGTTCCTTCCACCAGTCGCTGGATGCAGGTGAGAATTTTCGCACCGTCCCTTGGGGCGGAGACACTCACGACATTTGGATTGATCCCGCCAACCCCGATCGCTTTGTGATCACCGACGATGCGGGCATGCAGATTACTACCGTGCATGGCCGCGGCTTCCACCGTGTTACTTTGCCGATCGGCCAGATGTACCACGTCGACGTTGACAACCAAGTTCCGTACTACTTCTACAGCAATATGCAGGATGATGGGAACATGCGCGGTCCCAGCCTTCCAGTAGACTCCCGTGAAACCGGATGGGATCACGCCATGGGTGGTTGCGAATCCGGCTTTACCGTTCCGGATCTGACCGATCCAGACGTGGTATGGGCCTCTTGCTACGGGGATACTGTTACCCGCTGGGACGCGCGGAACAAGCATGCACGCTCGGTCAGCCCGTGGATGCATACCCTGGATTCGCCCCCCAACGAACTCAAGTATCGCTGCCATTGGACGCCGCCACTCGCAATTGATCCCTTCGACCACAACACCGTCTACTACGGCTGCCAGGTGATGTTCAAAACCACGAACGCTGGGCAGAGTTGGGCGGTCGTCAGTCCCGACCTATCCACGCAAGACCCGGCCCGCATTGTGTCCTCGGGAGGAATCGTGGGAGACAACCTGGGGCAGTTCTACGGAGAAGTCATTTTCTCCATCGCGCCTTCCACTGTGCAGAAGGGACTCATCTGGGCTGGCACTAACGACGGCCAGGTTTGGTACACGAAAGACGGCACCGCAAACTGGGTCAACGTCACCAAAAATATCCCAGCGCTTCCGCCTTGGGGAACAATTACCAGCATCGCGCCTTCGACCTTCGATCCAGCCACGGCATACATCAGCGTTGACTTCCACCTTATGGATAATCGTGATCCGTTCATCTATAAGACCGTGGATCTTGGCAAAACCTGGAAACGAATCACCGGTGATCTCCCGAAACATCCTTTGTCCTACGTCCGCACGATTACCGAAGACCCCAATTGTGCGGGCCTTCTTTTTGCAGGCACGGGCAATGGCGTCTACTATTCGCCCGACGACGGCAGCCACTGGATTCCGCTGGATGCAGGTCTACCGCATGCACCCGTAACCCGGGCCGTTGTGCAGAAGAACTTTCATGATTTGGTGGTTTCCACTTACGGGCGGGGACTCTATATCCTCGACGACATTACGCCTCTGGAACAGTCCGCAAAGAATCGCTCGGAGGCCGCCGTCATTCTGTTCGAGCCGCGCCAGACATATCGCTTCACTCGGGGCGGCCAGGCGATGCTTAACTTTTCGCTCAAAAGCGCAGCAAAGGATCCTGCCGAGCTGGAAATTTTGAACTCGGAAGGCAAGACGATCCGAAAACTCGAAACGAAGGGTCGCGCTGGCATGAATCGTGTGAAATGGGATCTTCGCTATGAGCCTCCCCGGTTAGTTGCTCTGCGCACTCTGGCCCCCCGACAACCCACACATCTGGGAGGAACCGCGCTTCCGCGACTCCGACTCGCGACCTATCACCCACTGGGGAACCAAGCCAGCCGAAGTTGGTCCCATCGTGGCTCCTGGTAAATATACTGTGCGTCTGAAAATTGACGGCCAGTCTTACACTCAATCCCTGACGGTGTTGCGCGATCCCCGCTCGTCAGGGTCCGATGCGGATATCGACTTATCAGTGAAGACTGGGCTCCAAATCTGCGACGATATTAGCCACGTTTCCGATACTGTCAACCAGATCGAATGGCTCCGCAAGCAACTGGAGGTTATCGAAACGATGCTGCGTCCACCGAAAAAGAAGGAGAAGGAAAAGCCCGACTTCGCGGAAGAAGACGATAACGAAGAACATCCACCCGCTCCATCTCAATCATTCGACGGAGGTCAAATAAAGCACAATGCTGACCTTCTGAAAGCCGCGGAAAGCCTGGACGAAAAACTGCAAACGGTCGAGCACAAGTTCGTCTCGCCAGCGCTTACAAACAGCGATGATAAATACTACTCCGAAAGCTACAAGCTTCATCTCAATCTGATCTGGCTTAATGCGGAAGTCGGTACGGGAGGCGGCGACGTTGCCGGAGGCGCTGACTTTGCCCCCACCGATACCCAACTCGAGCTACTGAAGGCATTTGGGAGTGAACTGGCCGGCGCGGACGCTGACTATCAGAAAATTATCAAGACTGATCTTCCCGGTTTTAACCGTTCTCTCGCAGACAGCAACCTCGCTTCGCTGGTCGATCCACTCAACTCCAAACCATCGAAGCCGGAATAGTCGCAAGACGTTTGCGCCTGGATAGAAGCTCTAGGCAGGACCCCGGGACATAGTCTTCACCTTGCCAGGCGGAGCGCCATTTTGAGGTACACAGTGTTGGGCTCGTCAACGCCTTCGGCAGCGTGGTGCCTGTTCAATGCGAGTCGCGCGCCACGTGCGATCCGCTCCCTCCCACGAGGAAATCGAGATCAGCGCCCTCGTCCGCCTGCTGGACGTGTTCGACATAAAGCCTGAGCCATCCACGATCTGGGAGCGGTGGAGGCGTCCAGTTCGCACGGCGAGCGGCAAGAGTATTGTCATCGACATCCAACCGAACTAACCTCTTGGGAACATCGAGTGTGATTATGTCTCCCGATTGCACTAGAGCGAGCGGTCCCCCGGCGGCAGCTTCCGGGCAAGCGTGCAGTACGACGGTCCCGTACGCTGTGCCGCTCATCCGGGCATCGGAAATGCGCACCATATCATTCACACCCATACGAAGGATCTTTGGTGGAAGCAACATGTTGCCGACCTCCGCCATACCTGGATAACCTCGGGGGCCACAATTCTTCAGAACCATCACACAGTTTTCGTCGATGTCCAAATTCTCGTCGTTCACCCTCGCGTGACATTCTTCAATGCTTTCGAACACCACAGCTCGCCCGCGGTGCTGCAACAGGTGCGGACTGGCGGCTGAAGGCTTGATCACAGCGCCGTCGGGGGCGAGATTGCCGCGCAGGACAGCGATCCCAGCGTTCGCCTTGAACGGTTCTTTGAAGGTGCGAATCACTTCGCGATTCCAACAGGACGCGGCGGCCACATTCTTTCCGATCGGCTGCCCATTCACCGTCAACGCTTCTGCTTTCAGGACGCCGGCTTCGGCCAGTTCGCGAAGCACGACCGGAAGCCCGCCCGCGTAGAAGAAATCTTCCATCAGATGCTTGCCTGAAGGCTGAATGTCAACCAGGCAAGGCAGAGAGGATCCGAGCCGATCGAAGTCGTCGAGACACAACGGCACGCCGACACGCCCCGCAATTGCGAGCAGATGGATCACCGCATTCGTGGAGCCACCGATGGCCGCATTGACGCAAATGGCGTTCTCGAAGGCCTCGCGCGTCAGGATCCGTGACATGCAGAGATCTTCGTGCACCATCTGGACAATGCGCCGCCCCGTCATCTGGGCGAGAGTATTGCGACGCGCATCGACCGCGGGAATGGCCGCGTTGCCCGGCAGGCTCATTCCCAGTGCTTCCACCATGCTCGCCATGGTTGAGGCCGTACCCATGGTCATGCAATGTCCCTTGGAGCGATGCATACAGCTCTCCGCTTCAAAGAACTCTTCGACCTTCATTCCTCCCGTGCGGACCAGATCGGTCATCTGCCACAGCCCTGTTCCGGACCCCAGGTCGCGGCCTTGGAATTTTCCAGAAAGCATGGGGCCGCCGGAGAGGCCAATCGTAGGTAGGTCGCAGGAAGCGGCTCCCATTAACAACGAAGGCGTGGTCTTGTCGCAACCCATGAGCAGAACAGCTCCGTCGATGGGGTTGGCACGAATCGACTCTTCGACATCCATGCTGGCAAGGTTCCGAAATAGCATGGCGGTCGGGCGCAACTGTGTCTCGCCCAACGACATGACCGGAAATTCCAGCGGAAAGCCGCCTGACTCCCACACTCCGCGTTTCACAAATTCGGCGAGTTCGCGAAAGTGGGAATTGCAAGGTGTCAGCTCCGACCAGGTGTTGCAAATGCCAATCACCGGGCGGCCATCGAACAGGTCATGGGGCCAGCCCTGGTTCTTCATCCAACTTCGGTAAAGAAAACCATCGCGGCCCTCTCGTCCGAACCATGCCTGGCTGCGCATTTTCTTCATTGCTCCGTCCTTAGGTCTGACAGAGATCGCATTCGACTCTGCCGCGACGTGCAGCGATAATAGCGCAAACTCTGGAGGTAAACGTAATCCCGGATCAACGTTTTCCTTGACGGGAAGAACAGAGTGGAAGATGATCTCGGTGCTCCGCGTCTCGGGTAAAGGATTCTGAACATGTCTCGTGTGTCATGGTTTTTGCGAATGCGGCTCGGGTATGGACTGCGCAATGTGTCGCTGGCAGTTCTGGCTTTAGCGCTACTTCCCTCCGCCTGGGCTTTGTCCTCATCCGGCTCCAAAAAGCCACTGCACATCTTCTTCGTTGACGTCGAGGGCGGACAGGCAACCTTATTCGTGACACCCGACCAACACGCGCTTCTGATCGACACCGGCTGGCCTGGAAACAACGGACGGGATGCCGACCGCATTGTCGCCGTTGCCAGGAAGGCGGGGATCAGCAAGATCGATGACGTCTTGATTACCCACTTTCACAACGATCACGTGGGCGGATTGCCTCAGTTGGTGGCTCGAATTCCGGTCGGAACGGTTATCGATCACAGTGACAACCGCGAGAGCACCGACGCCCCCACTGTGCAGGTCTGGCAAGCCTACCAGGAACTGCTGGCGACAAAGAAGTTCAACCGGTTGACGGCTAAGCCCGGCGACAGTCTCCCGATCCAGGGAATCGAGACCACCGTCATAAGCTCCGACGGCACTTTAATTGATCATCCCTTGCCAGGCGCTGGACAGGAGAATGCCAGTTGCAAGAATGCTGAGCAGTTCCCTGCTGATCAAACCGAGAATCGGCGGTCGTTGGGAACGCTCATCACGTTCGGCAAGCTGAAACTTCTGGACCTTGGCGATCTGACTCGCGACAAGGAAATGGAGTTGGTGTGCCCGATCAACAAAGTGGGCGCGGTCGACATTTACATTGTCTCTCATCATGGCTGGTATCAAAGCAGTAGCCCTGCGTTCCTGAACGCAATCGCTCCTCGGGTGGCGATCATGGACAACGGAGCCAAGAAAGGCGGGACACCCTCCGCGTGGGACATCATTGAAAAATCGCCTCGCCTGGAAAATCTTTGGCAACTGCACTTTTCTGAAGAGGGCGGCACCGCGCACAATGTGGCTCCCGAATTCATCGCTAACCCGGAGGGTCCGGACGCAGCCAATTATCTGGAATTAACCGCTTGGGCAGACGGCAGCTTTGAAGTCTTCAACTCCCGCACGCAAAAGACCAAGCGCTATCCAGCACCCTAGATCGCACTCCCGATGCGGTGAAGAGAGGAGTGGTGAGTCGTTACAAGATCGCAGTCATTGAGGGGGACGGCATTGGACACGAAGTCGTGCCCGAAGGTCTTCGTGTCCTCGAAGCTGTCGGGCGCCGGTATCAAATAACTTTTGATTGGCATCATTTCGATTGGAGTTGCCAGACCTATCTCAAGACTGGCCGGATGATCCCGGAGAATGGACTTGATCAGTTACGCGGCTTTGATGCGATCTACCTTGGTGCAGTTGGATATCCCGGTGTGCCGGATCAAGTGTCACTCTGGGGATTGTTGATCCCCATCCGGCGCGCATTTCAGCAGTACGTCAACCTGCGACCGGTCCGCTTGCGGCGCGGGATCGAGTCGCCCGTCAAGGGATTCCCGCCCCGACAGATCGACTTCTGCGTTGTGCGCGAAAACAATGAAGGGGAGTACTCCGAAGTAGGAGGTCGTCTCTACCGCGACACCGACGCGGAATTGGCAGTGCAGGAGACAATCTTTACCCGGCGTGGGTGTGACCGCATCCTGCGCTATGCCTTCGATCTGGCTCGGACCCGCAAAAGTCATGTCACATCGGCGACTAAGTCAAACGGCATCATTCACACCATGCCGTTCTGGGATGAACGTTTTTCTCAGGTGGCAAAGCACTTTCCTGATGTCCGAACCGATCAATATCACATTGATATCCTGAGCGCTCACTTCGTGCAGCACCCTGACTGGTTTGACGTGGTCGTTGCGTCGAATCTTTTCGGGGATATTCTGTCCGATCTTGGCGCCGCAGTCGTAGGCTCCATTGGATTGGCCCCCTCCGCGAACCTCAATCCGGAACAGCAGCACCCTTCCATGTTCGAGCCGGTGCATGGCTCCGCGCCCGACATCGCTGGAAAAGGAATCGCCAATCCCATCGCTCAAGTCTGGTCCGGAGCAATGATGTTGGAACATCTCGGCGAGCCGAAAGCGGCGCGGGCGGTTGAAGTGGCCCTCGACGCGGTGCTCGCACGACCGGATGTTCGTACTCCTGATCTGGGCGGCAGGGCAAATACTCGCGAGGTTGGTGAGGCAATCGCGCACGAGATAGCAGTCGCGGCGCAACTGTAGCGCACGAGTTCAGACGGCTCGATGCCTAGAACGAGACCTGGACAGGCTTTCCCTCAAAAGTCACGCGACGGGTGGCTCCGGCTAACTGCACAGCAATTGCGCGTGGACCCGGCGGCAGCATGCGTGAGCCGGGGGCGAGGTACAAACTGAGCGCTCTTCGTTTGTCGTCCCACGCCATTTGGATTCCCATCCATTCACCCTTGCGATAGTTGAAGGAAGCACCATCGTCTTCGTAGAGCAAAAACGAAGCGTCGGCACCGGGATAAATCGAGACAGAAAGTGGCTCGTCGACGATCTCGCCAGTGAACTGCTTCACCGGACCGAGGGGCAGGATCGATCCCTCGCGCACGTAGAGCGGCATTGTTTCCAGGTCAACAGGCCGGCTGATTTCACGGCCGCCTTCAACCCGCTCATGCGTCCAGAAGTCATACCACGCGCCGCGGGGGAGATACACCCGACGAACCGTCGCTCCCTTCTCGACCACTGGAGCAATCAAAATGTTCTTCCCCCACAAAAACTGATCGCCGCACTCGACTGCCTTGGGATCGTCGGGGAAATGGAGCCACAGAGCCCGCATGATCGGCATGCCGGTGCTCGCACATTCATGCACTGAGCTGTAAAGGTAGGGCAACATGCGATAGCGCAGCTCCAGATATTTCCGGCAGATCGGTTCCACCCGTGCGTCGTGCAATTGGCTGGAATCGGGAATCGCCGCACCACTGTAATTTCGAATCTCGACGGGACCGGGATCTCCAGTATTCCATCCCCAGGGAAGTCGCAATTTCCACGTGCGGCCATGGCAACGGAAGAGTGGACAGAAGGCTCCGAACTGAAACCAACGCAAATATAACTCCGCGGTAAATTCCTCGGTAGGAACAAAGCCTCCAATGTCGGTGCCCCAGTACGGAATGCCACTGAGCGCCGTATTCAGAGCAATGGGGACGTGAGTTTTCAGTGTTTCCCAAGTAGAGTACACATCCCCTGACCAAAGGAACGAAGCGTACCGCTGCATACCCGCATAACCGTTGCGGTGCAACGCGTACGGACGCTCATTCGGTCGATCGATCTGCGGACCTTCCCAGTACATGCGATTGCGAAGCAGCCGTGATGGGATGTCGAGCGGATCGCCTTCATCGGGCCACCATCCATCGATACCCATGGCGAAGTCTTTGCGATGCGCATCCCAATAGCAACCCACAGACTCTTCATCAAAACGCGACAACTCACAAGGATCGTGAACCGTGCCACGGAGCTTGTCTGACAAAATGACCGCATGCATGACGGCGTGAAAATTGTCCTGGTGCAACTCATCGAGCACTTCCCTGGGATCGGGAAAGACTCGAGAATTCCAGGCAAACGAACCATTTTCAGTATTCCAGCCTGAGGGACAAAAACCCGTACCCAGATATATCAAGGCATCACAGGGCAACTTCTTTTGGCGAAAGGTTTTCGCTTCGGAAAGCACTTCTTCTCGACTGGCGAGCGTGCGATGCGATTGTTGATACCCAAGACTCCACAACGGAGGCAACTCCGCGTAGCCTGTGATGCGCGCATATTCCTCCATAATCGTGGCCGGATCAGGTGACGATACAAAGAACAGATCGAGCCCAACGCCGGGCCTTGTAGATTGAAACTTCCCTTGCGGACCAGTGAAGTCGAAGGTGCCGTAGGGCTGGTGAAAAAATATCGCCCACCCGGCTGTCCCAATGATCCAGGGAATAGGGACTCGCCCGCCGTGAGTCGCGAGTTTGTAGGCGCCTTGTCCGCTGCTCATGGAGTCTGTAGAGCCGCGGCGGTCAAATTGTGGGCCGCCCTCGCCTAAGCCGAGTAATGGGGAGCTTCCTGTTAGAAACGAGAAGACACCGGCATTTTCGTCCCACGCGAATTGCTGAATAACGTCAGCATGCTCATTCGCGACTCCTATGCCGACAGGATGAAACGAAATCTTAAGTCGGAGGCGGCCAATCGAAATTGGGTTCGTTGGCTGCGTCCGCAGTTTTGCAGCGGGAACGCCCCAAGATTGCTTGACGAGCGATCCATCGAGAGGTACCTCCGCAATCGATCCGTTGTTCACGGGAAGGATGCTCAGCCGGAACGTGAAAGCGCTGACAGGAGTGATCTGTATCTCAACCGGTCGTCCGGAAACAGGTGCGGCATCCTGCGCCGCGCCCTGCTCGGGAACGATCATGGCGGTGGAAGCGGCAAGCAATCCCTTCAAGACGTCCCGACGATTCCACTGTGGACTCATTTAGCTCACTCCAGTCCCCGCTTCCAGTAAATGCCCTCTGGTCTGCGCCCCCAGGGGTTTCCAAAGAGGATCCCTCGCCGCCACTCTGGGATCGGGAGATTGTAGCGGAAAACAAGCAAATAGAGTAAACGTTTACCACCGCGGTTATAATGCACGCGTACCCTTGCGTGGCGGAGGAGATCAATTGCGGTGGCGAATTGCCATCCTGATCAGTGCTGCGATCGCGATCAGCTATCTCGACCGACAGACGTTGCCGGTCGCTGTGCAAGCGATCAGCAAAGACATTCCCCTGACGAATGGGCAGTTCTCTGCCCTTCAGTCCGCGTTCCTATTCTCCTATGCTCTGATGTACGCGGGCGGCGGCAAGCTAGTGGACCTTCTGGGAACTCATCGCGGTTTTACGGTAATTATGGTGTTCTGGTCGCTCGCCTGTGCGAGTCATGCTCTGGCCGAAGGCTTCGCAATGCTGCTCACCAGCCGATTTCTGCTCGGCGTGGGTGAAGGCGGTGGTTTTCCGGCCGCTACCCGCGCGGTGGCAGAATGGTTTCCCGCAGAAGAACGAGCAACTGCGATGGGCATCATCAATGCCGGGACGGCAGTTGGAGCGGTCGCCGCGCCTCCTCTCATTGCTGCCGTTCTCGGTTACACCAACTGGCGCTGGATCTTCGTTATCACCGGCGGGCTGGGTATTTTCTGGGTTGCCTGGTGGCGGCTCTCATATGCTTCTACCCGCTCTCTCATCTCGACCTTCACGGATCCGACTCCGGAATCTGCGGCCAGCCTGCCTTGGATTCATCTGTTTCGCATTCGCGAGACCTGGGGACTAGTGACCGCTAAGTTCCTGAGTGATGCAGCGTGGTTTTTCTACCTGTTCTGGCTTCCAAAATATCTCTACGATGCCCGCGGATTTGATGTTAAAGCGGTCGGTACCTTTGCTTGGATGCCTAGCGCGGCGGCAGGAGTGGGGTGTCTGCTGGGTGGCGCGTTTTCCAGTTACTTGTTACGTCGCAAGTTCTCGCTGGGCGTGGCGCGGAAGACGGCGCTTGGACTTAGCGCTGCTCTCATGCCTTTTGTCATTCTGATTCCCCATGTTCCCGTTTCCTCGGCAATCGCGCTGTTCTGCCTGGCGTATTTCGGTCAACAATCGTGGTCGACGCTGGTTATGGTTCTTCCCGCGGATCTGTTCCCTCAAAATATAGTCGGCTCAGTCGCCGGACTGGTTGGTTTCGGAGGAGCCATGGGGGGAATTGCCTTCGGCGAAGTAGTCGGGTACCTGCTGGACCATGGCTTCGGGTACAGCGTGGTTTTTCGCATCGCGGGAACGTTACACATCGCCGCTTTCCTGATTATTCTGTTTGCCATTCCTGTTTTCTTGCCTTTGAAACTAGAGCCGCAGCTGAATTACCGAGGGATTCCATGAAGATCACGGAGATTCGTACTCGAGTCGTGCGCTGGCGCGGAAAAACCGTCCCGTTGCCTCCCCACTTCTGCACCAATCCGATGGATCTGTTGGAACTGCCCGAAGCCTCGATGCAGACTTTTACGTTTCATGGCTGGCTGATTGTCGAAGTATTCACCGACGACGGCAATGTCGGATTGGGCAATGCTGCTCTGGCGCCGCCAATTACAAAACAGGTCATCGATCTCTATCTGAAACCCTTGTTGATTGGCCAAGACCCGTGGGACATCGAGCGGCTGTGGCAACACATGTACCGCAAGACATTGGCGTTCGGACGCAAGGGAATCGGCATGGTCGCCATCAGTGCCGTCGACATCGCTCTGTGGGATCTACTCGGCAAGTCTGCTAAACAGCCCGTCTATCGCCTACTCGGCGGCCGGACGAAAGCGCGTATTCCCGTCTATGCCTCCCGCCTCTACAGCGTGGATCTCAGCGAGCTGGCAGCGGAAGCCAAGCGATACAAAGATGAGGGCTACCAGGCCATGAAGCTCCGCTTCGGATGGGGACCCGCTGACGGTTCCGCTGGCATGCAACGGAATCTTCAATTGGTTCGGACGGTCCGGGAGGCCGTCGGCGATGGTATTGATGTGATGGCGGACGCATACATGGGTTGGACTCTCGACTACGCCAAGAGAATGCTGCCGTTGCTCGAGCCTTTTCATCTCAGATGGCTGGAAGAACCCGTAATTCCAGATGACATTCATGGTTACGCAGAGCTGAGGTCTTACGGGAAAATTCCCATCGCGGGCGGAGAACATGAATTCACCCTTTACGGATTCCGTGAGCTGCTGGAAGCGCATGCTCTCGATTACATCCAGTTCGACACCAATCGCGTGGGCGGCATCACGCAAGCCCGCAAAATCGCGGCCCTCGCAGAAGCCCATTCCGTCCCGGTGATTCCTCATGCCGGCCAGATGCACAATTACCACCTCGTCATGGCCAGTCTGAATTCTCCAATGGCGGAGTATTTTCCGATGGTCGACATTGAAGTAGGGAATGAGTTGTTCTGGTACGTCTTCCAGGGCGAACCAAAGTCAAAGGAGGGCTACATCAATCTCGATGACAATACTCCGGGTCTGGGGCTGACCATCAACGAATCCGCGCTCGAGCAGTTCGAGGTGATCGAATAATCCTTCATATTCCAGGGATCCTATGACACGACTCATCCAAGTCAAGAAAGGAAATGTTCGCCGGGTGGCGCTGGTCGAGGAACCGAATGTCCGATTTCTGGACGGCTGCTCTTCGATCTGCGAGCTAGCGCATATCGCGATTGCGGCCGGCGCGAAACTCAGCGAGGTGGCTCGACAGAGAGCTAAACGCGAAACGCTCGATTACAACCCAATCTACGACGGCCGGTCTGAATGGCGGCTACTACCGGCCATTGATCATCCTGACGAGCAGTCGCGTTGCCTGATTTCCGGGACGGGATTAACTCATCTGGGCAGCGCACGCGGACGCCAGTCGATGCACGCGAGAGCCACGGAGGATCTCACTGACAGTATGAAGATGTTCCGTTGGGGAGTCGAAGGCGGCCGCCCAGCCGCAGGAAGCATCGGGACCCCTCCAGAGTGGTTCCACAAGGGCACCGGCAATGCGTTGCGCGCGCATGGAGAACCGCTCGACATTCCGCCATATGCCGAAGACGGTGGCGAGGAGGCTGAGATAGCGGGCGTTTACCTCGTGGCTCCTGACGGCCAGCCCTGTCGCGTCGGCATGGCGATGGGCAACGAATTTTCCGATCATGCCTTCGAAAAGCGGAATTACCTGAACCTTGCGGGTTCGAAACTTCGAACTTGTGCGCTTGGTCCAGAGTTGGTGGTTGATGCGGAATTCGAGTCCGTGCCCGTTGCGGCGACGATCGAGAGGAATGGGGAGGTTCACTGGACCAAGACCTTCCGCACCGGGGAATCCGAGATGTGCCACAGCGTGCGCAACATTGAGTATCATCATTTCAAGTTTGAAGGTCACCGCCGGCCAGGAGACGTCCACGTTCATTTCTTTGGAACCGACTGCCTCAGTTTTAGCGACCACATTCGCCTGCAAGATGGAGATGTCATGCAAGTTGCCGTTGAGGGTTACGGCCGCCCTTTGCGAAACCCTGTGCGTGTAGACAAATCGAAAGCAGTTCTTATTAGTGTCATTCCTTTGGGATGAGAAGAACTATGTCGAAACCAACCGTTGCAATTCTCGGACTCGGCATCATGGGCTCAGGTATGGCCAATCGTCTGCTCTCAGCAGACTTTCCGTTGGCGGTCTACAACCGTAATCGTGAAAAATGCGTTCCCGTCGCCAGTGCAGGAGCGTTCATCGCCGATTCGCCGCGTGAGGCGGCATCCCGCTCTCGGATCACTCTGAGTATGGTGGCGGATGACGCAGCGTCCCGAGATGTCTGGCTGGGAGAAGAAGGAGCATTGAACGGAGCGCCCGCGGGTTCAGTCTTGATCGAGTCCAGCACGCTCAGTGGAGGCTGGATCCAGGAGCTTGCGGCCAAAGCCGTGGAGCGCGGTTGCCAATTCCTGGATGCGCCGGTTACTGGCACTAAGCCTCATGCCGCATCCGGCGAACTCGTTTTTCTTGTCGGAGGGTCAGCGGAAGCCCTCGATGCAGCGCGACCTGTGTTTTCGGTGCTCGGGCGGGATGTGGTGCACCTGGGGCCGGTCGGAAGCGGCTCTCTGATGAAGCTCGTCAATAACTTCGTCTGTGGAGTGCAGGCTGCGTCGTTTGCCGAAGCTGTGTCCATGGTCGATGCCGGAGGTCTTGACCGCGCCAAGGCCGTGTCCATCCTCACTGGTGGTGCTCCTGGAAGCGGAATCGTGAAGCGAGTCGCCGAACGAATCGCGGCCAATGATTTCACACCCAACTTTGCCCTACGCTGGATGGCCAAGGATCTGGCATACGCCCTGCGGGACGCCTCAATTAAAGGAATTTCTCTGCAAACTGCGGCCGCAGCGCTTGCCATGTTCGAGCAGGCGATTGCTGAAGGCCATGGCGACGAAGACTTTTCAGCCGTGTCCAAATCATCGAAAAGACTGCCGCACTTATGATTGCGAAGGAGCACCGAAGGCTCCGCCGCAACTTGTCTGGACCTAAAGATCGGACGCGGATTCGCAGCAACGATTTGCGGGGGCTGTTGTGCCTCAGAGTGTGGAAAACGTTTGCTACAATGCGCGGCGGAGTGCCTGAGTACCGCCCGTTCGCTATGGTAAAATGCTTTCGATAATACTGGCCTGTCCCTGAAAGCCCGATGGATATCCGCGAAATCGCCCGCAGAGCGAAGGTTTCCACCGCCACCGTATCCAGGGCAATCAATCGTGTTCCAACCGTCGATCCTCAACTAGCTAAACGAGTGTGGAGGGTGGTGGACGAACTAGGCTACTACCCCAACATCCAAGCCCGCGCCTTGGTCTCGGGAAGAAGTCGCATTTTTGGCCTGATCGTCTCAGAATTCACCAATCCATTCTTCCCAGAGATCGTCCAAACCTTTGAAAATCTCGCAGTTGAAAATAACTACGAGATCTTGATCACCTCGACCGTCAACGACCCAAAGCGAATGGAATTGTCGGTTCGGCGTATGATCGAACGACGCGTGGATGGGGTGGCGATCTTGACGTTTGGCATGGAAGAAGGACTGCTCGAACACCTTCGTTACCGCAAGGTTCCTCTGGTTTTCGTAGATGTAGGGCCGGATGTAAGAGGAGTGGCCAACATCCGGATCAACTACCAGAACGGAATCCGGCAGGCTGTACAGCATCTAGCGGCCCTCCGGCACACGCGGATCGCCTTCGTTGCGGGGCCGCCGCACTTGAAGTCGGCCCTGGCTAGGCGAGAGGCCTTCAAGATCTCCATGACGGAAATCGGACTTTCTCCCGACATGATCATAGTCGGAGATCACCGCCTCGAGGGGGGGATGCGTGCCCTGATTGAACTGAGCCGGTTACCCGTTCGGCCGACTGCCGTGCTGTGCTCCAATGATATGACCGCGATCGGAGTCATGCGGCAAGCCTACGATCAGAACATCAGGGTACCCGAAGGCCTGTCCGTGGTCGGGTTCGACGACATCCGTTTAGCTGAGTTCACAACGCCCCCGCTGACGACGGTCCAAATGTCCCAAAAGGAATTGGCCAGGATTGCTTTCCAGGCTCTGTTGAACGAGATCGAATGCGATTCTTCCTCGCACGAACGCCACGAATACGAACTGACGACCAGTTTGGTGCTCAGGCGTTCTACGGCGTTGGATCCGGCGGAACGGTCCGCAACGTCCGCCAAAGGAGCCGGGGGCAGCAGATCCCGAAACGCCTCAGCCCCCCCCCCGCGTTAGATCGGGACCGTACTTCTCCCGTCGGCCTGCCGGGAGAGGAGCTTCCGCCAAGCCCATAGAGAACGCTTGCCAACGTACCGGGCCACGGAATAATCTAGGTTGCGTCGATTTGGGTAAACGATTACCGTACGAGAATCCGGGGCCCGGGGGCATAGGACAAAGGCCGATGCTGCAGCGTTTGCGAGAACAGGTGCTGGAGGCGAATCTGGAACTAGTACGTCGTGGATTGGTCCTTTATACCTTTGGCAACGTCAGCGGCATCTCGCGGGAACGGGGTCTGGTGGCGATCAAACCCAGCGGCGTACCTTACGAACGGATGAAGCCCGCCCACCTGGTGGTGGCTGACCTAGAGGGCAACGTTGTAGAGGGCGAACTCCGCCCTTCGTCCGATTTGCCCACGCACTTGGTTTTATACAACACCTTTCGCGAGATTGGCGGGGTCGCCCACACTCATTCCGAATATGCGACGGCCTGGGCGCAGGCCCGAAAGCCCATACCCTGTTTTGGCACCACGCACGCAGATTATTTCCATAGTCCGGTTCCAGTGACTTCAGTTCTGTTGGACGAGGAAATCGCAGCCGATTACGAGAAAGAGACCGGAGATGCGATCGTAAAAGCTTTGCAGGGGATTAACTGTACGGCGAATCCCGGAGTGCTGGTGGCGAACCACGGCCCATTTACCTGGGGAGTTGATGCTAGCGCGGCAGCTCATCATGCCGTCATTCTTGAGTCGATGGCCAAAATGGCATATCTCACGATAGGCATCCATCCAGGAGCGTCCTCGATCGGCACGGCACTGCACGATAAGCACTATCTGAGGAAGCACGGAAGCAGGGCGTATTATGGGCAGCCGAAGGACGCGCCCGCCCGACATTCATGAAATTCTTGCAGTCGAACTAGGGAGCTATATGGCCAAGAAAAAGATGACGATGGGCGTGATTGTGGGCAACCGCGGATTTTTCCCCGATCATCTGGCCAAAAGTGGCCGCGAGGAGATGCTGCGCACACTGGAAGCGGACGGCATAGAGGTGGTGTCTCTCAAGCCAGACGAAAGCAAGCACGGTGCGGTCGAAACCCGGGAAGAATCTCGCCGCTGCGCCGACCTGTTCAAGCGCAATCGCGAGAGGATCGACGGCATCATCGTCACCCTGCCGAACTTTGGCGAGGAGCGCGCGATTGCCGACAGTTTGCGTCTGGCCGATCTTCGAGTACCGGTGCTCATTCAAGCTACGCCCGACGATCCCAAGCAAATGACCATTGTCTCGCGCCGGGACAGCTTCTGCGGCAAAATGTCGGCCTGCAACAACCTTCGCCAGTATGGCATTCCTTATTCCGTCACAACATTGCACACCGAAAGTCCCAACTCACCCGAGTTCGCCAAGGACCTGGAGTGGTTCTCTGGAGTTTGCCGGGTGGTGAAGGGGTTTCGAAACTTGCGTGTCGGCGCCATTGGCGCTCGTCCGGCAGCATTCAACACGGTGCGTTACAGCGAGAAAATCCTGGAATCGCAGAGTATCTCTATCGAAACTCTGGACCTTTCCGAAGTTCTGGGCCGCATCGAGCGCATGAAAGACAATGACGACTATGCCCAGGCCAAACTCGCCGCCATCAAGAGATATGTGGATGCGGGCAGTGTGCCCGCGCCCGCCTTATTGAAGATGGCGAAGCTGGGCGCTGTTATCGACCAGTGGATGGCGGCGACCGAGGTTACCATCAGCGCGGTGCAGTGCTGGACCTCGATTGAGGAAAACCTGGGCGTAGTTCCCTGCACCATTATGAGCATGATGAGCAACGAACTCCTGTCCAGCGCCTGCGAAGTGGACATTTGTGGTGTGCTGGGCATGCATGCCTTGCAGCTCGCCTCAGGCAGTCCTTCGGCGCTTCTCGATTGGAATAACAACTATGGATCGGACCCGAACAAAGCCGTCTGTTTCCACTGCTCGAACCTGCCGAAACATTTCTTCCGCTCAGTAAAGATGGACTTTCAGGAGATCATCGCCGGCACCGTGGGCAAAGAGAACACGTTCGGGACCTGCGTTGGGCTGATCAAACCAGAGGAAATGAGTTTTGCCCGGTTCTCCACCGACGACACTTCGGGCAAGATGCGCGGGTATGTAGGCGAAGGACGATTCACTGATGACCCGCTGAACACCTTTGGCGGGGCAGGCGTGGTTGAGATACCGGAGCTTCAGAAACTCCTGCATTTCATTTGCGAAAGAGGTTTTGAGCACCATGTGGCCGCGAACCTCGCGACGGTCGCATCCGCCGTGTACGAAGCCAGCACTCGATATCTGGGGTGGGACATGTACTATCACGGTTGCAAGAACGGAGCCTGCTGATGGCAATCGTGGCTGGAGTCGATTTCGGAACGCTGAGCGTTCGCGTTTCTCTGGTCGATAGCGAACGAGGCCTGCTCGAATCCGCGATCGCCGAGTACCCGCTGCACCGCAAGCGTGAAGATCCCGAATACGCCACTCAATCCCATGACGACCACATGCGGGCGCTTGCCTCCGCCACGCGCGCAGCCCTGAAGAAGGCGGGCGTTCCAGGCGATCAAGTGCAGGCCATCGCGCTCGATACCACGGGTTCGTCCGTGATACCGGTTGGCAAAGATCTTCAACCACTCGGCGAGTATTACTTGTGGTGCGATCACCGCGCCAAGAGCGAGGCTGCCGAGATCACTGAAGTGGCTCACCATGAAGGCCTGGAGGCCATCCAATGGTGCGGCGGAGTCTATTCGTCCGAGTGGGGGTTTTCCAAACTTCTTCACTGGCTTCGACACAATCCCGAGAAGCGATCGGACTTCGTCTCCGCCTTTGAGCATTGCGACATGGTCGTGGCTACGCTGTGCGGCATCACTCAGCCGAAGCGTGTAAGGCGCAGTATCTGCGCCATGGGACACAAGTGGTTATGGAACGCACAACTGGGCGGACTTCCGCCGGAAAACTTTCTGGTAAAAATAGACCCTTTGTTGAAGGGAGTTCGCGACCAGCTGGATGGCGAGTATGCCACTTCCGATCGAATCGCCGGCACACTCTCGTCGCATTGGGCGGAAAAGCTGGGGCTCAAAGCGGGTATTCCAATTCCGGTTGGCGCCTTCGACGCGCATTGGGATGCGATCGGCGCAGGATGCCGAACCGATGACATGGTGAACGTCATCGGCACCTCGACTTGCATCATTGGAATCACTCCATCGGTGAACTTAGTGCCAGGAGTTTGCGGCGTTGTGCAAGGCAGTGTGCATCCCCTGCGCACCGGAATCGAAGCCGGACTCTCTGCGGTGGGAGACATCTTCAGTGCGATCGCTTCTCGTGCAGGCACTGACGTAAAGACACTGAGCACTGGACTGGAAAACTACCGTGCCGGCCAGACTGGATTGCTGCGCATGACCTGGGATAACGGTGACCGCACTGTGCTGGTTAACCCCAACCTGCGCGGCGTCACGCTGGGATGGAATCTGCAGAGCACGGCGCAGGACGAACTGTTCGCCGCTATCGAAGGAACTGCGTTTCATACCCGAGTGATCCTGGATCGCATGGCTGAGCATGGAGTAGACATCAAACGCGTGATCAACGCCGGAGGCATTCCCCAGAAGAATGAGATCCTGAACCAGGTCTATGCCAATGTTCTGGGGCGCCCAGTATTGGTTCCATGCAAGAGCGTAGTTAGCCTCGGATCTGCGATCTTTGCATTTCTGGCTGCCGGCACTTTCAAGACGATCGAGGAAGCACAGGATAAGATCTGCCCTTCGCACCGCACCTTCCTTCCGGATGATTCGACGCAACGCACTTACGACAATCTGTACTCCATGTACAGCAAGTTGTATTTCGCCTTGGGACAACGTAGCGACAGGATGGGAGACATCCTGCCAACATTAATCGAGATCGCAGAGTCTGCAGTGGGGAAAGTCTAACGGTCGAGGCGCATGCGAGGAGCAACGATGAAGTTTCAGAGAATCATGCGATCCATCGTGGTCAGTGCAGTTTGGCTAGGGCTGTTTTCCACGAGCACGGAGGCTAAGACGAAGGTGACAAGCCAGCCATTTGGGAAGATGCCAGACGGAACTCCGGTAGAAATCTACTCGCTCAGCGATGACGCGTATGAAGCTCGAATCGCAACTTACGGCGGGATCCTAGTTTCCCTGAAAGCTCCGGATCGGAGTGGCAAGGTGACGGATGTGGTGCTGGGATTCGACGATCTGAGCGGCTACGTGGACAACTTCAATGGCCCATCGACTGCGTTTTTCGGGGCTATCATTGGCCGCTATGCAAATCGCATTGCGCACGGCACCTTTCCTCTTGATGGCAAGGAGTATTCCCTGCCGCTGAACGACGGCAAAAACTCTCTTCATGGCGGCCCGCACGGCTTCAACAATGTCGTCTGGAAGGCGAAACCGGTCGTGAATGGGGTGGAACTCACTTATTTCAGCAAAGACGGCGAGGCTGGATATCCGGGCACTCTGTCCGCCATCGTTCGGTACACACTGGAGAAAGGCGATCTGCGAATTGAGTATTCTGCTACGACGGACAAGGACACAGCAGTCAATCTGACGAATCACTCTTATTTCAATCTCGCTGGACGGGGCGACATTCTGAACCATCAACTCACGCTCCATGCGTCCCGCTTTACACCAGTAGATGCCGGGCTTATTCCGACCGGTGAATTGAAATCTGTGGAATCGACTCCCTTCGATTTTCGCAAGGCAACTGCCATCGGAGCGCGGATTAACGCGGACAATGGGCAGCTTCATCGAGGTCATGGCTATGACCACAACTGGGTCCTGGATAATGGCGGAGGCCAATTGTCAGAAGCCGCGGAACTCTACGATCCAGGAAGCGGCCGGGTGCTGAAAGTTCTAACCGACCAGCCGGGAGTCCAGTTCTACAGCGGAAACTTCCTGAATGGCTCAATCAAAGGCAAAGGCGGCACACCCGATGAATTGCATTCGGCTTTGTGCCTGGAGACGCAACACTTTCCAGACTCTCCGAATCACCCCGATTTCCCAACGACCGAGTTGAAGCCTGGGGAGCGCTATCATACGGTCACCGTGTTCAGCTTCTCGACGCGTTAATGGATGCCAGCATACTGTGTTGCGGAAGGCTCGATGCCTGCGAGTAATAGCGCGCCGCAGAGAAGACGCGCCCCAAGACGCACCTCCCGCAGTGGTGAGGCGCGAAGGCATCTTCTGTTGTGCGTTGTTCTTCTCCTTCTCATAAGCCAACTTGGCTGGCCCCAGCAAGCTTCGCAGAGTGTAAGCATCCAGGTACGGCTCGATCAGCCAGGCGGACCGCTCTCGCCTGTCTGGAATTACTTTGGGTACGACGAGCCCAACTACTCCTACGCCCCGAACGGCAAGAAGTTGCTCGGTGAATTGGCAGCCGGGAATGTTGCCCCGTCATACATACGAACTCACAATCTGTTAACGACCGGCGACGGATCCGCGTCCCTGAAATGGGGATCGACGAACGTGTATACGGAAGATGCATCCGGTCATCCTATTTATAGCTGGGTGATTCTGGATCAGATTTTCGACACTCTTCACGCAGCCGGCGTTAAGCCTCTTGTAGAGATTGGCTTCATGCCGAAGGCGCTCTCCACCCATGCGGAGCCTTATCGCCACGACTTTCCACATAATAAGGTTAGCGACATCTATACGGGATGGGCCTATCCTCCGAATGACTATCAGAAATGGTCCGAGCTTATTTTCCAATTCGTCTACCATCTTCGCGAACGTTACGGCGATGACGAAGTGAAGTCCTGGTTGTGGGAAGTTTGGAACGAACCCGATATTGGGTATTGGAAAGGCACGCCAGAAGACTATTTCAAGCTCTATGACTTTTCGGTCGATGCGGTACTGCGAGCTTTTCCGGGGGCGCGTATCGGAGGACCGGACACCACCGGACCCGGCAATGATAAAGCGGCAGGATTTCTACAGGCCTTCCTCGAACACTGCGCCCATGAGAAGAACTACGCAAACGGCAAGGTGGGATCGCACCTCGATTTCATCAGCTTTCATCCAAAGGGATCTCCCACGTGGCAAGGAGACCACGTACAAATGGGAATCAGCCGCCAGCTTGCGGCCATCCAGAGGGGATTCAGGATCGTGGCATCCTTTCCAGAGTGGAAACAGACCCCCATCATTCTGGGAGAGTCTGACCCTGAAGGCTGTGCGGCTTGTTCCGCCGAAAAGAATCCACAGAACCTATACCGCAACGGAGTGCTATACGGCGCCTATACCGTCGAAGTTCTGAATAATATCCTGGCGTTGGCGCACCAGGAACGCGTCAATCTTCTAGGAGTAGTCACCTGGGCATTTGAATTTGAGGACCAGCCCTACTTCGCAGGTTTTCGAGAGCTGGCGACGAATGGCGTGGACAAGCCCGTCTTGAACGCCTTTCGGATGCTCGGGCTCCTGGGCAATGAACGCGTGAAGGTAACCAGCTCAGGGGGCTTGGCAACTGAGGACGTTGTGCGCACCGGGGTCCGGGCGATGCCTGACATCAACGCCATCGCGACTCGCAAGAACCGCGAAGTTGAAGTCCTGGTCTGGAACTATCACGACGACGACGTTCCCTTCCCTGCCGCGCCAATCAATCTGGTAATAGCCGGTTTGCCCACCGATGCAAAACGCGCTCTACTCGAACATTACCGGGTGGACTCCAACCACAGCAATTCTTTGACAGCGTGGAAAGAGATGGGTTCGCCGCAGTCACCTTCCGAGAGCGAGTACAAACGCCTCGAGAGTGCCGGTCAGCTACAACTCCTGAACTCACCTAGATGGATAGAGATAAAGCAGGGTAGTGTTCAGCTGCAATTCATGCTGCCTCGGCAAAGCCTCTCCCTTCTGCGCGTCGCGTGGTGAGTGTCGAGCGCCAATTATGACTGCAGTAGCGGATTCCACACTTGCATTGACGTCGCTTGCCGGTTGGCCCACGCGTAATAAGGAATAAAGGTAAGCGGAATCTTTCGCGTGGCCACTTCCCTACCATAGCGCGAATAGAGCGCCTTCTCGGAAGCTCCCCGCTCGTAGAGCGCGCCCGTATGATGAAGCACTACCATTCCGCCGAGCAAGTCATTGCGGAATTCAGTTTGAAATTGTTCTGCGGGCTGGCGTCCGGGATTAACGGCAACGTCGCTGAGAGAGATGCCGCTGGGTTGATCGATCTCCTCCAGACAGTAAATGAGTGGTCCACGCTGGATCGCGACCCGCCCAGTATCATCTGCCACGCGAGGATTTGCTTCAATGACCTGGGGCATAACTTCTACTCTTAGCTGAACGGTGTCGCCCGGCGACCAGCGGCGCCGGATAGGAAGATAGGTTCCCGGTGTCGCGCCCGTCAGGCCCTTGGCATTCACGGCGACTTGCGCGTGATCGGCCCAACCGGGAACCCGCAGATAAAAGGTGAACTCCGATGGTTCGGCGGGCGTCACCTTGATCTCCACGTTGCCATCCCACGGATAATTCGTCTTCTGCACGACTTTGAGGCCAACGCCGTTCTCCAGATGCCAGTTGAGTTCCGAATTGTCGTAGAGATGTACGTAAATTCCGTCCGTGCTGGTGCTGTAGAAATATCCCGGAAGCGACCCGAATGTGCGCTCGAGGTTCGGTGGACAACAAGTCACGTCGTACCAGGGGTTCCGAATTTTGTCTCCCGTGGACGGATCGAAAGCCAGCGGATTGCGATAGCAGTAGAGCGTGCCATCGAGCGACATTCCGGAGTTGATCCCGTTGTACAGAGCGCGTTCTATGACTTCGGTAAACTTTCCGTCACCCGTGACAGCCAGCATGCGCCAGTTCCACATCATGTTTCCGATGGCAGCGCAGCTTTCGCCGTAGGCGCGGAAATTCGGTAACTCGTAGGCATCCCCAAACGCTTCCCCATCGGACCGGGAACCAACGCCACCGGTCACATACATCTTGGTGGTCGTTGTGTCGGTCCAGAGCTTGTTCAGTGTTTGCAGGTACGTGGGATCTCCGGTTTCCATGTAATAGTCGGTGGCGCCGCAACAGGCGTACATCGCCCGAACCGCGTGCCCTTCCATCTTGGTTCGCTCAGTAAACGGAGTTCCGCTGAACATGTAAATGGTCCTCCGCTCCGGCAGTTCGATCCGTTTGTCTCCCTGCAGGATGTAGCCGGCAAGGTCCAGTTGTCGCTTGTCACCGGTGATTCGGTAGAGCTCGATTAGTCCCATTTCAATCTCGGGATGGCCGGAAACGAGCGGCTTCTTGGGTGCGGGACCATAATTCGGGATCAGGAAATCATCGACGAAGCGAATGCCGGCGTCGAGTAACTTACGATCGCCGGTCGCCCGGTAATAAGCGATCGCGCCCTGGAGCATGTGCCCGATGTTGTACAGCTCGTGCCCCGTCGTTTGGGTCTGCGGGAGCATTCGCAAAGACTTGTGGTCATCCTGATAGTAAGTGTTCAGGTAGCCGCTGGGCTCCTGAACGGCAACCACCTCGTCGATAAGTTTTTCAGCGCTTGCGCGAAGTTCGGGACGATCCCCCGATTGCAGCACGAATCCCACTGCCTCGGTCCACTTGTAAACATCGGAATCGGAAAACACAGGACCGATTTGCGCAGCGGTACTCTTGCCCACAAGACGGCGGAAGTTATTCATGCGTCCGTTGGCTTCCAGCAAGTCGTGCATGGTGGGGATGCTCTTGGTCACGTTGATCTCGCGGCGCTGCCCCCAAAAGCCCCCGGTGATGGTCACTGCGCGCACAGGGATATCCCTCAGCTTGGCGTGAGGCGATTTGGCGAGGTTCTCGACGCCCTGATCCTTCCAACTGGGCGAGTCGGTCAGCGCGACGGGACCTTGTGGCACAGGTTTCCCGCCAGCTCCGGCGGCAGCAAAAACTGAACGAGCGGGCAGCGTCGATACGGTGGCGGCCGAAATCGCCGTGGTCACGAACTGTCTACGCGAAATATTTCCCTTCTCAACCATATCTCTTCACCCGGTTTCTAAAGCGACCATTGAATGACCGTGTAGGAGTGCGCCGGCACCTCGAACTTCGTTTTGCCTCCGCCGACGGCTGGCGTCACAAACGATTGCGGCACCACTCGTTTCGGCGCAGCAAAGCTATTTGAGGCCTTCAGATCATCGCCCGTCAGTACAGATGCTGCAATCACACGGGCTGGGGCAGTATCCTCCCACACCACCTCCACGTCGCGAGCCTTCGAGAGATCGCGGTTCAGAATAAAGAGGGAGAGTTTGCCATCGGTGCGATCCAATGAACCTGCGACATCCACATGACCAACCTGCTCTAAACCGGAGACTTCATAAGTCGAAGACTGCACCAGAAGGTCCAGTACCACGCCTCTGGCAAATTGCAGCGCCCAACTGTATGGGTAGTAGATGGTCTGCTGCAGGATGCCATTCGCGTCTGTCATGATCGGGGCAATCACGTTTACCAACTGGGCCAGGCAGGCGAGTTTTACTCGATCGGCATTGCGCAGTAAGGAGTTAATGAGGCCTCCAACAACAAGCGCATCCTCCAGGTTGTAGACTTCCTCCAGTAAGTGAGGAGATTCCTGCCGGTGGCCGTCCACCGCATCTCCCGTGGTAGTGCGATACCAGACGTTCCACTCATCAAACGACAACCACAGCTTCTTCGGAGATCGCTTGTGACCTCGGACCAGATCGCAGACCGCAATTGTCTCCGCGATCTGGCGTTCCATGCTCAGATTCATGGCGAGATATTTCGAAGTATCGCCGCCGGTGTCCCGTTCATTGTTGCCGAAGTAACGGTGAAGCGAGAGGCCGTCCACATACTGGTAGCACTGTTCCAACACCTCGCGATCCCATTCGAGATACGTCGGCATAAAGGGACCGCTTGAGCCGCAAGCAATCAGCTTGAGCGACGGATCCACGTATCGCATCTGCCGGGCGGCATCGGCGGCCTTTAGGCCATACTCGGTGGCTGACATATGCCCGATCTGCCACGGACCGTCCATTTCGTTGCCCAAGCACCAGTGCTGCACCCTGTACGCATCGGGAATGCCATGCTGACGCCGGAGTTCGCTCCATTTGGTGCCCTTATCGACATTGCAGTACTCGACCAGCGCTGCCGCTTCCTCCGGCGTCCCTGTCCCCAGATTCAGCCCCATAAGCGGCTCCGTGCCCGCCGCTTTACACCACGCCATGAACTCGTCGGTTCCGAACTGGTTTGATTCGAGGGTGTCCCATGCCTTATCCAGCACCCGCGGCCGGTCCTTTTTCGGACCGACGCCATCGAGCCAGTTGTAGCCAGAGACAAAGTTCCCCCCGGGATAGCGAATAATCGGGACTCCCAATTGGCGGATCTCGGTGAGCACGTCCTTCCGAAACCCGTTGGCATCGGAGAGCTTCGACCCGGGATCGTAGACGCCCTCATAGATGGCTCGCCCCAAGTGCTCCAGGAAAGAGCCGAACAGCTTGCGGTCCAGTGGCGCGATGGTTCGTCTGGAATCGACGTAGACCAGGGCGGGGCTCGCGGGGGAGGAAGTGGACTGACCAGAGATGCTGGCTCCAAACAAAGATCGCCCGAAAAGCGTGGTCGCGGAACCTGCGATTCCCGCGTTACACGCCTGTTTCAGAAACTTCCGTCTCGCGCCAGAGAACTCTTTCATGTGCTCCTCGCCAAAAGTGGGGTCTAGTCAGACTCACGCCCCAGCCGCGACTCTGACCTCTGCGTCAGTCTACAGGTATCTCCGCATCATTGACCCAGTGGTCTGGCGTCGAAGCTACCGCGAACAGTTGGCAGAAAGAATAGCGAGCCGAAGTTCACCCTTCCGGCTCGCCATAGGACATCACACTCAAGAGCAACTAGAATGACACCCGGACCCCCAACTGCAAGGATCTCGCCGGGAGTGTGTTCGTAGACTTGCCGAAGGTCCCATCGGCCATATTTGCATCCACCGGACCGAGGTTCCCGTGATTGAGCAGGTTGATGAAATCAAAGCGGAACTGCAGGTTGCCCGCCTCCCCAATCCAGGGAATGTGATTATTCTTCTGCAAAGAGGCATCCACCTGGAACATCCCAGGGCTGCGGTAGATGTTACGTGGCAAGTTCCCCTCTGTACCGGCAGCCGGAACGGGGAAATCCGCAGCGGTGAACAGACCGTTTATATACGATGACCGGCTGTGTGATCCGGCGAAGTTTTGGGAAGGAGCGTTGGGCACATCCCAGTTGTTGCCGTCGAGGTTATAGTCCCCTCCTCCCGTTGCGGACGCCGTATTGAACACCCAGAAGGGAGTGCCGGTCTGGAGGGCTATGATGCTGGATATCTCCCAGCCCGAAGTGACGACTTTCGCCACTCCGCTTGCGAAACCGGGGATGGTGTACGAACCTGAGAACGAGAAGCGCTGTCGTACGTCATAATTCGCGTCCCCATAGTAGTGGAAATAGGCATTCTGATCCGGAATGCTTAAACCACCGTCCTGGTCAAACCGCGTGCCCGCCTCGGGATAGTCCTTGGCGTGCGAAAGCGTGTAGGAGCCTTGGAAGCTGCCCCGCGATCCCGCCTTTCCCCTGAAGAAGAGAATCATGGCGTTGTAGGTTGCTTGATTGGGATTGTAGACGTAGTTGATGGCGCCGAAGTTCGGGTTTAGCCGGTTGAGGGTTACCCCACCACCACTGACCACCGCACCGCCTGCATACCGATTCACGTCCGTACCGTTGAGCCCGTTGTAGCTGCGGGCACCGGAGTAATTTGCCCCTGCTACCAGCCTCCATGGCAGCTGATGCTCCACACCAATGACATAGTTCACTGCCAAAGGAGTCTTCATGTTCCGATCGAGCGAAGTCACTCCAGACTGGACACCCGTAAGGCCGCCAGCGGCATTCAGTGATCCGGCAGGAATCGCCGGCAGCGGGAAGTTGAAGGGATATGTGCCAGAAGGTGCAAGCGCAAAAATAGGCTGAATCCCCGTCCCCCCCGTGAGGAATGTCGGACTGACAATGCCCGGAGGGTTGAGCCGGGTCTGGTCGACAGTCTGCCCGAGCACGACCCAATCGTGGTAGACGCCAATGCCGCCTCGTACCGCCCAATTGCCCCTCTTGGTTGGATCCCACGCGAAACCAATCCGGGGGCTGATGAGATTCTTCATGGGATTGGCAAATACCGCTGAGACGGTGCCCACGGTGGCGTACTGAACTTGCTCGTTAAAGTTGCCCGCCGTCCCCAAGTGCAAAGCACTAAACTGGAAACCGCTGTTTCCCCATGGTATGTGGTTGGTAAAATCGTCCCAGCGCAATGACAGCGTCAGCGACAGATTCGACTTTACTTTCCAGTCGTCCTGCACAAAAAACCCGAACGGGTTGGTCTGCCCGCCGAACACCACCAGACCTGGCTGGCCGGTCAGTGGGTTGTAGGCTCCTACGGATTCGCTAACCGGGTTGTCTTGCACCAGATCCAGCAGCGAATTGAAGCTGAAGCTGGGGCGAACGTTGGTCGGAGTGAAGTCGCCGTGTTCGATCCCTTTGGCTCCGTCGTAACCAAACTTCCAAGTGTGCTTGCCGTGGATCCAACTCAGAACGGAGCGCCAGTTGTACATAGGACCGCGGTATTCTCCGGGTCCCCATCCGCCGCCGACCTGGAAGCCCTCGCTGATGCCTGTGACCCCGATCGCCGGCACTTTAAGGTTGGCATCCTGCCCATTAGCGCCGCCAACACTGGCGAACCCAAAGCTGGATTCCCAGACGAGATTGGAATTGAACGTATGGGTAAAATCAATCTGGCCATACCGATTCCTCATGATGTCCAGCGCCTGCAAACCGGCCCTCGGGGAGGGCTGCTGCTGATCAAAGGAGTCATTGTAATAGCTCAGATAGAGCCGGTTATTCTGCGTGAAATACTGATCAAGTCGAAAATTGTACTGCAGGGCGTTGTAGAAAGGACTGGCGGCGAAGTTGCCATAGTCACGAACGTTGAGCGTGCAAGGAATACCCGTGGCTGATCCCGCCCCGCAGTTAGCTGCGCCGAACACGGTCTGCGCGGTATCCACCGTTCCGTTGGGCACGAGACGGCTGGCCGGCCATCCCGTAAGCACTTGGGTTCCAACCGTGTTCGCGAAATTAGCCTGCGCCCACTGAACAAAGGCGGGATCCTCAAACGTCTGCGTGCCGGTGTTGGCCGCCGCCGAAGTGGTCGCCCACAGTTTTTCAAAGTCAGCAAAGAAGAATGTCTTGTTCTTACGGATGGGCCCGCCCAATGTGCCGACCAGGTCCTTGCGGGCAAAGGGAGTAAACGCATTCGCTGTCACGAAATCTGGAGTGGCCTGGAAGTCTTGATTCGTAAAGAACAGGCTGCCGCTGCCGTGAAACTTGTTGGTTCCTGATTTTGTGGTCACCTGAATCAGGATTGAGCTGCCCAGATTATTTTCCCCGTCCCAAGAGTTAGTTTGCAGCGTGGCTTCCTGCACTGCATCGGGGATCGGCGCGAGGATGATGTTGCCGTTCTGAATCGGGCTGGTCACATTCAGACCGTCGACCATCACCAGGTTCCCGGTATAGCTGCGACCATTGGCGCTGATCTGCGGCGTTTGGGTTCCGAAGTTATCGGCGAAACCGCCCGGTGACTCTCCGGTTCCACGTGTGCCGGTTCCCACAACACCGGGCGCCACTGCCAAAACATCCCAGAGATTGCGATTCGCCTCCGGAAGATCTCGAACCGTATTGGAAGACAGGGTCGTCTCCAGGCGACTGTCGTCGGTATCGACCGTCGGAGGCGTGACTTCAACAACGATGGTCTGTTGTGTAGAGGCTAACGGTAGCGCCAGATTGACGCCCTTCGTTTCCGAGGTGCTGAGTGTGAAACGGGCTTCCGTCTTTCTGAAACCTTTGGCTTCGGCGATGACCACATAGTTGCCCGGAGGAAGGCTGCTGAAGCGATAGTTACCAGAATCAGCCGTCATGATTATGGACGTGACTCCGGTATCGACGTTGTGCAATTCAACGGAAGCCCCATTGATCGCGGCGCCAGCCGGATCGGAGACGACACCCTGAATGTTGCCGCTGTATTGGGCAAAACAGGGGAGGCCGCTAAAGAACAGAATCAGCAGGGACGACAGGCACAGAGCACGACGAGACTCCAAGTTTGTCACTGTATTCCCCCCACGACGCGGTGAGTCTGAGTAAACGCTTTCTCAGCTAATGGAGAGAGCTTATAGCCTTGTCCACGAGCCGCTGTCAAGAAGTTTTTGTTCACTTGAGCAAGCGATTTCACAGTTGGTGTATTCTTCCTACTCTGTATCGTGAGGTGGAATCCGCAATGGAGACCCGACAACTTGGAAACAGCGACCTGCACGTCACCCCTATCGGAATTGGCGCCTGGGCCATTGGTGGCGGTGGCTGGAACGGGAGCATGGGGCCGCAAAATGAGAGCGACTCCATCCCGGCCATTCACGCCGCTTTAGACTACGGCCTCAACTGGATTGATACGGCCGCACTCTATGGCCTCGGCCATTCGGAAGAAGTAGTGGCGCGAGCACTGAGAGGCCGCACGCGGCCGTATGTCTTCACCAAGTGTGAACGCGTGTGGGACGTTAAGGGAACAATTGGCGGGTGTCTCAAGGCTCAGTCGATCCGGCGTGAATGCGAAGACAGCCTGCGCCGCCTGCAGACCGATATCATCGACCTCTATCAGATCCATTGGCCCGAGCCCGATGAGGACATCGAGGAAGGTTGGAGTGAGTTGGCTCGACTCCAACAAGAAGGTAAAGTCCGCTATATCGGGGTTTCGAACTTCAGCGTCTCCCAGATGGAGCGGGCACGAGCCATAGCTCCCATCACGTCGCTGCAACCGCCATATTCGATTGTCACTCGCAAGATCGAGAAAGAGATCCTGCCCTACACTTCACAGAAAGGAATCGGAGTCATTGTTTATTCTCCAATGTCCGCCGGCCTGCTGACTGGAGCCATGACACGCGAGCGAGTCACCTGCTTTGCCGCAGAGGACTGGCGCAGAAATCTCCCTAACTTTCAGGAACCGCTGTTGTCTCGGAATCTGAGAGTGGTAGAGCGCCTTCGCGATATTGGGAACCGCCACAAGCGCACGCCGGGTGAAGTGTCCATTGCCTGGACGCTGAACAACCCCGCAGTGACAGGCGCGATTGTCGGGTTCCGGAGTGCGAAACAGGTTTCTGGAATCATCGGAGCGGCGGAGTTCCGGTTACTGCCGAGTGAGATGTCGGAAATCGAGAACGAACTGAAACAAGAGGCTTCCCCCACGGTGACCCAGAAAAGCCGTTGACAAACCTCCAGAGCAGGGCGAAGCTGACTTAGTAAACGTTTGCTATTATCATTGCTTCGCGCCCAGGAGACCCCCCGCATGCATGCCCGCGTCAGCCGCAGAATCTTTCTCAAAGCCGCCACAGTTACCACCGCAGCTACATACGCGACGAGCGTGCTTCCTGCCTGGGCCGCTGCGGACAAAGGGGCCGCTGCAGTTCACACTCCGCTCACGACGTTTGCCTATTCGGACGTGGAACTGCTCGAGGGCCCCATGAAACGGCAGTTCGAAGAGAACCATGCCCGCTTCCTGAACCTCGACGATGACAGGATGCTCAAGGTCTACCGACAGGTTGCCGGCTTGCCCGCGCCAGGGGAAGACATGGGAGGCTGGTACGACCTCAACGGCTTCAGCCTGGAGCAAAATGACTTTCATGGCTTCATTGCGGGCCATAGCTTTGGACAATATCTTTCTGGACTTGCACGGGCGTACGCGGTCACGGGATCAGAACCTACCCGGGCGAAAATCAATCGCCTGGTGAAAGGCTACAGCGAAACGCTCGATCCCAAAGCCAAGTTCTTTATTGGTTATCGGCTAACGGCCTACACCTACGACAAGCTCTCCTGCGGGCTGATTGATGCGCACGAGTACGCCCGCGATCCGATGGCAATGGATGTTCATGAGAAGCTGACCCATGCGATCGGCGCCTATCTGCCCGAAAAGGCCCTTTCACGGCAAGAACAACGCTCCCGGCCGCACAAAGACACATCGTTTACCTGGGACGAGACGTACACTTTGCCCGAAAATCTTTTTCTTGCATATCAACGCAGCGGCAACACCTTTTACCGCGACATGGCGAAGAAATATCTTGAAGATGACACCTACTTCAATCCTCTTTCCGAAGGTAACAACGTCCTGCCCTTCGAACACGCATACAGCCACGTGAATGCCTTCAGCTCCGCGATGCAGGCCTATATCACACTGGGAAGCGAAAAGCATCTGCGGGCTGCCAAGAACGGGTTCGAGATGCTGCAGGCGACTCAAAGCTTCGCGACGGGCGGCTGGGGACCAAATGAATCATTTGGCGAACCGGGAACAGGTCAACTGGGCGACAGTCTCGCGCTCACTCACGCCAGCTTTGAGACACCATGCGGGGCGTATGGCCATTTCAAGATCACGCGCTATTTGCTGCGTGTCACCAAGGATTCGCGATACGGCGATAGCATGGAACGCGTACTGTACAACACAATCCTCGGAGCTTGGCCGATTCAGGCGGACGGCACTTCGTTCTACTATTCGGACTATGCCGCAACCGGCAAGAAAGTCTGGTATGGGCAAAAATGGCCATGCTGTTCCGGAACCTTCCCCCAACTCGCGGCCGATTACCACATCAGCGCGTATCTGCGCTCCCCCGATGGTGTGTACGTAAATCTCTTCACTCCTTCCAAGGTGCGATGGAGTGATGCTGGCGGACGATACGGACTGAAGCAGGAAACCAAGTATCCGTTCGATAACAAGATCCAGATCCAAGTGTCAGCTTCCCAGCCCAAGGACTTTACGCTCTATGTCCGCATTCCCGGCTGGGCTGCGCCGGATCCGATCCTTTCCATCAATGGCAACCGGGTTTCCGATCCAGTGCAGCCAGGCACCTTTGCCGCCCTCCGGCGCAACTGGAAAGACGGCGATCGCGTCGAACTCGAACTCCCCATGCCAGTTCGGCTGGAAACCGTGGATGAAAATCATCCGAAGTTTGTGGCGTTGGTCCAAGGCCCGCTGGTGTTATTCGCTATAGCCAAATCGCAGCCGAGCTTCGATCGCAACGCATTGCTGCAAGCTAAGCCCACAAACAATGTCACCGGAGATTGGCTCGCAACTGCAGCCGACGGAAGCAGCGTGACAATGCGTCCGTTTATGAACATCGACAAGGATAGTTACAGTACGTACGTATTGCTGAAGGCCTGACACGTTGGGAGATCCAGTCCTGCGGAGGACCCGCTACTTGGATTGGGTGTCTTCTTCCACTAATTTGTACTGGTAGCGCTGGCTTTCTTCGTGAGCAGTCTGCTTGCGAAGTTGCGCAAGACGTTTTAGTAGATCCGGGATCTCAGCACTGTCCCCCGTTTTCCGCAGTGCCTGGATCAGGTGGTACAAGGCAGTTTGGTCTTTCGGGTCTTGAGCCAGAGCCTTGCGGCACTGCTCGACGGCATCTTGGTAGCGACCGGCTTGCAAATCGAGTTTCCCCAGCACGGTTCGAGCCCCGCTCAGGCTTGGTCGTAAGGAAACAGCTTGCCGAGCTGAGCGCATGGCCAACTGAAATTCTGGAGTGCCGGGTTCTACGCCCTTTTGCGACAGAAAATCTGCCTGCAGGTAGAGAAGAACAGCGTCCTTTGGCTTTTGTGCCAGTCTTGTTTGCACCGTCGACAGCGCACCATCCAGATTATTCTCCTGCTCTGCCAGTAGTCCCTGGGCGGCAGAGCTTAGCGACTGGTGGGGATCCAATCCGTGGGCCGCTTCAAAGTCGGCCTCCGCTTTGTCGTACTCGGCCAATTGAACGTACAGAACACCGCGCGCCAAGAAGAGCGGGGCCGCTTTTGGCGACTGGGCGATACCGTCGCTCACCACGTCAATCCCGACTTGAAACGACTCATGGGCTGAACTCAGGTTTGCAAAATCCACGTAAAGATTGACGTTCTGTGGGTCGAGCAGAATCGCCTGGCGGAGAGCAGCAACCGCCGGTGGCGTGTCATTCAAGTCCTCATGTGCGGTGGCCGCCAGTTCCAGGCTCTCGACATCCGGATTGTTTCCCTGCAGCATCGGTTGCAGTGTAGAAAGCGCGTCTTGCGGCTGGTGAGCCATCAACTGGAGCGCAGCCAGCAGGTGCCGCTCTCGCCCGTCCTGTGGGGTAAGAGCCAGAGTGCGGCGGGAGACCTCGGCGGCTTTATCGAATTGCCTCAGCTTCACCAGACAGGCTGCGTATGCATGCAGCGCACTGGGCTGAGTGTCAAACAGTGCCCGGGCTTTTTCAAAATGAACCACTGCCGCGGCGCAGTTCTCCTGTTGGTACTCCAGCACGGCCAACATGCCATGACTGGTTCGATCAGCGGGGCGCAAGCGAAGGACATGCTGTAAGAGCGGAATGGCCTCCTTGCTCCCGCTCTCATACTCGATCTGGATTACTCCCTCCAACGCTGGGAGATAGTCGGGAGAGATCGTCAGCGCTCTGCGGAACGAATCAACGGCCTCTTTCTTGTGTGATTCTCCGGCACGGGCCACGCCTTGCATCGTCCATAACTGTGCGTTCCTGGGCGACCGCTGCAACGCCGGGCGAAGCAGTACGAGAGCCTTGGCAAAGTCATGGTTCTGCAATGCCGACGTGATCAGACCGATTTGATCCACCGCCGTTTGCGCAAATGCACGGCCTAGAAGGAGGATGCAAATGAGAATGATGTAAGTCCTGGGGAAGGGATGTATCACTCTCATCATTGGTCCTGCCACACCTCATCCCTGCTCTTATACGTCAGGAACCGGTGCTTCGGCCACGTCGAGGACATCCTGATGCCTTCCAGAGAAAGAAAGAGCCGGCCGCTTCGAACGAAGCAGACCGGCTCTGAGGTCGTCTCCCGATGCATCAGAACGAAATCTTTCCTCCCAATTGCCAGAACCTCGGCTCGTGCGATGCCGTGGCTTGGCCGAAATTTCCGTCTGGGAAATTCACATCGACTCCGTTGGTGCCGTTCCATGCATAGTTTGCCCGGTTGAACAGATTAAAGATTTCAAACCGGAATTGAAAATTGACTCTTTCTGTAATGGAAGTGTCCTTGTAGAAGTTGATGTTCGTCTCGATAAAGTTTGGCCCGCGGAACAGCATAGCCTTCTCGTTTCCGTTTTGACCAAAAGTAGGAACCGCGAAGTCGCTCTTGGGAATTGCCCCTGTCAGCCAGGTGCCATTCGAGGTTAACTGATGGTAACTAGCCACGTCTGGATAGGAGGCGGCAGTTTCCCCATCGGCATTGTAGTTTCCGCTGCCGGCCTGGTAAGCGACGGCTGGATCGGATGCCGAGCATCCGGTGACGTTGCTGAGGGCCCCTGATTGGCACACCGCCAGAAAGCCATTGGTATTGTTCGCGGTTATTGGATAACCAGACTGCACGATGCTCGTTCCGCTGATTCCCCAGCCGCCGGTCAGATAGCCTACAGCCCCTCTTCCACCATTCAATCCTTTCACCGAATAGTTGAAGCTGAAGGAGAAGCGGTTGGGCGCGTCAAAGATGGATGGACCGTAGTACGGCTGAGGATTCAGCCCCGCAGAATTGGGATAGTAGAGAGCGTCGTCTTTGGAACGGGAACGGGTGTAAGAAACATCCATGTACCCACGCGAGAAGTGCCCTCTTACATCAAAGATCAGAGCTTCGTAGTTACCATAGCGGTCGTTGTCGGCATATGTAATTGCTCCGAAGCTCTTATTGAGACGGGTCGGGCTAGGAACGACCGGCGTCGCACTGGTGTTCATCTGGTTGATCAGATCGCCCGGGAAGGTGTTGATATCGACTCCGTAGGAAACATTCCCGATCGAGTTTCCGTTTCCGACGATGTTGTAGGAGTGAGATCCGTTATAGCCAACACTGGCTGAAAAGTTGTTTCCCAGCTTCCGCTCTAAAGTGAGGGACCATATGTCCGACTTCGGCGACTTCAAGAGCGGGTTGATTCCGCCGATCGCGAAGCTGGCACCGACTACCCCACCCTGCGCGTTAAGGCCACCTCCCTGTTGCGGCGTTGGGCCTGTTCCTGGCCCGAAAGTCGGAAACGTGAATCCGAAAGGAGGCTTGCTGCCGGTCCCAAGCACAAAGATTGGAGCCTGAGCGGAAACCGTCCCACCCGCAACAAAGGTCGGCGCCACCTCTCCTGGCGGACTACCTCGGAATTCTTCCTGCACATTCGCCTGGGTCAGCCAGTTGTTATATACGCCGAAACCACCTCGTACTACCCATTCGCCATTCCCCGTAGGATCCCATGCGACACCGATGCGAGGGCTAAACAGGTTGTTGACCGAGTGCAGAAGGGCGTTGTGAGTAGCCTTGGCATAGCCATTCGTCACTTGCTCTTGCTCTGTGGTACCGGTACCGAGGTAAAAGTTTCCAAACACGGTCGACGGGCTTTTCGACCACGGGTTACCGCTATCGTCGTAGCGCAGGCCTAAGGTAAGGGTCAGGTTCTTCCTGGCCTTCCAAGTGTCCTCCACGAAAAGTCCGAAGGTTCTGGAAGCAGCGTCCCAACTCCACAACTGTTGCGTACCGGTTGCAGGGTTGTAATAAATTCCGTTTTCGTTTGTGGGAGCATCCTGGGCCAGCGTCAGCAGATTGCTGAATGAGAATTTCGGTTGCGACCACGGTCCCTGGAAGGGCTCAACATCATCTCCATACCAGCCTTCGTACCCGAATTTCAGGGTGTGGGCTCCTTTCACATGCGTGAGAACGTCGCGCCAATGGTAGTTGTGCTGGATGAAATCTCCCTGTGCGAAACCCACGCCGAACGCTTGCCCGGAATCCACGTTGATCCCGTTTACCGATATCGACGGAACGGAGTAATCTTTCGCCCCACTGCCCAACACGCCCTCGACCCTGCTCAGGCCGGCGGTAAAGTCATTCAGCGTGTTCGGCGAAAAGGTGTGTGTCCAACTGGCCTGCCCGGCCACTTGCCACGTGTTATTCAACGCGGAAAATTGTGGCATGGGCGACGGAGCACCGGTCAGAAGAAGAGTGCGGAAGATGCTGGCATAGATTCTGTCATTCTTGAAGCCCTTGTCCAGACGGGCAAAATACTGCGTGCCATTCCGTATCGATGTGGCGCCAAATGAACCAGTGTCGATCATGGGCGTTGTGCAAGGAATGTTCTCCACGACTGCCGTTCCGCAAACTGAACTGCCAAGCACATCCGATGCGGTTTGCGAGACAGCCACTCCTGCCACTCCGACGGGCTGATAATTGGTGAGAACTCCAGTTCCGACCGTTCCCGGATTATTCGCTTGGGCGAAGCTGATAAACTCCGGCGCCGCGAAGGTCACCGATCCCCCCGCGCTCGACGATGAACGCAGCGGCTCCACCGAGAAAAAGAAGAAGAAATTATGGTGCGGAATCACCGGACCGCCGATGGCGAAATCCATATTGTTGGAATGGAAGGGCTTGTAGGGTCCTTCCGCCGAACTTACAAAGTGCTGATTCGCAAACATGCCCTGGTAGTTAAACCAGTCTGCCGCTGAGCCGTGGAATCGGTCAGTTCCAGATTTGGTGGTAAACATAGTTTGCAGTCCGGCGGCGCGGCTGTACTCGCTCGAGAATGTGTTGACCTGCACACTCGTTTCCCGGATCGCTTCAGGCTGAGGGGTTAAATTCAAGACGCCCTGGCGAATACCGCTGGTCACGTCCAGCCCGTCCACCACGTATTGGTTATTATTCTGGCCCTGGCCGTTGGCGCTGGCGTCAACCTGCTCTTCCGTAGAGTAGTTGTCCACGCCCGATGCGGGGCTTCCAGACGTGCTTGTGCCCAAGCCGGAGACACCCGGCGCCATTGTCACCAGCGTGACGAGGTTGCGGCCAATGATCGGCAGCTGCGCCACTGCTCCACTCTCGATGGTCAGCTGAGTGCGGCTATCCGCAGTGTCCACCATCGGAGCCTCTGTGCTAACCACCACCGACTCGCTGACTGAACCGACCCTGAGAGCTATCGGCACGTTCAGATTCTGTTCCGTGAGCAGAGTGACGTCGGCCTCCGATTTCGCGAAGCCAGCAGCTTGGACGGTAATTTTGTACCGACCCGGGGCCAGACTGACGAAACGATAATTGCCCGCATCGTCGCTCGTCGCAACCGCGGTAGCTCCGGTCGCAGTGTTGACGATTTGGACGCTAGCCTTGGCAACTCCCGCTCCGCTCTGATCTTTGACTTCTCCCTGGATGCTGGCTGTGAATTGTGCAAAGGCCGCACCCGTGATGATCACGATGATGGAGAACAACCAGATCGAATAGCGAGACATCATGCTTCGTGGCATGGATTCCCTCCACAAGTCTTTCTTGCGCAAGTCGAAGGTTTTTAGGGTGACCCGAGAAAACGTTTACTCCACAGGAGGTAATGTATAAATACTACGGCCTGATACTGTCAAGAACTTTCTGGGTGTGGACGCTTTCTGGAAAGAAACTTCACAGGGCTTCACTGTGTACTCGAGCTTCCCTGCATATTGCCGAGCTTCGAGAATAAGATCTAGGAACGGCCCCAACCTTTGTTGCTCACAATTCCTGAACCTTCCCGCAGCGTGATGAGTTGATTCGCGGAAATCTTTTTGTACTGTTCATGCAGACCATTCGGCCAGTAGATATCGAGGTCGACCGAGTTAAATCCACCCAGGCCAAAATGCAGCCGGGAATCGTTACAGGAGTAAAAGCTCGACTGGCTGAGCACGGCTTGCGCCTGAGCCTTGCCACCATACCGGGCCAGCACGCGCGCTCCAATGGCACTGCGGTTGGACTTGACTCCCTCGAGTTTGACTTTGATCCAGTTCCGTTTTGCCTTCATATCATTTCGCAGCAACGAAGGCGGTTCGTTCATGTTGACAATCAGAACATCGATATCCCCGTCGTTGTCGAAATCTCCGAATGCGCAACCTCGACTGCAGTGTGCGTCGGTCACCCCAGGACCAGCCTCTTGGCTCAATTCTTCGAAGGTACGATTGCCCAAGTTTCGAAACACCGTGCGCGGTGTCTTGTTGGCATATTGCGGCAACTTGCGCTCAACTTCGGGATACACGTTGCCGGTGCTCACGAAAAGATCCGGATAGCCGTCATTGTCGAGATCGACCATACCGGCCCCCCAACAGATGTAGCGAGTATCCACGGCAACCCGTGAGGACCGCGTCAAATCGTCGAAATTCCCCTTGCCGTCATTGTGATAAAGGCCATTCGCATCCTCGGCGAAGTGGGTCTTGAACAGATCCAAGTGGCCGTCCAGATCGTAATCGCCCACGCCCACGCCCATTCCCGCCTGCTCCAAGCCGTCATCGCTGAGCGCTACCCCGCGCAGGACCCCCTCTTCACGAAACGTTCCGTTATGGTTGTTCATGAACAGCAAACTCGGGGTGGAATCGCAGGCGACAAAAATGTCCGGCCAGCCATCCTCATCGAGATCCGCGGCGACCACGGTCATTCCGTAACAACCGGCTGCACTCGCGATCCCGGCCTCCTGGCTCACATCCGTGAACGTACCGTCACCATTGTTGCGGTAAAGCGAATGTTTACCAGTGGGCAAACCTCGCGGCCCGCACTCCACGGGGACACCCTTCCAATTGCAATTCACGTTCTCGCCTGGCACCGGTGCATGCTCGAAAGAGAAACGCACGTAATTGGAAACAAACAAATCAAGATGTCCATCCCGGTTGTAGTCGAGGAAACTGCAGCCCGCGCCCCAGCGTGGTTGTTCGTTCCAGAGACCGGCGGCCTTGGTCGAATCGGTAAACGTCCCATCCCCGTTGTTGCGATAGAGACGATTCTGCCCAAAATACGTGCAGAAAATGTCCTCGAATCCATCGTTGTTGTAGTCTCCAATACAGACGCCAGAGGCCCAACCCACCGCCTTCAGGCCAGCCTTCTCCGTCACATCTGTAAAAGTTCCGTCGCGGTTGTTTTTGTAGAGGCGATTCGTTGCGCCGGGCGGATCTCCGTCCAAACGCGTGCCCGACAACAAGAAAACATCCACCCAGCCGTCGTTGTCGTAGTCGATGAAGGCGCATCCACAACCGGTGGCTTCCAGAATGTACTTCTTGCTTTCGACCCCACCGTATATCACGGGCGCGTGCAGCCCCGCAGTTGCCGCGACATCGACGAAGTGCGCATAGAAGGGACGCCCGGATGGCGCAGGCCGGGGCAGCGGTTTGACGGTGTGAGCAGCTACTCCCTGGGCTGGGAGTTGTCGTGCCGCCATGAAGGCCGCAGAACCAAGAGAGAGTCGCACAAAATCGCGGCGGCTAACGGTCAAGGCGTTGTTTCTCCATGGACGGGGTTTTTGTCTTCGACTAACTTGTAACGATTGTGTTCGGCTTCTTCCTTGGTGCTTTCGATCCGGAGGTCGGCCAACCGTTTCAACAACTCCGGAATGTCCTTCGTTCGCCCACTCTTGCGCAGCGCCTGGATCAAGTGATACAGGGCCGTTTGGTCCTTGGGATCGCTGCTCAAAGCCTTGCGGCACTGCACGATTGCCGCTTCATTCTGTCCCGCCTGCAGGTAGAGCTTGGCGAGCACGTCATGAGCCGCGGCTAACGAAGGGCGGAGTGCGATGGCTTTTTTTGCGGCCTCCATGGCTTCGCGAAATTCCAAACTTCCCGGGTCGGAGCCACGTTGTGTCAAGATGTCAGCTTGCAAATAAAGCAGGATTGGGTCGTTGGGCTTTTTGACCAGTTTTGCTCGTACTGTGGCCAGCGCACGCTCGGGATCGTTTTTCTGCACGGCGGCCAATCCCTCCGCAGCCGAACCCAGGGACTGCCGGGGATCCAGTTCGTCGGCCTTCTCGAAATCAGCTTCAGCTTTGTCATATTGAGCCAACTGCACGTAAAGCACGCCGCGCGCCACATACAATGCCGCCGCCTTCGGTTCCGCACTAAGTCCAGCATTGATCATATCCACCCCGACCAGAAACGACTGATGGTCGAGAGAAATGTCAGCGAAATCGAGGTAGAGATTTACGTTGTGGGGATCCGCCACAATTGCTTCCCGGAGAAGGCGGACCGCCTTTGGAGTATTTCCGTCCGCCTCGTAGGCGGAGGCCGCTAGATCGAGGACATTAGGATCGGTACCGTTTTCTTGCAGCAAGGGCTGCAACGTGGCGATAGCATCTTTGGAATGCTGCGCCATGAGCTGGACTGACGCGAGCTGACAGCGTAGACCGGCATCCGAGTTCGACTGCGCCAGCGCCCGACGAAAGACCAGAATTGCCTTCTCGGTCTCCTTCAGCCGCACCAGGCAATCGCCGAACTCCTGCAGTGCTCCCGGTTGAGATTCCGCCAGTGAACCGCTTTGCTCAAAGTGAGGCACGGCGCCGGCACAGTCTCCGCGGCGGTACGCCAATACAGCCAACATGGCGTGGCTGGTCGGATCGTTCGGATGTAAATGGAGGATTCGTTGCAACAGTGCAGCAGCGTCTGCCCCTCCGTTCTCGTACTCGATCTGCGCAGCCCCTTCCAGCGCCGGTAGATAATCCGGCGAATTCTCCAGCGCGTGGCGAAACGCGTTGAGCGCCTCCTGCTTATCCCCTTTGCCGGAAAAGGCAATGCCGCGGAAGGTCCACAATTGCGGGTTCTTGGGACTCCGTTGCAGCTCGGGTTGCAACAATTGCAGGGCCTTGTCGAATTGCCCCGTCCGCAACGCAGACGTAATGGACCCGACTCGGTCCGCCGCAGTCTGAGCGGCGACGGCGGAGCAAATGGCAAAGGTCGCAACAAGAACCACAAGCCAAGCGGGGAAACGCATACCCGACATTATCGCTCTCTTCACTCGACGCTGGAGCTCAGGACAATGTTTCCCCGTATCGAGACACCGCATCGCCGCTGGACTGCTATCTTCATGCATCCGCGCCATCGCTTTCAAGCCAATTTTCTCATTTGGGCTGCAAATGGGCTACAGTACAATCTCCTGCCAGGAGATCGACATGCGCTCGAGGGGAAATCGTTTGCTCAGTCTTGCCAAGAGGTTGCTCCCGGTCGTGATCCTCGTCCTGGCCGTGGTCGCCACCGATTCCGGAAGTCGACCCCGCTATCCAGAAGACGACATGGGCAAGGATTCTCTTCCGGGCCGGAAAAAAGCCCAGATGGAAGCCGCCAAGCAGTTCAGGGTGTTTTACCAATTTCAATTCTCCGACAAGTTGAAGGAAAGCGGGATCACATTCACCGATCATGCCGTTGACGACGTCACCAAACACATGCGGATGGGCCACTACGATCATGGCAGTGCTGTCGCGGTTGCGGATGTCGACGGCGATGGCCTGTACGACATCTACTTTGTGAATCAAGTTGGGGGAAATGAACTCTGGAAAAACCTCGGCGGCGGGAAGTTTAAGAACATCACCCAGGAAGCAGGCGTCGCACTGGCTGGCCGCATCAAGGTGGCAGCGGCCTTCGCCGATATCGACAACGACGGCGACCAGGATCTCTTCGTCACAACAGTTCGCGGCGGAAATGCATTGTTCGAGAACGACGGCCGAGGACATTTCAAAGATATCACCCAGGAAGTAGGCCTAAGTCTTATTGCTCACTCTTCAGGAGCATTCTTTTTTGACTATGACAACGACGGCCTGGTCGACCTGCTGGTCTGCAATGTCGGGAAGTATACCTACGACGAGAAGGGACCGAACGGCGAGTACGTCGGGATACCCAATGCCTTTGACGGACATCTTCACCTGGATCGTTTTGAATATCCCGTCCTCTACAAAAATCTGGGCCACAACCGTTTCAAAGACGTGACCGCAGAAGTCGGGTTGAGCCCACACGGTTGGTGCGGTGACGCCTCCTTCAGCGACCTTGATGGCGATGGCTGGCCCGACATCTTCTTCCTCAACATGCAAGGACATAGCCACTACTACGAAAACCAGGGTGGCAAGAAGTTTGTTGAGAAAACGCACCAGTATTTCCCAAGAACTCCGTGGGGCGCCATGGGAATCAAGTTTTTCGATTACGACAATGACGGGCTTATGGATCTCTTCATCGTTGACATGCACTCTGACATGAGCGATGAACCGGGCCCTGAAAACGAGAAGAAGAAGTCCAACATCACTTGGACCGATTCTTATATTCAAGGAACTAAGTCTGACTACATCTGGGGAAATGCCCTCTATCACAATCTCGGCAACGGGAAGTTTGAAGAAGTTTCCGACCGTCTAGGAGCAGAAACGTACTGGCCGTGGGGACCGAGCGTGGGAGACCTTAACGCGGACGGATGGGATGACATCTTCATCGCGTCCGGCATGAGTTATCCCTACCGCTACGGCATTAATTCACTCTTATTGAACGATCGCGGAAAACAGTTTGACGATGCCGAGTTTGTGCTCGGGATCGAGCCGCGCAAGAGCCTCTACACACCGTGGTTCGAAATCGACTGTTCTGACCCGCAAGAGCGAGCTGCACAGGAAAAACTGGATAGCAAAGTCTGCGTCGGCCAGAGCGGCAAATCGATCGTCATGGCGCCGCGCTCCAGCCGCTCTTCCGTCATATTCGATTTGGATAACGACGGAGACCTCGACATCGTGACCAACGACTTCAATTCCGAGCCGCAGGTGCTGGTCAGCAATCTCGCGCAGCGTAAGAAACTTCACTGGCTGAAAGTCATACTTGAGGGCACGAGTTCAAATCGTAACGGGCTCGGCGCAACTGTACGTGTGCGCGCTGGCGGGCAAACTTACACCAAGTACAACGATGGCAAGTCTGGCTATCTGGCTCAGAGTGTTCTGCCGCTTTACTTCGGTCTCGGAGAGTTTGCCAAGATTGACCGAATAGAAGTCGATTGGCCATCGGGCGGTAAGCAGATTTTGACGACCGGGATTGAGGAAAATCGAACACTGAGGATCACGGAACCGAAGTAGCTGAGCAGCCGCCCGGCGATGTGCCGAGCTTGTCCAGGCAGCGGGCAGCAATCTGACCGTGTGCTACGACAAGTGCATTCTCATTGCGTCAGCTCCACCCAGGTTTCGGAAGCCGAGAGCGCCACACTATATACGCCACGCTCCTTCACCGATGTTGGGGCCGGATGAAACTCACCGATTCCGCCAAGATGGGCCGGTTGATCGATTCGGAGCCGGGCTTGTGTCGTAAACTGGTTCATCGGCGCGAGGGCGATCCGCAATGAGCCTGTTTTTCCATTCCAAATGAGACGCTCGAATTGTCCGGAGTCCAAAGTGAGCCAGAGGCCAACCGGGGCGAGATAGACGCGAGTCCGCGAAGCATCTTTGGGTTCGACCGTTACCTCATCTCCGGAAACAGAAACATTCCCACCGAAACAGATCCATCCGAAATCCGGGTGGCTCACCACGTATGTCGCGGCATTCCAGGCATGTCCGAAGAAGTTCGTCCCATTGTCCCCGGAGAGAGGATCGAAGCGAAGCATGTCTGGAAATGAATGAAACGCGGGCGAGTCGAAGCCTTGCTGATCAATGTTCGTCAGGGCGCCCATCACGCCGCCATAGCCAGCGCGCAACAGGTGAAAATCATCGGGATGCGCACGGTATTCCGCGAGCATTGGAATTGCGTTGATTCCGGAGCCATAGTGATGAAGCTGGCGCTCGATGCGGCTGTACTTCGCGGCATACAGAAAATCCCAGTAACGCCGCGCGCTGCCGTTGTATCCCCAATGCGGAACAGTTGGCATATATCCAATGATCGCGTTGATCGTGACTTCTGCCTTGTCGGTATATCCGAAATATTTGCTCCAAGCGTAGACCTCTTCCTGCCCGGTGGAATCCCAAGGCATCTCGCTTCCGAAGGGATAGGCTTCAGTCTTCCAGTGATCGGCTCTAGCCTTCATCGCGGCCTCAAGTTGAGTCGCCTCCGCTGCTTTTCCTTCTGTTTTGAGATCGTCCAGAATCGCGACGAAGATATCGCCTTCCATTTGCCCGAACTGAGCCAGGCCTTCGCCAAAGCGCACCATCGCCATGGATGTTTGATAGGCCTGGTCCAAATACCAATCCCATGGGTGATTCTTCACAAGACCGGAGTGATTTCGGGCAAGCCGATAAAGAACCCAATACGCAGCCGCAACGTGCGGATAATTGTAAGATCGGTCAACGGCCTCGGAAGCCTGCCTGTTCCAACTGGTCCAACTCTTCCAATCGAGATCGGAACGGTAATAGTTGGGCGGGAGTTCGTTCGGCTGGTAGTAGAAGAGACTCTTTCTGACACCGTACTTCTTCTGTCCATCTTTGAACTGGATGCCACCCCAGACAACACCGTCCACAAACTGTTCAAATTTGGCAACCTCTTCCGGATCAGGCTGCACATACTCCTTCATGGCGGTGGCGAGCCAGGATCCGGCGCCACCTTCATCGCTCAGGCCCGCAATCCAGACCCGACTGTCTTGCGTGACGATGTGGTTGGCCTCCCTGTCATAGGTCAGCACCGAGGGGCTGCGGTGAAATGGGTCCTTGGGATCGTCAAACCATTGCTCATGCGTGAGGAATCGTCCCATATCGGCGACCGCATCGCTCTGTGGCTTCATAACGAAGTAGTGAATCGACTGGGTCAGACCGTCTTCGTAGGTTACGGTCATTCGCGACCGTCCCCACTGCTTCCCTGTCACTGAGTACTCGGTGAACTCGTGGTTGCTCGCTTCACCCTTTTTCTGAATATCGATCGAGCCGGATGGTTCTACATCGATGGACTTTACGGGCTGGCCGTAGCGCAGAAACAACTGCGCATGAATATCCGTGGGAAGAACGTAACCCGGAATGCCGACAGCAACGGGCCGATGATTCTCGGCGAGAGTCTTCTCAATACTTTGAATCGAAGGGGCGACCACAAACTGGAATCCCACTGTCCAGGTTCCGTTGGGCCTCAGGGTCTTCGAGGTGGGCGGGTTCCATTGCTTAGCCTTCTTCCATTCGTTGTCCGCGAGCCCGCGGCTCACAACCATCCAATCGAAGAAGCCCTCGAACGTCATGCCGCGCCGGGTCATGTCGGTGTAGATTTCCGGCTTCGGCTCCTGCCCATGTCTCCAATGCGGATTCAAGATCGGCTTGTACGCCTCGAATGAAGTGTTGCCGTCGGGAATCACAACCAAAGCCGGTCCGTGACCATTCAATCGCGTGACCTGGAGGTAGCCTGCCTCCTGGCCAATGTAGGGATCGGCGAACGAGCAGATGGCATGCGCTTGCTCCAGCGTGCGCTCATTCATGTCGTTGTTGAAGACCATGGGAACACCCAGGCCGCCGATCTCAACGGGAGCACTCGTCGGATTTGTGAGCGTAAAGCGAAGGGTCAGCTTTCCGTTCACGATGCTCCACGTACGCATCACCTGCAAAGGAATCGGATCGGAAAATGCGCTACTCAGGTCGGCTGCGGCCAGAACGCCATCTTGAGGTATTGGTTTCACAGCCGAACGATGAAGTGCCGTCGAGTAGTCTTTCCACTCGCCTTCTCCCGTTCGTAAACGAATGTCGATGTCACCCAGATGGTAGTAACCGTCGTGGGACCGTTCCGTGAGGCGATCGCCCGGAGTGAAATCAAACTGCAAGTCCTGCTTCGGACGAAGAGCAGTTACGGTCTGCGAGAAGCGCACAAGCGATAACTGAAACTCTGGGGTTTCGAAGTTTTGCAGCCCATCGGTCAGCATCGGCCCGGGTTGCGGAGGCATTTTTTTTGCCTCCTGTGCAAGCAGGGGAACGCCCGCGAACAGTACCAGTGCTGCGAACCAGCAAATCAACAAGTAAGAGCTAGCAGTGGAACTCCTCTGGCCGATCATTGTGTCTTTTCCTTTGTGTGGAGTCTCAGAATGTTGAGCGAATACGGAGCCAAGGAAACAGTGGATGGGTTTCCAGTCGGAATACTGCGGGAGACCGGTGCAATCTTGGTCGGTTCTTCGAACGAGTTCTCGTCTGTGACGTTCTCCGAGGTCAGAACCGTGAGTCCGCCTTCTGATGCCACGTGGTTCACGCCATCGAGTCGAACACTGGTCTCAACAGTTTCGGGCGTCGTATTGAGAATCTTGAGAATGACATCGCCGGATTCGGCCTGCGCTCCAGCAATGGCGAGAACCGTCTCCGGGCGCGGCAGCGTAACCTCTGAGATCAGCGCTCCGTCAAGAAAACAGTGAACGCTGCGGTCTTGCACTTCTAACGTGACGTCATACCAGCGCCCCGCCTCAATCTTGGCGACCACGGGAGTGCCCACAATCGAGTCATCAGTTTCAACCGCATGTTGATAATTGCCCCAGCCCCCGAGGTTCCATTGAACACGACGCCCTTCGGCGCTTCCGAGCGAGATCGCGAAACCTTCTTTTCCACGGAGTTTTCGCGCTTTGACGTGCACAACGGTGCGTGCGTTCGTAGGGGCTGCAAGGGCTGGATCATCGAGGTAGGTCCAAGTGACCGCTTCTTCGCCTTGACGGTAGATCCCTTGATCCGCGGTCCAATGCCCCGCAGGAGACTTCCAGTTTGAAGCATCGTTGAATGCAGAGCGATAAATCACCTTGCCCTCGCGCTCTACATACGCGTCTTTAAATTCTGCGGCGGTATTGTACGTTCCGAATCCAAGTTGAAATCGAATCGGACTCGGGGCAGACTTGAAGTCGACCTCGGCGTTTAGGTTGTAGGTCGGGATGTTTTCGCCGAAGAGTTTGTTTACGTAGTAGGTGGCACGTCCGAAGGCCCTGCTGCTGTCAAAGTGAATCATGTTCACTTCCCAATCGGGATGGTTCGCGTTTTCGAGCAAGGGAGCATAGCTGCCCATCTTTACAAGATCGGAGTTCTTCTCCATGCTCATCATGTAGGCGGCATCGTTGAGCGCTGCGAGCAAGTTCCCAGTCCCAACACCGGCGTTGGTTGCAAACTCGCCAATGTAGAGATCCCAGTCTTTGCGCGGATACGAGGCGAAACTGTCGAAGTGTTCGACGGGCCAATACAGAGGTGAATAGGCATGTTCATCGACCAGATCGACGCGTCCGGCAGCATGAATGGCAGGCGCGTCGATCCCGGAGATCCACGAGCTCAACACAACTTTGATCTGGGGATACTTCGCCTTGATTGCTTTTTGGAACAAGGCAACGCGCTCGCCGTAACGGGCCCCCTGATCTTCATTGCCGACCTCGATGTATTTGAGCGGGAACGGCGCAGGATGTCCGCTGGCCGCCCGCCTGGCGCCCCACTTCGAGTCAACCGGCCCGATCGCATACTCGATCGCATCCAGCGTGTCATCGACTAGCGGTTCCAATTGATCGTCAGGGATGAACGTGCCGCTGCGAAAGGCGCACGATATTCCCGCATTCACGACGTAGAGAGCGTCCGCTCCAATGTCGTCAGCAAACTGCAGAAACTCGTGATAGCCGAGTCCATCGGTGCTCCAGTAGCCCCACGGACTGTACGTGCCGGGACGACCCTCGATCGGCCCGATACTGCGCTTCCACTGAGGGCGATCTTCGATCGTGATGCCTTCCACGAAACATCCACCGGGAAACCTTATGAATCCGGGCTTGAGATCGGCGAGCATCTGAGCCAAATCCGGTCGGAGGCCATTCGGGCGGTTGCGAAAAGTCTTCTCTGAAAATAAGGAAATGAAATCGAGCCAGACTTGCCCTTTCGAGAGAAAAGACAGCACAAGCCGGGCTTTCGGATCGGTCGCGGTGGCATGCAGGGTGGTTTCGTATTTCTGCCATCCGATCCCATCGGTTTTCAGCTGGGAGCGCGCCAGTTCCTTACCGTCCAGAGTCTCGAGAGTAGCAACGATTGGCAGGCTTGTTCCGCTCCCGCGAGCGAACAAAGACAGCTTGTAGTTCTCTCCTCTTTGAATCGCCATGCCCCAGTAACCGCTGTTGACGACCGCAACCCGGCCTGTGGATTTGACGGCGTGAACCGTAACTTGCAGCGAGTGCGGAGTGGCGGCACTGAGCGGATTATTGTCAACCAACTCAAAGTCAGCGTCACTGCCGCCTGACGCTTCCATCGTCCACCCGGGCCACTTGCCGTCGACGTTCCACGACATCTGCCAGTCGCTAGCTTCGAGCCGCTTCCAAAAGTGTGGAGTCCGCGGCGGCACAACAAAGGAACCTTGCAGCCGGCAGGCGGGTGGAAGATTGGCATCTTCGAATCCACGATTCTTCACGAGTTCCGCGTATAAGCCGCCATCTCCAGCATGATTGATTTCTTCGAAGAAGATCCCATAGAGTCCGCGCGGAACGGCGGTCCCTTGTTTGCTTACGTCGACGGTAATTTTCGCGGACTCTACAGCGACTGCGCAGGAGCTGAGAAAAACGAATACGATCGCAAGCAGGCGGATTCGACTCTTTCTCAAGAAGCTGCTCCCACGCACCGACTCTCGGTCCGGAACAATCACACGATCATCTCCTGCAGGCGAGTTAGCGTGCTTCGCCATCCCGAACCGTCCGCACACCAAAAACGCCTCGGATTTCATTCCCATCCGTCGCTTGGAAGCGCACAGTTACCTTGCTCTTCCCTCCGATTAACTCCGTTGGGATTGCGTAATTGGCGTCGACAAAATGGGCGTCCTGCTCTGGGCTGCGAGGCAGAGCGACATAATCGCCAATCTTCTTTCCATCGATCAGGATGTCGAATGTGCTTTTTCGGTGGCCCTCGCCACCGTATGTTATCCACAGCGCAACTGGGTGTGTGTTCTCGACCGGCACATCGAACGAGAACCATCCCTTGCCTGAGCGCCCGTGGCGGCCTCGCCAGAGAAGTGGAGCAGTGTTCTCTCCCTGCTCATTGAAGTCCCGCTCCGACTGCATCTCGCCCGGCTGGGCAAAAGCTATCGTGGCGGCCTGAAGCTTCTGTTGCTTTTCCTGCTCTTGTTTATATGCGGCGGAACGTTTGTTCCACTCTTCCGGGGTGAACACGTCCCAATAGACCGCGTATTTTCGCCGAGGAAGTTCGTAGAATGGTGCAAATTCGATGTCCTGAGCGAGTCCGACGCCGGTCGTCTTGAACCAGCCTGGCTTGCCGGACTCCGGCTTAAGCCACTGCTGCAGCGGTTCGCCAGTGACCACAATCGGAGGAGCCGAGGGCGCAGGAGGATTCTCTTCATCATTTTCATTTCCTCGCACTTCCGGTCCGAGATCGCCCGCGAGTACCAGCGGTCCCCACATGATCGCCTTTCGGCTAGGATTATCTGGCAGCGGTTCCTTGCGCAGCACCTTCGGAAGATTCAAGTCAACGGTGTCGTCTTGCTGCCATACGCGGGTGATTTTGACGTAGGAATCAGCAGGCGGAAGGTCCTTGAGAGACTGGCCGTTTACTTTAACGCTGAAACCGTCTCCGGCCCAATATGGCCTGCGGAGAGCCAGCGTGAACTTTTTCGGAGTCCTGGTTCGGATTTTCACAGAAGCAGACTCGCCGAGTGGGAAATCAGTCGTCATCTCTGCCTCGACACCAGCCGAATCCCATTTCGCAATTGAAGGAGCGTAGAGGCTGATCCAGAATTCGTCGGAACCTTTGTAGTAATAAATTCCCGCCCCGTGCAGTGCATGGCTCTCCATGCTCGTACCCACACAGCACGTAAAATCCTCGAACATGCGTTGGTATTCGTGTTGAACACCGCGGCCGACCGGAAGCATGTAGCTGACGGTTCCATCCTTTGGATCCTGCGAGGCGAGAATGTGATTGAACAGTGCCCGTTCATGGAAATCCGCATAGCGGATTTCAGGGTCGACGGAGAAGAGAGTGCGAGTCATCTTTAGCATGTTGTAGACGTTGCACGTCTCCGCCGTCCGGCCGTCCACCATGTCATCCAGTTTGTCCGGTTCGCCGAAGTACTCGTTCTTCCCATGCCCACCGGTAGCAAAGCTGTAATGGTTGACCACGCGGTCCCAGAAAAACTTTGCAGTCTCGGCATCCGGCTCATTGCCGGTGTATACGTAGCGCATCAAAGCCCCATAGACTTTGGGAACCTGTGTGTTGCCGTGCGTATGCGCGAGGACATCGTGATCCTCTGCGAGAGAATCCAGCGTGCTCTTCTGATGGAATTTGTCGGCCAGAACGAGCCAGCGCTCGTCCGCCGTGTCGGCATATAGCTCGGCAAGGACTTCATTCATTCCGCCGAACTCAGTTGCCAGCATTCGCTGCAACTGATCATCGTTCAGCTTTGACAAAATCTTCTCAACCCAGCCCGCAAACTTGATCTCCACCTGCAGAGCAGTGGCATTATCGGTGTATCTGTATGCATCTCTAAGGCCTGCGAAGAGTTTGTGCTCGACGTACCACGGGGACCAGAGACCGTTGAGATCGAAGCCTCCCGACCTGATGACGCCGTTGCTCAAATCGATGAAGCGTTGCTTTCCATCGACGCCCTGACCGTCCTGCAGCGCACCGATGTATCCATCGCCCTGGGCATCTTGAATCTCTTTCAATTGCTCGACAATGTAGGTCGCCCGCTCCTTGAATCGGACATCGCCGGTAGCGGCCCACATCAGACTGACAGCCGAGAGGTAGTGCCCTGCGATGTGTCCGGTCAGGTTTCGTCCGGGGCCATCCCATCCACCGTAACCCTCCGCTTTGGGCTTGAGTCCGGCACGCTGACGAAGGAACGCAAGCATGCGATCAGGCTGGAGTTCCAGCAGATATTTCGCGTCCGCTTCCTGGGCCGCTTTGAGCGGCCCTCCCGTCAGCCTCACGTGGCTCAGCGGCAGAGGGTTCAGCTTGATAGTCTTGCTGCTCTGCAGTCGAGCGGGGTTTTCATCCTGAGTCGATGCGCAAAACTGGACTACGAAGATCGACAAGAAAACCAACAGGACGTTTCTCTTCGCATGAGTCGCTGTAGAGAGTTGTTCGGCATTCCGCATTGCGGCACCTCGCAGATGAACGTGCAAACACTGAGCGCACTCGTTTAACCGCGGCAAACGTTTACTTTTCAGCTGCTGTTACGGCTTCACTCGCTATTTCAGCCCAAGTTCCATTCGCTATTTGCGCATGCTGCCGTCCACCATTCGCCAAATCCCCAGAGGATTGGCTTCTTTGAGTTCGTCCGGCAGTACGTTGTCGGGAAATCCCTGATAACAGACCAGGCGTGTGAAGCGGAAGATCGCCTGACTTCCTACTGAAGTCGAGCGTCCATCCGATGTCGAAGGATACGGTCCTCCGTGGACCATGGCGTGCGTAACTTCCACGCCTGTTGGGAAGCCATTGAGAACTAACCGTCCGACCTTCGTCTCAAGAACTGCGATCAGATCGGCAAAGTCTCGTAGGTCTTCTTCCGTGCCGTGGACGGTCGCGGTCAGGTGGCCTTCGAGAGAGCGGGCAATCTCCAGAATCTGATCGCGGATCGAGTGCCGCACGAGCAACATCGTAGGCCCGAATATCTCTGCATCGAGATTCGAGCCTAGAAACGAGTTCGCGTCCGTCTCAAACAAGACTGCATGCGCACAGAAGCCTGCTGCTCCGGAGGATTGTTTTTCAGCCAGCACTCGTACTGCAGAATCGGCTTTCCTGTTTGCGACTGCGCAATCGTACGAGGAATAAATGGCCTCAGTGAGAAGATGAAAATGCGTCGACCCCGCTGCCAACTCTCCCAGTTTGCTGGTGAACTTGTCAGCAGCATCCGAGTGTTTTTCGAGAAAGACGATTCCCGGCTTGGTACAAAATTGTCCAGCTCCCAACGTGAACGATGCATGCAAACCCGAGGCAATCTTTTCGGGGCGCTCGCGCAGTGCTCCGGGCAGAATGAACACAGGATTCGTGCTGCTCATCTCCGCATAGAACGGTATTGGCTCCGGGCGAGAGGCAGCCACATCCATCAAGATTCGTCCCGCGACGCGTGATCCGGTGAAACCACCCGCGCGGACGAGAGGGTGCTTCATCAGGGCGGTCCCAATTTGCGCCCCGTGACCGAACAGTAATGAAAAGACGCCTTCGGGCATTCCACATTCGCGAACACTCTCCTGCAGAGCGCGGCCGACCAGTTCGCTCGTCCCCGGATGCGCAGCATGCGCCTTTACGATCACGGTGTTTCCGCCCGCTAGTGCCGACGCCGTATCGCCCCCAGCAACGGAAAATGCCAACGGAAAATTACTTGCTCCGAACACCACGACGGGACCAAGCGGCCGCATCAGCGAACGAATATCAGGCTTGGGGAGGGGCTTGCGTGCAGGTTCGGCCTGGTCGATCCTCGCGTTGACCCACGACCCTTCCTCCGCGACCTGCGCAAACAGACGAAGCTGATTGCAGCTGCGAGCAGTCTCACTCTGAAGCCGCGAAACGGGCAATGCTGTTTCTTGTGCGGCCCTTTCCACGATGTGATCGGTAACGGCTTCGATCTTCTCCGCAATCTTTCGCAGGAATGCACCTCGATCACGGCCTGTCGTACGACTGTAGATCTTGAATGCGTCCGCCGCGAGTTTGACCGCGCGGTCGACTTCCTCTGGCGTCGCCGGAATAAAGGCTGGCTGCAATTGCTGACCCGTGGCCGGATCTCGCGCATACAGAGGATCCCCAGAACCTGTGCCTTCGCGAAAACCAATCAGCGAGCGCCCCGAGAGTTTTGTCGTCGCACTTAACATACATTCACTTCCCATTCGGTAACGCATACGAACGCATCGATTCCGGCCGGGTTCGTAGTGCTTCACGAATAATTTTCATTGCTTGCTCCAGTTCGCTGCCCACCAACTCAAGGCGCGGAGGCCTTACACGGGTATTTCCCATATCGACTTCGGCTTGCACCAACTTGATGAGTTGAACGAACTTCGGGACTGTATCCATCCTCAGCAACGGCAAGAACCAACGATACAATTCGAAAGCCTTCTTGGATTCTCCCTGGATTGCGAAGTTGAACAGTTCCACCGACTCTCGTGGCAGCGCATTTGCCAGACCGGCAACCCATCCGGTCGCTCCCACGCCGATTGCTTCGAGTACAGCATCATCCACACCCACTGAGATTTCGATTCGCTCATCCACGAGCGCTCGGATTGCAGACACACGCCTTGCATCCGTGCTCGATTCCTTGACCGCCTTGAAGTTCTCAAACTCCGCTGCGAGTTCCTGGATTTGCTCGGGGAGGAAATCGGTTCCATAAGCGACCGGATTGTTGTAGAGCATGCAGGACAGTGGAGTGGCCCGAAACACAGCCGCAACATGCGCTTTCATTTCGCGCCAGTCACCGAGATACACATACGGGGGCAACACCATCAGCCCGGAACACCCTAGGTCGGTCGCAGCTTTTGCGAGCGATACCGACTCAGCAGTACTGAGAGATGAGATCGACGCGACAAGAGTTCCGTATCCGTCAACGGCTTTTCCCAGAGTACGGAGAATTTCTGTCTTCTCATCGGACGACAGAGTCGCGCCTTCGCCCAGAGAGCCTAAGGCAACCACACCTGTGCATCCGCTTTCCAGCAGCCACCTGCAGTGTTCCGCCACGAATCCGTGATCGACCTTTAGATTCTCATTGAAACGGGTTGTGATTGCAGGGGTAACGCCTTTCCAGTTCATTGAAGCTCTCCTGTCAGTGACGTCGTATGCTTGCTTGCTCATGCTTCCCGTCAAACGCGAATGCCCATGCAGAGAGGATCTCTTGGATTCAGAACCAGTTCCGCCTCCGCATTCACAAATGCCGAACCTCGGATACTGGGATATATCTTTCCGTCTTTCACTCTCACTGTGCCTTCGAAAACGCTGCCGACAATGCTTTCCTGTCTCCAGGTTTGGCCTTCCTGGATCTTTCCGTCAGCGTAGAGACACGCCAATTTTGCGCTGGTGCCGGTCCCACAGGGAGACCGGTCGTACGCTTTGCCAGGACAAAGCACGAAATTCTGACTGTCTACTCCGGCAGTCTGAGAGGGAGCGAATAATTCCACGTGATCGATTTCTTTCCCTTGATCGCCAGTGATTCCATTTTCTCGCAGCGCGATCCGTATAGCCCAAGTGAACGCCGTCAACTCCTCGACGTTCTTCAATGTCAGATGCATTTCATGATTACGAACCAGGAAGAACCAGTTTCCTCCCCACGCTACATCGCCACACACATCACCATAGCCCGGCACGGTCACTTTCACATTCGCAGCGCTGCGGTAACTGGCAATGTTGTTCACTGTGACTTCGCCATTCTCATGCAACACCGCCGAGACCGAGCCAACAGGTGTTTCGATTCTGTGCTCGCCGGGCGTAATGCGGTGCATATACGCCAGTGTTGCCATCAGGCCGATGGTCCCGTGCCCGCACATTCCCAGATAGCCGACGTTATTAAAGAAGATGACCCCCGCGGCGCAACTGGGATCGACCGGTGTGCAAAGCAATGCGCCTACCATGACATCTGATCCTCTCGGCTCGTTCACGACGGCAGAGCGGAAATCGTCATGCTGATGGCGAAATCGCTCCAGTCTGGAGGCAAGAGCGTCCTTCCCAAGATCAGGGCCACTACTAACGACCACGCGTGTCGGTTCACCCCCCGTATGAGAGTCGATCACCTGCACGCGTTGCATTTCGCCGTCTCCCATTTGGCTCATCAAATCGCCTCGGTGGCAATCACTCGAGGGTTCCAGCTATTTTCGGTCTAGAGAACATATTATGGATACAATATGCAATCGTCAAACTACCTCTCTTTTCAGATTTATCGAAGAGCCGTACTCCAACCGCAAGAAAACACAAGGCTTCATTCGTTCCCGTATAGAATGAACGTCTTCTGAATACAATGTGCGATATACTTCCTTCGGGAAAACGAGGCTGCATTTCCCATCGAAAATGGACTTAGAAAGCGCACCTTATTCCGGCATCCCGCGCCAGTCACTCCCCTCCGCCGTGGCGGACAAACTGCGCGAGCAGATCATCCGGGGCGAAATCCCTGAGGGCGCCCAGCTTCGGCAGGACGCTATCGCCGCCCAATACCAAGTCAGTCGAATTCCCGTCCGCGAAGCACTCCGCCAGTTGGATGCGGAAGGTTTGATCGCTATCGTCCCGAACCGCGGCGCCATCGTTCCTGCCCTCTCTCCCAGTGACATTGGAGAACTGTTTTCGATCCGCGCTCTGCTCGAGCCGGAAGTCCTGAAGTTGTCGATACCCCATCTCACTGAGGAAGACTTCTCCCAAGCGGACGCCGTGCTGCGTAAGTACGTTAGCGAACTCCGTCGCCAGGAACACGTCTCGGCTTGGGGCCGCCTGAACTGGCAATTTCATTCCATCCTCTACTCTCGAGCAAACCAGCCGCGCTTCACGGCCATCATCCGAAACGTTAACAACAGCGGAGAGCGCTATACCCGCCTGCAGTTGTATCTGACACACGGCGTGCAGCGCGCGAATGAAGAGCATCACCGTATCCTCGAGCTGTGTCGCCAGCGCGACATTGCCGCGGCCTGTGAGCTCCTTCGAGAGCACATCCGGCACGCCGGCGACTCGCTCAAGGATGTGCTCCAACAAAAACGAACTGAGGCTCAGGTTGCATCGGAGAGTCCGGGCCGGCGTTTGAAGTCATAAGCATTTGCAATTCCTTTCGCTTTACCCTCGTCCTTACTGAATCTTGAGCAGAATCGCCCCGTGCCTTGGAACATCACCCGTGTAGCTTCCAGTGAACGATCCTAAGTCCTTGCGCTGCCAGAGATCTCGCAAATGGACACTCGACCGCGCACCGACATCTTTAAAGTTGACGTTAACTGGATTTGTAGACTCGCCGCGATTAAAGAGACCGACGGCAACACTGCCATCGGCAAGAGGCTTCGCCCACACCTCCAGCGGGCCCTCTTGGGCGACGCGGCGGCCCTGCACGCCCTCCGCGTCCTGATCAACGGCGATCACCTCTCTATTCGTCAGGATGTCCAATGTCTCCTGGTTCATCTTTGAGAGGTCATTGCCTGCCAACAAAGGTGCAGCCAGCAGTACCCAGAGGCTCATGTGCGTTATGTATTCGTCGTGGTTCATGCCGCCGTTGCCCACCTCGAGCATGTCCGGATCATTCCAATGCCCGGCCCCGGCAAATGGCTCCAGACCGTCCTGATCGAAACCAATGACAGACATCCGGTCGTACTGATCCGTGATGTCTTCCGTTGTACGCCACAAATTGCCGCCCACTGATGCTCCCCAGCGCCAAACGCGTTCGTATCCGTACTGGCACAGGCTGAATACCATGGGCCGTCCAGTGCGCACGAGGGCATCGTGCATCTTCTTGTAAGCCGCTGTCATGTCGCTGCGGCGGTAGACTTTCTCGGCGCTGCACCAGTCATACTTCAGATAGTCGAATCCCCAGTTTGCGTATTCCTGCGCGTCTTGCTCCTCGTGTCCATAGCTTCCTTCATATTTCGCGCACGTCTTTGGACCGGGAGATGAGTAGATCCCGGCCTTCAGACCTTTGCTGTGAATGTAATCCACCAGGCTTTTCATATCTGGGAACTTCGCGTTGGGCCGAATTCTTCCTTGCTCGTCGCGATCTCCTTGCCAGCAATCGTCGATGTTCACATAAACGTATCCCGCCGCCTCCATTCCATTACTCGCGATGGCATCTGCCGCGGCGCGAACATCGTCAGCTGTAACCTTGCAAGCGAAGCGATTCCAACTGTTCCATCCCATCGGAGGAGTCGCGGCCAGCGTGGAATCGGCAGCCATTGCACAACCAACGATTGTCGTAATAAAGGCGATCAGGATTTGAGCTCTCATACTCGACGGCCTCGTTCTTTTTGCGGCGGATCGAATCCGCATTCAGCCAAGCTCGCCCACAATCTCGAATCGTTTGTTATTGGCCGATGGAATCGCTACGGTGTCTCCGTGAATTCCACCAACAGACGCAGGCTTGCCGTTCACAGTGACGTGCTGAAGAACCATGCGCGCTGGAAGGCGAAGCTTGAAATGTACTTCTTTGGGAGAAGTGGCTCCCTTCAGTTCTACCTGCCCGACAACGACCTTGTCCTCGGGCCTCGCGATCAGGCTGAAAGTAACCCTGCCCCAACGCGTGGGAGCGTCCTGAATTTGGATCTGCTTCCCAGAGGCTACCCAGTCTCGCGGAACACCTTTCGCCAGGTACAAAATCTCTTCGTCTGAATCTTCCAATACCAACATCCAACGAACCAGCAGCGGAATCGTCTGCTGTGCAGGAACGCAATAAGTTCCCGCTTCGCCGGTGATGCCCGTAACTTCGCCCGCCGTCCAACTTCCGCGCGTATGAGCGTGATAGCGATGCGAGTAGAGAAACAGCAGAAACTCCTCGATCCGGTCCAGCCGCAAAAGCATTTGAGCGTATCCGTAAGAGATGAATCCTAGAATCTCTCGCCCCTGCGGCCCAAAACGCCACACGTTCGACACCACTCCCAGCGTCGTTGCACCGTGAGCCCGCATGCAGTCGATCACCAGGTTCGCCAAGTTCAAAGGCAGGACATCGGCTTGCAGCAGTTCAGAATACGGCCGGTGCGGCCATTGCTGAGGACTGGGCTCCTCTTTTTCCAGCGACTCGCGGAAGGTGAGGGTTGTTCCCGGGAAGAGTCCGATATAAGGCGGTGTCTTATCTTTCTGCACATTTCGTTCAATGCTTTTGACGGTCTGATCCCGCAGCGCCCTGCTCCGCTTGAGCCAATCCTCAGCCAGAGGCTGCATGCCAGGCGTCGAAGTAACTCGAGCTAACTGCATCCACACTTTCGCCAGATCCTTGAACCCGCGCGCAGCAAACGCACTGTTTGCGTAATATGGCTGCCAATATAAAGACGGAGTTTCGACCAAGCACGAATCCGATTCGCTCCACCCGCGGATCAGACCGTATCCCGGATTATCCTCCGGCAGCCGAAGACTCTCTTCCTGCATATCGGCCAGCAGTTTTGCGGTCGCTTCAATCTTTGCCCTGTGCTTCAGAAGCAGCGCTCTGTCGGCCGTGTAGTTGAAGTATCGCGCCAGAAGGGAAAGTGTCATGCCAAACTGAGCGGTCTCCGGACCGCGCATATCGATCATTCCCTTTTCGTTCACGTATTCGGAAAAGTAGTTGTCGATGAAGAGCCGTGCAGTACCCAACCGCCCCCACTCCATATTGGAGTAGATGGCGCTCGTGAATATGTCCTGGAAGCCGTCATATTCGGATCCGGCATAATCGCGATCAACGGCTCCGTACTTGGGATAAATACCGCCCGGCCTGGTCATCAGTTCTTTGGCAAATGCATGCTTTGAAAGATCAACCCAGTCGTTCCGCGGCAAAGAAACAGGCGCAAAGTCGTCAAGGAGTCGTTGCCAATATTCCGCAAACGCCAGCAGAGCGCGATAGAACTCCTCTGGCTTGGGATCCTGACGGGCCGGTGGATACGCGGGGTAACTGTTGCCGTAAACCACTTCGGCGATCTGGCCATTCTCAATACGGGCGGCGCGATGCCAAGTGTGCACGATGTATTTATTCTTGTTCGGGCGTACGTCGCCAAAGAGTATGACTTCCCATGGACCTTCTCCCTCAGTGCTGACTATTTTGCGAACGGCTGGCATCCAACCCCCAACGAGGCCATCGTGGATTTGTCCTTGCCGCATTGCCTTCTGGAGTCGAGCGGAGTACTGGCCGGGATGATAAGTTCGTGTACCTCCGCCGCGGTAGACAGGAGTAACGTCGTACGCCTCTTTGGTCCCTACGAATGTCGTCCACATTCGAGGATTCTTCTCGGCCGATGCCATGGGAGGTGCCACCGTTCTCACCGCTTCCGGATCAGGATCGCCTTCTCTCAACAGCCGATCCGCCAGCAGATCCGCGGATGACAATCCGATGTCTTTCAGCTTGAAACCCAGATAAGGCACTCCCTCTGGCATAGAAGATTCTGCGCTCTTGCCCAGAGCGAGAGTTGCTCCGGAAGAAGACACGAAGACCAGCGAGCCATCCCGCGTCCGAAGGTCCTCGTGAACCTTCCAACTGGATCCATCTGCGTTGAATTCTGAAACTAGAGTGTACCCTTCCACCGACACAGGCGCAGCGGCCACCGGTTTCCGTGGTGGATACTTATGAATCTGGGGTTCCGAAACCGCACGACCGTCCAGCAGCTCGAGACCAGCAGCGCTCACCGCCATACCTTGCAGGAATTTTCTTCGGTCCATCGCAATCTTCTTTTCGTTGTCGAACTGCCCCAAGACAGTGCTAGCGACGTCGTCGCCGTCTCGAGGAAATCCCTTCTCGATCTTCCTTGATTTCGAAATTGGTCGGCGGCGTAACGCCGAGAAGGTATTGCACGAAATAGCCCCAGCGCCGCCGAACCAGATAGAGCGCATGTTCCCCGCTCTCACCGTGGAACATGTTGGGGACGAGCAGCATGTCGAAATCCTTGTTGGCCTTCATCAGCGCATCGGCAAGTCGCATGGTTTCGACCGGATGCACATTGTCGTCGACGTCGCCGTGTTCCAGTAAGAGATGCCCTTTTAACCGGCTTGCCATCGTGACGTTGGACTGTTGCGCATAGTCATCCTGCACCGGATATCCCTGGTACAGCTCGTTCCACCAGGCCTTATCCAACCGTGCATCGTGGTCGCCGGAAGTGGAAACGCCGACCTTGTAGAAATCCGGGAACGCCAGCAGAGCGTGAGCCGCGCCGTAACCGCCCGCTGATGTTCCGAAGACTCCAACGCGCTCCGTATCCATGTAGGGATAATGGGGCGCCATCTGCTTGATCATTGCGACGTGATCTTCGAAAGCTCCGCCCAGATTTCTGTAGGAGAATTGACGAAACGCGCGCGATCGCCCTGCGGTGCCGCGGCCGTCGATCATGACGACTACAAACCCCAATTCCGCCATCGACTGGAGCCAGAACGTGCCAAATGTCTTCGGGACAAAGAAAGATTGCGGCCCGGTATACGCGAATTCGACGACAGGGTACTTTTTCGCCGTGTCGAAATTCGACGGACGCCAGATCAGTCCATACAGATCAGTTGTTCCGTCGCTCGCCTTGCCGTGAAATGGCTCCGGCGCCTTCCAGCCTATCTTCGTCAACGGACTGGAATCGGTTTGTTCAAGTACCCGCACTTCCGATCCATCTTTTGCCCGGCGCAGAACGATCTTGTCAGGCAGATCCGGACGCGAATAGCTATCGATGAAGGAGGCTCCATCGGGCGAGAAATTTATGGAATGGGTCGCGTTCTCCGGGGTGAGCAGTAGAAGTCCTTTGCTGTCGAAGGCCACACTGTACAGGTGTGTCTGATACGGATCTTCATCCTTCTCGCGCCCGCTGGCCGAAAAGTAGATACGCCGGTTCGGCTCATCCACATATTCGATCTGTTGAACCACCCAATGGCCCTGCGTGATCTGGTTCTTAAGTTGCCCAGTCTTGCTGTAAAGATAGAGATGGTCCCAACCGTCGCGTTCCGTGCCCCACAGGATCTCGCCGGTGCTTTTTACGAACCGGTAGAACGTCTCGCCGGGATCTACGTACCTGTCCGACTGTTCGCGCATCAGGACTTTTTGCTCGCCGGTTGAAGCATCGACGAGGCGTAATTCCTTTGATTTGTATCCGCGCTCGTCGTAGTCGTAGTAGAGACTCTTGCTATCCGGAAACCAGTCAAAGCCAGGACCCTCCTGAAAAGGCAATTCGATTGGAGCTGACTTCACATCAATCCTCCGGCCAAGTTGAATATCAAAGATGACTGGCTCTGCTTTAGCCAACACCTCGCCCGGAAGTGGATATACGTAGGTGAAGGCCTTGGGCCTGAGCTGGTTCGGCGGAACGAATTGCAAGCTGGTGAAGCGGCCGGAATTTCTGGAATCAATGCGATAGGTCACCAACTTGGACGAATCCGGCGCCCAGGAAACCGCTGCAGTCTGCTTTACATCCTCTGTGCCTTGGTCGACCATCAGCCGCAGCGACGGAAGGGGCGTGGCATAGTCACATCCCGCAATTCCGTCATGAGTAAGTTGCATCTCGGTGCCGGTAGAGACGTCGCGTAAGAACAGATTGTGATCTCTTACGAACGCAGCCCAGCGATTGTTAGGGGAGAGCTGTTCGTTTGGATGTCCGGCTTCGCCGGGCTTGTTCTTGCAGTCGTAGCTGATCAGCGAGCACGTCCACTCTGCAGTATCCGCGGAGAAGCGGATTGCCTTGCCGTCCTCCACGAACTCAAACTCTCGAAAAGGCAGGTCCGATGGCGAGTACTCCTGTTTATCAGCACGGGAGAGCGCTGCGGCCAGACGCGAATGATCGAACGCGGGAACGCTGGTATTCTGCTCCGCATCCACCAGAATGAATTCTGAACCACTGGGGGAGGACTTGCGATACCAAAACCGGCTGGTCTTCTGAATCCAATGCGGGTTCACCTCAGCCAGATACAAAACATGTCGCAGGTTCCCGGGAAGAAACCGTTCGGCTCGCTCGTAGTCTGCCAGGCTGCCCTGCGCGAGCGCCGCGAGCGCGAGAAGCAGCAGCGCTAGCGCGATAGAACAGCAACGGCGGATCGATCTCATCATGTAGGGTTCCCGCAAAGATCGAATAAACTAAAAATGCATCCGCCGGAAGCAACAGTTTTTGTCGCAATCAGCGAATGCATTAACTAGGTAGCGCCGAAAACCTCAAAACTCGAAGTTCGCTCGCAGTTCAATTACGCGCGCACTATTGAGGGTATTACCGCTGATTCCAAACCCGGAGTTTTGCAGGGCGTTGTAGCCATAGTTCGCACCTCCATTCGTCGCCGCTGGCCCGAAAGTTGGATGATTGAAGACGTTCAGCATCTCAGCTTGAAAGGTGAAACGAAACCTCTCTGTGATCGGGAAGTGCTTGGCGATAGAGACGTCGTCGTAGGTATTATGGGGCCCGTGAAGCCATACTCGTTGGCCGAAGGTGCCTGGGGTGGTATTGGCGGTAATATACCCCCCGCCCGCGGAGGGCAGGTACTTGGGATTGATGAACGCAACGTTGGTTGATCCAGGAATAGGGTATTTGCCAATCGAGCTTTGTAGTTGCGAGGCCGTGACCCCGGTCAAAGTTACCCCGCCGTCGCCATAGTCGTTGAATGTGCTAGTTCCACCCAATACCAGGAATGGCGCTCCGGTCTGGAAAGTGAAAATTGTTCCCAGAGTCCAGCCGCCCACGACGCGATCAAGCACATTGCTGCTATTCGCAAACTGCTTACCCTTGCCGAATGGCAGGTCGTAGGTACCGTTGATATGCATAACGTGACGAAGGTCGTAAAGAGTTGGTCCGTAGCTTAACCGCATGTTACGGAGGCTGAACACGGCACCCTGGCCTTGCCAGTTGTTCTGGGTTGCCACCCCGAGCGTGTGACTCCAAGTGTAGTTGGCGTCAAACTGCAGACCATGCCACGCTCTCTGCCGGAAATCAACCTGCAGGGCATGGTAATTCGAGTAGCCTTCCGCCACCGTGTAGCTTGAGCCAATGCCTTGCGCATATGGATTGGCCTGGAAGAAGTTGATCGGATACCCCGCACCGGCCGCATTGAAGGTTCCCGCCGTGACATTGTTTGCGCAGGGTAGAAAAGCGGCGCCCACTAGATTGCAGAAATAGGGTACGGTTCCGCCGATACCAGCCAAGGTGCTAGCCATCGCTCCGGCCTGGCCGGTCGACAACCATCCCGTAAAATTGCCAGCACCGTAATCGGAGAGTGGTATGCCTGCCCCGCCCGAAGCTTCTCCAGCAAACGCCGCATCGAAGATCGGCGTCGGTGTCTGCCCCGGGTAGCCGTTGTCCGCGAATGACGTTATTCCATTCGTCTGATTGATCGCCAAGTTAGCCTGCGCACTCTTGAATTGAGAGAGGAAGCTGTTCGGCAATTGAGACGTTGTGCCAAAGATGTTGATCTCACTCGGGTTTATGTTAAGCCACTGGCGCTCGGAGCGACTGCCGACGTAGCGCACTTCGAGCGCACGACTTTCCCCAAGTTGCTGCTGAACCCCGACGTTCCAAGACTCAGAGTAAGGCTGCTGAATGTTGGGATTCATACCGTTTAGGCCAGGGCCACCGAGGAACGTGAAGTCGGAGGCCGCTTCGCTCTTCTGGAAGGTCGCTGGCGCAAGCCCGTAAACATAAGGTGGAAACGCCTGAGTTGGAGCCGCGGTGGGGTCGAAGTCACTGATCGACAGGCTTCCTGGCGTGAAGGTCCCCGGCACTCCGGTCGTGTTCGCATTGAGAAAGAACGACTGGTAGTAGAAAGAGCCGTAGTCCGAAGCCTGATTCCAAACGTATTGCTGTGGCTCAGTAAATTTTCGCAAGGAGAAGCCGCCCCGCACCACCAGATTGCTTCGCATCTTGGGTGTCCAAGCAAAACCAAATGCCGGCTGCGGAGCGACGTTCCAGGCATTGTAAGGGTTGGGGTTCTGCGTCAGCATCGGATTGAGACCATTCGGATCTGAAGTGAGGGCGCCGGGATTAAACAGATTGTTAATTCCCGACGGACCGAAGATAGCGGCTGGACTTGCTGAGTGGTACAGCTTGGAGAGATCCTTGTCGGCTGACGTAAAGTCCCAACGCAGCCCGAAGTTGAGCGTCAAGTTTGTTCTTATGCGGTAGGAGTCCTGAAAGAACAGCCCCTTGCCCCCGATCAACTCATCAAGGTTGTATCGCCCAACCGCTTGCACGTAGTTGTTTGCTGCCGTGACAAACGGATACCCTCCGCCGCCTCCCTGTATGCCGGCTATCCGACCAACCAGGATCGCATACAGCTGTTCGGCCTCAGCTTGCTGGCCGGTACTCGCTCCCGACAGCGTACCGCCGGCGCCGATGGTGAAAGCACCCTGTGCGGGGTCTCCGTTTGCGAGACCGAAGTTGACGACGGGATACCCGGCCGCAGGATTGTAATAATGGTTCTGCTCGCGCCACCACGAGAAACCATAATTCATGGTATGAGCGCCGTGCTGCCACGTCATCGTGTCGGAAGCATTAAACACAGGGTACTCGGTGTTGATACCTGAATAGAAGATTGTTCCTGACATTTGGGCGCCTTGCGGGTAAGGGGCGCTGGGATAGTTCCAGCCCAACTGCGGGTTCGTAATACTGAGAGGCGGGGCATTATAGGCGCCAAGAGTGTTGTTATATAGGAAACCACCGCGAAGCTCGTTGACCAAGGTCGGCGATAGCGTCCAAGTAAATCCAAGCCCTACGGTGTAGCTCTTGTCGCTGTTGCCTGCTCCCGTCTTGGCCCACGAAGGGCTCGGAAAGTCAGGAGGATTCGCGCCCGGGTAGTTATCTTTGGTCATATTCCAAGCCAGGTTAAAACGCATTTTCTGAGACGCGTTATAGTCCACCCGGACGGCCGGAAAATAACTAGTCTGGGCGTTGTTCACTTGCCAATTGATCTGGTTGAGATTGGGATCACCTGTACCGCTCGGAGTCAGCTGCCCCGAAGGCGTCGATGCATTGGCTGCCGCCAATACGCCACCTGCGCCACCCGGGCAATTGGCCGGCGCAGCGGCGCTTGTGCAATCCAGCACCGCCGCGGGAAGGTTCGCTCCGGGATTCGCGGCGTTGTAGTTCTGCGCAAGTGTGAAAAGATTCACGGTCTGGTTGTTGTACGTGAAGTTCCCCGCTTGCGCTGCCGGAGTGAATAAGCTGTTCGAAGTACTGTAAGAGCCTGGAATTTTCAATTCCGCGTAGCTGCCAAAAAAGAACAACTTGTCCCTGATAATTGGACCGCCAACGCTCACACCAAAGTCGTTGCGGTGCAAAAGATTCTTGCGCGCCGGATTCGCTGGGTCCAATGAGGTGATGGTATTGTTCAACCAACTGTTCGCGTTCAACGCACTATTCTGAAAGTCGTCGTAGGCGCGCCCATGAAAGGCGTTGCTGCCGCGCCGCGTAACAAAATTGAGCTGCATGTTGGCCTGGCCAAAACCCTGATCCAGGTTGAGCTGTTCAGTTTGCACCGTCATCTCTTCAATAGCTTCGATCCGCGGTGAGACGACGGCCTGAGAATTTCCGCCGAACTTCATCCGGCTCGAACTACCGATCACCCCGTCGATGTTGTTTCCCTGAGCAATGGACGGAAGGCCATCCCAGGTTCCGTTGTATCCCGGGACCAACTGAGAGAGTGCGGTCAAATCGCGGTTCTGTAGAGGCAGGTCCTCAATCTGCCTCAGATCGACGGTCGTTCCAATCGCGTTGGTCGTCGTTTCTACTAGTGGCGCTGTCCCGCCTCTCACCTCTACGGTTTCGTTAGTCGTACCAACTCTAAGCGTGGCGGAGATGTCTGTCGTCTTGGCCGCCTGCACGATTACATCCGTGAAGACTTGTGTCTGGAACCCAGCCTTCGACACCGTAAGCTTGTACTTTCCAAGGGAAAGGTTCACGAAGGTGTGCGTGCCCTGTTCCTGAGTCTCCGCTCTGCGCACGTCGTTCGTGGTTAGATCCCGAAGTTCCAGTTGTGCACCCTGCACCACGCTGCCGCTGGGATCGAGGAGAGTCAACGTCACGGTTCCCTCGGAACCGTGCTGCGCCTGAGCGGCCGGGACACCCATCAGAAGGAAAGCCGCCAGAACGATCACTACAGAAGCAGCAAGTCTCTTTGCGAATCTCATAATTCCTCCTCACGACCGTTGATCGTGACGGGCCGATTCGGTTCACCTAAATCTTCCGCGCAGCCTCAGCAAACGTTTTCTGAACTGCGGGATTTTGTATACTTTATTCGCTTCCATTGTCAACCTAAATTCTTGCTCCGGAGTCTCATACCGTACAATCCCTTACGGCACATCAACTTGGACGGAATCAGTGAAACCAGATCGAATCTCCAGACGCGAGTTGCTGAAGCTGATGGGCTCCCTCCCGCTTGCATGGACTGCTCCCCGCCCCCGGTTGAGTTCGAACACTGCAAGTGCGGTGACCTTCGTCGACGTCGCACATTCGGCGGGGATCACATTCCGTCACGACAATGCGGCTTCGCCGGATAAATACCTGATTGAGACCATGGGATCCGGCTGCGGTTGGATCGATTACGACCAGAACGGCCTGCTCGACTTCTACATGGTGAATGGCGCGGCCACTCGCGTTTACACTCCTCAACAATCACTGCGCAGCGCTCTTTACCGCAACAACGGCGACGGCACATTTACTGACGTGACCGCCAAGGCCGGAGTCGGAGCCGAAGGACTTTTCGGAATGGGGGTTGCCGTAGGCGACTACGACAATGACGGATTCCCGGACCTGTTTGTCCTCGGTTACAACCGCTGCATTCTCTACCACAACAACGGAGACGGCACCTTCACCGACGTGACGGCGCGCGCAGGCGTGGAGAATTCCGGCCGTTGGGCCTCGAGCGCTGCTTGGTTTGACTACGACAATGACGGCCGGTTGGACCTGGTGATTGCCAACTACGTCGACTGGTCCCCCGAACGCAATTTCTATTGCGGCGATCGGGGGCCTGGAATGCGCAGCTACTGCCATCCTGACGATTTTCACGGCCAGCCGCCAACCCTCTTTCACAACAACGGCGATGGCACTTTCACCGACGTCAGCAAATCCTCCGGAATCGGGCAAAAGGGCGGCAACGGCCTGGGCGTCGTGACTTTTGATTACGACAACGACGGATGGCAGGACATCTTCATCGCTAACGACCACATGCCAAATTTCCTGTTTCACAACAATCGCGACGGCACGTTTCGTGAGGTGGGATATGTTGCAGGCGTGGCCGTCAGCGCGGACGGCCAGTTTGAAGCTGGAATGGGCACCGACGCCGCCGATACCACGGGAAACGGGCGACTCGATCTCATTGTCGGGCATCTCGATATGCAACTCGCGCGGGTCTATCAGAACATGGGCGATCAGACCTTCGACGATGCAACCCTGCGCTCGAAGCTCTCGTACTCGACCTATCACATGAGTACTTTCGGCACCCGCTTCATGGATTATGACAACGATGGCTGGCGTGATCTTTTCATGGCAAATGGTCATGTGCTCGATAACATCGAGCGATACCACGCCGATACCAAGTACGCCGAACCCAAGATGATGTTCCGCAACACAGGGCATGGCATCTTCGAAAATGTCAGCGACGTGCTGGGACCGGACCTTCAATTACCTCGGGTAAGCCGCGGCGCGGCCGTCGGTGACTTCGACAACGACGGTGATCTCGACATTCTCGTCAACAATTGTGGACAGGCTCCTCAACTGCTCCGGAACGATGGCGGCAATGCGAACCACTGGCTCGAAATCTTGTTGATCGGAACAAAATCGAACCATGACGGCGTGGGCGCGCGTGTGAAGATCGTGGCCGGAGATCTCATACTGTACGATCAGCGCAAGGGCGGGATGAGCTATCAGTCGGCTCAGGACCCGCGACTGCACTTCGGTCTGGGACAACACTCATCCGTAGATCTCATCGAGATATTCTGGCCCAGCGGCATGAGTACGAAGCTCGGAAACCTCAAAGCTGATCAGATTCTCGCGATTAAAGAGGGAGTGGGAATTGTCGAACGCCCTTTTCCGCGTGTTCCTGCGGCACCGGCACGCTGACCCGAGCCTGGCATGAGCAAGTTCGATAACCTCGTTCCGCCCTGCCGAATCTCAGTCCTGGGAAGGAGAGCCTTCTCCATAGCTCATCTTCCGCTCTCCCGGCGCTGATCGGATCCGCTCCGCCTGTGCCTGATTTAGGCTCTGCAGCTTCGCGATCGCTTCCTCCGCTCTTTGTGAATCCCCCTTCCGTCGATACGCTTTCGCGAGACTCGCGTAGATGGACGGCTGCTCGGGTCTCATCTTGCGAGCAGCCTCTAGACGCGCAATCGCGTCGTCGAGATGCCCCCCCAGCAAGTAGATTTGGCCCAAGGCAATTTGCGAGCCAGCGTCATTCGGGCGCTCCGCAACTGATTTCTCCAGCGCGTTCTGCGCCTCGTTGAATTCTGGCTGGCCAGGCATGATCCCAGAACGCAGCAACGCCTTCCCCAGAATCACGAGGAGAGCGGGATTCTGAACCCCTTTGCTGATTCCCTCTCGTGCAATGCGAATTCCTTCAGCCACATTTCCCTCAAGCAGTTCCTCTTGCCCTGCTGCCAGATAACCGATCTCGCTTCCCTGCCCGAGTTTTCTCGCTAGTTCAAAATCAGCTTTTGCGACATCGAACTGATCGAGTTGCGACAACAACACTGCCTTCTCATAGTGCAGCCGGGCGGACTGCGGAAGGCTGCGTAGTCCGAGCTCGAGAACTTTGAGCCCGAGTTCAAACTCCTGATTGTCTGCACAGGCATCTGCCACAAAAGCGAACACCTTTTCGTCCTGTGGGGAAATTGCAGCGGCACGCTGCAGGGCAGTCAGGGCTTCAGTCCGCTGGCCTTTGCCGACATACGCCTGTGCAAGCAAAATGTCGACGTTGGCAGTCTCATGTCCTCGTCGGCGCAGTTCCTCTAAGATCGGAATTGCCTTGTCGTACTCACCTAGACCGACATAACACAGCCCGAGATTGAACTCGAGAGCGTACGCGTTGATGGCACCTACCCGAGCCGCGAGCAGATGAGGAACCGCCTCTTTGAATCGACCCTGCCGTGTTAGGGCAGTTCCCCGCTGCAGTTCATCTCCCCCTTGCGCAGCTTCGTTAGAACGAGAAGGGCTATTCTCACTCGTTGGCTGATTCTGCCGATCAGTTCCAGAAAGTGAATGTGTTTGGGATGGAGACTGACCGAGGCACAGGAAAGAAGAGAGAATAATCGCAGCCGACACGGATCTCCGCAGACCCGTATGTACGACATTCATCGCGATATTCGTAGTCTCGTTCACGGGATTACTTCCACTTGCCCTGTCCTTCCACAATGGTGATGTAGCGGCTAATCGGTAAGTCGGTGAACCGCTCTTTCCTGCCGCTCGGCTGGGGCCACTCCACTTCCAGCCAATCGATCTTCGTCCGCTGGCCTAATCCTAGAACCATGCGCGGGTCATGGGAGGAAAGATAGCTGCCACCTCCCACTTTGAACTTGTGCCGCTGCAGGTCTCCCGACTGGTAGGTGACCTTCGCGCCGACGGCATCAATGTTGGCCTTCGTTCCAACCAAACGAATACCCAGCCAATGATTCTCCCGTCCGGCCACGTTTCGTAGAAGGACTGGCGAACCATTGTTCTGGGATACCAGCAGATCAACGGCGCCGTCATTATCGAAATCTCCCAAGGCCAATCCGCGGGCCGCGAGTGGCTTTGAGAAGACCGAACCGCTTTGCTGGCTGACGTTCTCAAATCCCTTTCCGGTATTGCGAAATAGCAGCATCGGTTCCCGGAACTTCACGCCTTCAATTCTTTTTTCGACTGTATCGTCCGGATGCCCGTTACAGAGCAGCAAGTCAATATCGCCGTCATTGTCGTAATCGAGAAACTTCAGACCCCAACCGCTCATCAGCCGCGTAGCCACCCCAATTCCGTTGGGGTTTGCAGCATCGGTGAATCCCTCATCCTTTTCGTTGTGGTAGAGCGAGTACATCTCCTGATCGACATTGGCCTCGAACAGGTCGATCCAGCCATCCTGATCGTAATCCGCTGCGTCGACTCCCATGCCGGACCTTGGTTTTCCGAAGCTGCTCACCCCCACTCCGGAAAGCACCCCGATCTCTTCGAATCGCCCCTTGCCGCGGTTAGCGAAAAGAAAGTTCGGCACGGTATCGTTGGTGACATAGAGATCCATCCGGCCATCATTGTTCAGATCTGCCGCCACCGCTCCCCACGCCTTTGCGCGCGATTGCGCGATCCCTGATTCTTTACTCACGTCAGTAAAAGTGCCATCGCCGTTGTTGTGAAACAGCCAACACGGCATGGGATCGTAGATGCTGGGAATACAGTAATGACGTTCGCCCGTAATCAGGTCACCGCAGAACTTCAGCTTCGCTTTGCTGTAGTCGACAAAACGGCACACGAATAGATCAAGACGTCCGTCATTGTCGTAATCGAACCACACGCCACTGGTCGCCCAACCTGGCGCCGCGACCCCCGCCTTTGCGGTGACATCCGTAAAGGTTCCGTCTCTATTGTTGTGATACAGGATGCTGTTCGGGTATTGCGTAACGTAGAGATCAGAGAAGCCATCGCCGTCGTAGTCACCCACCGCCACGCCCATGCCGTAGGCGTTTCCCGGCACGCCGGCGCGTTGCGTCACATCGGTGAATGAACCATCCCGATTGTTGTGATAAAGAGCGTTGCGCAGCGGTGCAGGCGGCTCGTAGAAGTCGCAGGGCCCGCTGTTTACCAGGTAGATGTCCATCCATCCGTCGTTGTCGTAATCAAGAAAGGCACAGCCTGCGCCGACCGTTTCCGGCAAATGCGCCATCGGCGACCGTCCGCTGACATGTGTCCATTGGATACCGCTGATGCTCGCGGCAATTTCCTCGAACGCAGTTGTGGAAAGGAGTGACCGCTCACTGGAGAAGAGCGACGGAGCGCAAATTCCGCTACCGATCCCCGCCAACCCAAGCGCCTGCAGGAATCTGCGGCGAGACAATAAACCGCTATGATGACTTCGACCGCTTGTCATTCCCCTTCCCTCTGCCTCAGGGCTGCGCAGGCGTGCGCGGCGCCTTGGCGGCAGTCTCCCGCTGCAACACCATTTGCCGCTGCGCGTCTTGCTTCCGGCCCGTTCGGGCATACGCCGTCGCCAACTGATAGTGCCCAGCGGGATCGTCTGGCTGCATTTTCACATAACTTTCAAGAGGGCCAACCGCATCGGTGAACTTCCCCGCGGAATTCATTGACATGCCCAGAGCAAGATACGCCTCGATGAATCCCTGATCCAGTTTTGCAGCTTTATCAAAATAGCCGATGGCATCATCCCACTGCCCACTCTGCCTTGCGATTTCTCCCAACAAAAACTCCGATGCAGCGCTGGTGGGATCGATCTTCAACTCCTCCCCGAGTTCATTCTTCGCGTGTTCCAGGTCGGGAGGAGTTTTCGTCAGGAACAGCCGTCCCAGCCGGTAATGAATGCCGTGCCGCTGCGGATTCTGTTCAAGGATCATCCGGTACTGCGTGATCGCCTTGTCCCACTCTCCCTGAGATTCGAATGCCTCCGCCTCGAGTTGCTGCGCTTGCGGAGACGAAGGGGCCGTCGCTGCCAACTCGTGTGACGCTCTTAGCGCCAGATCGGAATAGTAGTGAGTCGTGAGATATAGGACCTCGGGATCTTGAGGAAAGCTGCGGTTGAGGTCCAGGAGCGTCCTCACTGCAGTCTCGGTCTGTTCCAACCCCATTGCGCAGCGAGCCATCGACATCAACACGTCGTACTTCAACTTCTTGTCGGTGATTTGCGCACCAGCCTTCTTCAAGATCGGCAACGCTTCCGAGCAGCGCCCCTTCGATGCCAGGCTAATTCCGTGTTCGGCGCCGCTTGAAGTGGCGCCGGCGGGAGCCTTGGCAGTTACCTGCGCAATCCCAGCGCCGCACAGAAGAAGTACTGCTCCAGAGATGAGAATCCATTTGCGGAATGGTTCAGGGACGGAGTCCATAGTCTTTGCGCGGAGTATAACGCCAGCTATCATCGATCGCCAACCGCGCATATAGCAGTGCTGCTGTTGTTAGGATCGCTTCCGATTGCACTCAAGGAGTTACACTCAAGTGCCCAGCAGGCCACTAAGAGAGACATCGATCGGTGCGGATACACCTCAGATCAACAGCAGCTCTCTTTGGATTCGTCCCGTCACTCCGGCCGATCCTTGCCGTACTACACGTTGACCTCACTCCGTAACCAAAAATCTGGAAGGTAGATCCCTGGCTCAATTGAGAAGCACGTATTGAGAATAATTTTCGTGCTCATCACGAGACTCACAATTATCGATATTGGCACCATTTCCATGCACTTCAGTCCCAATCGAATGATCGAATGCCCCACTTGATTGTTCAGGTATTGCGAATACCCCGCGCTCGCCAGGACATCCCGCGTAGCCTTGTCCACTTGCCACCCAGCAAGTTTCTTTCCAGCAGCTGTATCTGTCGTCACTTTCTCAATGCCGGCGTCGCGTGAGCGTCGAACGCTCTCAAACACCTCGAGGATACGCGCTGGCGCTGAATGTCCGACGAAACCGGTCCAACTGATGTCATAAATAGACCGAGTTCGCTCGCTCCAGTTTTCCCCAAGACGTCGGGCCTACCGAAAACGCTTTTGGGAGCCACCCGCGTCGCGTATTTTCAGTCAGTTGCGAGTTAACCGCGTTCTTTCACTGCGGTAGCACATACCACCGGACGCGTTGGGAATTGTCCTCGCCGCGTGTCTCGGGTAAAGAAGGAGAATGTTCGGAGCGGCAATCGCACAAAGAAACAGAATTCGCTACAGAAGATTAGACTCCCTTTAGGCCCCGATTAATCGTTTCCAGCCGTGTTTTGGGGGTTCTTGGAGCGCCACTCGTGCCCGTAAATTCAATATGTTACAGTTGACCGAAACGCTCATAACCCAAAGGTTGGTGCCTTATACGGGGGACCCCCACCGAAATGTCCCTAGAATCTGGCACACAACTCGCACACTGAATTGCCGAAAAGCCCAGCAAAACAGCAGTTTTCGACTGATTCACAGTCAGTCGGCTTTGTCACCGCTTGAGTTCCTACTGCCTCGGCCAAGCTAACGAGACTTTATTCTCCACCAACGCCGAAGCCCGCCTCGGCTAATCTGCCTGGGCGGGCCGTTGTGCAATATGGCTGCTTCTAGTGGTCTAAGCCGCTCTCTTTTGCTTCGCCTTCCACGCTGCCCATCGTGCCCTCTGGGCGGCTGCAATCTTCCTACGAGCACCAGATGACATCGTGCGCTTAGGCTTCGTTGTACCTGCCTGCCCACTTGCAGCTCTCTTCGCCCAGCGTGCTTTCTGTGCGAGACTAATCGCCCTACGGCCTGCTGCGGACAGAGTGCGGCGTGGTCTGGAAGAAGCAACTCGAATTGTCCCCGAACGGTTGCCGGTGTCTGATCCCCGAAGCGCACTGATTGCTGCGTCCAGGCGACCGAGCTCAGATTGGACCTGCTTGCGCTGTGCTTGTAACTGACTCACTACGTTTGACAGATTCAGCATGTATTACCCCCTCGGGGGACCATCTTAGCAGGACGGAATGACTTAATGGGCGCGGGTTTCAGCTCCTCACACGGCTGGTGGATTCTCTAGCAGGCTGCGGAAAAACGACGGCTCGACCTAAAATGCTGTCCAGATTTCGCGATTGTTGTGACTAAGGGGAGAGTTTTGGTTGCATTTGCTGTGACCTGAAGATCCTTTTCCAGCCCAGCCGGCACCGCTTGGCATTGGCCTACGGCGCTTGCATCGCCAGATTCCGCAGGCGGACTAAGTTATAGGCAGCCGCGGCAAAGGTGAAGACCCATCCCACCCTGAAGACCCCACGATGCCGAACCTTCCGCAACAGCGCGATCGTCTTCAGCCATCCGAAGCACTCTTCCACGCGTTTCCTTTTCCTCTGACGGATGGCATATCCAGCGTGCTGCGTCGTACGAGCATCAATGGCGCTCCCACCGGGTCGTTCCAAGTTTTGGGCCACGTGCGGCGTGACCTTTAAGTTTCTGCACTCCGCTACGAAATCCGCCGTGTCGTATGCCTTGTCACCGCCCACGGTCACCTGCTTCGTTCCAGGAATCTGTTCCAGCATCACCAGCGCGGCATCGCGCTCCGCCGTTCCATTGGCCTCGAACACTTCGGTGTTTACGATCAGTCCGTTGCGGTTCTCCACCAGCAGATTCCCGTTGTAACTCAGCTTCGCTTCTTTGCCCTTGCCTTTGCGTGCCATCTTCGCATCCGGGTCCGTCTTCGATGCGTGCGTCTGGTTCGACCGCTTCTCCCCGTGGAAGTCCACCGTCGCATTGCCAGGATCGTCCGGCGGAACGGCGTTCTTGGCATCCTTGCGTTGATAACTCTTCACACTCGCCCACGCTTCCAGTAGCGTTCCATCCACGGTGAAGTGCTCGTCCGAGAGCAGACTCCGCTCCCGCGCCTGCTGGAGCACGGCTTGGAAGAAGGCTTCGGCAATGTCCCCATCGAGCAGGCGCTCGCGGTTCTTGGTGAACACGGTCACATCCCAGATGGCGTCATCCATGTTCAAGCCCACGAACCAGCGGAACAGCAAGTTATAGTCGAGCTGTTCCATCAACAACCGTTCGCTGCGCACCGAGTACAGCGCTTGCAGCAGGAGCGCCCGCAACAACTTCTCCGGCGCGATCGACGGTCGCCCGGTTCTTGCGTACAGCTTGTGGAACCGTGGTTGCAGTTCTCTTAATGCCTCATCGGTCATGACACGAAGAGGACGCAAGGGGTGGTCTTGCGGCACTCGCTGCTCGGGGCTTACGTAGCTGAACACATCCAATTGCTGCTCGTCTTTTCCACGCATGCCTTCTTCTTATCAGGTTGGGCTGTGGAAACAAGAGAGTTTCGTGGTACTGCGTCCGCTTCAAATCGAGTTTTTCCGCAACCTGCTAGGGAACGACCTGATTAACTACATGCGGAACAGCGTGAAGGTGGTTATCGACGCCTACGACGGTACGACGACGTTTTACGTGTTCGATACGGAGGATCCGATCATCGCAGCCTACCGCCGGATCTTTCCGGGTCTGTTCAAAGACGCGGCCATGATGCCGCCGGGTCTGCGCAAGCACGTGCGCTACCCCGAGTTGTTGCTCAAACTGCAGGCGGAAGTGTACGGCCTGTACCACATGACGGACCCGGAGGCGTTCTACAATCGTGAGGATCTGTGGACGGTCGCCACTGAAGTCGGCATGAGCGAGGAGGCGAACAACAAACACAGGCGATGCAGCCGAATTTCGTGCTAATGAAACTGCCGGGGGAAACTGGGGAAGAGTTCGTGGAGATTCTTCCCTTCACGCCAGCCAACCGAAATAATTTGATTGGTTGGATTGCCGGGCGCAGCGACGGTGCACAATACGGTACTTCGGTGGTTTACAACTTTCCTAAAACGAAGCTAGTTGACGGACCGCTTCAAATCGAGGCGCGAATCGATCAGAATGCACAGCTTTCCGGACAATTGACGCTGTGGAATCAGCAAGGCTCGCACGTGCGGCGCGGTGCCCTACTTGTGATTCCGTCCGGACGCGCGTTGTTGTATGCGGAGCCGATTTACCTGCAGGCGCAGCGAAGTCCGATGCCGGAGCTGCGCCTGGTGGTGCTGGCGCTGCAGGATCGTCTGGCGTATGGACCAACCTTCGAGTCGGCGATGGCGGCGCTTTTTGGGGGAGCGGCCTCGTCTCTGACCACACCGTCAACGAGCGCAACGGGCGGCTCCTCGGAGTCCGAGCGGAGAACACTCGCATCCCCTACGACGCCCCAATCCGCAGATTTCAACGCGCTCATCGCGGAGGCTGCAAAAGACCTTGCCGACTACCAGCGGCTGACGGCAGAAGGCAAAATCGGCGAAGCTGGACAGAAGCTTGAAGAACTGAAGCACGCACTGGACAAGCTGAACGCGCGCCAAAGATAGTCTCGCCATGGCACCGGGATCAGCATGACTTCGCGTGACGATTGGAAGGAGAAACACACACGATAGACCAAAGTCTTCGATGTTCGCATCCAAATTTTCCCAAGGATCTATTCGGTGAAAGAAGTAATGGCCCAATTTGCAGCTGACCCGGTCGTGATTATTCAAGGTCTTCGTCGGATTGTTGTAAGAAGCTCAAGATTGCCCGAACCACCCTTTCGTCTCCCAAGTCAGTATTG
>PLBY01000014.1 GCA_003134655.1 Acidobacteriaceae bacterium
GCGGATACCAAAAGTGCGACGCCCATTGCCATGATAAAAGACACTCCTTTATAAGGTCACCTGTTATGATTTTGCCCCGCTCGCTTGTGCTCGGGCTTGCGGTTCGGGACTGTGGGGCCGCAACTTGTCAGCAACCTTGTCAACCGCTAATGGCTTGCTGAAGTAGTAGCCTTGGATTTCGTCACACTGATGTGCCCGCAGGAACGACATTTGCGCTTCGTCTTCGACGCCTTCGGCAATCACCTTGAGATGCAGGCTTTTTGCCATGCTGATTTCGATCGCCGCGTCATCAGGATTCACGGCGACATCTCGGATAAACACGCGGTCGATTTTTAGCTTGCTGACCCGAAACTGTCTCAAGTAGCTGAAGCTGGAATAGCCAGTTCCGAAGTCGTCAATCGCTAGGGTCACCCCTATGGCCTTTAATTCTTGAACAACTGACAACATCAGGTTCGCATTAGCTAGGAGTAGGCTTTCTGTTAGCTCCAGTTCGAGGTATTGCGGGGCGAGGCCAGTCTCGTGGAGCACTCTTCTGATGAGTTCGCAGAAGCCGTCTTGACGAAACTGGATCGCTGATACGTTCACTGCCACTGAAACGGCGGGAAGCCCTTCGTCTTGCCATTTCCGCGCCTGACGGCAGGCCGTCCTCACCACCCATTCCCCAATTGGCACGATCAGTCCGCTGTTCTCAGCAATTCGTATGAACTTATCCGGTGGCACAAGACCCAAGTCCGGATGCTGCCAGCGAAGGAGCGCCTCCAACCCGGTGATCCTTCCAGTGGCAATATCCATCTGGGGCTGGTACACCAGAAAGAGTTCTTTCTTGTCGAGTGCCAGCCGCAAGCTGTTCTCCAAGGTTAATCGCTCCACGACCTGAGCGTTCATGTCCGCCGTAAAACACCTAAAGTTGTTACGCCCGTTGTCCTTGGCACTATACATAGCCGCATCGGCATTCTTGATCAGCGTTTCGCCGTCCGCGCCGTGTTCCGGAAAGATGCTGATGCCGACGCTACAGCCAATGCTGAGTGAGTGACCTTGAACAACGAATTCAGCGGTCATCAAATTTACGATCCGTTCGGTCGCAACCGCCGCATCGGCCACATCTTTTAAGCCAGTCAACACGATGAGAAATTCGTCTCCTCCGACCCGAGCCACGGTGTCCTGTTCCCGCGCCCATGTCTTAAGCCGCTCTGCAACTTCTTGCAGGAGAAGGTCGGCGACCGAGTGACCGAGCGAGTCGTTGATGTCTTTGAACCTGTCGAGATCGAGGAACAGAATTGCCACTTTGTCTTTCCGCCGACGAGCGCCAGCGAGGGCCTTGGCCAAGCGATCCTGAAGGAGGGTCCGATTGGGCAGTCCCGTCAGAGCATCGTAGTAGGCCAAGTATTGGACCCGTTCCTCGGCGAGTTTGCGGGCGGTGATGTCTTCGTAGGTTCCAATGACGCCGATCACCTTGCCCTCCCGGTCCCACAGGGGCAATTTGCTGGTTCGGAGCCACACCCGGCCTCTGTCGGCCCTGTCCTGCATTTCTTCATAGCCGAGCTTTGCCGATCCTTGTTCCATGACCAGCTTGTCATCGGTGCGATAAACTTCAGCCGTCTCACTCCAGACGAGGTCAAAATCGCTTTTGCCGATAATCTCTGCCGGGTTGTTCAAACCCGCATCGGTCGCAAAAGCCCGGTTGCAGCCCACGTAGGTGCAGTTCCGGTCTTTCCAAAACACGCGTTGAGGAATGGTGTTCAGGATGGTCTGAAGCATCTGGTGTGCCCGGTACAGTTCCTCCTCGGCCCGTTTTCGCTCCGTGATGTCCTGCTTGATGGCAATAAAGTATCTATCAGCAGGGTTGCCAACGTCTCGCGATACAGGCGTGATCGTCATCTCCTCGGTGTAGGTCGTTCCATCTTTCCGCCTGTTGACAATCTCGCCTTGCCAGACCTTGCCTGATGAGATGGTTGACCAGAGCTCGGCATAGTAGCTTTCGGGCTGCTCCCCGGATTTCAACAGGCGCAAGTTGTTGCCCAGTGCTTCTTCTTTGCTGTAGCCAGTCATCGCAGTAAACGCATGATTTGCCCACACGATGGTGCCTTCGAAGTCTGTGATCACGATGGCGTTTGCGGCCGCTTCTAGGACGGCTGACTGCAATTTCAATTGCTCCTCAGCACGTTTGCGAAGGGTGATGTCGCGAGCAATCGCCGAAGCTCCTGTAATCAGCCCGGTTGAGTCTTTGATCGGCGAGACGGACAACGACACGTCTAGTACGGAGCCTGTCTTCGTGAGTCGTTGAGTTTCGAGGCATTCTATTGGCTGTCCATTCAGTACCCGCTCCACTATGGCTTGTATTTCAGCTTGCCTTTCCGGGGGCACTAAGAAGGATAGGTCTCGTCCTACGACTTCACCCCTTGTGTAGCCATACATCTTCTCTGCTGCTCGGTTCCAACTGGTGATCTTTCCGTCCATGCTTTTCCCGAGAATAGCGTCTTCTGAGAACTCCTCGATGGATGCTAGCTTCTGTACCGTTTCTTCTGCTTTCTTGCGCTCCGTAACGTCACGCGCTGCTATCAACTCCGCTTCGACCCCATGAAAATGCAGGTCATGACCGACAATCTCCACATCGATGATCGCGCCATCCTTCTTTCGATGTCTCCAAATCGTGGTCTTCTGAAGGCCGTGAATTGGTTTTGCGGTGGCTTCCAACAGATCAGGAATGTCTTCCTCGGGCCTTATGTCCGTAATTGTCATCGTCAAGAATTCACGTCTTGAAAAACCATATTGTCGAGCCGCCGCTTCATTCACCGCCAGAAACTTAAGAGTCTTGCGTTCAAAAACCCACATCGGAAGCGGATTGCTGTCAAATAGAAGCTGATACTGTATTTCTGACCGTTGGTCGCTCTTTTGAGCATGCCGCGTTGTGAACATTGCGATCCCGAAAGCTAGGACTACAGCCAACCCACTCACCAACACAGCAAGGCGACGGGCCTTTGCGTAATCAACTTGGGCTTCTTGGACAGCTACGTCCACTTCGTTTTTCTGAAACTCCACGAACTCGTTCCAAGCAACGTGATATTTCAGGAGGGCCGGTAGTACTTCGTTGACCACAACCGCTTCCGCTTCGTCGTGTCTCCCATCATCGACCAGCAAATGGATAGCTCGTAGGTAGCTTTCCACATATGGTTTTCTTGCCCTTTTCACCGCAGATAGTAGTTGCTTCTCTTTCTCTGACGCACAACGCCTTTCGCTCTCGTCCACTAGCGTCGTAATTTCCTTGGTATTCTCAAACCTCGTGGCCACCATCGTTTTGACGAGTGCTCTATTTTCCACGAGGACTATTTGCATGACGATGCGGTTGTTGTCATTGGAGAGCGCCAACGCTTTTCGTGCCAACTGCAGGTTTGTTAACTGCCTGCCCGTGATGTCGCCAAGGATCTCATCGATTGTTTGCATCCGGCGAAGCCCTAACTGCGCGATGCCCAGCAAGAGGGCAATCAGGACGGCAAATGCCACGCCCAATCTCAGCCCTATGTGTTGCTTGCTTTTCAATCCAAACTCCTATTGAGTGCTCTCACTCACTGGGTCAAAGTAAAGAAGAACCGCTCAAAACCGTTGGGAGAACCAGCGCAATGATTGTGCGGCGCAGTGCCCAAAAAGGTCGGTGCTGCGTGGACATAGTTCATCAGAGAGGCAGTCCGAGGGAGGGCAGGCGACTACCGTAGCAAGTGCATTTGGGCGACCAGTCCGAAGTTTCAGCTAAGTTGTTGAATTGACTTGTACCGCGGGACTTGGGCGCAATGGAAGAGGAGTCCGATTGTTCGTGGCGTGGATACTATTCCAGTTTCTGGACGGTTCGGGCTTCATGGCGTGCCGCAAGACACCGCGAGCAGCGGCAGCGGCGTGCAGATGGCACGCACAGAACAAACTAGATTGACTGTGCTCCTTTAAGTCTACGAGTCTGTCGCGGGGTAGTCCTTTGCGTCTTCTCGCATGAATGAGACCGAGTACGCTGTTGTTTGCCTTTCGTAACTTTCACTTTCTGAGCGTTGTTCTCACACTAAGATCCTAATGTCCTCATCACGCGAGGTTGGCCTTGAATAACGCACTACAGAAGCAACGCCGCACCGGACCGATGCAGCAAGTTGAAACACGCGAGTGGTGGTTGTGGGGGTTTGCTGTCACTGTCACGTTAGTGTTGACCGTGGGAATTGTGTCGCTGACCTTCCCTGGCAATCACTTCCTGCGAAACTCCGATTGGCTTGATCTCAGGGAATGGGTGCGCGGGTTGGCGTGCCTTGTGCTCATGTTCGACATCTACACGGTCTATCAGCAACTCCAACTCCAGCGAATTCGTCGCGAACTGACCGAGCGCAATCAACTGTTTGAAGTCATCACCGAGAATGCTGCGGATATGATCGCGGTCGTCGACGGCACTGGAAACCGGCTTTACAACAGCCCTGCGTACCAGAAAGTGCTCGGGTATTCGTCGGAGGAATTGAAGTTGACATCCTCCGTCGAGCAAATTCATCCCGAGGATCAGCCACGCGTCCTAGAAGCGGCAGAGAAAGCAAAAGTGACTGGGCGAGGGGAGCGACTTGAATACCGTATGCGGCATAAGGATGGGACATGGCGGAACCTAGAGTCAGTCGCCACGGCCATTCCGAATGAACAGGGTCAGATCGAGAGGCTGGTCATCGTCAATCGTGATATCACGGACCGCAAGCGGGCAGAAGTGGCGCTCGCACACAATGCCTTGCATGACTCTCTGACGGACCTGCCGAATCGCGCTTTGTTTCTGGACCGCGTGCGACATGTCCTTGCTCTTTCCCATAGGCACACGAGCTATAAATTCGCTGTGCTGTTCATCGATCTCGATGAGTTTAAGGTTGTCAATGACAGTTTGGGCCATGCGGCGGGAGACGCCCTTTTGATACAAATTGCGCGCCGATTAAGTGCTTCCATTCGGGGTGTCGATACAATTTCACGCTCGGTCCTGATGCAAACTGCAAGTCAGGTTGCGAACGAAGGAAGTTTGGCAAGAGTTGGCGGCGATGAGTTCACCATACTGTTGGAGGACATCAGAGATTGCGGCGATGCCATTCGAGTCGCCGAGCGCCTTCAGGAGCGATTGATCATTCCCTTCGTTGTGGAACGACAAGAAGTCGTAATAGCCGCCAGTATAGGGATCGCTTTTTGCGCCACTTCATACACCAATTCAGAAGATTTGATACGCGATGCCGAGATTGCAATGTATCGAGCCAAGCGAGAAGGAAAAGCACGCTGTCAGGTCTTTGACGCCGAGATGCACATCGTCGCGGTCAAGAGATTGCAACTCGAAACTGACCTTCGCCGAGCACTCGAACTCGGTGAATTCCGAGTTCACTATCAACCCATTGTGTCGCTACAGAGCGGGCGGATCGCCGGATTCGAAGCACTCAGCAGATGGCAGCGGCCTGAAGGGCTCCTGTCGCCCGCCCATTTCATCCAGATCGCTGAACAGACTGGGATTATCCTGCCAATGAACCGTCTGTTACTCCGCGAAGCGTGCCTACAGCTGCGCGCATGGCAATCGGAATTTCCTGCCGACCCTCCGCTGACGATGAGTGTGAATATCACGCCAAGGGAGTTTGCCCAGCCGGACTTGGTGGCGCAAATCAAAACCATCTTAAGTGAGGTCGAAATCCAACCGAGCAGCATTAACGTGGAGATCACGGAAACCATTGCGATGGCGGACTCACAAAGGTCGAGCCTAGTTCTCTCAGAACTCAAGGCACTGGGGGTTCACATAAGTATTGACGATTTCGGAACGGGATACTCTTCACTGAGCCGATTGCAGGGGTTCCCAGTCGATACGTTGAAGGTTGATCGCAGCTTCATTTCAAAGATTGACACCGACGGCGAAACAAGGAAGATCGTGCGCATCATCATTATGCTAGCTCACAACCTCGGTTTGAAGGTGGTGGCGGAAGGCGCTGAAACGGCAAAGCAAGTCGAATTGCTCAAGCAACTAAAGTGCGAACTCGTGCAAGGATACTTCTTCGCCCGACCCGGTGACCACGCCGCTGCTCAGGCGCTTTTGATGAATACCTATTCATTGGCAGCACGCCCGTTACCGATAGTAGCCATTTAATGGCACGTCTCAGGGACGACGCTCAAAAGGTGTATCCGTGAGCCAACGACTTCGGCCTCTTAATAAGAGTAACTGCCACTCTGAAGAATCAACATCTTGCGGGCGCGTTCCAAACGTCTTCAAAAACATCTTTTGGGGTCAACTTTGGTTTTCGTCGATTTAGCGGCTTTCGTCGCTGGTGCGGGCCGCTGGCAGCTATTCCGTTCCTTCTGAGAACAGGCACCAACACCACTCCGGCACTTTCACCAACGAATCGTCTCCCTCCCTCGTGGGATCACAGCAACAACGTTTCTCGGGCCGCTAAGCGCGAGGAACACTTTGGTAATACAAACAACGGGAAATCAATGCGAATGCAAGGCATGGAAGGTCAAGAATAGACAGGGGCGTCATCGTGCCCAACTAAAGACTCGCATATTCCGACCCAGAGCAGCGAGCCCCGAAACTGGCATCTTGAATACTGTGATGTGAGAAAAGGCCCGTCTCGTGAATCAGAAGATATTATTCGTGGACAATGAACCGGTAGCGTTGAACTGCTATAGGCAAATGCTGGAAAGCGAATTCGATATTGCAACCGCTGACAGCGGTGAAGAGGGCTTAGCATTGGTCCGCGATCACGGTCCCTTTGCAGTGGTTATTTCCGACATGCAGATGGCCGGCATGGATGGAGTACAATTCTTGAGGCGCGTGCGCCATGTGGCCCCGAGCGCAGTAAGGTTCTTGCTCACGGGTTATCTCGATGTTAACAGCGCAGCAAATGCGGTCAATGAAGCTGGTGTCTTTCGCCTGCTCGTCAAACCTTGTAAAAAATCTGTTCTGACGGAAGCTATCACCACGGCAATGGCTAGTTACCGCGAGCGGGCAGAAGAGCGAATTCGGATCGAGCTACCGATACGTTTATGCCGGGCCGCCCGAAATGTGAAGCTGCAGTCGGCCCATACCGTCGATATCTCCAAGTCGGGAGCGCGGCTCGCTGGCCTTGAAGAACCGCTCGAACTCGGGGAAGTTCTCAAGGTCGAATGCGGGGACCGGGAGGCACCGTTCCGAGTGGTCTGGATGGGTGCACCGGGTACGGCTAGCGAGGGTCAGGCCGGGCTTGAGTGTCTGGCTATGAATGCGGACCTCTGGACGTTGGACCTGCGTCAACTGGAGGATGGTAAACCTTTGATGCGTGCTCGCGCCGTCCAGCGCGGGCTCCTGCCTCAGGAGAAACCACCACTAGCCACCCTCGACTACGAGGGAAACTGCGCTCAGGCACGCACGATAGGGGGAGACTACTACGATTTTCTCGACATGGGCTCGGGGGAAGTCGGGTTCGTATTGGCGGATGTCGCCGGAAAAGGCATCGCGGCTGCCTTGCTGATGGCAAGTTTGCAGGGAAGTCTTCACAGCCAGTACAGCACTGGCTCGAAAGATATCCCCCAATTACTCGCCTCGGCGAATCGCCACTTCTACAAGCACACGGCGAAAGACCGCTATGCCACTTTGTTTTTCGGGCGGTACAGCGATGCCACACGAACTCTGCAATATGTCAATTGCGGGCACAATCCTCCTGTGCTGCTGCGCAACGGAGGTGCGGTTGAGAGACTGGACGCGACCGCAACGGTACTTGGCTTGTTCTTGGATTGGCACTGTTCCGTGGCCGAAGTTCGGCTGGAAACTGGAGATGTGTTGAGCATCTATACCGATGGGATCACAGAGACAATTGGTCATGGTGGAGAAGAATTCGGCGAAGCGCGTCTTTTGGACACACTTCGGAAGAACCGGGACCTTGAGGCTTCGTACATATTGCAAAACGTGCAGGACGCGGCCGGACAATTCAGGTTCGGGGAACAAGAAGACGATCTGACGTTGGTGATCGCTCGTGCCCTATAGTGTTGCCCAACACGTTCCCATCGTTAGCTCCGATTGTCCGGTGTAAGTCCGCTAGGATAGGTTATCCGCATCTCTACGCGGCTCTAATTGAGTCCGGGGAGCACAATTTTAGGAGGCTGCATGCGACAACACCTGACTTAAGGGCCACCGGGGGGCGGGGGCTCTGGGACCTTTGAAACGCAAGGCAGGAATGTCGGAATCCGCTGTTAGTGAAGGCACAACACACTTTGCCGACAGAATTGGCTAGTCTTGACTCTTTACGTACTCGACTCCATATTCGGTTAAAGCGTTGTTGATCCTGCGGGATCGGACTATGCGACCGGCCACGAAAATGTTCGCTGCACCCTCTGTGTACGGGACAGCAACCTGCATCCAGCTGTCCTCGCGGTAAGTCCGCGAACTACGGAAACACATTCCTCCGCGTGAGATGTTCATCACCTCAACGATGTCTGCGCGGGGGCCAACGGGACCAACGCATGCAACGGTCTTCATGTTGATGCGCCCATGTTTTCGCTTTTCCGACTTCTTTCCAGACCCGAGGGATTCCTGCGCACTGGTCTTATCCGGAACCTGCTCCCACATCGTGTTGGCAGAGCATACTTGGCATTTGCGCGTAAGATGATGCGTGATTTGAAAAACGGAGAGCTCCACCTCGTTGAGGGCAGTCACTTCACAGTTTTGGCACGCAGCGCACTTGAGAAGTACGCGCACGGGGCTTTGTTCCAGTTCCTTTTGTTGAGGAAACCGAATACCCCAGAAGTTGTCGCCCTGTTCAAGCACTTCGACGCCATAAAGGTTGCCTTCGGAGCGAATGCCAGTCTGCCCCACTACGCGACCGACCGCTTCCTCGCCGCTGCCCATTCTTTGGAAGCGAATCTTCTGGCCGGGGGCCAGTGATCGCTTCAAAAGCAGACAGCACCCGCTACGGCTGACATTCACAGTCTGCACTACCTCGCTGAAGTGTTCACCCCTAACATCGGTCGATGAGATTTGTACGCTGATGGAGATGGAAATGCGGTCGCCCTTGCGAGGAGCTGAGACGGTTGCTTCTTGGACTGCCATGTCCTAAAGCGTAGGAGAACGGATCACGATCTGTCAGTGATGGCGTTCCACCCACGGTTACGCTGGTAACATTTGGAGAGTTGCTTAGTTCAGACGGGCTGCTTCCTGCCAAGGAACACGGCGGGCAGCCTATCCCCGATGATTGGACAACCATCTCGCACTACCGCATCGTCGAGAGGCTGGGCGGCGGTGGCATGGGTGTCGTCTACAAGGCTCAAGACACCGAGCTTGGTCGCTTCGTCGCGCTCAAATTCCTGCCCGAAGATGTTGCCCATGACCCGCACGCTTTGGAACGGTTCCGTCGCGAGGCGCGAGCCGCTTCCGCATTAAATCATCCCAACATCTGCACGATCCATGAGATCGGAAAGCACAGCGGTCAGTCTTTTATCGCTATGGAGTTTCTCGATGGCTTGACCTACAAATCGCGGCTGGACGATCCGCAGGGGGTCGGGCACGATCTGCATGTCGATGCAGTGCTGACCGGGCGCGTGCTGGAACATGGCAGTGAACTCGACATTGAGACCGAGTTGGTCAATGTCGCGACCAGAACGCAACTCTGGGGCGAACGATACACCCGCAGCGCGACTGATGTCTCGTCATTGCAGGCCAGCATAACCCGTGATATTGCCAGCCAGTTGCGACCGCAACTAGGAGGAGGGCTGAAGGAAAAACTGGCGATGGTGGGGACGCAGAACGCAGAAGCGTATCAACTCTATCTGAAGGGGCGCTACCATCTCGACAGATTCACGCCGGAAGACTTAGAGGCAGCAGCTGCATTTTTTGAAAAGGCGGTAGCACTGGACGGTAAGTATGCGGTTGCACACGCCGGGCTGGCGGATGCGTATGCGTTGCAGGGCTACTGGGGTTACGTTCGCGGTCAGGAAGCGTATACCAAAGCGCGGGATGCCGCGAGGCGAGCGTTACAGTTGGATAACGAGATTTCGGAACCTCACGTCTCCTTAGCGGTGGCCGACATGCTCTTTTTCCACGACTACCGAGAAGCGCAGACATCCCTTCAGAAAGCTCTCGCCCTAGATCCCAACTCCGCTTATGCCCATGAGGTCACTTGCTGGTTCAACGCTGAAATGGGCAGAGTTCAAGAGGCCATCGTTGAGTGCCGCAAGGCGGTGGAATTGGAGCCCCTTTCTTTGCTGTACAACTTGGGTCTTTCCGTTTCCTACTTCTTTGCGCGGGACTACGAGCAATCCCTACAACAAGCAAGCCGCACCCTCGAAATCGACCCGAACTATTCGCTCGCGATTGCACAGATAGGATCAGTATACGAAGCAAGGGGAGACTACAAGGCGGCGATTGAGCAATGGGTCAAGAGCGATCAAGTCCTTGGCGACCGCCACCGTGCCGAGGAAGTGAATCGGGTCTTCGAGAAGTCAGGCTATCAGGGCTACCTCAGAAAAGACGCCAAGGATAACGAGCATGTCAGTGACTTCTATGCCGCAGCGCAGGACTATGCCTCACTGGGGGAGAAGGATGCTGCTTTCGCCGCCCTCGAAAGAGCTGCCGCCGAAGGACAATCGCTCGACAACTTCAAACTCGACCCAACACTGGGACAATCTGCGCTCCGACCCGCGCTTCGCCGACTTGCTGCGCCGGATGGGACTGCCGCAGTGAGCGACCCGACATCCCCATCCTGAAGGAAGCCAAAGCCGAGTACGCGAAGCTGCAATAGCCGCTCGCGTCCCACACAGTCGAGGCTGACAAGAAATCGAACACACAACGGCGTTTGTCTTGCATCAGAGATGCGAGGGAAATGCTAATCTCACATGACATCGCGCAGCGAGGAGCAAAGCAGATGAGCAAGGCGATACAGAACCTAGAAGCTGCACAACGGAAGGCGATGGCGATCAGACCCAAGGTGGGTGGGTTTCCTTATTTGGCTGAGGCTCTTCGCCAAGCGGGCGTCAGGCGCAACATCTGGAGTCTGCCATCCGCTCAAAGCCTTTTCATCACGAATGAGGGAGCGGTCGTCACGCAGGGTACTCCACTCGTGTCCGGCACCGTGGACGTGCCATTGTTTGATCGCGAAGCTCTGATCGCAGCCCTGCGCACCGATCAGGCTGGTAAGAGCACCTTCCCTGAGTTCCTAGCTGCCTCTTGGCGTGCGGGTGTCGTCCGATACGACGTTGACTTCAGCGCCCGCACGGTCTCGTACTATGGCTGTAATGGTGAGGAATATGTCGAGAAATACCCCGCCGTCGAAGTGGGATGAGGAGGCACCATGCGTCGAGAACGGGGGCTGAAGGTGGATGCGAATTTGCTGCCCAAGCACCGCAAACCCATTCCACATGCGTTCGTGCTTGATGCGATTGCCACACTATCGCCGTACACCCGTCCGATGTTTGGCTGCCTTGCAATCTATGTAAAAGACAAAATCGTGTTGATCCTGCGGGATAAGCCTACTAACACTGCGGACAACGGCGTATGGCTCGCCACTACCCAAGAACACCACCAGAGCTTGCGGCGTGAGTTCCCGAACATGCGATCCATTCAAGTGTTGGGTAAAGCGGTAACGGGTTGGCAAGTCCTACCAGTCGATTCGCCTGACTTTGAATCAGCGGCGCTGCGGGCATGCGAGCTTGTGCTGGCTGGAGATGCTCGGATCGGCAAAATTCCGGGCGCACGAGCGTCGAAGTCCGGAACAAAAGCTGCTGGAAGATCGCCGAAGCAGGTCAAAACCCCGAAGAAACACGGGAGCACAATTGACTTCGACGCTGTACGGAAGATCGGCTTGGCTTTGCCCGGCGTGGAAGCGAGCACTGCCTACGGGTCACCTGCGCTCAAGATTCGTGGAAAACTGGTGGCGTGCGTGCCTACTCATCGTTCGGCTGAGCCGGGTTCACTTGTGGTTCGCATTGACTCCGACAACCGCGCCGAACTGCTTGCAGCGGCCCCCGATGTTTACTACGTGACCGACCATTATCTCAACTACAGCGCCGTGCTGGTTCGCCTGTCCCGCGTCACGCCCGATGACCTGCGGGACTTGCTCGGCATGGCTCACAAGTTCGTGACCGCCGACGGGGCACGCCGTTCGCCGACGCGGCATCGCCACAAGCCTGCCTGACGTCGAACTCCGCTCGCCCCGACTCGCCGAAGCACGCAGTCCGCCAAGAATCTTTGGTAACTCGCCCCCATTTTCCAGACGACTGCGACAACTCCGGTGTATACCGTGAATGCGGAAAGCGATGACTATCAGGGAACTCATGGAAGAACAGCGGAGGCGGGTTCGCTCCAGCGATCCAGCGGAGAGGTTCGCTGCTGCGTTGATGCTCTCGGCAGAACTGGCAAAGCGCCTGCGCACTGTCAGCAGCTTCCGCCTTGGTGAACTGCTGGAGCATGAGGTTTGCTCGAACCTGAACTTGCTTGCTCCTGAATTGACCGTCTGTGCTGAGGCTGCCGAGCGACTGCGGCGAACGTCGTGGCTGGCAGGACGCAAGCACCGATCCAATTCGTCAACGCTCGATGGAGAGCACCTTCTCCACGCCGAGACATCTCTGTACCGCGCTGGCATCCCGTATCTGCTGCTTCCGTTCCGGCGCGACAGGTTCGCAAGCAGCACGTTCATGGTCTCGGATGTGGGAGGCGCAAGAGACTGCTTGCTGGAAGCGGGCTTTCGGAAGACTTCCCGCTCTCCCCTGTTGCTGATTGACGGTCAGACGAGGAGACCAATTCAACTGTACGAAGACAAACACAATCCCGCTCAATCCAAGAGCTAAGCGAACAGGGGAGGAATCCAACGGATGTCAGCCGCCGCTCGAAAGAAGATTGCAGCAGCCCATAGGCTGAGATGGGCGAAGGTACAGGGCACTCGTGCCGGACTTCTACCGGGGCAAGGCCACCACGGCGGCCGACGAAGCAAACCACCTGATGACGAACCTCAACTTCCCCGATGCCGCCGGTCAAGACATCCGCGGCGCCGTGCAGTGCCTAAAACAATCATCGAAGAAGGTGACCGTGGGCGGCTTCTGCATGGGCGGCGCGCTGACCATTTTGGCGGCGGTGCGGGTACCGGAGATGGATGCTGGCGCCTGCTCCTATGGCATTCCGCCCCTCGACGCTTCCGATTTGAAGAAAATCAAAATTCCCCTGGTTTGCCACTTCGCGAACAAGGACGACTGGTGCACACCCGCCAAGGTGAACGACCTGGAGGCCGCGCTCAAGCAGTCGAAATCAGAGTTCGAGATCTATCGCTACGAGGCGCACCACGCGTTCATGAACGAAGCCCGCCCCGAGGTGTACGATCCAGCATGCGCCAAGACGGCGTGGGAGCGAACGCTTCAGTTTTTGAAAAAGGCACTCGCGGAACGGGTCGCCAACCTCGCGCCCAAACTGAATTTGGACCTCCGACCCCCTAGTCCCGAATTCAGTAGAGTCAACAACTAACTCATTGGTCTGGTATCGCTTACGAATCTTGGGTGCAAACTCTTTGCACCCATGCACCCAATCGCATTTCTACCGCCAGCAATCTTGAGACTAAGGAGCGATCTTCAG
>PLBY01000125.1 GCA_003134655.1 Acidobacteriaceae bacterium
GCGATCCTGATTCTCTTCATTTGCGATAGGCTGAAGATTCACTTTCCCCAGGTCAACCCGTTCTAAGGCTCATCGAGTCCAGCCCAGCGATACACACTTGAGGCTCACAGAGAAGAACAGCTCAAGCACGCGCTGTCCTACCACGGAGAACTCACATTCCAGATGGTCCAGTTTTCGGAGGCGAGGTCAGATGTTGATAAATCCCGATAGCACTCATCATGGCCTTGCACGGGGCACTTGAGTGTAACGGCCTGCTAACAACAGTTATTGCCAAGCATCCACTAAGGCCTGAGGAATCGTCGACATGAGTCGGGTGAGTAGTTACTTGGCGGCGGTTACAACAGCATCGGTTAGCGGAACCCCGAGAGTGCCCGCGGCGTTTGACTTCAGATCGTAGATGCCGGTGCGCAAGTAGACGTATGCTTTCGGCACGTCGATCTCTTTGTGGATCTGCAAGCCGACCTGCTGCACGCTGGCGTAAAGCTTTGCGTCGAGGTCGACATTCCCCTTCGTGACCACGAAATTCAGCGGTTTGCCTTCACGATCGTAGGCGAGCAGGACGATTTCGATGTTGCCGTGCCGCGCGCCGTCTGGGGTGACTTCGAACTTCAGGTCTTGCGGGGAAATTGCGAAGTCCACACCATAACGCATGAATGGTCCTTTGAGGTCGGGGTTGCTGCCGATGCGTGGCGCGTCGGGCGCCGGCTGCGGGTCTGAGGGCACCACTTTTATCTTGTAAAGAATTTGAGAATAGTCGGGCAGGTTGCGTCCCATGAGCATCAGCAACGGGTCCGTGTCTGGCTTTTGACCGGCGGCGAGAGCGGTTTCGAGGTCGTCGGCGTAATATCCGTGGCGGTAGGCGAGTGTTTCTTTGCCCTTCAGGAACTTCACCTGAATGCGGCGGTACTTGCCATCCATCTTTGGGTTGGCCGGCGTATAGGCCAGCGAGTAGTAGCGCGTGCCGTTGTTGACGACGCGGGTGAGAGCGTCGTTCAATCCGTTGGTGTTGTAGAAGGCTTGGCCGCCGGTATCCTTGGCTAACTCGTCCATGGAACTGTGGTTCAAATCGCGGGAGACTTCGCTGGCTTGCAACTGCTTGACTTGATCCTGCATGGCCAATGACGGTCTTTTCTCCCCAATCTCTTTCCCGTTGGCCTCGAATGCCGTATCCGAAGCCAGGCCCTCGGCTCCGATGGGATAGAGGGCGACTTGACCGGCGGTGAGCAAGTCGGCTGTTTTACGGATATCGTCATGGAAAGTGGTTGCAGTGTTGAACGGGTCGGGCACGTCCGCATCGGGAAAGATGCTCAAGGGGAAAGAGCCAGAGAACCAGATCACATTCTTGCGGCCTGGGACACTGGAGAGATAGCGAGCGAGTTGCTGCAGAGCCTGCAGCGTGATGCCGATGCGTTGCTCAGCCTGGAAGGCAGCAGTGTCTGACAGGAACTGCTTCATGGCATTGATCGGATCGATGGCTGCCTGCGCCAGAGTCTGGGGATTGGGAGAAGCCGAATTCTCGATCATGAAGTCGATCAGGCGCTGGTTGGCGTCGGCCTCGGCGTTGGAGGCAAGCAAGGCCGATTGCTGGGGACCGGCTTGCGCGCTATTGAGAACCGCCAGTAATTCCGAGGAGTCGCTGGTGACGCCTTGCAGCATGCGCAAGCGGGATGCCAGGGTGAAAATGGCCACACGCGTTCCCGCGGGGATCGTCTTCAGATACTTGATCATCTGCGAATGAACGAAGGTCTGGTCGCGTGATGGCGTGTTCAGGGCGTCCAGCAGAAGGACATTTACTGAGTCGGCAGTTTGCGTGGCGGGAAAGTTGGTGTAGACATGGGGCGGCAAAGTGGGCAGCTTGATCTGAGTGGGCGGCGCGCCATGATGTTCTTCGAACGTGGAGATGGCCTGCGGCTTACCGTCTTCCAGGACTTGAAAGTCGTCCTTGTGCAGGCCGGTGACGGCATCTCCCTTGCCATTGGTTACGACAACATCGACGAGAACCAGTCGGACTTTGGCTTTGATCGTGGCGACGGTGTTGCCGGAGTCAGGAGGCGAGGTCTGGGATTGGAGCGACAGCGCGCAGAAAAGAGGAATAACAGCAAGTAGACGGCAACGGCGGCCTATAGACATAGGAGCCTTCTCAACATGACGGTATCACAAGGGTGGACCCAGCACTGTAAAGTCGCCTAAAGTGCTTCCTCGCAATGAAAAGCGAAGAGGACTGCTTGTCGATTGATGAAAAATCCCCATTACACTCATCTGGCTTTGCGCTGGGCACTTGAGTGTAATGGTCTTGGTTTCGTCAACCGTGCCATTGGCCTCTGCGTCGGTTCCTTCGGGCTTACCTCAGCTTTTGCGAGTCAGGAGTGTCATACTCCGTCACGACCGTTACCTTGGCAACAGCCTTTGCGGCGGGCTTTTCTTCACTGGTCGCAACGACGTGATAAAGGCCCACATAGCGGGGAGCAGTATAAATTCCATCTTCGGTTATGCGTCCGCCGTTGCGCTCTTCAACCGCCCATCGTATTCCAGTGCTCTGAGTGCCTTTAACGATTGCTTCAAACCTCTGCGTTTGTCCCACGTGGACAGTCGCCTCACGCGGATTGATGGTTACGGAGGCCGAGTCCTGCTTGACACTTTGTCTTGGAGTCGCGGCGATAGGAACTGTAGAGGACGGCAACAGGAGGGCGACGGTTAGGACTGTTTGAAAGAGGCTCATCGACATGGGCCACCTCCCCGCGAAGTTTACCATTGCACCATTCCTTCCGCGAGCGGTTTTCAAGTAGTGCCCGAAAAGAACCAAGTCGTTGGCGAAACATCTCCATAGCGCTCATCGAGGCCGAAAAAGGCGAAGCAAAAGCGCATGCTTGTGAGAAGGCCTGATTACGTCACCTATCCAGACCGCTGGATAGCGCGTGCATCGCAAAACCCGAAGAAGCGGTAATTCAGTTGAACTCCGAATGCAAAATCAGAAGGCTCCAAACCTCTGCTATCTGTTGGGAATCGTGTGATCACGCCAGCATGGAGTCATGAAGCCGTGGCTATCCCCCGTCCTGCTGGTGATACTCGCTTCCCGATGTGGGGCGAATGTCACCATCACCACCACCAGCCTGCCCAACGGTACGGTCAATACCTCCTATTCAGCGGTCATCAAAGCCAGCGGTGGCTGTACTCCATATAAGTGGACGCTCACATCCGGAGCGCTGCCGGCTCGCGTCACCGCGAAAGTGTCCAGCACGACCACGTCATTGACCCTCGCCGGAACACCGACCACCGCGGCCACCTACTCCTTCACCGAGAAGGTCACCGGGTGCGGCGGGGGTACCTCACAGGTATCGTACAAAGTCGTCATCCAGGCCACGGCCAACCATGTCGTGGATCTGAGTTGGAAAGCTTCGACGTCGACCGACGTCGTCGGCTACAACGCTTATCGCAGTCTAGACGGAGCAACCTGGAAGAAGATCAACGCGAGCACGATTGCTTCGACGCTCTACAGCGATTCCACCGTTGCCAACAGTACCACGTACTACTATGCGGCGACAGCAGTCGATATCTACGGGAAGGAAAGCAGTAAGACAGCCTCAATCAAAGCGGTTGTTCCCTAATTTTTACGCGATGCGCTGTGTTCATGGTTTCGTAGCGGCCACTCGCGGGCCGTCTCGCGTGGGGCCCGTTCATGAATGGTGTGGAGTGCATTCGCAGCCCCTGGCCGACCTGCTAACTGTCGCAAAATCGCCGTTACGCTCATTTGACCCCTGCTAAATCTCGAAAGTGTGCACTATTGACCAGCTCCTAGGACCGGCGGCGGGTAAGCTGTTCTTATCCATTTAACGAACGGAACACGGTCATGGGTTAGCGACTGTACGTCATTCGACCCTCACGACCGGTTCAAACTCCGGCTGGACTCAATCTCTGAGCCCGGCCTCTTTTCTTGCCGGCGTACCCGACTTGTTCATTCCTCTTGTCAGTTGGCGAAAAATCCCTGTTACAGTGCGCCGGGATAAACCGGCATGAAGCAGAGAATGCAAAATTCTTACGGGTAAGGAGTAGCGATCCGCTCGGCCCCGAGTTTTGCGTTGGGTACCGCGAGGTACACGGCGAAGCGTAAACAGGGGAATAGGCGGGGTGGGCTATGGAGCTCCGAAAAGATGCAACCCGGACGCCGACGTCCTTGTAATGCGCGGAAGGCAACATGAACCGGAACGTTAGCGCGAGTTTCGGTTCAGTCCGGCGTAGTCGAAGACCCCAGACACGCCTAGAAACTTCATGCACGAGAACCGCGAGACCTCGCAGACGCCTGCGGCAAAAGTGAGTCGCAGGACGGCGGGAGAAGGCTTAGGCCACACGGCCCGCATGTACGTCTGCGAGGAGTCGGACAGCGGCATAGTACCGATGAATCATTCGAACAAAGACGGAAGCACGTCGGCGGAGAGTGAGGAGGGAAGGCTGCTGATCAAGGAGAACACTCTCCACTCGACACGTACCCGACCTAGAGCGGGACAATGCGTGTCCCACGGGTGGCGGGGGTGCGGACAAGCAGCACGCTTGGCCGTTATTCATCTGCGATAAGAGCCGCATGCGCTAATGAGCGCTCGTGCGGATCCGCGCGGGGGGCGATCAGCAATGGTCGTCCCTACCGCGACCTCATCGTTCCCATTGAGCGTAATATCCCCGCCCTGTACCTCCGATGGGCCATTGACGCCCTTCCGATGGGCCATTTACGCGGACGGAATTGGTCCCTAAACTTTGATTTCATCGGATGGGAATTGGCGGAGTTCTATGACAAGCCCGGCCCCTTTTTGGGTCCTCATGTGCGCAGTCTGCCAGAAGCGGGTTGACGTTGAAACCCTCAAGACCGATGGAGACGATGCGTTTCACGAGGAATGCTACGTCTCCCGAGGCCACAGCAAGAAATCCGATGGCCAGACCCGGCGAACGGGCTATGACGTAGATGAGCATGAGTCTTGAGCCCGAGCTAACCGCTCTGTCGTTATATCCCCATTACGCTCAAAACCCCTCAATGAGCGATATGGCTGATTTCGTCAGTTGTACAATCTTGCAGTGAAAGACGCGGATCAACGCGGTACCCGTTCTACCCTGACATGCCTAATTCGACACAAGCCGGCTAGCTATCTCCGCTTCGCGTATCATGCGCACCATTTGTGACATTCGGATTTCGCAAGAGGAATCCCATGGCTCATTCAAGAGCCGAGTTCTCTATGC
>PLBY01000039.1 GCA_003134655.1 Acidobacteriaceae bacterium
CCTTCTCAACCTCTTTCGTAATCTCCTCTAAAACCGCGTCCAGATCCTTCTCCAACACAACCTGGCTCAAGTTGATAAAGCGGACGGCGGTGTTTAACTTGGCCTGGTCAAAGAACGTGTACTGTTGCTGGTAGCGCAGCATTTTGATGGCGGGTTCGCCGAGGATGGTGAAATAGAGCGCGGGGCGCTCCGGCGTCGCGTTGGCGAATATGATTTGGTGCGCCAGCGTGGTCTTGCCGCTTCCCGGGGCTCCCGCGATGATATTAAAAGAAAATTCCGGGAGACCGCCGCCCAGGATTTCATCGAGGCCCGGCACCCCGGTCGGCAGTTTTTTTATTATCACTCTATCTTGTGCGCTCAAGCTTCCTCTCCTTCTCTGAAACGCGGCCGTTGAAGGCGGCCTCCGGCCACACATCCTGAACCAGCCGCAACGTTAAACCCTCGCCAATGAACGTGAGAAGCAGCCCGATTAACTGGGCAATGAGAATGGCTCCTCCGTCCCTGACCTGTTCCTTGTCAATCTGCGGCCCCAGTTCGTCCAGACCCTTTAAGGAGCCATCCGCCGCGACCTGTACCGCGGTAAGACTGGGAGATTCCGCACTGGCCAGCGTCAGAGCACGAGAAAGCAGCGAGCGAAAACCGGCGACTCCCGCGAGTGTAATGAGGGGCCGGCGCAGCTTCGCACAGACGCGAAAAGCCGCAGACTCCGTTGGCTCGGAGTTCTTGCCTGCAACGGCCTCGTAAGCAAGAAGGCGTTGGGCCAAATGTCGCGACTCTGGAAGACTCACGATTTCCTTTCCCGTGCAAGGCGCGAACGCTGTACTCAGTTTGGCTTGGGGCTTTTAATTGCCGCCACTACCGCCAATACGGTCGCCGTGTTTAGGACGTTTCCCGAGATAGTCATCAGCGCTTCTGTGACGGGCGGATACTGCTCCGCCAGTTTCTCGAGACGCGCGCTCACTCCTTGGAGACTATCGACTTCGTTGACGATCGCCTCAAAGCCGATCGGTATACCGCTCCTCGAGAGGAACCGAAAGTCTGGGAGAATTTCAGATGTCACCAGCTGCAACGTCACAGCTTCGCCAACAACTCGGACAAGCAGTCCAAGTAACTGGGTGATGAGAATTATTCCTGCCTTCCGAACTTGGTCCGCATCGACTTGCGGCCGAAGCTCGTCTAGACCCTGTATCGATCCATCCGCCGCGACCTGCACCGCGCTAAGACTGGGAGCTTCCGCCCTGGCCAGCGTCAGAGCACGAGAAAGCAGCGAGCGAAAGCCGGCAACTCCCGTGAGCATAATTAGGGGCTGGCGCAACCTCTCACAGACGCCAAAAGCCGCAAATTCCGTCGGCTCGGAGGTCTTGCCCGCAGCGTTTTCGTGAGCAAGAAGTCGCAGGGCCAAATCTCGCGTCTGTGGAGGAAGCATCGTTTTCGTTCCGTTGCCGTGCAAAATTCCCGTGACACCTGGACGTGAAACGTTCAGCCCAATATTACGCGTTTGGGAGTCGCTCGGATAGGGGCTGCGCCTGCTTCATCGGATTCTAGGGGCGCGGTGCCCGCCCTGGATCATTGTTAGCCGCTGTCCCGCAATTGGGATGACGCGGCCCGCTAGTCGTGGAGAACGATGTTGAGAAGTGAACTGTGAACCTGTAACCCGCCTTCTGCCCCCCCGGCATAGTCAATGAATCCCAATTTCCTGAACCGGTTCATGAAAAAGCTCACCCGCGACCGAGTGGTGCCCACCATCTCTGCCAGCGTCTCTTGACTGATCTTCGGAACCACGGATTCAGAAATCCCTTCCTTGCCAAAATGAGCGAGCATGAGAAGGACACGGGCTAACCTTTTCTCGCTGGAATTAAACAGTTGGTCAACCAGATCCTCTTCGTATCGAATGTTCCGGGTCAACAAATATGCGACGAACAGATCGGAAAGGGTGTGTTCGCGGTGAAGCGCGTCCACCATGGCCTTTTTCTCGATTCTCAGAACAGCGCAATCCGTCATTGCGGTTGCAGAGCCCATGCGGAGAGGTTGGCCCGCAAGCGAACCTTCGCCGAAGAAACTCCCGTCACTTAATATGCCGATTGTGGCTTCCTTGCCATCCTTGGAGACAACGGTGAGTCTTACCTTGCCTGTCCGCAGGTAGAAAACTGCGTCGGAGGGATCCCCTTGGGCGATGATGGTTTGCTTCTTCGAAAAGAGCAGAGCTTTCCTGCCTTCGCCGATGGTGTCGAGGAACACCTGGGGGTCGAATTGGCGGCCGTTCTTGGGGGCTGGGGGTGGACGCGTAGAATTCCGCGTGCTTTGCGATTTCTGTTCAATCGGCGCCGGGACGGCGATTTTCGTTGAACCTTTGGATTCGCGAGGCGAAGCCATGGGCACACCTCCGCTAACTCCACGTTCCTACCTAAATTATACCGCCTCTTGCGCTGGCGCGCATCCCATGTATTGCGGGCGTCGTTAACTCTTTTCCCTTGAAAGCACACCCGTGGATGAAGCCTCCGAGCGGATTGTCGGCAAACCGGAACTCTCCATCTACCACGGCGGGACGGGGATTAGTCCGAGAAGCAAGGCCTGGGAGACGTGACCGCAAAATGGGAACTAGGCCGTTGGATACTTTCGTGGTCTTGACACAGACCCCGGACCGTCCGATGCTCTAGGGGTCGAGCCTGAGAGCTCGGCAAGCGGTCGCGACGCATAAGTTATTTGCAATCAGGATTTTGCCTTGGAAGCTAAAGTGACTTACTGATTCTAAAGACCTTAGTGCATCACCCGACGCGTAACCCCTTTGAATACAAGATTTTGCCCGTAACTGATTGAGCTGCATAGATATTTTGGCGATTTTCCCCTAACTCATTGATTGCATTAGACCGAGGGGGGAGGGGGGCCCCCAAAATCGCTGCATTCCCAAAACGAAACTGCTCTCACCCACTTCCGCACACATCTCGACTAAACTCTTTCCCAGAATTCTTCTCTGGGGAGGAACTACCTTTGTCTGCCATTCGCGCCATTTTCTGGGATGTCGGAGGAGTGCTGCTCACCAACGCTTGGGACCGCACGGAACGCACCGCGGCTCTCGAGCACTTTCATCTCGACCAGGAAGAATTCCATGATCGTCACGAGATGGTGGTCTCGTCGTTCGAGCGCGGCAAGATCACGCTCGACGAGTATCTCGACCGCACCGTCTTCTATCGCACCCGCCCCTTCTCGCGCGATGCGTTCCGCGACTACATGTATTCCCTGTCGCAACCGTTTCCCGAAGTGCTCGCATTTGCGCGGGCCCTCAGCGACTCCGGTAAATACTTCATGGGCACAATCAACAACGAATCGCGCGAGCTGAATTACTACCGGATAGAAAAGTACGGACTGCGGGAAACCTTCCGCTTGTTCGTCAGTTCCTGTTTTGTCGGATTCCGCAAGCCGGAGCGCGACATTTATCGCCTCGCACTCGAGACCACGCAGATCCCAGCCGCCGAGTGCTGCTTCATCGACGACCGGGCGTTGAATCTGGAATGCGCCGCCAAGCTGGGAATGCAAACGATCGAGATGCAGCAAGTGGAGCAGTTGCGCGGCGACTTGGCGAAACTCGGCGTAAGCCCCTAAAACTACGACTTGGCGAAGGCTCGCGAACCGAACGAACTTGGGGAGGCACGACTTCAGAGGTCGCGGAAGAACTACAAACCCGTGCACGACCGTGGAAGAGCGGCCCTTCAGGGCCGCGTAAGCATGACGAACTAGTTCGGGCTTCAGCCCCCGAGATCCACTTGATGCAAGACTCGCTTACGGATTCTTGCGCGGCGAGCTCGTCTTCACTCCCGAACTCTGCGGAACATCCGATTCCTGCGTGCTGAGCGTCAAATCGCTGGACCAGCAATCCGCCGCCAGCTTCCATTCGCCGTTGCTCTGGCGAGCGCAAACCCACAAATATTTTCCGCGTTCTTCACGGCGTTTGCCAGTCGCGCTGGGAATCAACGCCTTGCAGCGCCCCGCTTCATACGCCAGATCGCCAACTACTTCCACGCGCAGAGGATCAACTTCCACTTCACCGAGTCCGGCGTCGAGCGCTCCAAAGAAGAACTCGCGCACCGCAGCGGCGCCGCGTACCGGAGGACAGTTCGAGCGCAGCACCAGCGCGTCGTGGGTGTAAAGCTCGATGAGGTCATCGAGATGTTTGGTATTGCAGGCCAGAACCCACTCATGGGCGAGGCTCCGAACCGCAGCCTCGGCGCGGCTCATGTCGCCACGCAGCGCCGCCGTCGCCCGCAACTTGTCCTCTCTCTGCGGCTCCCTCATTGAATCCCGCACAGGATCTGCGCCGGGCCGCGCCGCCATCGCTTCCCCGCCAGGAAAATAGTGGTGGTGATAGTGATGATGGAAGTGATGGGTTTCCTGCCCTGTAGGCCGAGTTACCGCCTGCCTTTCCGCAGGATCGAGATCGAGAAACGGATTCGGTGGGACCGCCAGAGCGTGCGAAGGGCGCTCTTCCTCCGCCATTGATGCCGCAAGTTCGGTGGTGATGCCGCACATGCCGCAGAACTTGTTGCCTTCGCGATTGCGGTATCCGCAAACCCGGCACACGATCGTGGTCGACTCGCCGGTCAACTCCTGCGTGGAATCGTCGGAAGCCTGCTCCGCGTCCGCTTCAGCAGCTAACCGCTGCGCCGCCTCCAACGCTGCCGCGATCGCGTCTGCACTTGGCTTGGGACGGCGCATTTCGGGTTGCAGCCGGCGGTAAAGTTCTTCCATCTCGGCGCTGTGCACCGGAGCGTCAGGAGACCTGGGATTTTTCTTGTCTTTGTCCACGAACCCGTCCAAGAATCGAATCGATTGCTTGCTGGCGTCATTCTAGCCCAGCAACTCGGACTCGTGCTATCGGCTGGAAAATTCGATCTTGCCTTCGATCTCGGTCGGAACTCCATTGCAAGTTGCCGGACGATATCTCCAGGTTCGCACGGTTTGCAGCACATGGCGATCGCCAGCCAGGCCCGCGCTCTCCAGAATGAGCGGGCTGTGCACGCGTCCATCGGTTCCGATGATGAAACTGACTTTCACCTTCTGGCCGCGCGCCGTCGAAGAGAAGAGCGGATCAGGCGTGGTCAAAGCCTCAGGCGGTTGCACTTCTGCGCAAGACGGGCGCGAACTGATGTGAGCCACATCCACGAACTGGGAAGCGCGCGCCAGCGTTTTCGATACCAGGCGTTCCCTCTGTTCAAGGTTAACCGCACGCACACGCGGCGCGGGCGTGGTCATCGCCAAGGCGACGACCGGGACGAACAACAGAATCGCAGGCCAGTTGCGACGATGCATGAGCTTAGAACTCCGCAGAGCCGGAATCGCTCTGAACCTTAGTCTTGGGGCACATACAGGACCATTCCGACCTAAGAGGGATGTTGCTGATCTGGAAGAGGTTAGACGCCCCGACGGGAGCATGGGAGAACCTCCAGATGAAAGACATTGCATAGGATGATTGGGATTTCCCGATCAGCACTCGCACTCAGCGCGTTCTCCTCAATAAAGAAGAGGCGGAGCCACACACGCTCCGCCTCCAGATTTCGCGATTTACGACCTACGGCTTGTAGATGCTGTACTGGTTGGTGTAGGTGTACATGGTCGTTCCGAAGGTGGAGTAGAACGACATGTATGCGGTGTGGACTCCATTGGTCACCGAGGCGACGTTGATTGAACTGATGGCAGAGTAGGAGCCATCCGCTGCATCGTAGCCATTGTAGGCACAGGCGCCGGCGATGTTTCCGTCGACGATAAGGCAGAGAGCGCGATCGTCATTGGCAACGCCACCGCCAGAACTGGTCGAAAACGAATTCACCACGAGAGAGCAAGTTCCCGAGCCACTCTTGCAGGTGAATTGCACGCCGCTGTCTTCCGTGTTGAAACCGGCGACCAGCGTCGCATAGGGAGTGCCCGTCGTGTAGAACGTGGACGTGTTCATTTCAATTACTGGCGGTGGAAAGTGGAGACCCGAGATATCGCGTGGCGGACCGGGCTGGTGAACTCCTGCTGCGGAAACGACGAAGTATGCGCCCACGAACAGCATGGTGAGGGTGACGCAAAGGGCCAGCTTTGTCATCTTACTCATAGTTTCTCCTGTGTGAATCTTGAACTTAGATTTACCCGGAAGCGAAACGGTGGAGCGAGGCCCAGACTGCAAAAGCGCAATGAAGGTACCTCAACTTCTCAGAATCTCAAAGCGCAATTTTTCGATTCCTCGGCGATGAGTAACAAGCCGCAAACTCTTGCACAGTAGTAGAACTTCGTTGCAGAGAAACCTGCAGGGCGCCGGACGTGCGACGGCCTGAACTCAGCGAGCCACAGAACGGCGCAGAGTCAGCAGAGTGATTTCAGGAGGACAGTTCATGCGGACAGGGAGATTGACTGTGCCGAGGCCTGGGTTGGTGTAAAGCGCGAGGCCGCCGATCTGGTACAGACCCCAAACATATTTTCTGGCCAATTCCGGAAGGAAAAGAGGGCGGACGAAAGGCACGCGCACCTGGCCCCCATGGGAGTGGCCCGAGAGTTGGAGATCCACGGAATAGCGCGCCACGGTGTCGGCATAGTCGGGCTCGTGGGCTAACAGTACTGCGGCCTCGTCCGCGGGAAGATCGTGCAGGGTCGCGTCGAGGTCGGCGGTGCCACCTAAGACGTCGTCTACACCGCTCAGCCAAAACCGCGCTCCATCGCGGTCGATCGGCACTGATTGATTGGAGAGCACTTGGATTCCGGCGGAGTGCAGCGAAGTGCTCACACGATCGGGATCCGTGAAGACGTCATGGTTTCCCAGGACAGCCCATAGCCCGTGAGGCGCACGCATTTGCCGCAGCAGTTCGGCGCAAGGTTCAGCGGCAGAGGCAGCATCCGCCGGATCGCCAGACCAAGGCATGGAAACAAAATCTCCGGTCAGCGCGATCAGGTCGGGTCGTAGACCGTTGACCATGGCAATCGCGGACCGCAGCGGATGGACGGAAAAATAAGGGTCATAATGGAAGTCGCTGAGCAGCGCGATGGTGAAGCCTTCGAGCCGGGAAGGCCAGCGACGGAGGGCAATTTCCTGGCGCACGATTCGGGGACGGTTCGGCTCGAGCAGCGTAGTGTCGGCGGCGACTGCGGCCACGCCTGCGGTGGCTGCGAGGCGAACAAATTTCCGCCTGGTAATGGGAAGAAAAGACAATCGGTTTCGGGCCTTACACTGCGGCAGAACGCGGACCGCAGTCGTCAACTTCGAGCATAGCGCGAATCCGCCGACTCGCGATATGACGAGAGCAATGCCTCCCGATTAGAAGCTGAACGTCGCCTGAAGATCAATGCGGCGGTTGGCCGTTCCGCCCTGCGAGAACGGACCTCCCTGGAGAGCATTGGACTTGTCAAAGAGTGGAGATCCCAGAGTTGAGTTGGGATTTGCCACGTTGACATTGTTGAACACGTTGCGCACGCCCACCCCGAACATGAGATTGTAGCGACGGTCGGAGTTGGACGAGGTCGTCATGTTGCCTCCGCCACCGAACAGCGGTCCGCCGCGACGGCCACCACCGCCCCCCGGTCCACCAGGACCGCCTTGCTGTCCTTGCGCCGTGTTGCCTTTTGTCTTGGGGCCGATGCCGAAAGTCTTGGTGAGACGGAGGTTCAGAACGAAGTGGGCCGGACCGGTCTCAGAGTTGATAGGCACCAGGCTTCCTGCTCCGGATGCGTCGAACGTTCCGAGTTGGGTGCAGTAAACGCTGCCTACCGGCTGCGGATTCGTGCCGCAAGTGGCGTGCGATATGAAACCGGGACGATCGTTGTAGATCTGATCTCCGTTCGTATCAATCGGTGACGTGATCGTAAAAGGAGAACCGGAGCTGACCACCATGAAGGGACTGAGCCGGAACAGATACGGGAGGGCGATGCTGCCGCCGAGAAAGAGGCGGTCGCGAACATCGAAGGAGGCGCGTCCCCAGTCCTGGCTGATGTTGTAGGAGTTTGTCGGGAAGCTGGAAACTCCAGAGGTATTACTGTTGGCATAACCCAGCGTGTAAAAGCCGAAGAGTTGGACTTTGGTGCCGATGCGAATATTGGTGTTTAGGATCAGCTGATTCTGTTTGAAGTTGCCTTCGGAAACGTAACGGTAGACATTGCCGCCGGTGATCGCTGGACACCCAGTCGCGAAACAAGGAGTTCCAGGATACGGGGCGCTGGCGTTCACAGTGATGAACTGGTCGAATCCTCGCGAATTGAGGTACGTCGCAGAAACCGTCGCTGATTTTGTAACCTGACGCTCCACGCTGACCGCCCCTTGCATGGTGTAGGGAGCGCGCAATTGGGGCCCAATCTCATATGTGTTGGACGCAGCAGAGCTGATTCCACCGCAATTGGAAAGGCTGGGCACCGGTTTGTCGACGCCGGTGAAGCATGTGGGGTTGTTGATGAGGTACTGCTGCTGGACGATACCGTTGAATCGTTCCGTCTGCAGAATCTGGCCGGACTGGAAGCGATCAAAGAAAATCCCGTACCCACCACGAATCACGACCTTCGAAGGAGCACTCCTGCCGCCAACGCCCCAGGCAAATCCCAGACGCGGAGCCCAGTTCCCGTGGGCGTGAATGTCGTTCTGGGTTTCGAAGCGAAGCCCGCCGCTGAGGGTGATGTTGGGCCGAATCCGCCAGTCGTCCTGAATGTACGGTTCCACGTCATAGTAGGTGACCGAGGACGTGGGGATGCCAGTGGTGTAGGTCAGTTGGGTCGTGTAGGGAATACCGGTGATGGGGGGACCCAACTGCTGGTCCGCATATTGCAAGGAGAACGGGCACGAGGGATTCCCGCCGATATTGGCGCAATTCAAAAGGATGTCGTTCTGGCCGTTCAATGAGGAGAACGTGAATGAGCCGTTGAATCCGGCCGTGGAGAAATTTGTATCTTGCGTCGCGCGGATTCTCCCACCGAACTTCAGCACGTGATTCCCGTGAATGAGCGAGGTGTAGTTCTGCACCTCATAGCGGTTTTGGCGGTCGGTGCTGTTGCCCGAACCGCTTCCACCACCGGAAAAACTCGCGGGGACGTTGACCGTCGGATTCGTGTCCACAGGATTCTGGAGGCTGCTGTCGCGGACATATTGAAAGCGGGTTTCATTTACGATTTTCGAGCCGAACACTTGGGTATCGCCGATTTGCAGGGTGTCTTCGGTGGATTTGGAGTAGTAGGCCTGGGAAGGAAGGCTGAAGAGTCCGACGCCGTTGTTGGTTTCGGTGTCGCGGTAATACTGGTAACGAGCGGTGAGCGTGTTGTTTTTCGAGAGTGCCCAATCCAGCCGGGGGCTGAGGTTCGTACGCTGGCGCGGGTTCGGTATCGACTCGATCAGGGGAACCGGTTGTAGCGCAGAGTCGAGGACAACCGCGTTGACCGCCGTTAGTTCGTCGATGTTGCGCCGCTCAATATTAAAGAAAAAGGATGCAACCTTGCCAATTGGGCCGCCAATGTTCCCGTTGTACTGGGTCGTAGAGTAAGGGGGCTGGGAGCCGGCGAAAGGATTCGGAGAGTTGAATGCCGAGTCGTTGCCGATGACGAACAGCTGCCCGTGGTATTTGTCCGTTCCAGGCTTGGTGAAGACTTCGATGCGACCGTAGCCCAGTTTGTCGTACTCGGCGGAGAACGGGTTCTGATTGACACGGATTTCACGGATGGAAGATTTGGGCGGCAACTGGCCTGCAGTAAAGCCGTCGATGTACATCTGACCACCGTTGGGCCCGGCGGAGGGACCGGCCAAGGCCTGCAGATCCGACAACAACTCATCGGGATCGTCGGGCAGGGCTTCGAGTTCTTTGCCGGAGATTACGATGGCGCCGGCGTTGCTCGAAGGATTCACGTCAACGGTGGGCGCGGTATCGGAGACCTGAACTTTCTGGGTCTCCACTTCGATCGACATGATTATGTTCAGCCGCAGAGGCTGGTCGGCGATCACCACGTTGTCGTTCTCGTAGAGGGTGAAGCCCGTGGCGGCGACTGTGAGGGTGTACTTCCCTGCGGGGAGAGTCTTGAACTCGTACATACCCTGGGCGTTGCTCTGGACCACCACGGGAGATCCGGTCGCGGGAGTCATAATCACACTGGCGCCGGGGATGACCGCGCCCGAAGGATCGGTGACTTGTCCGCGGAGAACTCCCGAGGCGGTTTGCGCAAGCAACGCAGTCGCTGAGAGTAAGGATAAGAGCACTATGAAAAAGAAACGTATGTACTTCTCAACCTTCATCGCATCTTCCTATTTCGTTCAAGATTATGAGTACGGAATAGATCCTTTTCGAGGCGGGCACCACTATTGACTCGCGTCGCCACCGGGGGCGCCTCCCAGACTCCAAGGGGCCAACATCATTGCCTGGCTGCCGGAGGGAGCGGCCTGAAGAATCGGCTCCACTCCGCTGAGCAGAGTGATTGCGGTACCACCGCCCGTAGCTGTTCCTTGCGTCGTCACAATCAACACCGCATCGCCCTTGTGCAAGTCGGCTAGAGTAACCGCAGGCATGCGGCTTAACATTTGCTGGAAGTCGGGCGCTCCGCCTTGGCGCATCCCGCCACCCGTTCCGCCACCCTGGCCGGTTCCGCCAGAGGGAGGACCCGATTGCGCGCTATTGCCGGCAGCCGGGGAAGTCGCAGAGCCCGAGGAACCGGCCGCTCCCGGAGTCCCCGGGGGCATGCTGCCTTTCAACCGCATCGCGATACGTTGCGCCATCTCGGCGGGAAGTTTGTGCAGCTGCGATTCCGCGGCGATCTTCACTTGCACGACCTTTTTGCTCAACAAATCTTGAACGCTGATCGTGCCAGAGCTTGCATCCACCGAATTGACCGTGCCGGCCACGTTGCGAAAGGAACCGGTGACAACTTCTTCCGCAGTCAGCTCGGTGCCGTCGGCACTGCGGTCTCCGCGGGCGCGGAGTTGGTCGCCCGGCTGAACATCCAGCAAGGCGCTGGGCTTGGCGTCATCAAACTTCACTGAGTCCGGGGCGTAACGGCGAAACACGGTGCTCTTGGACGTGTGCACCGCGATCTCCTTCTTGCCGCTCAAACCTGTTACCGAAATTGTGACTGTGCCGGTAGCGGGGTCGACGGCGCTGACCAAGCCGCCGAGGCCACGCTTCTGCCAGTCCTGGCGCTCCCCTTCATGGCGCGCTTCGAGGTCTGAGTGTGATATGACGATAACCTCCAGAGCTGCAAGGGACGCGCCGTCGGCAGACGCCTGGCCGCGTACCCGAACTCTGTCGCCCACTTGTAACTCTTGCAACGGGATGGAGGTCGCGTTCTTGAGATCCTTTTCGCCGGGCGCAACGCGCAAGAGACGAGCATTCGGCTGCACGGTCACCGCGACTTCGGGACCGGAATCCGGCGTCAGAATGACGGCCGTGCCATTGATCGACTTGATGACGCCAATCCGCTTGGCCACGGAAGGCTGCCCAGCATCCTGCGCTGCGCCCGTAGCGGCGGCGAAACATGCCGGCTGGAAGTGCGGACCAGATACGATGATGACAGACAAGACAACCGTCGCGACTGCGGTTCGATTCGCTTTCAGTTTCATACGCCCCACCTCTAATCTACCTTGCCGGAAGCGGCGAAAACTGATGATTTACAAAGTTTTACCCTTACATAACAAAGATTACAAAAAGGGAAAACCCGTTATCTCCGAGCGATTCCAACGTGAAGCGCGCATCCACCGTGCTAATAGACGACCAGGGCCCTCCCGGTTACGCTTCTGATAGGGAAGTGTGTGGAAATCGGTCGTTAAGGATGCGTTTGTCTATTTTACGTTGTTTTCTCTGCTGGGTGATGTTGGTGATCGTGCCGGTATCGCTCCTGGGGCAGACTCCACCCAACCAAACGGGAGCCCGCCATTCTTCATACTCAGGGTGGCGTCTGGGTGAACGGGTACGAGGCGACGGATTCCTCTGCGGTTTTTCCCGGAGACCTGCTGGAAACCAAGCCGGGATCGGCAGCGAACTTGAGCCTGGACGGATCGACGGTGCTGATCCAGCCGGAATCGGTGGCCAAACTTCAGACCAACCTGCTTGAACTGGATCACGGCAGCGTCTCAGTGGGAACCTCGAAAAGCTTCAAAGTGCGGGTGAATTGTCTGACGGTGGTTCCGGTCCTCAACGAATGGACCCAGTATGAGGTGAACAACTTGAACGGCAACGTTCAGGTTGCAGCCCGCAAGGACGACGTGAACGTGGAACGGGGAGCCGATCGGCAGAAGCCGTCGGCGGAGACGGAATCTTCGCACGGATCGACGGTTCACGAGACAGAACAAAAGAGCTTCGACCTATCGTCGATCTGCGGGGCCCCGGCGCAGCCCACTAGAGCGGGAACGAGCTTGAATCCGAAATGGATTGCGGTCGGAGCGGCGGGAGCTGGAGGCATTCTACTTTGCGTACTGCTCTGCAGCGGTAACGGTGGGAAGAAACCACCTGCGAGTTCATGGCGGCCGTGACGCGAGACTCTTGAGAGCGATCAAACTTTCCTAACTACAGAATTCTTTCGTGGGTGTAACCGGCAGAGACCAAGGCTGCAAGCAATTCCGCAATGTGATCGGGGCCGCGCGTTTCCATGGTGATGTCGATGGCGGTATCGCCGAGGTTGACACCGTGGTAGGCGCGGTCGTAGGCGGTTTCCACGATATTGGCGCGATGATCGGCGAGGATTCCGGTGAGGCGATGCAGCGCACCGGGATAGTCGGGCAGATGAACGCGCAGACGGACGAGGCGTCCGTCTTTCACCAAGCCGCGCTCGATGATGCGCGAGAGCAGGGTGACGTCGATATTTCCACCGCAGACGAGGACCGCGATCTTCTTCCCTTGAAGCGGCAGCTTGCGATTTAGGACAGCGGCAATGGCGGCGGCTCCGGCGCCTTCCGCCAGAGTTTTTTCGCGCTCCAGCAGTAAGAGAATCGCGTTCGCGATTTCTTCCTCTTCTACAGTAACGATGTCGTCGACGTACTTCTGAACCAACGGGAGGGTGCGTTCTCCGGCGCGACGCACGGCGATTCCGTCGGCGATGGTCTTGGCGGATTTCAGCGTGACGGGCTTACCCTCGGCAACTGCGGCTTTCATCGAGGGGATTCGGGACGGCTGAACCCCGAAGACCTGCACCGCAGGATTTGTCTCTTTGACGGCGCAGGCGATTCCGCCGATGAGGCCTCCGCCGCCGATGGGTGCGACGATCACTTCGATGCCGGGATGTTGCTGTAGGATTTCAAGGCCGAGAGTTCCCTGCCCTGCGATGACGGCGTCGTCGTCGAAAGCATGAATCAGGGTGAGGCGTTCCTGCTGGCTCTGCTCGACTGCCTTTTCATATGCCTCGTCATAGTTCGTACCGTGCAGGAGGACTTCGGCGCCGTAGGCGCGAGTCGCCGAAACTTTCGTGAGCGGCGTAGGCAGCGGCATGACGATGCGAGCCGCGATCTTGTGGCGTCCGGCGTGGTACGCGACGCCTTGCGCATGGTTGCCCGCGGAGGCAGCGATCACGCCCCGGCTTCGCTCTTCCTCTGTGAGCGTTAGGAGTTTGTTCAAGGCGCCGCGCTCTTTGAACGCACCGGTGCGCTGCTGGTTATCGAGTTTGAGAAAGATGGAATTGTTGGTGAGACCGGAAAATGTCTCCGAGTGCGTGCACGGAGAAACGCGAATGTCGGCACGAATTCTCTCGAGAGCCGCCTGGATATCGGAAAGTTGGATCATGACGCTGGCGCAGTCATCTTACTCCGCTGCGTCTTAGCCCCGCTCCATCCTAGCTCGGACCGCGTTGGGAGGGCCATGATCAGGAGGCAATTTGTCGTGCGGTGGAAGCCAAGGGAACGACAGGGCGGGCCGCCAGCGCATTCAGATAGGTGTCGACGCAGGCGGCGGCTCTGCGGCCTTCGGAGATGGCCCACACCACGAGCGATTGGCCGCGGCGCATGTCGCCTGCCGCGAATACTCCGGGGACGGACGACATATAGTTCTGGTCGGTCGCGACGTTGCCGCGGTTGTCGAGTTGAACGCCTAGTTGCTCGATCATGCCGTTGCGAACAGGACCGAGGAATCCCATGGCGATCAGGACCAGGTCAGCATCCATGGTGAACTCGGTGCCGGCGATGGGCTCAAACTTCGGGGGAGGGCCAACCCTTACGCCGTGAAGTTGTTGTACGTTGCCGTGTTCGTCGCCGGTGAATTTGGCGGTGGCGATGCTCCAGTCGCGGACTCCACCCTCTTCGTGAGCGGCTTCGGTGCGCAGTTGCATGGGCCAGAGTGGCCACGGTGTCTGCGGCGAACGCTCGTCAGGCGGCTTGGGCATGATTTCAAACTGATGAACCGAGAGTGGCTTTTGACGGTGGACGGTGCCGAGGCAATCGGCGCCAGTGTCGCCGCCTCCGATGATGACAACGCGTTTGCCGGTGGCCAGAATTTCAATCGCGGGATCGAGCGTATCGCCAAGGCAACGCTTGTTCTGCTGCGGGAGGAACTCCATCGCGTAGTGAATGCCCTTCAACTCACGTCCGGGAGCTTGCAGGTCACGCGGATGCTCGGAACCACCCGCTAGCACGATGGCATCGAAGTCGCGGCGCAGGTCTTCGACCGGGACGTTCTTGCCGACTTCAGCGTTGGTCACGAATTTCACGCCCTCGGCGGACATCTGCTCGAGGCGACGGTCGATGATGTGCTTTTCCAGCTTGAATTCCGGAATGCCATAGCGAAGCAGGCCGCCAACGCGATCTGCCTTTTCGTAGACCGTGACTGCATGGCCAGCGCGACACAACTGTTGCGCTGCCGCTAGTCCCGCCGGGCCGGAACCGACAATTGCGACTTTCTTTCCGGTGCGAAGTTTCGAGGGCTCGGGGCGGATCCAGCCTTCCAGGAATCCGCGCTCCACAATATTTTTTTCGTTCTGCTTGATCGTAACCGGAGGCTGGTTGATACCCAGAACGCACGACGCCTCGCACGGAGCGGGGCAGATGCGGCCGGTAAATTCTGGGAAATTGTTGGTGGCGTGCAACTGGCGCACCGCATCCTTCCAGCGGCCGCGATAGACGAGATCGTTCCAGTCGGGAATGAGGTTGCTGACGGGGCATCCGGTTTGGCAGAACGGGACACCACAATCCATGCAGCGGGCCCCCTGCTTGCGGAGTTTCTCTTCCGGAAAATCCTGATAAATCTCGAACCAGTCGTTGACGCGCTCGGCCACAGGACGGCGAGGAGCCAGTTCGCGCGAGTAATCCATGAAGCCGGTGGTTTTACCCATGCTGCACCTGTTCTTGTTGGAGCGGCTCGGCCTCTGCCAAGACGGAGACGGGCTGGTTCGGGATATACGCTTGCTCGCTGCGCACCACTCCCAGCACTCGCTTGAACTCGTGCGGGAAGACTTTGATGAAGCGCGAGGCCATATCGTTCCAGTTGTCGAGAATCGACTTGGCGCGCCGGCTGGCCGTCAACTCCAGGTGCGACAACAAGAGATCTCTGACGATCACCACATCCGACTCGTCGAGCAAGGGCTCCAGATCGACGGAATCGAGATTACACCGCTTCTCGGTAAAGTCTCCGCGCTCGTCGAAGACGTAGGCGACGCCGCCGCTCATGCCAGCGGCGAAATTTCTGCCGCATGAGCCAAGCACCAGAACGATGCCGTTGGTCATGTACTCGCAGCCGTGGTCGCCGACACCCTCAACGACCGCAGTCGCTCCGGAGTTGCGGACAGCAAAGCGTTCGCCGGCAACTCCGTTGAAGAACGCTTCGCCGCTGGTCGCGCCGTAAAGGGCGACGTTGCCGATGAGGATATTTTCTTCCGCGGCGAAGCCGGAAGCGCGCGGCGGATACACCATCAGTCTGCCACCGGAGAGGCCCTTTCCAACGTAGTCGTTGGCTTCGCCCTCGAGCGAAAGCGTGACTCCCTTGGCAAGGAACGCCCCTAGGCTTTGACCGGCCGAGCCCGTAAGGTGAACGCGGACGGTGTCGTCGGGCAATCCGGCAGAGCCGTAACGACGGGCGATCTCACCGCTGAGCATGCTTCCCACCGAGCGGTGAATGTTGCGTACCGGAAACTTCACTTCAATCGGCACGAGAGTTTCGAGGGTGGAGGCCACCTGTCCGAGAATCTTGTGATCGAGTGCCTGCTCGAGGCCATGATCCTGTGCCTGCACGCGGCGCCGAGCGACGCGCGAGGGCACGGGCGGGTTGTAAAGGATGGCGGAAAAATCCAGGCCGCGCGCCTTCCAGTGATCGACGGCAGGTTCCACATCGAGCATATCGACGCGGCCAACCATCTCGTCGACCGTACGGAATCCCAGTTCGGCCATGTGCAGGCGAAGCTGCTCTGCAATGAAGAAAAAGAAATTGATCACGTGCTCAGGCTGACCTTTGAACTGTTTGCGCAGTTCCGGATCCTGCGTGGCGATACCCACCGAGCAAGTGTTGAGGTGGCACTTGCGCATCATGATGCAGCCCATGGCGATCAGGGGAGTCGTAGCAAACCCGAATTCTTCGGCACCCAACAGGGCGGCAATGGCCACATCACGGCCGGTTTGAAGTTTGCCGTCAGTTTGCACGCGAATGCGGCTGCGCAGGTCGTTCAGGAGAAGGACCTGCTGAGTTTCCGCGAGTCCCAGTTCCCAAGGGATGCCAGCATGCTTGATGGAACTCAATGGAGACGCCCCGGTGCCGCCGGAGTCGCCGCTGATTAGAACGACGTCAGCGTGCGCCTTCGCAACGCCCGCGGCGACGGTGCCCACCCCGACTTCGGCCACCAACTTCACCGCGATGCGCGCGTGCGGATTGACGTTCTTCAGGTCGTAGATCAGTTGCGCGAGGTCCTCGATCGAATAGATGTCGTGATGTGGCGGCGGCGAGATCAGACCGACGCCTGGGATAGAGTGCCGCAGGCGAGCGATCACGTCATCGACTTTGTGGCCGGGGAGCTGGCCGCCTTCACCTGGTTTCGCACCTTGCGCCATCTTGATCTGCAACTCGTCAGCGTTCACCAGATAGTTTGCAGTCACACCGAAACGTGCCGAAGCCACTTGCTTGACCGCACTTCGGCGCAGGTCGCCGCTCGCGTCCGGCGTGAAGCGCGCTTCGTCTTCCCCGCCTTCGCCGGTGTTGGACTTGCCGCCGATGCGGTTCATGGCGATGGCCAGCGTCTCGTGGGCTTCCTTACTGATCGAGCCGAACGACATGGCGCCAGTGGTGAAGCGCTTCACGATCTCTTTGGCGGGCTCGACATCCTCAAGCGGCACCGGCGTATCGCTCTTCTTCAGCTTCATCAAGCCGCGAAGGGTGCAGAGGTTCGCGGTCTGCTTGTCGATGAGGTCGGTGTATTCCTGAAAAGTCTTGAAGCTGTCCTGACGCACTGCCTGCTGCAGTTTGCTAATCGTTTGTGGATTGAGCAGGTGATATTCGCCATTCACCCGCTGGTGATAGCTGCCACCGACTGAAAGCTCAGTCTCAAACTCGGTCAACGGACGGAATGCATACTCATGCTTGAGCAACGCCTCAGTCGCGAGAACAGAGAGTCCAATTCCCTCCAGACGCGAGGTTGTGCCGGCAAAGTAAGCGTCAATCAGATCTTTATTCAGTCCGATGGCTTCGAACACCTGTGCGCCCTGATAACTTTGCAGCGTCGAAATGCCCATCTTCGAGAAGGTCTTCAGCAATCCCTTCTTGATGGCCTTCATGAAGTGCTTCACTGCGAGTTCGGGTGTAAGGCCATCGCCCAACTCACCACGCCAAACCAGGTTTTCAACGCTCTCGAGTGCGAGGTAAGGATTGATCGCACTGGCACCATAGCCACTGAGCAAAGCGAAATGCATCACCTCGCGGGGCTCACCGGATTCCGTGATCAGCGCAACCTGAGTTCGCGTCTCTTCACGGACGAGCAGGTTGTGTACCGCGGCAAGTGCGAGCAGGCATGGAATGGGAGCGTAATCTTTGTCTACGCCGCGATCGGAAAGAATCAGGAGCGAATAACCAGCCTTTACCGCCAGCGAAGCCCTCTGGCACAGTTCGTCGAGAGCGCGTTTTAGGCCTTCCTCGCCGTCTTTCGCACGGAACAGCGCGGGCAGGGTGGTCGCTAGCAAGTCTCGATTCGAGACGCGGCGCAGTTTTTCCAGTTCGCGGTTCGAGAGCAGCGGATGCGCCAGCCTCAACATGTGACAGTTTTCGGGCGCTTCCTCCAGGATGTTGCGCTCACTTCCGATGTAGCTGATGAGCGACATCACCATTTCTTCGCGAATGGGATCGATGGGAGGATTGGTAACCTGCGCGAAAAGCTGCTTGAAGTAGTTGAACAGCGACTGCGGTTTGTCGGAGAGACAGGCCAGCGGGGTATCGGTGCCCATCGAACCGATCGGCTCTTCGCCCTTCGCTGCCATGGGGCCGAGGATCATCCTCAGATCTTCATCGCTGTAACCAAACGCGCGCTGGCGGCGGAGAAGAGTCTCGGCGTCCGGGAAATGCATGCGCGAGGGCTCGGGCAGTTGATCGATGGTGATCTGATTCTCTTTCACCCACTGGGCGTAAGGTTGCCGCGACGAGAGCTTCTGCTTGATTTCTTTGTCCGAGATGATGCGGCCTTCAACGGTGTCGACCAGGAACATCTTTCCCGGCTGCAGGCGGCCCTTCTTCTTGACCTGTTCCGGCGCGATGTCAAGTACGCCGGCTTCGGAGGCCATCACAACCAGATCGTCATGGGTTACGACGTAGCGTCCGGGACGCAGGCCGTTGCGGTCGAGAGTCGCACCGATGACGCGGCCGTCGGTGAAGGCGATCGCCGCGGGGCCGTCCCAGGGCTCCATCAGACAGGCGTGGTACTCGTAGAAGGCACGCTTCTCCGGCTTCATGTGCGGATTGCCCGACCACGCTTCGGGAATCAGCATGGCCATGACATGCGGGAGGCTTCGTCCCGACTGAAGTAGCAACTCCACTGCGTTATCGAAGTTCGCGGAATCGCTGCCATCGGGGGCGATGATGGGATGCAGCTTCTTTATGTCATCGCCAAATAGCGGAGACTGCAGCAGCGACTGACGGGCTTGCATCCAGTTGACGTTGCCGCGGAGCGTGTTGATCTCGCCGTTATGCGCAACGTAACGGTAAGGATGCGCGCGGTCCCAACTGGGAAATGTATTCGTCGAGAAGCGCTGGTGCACGAGGCACAGGGCGCTTACAGCGTCGGGATCGGAGAGTTCGCGGTAGAAATTGGTGATCTGCGAAGCGAGCAACAAGCCCTTGTAGACGATGGTCCGACAGGACAGCGACGGAATGTAGAACATTTCCGCGTCTTCAATGCCGGACTCGCGGATTTCATTCTCTGCACGCTTGCGAACGACGTAGAGCTTGCGCTCGAAGGCGTCATCGTCCATCTCTGCGGCGCAACGCACGAAGATCTGCTGGATGTAAGGCTGCGAAGCGCGGGCCACGCGGCCGATGGCGGAGGCATAGACCGGAGTGTCGCGCCATCCGAGCAGGGTCAGGCCTTCTTCGCGAATGATGCGTTCGAGAATTCCTTCACACTGCAACCGCTGGTGCTTCTCGACCGGCAGGAACGTCATGCCGACACCGTAGGTTCCGGGCTTGGGAAGCGCGAAGCCAAGCTTCTCGCACTCGCGGGCGAAAAACTTGTGTGGAATCTGGATGAGGACTCCGGCGCCATCGCCGGTCTCGGGATCGCAGCCGCAAGCACCACGGTGCGCCAGGTTGAGCAGGACCTGAATTCCCTTGCGGATGATGTCGTGACTCTTTTGGCCGCTGATGCTGGCGACAAATCCGATACCGCAGGCGTCGTGCTCATGCGCCGGGTCGTACAGACCCTGGGCGGGCGGCAGGCCATTTGTCGAGTTTAGACGCGTCGTCATGGACTTCGTCCGGTGGACCGAATTCCTTTCGAGTTGCTTGTTCTTGGGCGCGGCTTGCGAGGGCGACAAAGGGTCGCACACTTCTGCTCAGGAACAGACAGGGGTATTTTCGTGCCTAGCAGCGAGCAAAGTACAATGCAGAATTTCGATGCAGGTCATGCAAAATTCAGGGCGCGTTGTGACCCTGATGATTCCGTGTAATTAACCTCGATTTGACCTGAGTTCGCTATAATCTCGCTCATAACATGGACTTTGATCAGCTCATCACGTTCCTGGAAGTCGCCCGGCAGGGTAGTTTTTCACGTGCCGGGGAGAAGGTTTTCCGCTCACAGTCGGCGGTCAGCGCGCAGATCCGGCAATTGGAGCAGGAGTACGGCGACCGGTTGCTCGACCGCTCGGGCAAGACGGTAAAGCTGACGCCGGCGGGCCAGGTCTTTTTCGAATATGCCGAACGGCTGAAAGCGCTGCGCGACGAGTCGTTGATGGCGGTCGCCGACCACAGCGGCACTCCACGTGGCACGCTGCGGGTGGGCGCCAACGAGGCGACTTGCCTGTATGTTCTGCCTGAGGTTTTCGGCGAATACTGCCGGCGGTACCCGCCGGTGCAGATCAGCATTTACCGCAACTTTAGCTACAAGATCGTGGAAAAGCTGGAAAACGGACAGGTGGAAGTAGGCATTCTGACCTTGCCCATCCAGTCGCCCAGCTTGAAGATTCAGCCGATTTTCCGCGACAAGTTGATGCTGATGGTGAGCCCGAAGAATCCACTGGCTAAGTTCAAAGTGGTGCCCGTCAGCGAGATCGTGAAGCACCCTTTGCTCTTCCCCAAGACGGGGCACACGCGACGACTGCTGGATAAGCTGTTTCGGCCCTACAACGCCGAACTGCAGGTGAGGATGGAACTGCCCAGCATTGGCATGATCAAGAGCTTCGTAGCCGCGGACCTGGGCGTGTCGCTGATCAGCGCATCATTTGCTCGCGACGAAGTGGAATCCGGGCGAGTCAAGCTGATTGATCTTGAGGACGCGGTGCTGTACCGGGAACTCGGTCTTGCCTACCGGCGAGATCGAACACTCTCGGTAGCCTCTACTGCCTTTGTCGCTCTTCTGCGGCAGTTTGCCACTCAGCTGAAGAAAACAGAGGATTAGTGGCTGTTTAGTTGAAATTCCGATTCCTTGTATCGGAATTTTGAATTTCCCCTAGACTGTGGCTCCGGCTACCCTTGCTTTGCAGTTGTTGTAGGTGTCATCGACCATTCTCATGAAGACCCTCATCCAGAAGTCCACACGAATTACATCGACAGGCACAGGTATGTCGACACGAATTACGTGTCTTCTGGAGGACGGGATCGGATGAAGTAGAGCAATCTTAAAAGAATCACCCGAACCCACCGCCAGAAGCAATCTGGCGGTGGGTTTTTCTTTGCGCTAAAAAGGGGAGGACATTATGAGCGGAGTGCAGCGACAAAGCAGATTCGAGCGAAGCGATGATGTGGTGGTGATGAAGTTTGGGGGCACGTCGGTGGAAGACGCATCTGCCATTCGCCGCCTCATCGGCATCGTGCAAAGCAGACTCGGCTCGCGACCAGTGGTCGTAGTGAGTGCGCTGGCAAGAGTCACTGACCAACTGCTGGAGGCAGGAAACGCGGCAGCGGCGGGGCATCTCGGCTCAGCGCTTGCCATCGTAAGGAGCATTTATGTTCGGCATGAGCAACTGGCGGATTCTCAGGTCGATGAACACGGGTATAGCGCTCTCGATGGCGAACTGCGCGGCGAGTTCCGGGAATTGGAATCGCTGCTGCATGATCTGGAAACCTCGCGGCAACTGGACCTCAAATCGCAGGACCATTTGCTGGGCTTCGGGGAATGCTTCTCCAGTAGGCTGGTCAAAGAAGCCCTGTGCCAGGCAGGAATCAGCGCAGCGCATGTGGACGCCAGATCGTGCATCGTCACCGACGCTCGCCACGGCCAGGCGAGTCCGGTGTGGGATGTGACCGAGCAGCGACTGCAGGAGAGGGTGAGTCCATTGTTGGAAACCGGCCGGGTGCCAGTGCTGGGCGGGTTCATCGCGTCCACGTGCGATGGCGTGCCCACGACTTTGGGCCGGGGCGGATCTGACTTCAGCGCTGCGATCGTGGGCGCGGCGCTGTGTGCCGCAAGACTGGAGATCTGGACGGACGTCGACGGCATCATGACGACTGATCCCAAGCTTTGCTCTGACGCTCGCGTGATCCGCAAGATGAGTTTTGATGAAGCCGCGCAGCTAGCGCACTTTGGAACGAAAGTGCTGCATCCCGCGACGCTGGCGCCGGCGATGCGCGAGAATATCCCGGTTCATGTTCTGAATTCAAGACGACCGGATGGCGAAGGCACGGAAATTCTGGCGCGAGCAAAAAGCGGCAATCTGGTAAGCGCCATCACCGCGAAGAGGAACGTAGCCGCAGTTGAGATTGAGTGCGCGCAAGGAGTGGACTCAGAACTTTTGCGCTCCGTCTATGCCGTGTTCGACCGGCACTCTTGCTCGGTAGATGTGATGGCAACCTCTCTCCGGCGCATGTCGTTGCTGGTAGGTTCGACGACTGCTTTGCCCGCGATAGCTGCAGATCTTCGCGGTGTGGCTGAGCTGCGGTGGGAAAATCACAAAGCGCTGGTGTGCCTTGTGGGAGAAACGATTCGAAGACATCCGGACGTGGCCAGCCGTGTCTTCGCAGCGGTGTCAGATATGGACGTGCGCGTGTTTTGTCAGGGCGCCTCTGACCGGACGATTTCTTTTCTGGTGGAAGAATCGAAGGTCGAAGAGTCGGTGCAGCGCCTACACGGAATCTTCTTCCCCCAGCGCGAACCCGTGCGCGACTGGGGTGGGATTTCCAGCGCATTCTGCCAGGCGGGTTGAGCGGAGCGCAGACTCAGTTGCCGAGCTTAGCCGCTTTCGACGCGCCCGCCGTTGAGCCTGGCATGGGTTCAATGATGTGCAGGCCGCACTCGGTCTTGGCGAATCCCGGCCAACGACCGGCTCGCGGATCTTCTCCCGGCCTGACTGCGCGCGTGCAATGCGTGCAGCCAATGCTGGGATAATCCTGATTGTGCAATTCGTTGTACGGAACATCGTGATCATGGATGTAACGCCACACCTGCTTCGACGTCCAATCGACCATCGGGTTGATCTTCACCAATCCAAACTTGCCGTCCCATTCGATGCGGTGTGCGGTGGAACGGACCGAGGTCTGATCGCGTCGAATACTCGTGATCCAGGCGCTCAGTTCGCCGAGGTTGCGGCGGAGCGGCTCTACTTTCCGCAAGCTGCAGCAGAGGTCCGGGTCCCTCGTCCACAGCGCGGTTCCGTGAGTGCGCTCTTGCTCCTCGGGCGAAAGGACGGAGTAAACCTTTTCGATCGCGATGCCATACTTTTCTTCGATCCGGTCCATCAGGTTGTAGGTCTCGGGGAACAGGAATTCCGTGTCGATCGTAAACAGGCGGAAATCCTTGCGAACGCGCGAAGCCATATCGATCAGCACCATACCCTCGGCGCCGAAGGCAGACGAAATGGCGACGCGGTCTCCGAAGGTGTCAAACGCCCAGGCTAATGCACGCTGCGGCGTCCAACTCTCTGCGGCATGCTGAATCTCTGCGATCTGATCTTGGATGTGCTCCTGAATCTGGTTCTTCACTGGAGGGGCTCCTCATTTGTCCCGAAGTCTGATGTGGCGAATCGTGCAGCAGGGATAGCACTGTCATTGACCGCAGAAGTCTGCGGCGCACTGAAATGCTGTACGAGAGAAACGGGGTCCGCAAAGCGGACGACTTCGCCGACAACCAGCAGAGTTGGTGCTGCGAGTTTCGGCGAGCCGTGCAACTCGGTGATCGTGGAACGGTGCGTCTGCTGTTGGGGAGTGGTGGCACGAGAAATAACGGCACACGGCGTATCGCCGGCAAGGCCAGCCGCGCGCAACTTCGCTGCGACCTCAGAGTAGTTCTGCCCGGGCATGTAGATCACCAGCGTCGCGCCGCTTCCGGCCAGTTTGCTCCAGTTCGCAGCTTCGCTTCCCGAAGCTTGATGCGCCGTAATGAACACGAGAGCTGACGACGCCCGGCGGTGAGTCAGCGGAATTTGCGCGACGGCTGCAGCGCCCATGGCGGAAGTCACACCCGGGACAATCTCGAAGGGAATGTTGGCCCGGCGCAGCTCTTCGATTTCTTCCCCAGCTCGTCCGAAGATAAGCGGGTCGCCGCTCTTCAGCCTGACGACGCGCAATCCGGAGTCGGCAAGAGCAACCATCAGGAAGTTGATTTCCTCCTGCAGGATCTTCTTCTTTCCGCAGCGCTTGCCGACATTGTGAACTTGGGCGGTTGGCGGGATGAGTTTCAAAATCTCAGGAGCGACGAGGTCGTCGTACAGCACGGCGTCGGCCGTTTTCAGCACACGCAACGCTTTCAGCGTGAGCAACTCCGGATCGCCCGGCCCGGCACCGACGAGATAGACTTTCCCCTTCATGCGCCCTCTCCTTTTGCAGCCAGTTCGGGCATCTCGGCCAGGGCCGCTTCGACTGCCTCCCTGCTCGCCAAGGAATGCAACAGCTCCAGCTTGCGTTCTTTGTCGAGATCGCTGGCAAGGATGAGTTTCCGAGTCTCGCCCAATTCCGACACCCATGAGGCGTATCCCGGTCCGAATTGCTTTTCGAGTTGCTGACGAATCTTCTGTGCCAGCGATGGACTCTGCCCGGCAGTTGAGACGGCAATCTGTAGATCGCCGCGACGCACGATTGCGGGATAGAAGAAGTCACAGAGATCAGGGACGTCGACGACGTTGCAGAGCACTGCGCGTCGCTGCGCTTCGCGATAGACGCGCTCGTTCAAGGTGCGCGAATTGGTCGCGACGACAGCCAGAAACGCGCCGTCCATGTCTTCTGCCGAAAAGGCACGCAACTCGAGTTCGATCTTTCCGGCGCGTGCCCATTCGCGGACCGCAGGGCTCGCATCCAGGGAAACAACGCGAACGCGCGCGCCCGTCTCGAGCAAGCCGCCGATCTTGGATTCGCCAACTTTGCCGGCGCCTACAACCAGGCACTGCTTCCCTTCCAGCTTCAGAAACATTGGAAACAAGCTAGTCACCGAGCCCTCCTGCTTGAGCCAGACTGCGAGTCGAATCCGGTAAATCGCGAGCCACTGCCGCCAGCGCTTCTCCGGCCAGAAGTTCGCGCAACTCTGTATCGCTGTGGCGAGCAAAGAAGCGGCGCAGATTCTCTCCCGGTTCGCGCTGGGCAAGATATCGACCTAACAACCGTTCGAGCGCGTCCGGCACCTCGGTGGCGGCGCAACGATAGCCAACTGGACGCGCGGTACCTTGATGCAAACCAAGGGCTCCCCCCACGCAAAAGTAGTAGGCATCGACCATGCGGTCTTGAACTTTGATCTTCTTGCCTTCGATGCCGATGTCGGCGATCCAGTGCTGTCCGCAACTGTTGGGGCATCCAGTAACGTGAAGCTTCAGATGCTGATCGAATCCGGGCAATCGTTCTTCCAGTTCTTCGACCAACCATCGGGAAAAGCTCTTCGTTTCGGTGATGGCGAGTTTGCAGAATTCCGTGCCGCTGCATGCCACCGTGCCCCGCCAGAAAGCGGAGCCACCCACTTTCAAACCGATCGCGTCGAACTCCTTCGCCAGCGGTGCAGCGTTGAGCGTGGGCACATTCACAACGAGGAGGTTCTGCATGTTCGTGGCGCGCAACTCGCCGCCGGCGTAGCGATCGGCAAGATCTGCCGCCGCTTGCATCTGCTCCGCCGTGATTCGGCCGCGAAGTGCCACCGCTCCCACATACGAAAGACCAGACTGCTTCTGCGCGTGGATGCCGACGTGGTCGCGATAGACATCGTCGGGTGGGTGCTCCTCGACTGCCTCGTCAAGCTGGAATCCAATGCGGTCTTGCAACTCGCCGAGAAAACGGTCTGCAGTCCAACCATGGCGAAGGAAAAGGAATTTCAATCGAGCGCGCTCGCGATGTTCGCGCAGGACGTCGGAATCACGGAACAGTTCCGCGATGCCTTTGACGACCGGCACAACCTGGTTCCAGCGGACAAACGCGTTCAATCGAGCTCCGAGGTACGGTTCTGTCGAAAGTCCGCCGGCGACTCGAAGGGAGAATCCCACTTCTGGCTTTCCGCCGATCGTGCGGGTGATCGCCGTCAAGCCAACGTCATTGATTTCCGGATAGGGGCACCAGACTTGGCATCCAGTGATCGAGATTTTGAACTTGCGCGGCAGGTTGTAGAAGTCGGCATTGCCCGCCAGCAGTTGCGAAGCTTCCATGACCAGCGGCGAGGCGTCAACGATTTCGTCCGCGTCCACGCTGGCGACCGGGCATCCGGTCACGTTGCGCACCACATCGCCGCACGCGCCAGTTGTGTCCAGTCCGACCCGCCACAGTCCGTCGAGTACTTCGGGCAGCGATTCGATGGTGACCCAGTGCAATTGAATATTCTGACGAACCGTAAGATCAGCAATGCCATTGGCGTGAAGGCGGGTGAGGTCGGCGATGGCGCGCAGTTGGCGGGAAGTCATCATGCCGTTGGGAATGCGGATGCGCACCATGAAGCGCTGGAGGGCGCGGCCCACGCCATTTGTGCCGCCGGTGACTCCGGCGCCATCTCCCTGGGTGTATACGCCCCACCAGCGGAAATAGGTTCCAATCCATTCGGGTGGGATAGATTCAAATCCCTCGCGGGCGAAGCGCCGGATTTCTTCCAGCCCTTCCCAAGGATTCATCGCGCGCTTCAGGCGCTCGACTCTTTGTGCCGTGGTCTCGTTGGCTGCGTTTGTCATAGAAGTAACGTCTGAAACTTCGTGTCCGGAAAATAAAAAACCCACCGCCAGGATGATCTGGCGATGGGTTTTATGAGTGCCGGTGTTAAGAAAGAATTCTTAGGTCAGCAGCCTCCCCGCGCCAGTGCACACGCATGCACAACAACAACAAGTGCAACAACACACCGCGCGAAGATTTTGGCTATCTGACATTCGAGTCTGAATTCTAGGTTGAGCGGCTTCCCGCGTCAACTAACTCACGTAACAACTTCGATTCATAATTTGGATGGAAGGAATCATAATTTTTGCGGGATCGCGCGGACAGCCTGACCTGGCTGTAGAATCAGCGACTTAGGACTATCAACAACTGTTGAGTGATAATCTGTGGTTACTGTGGCCAGAGGCTGTCACGGTCTGAACTCGCTTGGAAAGGTGCACTCTCGATGAAGCGTTCCGCTCTCTTCTTATTACTCTTGGTTGTTCCATTTGCGGGTTTCACATTTTCCCAGACTTCTGGTGGTCCCGATCCTTATAAGGCAACGCTCGACCGACTGGAAACGCTGACTCGTCAGGGCGAGGCGGAATGGCGTTTTCATGCCGATGTTCCTCATCCGGAAGATCCGGGGCTGAATGACTCCGATTGGGGCACGCTCACTGTAAAAAATGTTTCCGGTCCGGGTGGAAGGAACGCGAACGAGGAGCACTGGACGGGAACCCGCGTGTTCCGCCGCTGGATTCAGATTCCCGAGAAGATCAGTGGCTACGCCACGCAAGGCTCCCGCGTGTCGATTGATCTGCGATTTGGGAATCCACAGGGTCTGATCATTACCGTCTTCTCGAACGGAGCGATTCTCTATCGCGGTAGCGATGACGATATTCTCCCGATGCTCTTGACCGAGAATGCGCAGCCCGGGCAGAAGTTCCTGATTGCAGCTCGGGTAGTCGGGGGAGATGGAGCGCAATCCGAATTCTTTCACAGTGAACTGATCATCGAACCGCCGCACACGCGACCTGATCCTGCGTTTCTGCGGATGGAACTTCTGTCTGCCCGCCCCATCATCGCAGCCTATGAAGAGGGAAAAGCCGAACGCCAGCAGCAATTGGAAGCGGCACTCAAGGCGATCGATTTCACGCCGCTTGAAAAAGGCGATCAGGCCGGCTTCGATGCCTCGCTCAAGCAAGCACACGCCAAGCTAGAAGCGCTCAAGCCCTTTTTGCAGCAGTTCCACATTCGAATCGTGGGCAATTCGCACATCGACATGGCGTGGCTTTGGCCCTGGACCGAGACCGTCGAAGTCGTGCGCAATACCTTCCAGAGCGTGCTCGACTTGATGCGCGAATACCCGGATTTCAAGTTCACGATGTCGTCGGCGCGAACCTACGAATGGATGCAGGAAAAATATCCCGACCTCTTCCAGCAGATCGAAAAGCGCGTGAAGGAAGGGCGCTGGGAGATTATCGGCGGCATGTGGGTTGAGCCCGACCTGAATATGCCCGACGGAGAGTCGCTGGTGCGGCAGATTCTGGTGGGCAAGCGTTACTTTGAGAAGAATTTTGGCGTCGACGTAAAGATCGGGTGGAATCCGGACTCGTTTGGATACAACTATCAGCTCCCGCAGATATACAAGAAGTCGGGAATGGATTATTTTGTCACGCAGAAGCTGCTCTGGGCTCACGAGTTCACCACGTTTCCGTACAAGCTGTTCTGGTGGCAGGCGCCGGATGGAAGCAAGCTGCTCACATATTTTCCGCATGATTACGCTGGTGGCGTCGATGCGGAGCCCCTCGCAACGGACCTCTCGATCTGGATGCCGTCGATCTATGGCAAGACCATCCCAGCCAAACCCGAGATGATGCATCTGTACGGAGTGGGCGACCACGGTGGCGGGCCGACACGCATCATGCTCGATCATGCAGACCAATTGAGAGCGCCGGATGCGGTGTATCCGAAGCTTGAGTTCAGCTTCGCGCGTGATTTCTTTAGCGATCTGGAGAAGAAGTTGCCTAGCATGCAGGTTCCCACCTGGGATGGCGAACTCTACTTCGCCTACCACCGCGGAGTGTTTACTACCCAGGCAGAAACCAAGAGGAGAATCCGGCGTGCCGAGGAAAACGTGTTGAACGCCGAAAAGTTTGCGTCGTTGGCGTCGCTTTACGGGAAACCTTACCCGAACGATGGAATGGAGTTGACCTGGAAGAATCTGCTGTTCGATCACTTCCACGACATCATGCCGGGCTCTGGGATCGCGGTGAACTATCTGGACGCCAAGCGCAATCTGGAAAATGTGGACCGCGCCGCGAACGACGTGACGATGGGATCGCTACGCGAGATCGCTGCGCATGTGAACACGCAAGGCGAGGGAGTGCCGGTTTTGATTTTCAATTCCCTCTCGTGGCCACGGACGGAAGTGGCCGAGCTTGAGGCTCAGCTGCCGACACCAGCGCAACAGATTGAGGTTGTGGACTCCGCGGGCAAGCCGGCGGAATCGCAACTGCTCTATCTCGATCCGGAGACACACCGCATTCACTTCTTATTGTTGGCAAATACGCCGGCGCTGGGATATCAGACCTATTTCGTGCGAGCTGCAAGCAAGGCGCCTGGGGTCCACTTGATGCTGAAGGCTTCCGCCGACACGCTGGAGAACGAATTCCTCCGCTTGAAGATCGATCCGCAAACGGGGTGCATGACCAGCCTATTTGACAAGCGAAGCGGGACAGAGGCACTGGCTCCCGCCGAGACGGATACGGGCGGGTCGAAGACTTCGGTCTGCGGCAATCTGCTGCAGACTTTTGTCGACAAGCCCAAGCAATGGGACGCGTGGAATATCGACGCGGACTTCGAGAAGCAGCACTGGGATCTCAACAAGGCCGACGAAGTGAAGCTGACGGAGAGCGGCCCGTTGCGCGCGACGATCCAAGTCAAAAATCATTTTCAGAATTCGACATTCGTGCGAGACATCATCGTGTACGCGGGCGTGCCTCGCGTCGACGTGAAGATGATGGTGGAGTGGCATGAGAAGCACATTCTGCTGAAAGTGGCTTTCCCACTTAGTGCGCACAGTGATAAAGCGGCGTTCGAGATTCCGTTTGGCTCAGTCGAGCGTCCAACTACTCGGAACACGCCCGCGGAACTGGCGCAGTTTGAAGTTCCGGCGCAGCGCTGGGCTGACATCTCCGACTCGAAGCACGGGTTCAGCCTGCTCAACGACTGCAAATACGGATATGACGCGAAGGGCAACGTGCTGCGCCTGTCGCTACTACGCTCGCCGGAATGGCCTGATCCACACGCCGACGAGGGCCATCACGAGTTCACATACTCTCTGTATCCGCACGGGGGAGGGTGGAAAAACGCGCTCACCATTCGTCGCGGCTACGAACTGAACTACAAATTGCTTTCTCTTCCGTTCGGAAAGCATCAAGGATCGCTTTCGCCTGAACACTCTTTCCTGCAGGTGCAACCCGACAATGTCATCGTCACCGCACTGAAGAGAGCGGAAGGTGAGAACTCTCTGGTTCTGCGCTTCTACGAGTGGGCGGGCAAAGATGGTGAAGTTACAATTCAACTTCCTCCAGGAGCTACGATGGCAATGGAAACCGATCTGATGGAAAAGCCAATTGGCAGCTTGTCCATACACAGCAGCGCGGTGAGTTTGCACACCAGGCCTTACGAGATTAAGACGATCAAAGTGCAGTTTGCGAGCCTGCCTCAGACGACCGCCGCGGGCAAACATGACTGAACCCAAAGGCGGGGCTCCGGTTCTCGGCGTCGATGTTGGCGGCACAAAAGTCGCCGTGGGACTGGTGAACCATGATGGCAAGATACTCGCGCAAGGCCGGAAGCCCATGGTGGCAAACGGCACGGCTGAGGCTGGGTTGCAGGCCGTCGCGGGTGCGATTGATTCCCTGGTGTCCACTGTACCGGGCGGCGTTCACAGCATCGGGATCTGCGCGCCAGGGCCGTTGGACCTGAAGACGGGTGTCGTTCTCAATCCCCCGAATCTGCCTTGCTGGCGCGACTTTCCCCTGGCCGAGAAGATCGTGTCGATGTACCACGTGCCCGTCAGAGTGGACAATGACGCGAACGCCGCGGCGCTGGCAGAAACAAGGTGGGGCGCTGCGCGCGGGTACCACTATGTTTTCTATGCCACGATTGGAACGGGCATCGGAACTGGTATTGTTTTGGACGGTCGCATCTATCACGGCAACACCGGCTCTGCCGGTGAAGGCGGACATGTGAGCATCGACTATCGCGGCCCACTCTGCAGTTGCGGCAAGCGGGGTTGCATCGAAGTTCTCGCGGCCGGTCCGGCGATTGGCGCACGAGCACGAGCCAAGCTCACTGCAGGTTCCCCTTCTACGATTCTCGATCTGGCCATGGGAGAGGTTGCGTCGGTGACTAGCGAATTCGTGGGGAAGGCTTATGTTGGGGGCGATGCTCTGGCCCGAGAGATTCTTGAAGAGACCGTCGATGTGTTGACGCCGTGGCTCGGCAACATCGTCGACTTGCTCGATCCCGATGTTCTGGTGATGGGCGGCGGCGTAGCGGCCATGCTCAAACCGTTCTTCGATGAAATCAAGAACCGCCTTCCGGGCTGGTGCGTGAACCCGCGCGCGTCTGACATTCCGCTGGTCATGGCACACTATGGAGCCGACGCGGGAATCGCCGGAGGCGCGGCGCTGTGCGCCGTAGATGCCCCTTAACACAAGACTCGATCAAGAACTCAAAAGGACCTGATGCTCTTCTCGCAACCGTTCCGCCGATTCGTTGCAACGTTTCTGTTTGCGCTTTTTTTCTGTGCATCATTGTTCTTGCGGAGCCAGGAGTTGCCGAGGGCCCCGAATGCCCAGGTCTACCCTCTCACTCAAACGGCGGGTCCGTTTACCGAACCTGCGATCGCGGTGAATCCGACTAATCCCCAGCAAGTGGTCGGCGTATTTCAGGACAACGTGCACGCGTCTTACTCGCAGGACGCTGGCCGTACCTGGCAAATGGCCGAGAATGTCGATCCCAAGAACTACCGCGTCTCCGGGGACGTGTCCGTGGCTTTCGATAATCAAGGACACGCCTTCGTGTGTTACATCGCTTTCGACAGGCTAGGCACGTTCAACTATTGGGCGCACGGCGCTACGCGCAACGGAATCTTCGTGCGGCGCTCGCTCGACGGAGGAAAGACTTGGGAAGCCGAACATATTCCTGTCGCCGAACAGACAAGTTCCCCAGGAATTCCCTTCGAAGACAAGCCGTACATTGTCGCGGACAACAGCAAAAGCCGTTACGCGGGCAACCTGTACATCGGATGGACGCGCTGGAGGCTGGCCGATTCTCAGATGGTGCTCTCGCGTTCCACCGACGACGGCAAGACCTGGTCGCAGCCGATCGAAATCGATGCGCATCCTGGATTGCCGCGTGACGACAACGGCGCTGCCGAGGGTTTCGCTGGTGTCGTCGGTCTGGATGGCAAACTGTACGCGATCTGGAGCCAGGATGACGCGATCATGTTTACGACATCGCGCGATGGCGGCAAGACGTTCTCGCACGCGCGCGCGGTCATTCACACGGCTCCCATAATGTTCGCGATTCAGACGCTCGAAAGAGCAAACGGATTTCCGCAGATCGCCATCGACCCGAAGGGTAAGCGCCTATACGTAACCTGGAGCGATTACCGGAACGGCGACCTTGATGTTTTTTTGGCGACTTCGGACGACGGGGGAAAGCATTGGGCCACGCCGGTCCGTGTAAGTACCGACCAGGTACACAACGGAGCGGAACAGTTTTTTCAATGGCTCGCCGTGGATCCGACTGACGGCTCGGTCGACGTCGTCTTTTATGATCGCCGGGGCGATCCTCAGAACCGTAAGCAGATCGTTGTTCTGGCACGCTCTACGGACGGCGGACATAGCTTCAACAACTACGCCTGGACCGGAGAACCATTCGAAGCAGGCGGCGTTTTCTTCGGCGACTACAGCGGAATTGCGGCGTACGGCGGGCGCGTCTATGGCATCTGGACCGAGAAACCCGCGCCCCCGCCTGAGGTAAAGGACAAGCCTCAGGAAGGCAAGGACGCGAAGGATGCTAAAGAAAGGAAACCACAGCCCCAGGGAACGATCGTGAAGATTGGAACCGCGGACTTCTCGGCATCAGCGCACTAAACTAAAAGAGGCGATCGCTTACTAAGGCCTCGAATTAAAAAACCTCGCTAAACAAAAAAGGCGATCTCAGAGAGATCGCCTTTCGCATTTCGGATGAGGCTAGAGCGGCTGGACGTTCTCAGCCTGCCAGCCCTTGGGTCCCTTGGTCACGTCAAACTGCACTGTCTGGCCCTCCTGCAGGCTCTTGAAGCCGCCCGCTTGGATCGCTGAGAAGTGCACAAAAACATCTTCGCCATTCTGGCGGCTGATAAAGCCATAGCCCTTGGCGTCATTGAACCACTTTACTGTTCCTTGTTCTGCCATGTGTTAGGTGTTCCTTTACTTGATCAATTTACGCTGGAGAGATTCGGAGGTACTGCAGGCAAGTACTGGCTGTTTAGGCGAGAACTGCTTACGACCGAGTCGGTCTAACGCACAGGCTGATGCTACGCTTGCGCACCCAGGTTAGCAAGAGAATTGCTGGCCCCGCACAGACTCACCTGGAGGATCCGCCTCCGCCGTGGGAGGCGTCGGCATCCAGCGTGGCTTTGGTTTCGCGACTTTCCAGTTCCGCCTGACGAAGTTCGGTGGCCTCGGCGGGGTTGGTACCCGCTTTCAAGGTTGATTTTTCCAGGAAATAGCGCCAGCCCTCATGCCGGTCCGCCGAGCTCTGCTCGGCTTCGAAGTTCTTCAAGGTCGTCTCCGCGTTCTGCCGTCCCTTGACGACCTCAACCACCCCGGCGGACTCGTAAGTACGAACGTTGTGCCGGATTACAACGTAAGACGCCTTCAGTTCGTCGTTTGTCAGATTGGTCTCCCTTGTTCCGCCGCAACCAGCCTACTGTCAGATTAAGCGCGCGGGCCATGATTAGCAAGCTGCTTGGAACCCAAACGAGCTCTCCGAGAATCTCTTCCCGAAATACAATTGCAGAGTTCCTTCACGCGTGAATTACATGGACCGCCGACTTGTTGGCAGTGGGGCGATCACACAACTCATCACCGTGCCGAACCGCCCGCCACTGTAGGCACCGCGGATCTTAGCTGATCCAGCGACATCAGCACGATCTGCCAACGGACTGGGTCTTTTTTCGTTTCGATTGCGGCAGAAGGGTCGGAATAAAACTCCAGGATGTTGGCCCTCAATTCCGGCGACGTCAAATCGAACTTTCGGTCCGACAATTGCGCCAGCAACTTTGCGTAGGTATCGTCGGTGAGCGAGTATTCCGCTGCCTTGGTCGGTTGGCCACTATCGAGATCGGCGTCGGGCAGCACAAGCTTGTCGTGGCGCACTTCTTCGAGAAAGGCGCGGTACTGATCGACGGTCAAGTTGATGCTCTGGAAATAAAGGTCCTCAGTCTGAGGAGTCGGACTCTTGAACCCTAACCCTTTAAATGGGCCCACCCTCGGCATGTATCGAAGGAGCGTCGACAGGATGCGGGTGCCCAGGCCCGGCTTTTTGTAGTCTTTCCCCCACTGCTTTTCGTAATCGGAGCGCGAGAGACGATACAGGAACTTCTTCTTCGCGAAATTCGGCGTCTCGCGCATCAATTCCTTCTTGTGAGTTTGCAGGGCCACCTGTGTCATCTCCGGAATCATGTGGGCGACCGCGTAACGGTAGGAACCCACCGCCAAATCCTCGTGAGTCAGCACGTCTTTCAACTGCATTCCGTACACGACGGGAAAAACTCGTTCCAGCAACGGCTTGGAGACCTCGAATCCGATGAAATCGTGGTACTGCTGCGAGGCGTATCGATTTTTCGCGACCTGCACGGTATCGAAGCCGAATTCTGTTTTCAAGTGCGCGGTCTTGTCCTGGGCATAACGCACCGACGCTCCGTACTTCGCCCGGAGCTTGGGAAATTCGATCGCCACGGATTGGTTGACTGCCGGGTGACCAGCGATATCGGAAGCATAGTGCGATAGGGCGCCTAGGGCGAAGGCGTACTCGTCGGAATCCTGGCTCTCGAGCAGCAACTCGCAGACAAAGTCTCCGCTACGGACGTAGTGCACGAGATCGCTAAATTCTTTGCTGCCAAACGGGTAATAGCCGAGATCCTGGATGACGGCGCCGCCGTAGGCGTAGGCGTGCGCTTCCTTGAGCTGGTCTTCCGAGAGTCCCGGAAACCGCTTGAGCAGCAGAGGTTGGATCTCATCGGTCCAGAGCAGGTCGACGATTTCCTCGTGCGTAAGAACGGAGTACGCCGGAGAGGTACCGTGGCACATGAGCGCGACGAGAAGAAGTGCCAGCGCTCGGACAGAAAGCAGGCGCCAACTCCGAGAGATGACACCTGCCGGTGTTGGTTTGTGGCTCATGGATCAAATCCGCCCGAGAACCAAGAGAATGACAACCACGAAAAGGATTATCCCCAAGCCGCCGGTCGGGGCGTAACCCCACTCGCGGCTATGCGACCAGCGGGGCAGCGCCCCAACCAGGGCTAAGACCAAGATCACGATCAAGATCATTCCAAGCATGTTTTGCTCCTATTCTCCCTGAACCCTAATATTGGGGGAGTTAACTTTGGTTATAGGCGTCCTTCGAGTTTCTTACTGGTCAAAACTGCTCAGTGAAACAGTGTCGAAAGCGCAAACTCTCGTCGGGAAAATGCGGCGATGGCAGCGGGTAAATGGCTGCTCTACGACATCGACGCGCGGCGCAGTAGAAAGCGATGGCGCGAACCCAGGGGGCTCGCGCCAATCTAACGGTGTTCGACGAGGCGGACGGTCACGCGTGCCGTCAAATCGCAATAAACGACGGTTTACTTTCCCCCAGGCGCTTTTTTCTCCGGACGAGGAGCGCCCTGCGGGTGGGCGGCGGGCTGAGGTGCAGCCTGGGGCCGTGGCGCGGGCTGCGCATGCGCCGTTGTCGGACGAGGAGCACTTTGCGGATGAGACGCCGGCCGCGGCGCAGGCTGCGGACGTGGTGCTGGCTGTGCATGAGCTGCAGTCGCCGGACGAGGGGCAGGCTGTGCCGCTCTCTGGGCAGCGGCCTTATTCTCGTTTGAGCGGGTCGCTGCGTTGTTCGCGGCCGCTCTATTCTCACTCGTGCGGGTTACCGCGGCCTTGTTCTGCGCAGCTTTGTTCTCATTTGCCCGGGTTGCAGCCGCATTGTTCGCCGCCACTTTGTTCTCACTCGTGCGAGTTGCCGCGGCCTTATTCTGCGCAGCTTTGTACGGTCCTCCCGCCTGCTTAGCGGAAACTGCTCCACGATTGAAATCACCGGGCTTCGTAGTCGCAGCAATCGCTGGTCGCCCGTGATTCACCGAGGCCAAGAGCCCATGGTTAGTGCTGGCGGTCCGTATATGCTGAGTTTGCATCGTGGTGGGCGCTGTGTGTCGATCCCGTGCGGCAATCTGATCCCCCGAACTGGGCCGGGCATTGATGCCACCGTTGCCGCCGTTATAGCTGACGTGGTTAATCGTGGTTTTGTTGATTACGGTCTTGTTGTACACATGAACGTTGGTGACGTTAATGTTATTGACGGAACGGTTGTAGTTAAAGGCGCCATTGTTCCAATATCCACCTTGATATCCGACACCACCATATCAGTAGCCGTAATTGACGCCACCATAGAAGCCAACGTGCGGCCCCCAGTAGCCGGCATTCCAAGCGTAGGCGTTGCCGCTCCAACCCCAATAGCCCGGAGTCCAGAGCAAGCCAACAGCGGGAGCCATCACCCACGTGCCGGGCACCCAGAAGTAGCCCTCATCACCATAGGCCCAGTAGCCGGGCGTCCACAAATAACCGGCATCCGGTGCCATGGGTTGCACGTATACGGGCAGTGGAGGCGGGGCGATCATAACGGAAATGGCGAACTGCCCAAATGAGGCCGCCGGTACAGCAAGTATCAGAAGTGTTAGCACTAGCAAACGAATGGAACGCATTTAGACTCACCTTGCCAGATCATCCTTCGAATTGTCCGTATGTACATTGCTGCTGCGGGCTGCGTGGATGGAACGGCGACGCGTCACGCGTCATAAACGAGCATCCCACGAATGCACGGTTCGGTCTGAGCACTACGGCTCACTTTCGTCGGGTCGCGATGAGAGCCGCGAGATCGCTATTTTCGAGATGATGTTGCCGCGCCAAAAGAAAGCGGCACGAGCCCAAGAGGTGGACTCGTGCCGTATCGCCTCCGTTATCGATCGTTACGGTTGCTCTAGCGCAAGCTTCCCGTGGTCGCATTGACCGGGTTGCCGATGGCTTCGCCCGACACAAGAAGCTCAACTCTGCGGTTCTGCTGCCGTCCCGCGGAGTTATCGTTGGACGCTACCGGCAGCGTGTTGCCGAAGCCTTTGGACGAAACCGAACTGGTCGATACTCCTTCTTGCACAAGGTAGTCGCGCACCGACCCCGCACGATTCTCCGACAGCGTTTGGTTCATGGAATCGCCGCCGACGTTATCCGTATAGCCGCCGACTTCGATGTTGAGTCCAGGGTAGGCCAGCAGAATGCCCGCGACTTTCGCCAGCTTCTCGCGTGCTCCCGGTTTCAACGAATACTTTCCGGTGTCAAACAAAACATCGGACATGCTAACGATCAGTCCACGTGCGCTATCGCGAGTCTGAAGAATGGAATTCAGCTGCTCGGACAACTTCGCCCGTAGAGCCGCCTTGTCGGCTTCCGCGTCTTGGACGTTCTTCTGCGCCCTCAGCGTATCTGCGCGCGATTGGTCGGCATCCGCTTGAGCGGCTGAGAGTGCAGTTGCCGACGAGGCCTGGTTCTGCGCCATGTCTGATTGGGCCCTTGCAGTCGCAGCTTGCGCGTCTGCAGCGTCATTGCGTGCTCTGGCCGCATCGGACCGAGCTTGAGCACTCGCGGCTTGCGCATTCACGGTGTCAGATTCCGCCTGAGCCTTGGCTGCTTGAGCCCTTGCGGTATCGGACTCGGCTTGCTCCTTGCGTCGGGTCGCCTCATCGGCCTGTCCTTGCGTTCGTGCCTGGGCATCAGCTGAATCCTGGCGTTCATTGGCCAGACGGACTTCGTCCATTTTCTTGACGGCGATCGCACGTGCATCTTCGGCAGTCTGCACTGCTTCGCGAGAGACCGCGATCAGCGGCTTGCGGCCCATGTGTTTGTTTATGGCTTCGGCATCTGCGGTATCCATCAACTGGACGGCGTGCCGATAGCTATCTGCGGCATACTGCTCGGCTCCCTCGGATTGAGCGATGCGCAGTGCATTCCGCGCCTCAAAGAACTCCAAGGGTAACTTGGCATTCAAGACCACCGGATCGAACTTGTAGCCGGTGGGAATGTATCCACCGCGCTCCATCAGTTCGTACTTTGCATTTACCGCTTCAGTCGTTCCCTTGGTTTCTTCACGAACCACGTTCTCGAGAATCACAACATTGCTGGGCTGACGAACGGCGTAGTACGGCTCTGCGGTAACGATCAGCGCGAATGCCTGAAGATCCGTGGTGACGTTGAGTTTGCTGCGATGGTTGCCGCCGAGCAGGACTTCACCCAGATTTACGGCGCGCCCTTCGGGCGAAATCGCCCACAGAACATATGTCAAGTACTCATTGCCGAACGTCGTCGGCTTTTGCAGGTTGCCGAATTCCGCTTCGATCGCAATGGACCCGCGTTTACTGTTGATCTCGGCGACACCGTTCGCTGAGGGCATCAGCTCGGTCCCGGCGAAATCCAGCTTCGAAGATCCGCTGCGGTGCTTATAATTTACCGCCTGTACACTGCGGCTGATCACGGTCACGCGGAACGTGGGAGTCGAACTCATGGGCTCGACTCTCAGAGTTGTTCGAGAATCGGTCTGAGCGACTGCGGGTAAACTCAGTGCAAGTGTGGCAGCGAACAGTAATATTGTCTTCAATGGAATAGTCCTCTGGCAGCTATCTGCCGGATGCATTGTCTTTGCATCAGTTGTGAGTTTCATGGAACTGGTCCCTTCTTAGCTGCTTCGCGGTACCTCAACCTTTTCCGATGTGGACCGTGGAGAGGGAGTGAAACAGCCCAAAAACATTCAATAGCCAAAGAACCACGGCAATCACCACGACGCCGTTCAGGATGGACTTGATAGATCCCTGCATGGGGATGAAGCGATTCACCAGCCACAGCAGAACACCAACTACGATCAGAACTTCCACGAGTTGAATCAAAGGCATGATCTTGACCTTCCTTGTTTGTTGCCGGGCCAACGCCCCTCATCCTCTGGAGGCATTGCCCGACTTCGATATTCGAGAGTCTTTAGGGCCAATCGTGCCCCGCCGCAAAGGTTTGGCGGCGGGCACGCGGATGAAGATTGCTGATTTGCTGGATGTGGCCGCTCTTCGTGACCTGGCCAGGACACGACCTGGGTGGCCTCGTGGTTAGAGCTGCGAGTCAGCCCTCGCGGCTCCGTCTACACACTCAGAAGATAATTAACAATGACAGGTTCATGATTGTGAGTCTGAGCAAGATAGCTCACATGGCAGAATCGAGTGCTCGACCGTGAAGCCGCGGCTCAGGTAGCGATGCCGGCGGGTTCATAAATCCCCCGCTCGCTGGCGCCGGTCGCTACTGCCATTCGCATCCAGCCACTCCAGGAGAGAACGCACGCTGGACCGAGCTAGCGCGATCGCGCAGTCTGCTGCTCCGTAATAAATGTTGAGCATGTCACCATCGGCATCCATTGTGTAGCCACAGGGGAACACAACATCGTCAACGTCGCCGTGGCGCTCATACTCAGCTTCCGGCCCAAAGATCCACGAGTCTCCTCGGAGCAAGCATTTCTCCGGATTGTCCAACTCGAAAAGGGCCAAGCCTAAGCGATAGAGACAACCCGAAGGCGTGTGCCGAACTCCGTGGTAGAACACCAGCCATCCTCTGGAAGTCTCAATGGGTGGCGGGGACAAGCCGATCTTGTTCGCGTCCCACCAGGCGCCGCGGCGAGCTTCCAACATGAGCCTGTGCCTGCCCCAATAGCGCAGGTCGGGAGAATAGGAAATCCACATGTGTGACCCAAGCGTCGTCATCGGACGATGAATCAGCGCCCAGCATCCGTCGATTCTGCGCGGCAGAAGTGAAGAGTCCTTGTCGTCCGGCGGCATAATTACGCCGTATCGTTCGAAGCTGCGAAAGTCTTTGGTTAGAGCCAACGACACGCCGGGGCCGCCGCGCGAATAGGAGGTGTAGGTAACGACGTATTGCTGTAGTTCTGGGACGAACGTGATGCGAGGATCTTCAATGCCCCAGATTTCCTCCGGATAGTTCTTCGGGTCAGGCATCAATGTGGGCTCGCTGTCGATTTGCCATCCATCGACGCCGTTTCGAGAGCGCGCGGCCGAAAGATGCGACAAACCGCGGCGATCTTCCACGCGGCAAAGCAGTAGAGTCGTACCATCTTCAAGTCGGGTCGCGCCCGCATTGAACACACTGTTGATAGGGTATGGCCAATCCTTGCTGGTCAGGATCGGGTTCGTGGGATGGCGATGAAGCAGGGGTTCGAAGGCAGTGCTCAGCAGGCTCACGTGCTGTTCTGCGGGTAAGGTCATGAAAGGATTTCCTTTTGTTCTGGTTCTTGCAGTGAGTGCATTTCGAGAAGTGCCATCAGGAACGATAGGGTTGATTCTGCTCCCTGGTTCTCATTGGCGCGGTCGGGGTGCAAGCCGTCGCGGCAGCCGCCGGTGACGGAATCGTAAAGAGGCAGTTGCAGATCGTTGTCGCCGAGGAACCAATTGAAGGTCGACCAGGCTTCATTGCGCCAACGGCTGTCACCCGTTACGCGGTATGCCTCCAGACACGCAGAAACCGCACCTGCCGCTTCGATCGGTTGCTGATCGAAACGGGCCCTCTCGCCATCCTGGCGGTAGAAACCTTGCGAACCAATCGGCGTAAAGTGGCGGTTGACTTCGCAGTGCTGCGTTGTCGACAACCAATGCAGCGATTCGAGGCCGACGGAAACCATGCGATCATCCGAGCACGCCGAACCCGCCAGCAAAAGAGATTGGGGGAATCTCGCGTTTCCGTAGGCCAGAACGTTCTCGAACCACTTCCAATCCGGCCGTCGGATTGACTCATACATTTTGAGCAGTCGTTGGCTGAGGGCGGATCGCACTTTCTGTGCGTCCCGATCACCGGGATACGAATTAAGGTATTCCTGAATTCCGATCAGGGTGTAAGCCCAGGCACGCGGGCTCGTGAATTCCAGCGCTGCGGGCAGAGAAAACTCAAACAAGCGCCCAGCCGCACCCCTGAATCCCTGATCATGGGACCGGCCTAGAACCGTACCCAGCGCCCACAGAGCGCGCCCATGAGAATCTTCCGAGCCTACGGGCTCGTTCCACCGCCGATCGTAGCGGAGAAAGTTCTTAAATCTGCCTTTCGTGGTGTTGAACGCATGCTCGAGGAACGACAGATAAAGGCCAGCAGAACTTGAGAGAGGCAAATTGGATCGCCCCACGTGCCCGCTCTGCACATGATCCTTTTCCACAGGCGCCTTGTCCCGAGGCTCCAGCAACACTGCAAGAATAAGAGCGCGGGCATTGTCGTCTGTGGTGTAACCCTCTCGGCGGTTCGGGATCGTGAAGATCGAGTGCTGCAGCATGCCGGTATCGTCGGTGAGCCGGCGCAAATGATCCAGTTTCAACTCAGGCAGCCGACCCAGGGACTTCTCTGCAAGCCGGGCGGAGAACTGGACTTTCGGACTCTCCATGCGATCCCTGCGGACGCGCGAAAAACTTTCCATATAACCCTGCGCCACTCGTTTCCAGACCATCTCCCGGGCGAACAGGTACGCACGTTTGCGCATGGCGTGGCGAATCGCAGGAGTGTCCAGAAGCTCAATCGCTTTTTGCGCCATCGCGTCGGGATTCTGGAATGGGACCAGCGCGCCTCTGCGATCGTCCAACAACTCGATCGCATGCCAGTACGGAGTCGAGATGATCGCTTTGCCCGCGCCCAATGCATAGGCAAGCGTGCCAGAGACCACCTGCGCCTCATGGCGATAGGGAGTGATGTAAATGTCGGCGGCGCCAATGAACTCAACCATCTCCTCGGGGCTGACGAAGCGGTCGTGGAAGATCACTTGCGATTCCACGCCGATGTCCTTCGCCAACGCTTGCAAACTGGCTCGATACTTATCCCCCTCGCGACGGAGGATGTGGGGATGGGTCGCGCCTGCGACGATGTACACAACGTTCTTGTGTTTGGACAGAATCTGCGGCAACGCTTGAATTACGTTTTCGATCCCTTTATTCGGCGAAAGCAGGCCGAACGTGAGGAGTACTGCCTTGCCTTCCACCCCGAATCTGTCCTTATAGAAGTTCGGATCAAGAAAGGGCAGGTCCGGAACTCCATGGGGAACCATGTCGATTTTGCTACCGGGCACTTTGAAGATTTCCTGCAAGAATTGGGATGAGAGCTGGCTCATGACAATGAGGCGGTCCGACAACTCCGCGATCTCTTCCATGACCATCAACTGGTTGGGATCTGGCTCGCGCAGAACTGTATGCAGCGTCGTCACTACGGGCATTTTCAAGCCTCGTAGCAGATGCAAAATATGGCTTCCGGCGTGGCCGCCGAAGATTCCATACTCGTGCTGCAGGCATACCATATCGATGTTGTTGAAGTTCAGGAATTCAGCTGCCTCCTGGTACGACTTCACCTCGTCCTGGTCGAGCGACCACCGCACCCGGGCGGGATAGTCGTAGCCTTCCTGAGTGTCGTTGACCGGGAGCGCCAACAGTCGGGCCGTTCCGTATTCTGCGGAAATGGCGCTGCACAGGTCCGTGGTGAACGTGGCGATTCCACAATGTCGGGGAAGATAATTTCCGATCACTGCGATTCGGCTCGGCAGCGATGGCTTCGCGTGAAATCTTGTCCGAGGCGCTGCGGCCACTTCGTGCTCGATGGGCCGCGGGCTCACGACTTGCAGAAGCGGCTTGGATAGCAGTGTATTCGGTAGCGACATTGTGTTCCTGACTGCGATGAAGACGGTACCGCAAGGGCCAATTTGACCGAATGGACCCGAGAGCATCACCAGCGCTGGCTTTTGAGTTTGTCTCTTGTAGTATCCACCGAAAGCGCACTTCCGAACTGATCACTATTGACCATCTTGTTGGCAAGCAACGGTGCATTGTGTAGCCATGACGACGAAGCAGAAGCTGGCCTTGGCGGTTCGTTGCCCTACGTGTGGGGCAAAACCGGGAGAAAAATGCGAGTTGAGCACTGGTCTTCCGCGTACAGAACCACATCGGGACCGGCGCCTGGCGGGCTCGGAAAAGTGAATGGCCTGGAAGCTCAGGCCAGCGCGAGTTCGGGGAGAGCTGAGCCGAGATGATCGAGTGCTTCGTGAACGAACACACCAGCTGCAACACATTCCTCTTGAGTAGGCGTCGAAATCTGGAGGAGTCCCTGCCGGCCACGGTTCACGGGAAGATTAAATTCGCTCTGGTGTTGCATCACAAACTCCAAAATGTGGGCCAGGCCTTCGGATTGATATCCATTGTCGAAGCGAATGCCGGTGCCGTGGAATGTGGACGCTGACATCCAGTATTCACAAGCCAGAAGCCAATGGCCTCGGGTTAGGGATGACCAGACCTTCAGGTAATCCAGCGTGCCGGATGGAGCAAAGCCGTACTCAATATGAATCAGGCCAATTTGGTCTCCATGCACTAAGTCTGCCCAAGAGACGACAATCGCCGATTCCAGTGTTCGCTCCAGGTCGGGATTTCCATTCGAGTCCATAGCTTCTCACTTTCCGCGGGCGGGCCGATCTTTGTCATCATCCATCCGCCAGCGACTGCGTTGTTCAGTTCGGTCACGGGCACTTACGACCACAAGGAAACAACCGGCCAGGAACATCAAAGTAACAACCACCCCGATGTATAGGTCGATCCGTTCCGTCAAAATATTACTCCTGCTTGTTGATGGCGAGATCTAACCCTCGCCGCAACTCAACCGGTGGCCCATTCCGCATTATGCTGAAACGTCTGTCGGGCCTCGGTGCTATCGAGTTGGCAACTCTGTTGCATGTGCCGCGAATGTGCCGAAACGGTCACGTAGGGCACGCCCATAAAATGCTTGGCGACGATTCCCGTTATCTCAAGACTGTTGAAGTGTTGCGGCCGTACCTTCCGCAAAAGGCCCTGCAACGCGCTCTCGATCTTCGCCGCACCCACAGCGCCAAAGAACATCACCTTGACTTCTGCCGCCATGAAAAAGAAATTCCATCCGGCGGCGTGGATCTTGCGATCGAGAGCGAAGCTGTCCAGCACCTTCAGCACGCTCCAACTCCCGGAGCAGGGTTCACTCTCCAAGCCTAGAGGTTGTGTCATTCCGGGCCAGTCCTTCATCAAAATCGTGCCGACTTGAATTGTTGGTGGCATAGNNCTAGCCGCGCAACGCCCGCAGTTTGCGTCGGACGAGACCAGCAACACTCATCAAACCTGTTCCCATAAGGCCAAGAGTGCCCGGTTCTGGAACTGTGGTCGTGAAGGTGGTATCGCCGCTCGAAATGGTGGTTTGCCCGTTGAAAAAGCCCTTGCCCGTGTTGATGGTCAACTGGACGGTGGCTCCATCGATAGTTCCGCCGGAATACCAGGTTCCGGACAAAGAACCGGTCAGCGTGTAGTTGTGGGTTCCGTTTGCAAGAGTTATCAGAGTCCAGGTCACGGGCCCGGTGAAAGCTCCGTTGAAGATTGTGCCGGTCGGAATGCCGCCGGTACCGTTTCCCGTAATGCTAAACGTGCCGCCCGCAGCAAACGTGCCACCCATCTGTAGGGTTCCGCTGCTGAGGACGCCAGTGCTAAAGCTCACCGTTCCAAGATTGTTTCCAGTGATCAGCCCGCCGCCGAGACCATTCACGGCGACGAGCGTCGACCCCGTAAGACTCAGACCGCTATTGGTGCCTGAGAGAGTGCCACCGCTGTTGGTGAAGTCGACACTGCTGCCCGCAAACGCTGCGAACGGAAGCGCCAGAGAGAGAATAGTGAGGAAGACAACTTTCTTGATCATTCGTTAGTTTCTCCTGAGACATCACGAAATCCTGAAGGCAGGTTTCGTGACGAGCAACGAATCAGTTCGAGACTCTCTGTCCGTTTGCAGTAGGTCTATCTTGGACGGGTCGGCGGAGGGAGGCTGCTCAATAGTGACCACTTTTACTCGACAGCTGCTGCGTGGATCGCAGCTGATGCGAACCCACCGTGAGCAGGAAATGAGCGGTTGCTTCAGGTTCGCTCATTCCCCTTCGGCAATACTGTTCAGAATTGCTCACTTCAGAAATTATTTGCACAGTGCGGATTCAGGCGCTCCACGCGGTATTTCGCGGACTATACTGATCACAGATGAAACCCATGGTGTCCTCGAAGAAAATCGGATTCGACTCCAAAACCTTCCTCGCGACCATCGGCGACGGCAGGAAAATCCTGACGGTTCCAAAGAAGGAGATGGTGTTCGCACAAGGCGACAACGCGGACGCGGTCTTCTATGTGCAAAAGGGTAAGGTGCGGCTGACCGTCGTATCCAAAATCGGCAAGGAAGCGACTATCGGTATTGTCAGCGAGGGAAATTTTTTCGGCGAAGGTTCGCTGGCAGGCCAACTTCTGCGCATGGGCTCCGCGTCGGCCATGACAGATTGCGAGATTCTGCGGGTGGACAAGAAGACAATGATGGAAGCGTTGCACCGCGAACCAGCGTTTTCTGAAATGTTCGTGGCCTACTTGTTGGCGCGGAATATCCGTTACGAAGAAGATCTGGTCGACCAGTTGTTCAATTCCAGCGAGAAACGTCTGGCCCGAGTCCTGCTTTTGCTAGCTCATTTTGGCAAAGAAGGTATTCCGGAAACCGTGATACCAAAGATGAGCCAGGAAACGCTCGCAGAGATGGTTGGGACCACTCGTTCGCGGGTTAGTTTCTTCATGAACCGGTTCCGAAAACTGGGTTTTATTCACTACGCCGGTGGCGCGGAGGGCGCGTTGCAGGTCCACAGTTCACTGCTCAATGTGGTTCTCCACGACTAGATCTCCACAACTAGATCAGCCGGCAAGAAAATGGGCACCCTGAAAACTCAGGATGCCCTAGTATCCAAGTTTGAGCTATTCCGTTACTGCGGCTTCTCGTTCTCCTTCGGCTTTTCTTCCGGAGCCTTCTTCGGTTCTGTCTTGGCCGGCGCCGATTGTGGTTTCTGTGTTTGCTGCGCTGACGGCCGCGGTTCCGACGGCGGAGCCGTATGCTGAGGTTGCGCGCGGTCGCTCGGAGGCGGAGCTAGCGGCCGCTGGGTTGGCTCATTCCGGTTGGGCTCTGGCCGGTTGTTGGGCTGAGCTGCTGGCGTACGATTTGGCTCCGGCTGAGTTGTAGGCGGTCGATTCGACTCGGGCTTGTTCGGTTCGGGTTTGTTCGGTTCGGGTTTGTTGGGCTCCGGCTGGTTCGGCCGCGCTGTCGGCGCACGGTTCGGTTCCGGTTGGGCTGTGGGCGGCCGGTTCGACTCGGGCTTGTTCGGCTCGGGCTTATTCGGCTCAGGTTGATTTGGTCGTGCTGACGGAGCACCGTTCGGCTCCGGCTGATTTTTCGGCGTAGGCTGGTCAGAGCGCGCAGCATTATTCTCTGGACGCGTCGCTGGCGTGTTGGCCGGTGGCTGAACCGCGGCGCGATTCACTGGGGCGTTATAAGGCGTCCCCGTTGGTTTCGCGTGTACTGCGGCGCGGTCGCTGAATGCTCCCGGCTTGGGAGTCGCAGCGACTGCAGGCGTGCCGTGGTTTATGGCCGCCCGCTGGTCAGGATTCGTACGGGCCTCCTGTGCGTGCTGCGTCTGAGCGGCAACCGGAGCAACATGCTTCTCATGTGCCACGGACTCTTGTTGAGGCGTGGGACGAGCGCTGATTCCACCGTTGCCGCCGTTGTAGCTGACGCGGTTAACGGTGGTGCTGTTGTTGATTACAGTTGTGTTGTAGACGTTATGAATGTTGGTGACGTTCACGTTACTCACTGAACGGTTGTAATAGAACTGTCCGTTCTGCCAGCGTCCGCCTTGATAACCGTCACCGTAATATCCATAGCCGTAACTGACGCCGCCATAGAAGCCTACCTGCTGGCCCCAGTAGCCTTGGTTAAAGACATATCCGTTGCCGCCCCAACCCCAATAAGCTGGGGTCCAGAGCAGTCCCGGTTCCGGAGCCATGACCCACGTGCCCGGCACCCAGTAGTAACCGTAGTCGTCATCGGCATAGGCCCAATAGCCAGGTGTCCAGATGTAGCCGTCACCGGGGACCATGGGTTGCTCGTAGACGGGCAATTCCGGCGGTGCGAATGAGATGGAAACACTGAGTTGTGCGTAGGCTGCCGCCGACAGGGCAAGCAGAACGAGCGCAAACAGCGGCGAACGAATGGAACGAATGATACTCATTTTAATTCCTTATTGCCCGATGATCCTTCGCGTGCCCGATGATGCTGTGCTTCTGCGGGCTGCGCGCATGGAGAGGGACGATTTCGGCCCGAGGCGAAACTGCAGACTCTTGCCTCGTGTGCAAATGGTTCCAGAAGAGACCATCTCACTTTCGAGCGGTCGCAGTCTGAGCAAGAAAGCTCAGTTCGAGTCTTTGCTGTCCGTTAATGCAGCGCTGGCCGCTTGAGTGCTTCCACGAAAGCAATGGTGAGTTCAGGAGCCTTGATGGTAGCCGCCGGCACCCATTCGATCGGCAGCAAGTGACGAACGCGCGCCGGTGCGGTCGCCGTGCTCTGCCGGTGGCCGCACGACAGGCAGATCGCTCCCACTGGACGAATTTCCGTCTCTTTCGATATTTCATTCTCGCGAGCCGCAAGTGTGCCCGCGATGACTGGAGCGGCGCACTCGTCACAGGGGTAAGCGGAGAGATGCAGGTATTGTTTTTTCATGGAGGTCCCCCAAACAACCAAAGAAGTACACGAGCGATGTTACGGTTTCGGCTTTACGAGATCTGAGCACAATTGCTCTGCTGGGCGCGAACTCGACACTCTGCGCGATGTGAGCAATTGTGGACAGAACCGCGAGAGTCCCGCATATATACGTACCTGATGTCAACCAACAGGAGACTGCTTTGCATCCATCGGGACCCGGCTCAATTGGATCTGTTGCGGGAAAACGGATATGAACTCGTCACAGCGACCAACGGTTCGGAAGGCTTGCGGCTTTTGATGATGCGACCCGTGGATGCAATTGTGCTTGAGTACCATCTGGGCTTGCTGGACGGCGCAGTCGTTGCGGCTGAGATCAAGAAGGCCAAGTCACAGCTTCCCATCGTCATGCTGGCTGACGACTTGGAATTGCCGGAGGGTGCTCTAAAATCCATCGACGCTCTCGTGACCAAGTCCGATGGACCTCACTTCCTGTGGGCGACTGTTCATTTCGTACTGAACGTTCGGCCGACGCAACTCAAGGAAGGAACGCTGAGGGCACAGAAAGCGGCACATCTCAGGCGTACGGGGAGATCTCGCGAGAGCACAAGCGAGCAGCTATCAACCGCTCCTCCCTCCACCGTCAGCCCGATGGAGGTTCCTTTTTCTCCGGGAGTTTGGAGAAGAATACGGACGGGGTGAGTCAGATTCTGATCTCATTCACATTTCGCGATGATCTGAGTCGCCACCCAGTGGAAGCCTCCGACCGCGCCGTGCCGTCCACTCAGCAGGTCCATGACGACCCTCACTAGGACAACAACCAGCAGCAAGTTAATCAGACCGCCCGAGACATGCCAGCTAAAACCCAAGAGCTATGAAATCAGCAGCACAGCAACAATCGTCCAAAGCACATCCAGCTCCGCTGGTTACCCCTCTTGTTTTGCTTCTTTCACTTTCGGCGGAGCAGGGTTGAGCGACTTTCCGCACTCCAGGCAGAATCGCTTGGCGCGCGGAGTAATCAAGCCACAAAACGGACACATCCTCTGTGACTGGAATTGCTGAGTCTGCGGTCTAAACATCGCCAGCAGCTTTGAAAAAAAAGCAAAAACGGGTTTCATCGATTTCACCATCGCACTAACGATGCCAGAGCACGGCTGATGATTCTGTGCTCGATTGCTCACATTCACTGTCAGACTTCCAGTTATCGAGGGCACACCGAGCGCTGTAATTTGGCAACCAATCTCGAAGTGAGCAATTCAGACCATCTATCGCTCGCGGTCTGAGCGATCATGCTATTGAGACGAGCAATTCCTCTCTCTTTCAGGTCCTCTGAGCTAAGTCAGCTATCTGAAGTCTTCTCCTCTTAGTTCCGTCGGCACCAAAAAGGAAAACTCTCAATGAAGAAAACACTGACACTGCTGTTGATGGGCATCATGGGAACGTTTGGCACGTACGCGCTGGCTGGTTCGGCACGCGAAGACTCGGTAGCACGCCTGAATTCGTCGGTCGATGTGATTAACGCCATTATGGCCACACCAGACAAAGGCATTCCCGAAGAAGTGCTGACCAACGCCAAGTGCATCCTGGTGGTGCCGAACATGATCAAGGGTGGATTCGTGTTTGGTGGCAAGCACGGCCGTGGCGTGGCCTCCTGCCGCACCGCTGAAGGTTGGAGCGCACCCGCATTTGTCTCCGTCGGCGGCGGCAGTGCTGGATTTCAGATCGGCCTCGAAGGCGTAGACTTGGTCATGCTGGTCATGAACGATAAAGGTCTGCAGCAACTGCTCTCCAGCAAGTTCGAACTGACTGGTGAGGGATCGGTAGCAGCCGGCCCGGTTGGCCGTCACGCTTCTGCCGGAACAGACTGGAAGATGACCACGGAAGTGCTGACCTACTCGCGTTCCAAGGGCGTGTTCGCTGGCCTGACCCTCGAAGGCGCAGTTGTGGAGCAGGATAACGACTCCACCCGCGCGATTTATGGCGAGCAGATGGAATTCCGCAACATTCTCTCCGGCAAAGTGGCCACACCGAAGAGTGCGGAACCATTCATAAAGGCCGTAGCCGAAGCCCGCGAGAAAGCGCACATTGCGGAAGTAAGAACAGACACGAAGTAATTGTTTCTCGGCTTTTCAACGAGCCTGACTTGTGGCTGACCGGAACCGGGTTTCGGTTCCGGTCAGCAGCACCAAACCTTGCATGACAACTCTTGACCTACGGAGTTGATCGTCCGAAGAGCGGACCATATGAAAGCAAATCTGCGAAAATATCTTTGGGTAGCCGGCCTTAGCCTCTATCCTATTTTGGCATTCTCTCAGTCATCGGACCTGTCGCAGAACCTTTCGAATTGCAAGGCGGGCCGGGAAAGCTGCGATCGCGCGAAGCTGAGCCAAACGGAATTGGCGGACGCGAACCTCGCCGATCACGCGCGCAACGTTTCGAACTGCAGAAATGGATATCCGTCCTGTAATCCCTCGAAGCTATCAGAACCCGAAGCTCTGGCCCGAGCGGTGGCCGATCACAAGCAAAATGTTTCCGATTGCAACGACGGGATCAGTTCCTGTGACCGATCCAAACTGACGCCAGCCGAGGCGCGGGATTCGTCTGCGGCGGAGCATGCTCGTAACGTTGCCGACTGCAAGGACGGAGCGGGTTCCTGTGACCATACGAAACTAAGCGCATCGGAAGCGGGCGCAGTCGACACGGCCAGACAGCAACTCAATACATCTGATTGCAAGAATGGCAGCGGGCTCTGCGATCATTCCCGCCTGACTGCCGCGGACACAGAGTCAGTCGCCAGCGCGGAAGGCCAGCGCAACGCGCAGAATTGTGCCAACGGCTGGGACGAGTGTGATCACTCCAAACTCACAGCAGCGCAAGCCAAACAAACAGCCTTGGCGGAGCAGCAGCGCAATTACGCGTCCTGCAAAGAGGGACAGGAAACTTGTGACTATGCAAAGCTGACCCCCGCCGAAACCAAGGCGCTTGCGGACGCAGAACACAAGCGAAATTACACGGCATGCCTGAAAGGGTACGGCTACTGCGATCCGACCCGGCTTACGGTTGAGGAGACTCGCACGATCCACCCTGGCATCTAGCTCTCAAAGAGAGTGATAAGAAATTGTTCGCTGTTGTATAAGAGCTTATGATTCAACGACAGTGTCCGCAGTGCAGTAGCGAACTAGTGCGAGCCCGGCGCACCGATCAGCAACCAGTTCCCGGAATCGCGCACGCCGCTTCTCCTGGCTGGCGTTGCAGCGTTTGCGGAGGCGGGTTCACTACGGAACAGGTCCGCGAAAGCAACCGCGCAAGGTCCGCAGCCGTCGAGCACGCATAGCTGGATCAAACCCGATCATGAAGCAGAGCGGTGACTTGTGGGAGGCTTCCGGCACAATGACATTCTTGAATGAACCCCCTTTTGCAGCAGGCAACACTCCTGGACCTGGCCTTTCCCAGCTTACGATTTCACTATGGGAAGCTCGCATCGGTACCTGTCCACTTATGACAGCTGCCAGCTCTTCCAATCCGCAACCCCATGTCTAAGACGTTTGGCCTCGAAGCGGCATATTGCTTTGTGAATCGAGTGACGAATTCACTGCCCCTCAGTCAACTTATCCATGAAGTTGCTTTAACAGATCGTGTATTCCTTCGGTACACTGGTCTTGCAACCTGTACATTTTGACAGTTAACAGTCTGTGCTGGGTTGCCTATCCTCGTGTAAGAAGAGGGGGCAGGCGAACCAGAGGATGTCGTGAGATTAAGGATTCTGAGTGTAATTCTGCTTTTCTGCCTGTGCCCAATTGTACGGGCACGGACTGGGGCAACTCTGCTCGTGGGCGAGCCCTACGGTCATGACGGCAAGTGGGCCGGCACAGGTCATGCCGCGGTCTACCTCAGCGGCGTCTGCGCAACATCACCGGTTCTTCTGCGTCCCTGTGCCCCAGACGAAACCGGAATCGTTCTCAGTCGCTATCGCGGGATCGGCGGCTACGACTGGATAGCAATTCCGCTCCTCCCTTACCTGTACTCCGTGGAAAAGCCGGAAGATATTCCGCTTTTGGCCGACAAGAAACTGGTTGCGTTCCTACGCGACCGGTACCGGCGCGATCACCTAAAGTCGCTGGTTCCCGATCTTCCTGGTGGCGGGACACCTGATGGCGACTGGTATGAATTGATCGGAGCGTCCTATCTCCGCACCATCTACACCTTTGAGATCGAAACCAGCCCCGAGCAGGATGCGAAGCTGATCGCCACGCTCAATGACCGGTCAAACCGGCAGCGCTGGAACCTGGTGACAGCGAACTGTGCGGACTTCGCTCGCCAGGTCATCAGTGTTTACTATCCCCATTCCGTGCATCGCAGCATTATCGGCGACTTGGGAGTCACCACGCCGAAACAGCTGGCCAGAACGTTTACCAAGTACACCAAGCGACATCCCCACTTGCAGGGGGCCAAGTTCGTGATCCCGCAAGTCCCGGGGAGCATTCCGCGTTCCAAGCGGATCAAGGGTGTTTTCGAGGTCATGCTGACCGCGAAGAAATACATGTGGCCGATCTTCCTATTTCACCCCTACGCTGCGGGCACCGCCGTGGCTGTGTATGTGGAGCACTGGCATTTCAATCCGGGGAAGAATGCACTGATCCTCGATTCTCAACGTCAGTTGAGCGCGCCCCTGACGAGCACGGACCGTCGCGTGTTTCAGGATCAGATGGAGGAGCTGCTCCGGGCCTCGTCTTCACCGGACGCCGACGCAGACGAGTTGCAGTGGACGTCTTTAAACGCTGCGGCCGAGCCTGCCCTCGAAGCCGCCGGGGGACTCACCCTGCAGGTGAGCGAGGGAGGTGAAGTCACGTCCGTGGGGATTGCGCGATCCAATATTCTGAATATCCCCGCCGGTTCCGAGTTTGCCGCAGGTCTTGTAAAGGCACGCCTCCGCGAGGAATTGAAATCAGCCGCAGGCAGAAAGACAGCTCGGGCCGATGTCGAAAGAGATCTTCTGCTGCTGCAGCAACTGCTTGCGCTGCAGCCGAGCCGGTTGGCAAGCACCACCGATTCTGACGGGGGCGTCCCTCAGTCCGCTGCGGCAGAGCCGTAATCCTGCTCAAACCCCAGCGCCCTCACGCACCGCGACAATTTGGCGGGATCAGGATGGTGGATGACTTTCAAAAACATCTCGGGACGCTTGCAATGGTGGCTTTGTTCACGCTCCCTGGCCGCCTCAGACGGCACCAGATAATGCGCCCCCCGCTTCCTCGAATGCCGCTCCGAATCCATGTGCGATCTCACTTACCACCGGCGGCTACGTTGTGCCAAGCGGCGAGTCTTACGTGTCGCCGGACTTTTCCGCTGACCGTGGCAGGCTGCACCTGTGTCGCGATGCAGGTGGAGTTTCCGTGTAAAGTGTTGACCCCCGACGGGATTTGAACCCGTGTTACCGCCATGAAAGGGCGATGTCCTAGGCCAGGCTAGACGACGGGGACGACTCTG
>PLBY01000143.1 GCA_003134655.1 Acidobacteriaceae bacterium
CACCCCTCGACTTCACCTCAAAACCGTCAAAGATCGCAGTTGCCTGAACTCACCTGCGACGCCGGTCATGGGAGGGAGCAGTTCAGCGATGCACCTTTCCGTATACCGACAACAATCCGCCGCAGGCTGGCGGAGTGCCGCTCGTGACCAATGCCGTCGCAGTGCAGTTCACGCCCTTTCCGCCCGGAGGGCCTGGGGCGTAACCGGGGGCGCCCCCAGGAACGAACACCAGTCCACCAGCGATTGTGGGGACACTGAACTTCACAGAGCCAGGACCGTTGTTGCCCGTACTGTTGGAACTTTCCCAAACTTCTTTCAGAACGTGCGTCGTAGCATTCGGAATGGCATCGTACACAACCAGAACTGCAGGCTGCGCCGCGTGCGACGTCTTGGTGTCCGGATTCCACACGCCGGAACCGGCGGAATTAATGGCCCATAAAAGGGCTGTGTTGGGGTGTGTTCCGTCCCATGACACCGACGGGACGGTGCCGATGGGGTAAGTCTTGGGGACCTGTGCCGTATTGCCAACTACATTCAATAAGCCTGTGTTGGAATCCACCTGGTAGGCAACCAGCGGAGCATTCGCGCCCGCGACGTAAAGGTAGTTCTCGGGCGTTGCTGAAGTCCCTGCCCAAAACGCCTCGGTCCCTCTGATTCCCGAGGAATTGAAGATTGTGTTGGATCCGTTGGCTTGATTCTCGCCAGCGTTCGCCCCCTGAAAACACTGAGCTATGAATCCGTTTCCTGGAACAACCGACTCGCTGCAACCGGTGAGTGTAGGATTCGAGGCATCCACACAGAGGTAGCCGCAACCATCCAATCCACCCATGACGTCTTGCAGCGTCGATCCGGTCTGAGTGCTGTAGCAAAGACCATAAATGACTCCCTCTTTTCCGCCCGCAACCAGCTCAGAGTTCGACCCACACACTGGGTCGGCTATTCCGGCGGGCGAAATCAGTGTGACACCACCAGAACCGAGGTCAAAGTCTTCACTGAACTTCGGCAGGGTTAGCTGATTTTTGGATGGGCAAGCATTGGGACCGTAGGTAGAACATACTGTAACGGTCGCCGCATTAAAATTCAGTTGAGCAAAGTCATTTGGAGTGTAGTAGTCGTCCGGAATCAATCCGGAACTGGTGGTCGCAAGTTTTACTACGCTCTCGCCAAAAAATGTTGTGCCGTTCCAGTCTCCGTTCGCGACGTTCACATAGATATTTCCGGCGCTATCGACGGCTGGGGCCGCGCCTGACATCCAGAGTCCACCGGCCTGCTCGGTGGCGCCCCCTTCCGTGTCAAACACCCAGTTGCTGGCGGCGACCGGCGAGAAGCTGTTGGTACTGTAGTTGTAACTAAGTCCGGCCAGATAGCCACTATAGGGCAGCACATCACAGAAGGAGCCAAAGCTGACGTATAAGTTCACAATTCCCGCGGACGCGTTGAACATTGCGAGCCCCGGCCGCTGCATCTCCTCGATGGAACTGATGCCGCTGGGGAATACGCCAGATAAATCGTAAGGAGCGCTGTTTCCATTCAATACTTCTTTACCGGAATTAATATTGATCGCATGCAGCCGGTAAGTATAGGTAAGACTTGCGGTCTGGTGCGCACTCACTACATACATCACCGGTGGAGTTACGGAACTATCGATTACGGGAGTGCTCGTGATGCCGATTTGGGGTACGACGGTGTTGCATGGTGCATTCAAATTAGCCACTACGGGAAGAGCAGTGAATGGAATTGCAAATTCGCCAGGTTGATTGAGATTGAGCATCCAGCACTGACTCAGCGAGAAAGTGTATCCGGAGGTGCTCAAGCTGTAAGTCCACGCGAAAGCATAGACCGAGTTGTTCTCAGTGGCTACCAGGATAAGGTTGTGGGCACCGGGGCAGGCCGACGTCGCGGCCATGCTTACCGCTGACAGGTAAAGTGGCTGCGCGTAAATCAACCCGTCAACGGCACCGGTCGCCCCGCCTGCGGCTGGAGTCAGCTTGCCGAAGTTCGCGCCAGTCTGACTTGGGAAGAGATTCGGCCTAAGAGCCGTCTCTCGCGAGTTGACGCCGTCGCGCATCGGGTCGTTGTGATAGGTAGTGACACATGGTCGACTGCTGCATGGGTCAGCCTGAGCCTGCGTCATGCTGGCTGCCAGCAAAGCAATCATGATTACGGGGCCCAGGTAGAGAAGGCGTGTGACAGTTCTCATATCAACTCCTGTGGCAAAACCGGGTATCACCAGTCTGACCGCCTGGCCAGACCTAGGGATCGGGGCGGTGGCGCGAACCGCACCTGCGCCCACGCATTGGCAGCCGTTAGCAACAGCATTGTGGAGGCAACAACGGAGGGGGAGCCACGCAAAACGCAACGCGGACATAAAGTCTCACTCATGTGGGGAGCAAGATTGGGAATTGTCCCTGGCGTCTCCCGGCTGAGGAAGTCTATGCAAATCCAGGAAAAATGACAAAGGGTCTTAAGTCTCTGCAGACTCGAAAGCGCAAATCTCTCAGGGTGGAGTCATCCTGAGCGGAGCTGTTCTTCAGGCGAAGCGAAGGATCTCGGCAAACTGGGCGAATACACTTCCCGGCAGACCGGAGAGTCGATATTGAATGGATCGACGCGTAGCTAGGCGATAGGCTGGTTCGATTCGCTAGCTGACATTAAGAAAGTATCGCCCAGGCTCTTCACACTCTCGCCGACCGACGTAACTTGCCTGCGGATGCCAACTCCGCCAACGATGGCACCGACTCCGGTTCGGTCACCTTCCGATCCGGCAACGTCGCGCCTTTAAACGCCTCGATTAACATCTCGATCGCCAAATCCGTATTCGGACGAATAAAGATCGTCGCCGCCAGCGTCCCGTTGCGCACCCAGGCCTGCCCGGTCTTCGGCATCCCGTCGCATCCGGTGATCGGAATCCTCATCCACCGCGGCCGCTCACCCTCGGGGATCTCGCTGAACGCCTTCCGCGCACCCATCGCCATGCTGTCGTCCTGCGCCCCGACCAGATCGATATGGCTCTCCTGCGAAGTCCGCAAGCGCAGCCACGAACTCACCGTCTTATGCGCGCTGTCTTCCGTCCAGTTCGCTCGCATCGTCTTCACCTGAACGTTCGCCGGCTTGGTCGCCATCATGCCGGAAGTTCGCTCTTTCGCCGCCGAACTGTTCGCCGGGCCCTCGATATACAGAATCGATCCCCCATTCGGCAGCAGCGCTCCGAATTGCTTCCCCTGAATCTTGCCCACCTCTACGTGATCGGAGCTGATGGCAAACACCGGAACCTTATATGTGCGCCGCAACTCCACGATGTAATCCACTTCATGATTCAGCACAACCCACCCAATGCCCGCCGCCGCCGCCGCCCGCGCCACCTGCGGAAACGCAGTGCCGCCTGCGGGCTCGAACAGAATCGCATCTGGCCGCACCACCGAAGAATCCTGCACGTAATGCAGCAACTGCTGGCTTTGTGCCAGAGCATCGTTGTTGGCGTGAATGATCTTCACGTCCACACCGAGCCGCCGTCCGGCTTTCTCCGCCGCGGCCGCCTGCTCCTGCTGATAATCGTTATCGTTATTGGTGAGTGAAACCAGAAAGTTGAGTCGCTTCATGATATGAGACCTATGTCCGGATCATAGTCCTTCCGTTTCAGTAACCAATGTAACCACGGTAACTATGGGAACCTACGGCGCGCTCGGATTGAAGAAGGTCAGACTGGAAAGAAGCTTGTGAGGGAATTGCAGTGACGCGGGAAGACGATCCCGTTCAGGCCCCGGCGCTCTTCGCCGCTTCGCCAACGAAGGACTTCAGCTTTCCGTCCAGGGTCTCGCGGTCCGCATCCGGCATGTCCACGAAGCGGAAGGGCTGCATCCATCCTTGCGTCGCCCACATGGGGAACAGCATCTGCGCCTTGCCGCGCAGCGTTGCTTCGCGAATGTGAAAAATCAATTCCACTTCCAGCTTCTCGTCCAGCGGCTTTTCTAGATGGATGACTCCACCCGAAGTCGACAGCTGATGGATCGCTGCTCTCACCGACCGCTTATTCGGCAGTCGCACCAGCACCAGCACGGAGCCGCGCAGCTTCACGCGAAACGGACGATCGTTTAGCTTGCTGTCTTTGTTGGCCTCAACGGGTGCCGTCGAATTGAGTTCTTCGGACATACGCTTACCGAGAGTATGGCAGCGTGCGCGGCGTTGCAGAAGTTACGAAAGAACAAGACCGCGGGATTTGCTGCAGAAAAACCGGGTGCGGCAGGATCCTACTTGCGCCCGGGATGAGCTTCGGCGCCTTCGGAGAACAGGTTGTACGGCCAGGCCGCCTTCTTCACTGTCAGCTTCGGAGCGCTCGCCGGTGCGGCCGTTGCGCGGGCCGGAGCGGGATTGTCCTGCGCCGCGGCCTTCCAATCTTCCGGAGCATTGGCGATCCCCCAAACGTTGCCGTGCGTGTAGAGCGACGCGCCAATCAGGAAATACTGTCCGTCGGTCCCGAGTGGCAAACAGTTCGCGACCGTGGCGGTCACGCTGCCTCCGCCGGGCAGATTGCTCAGCATGATGGGCGTTCCGACCTGCAGCGCCTCGGAACTGCGAAAGCCGCATCCCTGCGCGCTGACAATCAGAACCATGACCTGCTCGCCATACGGGCGAGTGCGGTCGAGACTGATCACGCCGACGGGGATCTCCACCCGAATGCGGGTGCTGCGTCGAGTCGCGGTTTGGGTCAGAACTTCCATCACGGGTGCCACAATCGTGGTACTCATGATTGTGACAGAATCGCCTCGCCGACCCGAGGTAACCGAAGTAACTCACCAACAAAACCGCCGCGCGCAACTCCAAAGTTAGGCACGACTTTAGCGTCGGGCGTTCAGCCGCGCCTGCTTCACGCCCGCGCGGATCCCTGCCTTCACCACGCGCAGATATCCAGCCGCGTCCATGGCCGACATGGTCGCCGCCGCAATCCCGCCCGGCGTCACCGCTTCGCGCAAGAGGTCCTCCAGACGTCGACCACTTTGGCGCCAGTACAAGATGCCATCACTCAACGCGTGAGCCGCTGCTGCAAGCGCGGTCGCGCGATCCAGCCCGACCTCTTGCGCTGCCTTAGCCAAGGTCGCCAGCGCATGATATCCGTGGCTCGACGAGTACGCGGCAGTGAACGTATCGAACTGCTTCTCAGAGATCTCGAGCACGGCGCCGATGTGTTCGAAGAACGAACGCACGTGATTGCGTTCACTCTTCGTGACGCCGCGATCAAAGCTGAGCGCCGTCAACCCTCGTCCCACGCGGGCCACCGGACTCGGCATGGCACGCACCCACGGCACCGCAAGCCAGGCGCGCAGATTCTGCAGCGGAATCCCCGCTGCGAGACTGACGCACAGCTTCGGCGCTGCAACCCCGCAAGCCGCAACCTCACCGACCATTCCCATGACCGACGCCGGACGCACTGCGATCACCAGCATTCCGGCCCGCTCCACCGCGGACTTCAAGTCGCGCGCGATCTCCACCCGCGATTTGCGCCGCAGCGCGCGCAGCTTCTCCGGATGGCGGTCATAGACGACGATCTCCTCGTCGTATCCCGCCAGCCGCAACCCGGCCGCCAGCGCGCCCGTGATGTTCCCGCCACCGAGAAAAACTGCTGCTTTCATGCCCATGAGCGGACGCTAATCCGCGGTCCCTCCGCCATCGACCACCAGCGCCGCACCGGTCATGAACGACGAATCGTCTGACGCCAGGAACAGCACCGCCTTTGCGATCTCCTCCACCGTGCCCACCCGTCCCAGAGGACGAGTGGCGCATCCCGCGATGTAGTTCTCCCACTTCAGCCCGCGCATCTTCGCATCGGCGGGAAGCATTGGAGTCTCCACGTCCCCGGGACAAACGCAGTTCACTCGAATCCCCTGCGCTCCGTGATCAATGGCCATCGCCTTGGTCATCAGCACCACGCCGCCCTTCGACGCGCAGTACGCCACCGCGTGATCGCCGCCGACAATGCCCCATCCCGAACTGTTGTTGACGATGACTCCGCTCTTCCGCGCGATCATCCCCGGCAGTGCGCACTTCGACATCAGGAACGTCCCTTTCAGGTTGACGTCGATCTGCTCGTCCCACTCGCGCTCGGAACATTCCAGCGCGGTCTGGGCGTAGAAGACTCCCGCATTGTTGAACAGAATGTCGAGCTTGCCGAAGGCGCTGACGGTCTCCTCCACCGCGCGCTGGCAATCGCCGGCCACGCTGACGTCCGCGCGGATGAAGATCGCGTTACCGCCGTTGTGCTGGATGCGCTCGACGACCGCGGCGCCGCGCGCGTCGTTGCGTCCGGTGATCGCGACTCTGGCGCCTTCCGCGGCGAACAGAAAAGCCGTAGCCTCGCCGATTCCAGAAGTCCCGCCCGTAATGAGAGCAACTTTATCTTTTAGGCGCATCTTGATTCGTGCCTTTGTGCTCCAAGCTGCCCCAGCGGCTAAAGCCGGGAGATTGCTCGCCTTTTACGGCACGACTGAAGTCGTGCCCTTCCACGAAAGCCCAAGGCCTTAGCGGCTCGCCAGGCCTCCCGCGGTTTCTCCTCCGTCCATCGTGAAGACGTGGCCTGTGGCGAACGCCGCATCGTCTGACGCAAGATACGCGAACAGTCCCGCAATCTCCTCCGGCTTCGCATGACGGCCGAGCGGAATCTTCTGGTTCACTTCCGCCAGCATCGCGTCGGAATACTCGGCGCGCTGCATGGGGGTTAACACGTATCCCGGAGCGACGGCGCACACGCGCACCTTCGGCGCCAGTTCCAGCGCCATCGAGCGCGTCAGCTCGATCACTCCTGCCTTGGTCGCGTTGTAGTCCGCATAATACGGATATCCCATCACGCCATTGGTCGACGCGGTCTGCAGAATCACTCCGCTGGCTTGCGTGACAGAGAAGCGCTCCCACATGTGGCGCGCCGCCGTCTGCGCCACGTAGAACACGCCGGTCAGATTCACGGCGATCACATGGTCCCACTCTTCGGGAGTGATGTCGAGAAACTTGTGGCGGATGCTGATGCCCGCGTTGTTGATGAGCACGTCGACGCCATCCATCAGGCGGATCGCCTCGGCGAACGCCGCCTCCACCTGCATCAGGTCGGTGACGTCGGCGATAATCGCCTCGCCCAAGGCCGGCAGTTCGTGCTTCAGGTGCCCGCAAGCTGTGGCGTCGCGATCGAGCACGCACACCCGCGATCCTTCTTCCAGAAAGCGCGCCGCCGTGGCCGCGCCAATGCCGCTCGCGCCGCCGGTGATCAGGACGCGCTTGTCTTTGAGTCCTCGCATGAAGTTCCCCTCGGTAAGACTGTATTAGTCGCAACGAGATTTGTCATGCGGCGAGGAAGTCATGTGGAGGGACTGCTCGTGTGGAGACGGGTCTTTGACCCGTCCAGGCGGCCCGGGTTTCGGGTCGCGGGTTTTTGATTTGTCATCCTGACCAACCGCAGTCGAAGGATCCTTACCCTCTACGCCGACTCGTGGGTGGAGTATGGAGACGGGCGCCTTCGCCCGTCCGGCGGCCCTAGGTGTATCGGGCCGCCAGGTTTTGACTTTGATCTGTCACCTCGCCAATTTTTTTCCACAGTCATCCCCAAAATATTTCTCGTTCTTGTGACATCCAACCTTGACTGAGAAATCTCAACCGGCGAAATTGGAACCATGCGAAAAAGAAATCGGCAGCGCAATCGCCCCTAAGTCCTTTGAATGTAAGATTTTGCCCCTAAGTGATTGCAGCCCTTAGATTTTTTGCCAATTTCCTGCTAAGTCGATGATTCCAATAGACCGGGTGGCGGGGGGGGTGGGGGTTATCAAAGGGTAAACTTCCCAGAACGGTCCAACTTTTCGTTTTTTGCCGCCTGCCACAAACCCGCCGAGCGTTCGCTCGGCATCGATGGTCGAATGCGTCCGTCCCCCCACAAGCTGATGCGTGATTAGGAGAACTCCCTCACGCGGCCGTGTGCGCTCATGAAGGGTAGGGATCCTTCGACTGCGCACGTCGGCTCGCTTCGCTCACCGACGTGCTCCGCTCAGGATGACAAATCAAGAAGGAACGCGGCGGGTCCTCAATTACTCAATCACCCAATCCGCTTAGATGGGTTTGCCGCGGAAGAAGTAGACCAGTTCGATGATGAGGATTACGACCACCATCAGCTCCAGCACGAAAGCGCGGGACTGGTTGAATTGCTCGACCATGAAGCGGTAGAGGTCTTCGGCGGTCTGGAGTTTTTCTTTGACCAGGTCTTTGTAGTCGGGGACTCCGACTTTCTGGGCGCAGAGTTTGTAGAGGCGCGCGGAGAACATGTCGCTGAGGAACTTGATGGCGTT
>PLBY01000146.1 GCA_003134655.1 Acidobacteriaceae bacterium
TTAAAGGCGGTTTTGTGAAAGAAAAGGTTCGACCGGACGGTCTGCTGTTCAACCGACGCGCAGGTTCTCCGTATCTTGAATCAGTCAGGGGGGGAGATCCGCAAGGAACGTTGGACTGCTCACGGGCTCTTGTTAGAACTGATGAGGCTCCTTGTTTCCGGCNNCCACAAGTAGGTGCGTCTGAGCCCTTCTTCCAACGATATCTGTGGCTCCCATCGCAATGCTTCTTTGACACGGGTGTTATCTGTATTGCGCCCGCGTACACCTTGAGAACCCGGAACGTGCGTCTTGCTCACCTGAACTCCAGCAATCTTTGCGATGATGTCAGCAAGTTCATTGACGGACACCATTTGATCCTGGCCCAGGTTCAGTGGCTTGGAATAATCGGATCTCATGAGCTTGTGCAACCCCGTAATGCAATCATCGATATAGCAGAAGGACACCGTTTGCTCGCCGTCACCGCAAATTTCAATTTCATTAAGGCCTTCAAGTTGTGCAGCTGCAATTTTGCGACACAATGCGGCGGGTGCTTGCTCTCGTCCACCGTGCCAAGGTCCGACCGGGCCGAAAACGTCAGGAAGTCTCACAATCCGGGTTTCAAGCCCATAATCCTGTCGATAATGAATGCAAAGGCGTTCGCTGACGAGTTTTTCCCATCCGTATGCATCCTGAGGCGCAGCCGGATAGGCATCTTCTTCCTTCAGCGGAACACAATTTGTTTCGCTTTGCGAGTGCTCCGGATAAACGCATGTAGACGACGTGTACAAGTATCGAGTGACACGGTTTTGTCTGGCTGCTTCTATGCAATGAAGATTGAGTAGACAGTTATTATGCAAGATCTGGGCGTGATCAGGGGAGCTGCAGACCATCCCGCCCATGTCTGCGGCTAATGCGTACACCTCGTCGATCTCTGCTGTTGCCCGTACGCAGTCCTCCCACCTACGTAGATCAAGCAACTCAAATTCGTTGGCATCGCTGGCACAAAACTCTGGGCGCTTCAGGTCGACTCCCCTGACCCAACAGCCTTGCGCCCGAAGAAATGAAACGAGATGATGACCGATGAACCCGCCTGCGCCGGTTACCAAACCCCGAACCGTGGTGCCCAATGTGTTCTCCCCTTACAATTCACAACGTAAATACCAAAGTTATTCTACATCGACTTTCAACAGGTCGACATAGTCGATCGAACAGTCGTGACAAAACTGATCGAGGCATACCGTTTGCACACGTGATCAGTTCAGTAAAGTCTTTCCTGGTTCCCAAAGGGAGCAGATTTACTTCCTCCACTACTCCTTTGCTTTTCGTCTCTGTATGGAGGTCGTATTTGGGCATGCAACCGTCACCAGGTTTCGCCTTTTGCGAGAGCCCCGGGGTTACACACACGAGCAGAAACAAGGGGATGCAGAAAAGTGCTTTGATGGCCTTACGTGGCAGGATAGTGATTTCCAGACCGAGTAGCACGGCTCCTCCTCGTTGCTCACGGAAAACCCAATGCGGAGGGCGAGGTGCCTCTCTATCTGCGCCATGGCCCCGAGAAAGATGGGCATCGGTTCTCGGCCATCGCTTCGTACCAATCCACATGCGCTTCGCCGCCCCAGTCGTAGACCTGTGTGCGTAACGAAGCTACATGAGGACTAGCTCACGCCGCCCTGCCTGTGGCGAACAGCTTTGCCGTCCTCGTGGTGAACCATCCCACGCGCATTGCTCGCGATCGATCCCACAAACAGCAGAATGCTGAGATCCAGGAAGTTATGAGGAACGACACGCGGTGCGCCGAAAAGGCGTGCGAACCACAATGCCCGGTAAACGATTGCCACTGCCGCACTCTATCAAGGCTTTTATTTTCAGAGAGTTAAGAGGAATGCTCGGGAACATTCGGGCATTTAAAACCAACAACTTAGATCACTGGGCTAGATAACTGGCCCCACAGATGGACCCACGCGAGCGGGTTGGCAAACAACGTAGCCGTTGGTTAGAGTGACACTCCGAACAGGTAACAATCGCAGCGTCCATTCCTCGTTCGAAGAGCAGCAAAAACGCCTCCCAATTGGTTCAGGCGGCATGCTTGATCAAGCTCGGTCCGCGCAGCATCATGCGGTGACCTTTGAACTCAGGCTAGACGTGTTGTTGCAATACAGCTCAGGCAGCCTTGTTCTCGCGCTCTCTCGCACAGAAAATTGTGGACGGCGTTGTTTCGAAACGCCAGTGACCCATTCGGCATCTTTCGAGATCGCTTTCCACGGAATCCGCGGTGGAGCGCGCTCTGGCCGATGGATCGACGATATCAGCGTCCAGGATCCGTTCGGACACTGCTGGGGCGTTGCGACTCATAAAGAGGATGTGTCGCCAGGAGAGAGATGGAAGCGCGCACGAAGAAGGCCTCAACGCGTGGTTTAAGCGGCGAGATGAAAAGAACGGCAGCTAACATCAACCAATGACGGGCGAGGCAGCCTGTCGCTCCAAGAACCCTCGTTGTCTTGCTAGAATCTGGTTGCAATCAACTCAGAAAGGAACTCTCCCCATGCTCTCTGCTGGCAATCCATTCCCGAATTTTTCGCTTCCCAATCAGGACGGCAAGACCACTAAGCTCTCCGATTTCGCCGGTCAGTGGCTCGTTGTCTACTTCTATCCGAAGGACGACACGCCCGGCTGCACGATCCAGGGCAAGTCGTTTACGGCTACCAAGGCCGATTTCGACGCCGCCGGGATTAAAGTTATTGGGGTTAGCGCCGACGATGTCACCTCGCACAGGAATTTCTCCCACAAGTTCGCCTTTACTATCGACTTGCTCTCCGACACCGACTCCACGCTCATGAAGACGCTCGGCATCGGCCAGGCGGAGTGGAAGGGGATAAAGTTCTGGGAGCGCACCACCTTCGTCGTCGATCCTAAGGGCGTAATTTGCAAGGTATACGAAAAGGTGAACCCGGAAGGGCACGAGAAAGTGTTGCTCGCCGACATCGAAGGGATGAAGGCGCAGGCCGCATGAGCGATCGCCCTCGGCGGCTGAAGAGGCTAAACAGCGGCGTCGCAATACACCTTAGGCAGCCTTGCTCTCGCGCTTTACTTTTGCCCACCGAGCACGCTGAGCTGCGGCGATTCGTCTGCGGCAAACAGTTAACCGAGGTTCAGTCCTTTACCTTTCCAGCACTCTCACGTCTCCAAACGCTCCAGTGTCCCTGTAGTGTGCTCAAACTCTCTGCTACCGGCGATATTGCTCACCGTAGACACACTGTGACCCTGTGAAAGCGCGAAAATATGGGTGCGATCTGCCTGACCGACAGTAAGCCGAGCAGCGACCTGAGACCCTTGAATGCAGTCGTGCAGATTTAGCACACTTCTCGCACACAAACCCGACCGAAACGAACCGGAATCGGACTTGCAAAAAGCAGAACGAGTTCGGGTTCATCGTATGGGGCGGCCGTATTTTCTGGTTGTCGACAATTGGGAGCGTCCGTTCGCACTTCCCACAAGCCCGTTTCTGGATAACTTCCGAGTTGCCGACCACACGCTCGGAATCGTCGAGGTTCATCCGCGGGCAATACCGGGGATGAGGTCTGGACTAGTATCCATACGGTATGGTTGACAGCGTTCGCGGTTGGATCTAGGCTTCGCGTGTATTTAGCGAAGGAAACTGCAAGATGCTTATATTGCCGACTGTGCGGTCTGGAACGCTAATCCTGCTCGTCGCGCTTCTCCGATCTCCAGCTACCACAGTGGCAGTACCGCCACCTTCCTCCGTCCAAGCGAGCGCCATTGGCGCAGATGCGACAGCTGGCAAGCATTTGTTCGAGCGCCATTGCGCGGTGTGTCACGGTATCGAAGGCAAAGGTGGGCGAGGGCCTGGTCTCAATCGAGCACAGCTCGCCCACGCGCCCGACGACGTGGCGCTAAAGTCAGTAATCTCGGATGGCATTTCGCCTGACATGCCGGCTGGCTGGTTTCTGACGGACGAAGACGTGGCGAACCTGGCAGCTTACGTGCGCTCGCTCAGCAAGATCCCATCCGAGCCGCTGCTCGGCGATACCGTGCGCGGTGCTCGCGTCTACGCCAACGGTGGTTGCAGCAACTGCCACATCGTCGCTGGTGCTGGCTTTGGCTATGGCCCGGAGCTCTCGAATATCGGTATACGACGCAGCGCTCCCTACATAAGAAAGGCTGTTGTCAAACCTGGCGCGACCATGCCCGAAGGCTTTCTTCTGGTCGAGGCCACCACTCCTGCTGGCGACAAGATTGAAGGTATTCGGGTGAATGAGGACACCTTTTCAATCCAAATCAAAGACGCAACGGGCCAGTTCCACAGCCTGCGCAAGCAAGACTTGAAAGAATTGCAGAAGCTACGCGGCGAGACTCCCATGCCCTCTTACGAGGGAGTCTTCAACACATCCGAACTCGACGACTTGGTCGCTTACCTTGCCTCGCTGGGAGGCAAACAATGAAATTAGCGTTTGCTGTATTAATGAAATTAGCGTTTGCTGTATTCCTGTGTGCCAGTGCGTTTGGACAGGTGTCGTTCGATCGCATTTCGAACGCCGACAAAGAACCGGGTAATTGGTTAACCTACTCCCGGAATTACCAGGGACATCGCTTCTCGCCACTGACTGAAATCACAGCGGAAAATGTAAGCCGTCTGAAGGTGAAATGGGCGTACCAGTTCCCGGATCCGAACAACGAAGTCTCGCCACTTGTCTTCGACAACATTATGTATGTGAGCGGGCCAAACTCTGCCACCGCGCTCGACGCACACACCGGACGCGTGCTTTGGAGCTGGAAACGTCCTCTACCATCTGATTACCACAGCATTGGGTTCGGTCACGTGAGCCGTGGAGCTGCGGTGCTCGAGGATAAGCTCTATGTTGCAACTTTAGATTGCTACCTCGTAGCGCTTGATGTGAAGAGCGGCATCGAGCGCTGGGCGGTCAAGGTTGCCGACTACAAAACCGGTTACAGCATGACCCTGGCGCCGCTCGCGATCAACGGCAAGGTCGTGGTCGGCGTCAGTGGGGGAGAAGCGGGTATACGCGGCTTCGTGGATGCCTACGATGCCAAGACCGGGAAACAAGCATGGCGTTTCTGGACGATTCCAGGCCCGGGCGATCCCGGACACGATTCGTGGACGGGAGACAGCTGGAAAACTGGCGGNNGGGCAATCCAAGTCCCGATTGGAACGGCGATCCACGAAATGGCGATAACTTATATACGTGCTCGCTGCTGGCCCTCGAGGCCGATACTGGACGCCTCCGCTGGTACTTCCAGTTCACACCTCATGACACCCACGACTGGGATTCTAATCACGTCCCGATTCTCTTCGACACGAAGGCCGGTGACCGCAAGCGCAGATTAGTCGCAATCGCCAACCGTAATGCGTTCTACTACGTCTTGGATCGTGTCACAGGAGAATTCGTTGCAGGTCGCGCTTATGCAAAACAGACTTGGGCAACGGGTCTCGATGCGAAGGGTCGGCCTATCCGATTACAGGGTGCCGAACCTACAGAAAAGGGCACCCTTCTTTACCCGAACGCGAACGGCGCTACGGTTTGGTTCAGTCCATCCTACAGCCCTCAAACTGGTCTGGTGTACGTCGCGGTTCGTGAGATCGGCGCGACGTACTTCAAACGCGATATGGAGTACAAGATCGGCACGTTCTACGCAGGTGGTGGTGAGAACGAATTGCCCGCAGACGATTCGTTCGGCGCCATCCGCGCCCTAGATGCGGCAACCGGAGCACTGCGCTGGGAGTTCAAGCTGCACTCTCCGCCTTGGGCAGGCGTGCTCTCAACTGCTGGAGGCCTGGTATTTTCCGGCTCTGACGAGGGAAACTTCTACGCACTCAACGACCAAACAGGAAAAGCGCTGTGGGATTTCCAGACGGGGGGGCGCATCGGGTCAAACCCGATCGCCTTCAGCGTTGACGGACACCAGCTGATTGCTATCAGCGCCGATCGCGTGCTGTATGTTTTCGGGCTCTGAGCAGTCTTGAAAGGCCAAGCCTGCCGCTGGGCAGCAGAACTGCTGCAAACGAAGTTATCCGCGACGACGTACTCTCAACGACGCGGGCCAGAAGTCGGCTCCTGAGGAACTACTTGTCATTCTGCTGTTGCGGCGATGGGCAGGAGTTGGAAGCCGAGCTGAGCTGCCTGTTTGCGGAGACGCATTTCGGCTCGCCGACGTGCCTGTTCATCGCAACGGTGGAAGACGGTTTCTGTGTACGGCTCCTTGGTCGATAAGACATGGTAGAGAATCCGGGCGATTTTATGCGCGGTGGCAGTGATCGCCTGGGCAGTACCGAGTTTGGCTCGCATGCGCCGAAAGAACTCGCCGAAGTAGCCTTTCGCGCGGCACAGGGAGTTGGCGCCCATGCGGAGCGCAGTCGCGGCGCGATGCTTAACCTTGCGGGTCTTACAGGACAGCACCTTGCCGCCGCTGACTCGTTTTTCCGGGCAAAGGCCAAGCCATGAAGCGAAGGCCGAGGCGTTGCGGAACCGGCTCACCTCGGTGCCGACCTCGGTGAGGATGACTTGCGCGGTAGCTGCGCTAACGCCGGGTATGTCGGTGAGATCGACGCCGGCAATGCGGTACAGCTCGCTTCGAAGATCAAATTGAGGATCGTTGCTCTTGCGGTGATAGGCCGTAGGCTTGGTGCGTGGTGGTATGGGATCATCGGTCGCGCTGGGAAGGGCCTGCATCAGACGTGCCGTCTCCTGATCCAACTCCGGGATCAGCGTCTGGTAGTAGCGGTATCCCTCCAGCGACTGCTTCAGGGCGAACAGATGCTCCGCCCGGTAGTCTCCAACGAGAGCCTGCGCCACCTTGTCCCGCGGGCTCTGCACCCGACGATGACAGAGTTGCGCCAGTGCGACGGGATCGCGCTGGCCCGAGAGGATGGCATCGAGAATCGCTTGGCCACTGGTTCCGGTGATGTCGCTGAGCACATGGTGGAGTTGCAGGTTCATCTGATTAAGCGCCTTCTGCATGTGCAGAATGTGCTCGGCGGCCATCTCCAGCAGGCTGCCACGGTGCCGCCACAGGGTACGAAGGGCACAGATCGCCTCGGGCGGCCGGAAGCTGGCCCGCAACAACCCTACCGAGTGCAGATACTGGATCCACTCGCAATCGGATACGTCACTCTTGCGTCCGGGCACACTCTTCAGATAGTGCGCGTTGACTAAATAAACTTTGAACCCGCGCTCCTCCAGGATCTGAAACAGCGGAATCCAGTAGACGCCTGTCGATTCCATCGCCACGCTCCGAATCCGACACCGACCGAGCCAATCGGCAAGTGCATGCAGGTCACCGGTGAAGCTGCTGAACCTGCGCGTCGACTCTTCATCACGATCCGGCGGTACCGCGACGTAAATCTCCTCCGCGCCAATATCGATACCCGCCGCATCCAGCTCCAACACCACTGATCTGCGCTCTCGCTTCTCTCTTCTCTTCGCCATGATCTTCTCCTTTGTCGCCGGAGAACGCGGCCCGAGGCGCGAATCCTAGCAGTCTCCTGATCGAGATCGCTGCACTGCTCCGCAGGCGTCATCACTAACCTATCCGCAGCCTCAGACCCATGCTTCGAGACGGGCTCATCAAGCACCAATGCCGACTTCGGGCCGTAGCTTGCCGCAGTCTCCAGCGCAAATATCATCGCTCACTTCCCGTTCCTTCGGTACCTATCTGAACAAAGTTCAGTACATTGCTTCGAGGAGATTGCCATTGATCTCCGCAATGCCCGTTTAGAGCCAACTTCCGGATTGCCGACAACCGGGCAACAGACGGGATTAGTCAATACTCGGAAGTTTGCCGTTACCAACTTCGTTGCCCTCCGTATCCCTGACTTCTTTTATTTGGATGAAGCTTCAGGTAGCCTTAGCAGGATCAATCAGGAGCGATGTAAATGAGACTTGTGGTTTCAGTTCTCTATACGGCGGTTGTCGTATTGTCAGCCGGACTCAGCCCCAACAGCGCTTTCGCTCAGGATGCAACGGATGCGAAGCCGGCGACGATCTGGTACAGCGAGCAGTTTATTTTTCACTCGAAGTCTCTGGAACGGGACTTCTTGATTCAAGTCGCCAAACCGCTCAAGCCTCAGACGTCCAAGGTGTCAGTTATTTACGTTCTCGACGGCAACAGTCTCTTCCCAGCAGTGGCTTCCATGATGCAGGGCTATGGCGGCTTCGGGCACTCTGCTCCCGCCTATGTTGTCGGAATTGGTTATCCAGATCAGACGCTGGAACAATGGTTCAGCCTGCGCACTCGCGATCTTCTGTCCGGGCCTGTGCCAGATTCCGTCAAAGAGGTGCCAGACTCGTTCAAGGCTGCTGCCGCCTCCGGAAATGGAGCCGGCTTCGCGAAGTTTTTGCTGCAGGAATTGCGCCCCATGATCGAGCGCCGTTACCCCGTCGACCTGCATCAATCGATTCTTGCAGGACACTCATTAGGAGCCTCGTTAGCTTTGCATGTGCTGCTGCATGACTCAGGGGCCTTCGACGACTATCTCCTCTGTAGTCCAAGCATTTGGACAGAGCCGCAGTTACTGGACAAGGCATCGACATTTCATGCAGCGAGCCCTCTCAAGGTCTTCATCGGCGCCGGGACCAAAGAAGACGAAGATTTCGTCGAAGGCCACATGTTGCCGAATGCCCACGAGCTCGTGGCACGATTGCGGAACCATGCATCAGCGGTCGATGTGAGCTTAGTCGAGTTCGAAGGCAAAAACCATGGCACCGCCTTACCGGATTGCATCTCTCAAGGCATTCGGACTCTATTACCCTCGCCACCGGCGGCATCGAGTCACTGAATAGGTGATACTTAACGAACTTGTTTCGCAACTTCCCCTTCCAGTCTCGTTGTTTCAGCAACAGACTAGTTGAGGACAGAATAGATCCTGGTGAGTCGGCTGGTGGACCTGAATGATGGCCATGGCAATCGCGATGCCAGATTGCGGGCAATCCGGAAATTGAACCAGCGATAGCCAAGCGGTCCAGAAGTCGGCTTAGAGGAATTCTCCATTGATCTCCGCCAAGCCCGTTTCTGGATAACTTCCGGTCGGCCGACAGCTCGCCCAGGAAGCACCGCCTCCTCGTACAACCTACTACACAGACTATAATTGGCTGCGCGGATGGCCCTTACTCCTGGCACTAAACTCGGTCCTTATGAAATCCTCTCGCCGCTGGGCGCAGGCGGCATGGGCGAAGTGTATCGTGCGCGCGACACGCGTCTCGATCGCACGGTCGCGATCAAAATTCTGCCCTCGCATCTGTCTTCCAACGCTGAATTGAATGCCCGGTTTGAGCGCGAGGCGCGGGCTGTCTCCTCTCTGAATCATCCCCACATCTGCCACTTATATGACGTTGGCACGCAGGACGGCACTGCGTTTCTGGTGATGGAGTACCTGGACGGCGAAACCTTGGCGGACCGCGTGAGAAAGGGTCCGATGCCGCTGAAACAGGCTTTGGAGTATGGGATTCAAATCGCGCAGGCATTGGTCATTGCGCACCGGGCCGGAATCCTGCATCGCGATTTAAAACCGCAGAACGTTATGCTGACCGCGAGCGGAGCGAAGTTGCTCGATTTTGGCCTGGCCAAGACCGCGCCCGCGCTCGGAATAAGTTCTGCGGTCAGCGGCATGACGCCTTCGACTCCGACGATGACGATTGCGGAACTGAGTTCTCCAGCCCAGCCCCTGACGCGACAGGGAACCGTGGTGGGAACGTTCCAATACATGGCTCCCGAAACTTTGCAGGCATGTGAGGCGGACGAGCGCAGCGACATTTTTAGCCTCGGATGCGTGCTCTACGAGATGGTGACCGGGCGCCGAGCCTTCGATGGCAAGAGCCAGTTGAGCGTGATGACCGGGATTCTGGAGAAAGATCCGGAACCGGTGAGCCAGATTGCGCCGGCAGCGCCGGCTGCGCTGGATCACTTGGTCAAGAGCTGTCTAGAGAAAAATCCGCAGGAGCGGATCCAGACAGCGCAAGACGTGAAACTGCAGTTGAAGTGGATTGCGGAGGGCGGTGGTCTAAGTGCGAAAGTGTTTGCCGCGCCGAAACGTCCGTGGCTCTGGTGGGCCGTGGCCGGGATGGCATTGCTGGTGACAGCGGGAACGACGGCGGCGTATATGAGGGAAGCATCACGGCCAGACCCGGTGATGCGCATGTCAATTTTGCCTCCCGAGGGGACGTCATTTGTCATCACCGTGCCGGCATCAGGACCGGCGGTCATCTCGCCAGACGGAACGCGGGTAGCATTCACGACGCGCGATACCAAGGGAAAAATCCAGCTCTATGTGAGGACGCTAAGTTCGTTGACGCCGCAGGCGCTGTCGGGCACGGAAGACGCGATGTATCCATTCTGGTCTGCCGATAGCCATGACATTGGATTTTTTGCGGTGGGCAAGCTGAAGAGGATCAGCGCTAATGGCGGGCCGGTGCAAATCGTGTGCGACGCGACCAATGGGCGCGGCGGCGCATGGAACAAGGATGGCGTTATCCTGTTCACGCCTTCGGCGCAAGGTCCAATGCTACGCGTTCCGGCGAACGGTGGAAAGCCCGAGCCGGCTTCGAAACTGGATGAATCGCATGCTGAGAACAGCCATCGTTGGCCGCGGTTCCTGCCCGACCAGAAACATTTTCTGTTCTGGGGGCGCAACGCTTCCGGCACGCAGCAACAGGATCTGTACGTCGGAGAGTTGGGTTCTCTGCAGGCGACGTTGATTATGCAGGGAGTCACCACCGCTTCCTACGATTCCGGCTACCTGCTGTTTATGCGCGAGCAAACGTTGCTGGCCCAACCCTTCGATGCCAAACGCATGGAACTATCCGGAGAAGCAACTCCGATTGCGGAACACGTGGCCGTGAACGGAGCGACGGCGGTGCCGGAGTTTTCGACCTCCGAAAATGGAATCCTGGTTTACCAGACGGGCGAAGCCAATGGGGCGTGGGATTTACTTTGGTTCGGGCGGGATGGCAAACCAGGGGGAGCCGTGGCACAACAGGACCGGTGGTATTATCCGGCGCTGTCTCCCGAACCGCGTCTAAGTGGCACCAGCCACAGAGTATGCAGTTTAGTCCCGGGCACGCCGCCGAAGTTCCCGACTTGTAGCGGCGGGTCCGGGTTTTGAGTCTTTGGCCCAAGACTGCGTTTTTGTCGGGAGCAAAAAACGCACAAGGGCGCAACAATAAAGGAACAATAAAGGATGTTGTTAGCAAGTTAAAATGTCCGGTTTTCTTAGCACGTGAGATGTCCGGTTTGAGTTAAACGAGCAGCCGCCGTCGCGTCTTTTCCACAGCCCGTCCGCGCCGCGTTTTGTTGTCTGTCAGGGCCGCGCTCTGGGCGCTGTATCGGCCCAGCCGGTGCGGTCCATGGGTGAGGCTGAAAGTGCCAATTATCATTGTCACCGGAGTTTCGCGCATTCGCGGCCTCGAATCTCGGGAGGATCGCTGAGGTCCATGGCACTGAACCCGTTAAACTCGTCTTCTGGGGTTAACGCGTCTTTGTTAGGGCGAGTGACGAGCTAACCGGAGGTTACCTTTTCACGTTTTCAGGCGGACTCCACGACGTAGTCCCGAAGTCGGCTTGGAGGAAGCGTGATGGTGTTGACCGTCGTCAGTGCTCCGATCTCCCCGAAGCCCGTTTATGAGGACTCAACTCATCTCCTGTCGTTTGCCAAAAGCCGATAGCGCTCCATTACGGTCGTCGCTCTTTCACCACCTGTGCGGTTTCGTCTCTTCTTCGTCAGGTGAGTGTCGGCGAGGGAGTCTCTTTGCCGAGGCCTCGGATCCAGGTGGTTCACGGAACGGTTCCACAGAAATGCGCTCGTAACACACTTCCAGCACGGTCAAGTGTTCTGTACCTCCCGGCACTTGAAGGACTACGCTGTCACCCG
>PLBY01000017.1:0-146 GCA_003134655.1 Acidobacteriaceae bacterium
TATGTGCAGCCTTGGTACCACGAGATCGAGAATCTCCGGAAGGATCACCGCGGGTACGTTTACTGGAAGGGCATCCAGGTGGACCACTACAGTTTTGACAAGTACGAGGATGCCCACGAAGCTGCCTTAGAATTGGCCGACCGCTG
>PLBY01000017.1:217-11099 GCA_003134655.1 Acidobacteriaceae bacterium
ATTCCCATCGAAGTACAGGAGCAGAGCCTGTCGCAAAGTACGGTAATTCTGCAAGTTAAGTTCGGTCTACTCGGAGATTCCCGCAAGGTTTCCGCCTCGCAAGTCGAAGTCGATACTGACAAGCAACTGCTCAGGGTCGCTAAGAAGATTCTGGTATCGGTCGAGTTCGAAGCCATCCGGCAGTTGGACCGGAAAGTGAAGAAGTACCTCGACAGCGTCTGTGTCCCCTTCGAGACCGGTACGCGTTTCCTGGCAGTCCCGCTGATCGAGGATGTGGACCGCAAGCTCCGCGAGTTTGAACGCGAACGCGCCGATTTGGTGGATCGCTTCCTGGACTCCTATCCGACGCTATGCGAGAGCATGAGCGATCGGCTACGTGTTTTGCACAACCCCACTGACTATCCTCCGCTCGACATGGTGAAGGCGCGATTCTACTTCACCTGGCGTTACGTCGCTTACGGAGTGCCGGGACAGCTCAAGACAATCTCGGGGCGAATCTGGCAGGAGGAGCGGGAAAAAGCCGCGCAACGCTTCGCCGAAGCGCAGACCGAGGCGCAAGGTTTACTACGGGAGTCGATGTCGGAACTCGTCAATCACATGGTCGAGCGGCTGGACGCCTCTGAGAATGGAAAACCGAAGGTCTTCAAGAAGTCCACAGTGGCGAACCTTGGCGATTTCCTGGCGACGTTTGACTTCCGCAATATCGCCAATGACACCGAGCTGAAAGAGCAGGTGGACAAGGCTCGGGTGCTACTGGCTGGCGTAACCGCCGAGGAAATCCGGACCACGGCGGATCTTCGCTCAAGGCTCAAGACAGGTATGTCGGAAATCGGCACCAAGCTGGACGCCATGGTGATCACGATGCCGCGTCGCAAATTTCGACCGGAAGAGTGAGAACCCGTATTCAGGTGTGCCGTGCTGATTCAGGCAGCTCCTTAGCCGGCGGGACCAGAACAGGAGTGATCATGGGGTACTCGGTCTATTACAACGGCGAGATCGACATCTCGCCCGAACTGAGCGATGAGCATGCGACGCTCTTGGACGAAGCGCTCACAAAAAGCGATCCAGCACTGTTAGGAATCACCGTCGAAGATGGGCAAGGCTTGTATCACGGCTGTGATTGGCAGCAATCCGGCGGTCGCTTGAGCGTTGAAGGTGAGTCCCGAGGCGAGCAGGATGAATGGTTGCGGCTCCTGGTCGTGAGATTCTTTCAGCCGAACGGGTACACGCTCTCCGGCGAGGTCAGTTGGGAGGGTGACCAATCCGGAGATACCGGCGTCATCCACCTCGATGACAATCGTGTCGAGTCGGTGAGCGACAGCATCACGAACGCGGGGCCGAGCTGGCGTCCACAACTCCCCGAGCCGAAAGTGTTGGAACTGGTCCGGGCGGGACGCATCGTGTTAGCGCACTGGGAGAGCGACGACTTGGCCGCGCCGATTCGACGCCTTGCTTGTGCACTTGAGGAATTCGTGCAGCTTCCCGATGAAGGCTGAGGTGGATGGTGGCGGAACCTAATGCCCAGGGCGGCTTCGCGAGATCGCAGTGTCACCGGGAAGGGTGCCATGTGCACTACCAGCAACCGAGAGGTCGATCGAGGGCCTCGGAGCGTCGCCCTTTCAATTTCAGCTCATCTAGCGCATCTCCTTCACCAGTCTCAAGGAGCGATTTCGCGTTCGTCGCCAGCCCGGCCGCACTTCGCTCCAGAAAGGATGCCGACAATGCNNACCACCTTACAGGACTCATTGTTCGCGCATTGGGACGATGTGTACGCAAGCGCCATTTTCGAAAAAACGCGGCCGCTTGTGGAGGCGCTGAAGCGTGTGTATCCGAAGGCCATTATCGGCGGGACCGGGAGTGGTTCAGCCAGCCGTTTGGAGGAGATCGGTGTCAGCGGGTCCGAGCAAGACTACTCGCTGTATCCGAAATACGCATTCTCCATCGGATTTACTCAGCGAGGCTGCCGGTTACGGTGTCCATTCTGCGTAGTGCCTTGGAAGGAAGGTAAGGTCAAGCCGGCACAATCGATTTACGAAATCTGGCGTGGCGATCCTTGGCCGCGAAACTTGGTTCTCCTCGATAACGACTTCTTTGGCCAGATTGGCTGGCGGGACCACATCAGCGAAATCATAGCGGGAGAATTCAAAGTAAGTTTTACGCAGGGAATCAACGTTCGCGTGATCGATGAAGAGATCGCGGCCGCGGTCGCCGGTGTGCAGTACTACGATCACGAGTTCCGAACCCGCCGGATCTATACCGCTTGGGACAACCGCAAAGACGAGGCACGGCTATTTCGGGGCCTCGATCTGCTGGTGAAGGCTGGCGTACGGCCCGATCAAATCATGGTGTACATGCTGATTGGGTACTGGCCGGGCGAAACGCATGACGACAGGGACTATCGCCGGCAGCGGCTGCGGGAGTTCGGTGCCCGACCGTATCCGATGCCTTACGTTCGGACACCCGAGCTGGTCGGTTATCAACGCTGGGTTGTGCGGCGAGCGGACTTGAAGTGCTCGTGGCAGGAATATGCAAGAGCGCGGTACCGCCCTGAAGACGTTGGGCAGTACTCGGCCCGGTTGCCGCTATTCGAGAGAGACACGTTTGGACTCGTTGAGCCCATCGGAGAAGGGGAAGACGAGAGTGAGTTACTTCAATTTTGAGTTCAACTCCAAGATGGCTACCTCCCTGGTTCACACTCTGAACCGGCCCTATAAAGGCGCCCACAAATTCTCAGCAACAGCTCCGGACGCGCAGGGCACATTGGTCATCTGGGCGCGCGATCCGGGGGAATGCCGGGAGCACTTGCTGAATGCGTTGTTCGATCTCATCTTTGCACGGAACCGTGTTGGAGCTGCGGTATTCAACCCGACATGCATCTTCTGTGGCGGAAAAACACAAAGCCGGGGCCGAAACAGCTCCGGCACACGAGGCTGGCGTTGCATGAATCCGACTTGTCAGCGAAGCTTTGTCATCGATCGGAGCTTCCGGGGAGGAATCAATCACGCAACGCAGTCGAAGAAGCCGGACTTTCATCGGCTGGTGTTCATCGATGGCAAGACAATTCGGGAGGCGTGCGACGCTCTCGGTATCTCGATGAGCGCCGGCGATAACTGGTATCAAAAAATGCTGGCTGTCCGGAAACGGATCGACCACAAATGTCCGTGCGGCAAGGAACTGCGCCACCAGGGGTCGTGCCGGTTTCGGCAAGAATACCTGATGGCAAAGGACAAAACTCCTGACGAGAATCGGACGGCCGATTGTACAAGAGACGGCGGCGAGAGAACGGGGAAGGCCCCTGCTGGTTGACCATCATCCGGGCTATCTGGTGCTGCGCTTGAAAGGCACCCAGGCATCGCTGGCCGATTTCGCACGAGCCCGTTTTCTCGTCGCCGGTCAAAGGCGCTGCCGAAAAGCGGCGGAAGACCACGATGAAGCTGCGGAAGAGGCGGCGCTAAAACGTCGCAATATATGAGAGCACCAAGTTGTAGACGGCGTGCATGAGCGCGGCGGCCGCCGTGGATTCGGATTGTGCCCGCATCCAGCCAAATGCAATCCCAGTGAGGATTGTTGTGTAGAGGCTGAGCCCTGTCCTGCCAGAGTGAGAGAAAGCGAAGCCTACGGCGATGACGAGAATCGTCGCGCTAACGGCGGCGAGCTTCGGAACGCGGCCGCGTCTCAAAAGCTCGAAGATCAGCCAAAAGAAGATACCTCGAAAGAGCATTTCCTCGACCATTGGTCCGGATGCGCTGGCCAAGAGGACCCTATGAGGGGGAGGAACACCACCGAGGGACTCGTGAAACAATCTGGCGATCGACCACACGCAACCGGCGGAAGCAAGGCCGGCAAGAACGCTATAAAACCAGAACCCTTGACACGGGGACACCCAGCCTAAACGACGAAGCCAGGGCGTCTTTCCGAGCACGCGATAGCCATAAACCAATAAGAGCAACGTCATCAGCAGGGCGAGCCCAAGGGTCCGCGGCTTCACTGCGATCGCTGTGATTTGCCAAACGAACAGCACAAATACCGGCAGGAAGAGCTCTGGATTGGCCGTAACGGTCTGTCTGACCATGCCGGCGAAACGAGCACACACAGCGTGCAGCCTAAAGCCGAGCCGTTGCTTGGCGAGTAGGGCGCTCAAATCAGACCCTCTCCGCAAACAGAACGGAAACCGCAAGACCGGCATCTGCTGGGTTGATTGTGGTTGATGTGGCATTCCCCATTGCGTTTGGCCGTTCGGATTTCGTCAAGAAGCGCAAGCAGGCTTGCACGTAGCGACGGAGTATACTCGACACGGATGGTGCGATCCTCGTATTTGACCAGTCCGTAAGGAACCGAGACACGACAAACGTCTTCGACCAGTAGACAGTAGGCCGCCAATTGGAGGAGGTGACCGTCATAGGGGCGGCCGGATGAGGGAGACCGGCCAGACTTCAACTCGACCGGAGCGATGCCGTCTGTGACCCGAACCAGGTAATCCGGCTTTCCGCTGAGGCGATAGCGCTTAGATACGAGAGGTGCGGGTTGTGGAAAGGTGCTGCCGACGTCCGCGTAGAGAATGTCTCGCGTGGGGAGGCCGGTTCGCGCGAACAGCCCGCGCCCCGCGAACCATGCCAAGGCCGCGGCGATGAGGGCAATGAGAAAGAACATCGTCTCCGGTCCATTTCAGCGAGCGTAGGCCCAGAACCAGTAGGCCGCAGCAAGCACCACGGCAACGAGCAGAGCACGGGTTGCGCCATTCATTACGCCCCGGGCTTGATTCACACTGCGAGCATGCTGCTGATGATAGTCAACGCCGGCGCGCCTTTTCTCAATTTGCACCAGGCTGGGGCCGACGCCGCGGGCGCTCAGATACCAGGATCTTCGGCAAAAACACCAATCTGCGATTTCAGAAGCGCGAATGAGATCACGATTGGGCATGGCCATCTCAGTGGGCAAGCTCGACCTGCTTGAATTCGTCCCGGCAGCGGAAGGGTCGGGAGTTCCACGACCACATCCTGCTTTATTTTATCGCCGCGCCTTCGACGCCGGCGAGGCGACCATCAGCAGAACGGCTTTTCTCAAGAGAGAGGCTGAGCACGACAGGACGGCGCACATTAACTAGATGCTATCTCCTCGAAGACTGACGATTCGCCTATTCCATCAGTCATCCGGTGATTCACCCGGAACACCCGGTCTTCTCCGACAACCTTGACCTCAGAGACGGTCCCGTCATGCGACAGGTTGTCCGTTGGATTCGCGCGTGAACGGCAGTAATAGAGGCACGTGGCCCATTTGGCGCTGACTTGGATGGTGCGGCGAACGCCGTAGCAATCGACGACCGTGACCTCTTAGATCTTCTCTGGCACCCCAACATTATGAGGCGAACAAAAGACCAACATTTAGAAAGGGGCCATTCTGAAAAGGCGCCCGTTGTTTCCTACGTCGCTCAGCTCGCGGATGATTTGAGCCTCGGCGAACTCCATGCGGTGACCCTGCTCGTCCACGGGCATCTCCGCCTGAATCACACTGAAGATGGACTGTACGCCGGTTTCTGCGGCGAATTCCTTTAACAGCTTGAGCAGAGCGACCTTTTTCCGGTCGTCCATTGTCTCCAGAATGCCGTCATGGTACACGAATCGAAAGAAGGCCTTCTTCGAGTATGCCTTCAGCACAGCTAGGTCGAACAGGATGCAAAGCAATCGCTTGTAGGTATTCCCTTCGGCCTGGCTGGATTGTCCAGCATCGGTCTTTGGCGGATCGGCGGTAGATTTTGGATCGATATTGCCGTTCTGATTCATCTGCAGGAAGACGGCGCCGTTCAGTGCCAACACCCTTCGCACCATGCGGGCGAATTCCATGTTGATCTGTTCCTGGATCTCGGTCCCTTCGGAGACCTGAGCGTCGATCTCGGCGATTGCCTTCGTACGTTCTATCTGCTTGGCCCTATGATTTTGCTCCGCTACGAGAAGCTCTTGCAGGTGCTTGATTTGTAGCAGGCGCTGTTCGAGATGGGCTCTCTGGGAAGCCTGCTCTTTCTGGAGAGATTTAAACCGCTTGAAGGTGTCCCGTTCCTGAAGGATTTCATAGTAGCGGGACCGCTTCTCGTCAACCTCGGCTTTTCTCGTGGCCAGTTCGTCGCGCTCCTTTTCCAATTCTTTGATCTGCTGCTTCAAAAATTTGGCGCGCTCGGTCGTAATAGTGCGGTTGAACTGGACAAGCTCCTGATATTCCTTCGTGAGCTGCGGCGCGAAGTATGTTTTCGTTTCCTTAAACACCTTCTCAATCTGGTCGAGGTCGAACGTGACGGATCGCTGCATGGACGCACGCATTTGTCCGATGTCGTAATCGAGATTCGACATGCGTTCGTTGAGTTCGGCGTCCTCGGATTCCAACTCTTCCGCGGCCTCCTTGCTGATGCGAAGTTCCTCCTGCGCGAACTTGAATCGGTCCAGGCGTCCCTCAGTTTCGCCGAGCTGCTGGCGCCGGCTGCTCACTTCCATCTTGAGCTCGTTGAGATTCCGCGTGCGGACGTTGGGCACAGTGTGCTGGATCTCGTCCACCTTCTTTTTCAGCTCGGCGACTTCTTCGTCGAGCACGTACTTCTTGGTGACCAGGTCTGGATCGATTCCGAACACCTTCGCGAGATACGGCTTCCACGTTTTGTCCGCGCCCTCCTTCGTTTTCATCAGTTGAAAGAGTTCGTGGTAGTCGGCCTGTGTCCGGAGAAAGTAGCCAACCCCGTTGCGGTACGGAAATGGCTTGATCGCATCGAGGCCGAGTTGCCCGTCCAGGAGTTGCACTGCACGGTCGAGCGTGACGTCCGTGTGATCCCATTTGCCAGGTATAGCAACGCTATCCAGCTCGGGCTTTAATGGCTTCGGGTGGAACTTGAAGCCGATCTTGGTGTTGTCCTTGACCGCGCGCTTTACCGTTATGAATGTTCCCTTGGGGTNNGGAAAACCCAATCGGCGAAAAGAATGGCGTGCTTGGAGAGGAAGTGATTCGGCATGTCGCCGATATTCTTCAAAAGCAGGAAATCGATCAGGTCGATAAGCAGCGTTTTTCCCAGATTGTGGCTGTCTCTCTGGGCATCCTTGGGTTTCTTGACGCGGGCGAAAACCACGCTCAGCTCCGTGTCCTCAACCCCATTGAATTGAATTGGGAGAAACACGCGCGGATTGTTGCTATAGATCTGGGAGAGCTTCATTTCGCGTCGGGCGTCTCCACGTACTCGAAGCTGTCGTTCTTGCTGTGGTACTGCACTTTGCCGAGCAGGTAGAGGAAACTGACCGTCGGCCCGAACATCAAGCGGACGTCCTCGGCGTCCCGCGGCTCCCGGAGTCGGGTGCGGCGCTCAAGATGCGCAAAGAGCTGTGGGTACGATGCGCTCCGGTGATTGTGCAGGTATTCCAGAGCGAGAGCGGCCAGCCTGAGAAGCGACGTATTAAGTTTTAGGTGCTTGTGCGGGGTCAGCATTTTGGCCTATCTCACATGTGGAGTACATGTAGTCTATGAAGGTTCGGACCCAGCGCCGCTTCCCCTTGAAGCGTGGGTCGCTGGTGATGAACTGGTCGCGGATCTGGTCCATCCCTTGTTCGAGCGATGAAACTTCCTTCTCGGCGAGCATGGCGCGCAAACGCCCGCGAAGATCATCCGCGGTGTCCTGGTAGAGATTCAAGTCCTTCTCGTTGCGCGGGTTCTCCAGGAAGGATCGGATGTGCTCGAACTGTGGCATGGTGTGGCGCTGCATATCGTCGAAGTACGCCTTGGAAATCCCGTTAACGCGGTTCTTGTCCTCCAATCTCAAGTGTCGCAATGTTTGGACTTGATGCTGTCCATCGGCTCTCTTCATGAATTTCGCGAAGTCGCGGATGATTTCGATCAGGTCGTCGCGGTTGAAGCGGATCGGGTTTCGAATCTCCTCCTCGTAGCGGTCCCAGATTTCCGGGTGCGCTCTCAACAAAAGGCTCAGCTCTCCGATGCCGAGCAACCACGATTTGGAGAGCCCGACGATTTTGCCGAATCGCGTGCGGAAGGCGACGTCTTCCTCGGCGGGCTTGGTGCGATTGGTGAAGACCATGTAGTGCGAGAGCTCTTTCGCGGCGATCAGCGTCTTCACTTTCGGGACTTCTTTTCGAAGGAGCCTCTTAAAGTCCTCCTCGGAGCAACAGGCGCCGGGCCCGCTTGGTGTGTTTGCACTGGAGGACGTACTGGCCCTTCTCCTGCCCTTGCTCGCTGGGCCAAGCGTTCGGCACGCCCGTCAAATCGGGCATCTCGGCCGCCATCGGGACCTTCCTTGAATGGGCTGAGGGCAGCTCCGAGAATCTTAAAGCCGACGTCGCGGATGAGATCCTCGAAGTCCTGCCAGAGCATCTGGTGGAGAGGGAACTGCCTGGGCCTTCGCAAGTTAATCGACGTTGCCAAGCTGTCCTGTTTCTCCTTTTTATGCTGGGAAACCTCCCAGTGTAGCGAGTCCGCGGCTGCCACGACCGGAATCGATTGATCCAACATTCTACCGCTCTTTTGTTCTTGACTGCGAGGCGGGATCAGGGGCAGCTTTCCTCTGTGAAGCAGACCCCGTAAGGGTAGGACAAAACCGGTCGGCTGATCAAAACGCCGGCGAGTGGGGCGATCCTCGTTGGAAGGCAATTGTTCAACGTGACGCCCAGCAAGCCTACACTCAAACACTCACCCGCGCCAAGTGACTTCGCTCGAAGACAAAGTCGCTGAGATCGAGTGCTTTGAACGCCTGGCGAATTCCGTTCTTCGATGGAGTCGACTCGCTATCCAATTCGCAGAAAGAAGAAGCGTCAACTGGCCAGTGAACCTAAATCTTCCCTTTCCCTCGTCTAAGGACATCCGTAGCAGGTGCCCGGAGCGGTCAAAGGCGCGCGGTTTTTGCGCGTTCACGAAGCCCTTGACGGCGAGGACGGGTGACGAAAATATGAAGCCGAGGGGAGGGAGATTGCTGGCTTATGGAGTGCAGTTGTCGCAGATGTAGCTCATCTTCCGGTTGACCTTGTTCCATTCCTTGGAGCCCCAGCTCTCGGTCTTGAGTGCACTGCAGTATGCTTTCAGAACCCGCTGCAGTGCGGCAATGAATTTCGTGGCATTGACTGTGTAGCCGTCGAGAAGCGAACCGGATCGAATGATGCGCCATCCGCCGGTCGTTTCAGCCTGGTGGAGAATGCCGCAACGAACGTTGGTGTAGAACGCTGAGCCGCGCCCCTTAAACGCGGCGAATTCCGGCTCGCGGTCGAGGAACTCCACGAAAAGCTTTTTACTCTGGCGGACGCTCTTCTTCCATCCTCGCTTGAAGGATTCGAGGGCTTCGAGCATGAGACAGCCGATGGCCATCATGGTGAATCCGTGCTTCGGCTCGCTGTTGGCCGGAGTGATGTACCGCTCAGTGAACCGACGCTCTATGGCGTCCGCAATTTGATCGCGTTGTTTAGCCTTCGCGGCGTCGCGGTACTGGCGCACCGTAAAGTTGCTGGCGATTTCGGTGGATTCTGGATCGGCTGCGGAGGCTCTCACGGGCAAGAATTATCCCACAAAATGACTTGACGAGAGTCCTCTGGGCGCTACGGTTCCGGCACGGTTGTAGTTTAGGCCTTGGCGTTCTCCGACGCCAGTTTGTGACGGCGCCTTTCGGAGGTCGCCTTGCACCACGCATTGTAATCAATTGACTTGACGCTTCGCACGCCAACGCGAGGCCGATCGTCGGAGCAGAAATGGAAGCCATAGAGTGGCGGCGTTCATTTTCTGTATCAAGCCGCACCCACCACCACAAATTGAAACGATAGGAGTCTTCACGTGTCCCGCCTCAACGCCAAGGTTCGCTGCAACTACTACCCGCTGCCGCTCAGAGAAGCGGAAAGAATCCGGAATCTCTTGCGGTTTCCGATCGAGCTGTTTTCGGCCTTGGATCCTTGCGTCGGCGACGGCGCGGCGTTCGCTGCGATTACCGGGGATTCTAGCGCAAGACGCTACGGAATTGAATTGGATGCCTATCGCGCCGAACAAGCCGGGCCCTCACTTACCAAGATCGTTCAGGGAGACTGTCTGGAAACCCATTGCGCCGTCGAGTCGTTCTCGCTCTGCTTTTGCAATCCTCCGTACGACTGGGCGCTCGCAGGGAACGCTCGGGAACGACTTGAGGCGGTGTTCTTGAATCACATCTTCCGGTGGCTGATCCCCGGTGGGGTACTCCTGCTGGTAATTCCGGCCGAGCGCGCGACCGACTGCGCGCAGATCCTCGCTTCCCACTTCAAACGTGCGCGGGTGTTTCGCCTGTCCCATCTGGAGTCGGTTCGCTATCGCCAGGTCCTCATTGCCGGCGTCCGGCGGACGCGCCGAGAGCGCGAACAACTTCGTGACCGCGAGATCAGCGAGGGCCGTTATCGCTTCACCACTCTCGGGCGCGAGTACGAGAGCTTGCCGGAGCTGGCGGACTCATGCGACGACCCATACGCCGTGCCGACCAGTGGGCCGGCAGCGCTGACGTTCAAGGGCCTGCCTCTGGATGAATTGGAGGATCTCGTTGCGAACTCGCCGGCCTACAGGCAAACCAGGCGAATTCTCGCCCCGGAACCAGCCGTTATCGGAGGAAGGCCACTCACACCGCTGCATGCGGGCCAAGTTGGCCTGGTCGCTTGCTCTGGTCTCATCAACGGAATTTTTGGCTCGGGCGAAGAGCGCCACATCGCGGCTTGGAAGAGCAAAAAGGTTACGACGAAACTCACCGAGGAAGAGGAGGATGGCACAACCGTGATCCGCGAGCGGGAACGCTTTGTCCAGGAGCTTTCCGTCGTCTTCGCGACCGGGGAAACGGGCACGCTTGAATAGCGGGTTTGACAGGGGGCCTCGCGCTCGTCTTTGAAAGGAGTCCGCCGATGAA
>PLBY01000017.1:11141-14423 GCA_003134655.1 Acidobacteriaceae bacterium
GGGAACGACGTCGATATCGGCGCCATCTGGGCTGGACTTGCAGGCCAGGAATGGGTGACCGTTTCCGGCCCAGACCTCGCTCAACGAAGGGTGACGCTTGGAAAGGATCCGCGGGTCTTCCGCGGCACCATAGCCGTGGCCGGACGGAGCCGCAGCGTGCGTCACCTGGTCGCCCTTTCCTCACAGGTAGCCGATGAAGGCGATGTCGGACGGATCATCTTGTCTGATGACGATCCGGACTTTGTACTGTACCGGATTTCGCAACGGCTCGGCCTGCCGGTTCATCCTTCCTGGGCAAGTTGGTTTTGGAGCGTGCTGCAACAAAAACAACGTATTCAGCCGTTGGATGGTCTCGGATACNNCGGCTCGATTCCCTGGCAGTCGTTCAGCGCGGCCCGGCTCACCTGACAGCGTCGTTCTTGAACGCCAACAGCTCGCGTACGCGCTCCCGCCGCAGCATCTCCACAGGACTTTTCACCGTACCGGTTTGAGCCCACTGTTCCACCCGTTGTAAGCGAACTCTGTGCTCGACCGGCAGCGGAAAGACCGCGATCCGCAACTCGGTACCTGCTACAGGCAAATCATCCATTAAGGCACCTTCCCGGAACGCTCGCACAGCAACCGCCGCAGCCTCAAACAATGAGTCCGCTGTGACATCCACGGCGTGCTCGATGTTTCTGGAATCCAGGTAGCTGACGCGGCAGCGGGTCCCCACCACGCCTCAAAGTATACCAGCTAGATTCGCCTTTTGTTCGCCATCCAAAGAGACCACCACAGGAGGAAAAATCGCACATGAGCATCCCTTCAACCATCGCCGAATATTTGAGCTTCTTCTCGCAGGAATTGGGCGACCGCATTCTGCAAATTTACCCGGCGCTTCAGGCTCCCCAGGATCCCGTGTCGGAGCGGTTCAAAACGCTGTTGCGAAGCCCCTTCGCAGCTCAACGTCTGGCGGTGATGGGCATCGTGAAGCGCTGGCATCGTGCCAAAGCCGCCGCAGTCATTGCGGAATGCGGCACCGGTAAGACACTCATGGCGCTTTCGGCGATCCATGTGCGCTCTGCTGGTCAACCGTATACCGCTCTGGTGATGGCGCCGCCAAACATCGTCGGGAAGTGGTGCCGGGAGGTTCTAATCACCGTCCCCGGGGCGCGTGTCTTCATCATCGACGGCTTGCGAACACCGGGACAATCGGGCGCAAATCCGCATGGGGTGAATGAAGTTCGCTATCGAAATGGCCGGATCGTGCGCGAAGGACTGCACACAACGCTCACGGATCTCCGCCTTCGGAAGAACTCGAAATCGGCGCGCGATCGCTGGCAAAAGATCTGCCCAGGTCCGTCGTTCTTTATCGTTGGCCGAGACAGGGCAAAGCTTTCCTTCTTTTGGAAGCATTGTTACGCGGTGGCGAAGTCCGGCCCATTCTTGGGGACCGTGATCAATCCTGACACGGGTGCGCCGCTAATAGTGAACGATGAGCGCGTGCTCGCGAGCGAATTTGAAAAGATACGGCGGAGCGAGATCATCGGCGACGCCGCCGACGACCGCGGAAAGAATCGGCGTGCGATGTACAGCCCCCTTTGGCAGGCCGACGGTGGGCGCATCCGCCGCTTCGCGCCGCTGGAGTTTATCGGGCGCTACATGCCGGATTTCTTCGATTACGGCATCGCGGATGAAGTGCATGAACTAAAGGGAGACACGGCACAGGGCAACGCGCTAGGGACCATGGCGAGGTCGGTGGACAGAATCGCCGTACTTACCGGGACCCTCATGGGCGGTTACGCCGACGACCTTTTCAATGTGCTTTATCGCCTGGAACCACACAAGATGGTGACAGAAGGCTACGAGTGGGGCGAGTCGGGGGTCCGCAACTTCGCGGAGAGCTACGGCGTGCTCGAGCGAGTGACGATCATCGCGCCCGAAGAGAATGCCTGCTCGAAAGCGAAGGTGACCAAGCAGGTCAAACGCAAACCGGGCGCATCGCCACTGCTGTTCGGCAAGTTTCTCATGGAACTCGGCGCGTTCGTCTCACTGGAAGACATCTCCAGTGAATTGCCATCCTATCGCGAAGAAGTCATCGGCGTGGACATGGACGAACCGCTGGCCAAAGCATATGCAGATCTCGAAAAGCAGATCAAAGAGGCGCTCGAAGAGCATCGAGGAAACCATTCCGTGATCAGCACGGCCCTGAATGCATTGCTCGCCTATCCGGATCGGCCTTACGGTTTCGGTGATCTTATCGGGACCGAATACGACCCGGAGCTGCATCGACGCGTGCAATTTCTGATCGCTCAAACTCAGGACCTCAGCGAGGATTTTGGCTACGCGAAGGAGCGCCAACTGGTGGAGTGCGTCAAGGCAGACCTCGCCCGCGGCAGAAAATGCCAAATTTATGCCGTGTACACGGCGAAGAGGGACGTGACGCGTCGGCTCGAACGAGTTTTGTCGCAAGAAGGCATCCGCGTCTCCATACTCACGGCTCAGGTGCCTCCCGATCAGCGCGAGGCCTGGTATGAGCGCGAGCTTCGCAACGGAATGCAAGTGTGCGTGGCTCACCCTCGCCTCGTTTCTGTTGGCATGGACTTGCTTTGGGCGCCCTCTATCTATTTCGTGCAGACGGGATATTCGATTTACACTTTGCGCCAGGCGAGCCGCCGCTCGTGGCGGATCGGACAGCGCTCCAACGTCGTCGTGCGCTTCCTGACCTACAACGAGACCATGCAGACGTCTTGCCTGCGGTTGATGGGCAAGAAGCTGCTCGTCTCGCTGGCCATGGAAGGGAAGTTCTCGAATGAGGGCCTCCAGGGCATCGAAGACGATGATGACGTGCTCACTGCGATGGCGCGCGAGCTGGTAACCCAAAGGGGAGTAGGGGAGTCGGCGTCCGCCGTTTGGAAGGCTGTTCAAGAGCAGCACGCTCGGCTACTTCCGGCCTCATCTGTGCTCGATGAGGAACTCAGAGAGGAACTGGTCGCCGGACCATTCGACGAAGTGGTCGCAGCCGATGGCACGGCTGCGGCCTTGGTTTTTGGGGCAAGGCTCGAAAAGGAGTCGCCTCGACGAAGGCCCCTCGTCGTCGAACCGGACTGTCAACTCTCGCTGTTCTGAGATCGAACTCGAACACAACCTAACCCTCGCCTCCATTTCCGGTGGCGAGCGCTCAACAAAGGAGAAGGAGCCCATGGAACTGCTTCCTGTGGAACTGAGGAAGACTCTGCCACCGCTGTATTCACAAGAGTCGTGCCCGACCCCGATCGTGCACGTCAAGTTGTTCACACCCGA
>PLBY01000094.1:0-43457 GCA_003134655.1 Acidobacteriaceae bacterium
AAAGCCGGAAGCCGGAAGCCGAGCCGATGCTTTATAATTCGCGCCACTCTCTCATCACAACCCCGTGAACACCCTCGCCCGCCAACTCCGCGCCACCGACTACTTCACTCTCGGCTGGGGAACCATGGTCGGTGTCGGCTGGCTCGTCATCATGGACGACTGGCTCCTGCGCGGCGGCGCGCTCGGCGCCCTGCTCGGTTTCGTGATCGGGGGCTCGCTCCTGCTTCCCATCGGATGGGTCTACGGCAAGCTCGTCGTCGCCATGCCCGACGCCGCCGGAGAAATCGCCTACACCTCCGCCGTTTTTTCGCGCCCCGTCAGCTTCGCCACCGGCTGGATGATGACGCTCGCCTACTTCATCGTCTGCCCCTGGGAGGCCGTCGCCGTCGGCCGCATCGCCGGCTACATCGTCCCCGGCCTCGATTCGATGGAACTCTACCGCATCGCCGGCCGCCCCGTGTATCTTCCGCACCTCGTCATCGGCCTCGCGCTGACCGGGCTGCTAACGCTGCTGAATTACCGCGGCATCCGCCTCAGCGCCACGTTTCAGAATTGGACCAGCTTCGGCACCCTCGCTCTCTTCGTCATCTTCGTAGTTCTCGGCGTAAGCCACGGCAAGCCCGCGAATATCCAGCCGCTCTTTACGCACACGCCGTGGATGTCGATTTTGCTGGTCATTCAAATCGTCCCCTATTTCATGACCGGATTCGAATCCGTCGGGAAGGCCGCCGAAGAGGCCAGCCCAGACTTTCGCAGCCGCGGCTTCTTCCGCGCCATCTGGATGGCCATCTTCATCGGCATTCTCTTCTACGCCAGCATCGTCGCGGCCGTCTCATTCGTAGCTCCCTGGCGTAAACTGACCGGCGAAAAATTTATGACCGCAGTGGCGTTCCAGCAGGCGCTAGGGTCGAGATGGATCGTCCAAATCATTCTCGCCGCCGCTCTGTTGTCCCTCTTCAAATGCTTCAACGGAAACTTCGTCGCGGCCAGCCGCCTGTTCTTCGCCATGGGTCGCCGTGGCATGGTCGACTCCCGCGTCGGAGCAATTCACGCACGTTACCAAACGCCGTCAGCCGCAGTCCTCTGCGTTGGCCTTGCTACCGCTGCCTGTATGCTGTTGGGCGACGCGATACTCGTCCCCGTCACCGAAGTCGGATCGGTAGCCTGCGCCGTCGGATGGTCAGCAACCTGCGCCGCATGCCTAGCACTGGCGCGCGCAAAGCCCAGCGTGATGTCGCTGTCGAGCGCCGAACGTGCCGTAGCCTGGTTCGGCTTGGCCGTCGGCATCGCCATGGCTCTAATGAAGGTGGTCCCATTGATCCCCGGCCACTTCACAATCTACGAATGGATCGCCCTGGGCGTGTGGATCGCTATCGGAATCACCGCAGCAACGTGGAAGAGCGGCCCTTGAGGGCCGCGTAAGGCGTTAAACAGATCTAAGGGCTTCAGCCCCTGAAGGTACGAACGATGAGCCGAAACAACAAGATCACCTTGCCGAACGCAACCTGCATTCTCTTCTTCCTCCCATTCCTGCTGCTCTCTTCGCTCGCGCTCGCCCAAACCGCATCCTTCGACCTCGTCATCACCCACGGCCACATCATCGACGGCACCGGCTCTCCCTGGTACTCCGGAGACATCGGCATCCGCGACGGAAAGATCGCCGCGATCGGCAATCTGTCCTCCGCGCCGCGCAAGCGTACCATCGACGCGGCCGGCAAAGTCGTAGCCCCCGGCTTCATCGACATGCTCGGCCAGTCGGAACTCACAATCCTCGTAGACCCACGCCTCCCCTCGAAAATCTTCCAAGGGATCACTTCCGAAATCACCGGCGAAGGCGGCTCCATCGCTCCGCTCAACGACGCGATCATTCAGTCGGACCGCCAGGGTTACGAGCACTTCAAGATCACTCCCGACTGGCGCACCTTCCGCCAATATTTCGCGCGCCTCGAAAAGCAGGGCATGGGCATCAATCTCGCGAGTTACGTGGGCGCCACGCAGGTTCGCCGCATGGTGCTCGGCGATGACGACAAGCAACCCACACCCGCACAACTCGGGCAAATGCAAGCCCTGGTGCGCGAAGCCATGAAAGACGGAACTGTCGGCGTCTCGACGTCACTCGAGTATGCGCCCGCGCCCTACGCCAAAACAGAGGAACTCATCGCGCTCGCCACCGAAGCTTCCAAGTCCGGGGGAATCTACGCGACCCACATGCGCGACGAGAGTTCCTCGGTTCTCGAAGCCATCGACGAAGCCCTCCGCATTGGCCGTGAAGCCCACATCCCCGTGGAGATCTGGCATATCAAAGTCGCAGGCAAAGACAACTGGGGACGCATGCCCGAAGTCGTTGCCAAGATCAACGCCGCCCGCGCCGCCGGCGCCGACGTCAGTGCCGACACCTATGCCTATACGGCATGGTACAACGGCTTCTCTGCTTTTATCCCGCCGTGGGCACACGATGGCGGCGACGCGAAGCTCGTCGAGCGCCTGAAAGATCCCGTGGCTCGCGCCCGCATCCGCAAAGACATGCTCACTCCGTCCAAAGAATGGGACAACGAGTGGCAGGAGATCCCCGGCCCTGACGCCATCATGATCGGTGCCGTCGAGAATCCAGCATCGGCGCCACTGCTGGGGAAACGTCTCTCAGAGATTGCCAAGTCGTCGAACAAAGATCCCATGGACGCGCTCTTCGACATCCTCATTCAGGATCCATCCACCGAAGTCGCCGTCTTCGGCATGTCGCAGCCCGACGTGACGCTCGCCTTAGAACAGCCCTGGGTCGCTATCGACAACGATTCCGAAGGCACATCGCCCCAGGGAATCCTCGGCCAGTCGCACCCTCACCCGCGCGCCTACGGCACGTTTCCGCGCATCCTGGCCAAATACGTCCGCGAAGAAAAGGTCTTGACCCTCGAAGACGCCATCCGGAAATTCTCTGCGCTCCCGGCGCAGCGCATGCGCCTCACCGATCGCGGCGTTCTGAAAGCCGGCATGTGGGCCGAAGTCGTCATCTTCGATCCTGCCACGGTGCACGATCGTGCCACGTTCGACAATCCCAATCAGCTTTCCGAAGGAATGGAGTATGTCTTGGTCAACGGCGTACCAGTGATCGACCAGGGGAAGATGACGGGAGCGCTCCCCGGCAAAGTGCTGCGTGGCGCAGGCTACGTGCCCTAGCAACTGTGTCGTAGCTTCAATCGCACCCTGAAGAATTGGAGCCGCAAGGCGGCGAAAGAATGCAGCCCACGGCGCAAGCCGTGGGTGAAATTCGCAAAGATGGCCAAAGCCCCAGAGGGGCGGAAGAAACACTAAGGCTTCAGCCGCGCCTGCGTCTCGGCGCCCGGTAAAGGAGCCACTCGCGGCTCCCCCACAGTCCCAGTCACCGTATACCCCGCGGCCGTCGCTCCGGCCGGCACCTTCGCCAGCCTGAAATCCAGTTCGCCCTTCAGCGACGCACTCCCGCTCACCAGAAACTTCCCGCCGGGAGAATCCAGCCTGGCGTCTTTCATCGCGATCTCGCCCGCTTGCAGCCGTGCCTGCCCTGCCAGACGCGTAACCTTCAAACCTTCCGCATCCTCGCTCAGCGCGACGTGCGGCAGTGCCCCGTCTTTCATCTCAAACTGCATCGTCCCTTCGGCCAACGTCCAGAACTCAGCAGGGCACGGTCCTTTCACCTCGTAGGTCGCGCTCGCGGTCCCCGCGATCCATCCATCCTTCATCGCGTCCGCCAGGAGCGCCAGCGAGACTCCAGTCAGGCTCCCGCTGCCGCTGCACACCGCAGGCTTTCCGCTGAAGTCCGCCTGCCACTCGCCGCGATGCTTGCCGCCAAGAAAATCTCCGCTCAACTCCGAGATTCCCAATTTCCCGCCGTCAAGAGTCACCTTCGCCGATACCCGCGTCGCCGCCAGACTCTGCATTTGCAAGTGATCGGCGCTGACTTGCCCGGAAGCGCGCACGCTCGCGAGAAAAGGCGGCCCGGCTTGCGGATCCGACTCCAGCACTCGATACCACGGCCGCTCCTTCGGACTCGGATTCAACCACGCGCGCAGTTCGCCGAGCGCAATCTGATCCGCGTTCAGGATGAAGTGCACCTCACACGCGCCCGGAGTGCCGCACCCGCGTGGCATCTCAAGCGAGCCAGTCCATGCAGTGTCCGCTGCCTTCGCGCTCAATTTCGCGACGCTCACCTCGTCCGGCAGCAGTTGCATGTCGGCCGAGACAATCTCTACCGGGCTGGCCACGCCGCGAAGCGCGACACGAACGTTCCGCAACCTCGCCGTTCCCGTTACTTGCGGTCCTGTAAAGCCAGAGGTCGTCCCGTTACTGCGTTCCGCCCACGATCCCGCGATCTGCAAATCAACCTGCGCCGTGCTTTCCGATGCGGCCTGCAACGCTGCGAGGCCAAACATCCGCGCCACGCGCAACGACTTCGCAATCTCAGCTTCCCCCACAACCGAAAGGTTATAACCGCCTCGGTTGACCCATCCTCGAACTGTCGGGGCCACGCGTCCGACTGCAACCGGGAACGGCCCGAACTCGACATGCGGACCATCCGGAAACCGCATACTCGCCGCGCTCTTGCGAGCCGCCAGCTTTCGCGCTGCCGGCTTGCCCGTGGTGAGCAGGAAAGGAATTGTTTCCGGCCCAATCTCCGCCTTGTTCGCAGTCGAGGCTAATCGAAAGTTGGCGATCTCCCCGCGGCCTTCAAATTGAAGGTTCGACAATTGAAGGCTCGATAATTGAAGGTTCGACGCAGTCGCGGCATTCTCGGTGATCGCAAGATTCCCGCTCAGTGTCCCGCCCGCAACCAGATCTTCGGGCAGGTTCTTCTTCGCCCGCTCCACCAGCACCGCTGCGGCACTCGCCGGTATGTTGTCAGCAGTCAGCGTGAGCCCATAGCTGTGGCTTCCCGGCAGGCCCATATCCCCCTCCAGCGTGACCACCCCGCTTCCCACTGGAGCGCTGCAGAGAATTCCGTGAAACGCATGGTTGAACGAACTGTATTCTCCGCCGCAGTGGCCCGCCAGTCGCAGCGCCTGCCTGCTTGCAATGTCGTACCGCCGGAAATCCTGAATCGACGCGCTGCTCGTGATCTGCAACCTCGCCGGCGTGCCCTCCAGAGTCACATCGAGCAGAACCTCCCCGCGCCAGCCCTGATCGTTCCCCGTGAAGAACTTCGTAAACTGTCCAAGCTGCGCGTGATTCCACTCGACGGTGAAGCGCAACGGTGTCTCGCGCAGATTGTCCGCGCGCTGCCACGTCCCGTTCACCTGCAGCAGGCCCGTATCGTTCAAGTTCAGGTCCGTGCGGAACGGTTGCGCCTTCAAGCGGATGCCCCAGCTGTTTTCCGAATCCTGCCACAGGGAAAAATCCGCATTCGTCAGCGCGTACGGTTTCTTCTCCGGACCATTCTTAAAATTGATTCGCGCCGATGTGGCTTGAATGTAAGGAAATCCCGGCCGCGGCTCCGTCTTCGCTTTTCCCGTCGGCGCCAGCGGGATGTGTGCCGTGCGCTCCAGCAGCGCTTCCAAATTCCAGCGTCCCCCCGGTGCATGCACCAGGTTGAGGCTGGGCTCAGTCAAATCCAGGCGCGCGATCTCTAACCGCCCGCGCAGCAGCGAAGTCAGGCGAAGCGCCGCCGTTACTTCGCTCGCCCGCAGCATGGGCTCCGCCCCGAATGCCGGCGCGTCGTACACCACTACATTTTCCAGATCGAATCCCGGCCGCGGCAGCAGGCGCAGGTGAACCGACCCAATGTCAACCGGTCGCCCGACTCCAGAACTGATGGAAGATATAATCCGCGATTTCAAACGGGAGGCGCCGGGGCGCAGTACAAACAGCAGCAGCACAATCAACGCTGCCTCCGCCACGATTCGCCGCTTGGAGGAGAAGAGCTTCACCGCGCCCTTACTGGAATTTCGAGGGGCCTCATCTTACTAGTCGGAGCGTCCGCTTCCACTGTGTCTTATCGAAAAAGTGCAGAACCACGTGGCCCAGAAACAGGGCCCGATCGCTCCAGGCGGTCTTCATGTATTGATCATTCGGCGTTTCGAACGACCAGTAAATGAACATTGGGCGGCCGATAACGTTTTCTTTTGGAATAAATCCCCAGTAGCGGCTGTCCAGGCTCACGCCGCGATGATCGCCCATGGCGAAGTAGTGATTGGGCGGCACTACAATATCGTCTCCTTGTATGAAAGAAGGCAAATCAATCGCCCAGTTGGTCCACACATTGGGGTCATCGCCGGGGGGCACTGACGGAAAATCATTGCGGTAAGAATCCATCCGGTCGTCGTCGTGGTCCACGTACGGCTCCTCGAGTGCAACGCCGTTGCGATATACCACCCCGCTCCGCAAGTGAATCTTGTCTCCAGGAAGCCCGATGATGCGCTTCACGACATAAAGTCCCGGGGTCTCCGGCGACAGAAACACCACAATGTCTCGGAAGTGCACGTCCCGATAGGGAAGCAGTCGCCCCACCCACGAACTCTTGGGAGCGAACTGGATGCGGTTCACGAACACGTGGTCGCCAATCAGCAGCGTGTTCTCCATTGAACTCGACGGAATTTCAAACGCCTGCACTACAAACGTAATGATGAAGAGCCCGGTCACCAGCACCGCTGCCAGCGACGCGAGAAACTCGACCGTAGTTTCCTTCGGTTTCTCTTCCGCGACGTTTTCTTCGACTGCGCTTTCTTTCTTCGCCACTGTCCTGCTTCCGTGTCGGCTCCAACCTTGCCGTTCGAATCTGTGAAAGGACACGGCTTCAGCCGTGCCGTTACCGCCCGAGAAACATGCGGGCTTTAGCCCCTGAGGGCTCGATCCGCTTGCCCGCCGACCCTGAAACCCAACTACTCAGTGTACCAGCCGCAGCGTGCGGTTCCAGCGCGTGATCTGAAAGATGTGCGTGACCGCGTACGCCACGTGATACAACCGCCCCATGATCGAAGCCGACGGACTGTGGTCCCAATCCCGCACCGACCAGTAAATGACCAGCGGCCTCCCGATAATATTTTCCCGCGGCACGAATCCCCAATAACGGCTGTCCTGGCTATCGTCGCGGTTATCGCCCATCACAAAATAATGTCCCTCGGGAACAATCAACTGGCCGTCTTCCACCAGTTTGCGCATCTCCAGCCACCACTTACCCTCAAGGCCAATCGCTGGAATGTCGGTCCGCGGGAAATTATCGCGAAACAGATTATTTGGCGGCTCCAGGAAGCGCACGTAGGGCTCGTCGAGCGGCCTGCCGTTGATCAGAACCCTCTTGGCCACCATCCGCAGGTGGTCGCCCGGCACGCCGATCACGCGCTTCACGAAATGCTGCTGCGGATCGACCGGATAGTGAAACACGATAATGTCTCCGCGCGCGATCTTCTGATACGGCATGACATGGTCGCCCGGCCCCTGTCCCCCGTAGCAGAGCTTATTCACCAGCAGATAATCGCCCACCAGCAGCGTGCTTTCCATCGATTCCGAAGGAATCTGGAACGCCTGCACAATAAAGGTGATTACGAAGATAGCAATCACCACCGTTCCCATCAGCGACTGCAGCGAGCCGATTACGTCGGCGCCGAGCGTAGTCACGATGCGCCGGTCGGAAGCGGGCGCGGTATGCGGAGCAGAGGGAACGCCCGGACTGGGGACCGCAACGTCGTCTGCAGAAACGTCCGCCGGATCCTGCAAGGGCGAGGGAGGCTCAGTCGCCGAAACCGGCGGGGCAACAGGGCCCTCGGACGCTGCGATAGGGACGTTTGGCGAATCCATGAAATCTACTTATCGGCCGGGCTCGAGGCCCGCGCCCCTTTCGCTTCCACTGCTTTCGGACGCGACGCCAGAAACGTCAGCAGTTGCCGCGCCGCATCCTGCTCCGCGTTCTTTTTGGTCGAACCCTGCGCGCGTCCTACAAACTCAGCGTTCTTTCCGTTCTTCGTGTGCAGCCGCGCCTCCACCGTAAACGTCTTGCTGTGCTCCGGCCCCGCTTCTTCCACCAGCACATACGCGGGCTGCGGCAGGCCCAGGCTCTGCACCGCTTCCTGCAGCGCGGATTTGAAATCCGTGACCGGCAGAGAGCCGCCTCCACGCTCCATCCGCTCCAACTCGGGCGCAATTACGTTGCGCAGAACAAACTGCCGCGCCACCTCAAGCCCGCCATCCAGATAAATCGCCGCCAGGATCGCTTCCAGCGCATCCACCAGCAGGGCCGTCTTGCCGCGCCCGCCGCTCTTTTCCTCGCCGCGCCCCAGGCGCAGGTAATGGCCAAGTTCCAACTGCTGCGCCACCCGGATCAGATGCCTCTCACTGACTAGATGCGCCCGCAGCTTCGAAAGTTCGCCTTCCCGAAAATGAGGAAAGCGCTGGAACAGCTCTTCGCTCGTCACCAGCGCCAGCACCGCATCTCCCAGGAATTCCAACTGCTCGTTGTCGCTGACTGCGTACTTGCTCTCGCCTGCCTGCTGCGCTTCCTGTTCTCGCGCCTGCGAGCTGTGCGTGACCGCTTGTTCAATGACGGCCCGCCGCCGGAAATGGTAGCCCAGCCCCTCTTCCAGCGCTGTGATTTCCCGTTCTTTCATATGTGGGGACAGCCGCCTCGGCTGTCCGCATCTTGATGTGCAAACCGACAACGCCGCCGATCTAATTCTTCGGAGGCGTCGCAGTCTGCCCCGGTGCCGTGCCACTACTCAGCTTCGTCAGGCGGTCTTTCTCGGCCCGCGCCGCTTTGCCCACTCCCGAGTCCGCCCGGTCCTTGGTCAAGTCCACCGCCTGGTCGATGTATTTCGTTGCCTCCGGGAGTTTGTTCTGCATGTCCAACGCGACCGCCAGTTGGAAGATCGTGAACGCATCGGGCTGCTGCGGCATCAAGTCAACGGACTTGCGCAGGTTCGTCTCTGCATCCGCCCAATCACTTGCCTTGAACGACAGCGTGCCCAGGATGAAATACGCCTCAGACCGTACTCCATTCTTGAACCCGTTGATCTGCTCTGGAGAGTACCCGCTGGTCGGGACGTCCGTCTCAACCGTCACCAGCGCTCGCTCGGCGTTCTTCTTGGCGTCGGCGCGCTCCTGATCCTTATCCAGATCACTGTCGTGCATCTTCTCCACAATCGCCTGCGCCACCCCGACGAGCGCCGCCGGATCATCGGAGTCAATCGCCAGAATTTTCTTGCCCGCCTCCATCATCTTGTCCGGATTGCCCTGGTAGCGGCCCATGACCACGGTGTACAACGGCGCGCGCAACTCGCTGTCAGGGAACTTCGCTGCGAAGTCGTCGGTCGCTTTCTCCAGCGCCGCCGGATCCGTTTGCGCTACCGCTGCCTTGTACGCCTCGAACTCCGGTTGCGTCTTGGCTGCCGGCGGCCGTTTCCCCGCCGGTGTCGCTGCCTGTCCCGCGGCCGGCGTAGCCTGCCCCGCAGGTTTAGCGTTGCTCTGCCCGAAACTCCAGGTACAAACTCCCAGCACTGCGACCACTATCGCTGCTCGCTTCATGCTTTCTCCTCGACCCACGCTCTTCTGATTTCAAATCGACCGCGAAGCCTGCAACCCCGCATTCTACCGTAGCAATAAAACGTCATCAGGTTTTGCTGAAAGCCGACAGCTCTACTGCGGCTTCGCCGGAGGCTCGTACGCCTGTTCCAGACCGCGCTCAGCCGCCGCCTTCACCTCAGGCAACGCCGCTCCCGTGGTCAGCGCCGCCCGGTACTGGTCCAGCGCCGCTTCGCGGTCTTCTTTCATATCCAGAATCCTGCCAATGTACACATGCGACCACGCCACAATCTTTGGATCCTTGGTCTGCTGGATCGCCTTCTGGAAATTGTCCAGCGCTGCTTCCCGGTTCTTGCTCATCACCGCCGCCTGCGCCAGGATGAACTGCGCCCGCCCGGGATCTCCAATCTTTTTGTCTAGCGCCTGCTGCGCCAGTTCCTGTGCGCCCTTCGCATCGCCCGCCGCCAGTCGCTTGTCGGCCGTCGACAGAATCTTCCGGTCTTCCATGCGCGATAACTGCACTAGTTCCGGTGCCGACACGCGCACATACTGCACCTCGTTCGCCACCTTCTCTTGCGCCTTCAAATCGATCTTCTCGAGGATGTCCGGATACGCCGCCCGCAGTCCCGCCGGATCTTTTTCGAACACCACCAGCGCATTATAAAAATACCTTGTCAGGATGTACCCCTGCTTCACCGCATCATCCACCGCCTGCTGACGCATGGCCTCGGCGGTTTGCTTGGTTCCCGTAGTCCGAATCTCAATCGCTCGCACCAGGCACTCCGTCACCAGCAGCGAAATATCGGTCTTGAAGCCTTCTTCCAGAGGGGCACGCTTTACCGATTGCAGCAGCGGTTCGATGCGCTTGACCGCGACGAAGTGTTTCTGGGCCAGGGGATCGAGCAGGTAGTGCAGGTAGGCGTGCCGGATCTGCGGCATCTTCAGAGGATCGGTCACGGTCGGGTCGGGGGACGGAAACACCACCACGTCGTAGTCTGCCCCGTAATTGCGTGCGTTGGCTTCATTGGGATCGCCCAGGAAGTCCAGATACACCGTGAACGTGCGCCCCAGAAATCCTCCCGACTGCAGCTTCAGGTAGATATCTGTGTCGAACACCATCTTCGCCAGCGGCACGTGATAGCGATCCACCAGCGCGGCATAGTTTACCCGGTGCCGCTCCCAGATCGCGTGCAGCCCGGCCTTCTCGTAGAACGGCTCCAGCACCGTCCCGAACGCTGCAATCGGCAGCGCATCCGGGGGCAACTCGTCCTCTTTCCCTCGCGGCAAAAAATGCGGAGGCCCCTGCAAATACAGCGCCAGCGATACGTACTGCGACAAATCGTGCGCCGCATCCTTTCCCCGGTGCCCCAGGTACCACTCGCACATCGCGGTCATCGCCGTCTGCGCGTCCTGGGAGTTCCGGAGATTCTTTTCCACCTCGGCCCGGATGTTGAGCCGCTGCGCGTCGGAAATGCTCAGCCCGACGTTGTACCCGCACGCATTCATCGCCGTTAGGACGCCGAACAAACTCTCGCTCGTATCCAGCGTAATCGGATTATTGTTGTCCGCCAGACACACCGGCGCCAGCAGCCCCAGCACGGCCGTCGCGATCACACCTCGAAGCCCACAACCACTCAAATGACTCAGGAAGAAACGACTCAGGAATCCCTCCCGCAACGTGGCCATTTGCGGCCACTCTCTACTATCGAAAGATAGGCGGAGAACTCCATTCAGTTTACGGTCTAGCCCGCAGAGGGTCAAACCCCGCGCCTGCGCATTTGATTGATGTGGCGCGGGCGCGCCCGTCGGCGCGCTCTGGCCATCGACCTTGCTCATGACCTGAATTAGAACAGCTAGCGAAGGTTGCCTCTCTCTGTGTCGCTGTTCATAAGCACTCCATCCTCCGCCCCGCCATTCTTCCGTAACCATCAGGTCTACCCCACTAGTAATCTCGCCTCTGCCTTCCCCTTCGCCCATAATGCCGCAATGGCCTTCACTCAGCTTTTTCTGGGCTTCCTGCAGCCCGTCGCCGTTGGCTCAGCCACGGTTTTCGCCTTGTTTGTTGTTATTGGTCTCAAGACTCCGCGCCGCTCCCCGGTCCTGATCACCCGCAGAACAACTCGCTAACGCGCTCCACCGTTTGCCTGTCCCTCGCTCCGCATGAGATAGTACTCTGCTCCTGACCTTTACAGTCTTCTTGATAAGCCAAGAGCCAGGCTGACTTTCATCCATGCGTCTAATCCCCCGCGACACCAAGTTTTTCGACCTCTTCGCTGAACTTTCCGGCAATCTCACCGAGGGTGCCAAACTGCTCCGCAGCATCCTCGCCGACCCCCGCGACCTTGCCATGCGGGTGAATCAAGTGCAGGCCATCGAACACAAAGGCGACAAGGCCACCCACGCCATCATTACCAAACTCAACCAGAGCTTCATCACTCCCTTCGATCGCGAGGATATCCATCGCCTGGCTTCCTCCCTCGATGACGTGCTCGATTTCGTCAACTCGGCGGCCTTGCGCCTTGTGATGTACAAGATCACCTCGCCGCCGCCCGTTTCCGCCGAGTTGGCCGGACTCATCGTCCTGCAGTGCGAGGAACTGGCCAAGGGCGTGTCCCTTCTCGAAAAAAATGGCCATGTGATGGAGCACCTTGAAGAAGTCAACCGCCTCGAAGATATGGCCGATCACGTCAGCCGCCGCGCCATCGCCGATCTCTTCGAGCACGAAAAAGATCCCATCCAGCTCATCAAGCTGAAAGAACTGTACGAAGTGCTGGAATACGCGACCGACAAAGCCGAGGACGCAGCCAATGTGCTCGAAGCCATCATCGTCAAAAGCACATAACACAGGTTTCAATGTTTCAACGTTTCGAGGTTTCAAAGACACGGAACGATGAAACCTCAAAACTTATGAGCAGCTCTGCAGACCTTGAAACCTTGAAACTCTGAAACCTTGAAACATGAATAAAGACGTCCTGCTGGTCCTCATCACGATCCTGGTTGCGCTGGTCTTCGACTTCCTCAACGGATTTCACGACTCCGCCAACAGCATCGCGACCGTTGTTTCCACGCGCGTGCTGTCGCCCAAACTGGCCGTCCTGTGGGCCGCCACTTTCAACTTTCTCGCTGCCTTCTTTCTCGGTACCGCCGTCGCCAAAACCATTGGCGGAGGCATGATCAGCCTCGAGCACGTCGACCAGTACGTCGTCATGGCGGGACTGTTCGGCGCGATCGTCTGGGATCTTCTGACCTGGTTGTGGGGGCTCCCCACCTCCTCTTCCCACGCCCTCATCGGTGGTTACGCTGGTGCCGCCATGATGCATGCCGCCATCCATACCGGCACGGCGTCCATATTCTCCGTCATCATTCCCTCAGGCTGGTACAAGACACTCATCTTCATCGTGGTAGCTCCGGTCATGGGCATGGTCCTCGGTCTGAGCTTCATGATCGCCGCCCACTGGATTCTCCAGAACAAGCCGCCCCAACTCGTCGACAAATGGTTTCGCAAGTTGCAGTTGCTTTCGGCCGCAGCGTACAGCCTCGGCCACGGCGGCAACGACGCGCAGAAGACCATGGGCATCGTCGCCGGCGCACTCTACACTGCCGGATTCATGACCAAGTCCGACATGCTTTCGAACTGGGGACGCTTCCGCTGGCCTATCATCCTCGCCGCCCATGCCGCCATCGCCGCCGGCACTTATTTCGGCGGATGGCGCATCGTCCGCACCATGGGACAGAGGATCACCAAGCTCAAGCCCCTTGGTGGTTTCTGCGCCGAAAGCGCCGGGGCCATCACCCTATTCGGCACCGCCCTGGCCGGAATCCCGGTCAGTACCACTCACACCATCACCGGCGCCATCGTCGGCGTCGGCTCCATCCACCGCTTGTCCGCCGTTCGCTGGGGCGTCGCCGGACGCATCGTCTGGGCCTGGATCCTCACCATCCCCGCCTCCGCCGTCGTCGCCGCCGCCACCTTCCTCCTGATCCACCTGATCCATCCCCAAGGCTAGGTTTATGTGGCGCGGGCGCCCCCGCCCGCGGCTTTTGACGTTGGTTTTCTTGATCGAATCTGAATCTGCTTGGCGATTGCGACGGACGGGGAACCACAGACCGCTTTGGTCTCGGTGTAACGTTTGCCCTCCGAAACGCACTACCCATCAGCGGGGTGTGTCGTGTGGATAGGCTCTCGCAAACAGCCATCCCACAGTGCGGAGGTCGATATGTTTGCTCGCAAGGTTTCAGTGCGCTTGAAGCCCAACTCTCTCGATAAGTTCACCAATCTCATGGAGCATGAAATCCTTCCCTGGCTGCGCCACCAAAAAGGATTTCTGGATCTGATCACTCTCGCGCTCCGCGAAGGCAGTGAGGTCGCCACCATCAGCTTCTGGGATCAGGAAGACCATGCCCAGGCCTTCAACGCCAGCGGCTATCCGCAAGTACTGGAGATCCTCGAAGAAATCCTTGACGGCGTTCCCTACGTGAAGACTTTCGAGGTCGTCGGTTCAACGTTTCACACGCTTGACCCCGCTCGACCGCATCACGCCGGCAATCTGCTCCAGAACCCTTCGGCGCCCGTAGGCTGTGTTTCGTTTGAAACCAACCTCTGAGGTACTACTCGTTCACTCATTTCTCGCAACTGCGACAACCCTCGTTCAGGAAAACGCAACTTATCCCCGGAAGCATGTCTCGGGTATTGCCCTCCATGAAATTACGGGGGCGCCAATCAAAGGAGCGCGGAATGAAAAATCAATGGAGTCGTTTGCTGTTGTGTGTGGCACTTGCGGCCCTGACCTCGGCGTGGGCGGTTGCGCAAGACGCGGATGCAAAACCGAAAGGCGAAGTGCGAAATATGACCGGCTGCCTCACTCAAACCGGTGGCAATGAGTACCTCTTAACCGCACAGGACGGCAGCACCTGGGAGATCCACGGCAACAGCTCAGTCGACTTGGCGAGCAAGGTCAACCACACCCTGGAAGTCAAAGGCGTCGCCTCGCACGACAAAATGCACAACATGAAAGAAGACGCCAAAGACATGGCAAAAGACAGCGGCGTAAAGAAGAGCGGCACCGAACACGGACACCTGGAAGTCACCAATGTCCACTCAGTCAGCGATAGCTGTCAGAGGTAGAAGGTGAGCCCTCATCGAACGATGGGTGGCAACGAACCGGGTGCCCCATTTCTCGCGTCCTTTGCGAGAAGTGGGGCTTTTGTTCTTAAGAAGAAAGATGGACGAACGGTCAGCAAAAAGCTGACAGCTGATAGCTAGAAGCTCTCTACCCTCTCACGCTAATCTTCGAGAACGACAACACCGCGCGGCTCGCCGTGGGACGCCCCATCGACAATGCCGGACGGAAGGTCGTGAAGATCAGCATCCGCTTCACTTGCGGCAGCACTTCCTTCGACTTCTCCGTGTCCGACAGAATGCGGTAATCCTGCACGCGCCCGTTCGCGTCCACGTACGCCTCAATCACCAGCGAATCCGCTTCGATCGTGTCCAGCGTCATGCCAAACGCGCTCTGCTGCAACTCCGGCGCAGTGTTCACCATGACCAGCGGCACATCGCTGCCCGCCCGCAAAGTGGACGGCGCCACGAAATACACCATCGCGATTCCAAAAATAATCAGCGCGCTCAAAAATCCAGCCGTGGCCGGAACCATAAAGGCCTCCAGCGCATTTTCCAGCCGCACCCGCAATCCCTCGAACCGAGCCCGTTTCGCCGGCTCCACTTCGCGCGAAATCGCCAGCCGTAACTTCAATCCCAGATCCGCCGGAACCTTCGGACGTCCCACGCTCGCCAGCAACTGCTGAGTCCGTCGCAACGCCTCGTACTCGTGATTGCAAGCCCCGCAATTCGCCAAATGATCCTGCAGCGCGAGCATCTCCGTGCCCGTCACCGCTCCATCCAGATAAGGCGAGAACAGCCGCTTCGCCTTGGGGCACTGCAGTTCTGTGTTCTTCCCTGTGCCCATCATAAATTCACCTCGACCCTTCTACCCCCTCCAGCAACCTGCGACCGCCGTCCCTCTTTATCCTGAGACGGAGCCGTCAGTCCCAGTTCGTTTCCAACTTCGCGCACATACGGCGCCAGCCTTTGCCGCAGTGCGTCTCTGCCGCGTGTCAGCCGCGATTTCACCGTTCCCAGCGAAATCTCCAGCACCTCGGCAATCTCTTCGTACGACATCTCCTCCAGATCCCGCAAAATCAGCGTCGTCCGGTAGGGCTCCGGAACCTTCCTCAACTCTGCTTCCACCCGGTGCTGCACTTCATGCTGTGCGACGCTGTCAAACGGCGAATCCGCATGATCGGTCAGTGCCACCTGCATCGCATTTTCCCCGGGGCTCGGTCCGTCCGATTCCACCGGCTCAATCGAAGTCTCTTTCGCCTTATGTCGGAACCACCACCGCCGACGGTTCGCCGCCTCATGCAGCGCGATGCGGTAGATCCATGTCTTTAAACTCGATCCGCCGTGAAAATGTTTCATCCCGCGAAACACTTTCAGGAAGACATCCTGCGTCGTGTCGGCCGCGTCCGCCGGATCATTCACGATCCGGTATACCAGCCCGTACACCGGCTGCTGGAACTCTCCGATCAGCCAGGCGTACGCGGTCTCCGAGCCCGCTTTCAGCTCTGCGACGATCGCCGCTTCTTCCTGCGATCGAATTCCGATGGCACTTGCTAAATCACCCAAGGTGGTTGCTCCCGCCATATTGGCGTCCCCTGATTATAGGATTTTCCACCCTACCGCGCCCTTGAATATTTGCTGCCCGGCTAGTTCTAAGCAAGTCCGGCCAACTGTGAGCGGAGCCGTGACTCTCACACAACATAGACTCCGCCCAGGTGTCTAGAGTTCCCACCTGTAAGTGATTTATTTTCAGTAGATCAGGAGTGGTAACGGGAAGGGAATCGTCAGCGATGATCGCTTAAGGCCAAGTCAAGTCCGAAAAAGTCACCACCCCTGCGTTACCAGGGGCCCTTCCCGTCCGTTCGTCCTGCCATCCGCAAAGCCCCGCCGCCGACGATCTCGAGCTCGCAATTCAGATTCTCGAACCCAGACCTCGAACCCAGGTCCCGGAGGGATCAATGAAAATAGCCCGCCAGTTCCACTGGCGGGTAAGCCGTCACCAAGAATGAATCGCGTCCTGTAGGGACGCCTGAACCCGCCCACCGAGCCCTCACTCAACAACCCGAATCTCCGGATAAGGCGACCACGAAATCCCGAACTTCCCTCCACTCAACTCCGCGTCGAAGAAACTGCGCAGGCAATACGACGTCACCGCCAACTGCCTTCTCCCGTCGATCCCAACCACTCCAAACAACCGCAGCATCCGCATCACAATGTGGCTCTTCAACAGCGCGCCATCGTCGCTGAACAGAAAATGGTTCGCGCCGCGAATCTCGAGGAACGCCCTCCCATCTGGCGGCAGATGATCATAGATCGATTGCAGATTGGCCATGACCTGAGAGCCTTCCGGGTCGTGCTCGCCGCTGTGGTCGCTGAGCAGGATCATGAACGGCCGGTCGACGCCGCTCTGGACGACGCTGCCATGCGGAGCGCCGTCCAGATCGATGCCTGCCTTGCACCGCGCGTCGTCGTGGCAGAACTGCAGCGCCGCCGCGCCTCCGAAGGAGTGGCCGAAGACTCCCACGCGCGTCATGTCGAGCCGTCCTGTGAACCTGCCTGAAGCGTCTGAGGTGTTCAACTGCTCCAGGTGGTCGAGTACAAACGTCATGTCGGCGGTCCACGCACTCAGCAGTCTGGTGGCACAGCGATCCTGATCCCCGCCCGTCATGCCCTCACAGAGTTCCGGATTGTTCTGCGGCAGTCGCTGCATGACCCGGCCGTCAGGGAAGGCGACCACGTGCGTGCGATACGGAGCGTCGAAGCCGATGACGACGTAGCCGTGGCTCGCCAGATCTTCGGCGAGCGTGGAGTAGTTCCACACTTCGGCCGAAGCCCCTGCCCGCATCATCACTACTGGGAACGATCGTTGCTGCGGGGACACCTCCGCGTTGCCCCGGCTGTGCCCGTGGACCTTCGACAGATCCCGCGTCAGGAACTTGCTGAACAGCACGCCACTGCTACGTTCAACCGCCATTCGTACTGCATCGGGCAGGTAGCCGTACGTCGCTGATGACGGCGTCGATGCCGGCCCAGCCGCTGCTGGATACCAGATCCAGACCAGGAGTTCGCGCTTGGTTCCGGGCACGGGCGCCAGCGGATCGAAAGTCTTGTCGTCGGTCCAGTCATAGACCGCCCGTGCTACGGCGAAAGGACCCGTGGGTGCGGGCAATGTGGTGCTGATGCCGTGCTCCACGCGCATCGCTCCGAGCAGCGCCGCGGTCCCCAAGACAACCAGCAGCGCCAGCACGGCTAGGCCTTTGAATATCCTGCGTGCCAGAGGGCGCTGTGACGTCGGCAAGTTCATTCGAGCCTCCGCGGCTGGGGAGTCCCCGCGCCGCAGGTCGAATGATCTTTATACTATAAAGAACTTGCTAGAAACAGCCTCGAAATGCTCATTTCGCCATGGCGCCGGCCGGAACCTCCAAATTCAACTTCCGCATGATTCCCGCCAGCGCCTCTAACAAGGCCTCGCTGCCCTTGTCTAACCCCAGCTCCGCCTTGTCCAGAAACGCGCAGGCCCCGTCTTTCTGCAGCCGCACCGCGTTTTTCTGCGACAGGCCTGTGAACACCACCACGGCGATTCCCGCCGTCGCCGGATCTTTCTTTAGCGCCTTCAACACATCCGGCCCGGTCATCTTCGGCAGCAGCATGTCCAACAGGATCACATCCGGCTTCTTCTCGCGTGCTATCTCCAGTGCCCGTTCGCCGTCGTTCGCCGTGCTGACGTCATACCCGGCCCGCGCCAGCGCCCGCTCCGTTGCCAGCCTCAGAAACTTGCTGTCGTCCACCAGCAGAATCTTCGTCATTCTCGCCACGTCTTTCCTTCTTTCACGGTTCCCGCCACCATGGTTCCGCCACCCAAGGCCGGAACGCCCTGTTTGAGTCGATTGCCTCCATCGTTCTTATCGGCAGATTTCCCGAATGCAGGAGTGAAACCCATCGCGCGCGCGGGAAAGGACTGCGGGAACAGCCTTGGTCCGTGTACCTCTTTTCCGCTTAGTTGGCAAAGTGTTGATTCTGCTAGGCTTACATCGAAGAGGTGCCCGCGGTTCTTCGCAAGATGTTGTGGACCGAGAGCTTAGAGCGCCCGTTCGATCAGCCCTTACTCGGTAACATCCTCGCAATAATAGCGACCACTGTGCCCGCCTCATGCTGGCCGAGCGTGCCCTCGAGCGTATAGGAGCGCTCGAACCCGTTGGGGCCTGTAATCTTCATCTCCCAGCAGTCGCTGGCTTGCGATCCAAGGATGACAACCCGCCAGTCTCCGGGACGGTCCGAGAGGACGTGCTCGATCATCGCCATTACATCCCGCCGCGACTCGGCGGCGCCAGTGTTTTGCATTTCCACCGTCACAGGCATAAGCAAAGTCTACGACATTCCTCGGGCCGCTCGCGCTGGCCGGTTGTCCGATGGGCCATCCACAAAGGTAATTAGCTGCGGGGAGGATCGGAGCCAATAATTGAAGAAGCGATGGCGAAAGTCATCCTTGGAGACCGGGTGTCATCCTACAAAGTTCTCGCTGTATGCGCGCTTCTGTTCCTGAATGCCGGGGCTGCTTTTTCAGCCGATAAGCTCATTGCACTTACCTTTGACGACGGCCCCCGACCCTATGTTTTGTTTGGCACCAAAGATCACGCTGGCCCGAGCTTGCTGAACGTCCTCGACGACAATGGCGTCAAGGCCACATTTTTTGTCGTCGGCTGGCGACTCACGCCGAAAACCTGGGGAGAACGGCGTCACGAAGAGAATGTCGGAATCACCTGCATCGACGCAGCCGAGCAACTAGTGCGTCGTGGCCACGAATTGGAAGACCACACCTATAGCCATATCGAACTGCGCGGCGCGGAGCGAAAACGGGGAGAGCAGTGGGTCATCGGCGACGTGAATCGCGGCGCGGAAGCGATCAAGGCGGTCACCGGCACCCAGCCCCACTACCTCCGTCCTCCCGACTGGATCATTTCCGATGATGCCCGCCGCGACCTCGAACGGCAAGGCTATCACCTGCTCACCATCTCGCAGCAGAACCCCATTGCGCTACGCGACGTGAACTCGCTCGACTATTTGTGGACCAGAGCTTCGCTCGAGTACCCAAAAACTTCTCTGCTGGATGGAGTCTTGCAGCAGGTGCAGCAGCGGGAAAAGCGGGGAGTGTACACGCACATTCTCGCCTTCCATGAGTTGTCCACGACCGTGAAGGTCATGCCGGAATTGATCGCAAATCTTAAAGCGCGGGGCTACCGCTTCGTGACGCTGAGTCAGTACATGCAACTGGTGGGGGCACGACCCTAGTCGACGAGCACAACACCAGGCGCTGACGACGCATCCACGCTGTCACCAGCAAGAAGCGGCGCGAGGGGCGCTCAAGGCGAGTAGCACGACAATTGGACACCCATCAGGATTCAGCGTACCCTAGGGGTCGAGTGAGCAGTTCCTCTCCTCTTTCAGGTTCCCTGAACTAAGTCAGCTCATCTGAAGTTTTCTCTCCTTAGGCGCTCAAAGAAAGCTTGCCTAACCCATGCCTTCGAACGCGATCCTGTACGAAGCTCAGCAACTCTACAACGTCAGTGACCGTCTCGACTCGCTGGCCGACCAACATCCTCTCGTCTCAGAAGCACTCTGCACTATCTCAGGAAACGTTCGTAGCACGGCAACTGTTTTGGAGGTGCTGGTTGCGACGAAAGTAATCCCCTCGATGGATTAGACCCTGCGGTACGCTTGAGGAGGCGATCCGCGATAAAGAGCTGCATGCGCTAATGAGCGCTAGTGGACCAACCCCTGTTGTAGACCGTCCTTAAACAGGCTCTTGGCATGATCTGCTACAACCGGATGGCTGAAATAATAGCCTTGCCCCTCGCCGCACCCGTGGCGTTGAAGAAAATCGAGCTGCGAGCGGGTTTCTACCCCTTCCGCAATAACCCGATGGTTCAGGCTCTTTCCGATGTTGATCATTGCGTCCACCATCGTCTTGCCTTCCGGGTCTGCTGTTATCTCCTGCACGAACGACTGATCGACTTTAAGCGTATCCACCGGAAAACGTCGCAGATAAGTAAAGCTGGAATAGCCCGTGCCAAAGTCGTCGATGGCAAGCCTTATGCCCATAGCCTTCAGCGCAAGTAGTGTGACCATGGCAGATTCCGCGTCCTGCATCAACACGCTTTCGGTTAGTTCCAGTTCAAGATTTTGAGGCTCCATGCCGGTAGAGATCAACACGGCCCGAACCCCCGACAGAAAATCCTTGCCCTGAAATTCGACTGCGGACACGTTCACCGCGACCGGCATAACCCCGAGCCCGGAATCACTCCACGCTCGGGATTGTCTACACGCTTCCAATAATACCCACTGTCCGATGGGCAAAATTAAACCGCACTCTTCCGCGATGGGCACGAAAGCAGCCGGAAGTAGCATTCCGCGCTCGGGATGTAGCCAGCGGATCAGCGCCTCCATCCCCGTAATCAGCCCCGTCTTCAGATCAATCTTAGGCTGGTAGTGCAGCAAGAATTCGTTTCGTCCCAGCGCGTACCGCAAATCTCCTTCCAACGCCAGGCGCGTTGCAAGGCGCACGCGCATGTCACTTCGGAAGAACTCATAGCGGTTCCGCCCGTGTTGCTTGGCTTCGTACATCGCCGCGTCCGCCTGACCCAGCAAGCTTTCCGCGTCCTGCGCGGCATCGGGGTAAGTACTCCCTCCAAGGCTGACGTTCACATCAAGGCTCTTATTGTCGATAATGTGCGGCGCCGCGACGGCCCTCAGGATTTTTCGCGCTGTAAGGGCTGCGTCTTCCACATGCTCCACCTGGGAGAGCAGTATGACGAACTCGTCTCCGCCCNNCCCAGCGAGTCGTTGATTCTCTTGAATTGATCTATATCGACAAACAACACCGCGAGTTGTTTGCCCTGGCGTTCCGCCAGTGAGATCGCTTGCTTCAAGCGGTCGTCGAACAGCGTGCGATTTGGCAAATTAGTCAGAACGTCGTGCTGCGATGCGCGCGACGTTTCGAGTGATGCGGCCCGGGCGGCGCCGACGTCGCGGATAACCACTACTGCTCCGATTAGATTACCGGCCTGGTCATCGACAACCGTTACCCTGTTTTCGATTCCTAATTTGACCCCGTCGCGTCGAACCAGCGTACAGCTTATAAAGCTGATTATGGCCGTCGCGGTTCGATCCCCGTGTATAACCGTCGCCACAGCATTGTCGACGGCCGCTCCGCTATCACAATCGACGAGTCGGAGCACGTCCGCTATCGGACGCCCCAGCGCCTCCTCGCGGGACCACCCAATCATCTTTTCCGCGACCCGATTTAAATAGGTGACATTGCCACGAATATCGGTGCGCAGTACCGCTTCTCCTATCGAATCAAGTGTAGCGTTGGCAACTTCGTTTTCGAGCGCCACTGCCTCCGCTGCACGACGGTCCAGCATTGTGCGCACTGTTCGCCTTAACCGATGGCCATCGGCTTGTCCCTTGACCAGGTAATCTTGCGCGCCGCGCTGTACAACTTGCCTGGCCATGGCCTCAGTCTCAGGTTCACTCCAGATCAAAATTGGCACATCAGGCGCAGCCTGAAAAAGCTTATCGAACGTCTCGACGTTTTGGCTGCCGGACAGGTTCAGATCGAGCACTGCCGCCCCCACGCCTCCGTCACGCAACCGCTCGATTCCCCGGGAGAGTTCGGTAACCCACTCCACTTGGAACCGCTCTTCCGTTACGGAACCTAATTCGCCTAAAACTCTTGCCGCCTCGTCTGCGTCAGCCGCAATGAGTAGGACGCACTCGTGCCTACCAATCGTATTCGTTGGTTCGGCGAGTTTGTGCTCTGGGCTTGTCATCTGACTGCATCGAGGAAGAGTATGCTAGGCGGCTGTGGCTGCTTTGGCTGCTTTCGCGACATCTGCAGCCATGAAGCGCAGCATCTGCTGTTTCAATTGCGCATCCACTTCGTCCGCTATCGTCACAACAGCGGGTAGGATCGCGCTGAAATCCAAGTGACTCTCGCTTCTGTGCAGCGTCGAGAAAATGCTGACCTGCAGCAGACGAGATTCCTCTACCGCCATGGCTACCGTGTAGCCTTGTTTACTCCGCAAATCTCCGTGGTGGGCCGCCGCCTCCGAAATCGGAGCCTTCGACTCTTCGTCCATACGCAACCGCCTAATCACATCATGCAGAAGCTGAGGTAGATGGCCCGTGCGTTCCTGATAATTCAGAGGGATAGCAGTGAGATCAGGCTCCTTCTCGACTCGGGCGAGCCATTCCTTAATCACGACGTCGAGTTGCCGTTCGAGAATGCCTGCCACAGTCTCAGTAGGACGAGCACCGGTATTTTCGCCACCCACGCGCGCTGACTTTATAGACTCTCCCATTACATCCTCCTGGAGGCTCATAACTCTGGTTCGTCGTTACTTCTTCGAGCAGTCACTAACCACAACGGTAGTTGGTTGGACGTTAAGTGTCTGAGCTATAAGGATCACATGGGTCGACTGCATCCTCGCATGGATGAGGCCGTGGCATCGCGATTCGATCTGGCCCGCTAGGTGTTGCAAAATCTCCATTACGCTCAAAACCCCTTAATGAGCGAAATGGCGACAGCACTCATGGACGTAAAGGAGATCTACAGCGCGGTGTGGGACTTACGTCGAGGAAGCGCTGGAACGAGTTCCGCCGCGTTTCCTGTTGCTGGTTTCCGAGAACTTGCCGGCCTGTTCGAGCAGCGCCTTCACCGCGGCCCGGCACGCCACTCGTAACTCCTCTTCGTGCCCGTCGGGGATCGATTTCGCGAGCAGCAGCATCGTCGTTCCGTGCAGCGTTGCCCATATGGCGAGCGCCAGCTGGGTATAGTCCTCAGGTGCCCCGCCCAGTCGTTTCGCCAGCAGAGTTTCCACGTATGCGAAGTTCGGCCGCGATTCGCGGATCGGCCGCGGCTTCCCTTTCCCCCGGGGAGGCGAAAGCTCCCGGGCGTGCGAGTAGAACAGTTCGTACTCGTGCGGCTGCCGCAGCGCCGAGTCCACATAGGCCTCGGCCACCTCCTCCAGAGTAGTGCCCCCTTCAAAATCTTTACGGATCCGCGCCGCGATCCGCAGCAGCAGCCCGCGCACCAGGTCGCGCCGGTCTTTGAACCGCCGGTAGACCGCCGGCGTATTCGTTCTCGCCGCCCGCGCCACCGCCCTCATCGTCAGTGACTTCTCGCCTCCCCGCTTCCACAGCACATGGGCGGCGCTCAGAATGCGCTCCTCTAAGTCCGGATCAGGCTGACGGGGCATCTTTACTTTTCTCCCGGCGGCGGCCCGCCGCCGCACGATTTTGTTGACACCGTAGACATAACACTGTTATACCTGATGATACAAGCCCTCCCCCCCCATTAACATCTCAGGTCCCTGTCAGGAAGGGCGGCGGCCGCGCGCACCAGCGTTGCGGCCGCTTTCGTTTTCTGCCGTCCCGTGCTGCCCATCTCCCGGGAAAATGTCCGTTATTACGTTGACAATGTGATCGTAATCAGATGTAAAGACGAGGAATCCGGGCCCCTCCCTGCAGTTTCCTGACCATATCCTTCGCTGGATCAGCGACGACCGCTACTAACTCCGGCTTGCCAGAATTGTTCTATCCCCCGCCGTAAATAAAGAGGGAGCGGCTAAGCAACACTTTCAGTTTGTTGGTGAAGTTTGAATCGACAATCCGATGGGGGGTGAGCTTCCCGTCCTGAGCGACAGGAGTTTATCTGGCCTTCGAAGTGGCTGGCCGCGGATTTCGCTCCCCGGTGACACGCTGTTCGATTCTGAAAACGAACGACGGCATGTGCCCCGTGACCGCTTCCCGGAGCCCGGGTCCAAACTCGTGCATCAGGTTCATTCCCGCGTCGTTACCGACCGTCGAGCCGAAGTCGCCAATCGGCGCCGAACTCGAGCGCAACCAATACGGACGCGAAGCGCTGTGTGCCGCCACCGATGTCAGCACTCCGACCAGGTACGAAGCATTCAACCGCCGCTTGCCCGTCTCGTCGCGCGTTACAAGAATGCTGGACGCGGCGTCGGTGGCTCGACCCATCCATCTGTCGTTCGACGAAGCCCGGTACCGCGAATTCGGATTGTGCAACGATGCGACCAGAAACCTACTCAGAAAGTCGCCCGATTCCTTCTGAGCCGGGACCGTCTCGTAGACCATCGTAAGCTTCGGCGAGGCAAGGTTCGGCCGAACAAGGTTTGACGGGGCGGACGCGACAGAATGCAGTGCCGCTTCACCCGTGGCAGCACTCTTGAAAGCCCACTTCCGCTCGAAGGCGCTTTCCGCGGGAGCATCGGTTCGGTTCGCAACCGAGGCCGAAGGAGCATCTGGCAGCGAAGGAACCGTGACCTTGGGCGTCGCGACTGTGTTCGTACTCGAAACCTGTGTCCTTGGAACCACACTGTTCAACGGACGCTGGCCTTGGCAGATTGCCTCACTCGACCCCACCAGCCCAACGGAAAACACCAACACTGCAATTCGTTGCAACATAACAAACGTCCGTTTCACCACATTAGGGCGTGCCCGGCGCGGACGGCCTGCTTCTTGGCTGCTGCCCCAGAATCCGGCGCGACTTACACTCTGAAAGTAGCAAGTTACGTGCCATTTGTCTGAGCTAGACCGCTCACATTCCCGCCATATACTTCGTTGAAAAAACAGATAGTTGAGGTTGCCTCAAGAACGGAAACGCGCTCAGCGTGGCAAGGCTCTGTGTCCGCTGCCGCACACCTCTGTTCGCCTATGGAAAAAATGACCAGCCGTCGACGCCGCTTCGACAGTCTCGTCTTTTTACCTTGCGCCCAATCCCGCCGCCCCAAAGCCCCCGCCGGCATCTAAAATAACCAACAGGAGCCAGCCCCCATGACGGACGACAAAATCACCATCTCCCCCGGCCCAAATTTTATGGCCGCCATGTTGCTGGCCGTCGCCGCCGACGCGCTCCAGTTGGTCGTGTTCCCCATGTTTGTAGAGGGAGCGCTCTCTCCCGCCGATGACGTACTCGATCTCGGCGTCGGAGCCCTCATGGTTCACCTGTTGGGGTGGCACTGGGAATTCCTGCCCTCGTTCTTCGCCAAGCTCGTCCCCGGTGTCGACCTGGTTCCCTTCTGGACGCTCGCCGTCGCCAACGTCTACCGCAAGGCCAAGCGCATCGCCGAAGCATCGGCCGCCGAGAAGCAGCCCGAACTCCCCCGCCTCACTTGACCGGGAGTTGAGTGTTGGCGGTTTCGTCCCCTGAAACTGACGGAATCAAAAGTCCTGATTGCTGGCAACTCGCGACGAGAATGCGAGCATGCCCACAGCCATCCGCATGAGGCTCAATAATCTGGCTTTCCGCCCCCGCTCGAGCGCGCAAGCCGAAGCGCGACGGGGCGAGGGCTAAAGCGGCCCTAGGCCCGCGGTAACCTGCGCAGGCGTTGCAGGATAGAGGACAGCGGCCAGTCGCGGGTATCGCGCTGCGAAGAAATACATGGAGTACGCGGGAAAGAACACGATCGCGGGCACGGCGATCAGGGAGACAAGGTAGAGAAAAATTGCCAACAAGATGCATCCGAGCACGATCGCCAGCGTGATCGTCTCCGCGTTCCAAGTGAGTCCGGCCGCCTTGCCGCTGAGGACTGCCAGGAGGCCAAGTCCGATGCTCGGTATGGCGATGATCAATCCCAGGATGACGGTAGCGATTCCAATCACGATGGTCGCGACGATGGAGAGCCCAATCTTGGTCGCAATGTAGGCCGCGTAGGCCCCCATGTCGGCCTGCATCATCGACCACAGGCGGCGCCACCCTTCCATGGTGTCAATATTCTCGAGAGCCATCTGAGGAACGACAAAATCCTTCGTCAGCACAAGAACCACCGCGGTGATCACAAAGAAAACCAGGAACCCGACCGCAAGAAAGATTCCGCCCAGGATCAGAGGTGGCAGGTGCTGTTGTGGCTCCCGGAACCAACCCTTGGAGTGCGCAACAGCCGCCGGGAGTCCGATCAGCACGGCGATACCCGCCAGCGTGAGGACAACGTAGACCAACCTCCACACGAAGTAGCGCCAGCCCGGGCCGAGCCGCCGGCTCCAGCTCCAGCGGATGTGACACTCTTTGGCGACGATGCTGTCGAACAGCACGAAGCGCATCACGCTGCCGACATACAGCATGATGATTCCGACTGCGATCGCCGCGACGATTAAGACCGCGAGAAGAGCGCCCAGAGCGGCCAGCAGCGCGGGATCAATTCCTAAAGATCCCGGCCACCCGGGGTGCGCCGTCGGGCCGGCATGGCCCTGAGGAAAGCTGGCGCGGTTGCAAGAGTTCGCGCCGAGTTCCCCGGCCAGCAGCCCGACGAACGCGAGCTTGGTCCATTGCGCAATGCGAAACGGCCGGAACAGTTGTTGCTTGGTGTGTTCTACGGCTGGCGTGATCGCGTCCACAGCGGAAATGGGCAACGTACACCTCGGGCCAGAGGGTTCAGCAGCAAGGTACTAAGAATCGAGCCGCGGATCAAATTAAATCGGGGAGAGAATGAAAAACTCAAAACCGAGCCCGCACGATGCTGGGCATCCGCCAGCGGAGACGGCAGACTGTGTCCGGCTGCCGCGAGTCACGCCCCCAAGGCCCAACTCGATAGCAGCCGGACACCAGCCGCGCCCTGCGCCACACGAAACGAGATTGAAACGTGCGGCCGGGCGAGCTTGGTTTAGTTGCGAGCCCACGGAGACGAACCGGAACTCGCAGCCTCCAGAACCGCATCGCGCTTTTCGAGCGCTTCCAAAACCATCGCCACAACTTCCCGCGCCTCGTTCGGGTCCACGAAGCCGCACACTCCCAGCGCGCCAGAGATGATTTCACTGAGTTCGGCGTCCGGCAACGCTTCCAACCCTCCCTCGGATTCGTCGAGTTGTTGCAAGAGCATCAAGAACTGCGCCACTCTCTGGTTAATATTCAAATCTGTGTCGGAAATATCCTTGTCATACGCAGGAGTGTCCACGTGTCCCCCGAAGGATTGCAAAAAGACCTCATCCACTCTGTTCATGGCTTGCCTCTCTGATCGCGCTCGCACACGCGGCGCCGTTGGTGAGGGTCTGGGTTCACCCTCCTGGTTCATGCTGGTCCCATGCGATCAAAAGCCTGAAGGCCGACGAGCCTCGCGAAAAGCTCTCGTGCATGCGGGCTTGCGACGGATTCAGTTCGAGTGGGATGCCTTCAGATCAGGAACGTACAGAGGAGAACTTGGAGAGAATGCGAATGGCGCGGACTCGGAGCGGCGGTGGGTTCGAGCACTGCACTGGCGGCGACGCAATCGGAGCAATAGAGCGGCAGCATCAGCAAAACGGCGACGGGAACGACAACCGGAGAGATGTCCTGGATACGAGGTTGAGCAGGAAGAGCGGGGCTCACAGCCAAATCAGCTTCATCGAAGGCGGTTTCCGGCAGGTCCACTCCAGGTACAGCGCAGCAACAGACTGCGGCCCCTAGCAGAAACAAACCCAACATCCAACGAAATCGCTGCATGCACGTTACCTCACCCAGAGTCCATTCAAAATACCCCCGCCCGCATCGGTTGTCAATGCTCCTGAAGCTGACGTGCAATCCGCTCCAGCAGCCGCTCCCAGCCGGGTTCGCAGACTCGGCCGCACCATCACCGGTAATTCAGACTCGGATACCAGTCTGCTCCCCGGCCCTCGGGAGTGAAGTCCAGCAGATTCCACAGCGGCCAAATCATGTCGACATGCCGCTCGTTCTGTCCCGCATCGCCGGGGACGAACAGAAGCTCGGAATGAACGAAGTGGTGGATCTTTCCTCCGCGCCGCACGAACACATTCAGGGACGGCTGCTGGCCTCCCTCCGCATTCTCCCCGTAGTAGTCGCGATTGTAATCGTTGCCACTGGAGGACAGCAGGCGCAGGCGGTTCCATCCGCGTTCGCGCGCAAACGTCCGGATCCTCTCCAGCGGAGACTTCGCCACCACCGCCAGACTCATGCGCTGCGCGGCATGCACCACCGTTCCGTTCAGCGCGTCGAGGATCGAGCTGCACATCGGACACGCCGCCTTCATCTTCGGGCCAAACATGAAGCTGTAGATGGCAAGCGTGTCTTTGCCGGGTTGAAACAGTTGCGAAAGCCGCACCGTCCGCACGCTTTGCAGGTCGCTCAAATCGGCCGCGCCCTCTTCAAACCCATAGTCTTCCGGGATCTCCCCACCCACAGGGAGCTGGCGGCGCAACGCCGCAACCTGTTCAACGCGCCGCCTCAGCTCAATTTCCGCCTGCAGCAGTTCGTTGCGAGCCTTCCGGTAGGATTCACTTTCGTTGGGGAATCGAAAAGAATGAGGGGCGGCCATCTATTCCTCCAAAGCTTGTACCTGGATTGCGAACTGAATTTGACCCCGACAATTCTGCCACCTTTCCTCAGAGATTGGAACGCGCCCGATTCCCGGAGAGCCTGCCCTCAGCGAGTCGAAGGGACGGCACACCGAATCCGCCCCTCCGTTTCTCGTGACAATCCGCGCGCCGACTACCTCGCGCCCCACAACCGTCGCCAAATCCGCTCCCTCAACGAAGTCGGCTCCGAAACCACCTCCGCGCACGCCTGGATCCGATCCCCTGGCTTCGGCCGCGCTCGCCTCAGCAAATGCCACGCCTCCTTATAAGGACCGTACTTCGCCCCCTTCAGCTTCGGATACAGCGCAATGCTCCCCTGTCCCACCACCATCTCCGCCGGAATGATGTACCACAAGTCCTCCTGAAATATGTACGCCGCCAGATAATCAAACGGATCCCCCTCATACGGCCCATTGCTCCCCCGCACCGTGCACGAATATCCTCCCCGATCGATGAACATCGTCGACTTCACCTGCACCCGCACAAACTGCCCCTCATGTTCCACCGCAAAGTCATAGGGCATCACCTCTCCCCAGGGTTTGTTCAAATGCAGCTCCAGTTCAATCGCCCGCATCATGAACCGCAACTCCACCCACTCCCCTCGAATTTTCGGATGCTTAATCCCCATCCCCCGATTTTTCATACACCTCACCTCTCCTCCGGATTCAATCCAGGAATTTCTGCAAAATAAACTGTTAAGAATTGATTGCTAACGAAGCGTGGTCACTAAAACGAAGAAGTACGATCACCAAAACCCAAATCGCATTAGCCAAAATAAGCATTAGCCCAGACAGCATTGTCATCCTGAGCGGAGCATGCCGATGAGCAACGCGAGTCGGCATGCGCAGTCGAAGGATCCCTATAAGCCAATCGCTCCCGAAGGCGCATCAGGGAATTCTCCCCGAGCCCTCGGTGACACACTTCCATCCCAAACGAAAAACGCGGCCCGCAAGGGCCGCGCCTAGTTCTACCACCATTTGAACAATGTCACACTCATCCGGCGAAAAGCAATACCCCGCAACAAATAAATCTCCCAAAATTCCCATTTTGGGAATGCACCCTCGCCTGCGCTTCAATTCCGTGAAAAACAGACTCAATCTTCCCCACCCCGACTGCACCAGCGGACAGCAGCTTCAGACGATGAGGGAACTCACGCCGGAAACCGCGTCGCTGCTACAGATCGTACTGCATTCGAATGGGAAACATGGCAGCACAACATTCACATACACGTGGTTAGTACTGTTGGGCACTTCCACGAGCATTCAATCGTTTCAGTCAGCAGATTCTGCTTGAACATTCTCCTTCGCAGTAGCACAATAGCGCCTCATCAGGGCCCCAGGGTTCTCGTAACGTCAATTCCTGGGCTAGACGTAGTTGGAACACGCCGACTCGGCGGCGAAGGGGGTTTCCATGCGTTCTCGCTCGTGGCAGTTGGCTGTATTGATTGGGACTATGGTCGCGCTCAGCGCCCTGTCCTTTGCGCAATCCGCGACGACTTCTCTCCGCGGCACGATCACCGACCCCAAGGGTGCGTTGGTAGTTGGCGCTGCGGTTACCCTCAGCGATCCGGCCACCGGCTTGTCGCGCAACTTCACGACAGACGCTCAGGGTGAATATCAATTCCTTGAGCTGCCACCCGCGACCTATGAACTCATCGTGAAGGCGCACGGGTTCGCAACCGTAAAAGAGACAGGCATTCAGCTCTTGGTGCGCACTCCTGCCACACTCAATGTGACTCTGAAAGTGTCTGGGGGAATAGAGACCGTGGAGGTCAACGCAACGGCCAACCTGGTCAACACGGAAAATGCATCGATGGGGCACGCCTTTGACGCCCAACAAATTCAAGCGCTGCCCTTTGAAGGCCGTGAGCCCACCAGCATCCTGACCTTGCAGGCGGGTGTTACTTTTACGGGCAACAACATGGACAAGGTCAATAGCACTACGGCCAGTGGCTTCGATACTGATAGCCGGGCGGGAGCCGTAAACGGCGGTCGCAGCGACCAGACCAACGTGACCCTCGACGGCGTGGATGACAATGACCAAGCTACCGGCAGACTGCAAGGTTCCGTGCGCGTCCCTCTGGACTCGCTGCAGGAATTTCGCGTGACCACGGCCAACTCCGATGCGGATTCCGGCCGTTCCTCAGGAGGTCAAGTCGCTCTTGTGACGAAGGGCGGAACCAATAATTTTCATGGCGGAGCCTATGAATACTACCGTCCGACCTTCGCCGCCAACGATTGGTTCATCAAGGCATCACAAATCTCCAGTCGGCTTGCCAACCGGCCCCCGTTCCTCCTTCGCAATACGTATGGAGCATTCGTGGGCGGTCCGATCAAGAAAGACCGGCTGTTTTTCTTTCTCAGCTTTGAAGGCATGAGAAAGCGGGAGGACCAATCCGTAATTCGGACTGTCCCTAGCGAGGACCTGAGGAATGGCTACGTCAGTTACCAGTGCGATTCGACCGATCCGAACTGCCCCGCCTCCGGAGTAGAGAGGCTCTCCCCGACCCAGTTGGCGAGTCTGGATCCAAACTGTTCCTCGACCGGCGGTTGCACGTATAGCAGTGGCACACACATCGGATCGTTCCCGGGCGCCAACCCTTATGTGATGGATGTGTTCCAGCAGTATCCGCACGCAAATAGCGCCAGCGTGGGCGACGGATTGAACTATCTTGGATACACGTTTGCCGCCTCCGCTCCGGACAACCTCAATATGTACGTGGCGAAGCTGGATTACAACCTTACCGCCAATGGCAACCATCGCTTGTTTTTGCGCGGAGTGCAGGATGGAGATCACAATGCCGCTGGTCCGCAACAATTTCCCGGCCAGCCCAGCTCCGTCCTGGAAGTAGTCACGAGCAAAGGCCTGACCGCAGGCTACACGTCGACTTTTAAGAATTCGTGGATCAACAACTTTCGTTTTGGCTACGTCCGACAGGCCTATGAGGACCGAGGCTTACAGAGCCAACATTATGTGCTCTTCCGCTTCCTGGACAATATCAACTCGTTCAGTAAGACAAGCCAGCGTGATGTGCCGGTTCTGAATTTCGTGGACGACCTGACTAAACAGAAAGGCAGGCATTCACTGCAGTTTGGTGTCAATCTCCGGAAAATTGACAACGTAGGCGCATCAAATTACACCTCGTACTTTACCGCCTCGACCAACCCAGACTGGCTGTCCGGTACCGGAATCGCGAACACCGGGAACAGCCTCGATCCTTCCAGTCCGATCGGGGTGGTAATGAATTTGCCCGCTGTCTCTTCCAGCTTTACAGGCGGCTACAATGCAGCCGTAACTGCATTGGCGGGTCTCATTTCGGAAGTGGATTCAAATTACAACCTGAACAAAAGTCTGAACCCCCTGCCGGAAGGAGCCATGATCGACCGCCACTTCCGCTCGTGGGAGTGGGAGATGTACGCGCAGGACTCATGGCGGGTGCGTCCAAATTTGACCGTAACGTTTGGCCTCCGCTATTCAATCCTGGAGCCTCCCTACGAAACTTCAGGCACTCAGGTTCAGCCGACCACCAGTTCACACGACTGGTTCATGAATCGAGGGAAAGCGGCTGACCAGGGTCAGAGCTATTTTCCCCAGACTGGGACGGATTCTTCCGGCAATCCGATCTACGATCACAACCTCCAGTTCGGGCTCGGTGGCCAGGCAAATCACGGCAAACCATACTGGGGCTGGGACTACCACAACTTCGCGCCGCGCCTTGCCATTGCGTACTCTCCCAGTGGGGATTCCGGGATCTGGAAAGCCCTCTGGGGAAGTCCAGGCAAGTCGAGCATTCGCGTCGGCTATGGGCTTTACTTCGATCACTTTGGCGAAGGCATCACCAGCACGTTCGACCGTCAAGGTGCATTCGGCCTGACCTCTTCGATCTCGAATCCCGCCGGTATTCAGACGGTGGATGGAACCGCCCGCTTTACCGGACTTTACAACATTCCAACCACCAGTAACTCCACCACCTCATCCTGTCCTACGGCACCCTGCTCACTTACATATCCTGCCCCTTCCGGGTCATTCCCAGTTACTTTTCCATACGCATTTCAAATCGGGTTTGGTCTGGACGACAAGCTGAAAACTCCCTATTCTCACGTGCTAACCTTGTCAATCACACGGGACCTCGGACACGGCTTTGTGCTTGAGACCGCCTTCGTGGGTCGTTACGCGCACCGTCTGCTGTCCGAGATTGATCTCGCTCAGCCTGCCAACCTCAGGGACCCGAGTTCTCACACCACCTACTACCAGGCTGCCCAGGCTCTGGCCAAGCAGTACTGGGCAGGAACGGATATAGGGAATGTCGCCCCCATCCCCTATTGGGAGAACTTATTCCCACAGGCAGGTCCTAACGCCACCAACAAGGGATACATCTCGGGTTGTGCTCCGAATGCAGGGGGAATCACAAACTTCACATCTACCCAGGCGATTTACGATTTATATTCCTGCTTCAGTGGCAAGGGAGTGCAAGCAGCGAACGAAACATATTCTCTGGCATACCTTGATGTTCCCGGATACTCCGGGTCAACTGCGGCGAACGAATGTTTCCCGGCATGCGCAACGATCAACGGTCAAACAACGGGATATGCCTTCTGGTCGCCGCAATACTCCTCGTTGGACTCCTGGGCCAGTATTGGTAATAGCTCTTACAACTCCGGGCAACTCAGTCTCCGCCACCAATCCGGTGGTCTAAGCTTTGACCTGAATTACACCTACTCAAAGTCGACTGATATCGGCTCCAACGCAGAGCGAATCAGCGCGTTCGAAGGTCTTGGATTCTCCAGCCAGATCATCAATGCCTGGTCTCCTAACCAACTGCGTGGACCTTCGGACTTCGACACCACACAGGCCATCAACGCCAACTGGGTCTATGAACTCCCTGTGGGCAAGGGCAAGCGCTTTGGCGGCGGGATGAGCAAATTGGCAAATGCCTTCGTTGGCGGCTGGCAGATCTCAGGTCTATGGCGCTGGTCAACCGGATATCCATTCTCCGTTTATCCGTTTTACAGCTGGCCCACCAACTGGGATCTTGAATCCAACGCAATCCTGGTTGGGAAAAAACCGAGGACTGGTCAATTTATCGTCGCTCAAACCGGAGGGGGGACCGGGCCGAATGTGTTCCAGAATCCCGGGATCACCAACCCCAGCGATCCGAACGCCGCGATCAACCAGTTTCGCGATGCCTATCCGGGAGAATCCGGGCAGCGCAACGAACTCCGCGGGCCGGGGTCGTTCAATATCGATATGGGCTTGGCGAAAGAGTGGAACATCACCGAGAGCCAGAATCTGAGATTCAGCTGGGAGGTCTTCAACGTGACCAACGCAGTCCGTTTCGATGCCGGCAACATACAGAACGTCAACAACTACACGGACTACAATGCCAGCTTCGGCAACTTCATCAATACTCTGTTTAAGCCACGTGTGATGCAGCTTGGGGCGCGGTACACGTTCTAAGCATTGATCAAGGTTCAAAACAAAAGGGCGGTAGAATTGCCGCCCTTTTCCAATTCTTCCGTGTGGCCAACCGCGTAGGATCCCTCGGTTCGCCGGGTGCCCCGCCCTTCGTACTTTGAAGTGTGGGATTCCACCATCGTTTTTCCCGTGCAGGTGAACCTGGCCAAAAGCAAAACGGAGCGGCTCCCGCCGCCCCGTCGTGACTAACTTCTGAGTACCGAGTACTGAGTACTGAGTACTAGGTTCCCTCGCTCCACCCCGCCAGATACTCTTCCTGCTCCGGCGTCAGCTTGTCGATCTTGATGCTCAACGATTCCAGCTTCAGTTTCGCGACGCGCTTGTCGAGTTCTTCCGGGACCTTGTAGACCGTCTTTTCGAGTTTCTTCGCGTTCTTCACCATGTACTCGACCGAGAGCGCCTGGTCGGCGAAGCTCATATCCATCACCGACGCCGGATGCCCTTCCGCCGCGGCCAGGTTGATCAGGCGGCCTTCGCCCAGCAGGTTGATCTTGCGGCCGTCTTTCAACGAGTACTCTTCGACGAAGGTGCGCGTGGTGCGCTTCGACGACGACATATTCTCCAGCGCGGGGATGTCGATCTCGACGTTGAAGTGCCCCGAATTGGAAATGATCGCTCCGTCTTTCATCAAGCCGAAGTGCTCTTTCGTGAGCACGCTCTTGTTGCCGGTCACGGTGCAGAACACGTCGCCGAGTTTTGCAGCTTCGGCCATGCTCATGACGCGGAATCCGTCCATCACGGCCTCGAGCGCTTTCGTAGGATCGACTTCGGTGATGATGACTTCCGCCCCGGCGCCGCGCGCGCGGCTCGCCAGCCCGCGGCCGCACCAGCCGTAGCCGGCGACCACGAACTTCGATCCGGCCAGCAGGAAATTGGTGGCGCGGATGATGCCGTCGAGGGTGGACTGTCCCGTTCCGTAGCGGTTATCAAAAAGATGCTTGGTGTCGGCGTCGTTGACGGCGACGATGGGGAACTTCAGCACGCCTTCCTTCGCCATCGCGCGCAGGCGGATGACGCCGGTGGTGGTCTCTTCGGTTCCGCCGATCACGTCGGTCAGAGCGTCAGTGCGCTTGGTGTGCAGGATCGACACCAGGTCGGCGCCGTCGTCCATCGTAATGTGCGGCTTGTGGTCGATGGCGGCGAGGATGTGGTTGTAGTACGTGTCGTTGTCCTCGCCCTTGATGGCGTAGACGGGAATGTTGTTGTCGCGGACGAGGCTGGCGGCAACGTCATCCTGGGTCGACAGCGGGTTCGAGGCGCAGAGCACCACGTCGGCTCCCCCATCGCGCAGGCAGATCGCGAGGTTCGCGGTCTCGGCCGTAACGTGCAGGCACGCCGACACGCGGATGCCCTTCAACGGCTGGTTCTTGATGAATTCCTTGCGGATAATCTGCAGCACCTTCATGGACTGGTTCGCCCACTCAATGCGCTTCTTCCCCAAGTCGGCCAGCTCTACGCTCTTGATGTCGCAATTCACTGCTGCTGTTGACATGCTTCTCCTGTGGCGCGCTCGAAAGCGCAAAAACTAGGTTGATAGCTAATAATAATGGATGAAGACGGATCCGAGCCCCGTATCTTTTCCGCAAGAATACATGAATTTTTTTGCACGGTCAGGATACCCCGGTGCCCGGTCGGGATTCGTCCTTCGGTCCACGCTCGGCATGACACTTTGGTTTCCTGACCAAATCACTAACCACGAAGGACACTTAAGGTCCACGAAGGAGAAAACCCAGTGTTTCCTTAGTGTTCCTTCGTGTCCTTTGTGGTTGAAGCTTTTCGCTGCCTACTTGCGGGCGGCTGCGGGCTCCCGCAACCCGGCATCGCTGGCGAGCTTCGCCGCTTTGTCGGTTGCTTCCCAGGTGAAGTCCGGGTCGCTGCGCCCGAAGTGTCCATACGCCGCGGTCTTCTTATAAATCGGCCGCCGCAAATTGAGCGATTCGATGATCCCGCGCGGCGTCAGCTTGAAGTGCGAGCGAATCAGATCCGGAATAATCTCCGGATCGACCTTCGCCGTTCCAAACGTCTCGACCAGCACGCTGACTGGATCGGCCACGCCAATGGCATACGCCAGCTGCACTTCGCAGCGGCCGGCGAGTCCGCCCGCCACCACGTTCTTCGCAATGTGGCGCGCCATGTAAGCCGCCGAGCGGTCGACCTTGGTCGGATCTTTTCCGCTGAACGCCCCGCCGCCGTGACGTCCCATCCCGCCGTAGGTGTCGACAATAATTTTGCGTCCGGTCAGTCCGGTGTCGCCCATGGGCCCGCCAATCACAAACCGTCCCGTAGGGTTGATGTGATACTTCGTGTACTCATCAAGCAGTTGCGCCGGAATGACCGCCTGAATCACATGCTTCAAAATCTCCGCGCGCAACTCGTCGTTGCCCACGTTCTCAGAGTGCTGGGTAGAAACCACGACCGCGTCAACGCGAAGCACCTTGCCGTTCGCATCATATTCAACCGTGACTTGAGATTTTCCATCGGGACGAAGGAAGGGAAGCGTCCCGTTCTTGCGAACCTGCGAGAGCCGCATGGTCAGCTTGTGCGCGAGTGAGATGGGAGTCGGCATCAACTCCAAATTCTCATCACAAGCATACCCAAACATCATTCCCTGGTCGCCGGCGCCGCCGGTGTCTACGCCCATGGCGATGTCGCCGGACTGTTTGTTGATGCTCGATATCACGGCGCAGGTGTTGGCGTCGAAGCCGTAGAGGGCGTTGTCGTAGCCGATGGAGGCGACGGTGCCGCGGACTACGGTTTGGAAATCGACATAGGCCTTGGTGGTGATTTCACCGGCGATGACGACGAGGCCGGTGGCGGTGAGCGTTTCGCAGGCGACGCGGCTGCTGGAGTCTTCGGTGAGGCAGGCGTCGAGGATAGCGTCGGAAATCTGGTCGGCGATCTTATCGGGATGGCCTTCAGTCACGGATTCAGAAGTGAATAAATAACGATTCTTTGATGCCAAGTTGTGTATCTCCTTCGTGCACGTATCGACTTCAGTGGCGCGCGCGGATTGCGCGGCTTGCTTCTACAGAAACCCTGGGACTTTGAATCGAGCGAGGCCTGCCACGATGCACGCGGCGTGGGCGAGACGCCCACGCGACAGCCGGCAAGATGCCGGCGCTACGCCATAGGGAAAGTCCTCGAAAAAGGCTAACAGACCCCTCCCTGGGGCGCAACGGTTTTGACCCTAAATGCCCGGGGATGAATTCAATAGCGGAAATGGGGAGGTGGACGGGAGGAAACGGCGGGTGGGCGGGGAGGGGGCTTCGCGCAACGCTTGGGGTCGAATCAGCACCATTCGATTGGGGAACTTCGAAAAACCGCCAAGGGTGGGCCAGCCAGGCTTAGGCTGTTACGAAATCAGAACAAGATTCTGTTTCCTTTCCTGGAGGAGGGCGCGGGGTGTTAGCTGTTGCGACGTCTTGCGGGCGTGAGACGGCGATGTCAACATTCGGGCCATCGCTTCTTAGCTCTGCGTCGTCCTTCCCCCCGGAATGAGATTACGCAATGAAACAGGAACTGGCATGGGGAGCCGCGGCTGCCGTGGCCATAGTGGCGGCGGTGGGAATTTCTTCGCAACCGGGGGGCAAGCCTCCGGCAAGTGCGTCCGCTGGACGACAAGAAGCAAAGAGCGCCGTCCGGTCGAAACCTCCAAAGGGTGCGCAACCGCAGTGCGCCGATTCCATTTCGCTGCTGGAGCACTTCTTCCTGCACGAGAACGTTGCCGCTCCGAATGCGTGCTACGAACCCGGTGGCCAGCCAAGCACGGCCAACTCCAAGCCCGATCCCGGATTTCAGCCCACCTTTGTGATCGCCACTGTTCCGGACCCTCTGCATACGCATTTCTCACTTCTTTTTGATCGCTTCATTGAGTCCATTCAACAAGGGGCGCAGGATGAAGGCTACGAATATGATTCCTCGTGGTTGCCGTGGGAGACCGAGGAGCCTGCCCTCGCATTGCTTGTGGACCAGGATGAGGCGGATGATCGCAAGACGAAGCGCGAGGATCAACCGGGGATTTTGCTATTCCGAAACTCCAAAGAGGATACCGACACGCCTCCCACGCCTTATACGCCTTACAAGAAAGCATTGATCGTCTTTGTCGTCGGCGAGGAACCGACGCGCGGCATCCACCGCAAGCAATTCAAGAATGCGGTGGCGTGGATCAAGGCATTGCAAGGGCACGGCACGAAGGGTTCGCGAGTTGCGATCCTGGGGCCGACGTTCTCCGGTTCGCTGCCCTCGTTAGGGGAATTGCTTTCCGCCGACAAACTGGTGAGCGGCCTGAATGGAGGCGCAGGCCTCGCCATCTATACCGGAAGTGCCACCAGCAGGGAGGGGGGCCGGCAGTTTGCGCAGACGACGGGAGTTGATTTCCGCAGCTTTCTTCAGGATGACGAGACCGTTCTGGACCGGTTCTGCTGGTGGGTGGGGAGACAACCGGACGGAACCCTGAATGTGAGGAACGTAGCGATTCTATCCGAGGATGAAACGGCATATGGCAACATCGTGGCGAAGGATGACAACCGGCGCGATGTCAGCATCTGCTCCGAAGCGACCAATATTTACTATCCCCGGGATATCTCAACGCTGCGAGCCGCCTACCAGAGCCAGTCGATGTTCAGTACGGCAACGGCGCAACAGAATCAGGACAGTACTCAGCGCAAGAGTCTGCCCACCGACCTGGCAGATCCGGGAGGCGAGCAACACGACACGGTGCGGACATACGCGGGGAACCAAACGCCGCTGTCCCAGGAAGCGCAATTGCTGGGGATTGTGGAGGCCCTGAGGGCGCACCATGCGCAGTATGTGGTTCTGCGCAGCAGCAACACGTTGGATCCGCTGTTCCTGGCGAATTTTCTGCGGCGCGACTATCCGGAAGCGCGGGTGGTGATCGACAATTCCGACCTCCTCTTCCAAAGAGGGCAGGATGCGATGGCACTCAGCGGGGTGATGACCCTGTCGACGTATCCGTTGTTCTCCTGGGCGAGAGACTGGACGGCGTTGCCAAGGTATGACGTACATTCGCACCGAGTGTTTTCTGAAAATTCGACTGAAGGTACCTACATCGCTTCGCGTTTGTTGCTGCAGTCTCTGGCGCGAGCGAGCGGCGAGACGCCACCGCTCAACTGCAAATTTAGCGATGAGGGCCTTAGCGGTAAAGATAAAGTTTTTGTACCGCCCCTTTGGTGCCGTGCGATCTCCAAGCAAGCGTTTGCGCCACTGCCGGATTACTCTCCACCCTATTGGACGGAGTCGCAGCCGTGCGATCCGGACTCGCCGGGGTGGCGCTGCCGGCCTCCGGTGTGGCTCTCAGTGATCACGAGAAACGGCACATGGCCATTGGCGGTATTGAACGACCACACGCTGCCGGCGCATCCCGGAGATCGGGATTGGGCGGAAAATGCAGCCATCGACATGCAGCCTCAAGGCTTGATCGATGCTGCGCATCGATGGCCCCCGATCCCGCGCAGCATGAAGGTGTTGTTCGTCGCATTATGTGGATTCGCGGTGTTTCACGCTCTGTGCTGCCGGTTCGCCTCGTTTACGGCGAAGCCGGCATTCCGCGCGCATTTTGCTACGGCTGGTCGCCGGCACACGGGGCTGGTGCTGATTAGCAGTTACCTGATCGCGCAGATGGCCCTGCTGACGGGATGGGGCTGTGGACTGTTTTCCGCGGTGCCAAGTCCTCCTACGAATACCGTGGCGGTGTGGAATGTCGTGGTGTTGGTATGCGTCGTGGCTGGTATCGGAATGGTTGCGAACATCATCGTGACGAGAAGGCTGAACGGGTATGCGCGCAGAATGGTGACGAGTTCCGCCTGGCGGATAGGTTTTTCGTTGGTGCTCTGTGGCCTACTGGTGGGGGCGTTCTTTCGCACCTGGATCCAACCGCTGGAGGGCGCTTTTTTGCTGGCGAGTCGCGCCTTTGTGTACTGGCGCTCGATGCATCTGACGAGCGGCGTGTCGCCCATCGTTCCATTCCTGTCGATGACGATGGGACTCTATATGTGGTTTTGGTACGCCCTGCACGGGCTCGCTTTGTTCGGGCCTGATCGTCCCTGCCTTCCGCCGATCTCAACGCTTGGAATCAAGGTCCCTGGGGCGAAAGATGAGTTGAAGCTGACAATGTTCAGTCAGGAAAACGCTGCGAAGCCCGCGGAACGTATCGCGACTCCGCTCGCATGGGACAACGTGAAACTGATGCTGGCGTTGTTCGCTGGCTTCGCGTTGCTGGTGGCTTGCCTGGTGAACGATGTGCCAGTTCGCAGTCTGGGGGCGAGGAAGTATGCCTTGATTTATTGCTTCTGGCTGGACTTTTATTTCAGCCTGATTCTGGTGGAAGCCTGGCAGATTTGGCGAACCTGGAGCAGCACCCGGCAGCTTCTGGTGTTTCTCGACCGGCTGGCGATGCGCCGGACTCTGGGGGCGCTGCACGGATTTTCGTGGGGCAGCGTCTGGAAGATGAGCGGAAACGTGCTCGACGTGCGGTACAAGCTGTTGTCGCGGCAGCTGGAGTGTTTGAATCATCTACACAGGTCATTGAGTCTGTTCACTGTCCCCGGGGACAGCGCAGAGCACGCGGCATTTGCCGGGGTCGACGTCTGTCGCACCTCCGTCGAAGCGACTCAGGGGGCTGGGCTGAGATTTGCAGAGTGGTATTCCAAGAACTACAACGATCCGAGGGCGGCGGGTTTGCAGGGCTTTGAGGCATTCCAGAAACAGGTTGCCAAGACCACGGGAGTCGTCCTGACCGAACTTCTGATACCGGCCTCACGAGTGGAAAAGCGCTCCCTCATCCAGGTTGATCCTGACGACAAGTGCGATGACGATCGCAGACTGGGTCCGGCGCCGTCGCGGAATGAGCTGATCCGCAATGCGGAAGAGCTGGTATGCCTGACATATTTGGGGTACGCGCAAAACCTGCTGGGGCGGATCCGGACGATCGTGCTGGGGGGCGTGTATCTGTTCGTGGCCGCGACGTTTGCGGTGTCGAGCTATCCGTTTGATCCGCGGCCGTTGCTGAGCGGAGTTCTGCTTTCTTTATTTGGTGCGTTCGGCGCGGTGGTGGTCTTTGTCTACGCGGATATGCATCGCGACGCCACTTTGAGTCATGTGACCAACACGAATCCGGGAGAACTGGGGTCCGAGTTCTGGTTCAAGGTCGTAGGGTACGGTGCGGCGCCGGTACTGGGGCTGATCACGCAGCTGTTTCCGGAGTGGTCGGGGTTCCTGTTTTCGTGGCTGCAGCCGGGGCTTAGTTCGCTGAAGTGAGGGGGTGACCCCTCGGGGGCTAACCTCGAAGGAGCAGGCGGGGTAGCGGCGAAAGCGTGATGCCACCATGATGAGCGTAATAGAGATTTAACGACAACGGACCAACGCTAGTTTTCATGGACGAACGTTTACAATCCCTTGGAGGGACCGACAGTGACGAGATGGGGCATGCTTTATTTAACACTGTGCCTTGTAGTGTTGATCGTACAGGCCCAGAACTCAACGGTTTTAATCCACATAAAGCTGATCGACGGTCGAACCGGACGTCCTATGAAGAATGAGCAAGTCGGGTTTGAGAATCACGCTGATTACCGTGAGATATCGGTGCGCACCGACAAATATGGGATTGCATCGCTCAACATCAGCAGAGACGCTGTGATTCTTGTACACAACACGGACGGGTACGTGAATTGTGGAGATGAACGGGGTGGACTTGTTCACAATGACTTCAAAGTTAGCGAGATACTTGCTACCGGCGTAGTTGAGACGATCACGCAACCCAATCATTGCGGCAAAGCTTCCGGCGTTCCAAAACCGGGAGAGTTAGTTCTCTTTGTACGGCCTTGGGAACCAGGGGAGAAAATCTGATCGCCAGCGACACAAAAGCAGAGGTCAAGTGTTGCTAACAGGCCATTCGCTCATTGAAGGGTTTTGAGCGTAATGGGGATGTTTCGCCAACCACCGTCAAAGCCAAGCGGTTCTTTACAAGGCTACTCAAGGTTAGTTCTGCGGGTTACGAGTGCCTGTCCCATCCATCGCGGAATAGTCAGCCCATGCCGATGGTGCGAGTTCGTCGAATCTACAGTTGCGGAAAGGGTTGTTGAGACAGCTCAGGTGAACATCAAACGCCCGCTTCACGGACGTACCGGCGGACTGCACAACGCAAGTGTCGAGCCCCTCTGAGGGAAACTTGAAAACACCGTGACTAACCCATACCTGGTATTCCTGACTGCTGCACGGGCCGTTCTTAAAGCTCGCCGCGTCTCTCTGAGTCTCGACTCCATATGTAAGGGGAACCATCTGCCGATAGGGACTCCAGTCTACACGTTCCATCCTATATTCCCAGACACCCATGCCGCTCATATAGAGCTTTCCGTCTCGAACTTCAAAACTCGCACCGACAACCCACGAACGGACCCCGATATAAGGAAGAATCGTATACAAAAATATTGCTTTTCTGCCTAGTAGCGGAATCCGTGGAAGCTGACTCATGATCTGCAACACAAAATAGCAATCCCGCGGCGTGCACGTATCCTGGTCCCTCCTCTTCATCGTGGTGCCACCGTTACGAACCATGATGTCCCGAACTTCAGTAAAGCCAGCGGTCGAGAAGTCAAGGGATCTCAAGTCCGCAAACAGGGACTCGGCGCGCCGACGCTGATAGACGGAGTCGATATACAAGAAGAGCCAGCTACCAACAATCGCTATGAAAAGGAGTCGCGCCACCCAGCGCAGCATGGCTCGAAATCGACGGGCGGTATCAGTCCTCTGAGTGTCAATCACTTCAAATAGTCTAGACCCCAATGAAAGTCCCGGAGTTCCCAGCGCAAGTGACGTAACCAGGCCTTATCACAAGCTTGCGCCTTTTGTTCGCTGGACCGGCGAAAGGGCCAACCCAGAGCAACTCCTAGAGCGACTGGGCGATTACGTTTCATCTCTAAACGGTCTTGCCGGATGGAGTCTCGGCCGGGTAGTTGAAGAAGAGCTGATTGCCGTCGGGATCATCGACCACCAGGAGCCGGTA
>PLBY01000094.1:43513-89843 GCA_003134655.1 Acidobacteriaceae bacterium
AACGTAAAAGCGGAGCGAGGCCTCAACGTCCGCCACGTGCAGGACGGGGCGCGCGAACCAGTCTGTCATAGGCTATGTATCCTCGAATGAAGACAACTTCTTCCCGCGTCGTGAATTCTACGCCCTACTTATGAATTCTTGGCGACGCGAACCCGGCTAGAAAACTCCTGGCGAGGAGGTTCCGAGTGTAATAGAGATTTTGCAACAGTCACCCGATCTTGGGTGGGGTCGAGCCGATGCCTCTAGCGTCAGTCTGGCCTTTTTCAGCGATTTGCTGAAGTTCGAGGTAACGACGCCAGCTTCTGCGGGCGAGAAGAAGGATCAGCAACCACCCAGCAGGAATGAATGGCAGTCCTATCCACCAGTCCGATTCGTGCTGACGGCTCCGATCTAGCACCCAGAAGATCCCAAATACAATCGTCAGCACGCCCGGAATGCAGTATTGAAGTGTTGATCGAAATTGGAGAATTGCGGCAAAACGGGCTTGGACCTGCGCCACAGTCTTGCCGTGGGCTTTAGCAATTCTGTCTCGCAAATACAATAGGAGCACAGCTAGTCCCACAACTACCACCAAGCCCATCAGTCCTATGAGAAGTGACGAAACCATCGTGAGTGCCCAATTGCGAAACGATCAGTATAGTGCAGGCCTTGCGGAGATTGTTGCTATCAGCCGTTACACTAACCGACCCGGCTGTAGTCGGGTGGTCGGCGGCGGCTCGAAGCTGATGAACAGGCGTCGAAGCGGGTAAACGACATTTCTCATCGGGTAAATCCCACACTGAGTGCACATGGTTGCGCGGCCCTGGGAAGGGCCGCTTCTTCCACGGTGGTGCAGGCATTTGTAGTTTTTTCCGCAACATAGGGGCATCCTTCCGCGAGATCCTTCCTCCGCCTGAAGAACGGCTCCGTCAGGATGACACCTTCTAAAAACAAAGTCGTAAGACGGGTCCGTCAGGATGACAACCCCAATTTAGAACGATGACTTCGCTTACCTGACGGTGACTCCTCATAACAATCGGGAAGCTAATTGTTGGGGGCGGGTTGGGTTGAAGGGACTACGCGCATACCGGTGGAGTCGAAGATGAAGGTTTTGACTTCGGCTTCGGCACCGTCGGCGGGGATTTCCTGGCCGTTCCAGAGGAAGGTGACGCCGGCGGCGTTGCCGATGCGGGCGACGATTTCGTGGTTGGCGCGGATGGAAGCGTGGGCGGGGGCGATGAGGGTTTCCTGGCTGACGGTCTGGCCGTCGGCGAGGACGGAAATCCAGGAGGTTTCGGTGGCGCGGATCACCAGCGAGAAGGTGGGCGCGGATTTTTCTGGTGTTTTGGGCGTTGGCTTGGCGAAGGAGCGAACGGTTACATCGTTCTTGTCGTCTGGGTCAGAGGACGGGGAACTGGTTGGAGCCGCGTTGGGTGGATGAGTTGTTGCGGGTGGCATGGTTTGCGGCGGCTGCGAATTCGGATTGGGAGAGTGCGCCGGAGTCGCGGCGGTGGACAAAGTTTGCGGCGGCTGATTCGCGGGTGCTGGCGTGGACGCGGGCAGCGGCGTAGCCGATGGGTTGCTCGCCTGCACAGTTTTTGCAGGAGGCGCGCTGGCGGCAGCGGTGTTGGTGTTGTGGGAGCGGCGCGTCCAGAGAATGATTCCGAGAACGATGACGAGGGCGGCGACGGCGATGATTCTCCACGGAATTTCGGAGGAGCTGTCGCCGAAATCTTTGCGGCTCGGGCGAACGTCTTCGGCGCGGGGAAGTTGCAGTTCGGGGAGTTCTTCGACCTGTGCCGGGGTTTGTGCTTTCACGGCCGGAAGTTTGGGCTCGACGGGGCGTCGCCTTTCGGGCACCGCGGGGCGCGGTTGCGGCGCGGCAGCGCGAGGGCGTGCGGGTTCCCAGACTTCGTGGGCGTCGATCTGCGCCTGGCGGAGGCAGGCGAGGTAGTCGGTGACGGCTTCTTCGTCGTTGAGTCCGAGATGCTTGGCGTAGGCGCGGATGAATCCCTTGTTGAAGACGCCGCCCGGGAGCAGGTCGAAGTGCTCTTCTTCGATGGCCTGGAGCATGCGCGAGCCGATCTTGGTGACGTTGGAGACGTCATCGTACGAGAGCTCTTTCTTCTCGCGTGCCTTGCGGAATTTGTCGCCGAATTCGCCCACGTTGGTTTACCGAGGATGACGGAAACATCATAGGATAAGCGACGCGGGGTTGCCACTGCCAAGAGGTCTAGAGGTGGGTAACCGGAGTGGGCGCGAGATCCCTCCCTTCGCCTGAAGAACGGCTCCGGTCGGGATGACGGAGGCACGTTTATGGGTAGGAGACTTTGTCAGTACGGATGATGCCTTCCCGGAGAACTCAGGGCTTTTTCCTCAGGACGACGGTGAATTGGGATTTGCAGGTGGTGGCGGGATCGACGAAGGCGGTGGCGGTGCGGTCGGCTTCCGAGGCTTCGAAGAAGAGTCCGCGCTTGGTGCGTTCGGGGAGTCCGGTGAAGCGGGCTTTGCCGTCGGAGTTGGTGCCGACTTCGAGGTCGAGCTTGCGAGCGTACATGAATCCGTAGGCGATGTGGACTTTGATTTTGGCGGCGTAGACGGGTTTGGCGCTGTCGGTGACGGTGAAGTCGTAGGAGCAGGTGCCGATGGCGCCGTCGACGACGGGGACGGATTTGGGGTCGGGAGGAGCGGGAGTTTGTGCGATGGACGGGAGCGACAGGGCGGCAGCAAACAGAATTGACGACAGGGCGCGAGTTGTTCGGTTGTTCATGTACATGCTCACAGTTAAGATTACGCCTCTCAGGGAGAGATGTCGTGCTTTTCAGATGGCATCGGGCGTGGATGGTCGCGAATTTGTGTCGTCCCTCTCCGGGACTTGTTTCCATTTTTCTGCAAGCCACCCCAGCGCTGAGGCGCTGGGCTAAATTGTTTCGCCGCGCTGCGGCTAAGCCTGTTCGCCCGGGGGAAACCACGGCGAAGGAAACCAACAGCAAGGGCAAAAGCCGCGGGCGGGGGCGCCCGCGCCACATGGAACAAAGAAGTTGAAGGCCGCGGAGTGACGCTACATTCAATAGCAAAGTCAAAGGCAGCGGACAGGAGTGTCCGCTCCACACGAGTTGTGCTCCACGCGACCATAAGATCCACCCGAAGTATAAGATCCATACGAGGGTCGCATCTATGCGGTGCCGCCACTGCGTTATTTGGGCTGGAAACGATTCATCCCGTTGGCTTTAGGGTTCCTGTTACCAACGTTCATTGCCCGTGTACGAAAGTGACGCTTATAATTTTTGGAACGCCACCCTTCTAGTGAGGACAACGGTATTCTCTGCATGCCTGAGGCCGGCACTCAATTGACGCGCCAGAACCAGGAACTGACGATCTTTCACGATGTGGCGAAGGCGCTGACGTCGTCGCTGGATCTCGATTCCATTCTGCAGACCATCATGGAAAAGATGGCGGAATATTTCCGCCCGGATACGTGGTCGCTGCTGATGGTGGACGAGGCGCGCGAGGAACTTTATTTTGCGATCGCGGTGGGCGATAAGGCCGAGGCGCTGAAGAATGTCCGGCTGAAAGTGGGCGAGGGGATCGCGGGCTGGGTCGCGAAACACGGCGAGGCGCGCGTGGTGCCGGATGTGGGGTCGGATCCGTTTTTTGCGAGCCGGGTGGACGATGCCACGAAGTGGGAGACGCGGTCGGTGATCTGCGTGCCACTGCGGTCGAAGCTGCGCGTGTTGGGCGTGATCCAGTTGGTGAACGTCGACATGGAGCGGTTCAAGGAGCCGGAGCTGTTCTTTCTGCAATCACTGTGCGACTACGCAGCGATTGCGATTGAGAACGCGCGGTGGGTGGAGAAGATTCAGGAACTGACGATCACCGATGACTGCACGGGGCTGTATAACGCGCGGCATCTGTATAAGACGCTGGAGACCGAGGTCTACCGGTCGTCGCGATTTGGATACGAATTCAGCGTGCTGTTTATCGATCTCGATCACTTCAAGTCGGTCAATGACACGCATGGACATTTGATTGGGAGCAAGTTGCTGGCCGAGATTGGGTATCTGGTGAAGGCGCAGTTGCGGTTGATTGATTTCGCGTTTCGCTATGGCGGAGATGAATTTGTGGTGCTGTTGCCGCAGACCAGCAAAGATCAGGCGCTGGTGGTGGCGAGGCGGTTGCGCGATGCGCTGCGGGCCAGTTGTTTCTGCCGCGATGAGGGATTGAATCTGAATGTGCGGGCGTCGATTGGGCTGGCGACGTATCCACATGACGCGCGCACGGCGCATGATGTGATCCGGCAGGCGGATGGGATGATGTACGTGGTGAAGAATTCGTCGCGGGACAATATTGGGATCGCGCAGAGAGGGATGTTGAAGGAATAGTACTCAGTACTCAGTACTCAGCTCTTAGTTAGCCCTATAAAGCCCTCTCACCTCTCACCTCTCACCTCTCATTTCAGCTTTCAAGCTTCGAACCCTTTCGGGGTTGAAAGTTGCGGTTGTGCCTCCGCGAGTTTGTGGCGATGTCCATTAACCTTCTATTTCCCATCATAACTTCGAGAAGACTCCAGACTCTGATTGCGCGCTCTGGCATTGTGGGATAGGCTGTTTCCGGGCTTGGCTGGAGAGCGATCTCAGATGGAGCGGATTCTCGATCTTGGATGTGGTACCGGGGATTCGTGGCGGAGTCTCGGATTGCAGGTGGAGAACTTCCGGATCATCGGGATTGACCTGCAGAGAGATCGAGTACAAGCAGCCAATCTGAAGTACAGCACCCGCGGATGGCATTACCTTTGCGCACGAGGCGAGGATATGCCGCTGCCTGACGGCAGTGTTGACGGCGTGTTCTGCAATGGCGCCTTGCCGTACATGCACATCCCGCGCACTCTGGCGGAACTGCACCGGGTGCTGGTTCCGGGCGGGTGGTTGAAGGTGAGCCTGCATGCTCCCAGTTTCACCTGGAGCGAATTCAGAACGGCCTTTCCCAAACCCAAGCCGAGCCTCTACCGCGCCTTCGTATTTTTCAACGGGCTGATTCTTCATTTTTCCGGCGGAGTGATTTCTCTTGGCAAAGCGGTCGAGAGTTGTCAGACCGAAGCCGGAATGCGGATTGTCTTGCGACGCGCCAGGCTTTACGGCGGAGAGTTTTCGCCGCGCAGAGGGCCGATTTTTTATGGAGGCGCGGCGGGAAGGTGCGGCTGAGCCTATGAGGCTGGCACCGGTAGCCTAGAGGCGGCATCTTGATAGAGCGCGCGGCTAATTTTCCTCGGGTTCAGGATTTTCCGTACGGAGCGTCATTTTGTTTCGTCCCTCCGGGACTCGTTCTTGCAAGAGTCTACCCAGCGCTGAAGCGCTGGGCTAAATTGTTTCGCCGCTCCGCGGCTTGCGCACTTTCTGGCCCTCGGCTTGCGTGCTCCGAGCCTTTGTAAGGTCGTGCTCCGAGGCTTCGTAGGTTCGAGCGCCGAGAGTTCTTTCGTCGCGGTCGTATTGCTGTCTTCCGATTTAATTTGGACTTGCGTCTGAGTCTGGTTTCGGGGCTGGTTTCGGCTCTGGGGCGATGGGCTTCCAGGGGTTGTGGTTGGCGGGGGCTTTGGGGTTGACGCCGAAATCCCAGACGTAGAGGTTCATGCTCTCGCTGCCTGTCGTACCATCCTTTCCCATCATTTCAACCAGCGCATATTCTCCAGGGGTGAGACCTTCGGTGGGGGTAAGTTTTAGCCAGCCGCCGCTGACGCGGGTGATCGTGGTCTTGGCGACGTGCTGCTCCTGGCTGATTTTGCCGGTGACCTGGCGCTTGACATCGCCAACGATTCGCTTGCCGCCTTTAACCTCCATGCGGACGATGCGGAAGCGGTCGAAGGGGACGACCGGTCCCTCGGGTTGTTGCGGCTGCTGGGGAGCTTGTGCCGAGCGGGTGGAATCTTTGGGTGCGGGTTGGTCGGGGTGGGCGGGGTCGTCGTCGATCTTGATATAGAGCGCGGGGAAGTCGACGTGAGCCTGGATGGGAGAATGGGCGCCATCGAGTTCGATGGATTGTTTCATGCCGGCGATGGGATTGATGGCGCCGCGCAGGATGTTGGCTTTGGTGTTGCGTACGACGTCGCCGACGGTCTGCTGGACTTCGACGATTTGGGATTCGCCTTGAAAACTGTCGAGGAGAAACACGCCTGAATCTTCGGGTAAGCGGAGGCCGGGGGCGACTTGCGGGAGCTGGGCTTCCTCGCGTTCGCTCTGCTGCTCGATTTCCTTGTCGAGCTGGGCGGCTTCGGGGACAGATGATCCGGCGGCGCGTTCCTTCTCGTATTTCTCGGTGGCGGGCCAGTCGACGAGCGAGGTGGGGAGTTCCTCCCAGTCATCACGCTCGGCGCTGAAGTAGCGGACGCGATCGCCTTTAACATCATATTTGGTGATGGATTGGTAGGAGCCGTCTTTGAGGATAAGGCGGCGGGCGAGATCCTGGGCTGGAGAGGGGCGAGGGAAGAATAGGAATGCGGTCAGAATAAGGATCACAGCGCGGAATTGATGGCGGGAACGCGGGTGCGGGCGGCGGGACATGAGATTACCTCATTATCATCTGTTGGAGTTGCCTTCGCCAATGGTGGTTGTACGGACCCAACCACAGGCTTTGGGTGCGCTCGGGCCGTGAAATCCCCACCTGTCGCGCAAAGGACGCGCGAGATCCCTTCGACTTCGCTCAGGGCAGGCTCTTCCTCCGCCTGAAAACGGCTCCGTCAGGATGACGCCCCATAGTGGGTGAAATGCGACCCGCAGGGTTGTCGAGGATTCACCCGATGAACGGGGGGATGGCTGATATAGTATGCTGTTGCTCGCGAGCGCCAACGCCCCAAACAATGAAACGAACTTCTCTTCTGTCGGTTTTCCTATCTTCTTTATTGTGCCTGACTGCTGCCGTGGGCCAGTCCGGGCCGGCGCCGACTGCGGCTGCGGCGAACACGCAGAGTGGCCAGCCGGTTTCGTACGCTTCGGTGACACAGTTGAACGGGCTGCTGGCGCAACTGGAAGCGACTGCCAAGAACACGCAGGCCGACCTGGTGAAGCTGCGGATTGAGCACTGGAAGACCAGCAACGCAGGGAAGAAGGACGCACTGGCCGCGGTGGATTCGATTCAGCGCAATCTGCAAGGCACTCTGCCAGATATCATTTCACAATTGCGGACGGCCCCCGAGGATCTCCCGGGGACTTTCAAGCTCTACCGCAATCTGGATGCCCTGTGTGACGTAGTCGGGTCAGTGGCGGAAGGCACACAGCAACTGGGATCGAAGGACGAGCAGCAGGCGCTAGCCAACGATTTGAGCGGCTTTGAAAGCGCGCGCAAACAACTGGCGCAGCGGATGGAAACGATATCGGCTGCCAAGGAAGCCGAGATTGTGCGGCTGCGCGAGGAGTTGAAGACGGCGCAGGCGGCAGTTCCGGTGGCTCCGGCGAAGAAGATTGTGGTGGACGATAACGAGCCGCCGAAGAAGCCGGCCGTGAAGAAGAAGCCGGCGGCGAAGCCGACTACGACGACGCCGACAACGGCCAAGCCTGCTGCGGGGCAGACGCAGGCTCCGGCGCCGCAGCCGCCAGCGACCAAGCCACAGTAGGCGAAGTCAAAATCCCCACCCTAAGCCACAAAGAACGCGGCTTAGGATGGGGCACCCGCATCGTCTCGACTTCAACAGGTGTCTGGGCGAGCGCCGAATCTGATACTCTTCCCACCGCATCTACATCCCAATGTTTCGTGCTTCGACAGTCCTCGTGAATTCGCATGGCAGTGTGGTGACGGCGGTGTTTGGCGTCGTCATCATTTGGGTGGTATTGCTGGATGCGTTTGAGACCGTGGTGCTGCCGCGGCGGGTGACGCGGCATTTCAAGCTGACAGCGTGGTTCTACCGGCAGACCTGGATTCCGTGGAGGAATGTTGCGCGGCACATCAAGACGGCCTCGCGGCAGCAGAACTTTCTGGGATACTTCGGGCCGCTGTCGCTGATTCTGCTGCTGGGATTCTGGGCCGCGGGGCTGATTCTGGGATTTGCACTGATCCAGCACGGCATTGGGGCACACGAGCAACTGGGGAAGGAGCCGATCACGTTTGGCCGGATTCTTTATCAGAGTGGGGAGACATTTTTCACGTTGGGGTACGGCGACATTGTGCCGATTTCGGGCGCGTCGCGGGCGCTTTCGGTGTTCGAAGCGGGGATGGGGTTTGCGTTTTTGGGCGTGGTGATTGGGTATATCCCAGTCGTGTATGCGTCGTTTTCGCGGCGGGAGATTCAGATTTCGATGCTGGATGCGCGGGCGGGATCGCCTCCGTCGGCGGTGGAGTTGCTGGTGAGGTTGGCGGGGAGGTCGGAAGATCCGGGAGTGGATCAGAAAGTTCTCGATGAAGTCTTGCGGGAATGGGAGCGCTGGGCGGGAGAGTTGCTGGAGAGCCAGATTTCGTATCCGGTGCTGACGTTTTTCCGGTCGCAGCATAGTAATCAGTCGTGGGTGGGCGCGCTGACGACCATGCTGGATGTGACCTCGCTGGTGCTGACGGGGATTGAAGGAGTGCAACCGGGACAGGCAAAGTTGACGTTTGCCATGGCGCGTCATGCGGCGGTGGATCTGGCGCAGGTGGTGAATGCGAAATATGATGCCACGGCGGCGGACCGGTTGCCGGAGGCGGACTTGACCGCGTTGCGGGATGCGCTGGCGGCGGCCGGACTGCGGCTGCGAAGCGATGAGTACGGGCGGGACAAGCTCGCGAGGTTGCGGTCGATGTATGAACCGTATGTGCATTCCACGGGGAAGAATCTGATGCTGGCGCTACCGCCGTGGCGGTTTGTGACGAAGACGCGGGACAATTGGCAGGCGGGGCCGTGGGATCGAGTGATCCAGGCGCGGGGGCTGGCGGTGTTGGGGCAGAAGACGACGGCGACGACGACGCCGCCTGGGGAGGATCATTTCTGAGGAGTCACAACCCGGGGGGCTAAGGCCCGATCACATGAGCGCTTTCGCGGCCCTACAAGGGCCGCTCTTCCACCCTCTCTCGTCCAGTTCTCTCTTCCAGGCTTTTCGTGCGTGCTAACATCCTTCTTTCTGGAAATGCCCTGAGCATGAAAAATACTGGCGAGAATGTGGTGCGCATTGAGGCGGAGGCCTTGCGGGCGCTGGCGGACCGGATTGGCGGTTCGATGGCGGAGGCGTTTCAGCACGCGGTGGATTTGCTGTATGGGTGCGCGGGGCGCGTGGTGGTGACGGGGATGGGGAAGAGCGGGCTGATTGCACGGAAGATTGCGGCGACGTTGAGTTCTACGGGGACTCCGGCGTTGTATCTGCATCCGGTGGAGGCGCTGCACGGGGATCTTGGGATGGTGGTGCGGGGGGATGTGGTGCTGGCGTTATCGGCTTCGGGCGAGACGGAGGAGATTCTGGCGCTGCTGGCGACAATCAAGAGGTTGCGAGTGCCGTTGATTGCGATGACGGGGGATGAGATTTGCGGGGACGCCTCCGGTCGGGATTCCCACCCTTCGAAAGGCCCGAAGGGTGGGGCAGCCTCTTCCGTGAGATCGGGCAATAGAAGTCCCCACTTCTCGCGCAAAGGACGCGCGAGAAATGGGGCACCCGGAGCAAAGACTCCGTTGCCTGCGGCGACGGACGCGGGCGGGGGCGCCCGCGCTACATACACCAACAAGGCAATTTCGACTTTGGCGGCGGCGGCGGAGGTGGCGTTGGATTGTTCGATTGCGCAGGAAGCTTGTGCGCTGGGGCTGGCGCCGACGGCTTCTACTACGACCATGCTGGCTTTGGGAGATGCGCTGGCGGTGACCTTAAGCGAGCGGCGCGGGTTTCAGGAAGAGGATTTTGCCAACTTGCATCCGGGGGGGAAGTTGGGGAAGCGGTTGGCGCGGGTGGAGTCGTTGATGCATACGGGTGAGGCGCTGCCTCGGGTGAAGCCTTCGACGAAGATGCCGGATGTGATTTATGAGATGTCGCGCAAGAAGCTGGGCGTGACGGCGGTGGTGGAGGGGGAGCGGTTGGTGGGGATCGTCAGCGATGGAGATTTGCGGCGGTTGCTGGAGAAGCGGGGGAAGGATGTGATGGATCTGACAGCAGGAGAAGCGATGACGCGGGATCCGAAGACGATTTCTGGCGGGGAGTTTGCTGCGACTGCGCTGGCTTTGATGGAGGAGAAGAAGATTACGTCGCTGATGGTTGTGGACGGCGTCGGGAGGCTGCGGGGGATTGTGCACTTGCACGATCTGTGGAGTACGGAATTGGTATAGGTCGGTGTGCGCTGCAGGGTGGGAGGGCGGGGATGCCCTCCCGACAACCGGCGGGACGCCGGCGCTACGGTCGGGCGTGCGATGTGGACTGCGAGCTACAATATCTTCCATGTATCACTATGATCCCCAGACCGCGCTGGAAGAGTTGAATGAGGACGCTACCTTGCCGAACCCGGTGCATGTGCGGGACATGATGCTGCGCAAGCATCTGTCGGCGGACAAGTCGCTGGAGCTGAACCGGCTGTTTTTGGAGTATCAGAAGTTTTTTGGCGAGGCGCAGAAGCTGGGGAAAGAGATTCTGCGGCAGTTAGCGGGATAGCGGCATGCCCAGACAGGGGATTCTGGGGCCGTCACCTACGGCTTCGAGTTTTGGCTCGACAGGTAGTGTCGCGGGTCTTCGGTTAGCAAGTCAGGTCTGAGCAAGTGATCATCGCGTGCTCGCTCGGCTGTAGTGGATCATCTCGTAAATGGCGGGTCCTACGGCGTTCGGGCCGCCCACAAAACGGAACTGCAGGTAGTCCATCCCAAACATTGCGGCAACCGCGGGCACCTCGGATCCCCAATCTTCTCCAGAGTTTTTTGAGCGGCAGGCCACGATCATGGCGACCGCTCCGCCAACGTGTGCCGCGAGGAATATCTTCGAATGGAAAACCTGTTTATTTGTTCGCAGGGGTGGATCTTGCGAGCCTCGATATGTCCAGAAGTGCACGGAGGAAGGGTTTCGCTCGGGCTGTGGCGTCGCCGATTCTGGCAACGGGGGATACTGCCCAATCAACTTATGCACCCACTCGGGGCACGGTTTGCCATTTTCTTCCGTGCATGTAGTGGCCTTTGTTACGGAGGGGGCATTCGGCAAGCCAGTGTTATTTGATTCCGGGGAAGGAGGCACCGCCTCCTGGCAGCTGCTCGGTATCGTGCTAACTAGGAAGGCGAGAAGCGTTAAAACCGAGGCGAGAAGAATTCCGTGTTTCACGATTGCTCCGGTGCCGCGGCGTGCCGACGTTTCTCGCGCGGCGCCATTGCTGAGGCAACCTGGTCGCCTTGTGTGATTAGAACTTTCTAAGAAGGTCCTTTCGTTCCTTCGACCCCTCCGAAGATCCATGAGCACTGGATCATCATTTGGCTTTTAAACCTTGCCGAGCTGCGCTCGGCGGACAGCCGAGGGCGGCTGTCCCCACGTGAGTGGCCCGGCTTCAATCATTTACAATCATCAATTCTACTTTCCAAAGAGAACTCAACTATGCATCGATGGTCTGAAAGTTTTATTCCTACCTTGCGCGAGGCGCCGGCGGATGCCGAGGTCGCGTCGCATAAGTTTCTGGTGCGGGCGGGGTATATTCGTCAGCTCGCGGCGGGGATCTACTCTTACCTTTTTCTCGGCAACCGGTCGTTTAACAAGATCATGCGCATTGTGCGCGAGGAGATGGACAAGATCGGGCAGGAGTTTTATTTGCCGGCGCTGCATCCGCGGGAGCTTTGGGAGGCGTCGGGGCGGTGGGCTTTGATGGGGGAAAACCTGTTCCGGTTGAAGGACCGCAAGGGAGCGGACCTGGCGCTGGGGATGACGGAAGAAGAAGTGATGACTTCGATCGCCTTGAAGGATCTGCGGAGTTACAAGCAGCTGCCGCAGATCTGGTATCAGATTGCGCCGAAGTTTCGCGATGAACCGCGGCCGAGGTCGGGGCTGTTGCGGGTGCGGCAGTTCATGATGAAGGACGCGTACTCGTTCGACATCGACGCGGCGGGGCTGGATGTTTCTTACAAGAAACACTTCGACACTTATTGCAGGATTTTTGACCGGTGCGGGTTGAAGTACATGGTGGTCGAGGCGGACTCGGGAGCGATGGGCGGCAAGGAGTCGCATGAGTTTATGGTGCGGACTCCGGCCGGGGAAGATCAGATTGTGAGCTGCGACGGATGCAATTACGCGGCGAACATGGAGAAGGCGACTTCGAAGCTGGAGGCGGTGGCGGATCTGGCGAGCGAAGGCGATGGGGCGCCGCTGCTGGTGCATACGCCCGGCCAGAAGACGATTGAGGACGTGGCGCGGTTTCTGGGCGTGTCGCCGAAGAACAAGATCAAGACTCTGGCCTACATGGCAGAGGAGAAGGATGAGAAGACGGGCAAGACCAAGCTGCGCGGCATTGTTGTGCTGATGCGTGGGGATCATCAACTGAACGAGGCCAAGCTGAATGGCGCGGTGGGCGGGGCGACGCGTCCGATGGAGGAGAGTGAGATCAAGGCGTTGTTCAAGTCTCCGGCGGGATATTTGGGTCCGGTGGGGATTGAGTGGGCGCGCGATCGCAAGAAGGATGCGGACAAGGCGGTGCTGTTCGTCGACAAGGCGCTCGAGGGGCGCGTGAATCTGATTGGGGGCGCCAATCAAGAGGACTATCACCTGAAGAACATCACGCCGGGGAAGGACTTTCATCCGACGGCATATGTGGATTTGCGGGCAGTGACAGCCGGAGAAGGGTGTCCGAACTGCGAGAAGGCGTTGCGGATTGATACTGCAGTGGAGATTGGGCACATCTTCAAGCTGGGGTACCGGTATTCGGAGTCGATGGGTGCGCGGGTGCTCGACAAGAACGGCAAGGAAGTGATGCCGATCATGGGGTGCTACGGGATTGGGATTGAGCGGATCCTGACGGCAGCGGTGGAGCAGAGCAATGATGAGAGCGGGTTCTGGCTGCCGCCGTCGATTGCGCCGTTTGAGATTGTGGTGGCGCCGGTCAATGTGAAGGACGAGGCGGTGCGGGCGGCGGCGGAGGACATCGCGAAGCAGCTAGATGCGGCGGGCTTCGACGTGATCCTGGATGACCGGAACGAACGGCCGGGAGTGAAGTTCAAGGATGCGGATTTGGTGGGTATCCCCTTTAGAATCACGGTGGGGAACAAGGTTACCGAAGGTACTGTGGAGGTCGTTTTACGTTCGACTCGGGAAGTGCGCGATGTTAGGATCGGCGCAGTTGTGGAGTCTTTTCGGGAGTTGCTCGGCAGGACGGGTTAGGGTAGTTTCCGGTCCCGCTGGGCGGATTGTGGGACATGGGAACCGTTAAAGCATTGCTAGGATTTCTGGTCATTATCGCCTGCGTTTATGCGGGGTTTCAGATCGTTCCACCGGAATTGACGAATTATTCGTTCCAGGACGATTTGAAGAATGTGGCCATGATGGGCGGGTCCAACGTACACACGACGGACCAGGAGTTGATCGACGCCGTTATCAAGAAGGCGCAGGAACATCAGATTACGCTGGCCCCGGAGAACGTGACGGTGCAGCGGATCGGGTCGCCGGGCGCGCTGGCAGTGTATTTGGCGGCGGAGTACAGCGTGCCGGTGAGCTTGCCGGGATATTCGTTTACATTGCATTTCACACCTACAAGCGGGAATAGGGGCTTCTAGACGGCGGGCTTTCCTGCCTCGGAACCTCCTTCGGAAGTTCGAAGTCAAAAGTCAGAAGCAAAAATCCAAAATCCAAAATCCAAAAGTCAAAAGTCAAAATCCCCACCCTCTCGCACAAAACGCGAGAAGGGTGGGGCACCCGCGTGATCAGACAATGACGTTCGTAACCTTGTCAGGTGATTACGACGCAACCTAACATCGGCGTTGGGAAAGAGGTCTTTTCGCGTAATCGGCGAAGTCGGATTCCAGAAAATTCTTGGAGAAGTCATGAGCATGAAGGTTCGAGCGCTCCTTAGTTTTGGTGTGGTGCTTAGCGCGATGTGGCTGAGCAGTTGCGGCCACTACGTGTGTCATACGACGCTTGGAAGTTCGACGTGCACGCCTTCGGGCGGCGGTTTGTCGAGCGGGGGCGGGGGTGGCACCACACCGGACGCGTTTCTTTTCGTAGCGGACGCCGGCGGGATCCAAGGTTTGGATGTGAATACATCCGCTGGGACCATCACGAATATTCCGAACCCCGTGACGGGGATTGCGAACGTTTTCAATTATTGGATGGTGATCGCCCAGGGCAAATACATGTACGTGGGGTATCCATCGATTGGACTAATCTACGGTTACACGATCGGGGCTGATGGATCGATGTCGTCCATCTCGGGCAACCCGTTCAACGTTCCCTACATGATTACCAGCACGATTGGGGGCTCGCAAGCCATCATTACAAATCCAGCAGGCACTCTGCTGTTTGTGCTGGAACCCAGCGCCAATGCTTTATATGTCTACTCGATTGGCACCGGCGGAGGGTTGACGCAGGTGGGCTCAGTGGTATTTCTGCCGTTTGAGCCGTTCAACCTGGCGACCGACGGGCTGGGCAAGTATCTCTACGTGAGCAATTCGGTGGGTGGTTCGACGAACGCGATTGCGGCTTACGCAATCGGAAGCGATGGTACGCTCACGACCGTTCCGAATAGTCCGTTCGTTTCGAACGGCGTAAACCTGAACTATGCGTTGGCACAGATGCAAGGGGACTCGTCCGGCAAATACATGATCGGGACGACCTCCAGCATTACGGCCAGCGATCCACACCTTTACGTACTGGGCATTCAGTCGGACGGCGAGATCATTCCGGTAACGGGATCGCCATTTCCCACGACTTTCTCGCCATCCTTCGTCGCGGTACAACCGAGTACAGGCGGAACCCTCGTCTATTCCATTACGGTCGACAGTTTGGCGGTTGGCGGGCAAGTCGAAGGTTATCAATTGAGCCCGTCGACGGGCACGCTGACGGCGATTTCCGGGTCACCGTTTCCCGTTACTGGTGACTACGGCCAGTTTGACCAAGCCGGAACCTTCTTTTTCGTTCGGGACCTTTTCAACAAGGATCTGAGCGGTTACAGCGTCGGCACAAGCGGTGTTCTGGGACAGTCGGCTGCGCAGGTGGGCTGGGGTCCGGGAAGCTGGGCACCAGTAGATATCCCTTAGGGCACGCACCACGCCAGCAGAGTCACGAATCGTCTGCTGGAGTGTTGGCTGTTTAGAGACCCGCATGTACTGCGGGTCTCTTTTCGTTTCAGTGGGGAGGGGTACAATAAAGGCATCCCTTGAAGTTCGTGGCCTGGCCGAGCCGTGAGGCCGCGAAGTGTGTCCGCGAATGCGGCGGGGAAGAAGCGAGACAAACCTTTTGGCGCGTCCTGACGTCTGAGTAGTGAGGGCTTGTTCCGTCCGTAGCGCGTTAATGCCAGCGAAAGATCTCGAACTGTGACCATCAAGATCAGAATCCCGAAGGCGAGTGGGGCAGAAGCGGGGAAGAGGATCCGCGGGCTGCCGCGCGACCCAGTCCTGCGCGCGGCGCTGGTGGTGTTTCTGATCCTGGCCGTGTCGTTTACAGTTCTGTTTTCTTACTTTTACATCAAGTACGACCGGATCATCGAGAAGCGATTCCGGTCTCCAGTTTTCGCCAATTCCGCGAAGATTTATGCGCTGCCGAAGACGGTGCGGGATGGGGAGCAGATCCAGGCGAAGGAGATTGCGGCGGAGCTGCGGCGGGCGGGGTATTCGGATAAAGAGGGGCAGTCGACGCTGGGCACATTCCACGTGTCGAAGGACGGGATTGAGATTACGCCCGGGCCGGAGTCGTACCACAGCCCGGAGCCGGCGCGCATCAGCATCCAGGACGGGCAGGTCGACAAGATCAGCAGCAACGGGAACGATCTTTCGGCGTATGAGCTGGAGCCGCAGCTGGTGACCGCGCTATTTGATGCGGAGCAGCGGTCGAAGCGTGAGCTGGTGAAGTACGACGACATTCCTCCGCAGATGGTGCAGGCGGTGCTGGCGATTGAAGACCGGCGCTTCTTTGAGCACAGCGGCGTGAATTTTCTGCGCATGGCGGAAGCGGCGTGGATCGACGTGGTGCGGGGGCGGCACGAGCAGGGCGGGTCGACGCTGACGATGCAGCTTTCGCGCGGGTTCTTCCTGACGCCGGAGAAGACGATCAAGCGCAAGCTGACGGAGATGCTGATCGCCGAAGAGCTGGAACAGAAGTTCACCAAGAAGCAGATTTTTGAGTTCTACGCGAACTGGGTGGATTTGGGGCAGCGGGGATCATTTGCGATCAGCGGGTTCGCGGAGGCGTCGAAGGCGTACTTCAACAAGGATCTGAAGGACATCACGCTGCCTGAGGCGGCGTTGCTTGCGGGAATCATTCAACGGCCGAGTTATCTGTCGCCGTATCGCCATCCGGAGCGCGCGCTGGAGCGGCGGAATCTGGTGCTGGAATCGATGGTGGAAACGCACGCGATCACGCGCGAGCAGGCGGATAAAGCCAAGGCCGCGCCGCTGAAGCTGGCGCCGCCGAACGTGGAGGCCAGCGACGCTCCGTATTTTGTTGACATGGTGCGCGACCAGTTGATCAGCAAGTTTAACGAGACCGAGTTGAACGACCAGTCGTACCGGATTTATACGACGCTCGATCCGGACCTGCAGAAGGTGGCAGCACAGTCGGTGGAGATGGGCATCAAGCTGGTCGACGACCAGGTCAAGAAGCTGCGGACGAAGAAGGTGAAGGTCGGGAAGAAGTTTGAGACGACGGTGGCACCGGGTCCGCAGGCGCAGGTGGCGATGGTGGTGCTCGATCCGCACACGGGCGCGGTGCTGGCGCTGGTGGGAGGCCGGGATTACGGCTGGAGCCAGCTGAATCATGCGGTGGCGAAGCGGCCGACGGGATCGATCTTCAAACCGTTTGTGTATGCGGCGGCGATGAACACGGCGCTGGATGGATCGCAGACGGTGCTGACTCCGGCGTCGGTGGTGACGGATGCGCCGTCGAGCTTCGCGTATGGCGATCAGATCTATGAGCCGCGCAATTACAAAGAGGAATACAAGGGCGACGTGTCGCTGCGGTACGCGCTGGCGATGTCGCTGAACAATGCGACGGTAAAGGTGGCCGAGCAGGTTGGGTACGACAAGGTGGCGGATCTGGCGAAGTCGGCGGGGATTGCGTCGGTGAAGGCGACTCCTGCGATGGCGCTGGGATCGTATGACGCGTCGCCGCTGGACATGACCGGGGCGTACACGTCGTTTGCGAATAACGGGATTCGGCTGTCGCCGATTCTGCTGCGCTCGGTGCGCAATGGCAAAGGCGACGTGATTGCGAACTACGCGACGGACCAGCGGCAGGTGCTGGATCCGCGGGTTGCTTACGTCATGACCAACATGATGGAAGGCGTGATCAACTACGGGCTGGGATACACGGCGGTCCGGCTGCGAGGGTTTACTCTGCCGGCGGCGGGCAAGACTGGCAGCTCGCATGATGGGTGGTTCGCGGGATATACGTCGAATCTGCTGTGCATTGTGTGGGTGGGGTACGACGACTACAGCGATTTGCGACTGAGCGGCGCGATGACGGCCGCACCCATCTGGACGGAGTTCATGAAGAGGGCGTCCGCACTGCCGCAGTACGCCGACATGAAGCCGTTCCAGCAGCCGACGGGCGTTGTGGACGTACAGCTGGATAAGGTGACGAACCGGCTGGCGACGCCAACTTGTCCGGATGATTATGTCTCCGCGTTTGTGGCAGGGACGGAGCCGCGCGATACCTGCGACGCGCAGGAGGGGATGAAGGGGTTCTTCTCGCGCATGTTTGGGGGCGGAGACAAGGGAGTGCAGCCGCAGCAGGCCCAGGCCGATCCGGCGCAGGATCCGAATAATCCTCAGGACCCTAAGAAGAAGAAGGGGTTATTTGGCAAGATCGCGGGAATATTTAAGGATGACAAAACGGCGGCTCCGGTGTCTAAGCCAGCAGACAGTGGGCAGACAGCGCCGCATTAGGGGTGTGGGTCCTGGGTGTCAGATCTTAAGTTAAGACCTAGGATTCCGTCACAAAACCCTCGCCGACTGCCCAAAACTGTGCCAGAATGTGTCCACTAGCTTGGGGGTGGCCCATGTCGTCCCGCTCGATGTTCTTGCTGGTTCCCGTCTCGCTTCTCACCATTTGTGTCTGCGCCTTGACGAGTGTGTCGTGGGGGCAGGCTTCTCACGCCGAACAAGTGCAAATTAAACCGCCGCTGTTGAGGACGATTGATCCTCCGGCGCCGGACGCGACGGCGGCCGATCTGGAGGCGCGGGCGGACCAATTGCGCGCGGTGAAACTTTATCTGGACGCGCTCGACTACTATCGCGCGGCGATGGCGAAGAGGCCGAACTCGGCGAGTCTGCTGAATAAGGTGGGAATCACTGAGTTGATGATGCAGCGCTATCGTGAAGCGAAGAAGTCGTTTGATCAGTCGATCAAATACGACCGCAAGTTTGCCGATGCCTACAACAATCGGGGCGTGGTTTTTTACGAAGAGCAGAAGTTCGGTGCTGCGGTGAAGGACTACCGGAGAGCAATCGCGATCGATGGTTCGTCGGCTTCGTTCTATAGCAATCTGGGCGCGGCGCTGTTTGCTAAGAAAGAGTTCGAGCCGGCGGTGCTGGCGTATGAGCGCGCAGTGGCGATTGATCCGGACGTGTTCGAGCGGACGTCGCGAGGCGGAGTGCAGGCGCAGTTGCCCAGCCCGGGAGACCGGGCGCGCTACGACTTCACCGTGGCGAAACTCTACGCCAAGATGGGCTACTCGGACCGGTCGCTGGAATATTTGAGGAAAGCGCTGGAAGAGGGATACAAGGATTTCAACAACGTGTACAAGGAACCGGAGTTCGCCGAGTTGCGGAAGGATAAGCGGTTTACGGAGTTGGTGGCGTCGAAGCCGCCGGTGTTGTAGCAGAACTCGCATCGCCGGGCGGGAAGTCTCCAGGTTCGCTTGCGAGAGTTGATCTTTCGCCCCGCTGGGGCTTGCTTTTAGTCTCGCTCTTCTCCCGCGGCTTGCGCCGTGGGCTGTATTCTTTCGCCGCCCTTCGACTCCACTCAGGGCAGGCTTTCGCGGCTGGAGCTTGCCGGGGTTCGATTCATCGCGCTCCCATAGATTCCGTTCTCACTCACTCTGTAGCCAGCAGAAGCTGCGGGAATCCTAAAGGCCTTCCTCACGTAATCTGACCTGCGGCGTCTAATGGGCGAGGACTCAACTCAATATGCGGATTAACGCGGTGCGTGCGGGCAGTTTTGTTCTTCTGCTTCTTTTCTGCGGGTGTTTGCCATCGGTGGGTGAAGATCCTTGGATGTTTCGGGGGAACCCGGCGCATAGCGGGGTCTATGACGGGGCCGGGTTGGCGAGATTCGGCGGCCTCAAGTGGAAGTTTCACACGGGCGGGATGGTGATTGGGTCGGCTGCGGTGTCGGAGGGGAAGGTTTACTTCGGCAGCGCCGATGGGAATCTTTACGCGGCGGACGCGGAATCGGGCGCGTTGAGGTGGAAGTTCGATGCGAAGAGCCGGATTCCGTCGTCTCCGGCAGTCGCGGAGAAGGTCGTTTACTTCGGTGCATACGATGGGAAGTTTTATGCGGTGGATGCTGCCACGGGAGCGCTGAAGTGGAAGTTTCAGACCGGAGGCGAGAGGCGGTTCGCGGGCAAGCATCTGCATGGGGTGCAGCCGGTCAGCGAGACCATGCCGGATCCGTTTGACTGTTATCTTTCGTCCCCCGTAGTTTGGAAGGGAGCAGTTTATTTCGGCAGCGGGGACGGGAACATTTACTCGCTGAACGCGGCGTCGGGGGCGCTGAACTGGAAATTCAAAACCGGGGATGTGGTGCATGCGTCGCCGGCGATTGCGGATGGCACTCTGTTTCTGGGGAGTTGGGATAGCTATTTCTATGCGCTCGATGCGGTAACCGGGCGAGAGAAGTGGCGGTTCAAGACGGGGGAGGATCCGGACACGCACAATCAGGTGGGCATTCAGTCGTCGGCGGCGGTGGTGGATGGAATTGTTTATTTCGGGTGCCGGGATTCGCATCTCTACGCACTCGATGCCGCCACCGGGCAGAAGAAATGGGCGTTTTCAGGCGAGGGTTCGTGGGTGGTGTCGTCTCCGGCGGTGAAAGAGGGCAGAGTCTACTTCGTGACTTCCGACTCAAGTCTGTTGTATGCACTCGACGCCAAGTCGGGGGCGGTGTTGCAGTCGGTGGGATTCAATCATTGGTATCTGTACTCGTCACCGGCCCTGGCGGGTGGAATGTTGTACGTCGGGTTGACGCAGGGAAAACTGGTTGCGGTCGATCTTGCGGGGTTCAAGCCGGCCTGGAGCTTTGAAACCGATGGGATGAAGGAACACGGGCCCGCTTATACAAAAACGGATGGGACGCCGAACAGCGAGGTAATTTATCGCTCTGATTTCTACGACGACATGGTGGCTGGGGTCGACAGGGTCATGAGTATGGGAGCGATTCTGTCGTCTCCGGTGGTATCGGGAGGCGTGGTGTATGTGGGCAGCGCGGATGGAAATCTGTATGCGCTGCGGTAGAGGCGGCTCGTTGCGAATCGGGTGCCGTTATTTTGTGGGTTCGAGATTTTACAAAGCTTTACAAAAATAGACGGAACTTATGCGGGTTCCGGTGTTTAATTTCCCTACATACTCCTGAAAACAACAGGGTGAGTAAGGAGAAACGGTAGCCCATCGGATGCTGACCCGAGCACGCCCCAAGCAAGCATCCGGTGGGTTTTTTTCTTTGAGCTTCTAGCCTCTAACTACTAGCTTCTAGCTAAACCAAAACAAACGACACCCGTGGGCCATGGGACTTGAAGCCCAGGGGGGCCGAGTTCCGTCTTCAGGGGTGAGCTAGCCGCTAGAAGCTAGGAGCTAGAAGCTTCTTTCGGGCTGCGTTCGCCGAGGTAGGCTTCCAGGATCTTCTTCCATTTGCCTTGGGCTTTGAGGATGAACTCCACTGCGTCGCGGAGGGCGCCGTCGCCACCGGCGTGGGGCGTGGTGTAGTGGGCTTCATGCTTCACTTCGGCGCGGGCGTTTTTCACGGCGATGGCCAGACCTGCGGCGCGCATGGCCGGGAGGTCGATGATGTCGTCGCCGATGAAGGCGGCTTCTTCCTGCTTGATTCCCGCTTCCTTCACAACTTCTTCAAAGCAGGAGCGTTTGTCGTGGATGCCCTGGCGGACGTATTCGAGATTGAGGTCGCGGGCGCGGAGCGCGACGGTTTCGGAGATGCGCTTGGTGATGAGTCCGGTCTGGATGCCTGCTAGGCGCGCGAGGGAGATCGAGGTGCCGTCGTGGGCGTGGAAGCCTTTGGCTTCGATCAGAGACTGGCTCTGGAAGCCGAATCCGCCCTGGCCGGCTTGTTGAGCGGATCGCTCTAGCGTCCGCTGATCGAGGACGGTTTGGTTTGACCCGGCGGGGGCGGGGAAGATGAAGAGTTTGCCGTCAGTGAGGACGCCGTCGACGTCGAAGAGGAGGAGTTTGATTTTGCGAGCGCGAGCGGCGGGGGAGAGTTTGGGCATCGAGCGGAATTTTAGCAGCCTTTGCGAAGAGCGGCGCTTGGGCAGCAACCTCGCAATTGTCATGTTCTCAATTTGCTATTTGGGTCGATAGTGCGTAGGGTTGTTTGGGTTTCTATCTGTTTCACTCCCGTCGTTTCGCTTCCCAGGGGGAAAGGATGATGGGCACGCCACTCCTTAATGTCGGCTTGATTTCCTTAGCGTCCCGCACCACATACATACCCAGCCATCCTACTTAGGTGGAGAATGAGTACAGGTGAATGAAATGATGAAGAGATTAGCTTTGGCTGCGGCTCTGCTGGGGGTGCTGCTGGCGACTGCTTTCGGGCAGGCTCAGAAAGCCTCGTCAGGCAGCACGAAGGACGTCATCTATGTGACTGCAGATAAGGCGACGTTCAAGCAGGCTCCGGGGGGCGGGGTCGCGATGGCGACCGTTTGGGGTGATCCGGACAAGGGCGTTCATGGAACGTTCACGAAATTTGATCCGGGGTACGACGCGGGAATGCACACGCATACGAACGATGTCTGGATCGTCGTGATCAAAGGCGCTTATCTATACAAAGATGACGCGGGCGAAAAGCGTGTGGGGCCGGGAGAGTTTCTCCGAGTTCCGGGCGGTCACAAGCATTGGAGCGGCGGGGACAAGACGGAAGGTGCGCTCTTCTACGAGGAAGCGTCAGGGAAGTTCGATACGATACCAGCGAAATAAAGCTCTCCACAAATCCGCTGTTTGGAAGCAAGATCAAGACCCTGAAAGTTAATTCTTTCGGGGTTTTTCTGACTCCAAACTAGGCCGGTTCCATGGGCCAATGGGTGACAGGGCGATCGTTCGACAATAATCAACTGGCACTCAAAACTCAGGGACGAGTGCTATCGCGATATTTCGCCAACAATCCGCCTCAAAAGGCGAATTGAGGCAAGGTGTGAGCAATATGGAACATCGTCGTCATTGGTTCAAGTGCTCCAATCAGAGTCTGCTCTTCGTAAACGGGGCGGCGGACCTATGGCCAAGCAGCGACTCCCTTTCAACCCAAAAACGTTTCTCACAACCATCGGCATTGGTCGGGAGATGATGTCCTTCAAAAAAGGGCAGACAATTTACTCTCTGAATGATGCGGCAGACGCCTTATTTGTCATTCAAGAAGGAACGGTAAAACTCAGCGTTAAGCCACCAGTTGGGAAGGAAGCAATCCTCGACATATTGAGCGCTGGCGATTTTGTTGGCAAAGATTCCGTTGCCGGTCAGAGTTCCCGCACGGCCTCGGCTGGCGCAATGACAGACTGCACGCTCCTGCGAATCACGAAAAAGGCTATGCTGCTCGCCCTGACAAGGCACGTAAAGTTGGCAAATCTGTTTTGGGCTTATGTGCTGGCAAGGAACATCCGATACCAGCAAGACTTGGTTGACCAACATTGCAGTTCCAGCGAGAAACGACTAGCGCGTGTTCTTTTGCTGCTCGCTCATTTCGATGGCCATGGGGCGGCCGAGACTACGGTTCCGAAGATGAAGCATGAGACGCTGGCAGAGATGGTTGGGACCACCCGTTCGCGCATTAGCTTTTTCATGAACCGGTTTAAGGAATCCGGCTTTATCTTTTACGAGAACAAAGGCAAGCTGTTGCGAGTTCATCGGACTTTTTTGCTTTCTGCTGCCAATAACTTCCGCTCCTGTGAACAAGCATCACGATTCCCCGAACCGCCCGTTGTCCCGTCTTAGCACGCGTCAGTTCGACAAGAATACAGTCCATGCGAGTTAGGTAGCCCTCTCAACTGCCGCAAACAAGGCGTTTACTCGGATTGATCCGTTGGGGAGTTTGGCGATTACGCGCGGCCTGGCGACGTCAGCCCTTCACATAAGCGAGCTTTGCGGCGACTTTGCCGTTGCGGACGGTGAAGATGTCTACGCCGCGGATGTGCCAGGGCTGGCCGTTGCGCATTTTGCGATAGACCCAGAGCACGACGGCGCGATTGCCGGTGATGATGGTTTCTTCGGCATCGAAGTGGGCGTCGGAGTTGCGTGCGAACCATCCGCGCCAGAAGTCGACGACGGCGGCCTTGCCGTCGATGCGGCGGCCGTCGGGGGCTGGGGATGTGTCTTCGAAGACCGTGTCGTCGGTCAGGAACTCGGCCAGGGCGTCGGCATCGTGACGGTTGAAGGCTTTGTTGAAATTGTTGATCGCCGTGCGCGTGGATTGTTCCGCGGACGGCACGTTTTGCGGGCTCATGGGCACCTCGCGGGTCTTGGCGGTTGAGAAGAAACCTCCGAACAGCACTGCGGCACACAATATCACCACGAGATGGCGATTGGCAGAGCGCATTATTCGACCTCCTGCGGCGCGGTAGAAACCTTTTACCACTAAGGACACGAAGGTCCACGAAGGAAAGCCAAGGATACGCTTTTGTGATTCTTTGTGGTTCGGCCCCGCTGCGCGGCGAACATTTGGCGAAAATGGCGGTTCGGGCTAGAATATCCGGATGCATGAGTCGCTGGCCTGGGCGCACCCTCTGGTGGCGGAGTGGTTTGTGGGGAAGTTTGGTACTCCGACCGAGCCGCAGGAGCAGGGGTGGCCTCACATCCTTGCCGGGCGGACCACGCTGATTTCGGCGCCTACCGGGTCTGGAAAAACTCTTGCCGCATTTCTGGCGTGCATCGACAGGCTAGTGCGCAAGGCGCTGGCCGGGAATTTGTCTGACCGGACGGAAGTGCTCTACGTTTCTCCGCTCAAGGCGTTGGGCAATGACATCCAGAAAAATCTTGAGATCCCGCTGGGGGAGATTCTTGCGTTAGCGGGCGAGCGCGGTTTGCTCATGCCGGAGATTCGCACCGCGGTGCGGACTGGGGACACGCTGCAGTCGGAGCGGCGGGCGATGCTGAAAAGGCCTCCGCATATTCTGGTGACGACCCCCGAGTCGCTCTACATTCTGCTGACGGCGGATAAGAGCCGGGCGATTTTGCGCGATGTTGAGACTGTGATTGTTGACGAGATTCATGCGGTGGCGGATGACAAGCGGGGGGCGCATCTGGCTCTGTCGCTGGAGCGGCTGGAGGTTTTGTGTCATAGGCCGCCGGTGCGGATTGGATTGTCGGCGACGCAGAAGCCGATTGAGGAAGTGGCACATTTTCTGACGGGGAATCGGGACGGTGGGGAAGGCGGCCCCTCAGCGGCTGAAGCCGGCGATCATTCTGGGGCGCTTACGGCACGACTGAAGTCGTGCCCTTCCCAAGATGAGGTGGAGGGTGGAGATGGGCCGGCGTCCGATTTTGCTGCATCGAAAATCCCCACCCTAATCTCGCCAAAGGACGGCGAGATTAGGATGGGGCACCCGACGGATCCGGTCATTGTCGACATTGGACATAAGAGGAAGTTGGATCTGGGGATTGAGGTGCCGCCGATGCCGCTGGGGCCGGTGGCGTCGAATGAGTTGTGGGATGCGATCTATGACCGGCTGGTGGAGTTGGTGGCGCAGCATCGGTCGACGCTGGTGTTTGTGAATACGCGGCGGATGGCGGAGCGGTTGTGTCATGAGTTGGGCACGCGGATCGGGGAAGAGAATGTGGCGGCGCATCATGGGTCCCTGTCGCGCAAGTTGAGGCTGGCGGCGGAGAAGAAGCTGAAAGAGGGGCAGGTGCGGGTGCTGGTGGCGACGGCCTCACTGGAGTTGGGAATTGATGTGGGGACGGTGGACCTGGCGGTGCAGATTAATTCTCCGCGGGCGATTGCAGTGGCGCTGCAGCGCGTGGGGCGGTCGGGACACTGGCGGGGTGCGGTTCCGAAGGGGAGATTCTTTGTCACGACGCGCGACGATTTGATGGAGTGCGCGGCCTTGGTAAGGGCGATTAAGCAGGGGGATCTGGATCGGCTGATCATTCCGGAGGCTCCGCTGGATGTACTGGCGCAGCAGATTGTGGCGGCGTGTGCGGCGGGGGCAAACTCGCCGAGTGCGGGACTAGGGACGGTGCGAGGGCGGGACGCCCTCGCGACAGCCGGCGGGGACGCCGGCGCTACTTTGTATGCTGGCGCTGCCGCTGACGACGGATGGGATGAGGACGAGATGTTTGCGCTGGTCAAGCGCGCTTACCCTTACCGCAACTTGAAACGGGAGACGTTCAACTCCATTCTTGAAATGCTTTCCGAGGGGATTGCGGCGAAGCGCGGGCGGTATGGGGCTTATGTGCATCGCGACCGGGTGAATGGGAAGTTACGGGCGCGGCGGGGGGCGCGGCTGGCGGCGATCACGAGCGGTGGAGCGATCCCGGACAATTCGTTGTACACGGTGGTCGCCGAGCCGGATGGCGTGGTTGTCGGTACCGTGGATGAAGACTTTGCAGTGGAGAGTAATCGCGGCGATATCATGCTCCTGGGGAACACGTCGTGGATGATTCATCGCATTGAAACCAATGCGGGGCGGATGCTGGTGCAGGATGCGCATGGGGCGCCGCCGAGCGTGCCGTTCTGGCGGGGAGAGGCTCCGGCGCGGACGCAGGAACTGTCGGCGCATGTGGGCGAACTGCGAAAGGAAATCAGCGAGCGGCTGCCGAACACTTCTCCGGTGGGATTTTCGGCGACGCAGCCGGATGTGGCCGCGACTGTTTCTTGGCTGAAAGAAGAATGCGGACTGGACGATTCGGGCGCCGAGCAGGCGATTGAATATGTGCTGCAGGGACGCGCGGTGCTGGGGGCAGTGCCGACGCAGACTACCGTGATCGCGGAACGGTTCTTTGATGAGGGCGGGGGGATGCAGTTGGTGATCCACGCACCGTTTGGGGGACGGATCAACAAGGCCTGGGGGCTGTCGCTACGCAAGCGGTTTTGCGTGGGATTCAATTTTGAATTGCAGGCGGCGGCCACCGACAACGGGTTGAACATCGCGCTGGCCGAGCAGCACAGTTTTCCGTTGGGGGATGTGTTTCATTTCTTGCAGGCGGATACAGTACAGCCGATTCTGGAGCAGGCGGCGCTGGACTCTCCGATATTCGCGACGCGCTGGCGGTGGGATGCGAACCGGGCGCTGGCGCTGCTGCGATTTCAGAATGGCAAGAAGGTTCCGCCGCAGATTCAGCGCATGCGGTCGGATGATCTGCTGGCGTCGGTGTTTCCGGATGCGGCGGCTTGCTTTGAAAACATTGAGGGGGAGCGGAAGATTCCGGATCATCCGCTGGTGGGCGAGGTGATGAAAGATGTGCTCACCGAGGCGATGGATGTGGAGGGACTGAAGTCGCTTCTGCGGGGGATGGCTTCGGGGGCGATTCGCGTGCTTGCAGTGGATACTCCGGTGCCGTCGCAGTTCTCGCACGAGATTCTGAATGCGAATCCGTATGCGTATCTGGATGATGCGCCGCTGGAAGAGCGGCGCGCGCGGGCCGTGAATATGCGGCGGGTGCTGCCGGAATCGGTGCTGGAGGAAGTCGGCGGGCTGGACGCGGGGGCGATTGCGCAGGTGCGGGAAGAGGCTTGGCCCGATGTGCGGGATGCGGACGAGCTGCATGATGTGCTGCATACGCTAGTGGCGCTGCCGGAGGGTCGAGCTGAGCTTGACTGCACGGCCGAAGGCGGCCGTCCCCACATGGGCAATGCCGGGTGGCGCGGACATTTCGAAAGACTCTTGGAACAGGGACGGGCCGGAGTAGCTGTTTGGGCGGAGGGCGAGACGCCCTCCGGACAGCCGGTGGGACGCCGGCGCTACTGGGTGGCGGCGGAGCGGGCTCGCAGCTTTGCTGCCTTATTTCCATCCGCGGTCTTTGAGGAGCGGTTGGCAGACGTGGAGCCGGGGGAGATTTCTCGGGACGATGCTCTGCTTACGCTGGTGACGGGGTGGATGTCGCATTTGGGGCCTGCTACGGCTTCGCAACTTGGGGCTTCGTTGGGGCTGGCGGCTTCTGATGTTGAGAAGGCTTTGCTGCGCATGGAGGCTAGCGGGACTGTGCTGCGTGGCAGGTTCACGGGCGCTTCCGGCACGCGGGCGGGGGCGCCCGCGCCACATAAAGGCGAAGCGGAAAACGAGTGGTGTGAGCGTCGGTTGCTGGCGCGGATTCACCGGTTGACTGTCGGGATGCTGCGGAAGCAGATTGAGCCGGTGACTGCTGCTGCGTTTATGCGGTGGCTGATGCGGTGGCAGCATGTGGCTCCGGGGACGCAGGTGGCGGGGGAGCGCGGGACGCTGGAAGTTCTGCGGCAAATGCAGGGATTTGAGATTCCGGCGAATGCGTGGGAGCGGCAGGTGCTGGCGCGGAGGATTGTAGATTACGATCCGGCGTGGCTGGATCAGCTTTGCCTGACTGGGGCCGTGGGGTGGGGAAGGCTGTCACCGCATCCGGCGACGGTGGATGCGGCTGCGACCGCGGGCGGCAACGGAGATGCGCCGGCGGGGCGGCAGCGACGGGTGATTCCGACCAGTGTGGCGCCGATTACGTTTTTTGTGCGCGAAGAAGCGGATTGGATGATTCCGCGGCACGCCGCGGGGGATGAGGCCGAGTCGCGCGGGTTGAGTCATGGGGCGCAGCTGGTGCTGGAGTTTTTGCGGCAGCGCGGAGCTTCGTTCTTTGCAGATATTGTGCGCGGAACGGGAAAACTCAAGGCCGAGATTGAGACTGGACTCTGGGAGTTGGTCGCGGCGGGGTTGGTCACTGCGGATGGATTCGACAATTTGCGGGCGTTGATTGATCCGAAGCGGCGGGCGGGACAGGGTAGTGGGAAGACGACTCGTCCGCGGCACAGTTCCGGGCGGTGGGCACTGCTGCACGCGGATGCGGCGGTGGAGAGACCGCGCGCGGTGGAGGCGGCTTGCTGGATGCTGCTGCGGCGGTATGGAATTGTGATTCGCGATTTGCTGGCGCGGGAGTCGAACTTGCCGCCGTGGCGCGAGTTGCTGATGGGATTCCGCCGACTGGAAGATCGTGGAGAGATTCGCGGGGGACGGTTTGTGGATGGGTTCCTGGGCGAGCAGTTCGCGTTGCCGGTTGCGGTGGAGTCGGTGCGCGGGATGCGAGGGCTGCCGTTGAGCGGGGAGGCGATAACGTTATCGGCGGCGGATCCGCTGAATTTGGTTGGGATTCTGGTGCCGGGGGAGAGAGTGCCGGCGATTTCGGGCCGGACGGTTAGTTATCGGGATGGGGTTACGGTGTCGGCGGCGGGCTCGACGGTCGCGGATCGGGGCGAGTCGGGAGAAGCGGCGGCGAGCTAGAGTTGGGTTGATCCAGCGCCGATGGAAGCGGAGGGCGTAAACGCACCAGGTCGTTTGTGTCGTCCCTCCGGGACTTATTCCATATTTTTGGTCTACTCCAGCGCTGAAGCGCTGGGCTAAATTGTTTCGCCGTTCCGCGGCTTTTTGTGCCGGAGTCGTCGATTCTGGCAGGGATGGGAATGCGGGCAGGAAACGTCGATCGAGTTGCGGGGGTGAGGCGCAAGGAAAAAAGTCAGAAGCTCGATGAGGGGGTCCCCCGAGCTTCTGACCACGATCTCGGCGAGTGCTGCTGAAAGCGCTTCCCCCGTCGCTTTTTGCCGAGAATTCGCGCTTTCTTCATTGCATGCGGGATTCCAATCTCTGAGGCGAAGCATTTCTTTCGGTCGACGGTGGGCATAAGTATCCTATTTACAGACAGTTGAATCTGGTTCGAGTCTGGCGGGGCGAGCGCCACTCTTGCAGAATGGATGCGCTAAACGCTATCTGATCGGATAGCCTCGCTAACCGTTCGGATATTGGAAAAGGTTTATGCTGGGCATGCATTTCGGGCCGCGCTGTGGTAAGAAGTTCTGCACGGGATGGGAGACCCCTGATTGCGTCCTAGACTCTTGGTGATCGCCGGCCCCGGTAAAGATTCGACCATTCCGTTGCCCGATGGCGAAGCCACGCTCGGGCGTGACCCGACGAATGCGGTGGCGATGGCCGATGCTTCTGTGTCGCGCAAACACTGCCTGTTGCGGCGGGAAGAAGACGGGCGTTTTCAGATCAAGGACCTCGACAGCCGCAACGGCACTCTGGTGAACGGCCTGGTGGTGAAAGAACAATGGCTGCGGCACGGAGACGAGATCGCAACCGGCGACTCGGTATTCTTGTTCTTGGTGGAGGACGTGGACCAGGCGGTTCCCGCCAGCCGCGTCGAGTTCGACGACAGCCATCCCATGGCTGAGACCAAAGTCATTCATCCCAAAGAAGTGCTGTACATGCATCCGGACCGGCTGCTGCGCGAGTTGCCGGCGACGTCACAGGTAGCGCGCAATTTGAATGTGCTCCTCAAGATCAGCCGTGTGGTGCATGCGATCCGCGGGCTGGAGGAGTTGCAGGCGCAGTTGCTGGACCTGATTTTTGAAGTAGTGCCGGCCGGGCGGGGAGCGATTCTTTTGGCGGAGGGGCCAGGGCTGGAGTTCAACTGTCTGTATGCGCGGACGCGGCAGGCGGGACAGCCGCAACTGGTGAAGGTGAGCCGCACGATCGCGCGCCAGGTGATGAATGAGAACGTTGCGATTCTGGGAGTGGATGTGCCCGCGAGTGGAGCGCTGCGCGACGTGGAGAGCCTAGTGGCGTCGGACGTGCGATCGCTGGTGTGCGTCCCCTTAACTGTGTTTGAGCGGGTGATTGGATGCATCTACCTCGACAACACCAGCGCGGCGAGCCGGTTTCAGGAAGAGCACCTGCAAGTGATGGCGGCGATTGCCGGGATTTCCGCAGTCGCACTGGACAATGCGCGGCGGCTGCAATGGCTGGAGCAGGAGAATCAGCGGCTCACCACGGAAGTCCGGCAGGAACAAAGCCTGGTGGGCGAGAGCGCGCGGATGAAGGAGATCTTCCAATTTCTGGCGCGAGTCGCGCCCGCGGAATCGACCGTACTGATTGAAGGCGAGAGCGGCACGGGCAAGGAGTTGGCGGCACGCGCGCTGCATCGCAATAGCCACAGGACCGACAAGCCTTTCGTGGCGATCAACTGCGCCGCAATTCCCGAGACGCTGCTGGAGAGCGATCTGTTTGGGCATGAACGCGGGGCGTTTACGGGAGCGGCCGTATTGAAGAAGGGAAGGCTGGAGGTTGCCGATGGCGGCGTGGTGTTTTTGGATGAGATCGGAGAGTTGGCGCCGGCTTTGCAGGTAAAGCTGTTACGGGTGTTGCAGGAGCGAGAGTTTGAGCGTGTGGGTGGGACGCATACGCTTAAAGTCGACATCCGGTTGATCGCCGCGACCAATCGAGACTTGGATGAAGCGGTGCGCAAGGGGGAGTTCCGGCAGGATTTGTATTACCGGCTGGCGGTGGTGCGGTTGATGATGCCTCCGCTGCGCGAGCACCGGGACGACATTCCGATGCTGACACGGCATTTTATGCAGAAGTACGCCAAGCGCAGCAAGGTGAAGCCGAAACCTGTTTCGCGCGAGGCGATGGCGGCCCTGGTGAATTATGAGTGGCCGGGGAACGTGCGTGAGTTGGAGAATGCCATTGAGCGGGCGCTGGTGATGGGATCGTCAGACGCGGTGTTGCTGGAGGATTTGCCGGAATCGTTGTTGGAGCAGGAATCACCGGCGGAGATGCATGAGGGGAAATATCACGCGAGCGTGAAGGAATTGAAGAAGCAGTTGATTGTCGACGCGGTCGAGCAGACGCGAGGGAATTATGTGGAGGCGGCGGGGATTCTGGGAGTGCATCCGAATTACCTGCACCGGTTGATCCGGAATTTGGGATTGAAAGAGACGGTGCAGGATGCGTTGCGGGGTAGGAGTAAGTTCTCGGCATAGCACGATGGCCTCCGGTCGGATGGTGTGGGACCGGGTCTTTGACCCGGTCGGCGGCCGCAAGGCCGCTCTCGCGGCCTGACCGGGTCAAAGACCCGGTCCCACACAAACACACAAACACAATGCTCCGAATTCAGGGCAGGGGTAGTTGCATCAAGCGGGCGGGGTCGAGGTAGGTTCCTTGCCAGCGGACGGCGAGGTGGAGATGGGGGCCGGTGGCGCGTCCGGTGCCACCGCTGAGGCCCACTATCTGTCCGCGCTTTACCTGGTCTCCTTCTTTTACTTTGAATTCGGAGAGGTGGAAGTAGAGGGTGAGGAGTCCCTGGCCGTGGTCGATGACGACGCAGTTGCCTTCAAAGTACAAGAAACGTGCGAGAAGTACCGTGCCTGAATTCATGGCGGCGACGGGCGTTCCGGTGGGCACGCGGAAATCGAGTCCCTGGTGCTCGCGCTGGGCTTTGCCGTTGAAGATGCGTTGGGACCCGTAGACGTCGGAGATGGCGGCATCGGCGGGGGCGGCGAAAGTGCCGTCCCACTCGCGGTCGGCCGTGACGCGATTCAGATAGTCCTGCTTGATCTTCTTGCTTTCCTCCGCTTGCTGTAGCTGCTCAGGATTGGGTTCGGTGAATTTCTTCTCGACGGTGAGTTCCACCTTAATTTGGGGGTACTGGAAGTGGGCGACGGCGAAGGTGCGCGTGAAGGTCAGCGGAGTTTTGCTGGCCGCAGGTTGCGCGGATAGTTCGAGGGTGTATTTGCCGGGCGTGGTTTCGAAGGTTACGCCTGCTAGAGCGAACCAGGTCTTCGTTGATTTGTCATAACTGAAGGTCAGTTGATGGGTGAGCCAGGTGCCGGTGAGGGATTCGAGTTTGGTTGGCGGCTTCACTTGAAACAGGACTGGGGCGCCGTTCACGAGGCGAGTGGGTTGGGCGTGGATAGTCCAGGTGGCGGCGGAGGTGGGGAGAACTGCTAAACAAAAGAAGTAAATGAAGATCCATATCGCTGGGGGAGTACTTGCCCGGGTCCGCCGCGCTTCGCCCCTTCGGCTGCGCTCAGGGCATGACTGGCGGGACGGCCGAGGCGGCCGTCTCCACATGAGTCGGGATATCACACTACCAGCGTAGCACTCCGCGGAATTGCGCCGCTATAATCCCGGGGCATGCGCATCCGGGTGCTTACTGGCTTGGGGCTGTTGTTGCTGTGTGCGATGGGGCTGGCACAGACCGCGAGTAAGCCCCAGCGTGCGGACCGGGTGGTGATTCTCAAGAAGGAGCGCACGCTGCAACTGCTGAGCCACGGAAAAGTGATCAAGACGTATGAGGTTGCGCTGGGCGGAGACCCGGTGGGAGCGAAGACGCGGCAGGGGGATCACAAGACTCCCGAAGGCCTGTATGTTCTCGATTCGCGCAACGCGCACAGCCAGTTTTACAAGTCACTCCATATCTCGTATCCCAGCGCGCGCGATCGTGCGGCGGCGAAGCAGAAAGGCGTCTCGCCGGGCGGGGAAGTGTTCGTGCATGGGCTACCGAACGGCTACGGGCGGGTGGGAGCCGGGCACCGGGCGAAGGATTGGACGGATGGATGCATTGCGGTCACTGATCAGGAGATCGACGAGATCTGGCTCCCGGTGGCGGACGGGACGCCCATTGAGATTCGGCCCTGAAATTCAAGGGAAAATATTTCTTAAATATCTATACTATTTCCATAGACATTATGGTACATTGCTGTCTCCTAGAGTTACTTCATCGAGGCCCTCCCCCAGGGCCTTTTTTTTCGGGGCGGCATTCGGGGCGCCCAGCGCGAAGGAAGATCTAAACCAAAGCTGCCAAACTGGAGGTTTTCACATACCCGCATAGGTGGGCCTCCATCACAAAGGCCGCCGGATACCCCGCCATCCGCGCGGCCTTTTGCGTTCCTCTGTTGGATAGGTCTATTTCTTGCGGGCCGGTTTGATGCCGAAGATTTTTAGTTGCGCATGGCTGGCGACGAAGACTTCACCATTCGCGACGACTGGAACCAGGTTGGAGTTGCCTCCGGTGTTGGGCCAACTGCCGGCACGTGCCCGGAAGAGTCCCTTCATATTGCCTTTGATCAGCACTTCGGGATTAAACGCGTAGAGATAGATTGGGTTGCCGGTTGCGCCGGTCGGGTGTGACAGTGTCCAGATGATGGGACTGGCCGTTCCGTTGGACGAGATGCTGGTAAAAAAACCTGGGAACTGTATGCCGCCGGAAAGAGTGACAGACGACGCCACTTTGATCAAATCGGGACTGGGCGAGGTCTGGACTTTGTAGACCTGGATGGATTGTCCGCCGCTCGCGACGACGCGGCCGGCGCCGTCGGAGGGATCGACGAAGTAGGACTGGCCGCACCAGCATCCACCGATGCTATAGGTTCCGAGGACGTTGTTCTTCGTCGTGGAGTATCCGCCGAGACTGTCTTCGTTCATCAGGAAAAGGCTGCCGGCTTTGCCGGCGGCGATTGCCAGATGCGGCGTGGAACCGGGCTGATCGGGGAGGACCATCGCTCCGCCGGAACCGAAGTCGCTGTCGGACTGATCGAGGCTGGCTTGGTTCATGGGAGTGAAGAGGTCGAGGACGGTGGACAGATTCGACGACACTTTTACAACGCTTTCCTGAATGTTGCTGACGCCGTCATAAGTAGTGCCGGAGTAATCGGAGTTTCCGGTGACGAAGAGGATGTTGCCGGAGTCGTCGGTGGCGGGGCCGTAGCCGGACATCCAGATCGAAGAAAGGAAGAAGCTGTTCGCTGATGTGGCTTGTATGTCGAAGACCTGGTTGGCGGGGAGCGGAGTGAGGGAGCCAGTGGACCAACCGAGGAGCCATCCTCGGGAAACGTTCGCGGCGAAGTCGCAGAAGCTGCCGAATCCGGCATAGACGGTGCCGTTGGCGAGAAGCAGTCCGGGACGCTGGCGCTGGTAGGTGGCGTTGAAATTGAAAGTGGTGCCATCGGTCAGGGTGTGCGAGGCCACGATTAACTGCGGAGCAATTTTGTCGGTCAGACTGCCGAGGTCGAGAGCGTGAATGCGATACGCCGGGCCGGTTGAGTCGTGCGTGTAGATCACGACATACAGAGTGTTGCTCGTCAGGTCGATGACCGGGGTGGAGTTGATGCCCACGTTGGGTCCGTTGTTGGTGCAACCGAGGGGATAGCCAACGGGCTTTCCAAAGTTCGGTTTCAGCAGAACCGTGCCGGCCTCAGCGTCGATGGCGTAGATGGTGTTGCCTTCAGTGGCGACGTACACCACATCATGCACACCCTGGTGACTTCCAGCGGTGATGTTGACAGCGGGAACGAACAGCGGCTGACCGTCGACCTGATCGTCGAGCGGGACGCCTTTCAAGAGTCCGAAGGAGGAACTGCCAACGTTCGCCGGAGTGAGCACGGTCTCGTGAGAGTTCCAGCCGGTGCGATTGTTGTCGACGTGATAGGTCGTGATGGCGGTCTGTGCGGTGGACAGAGACGCGAACAGGGTCAAGGTGGCAAACGCAAGGGTAAGGCGGGTGGAAAAAACCTGTGGACGAAGTGGCATGGATTTGAATTCCTTCGGGTTTCAGTTCAAAGACTGCAATGTCGGCTGATTGGGGGAATCAGCGCGAAAGCTCGAAGAGCTTACGATATCGAGGGGAGGCGTGTAAACGGGAAAGTCTTCTTCCCAACTGTCGCGTTTGCGTCGCTAGAATATTTGAGGCGAGTTGTGTAGTGATGGCAGCGATCATGCAAGTTCTTGCAACATTTTCTTGCAAGTTCTTGCACAATCCGACGGCAGCGCAGCGTTCTTGCGCTGAAACTGGTTTTCGCCTTGACATCCTGCGGGGGTTCGCTCAGACTTTCGCGGCGAAGGTGTCGTGAATGAGATATGTGTTTATTTTGCTGGCGCTCTCAGCCCAGCTGTTTGCGGTGACGAACCGGATTGAGATCATCATCATTACTCCACCAGAAGTGCTGCTCTCCCCAGGGCAGACGGTGCAGATGCATGCCTACGGTTACTATTCGGATGGAACCGTCACCGATTTCACGAGTAAGGTCACGTGGTCGAGCATCCAGTCGTCGATCGCCACGGTGTCCAGCACGGGGCTGGTGACCATGAAGGGAGCGGGGTCGGCTCTCATCAAGGCGGCATATTCCGGATATAAGGGCTACGGAACGGTGTGGAATAAATTCACGCCATTCATCCGGGTGAAGCCCAGCACGGCGTCGTTCGGCAAGATTGAGCACATCGTTTACATCGTCAAAGAAAACCGCAGCTTCGATTCGTATTTTGGGACATTTCCGGGAGCGAACGGCGCTACGTCGGGCACGATCAGCACGGGGCAGGTGGTGACGCTAGGCCATCTTCCCGATCCGCCGACGCATGATATGGGGCACGAGTGGACCGACAACCACGGAAACATTGATGGCGGCCGCATGGACCGCTTCGACCTTGAGCTCACCTGCTCGGTCAATGGGGACATGGCGTGCATGGACCAGTTGTACCAGTCGGACATCCCGAATTACTGGTCGTATGCGCAGAGCTACGGGTTGGCAGATGCTGCATTCAGTAGTGTCTCATCGGGATCGTATCCGGCACATCTGGCGATGATTTCGGGCAGCGCCCAGAGAGTGCTGGACAATCCACGCAGCACACAACCGGCGCAGTGGGGATGCGACGCAGTCGCTGGAACAACCGTGCCGTTCATGCAGACGAACGAGACGGTGGCTGCCGAGTTTCCGTGCTTCAGCGCCACCACGATTGGGGACCTTGCAGATGCGGCAGGAGTATCGTGGAAGGCGTACACGATGCTGTCGACGGAGAGTGGCTATATCTACAATCCGTTTCGCAGTTTCAGTTCGATTTTCTATGGCAGTGATTGGACGACGAAGGTAGTGGACGAGGCGAACTTCATTCCAGACGCGCTTGCGGGAAATTTGCCGGCGCTGAGTTTTGTTACGCCCCCCAGCATCGATACGGATCATCCGCCCGACAGCGCGTGCATCGGCGAGAACTGGACGGTGCAGCAGATCAATGCAGTGATGCAGGGGCCAGCGTCACAATGGGCCAACACGGTCATTATTCTCACGTGGGACGATTTTGGTGGGCTGTACGACCACGCCGCTCCTCCTTATCGGGATCAATTCGGACTGGGGATTCGAGTGCCGTTTTTGATTATCAGCCCGTGGGCAGTGCAGGGGGTGTATCACACGGAAATCGAATTTGCGAGCGTGCTGCGGTTTATGGAGGAGACTTTCAGACTGCCGAGCCTGGGGGGAGTAGACAAGGTCGCCAACGACATGCAGGATGCGTTCAACTATTCGCAGACGCCGCTGCCGCCGTTGGTGCTGTCAGAGCGCAATTGTCCTGCACGGCCCGCGGACGCACCCGCGTTTGATCCGGATGATCTGGAAGACTGACGAGGAATCCGGTGATGGATCAAGCATTCGCGACCGAAGTGAAGGAGACAGAATGAGACATCCGCTGGCGTTGCTGCTGCTTTGCATTTCGCTACTGGCTGGAACGTCGGCAGCTCAGTTGGTGATGGTCACGCCGCCACAGGTGGTCTTGTCCAAGGGGCAAAAGGTGCAACTGCAGGCGTATTTGTACCAGCAGAGTGGCATTGCAAAAATCGTAACGAATACTTCGACGTGGACCAGTCTGCAACCTACGATCGCGACGGTGACCAAGACGGGATTGGTGACGATGAAAGGCACGGGGTCTGCGACGATCGTGGCCACCTACCAAAAGACTCCGGGCTATGGAACGGTCTGGAACCAGTTCACGCCATTCATCAGCGTTCCGCCGAGTACTGCTTCCGTGGGGAATATTCAGCACGTTGTTTTCATCATCAAGGAGAACCGCAGCTTCGACCAGTATTTTGGGACGTTTCCGGGAGCGAACGGCGCCACGTCCTACACCACGCACACAGGCCAGGTGAAACCCTTGGGGCATACTCCCGACAAAGCGAAGCATGACATGGGCCACGAATGGACCGACAGCCACAGCAATATTGATGGCGGCCGCATGGACCGGTTCGACCTGGAAACCCAATGCTCGGTCAATGGAGATAACTTGTGCCTAACCCAGCTGTATCAGTCGGACATTCCAAACTACTGGGCGTATGCGCAGAACTACGCGTTGGCGGATGCGGCGTTCAGCAGCGTGGAATCGGGATCGTATCCAGCGCACCTGATGCTGGTGTCGGGCAGCAGCCAGACCACGGTCGACAACCCGCGGAGTTCGATCCAGGCACAGTGGGGATGTGATGCGGTGGCCGGCACAAACGTGCCGACGATGTTATCGAACTTCGTTGTGTCGAGCACATTTCCGTGCTTCAACGTGACGACGATGGGGGACCTGGCCGATACCGCCGGAGTATCGTGGAAGGCCTACACGTCGGTGAACGGACAGAGCGGTTACGTCTACAATCCGTTTCGCAGCTTCAGCACGATTTTTAACAGCAGTGATTGGACCACGAAGGTGGTTACCGAATCCGATTTCATCACGGACGCGCTGGCGGGAAATTTGCCCGCGCTGAGTTGGGTTACGCCGCCGGCCGCTGACACCGACCATCCACCGGACAGCGCCTGCATCGGGGAGAACTGGACGGTGCAGCAGATCAACGCCGTGATGCAGGGGCCGGCGTCACAATGGAATAGCACGGCGATCGTTCTGGTCTGGGATGACTTTGGCGGATTTTACGATCACGTTGCACCGCCGTTTCGCGATCAGTACGGTCTTGGGATACGGGTGCCGTGGATCATCATCAGTCCGTGGGCGGCGCAGGGGGTCTATCACACGGAAATCGAGTTTGCGAGCGTGGTCAGGTTTATGGAGGAAACATTCGGGCTGCCGAGCCTAGGGGGAGCGGACGCGATCGCCAACGACATGCAGGATGCGTTCAACTACACGCAGACGCCGCTACAGCCGCTGGTGTTGTCGCAGCGCCAATGTCCTGCGGGCGCTGAAGACACGTCCGTTGTAGACCCGGATGACCTGGATGATTAGGCAGCGGGCACGAGAAGGCACTGGACAATTCTTCGCGGGTGTAATTGCATGGTTGCATGATCGATCAGCGCGGAAGCATCCCGGATAGGCCTGCTGGGTTCGCGCCTCGTTGGTTTTCCCGTCCGCGTCTCATCGCTTTGTTTTGGATGGCAGCGGTCGTTGCGCTGGCCGCCATGGCCTATGCCGGTGTTGTTGGCTGGGATGCCAGGGGCTATTGGAAGGCCGTTCAATCGGTTCAGCACAATTCCGATCCTTACGCAGAGGATATTGTTGCGTTGCAGACGTTTCATCAACGCCTGGCGACGAACCCGGCGGAGCCGCGGCCGTTTGTGTATGTGTACTCTCCGTTGACACTGCCTTTGTTGCGGCTGTTGGCATTGTTTCCCGGTTCGTTTGTGGGCCTGCTCTATGCGATAGCGGTCGCGGTGGGAGCGGCGATTCAGTTGTGGGCGGGATTCCAGATGGCGGACCAGCGCGAACGGCGCTGGCTGATGTTTGTGCTGCCGGCAGTCGTATTTTTTCCCGGGCTAGTGACCGACGATGTAATCCTGAGCGGCAATGTGGCCTACCTGCTTTATGGTGGGATCCTGCTTGGCGCGACCGCTGGGTGGAAGCGAGGACACTGGACCTGGTACTACCTTGCCGTGCTGGTCGCATCTGTATTCAAGACGCCATTTCTCGCGTTCCTTGCATTTCCGGTTCTGATTGATGCGCGGCAGTGGATTCGCGCGGGCATGACTGCGGTTGCGGGAGTACTGATCTTTGTCGCACAGGCGCGACTGTGGCCCGGGTTCTTCCGCGAATATCTGGCGAGCCTGTTGCTGGTGTTTGACTGGCTGCACGACTTTGGATTTGGTCCGGCGAGTGTTTTGGGCCTGTATCTGTGGAGGCGGGGACGGCCTACGGCGACTCCAACCACGATCCTCTTCGTGATTTGTGCGGGTGTGATTGGCATTGTGCTTCTAGTGCTCGCACGGCGGGTGCGGGAATGGAATCTGCCGCGCGAGGCGTGGGTTCCTGTCGCACTGGTCGGAACGGCGCTCTTGAATCCGCGAGTGATGAAATATGATCTTGCCGCCATTACGGTTCCGATGGTGCTGATCGGTGGGCGTGCGTTGCGGTTGTTGTGGAAGGCAGGCGGCACCGCGGAGGCCAAGAATCGTTCCGGGCGGGCGTTGATTCTGGTGGGATCGATATTGTTTTTCCTGGTCCCCAACGTCATCACGACAGTTGGGCCGTCATGGTTCCCTGGGGAGTTCCTGGTGCTGGCTACAGTTTTTGTGTTGGGAGTCTGGTCCGTTTGGCGGTTGCGTGTCGAAGATCAGCCAGCCGATCGTTGCTAGTAGCACGAAGATTGGCATCGGTTCAGTTGGTTGTCGTCCGCGCGAGACCTTTCGCTCCGCCTGAAAGACGGCTGCGCGCAGGATGACGCCGACAACTTGGCCACTCTGCTTCCAGGATTTTTCTTTCCAACGCTCCCTACATCAGCGTATCGTTTTGTCTTTTCGGACTAGTCCTGGTATTGGAGGGTCTTCTTATGTTCTTGCAGAAGCGGTTGTGCCGACTTGATAGCGTGCTCTCTGTGCGAGGGCTAGATGGAAAGCAGCGAGTCTTGGGGCTTTGCCGTCTGTCCGTTTTTTTCTTGCTGCTGGGGATCGCCCTGTCTGCTTCCTCGCCGGTGTTTGCGCAATTGAAGACCACGGCGCATGTAGAGCCCGCGAAAGGGCAAGCGGTGCTCTATACGACCTCGATCGGCGCTGCCGGCGACCGGTGGGACCCCAAGGCGTTTGACCCGGCGACGTTGAAACTGCTGCAGGATATCGGGATCACCAGTCTGCGTTTTCCGGGCAACAACGGCATTGACGCGCTGTATCACTGGTCCACGGGCGCAGTCATCAAGCCGTACACCAGCGACCGGGCGCCGGCGTTTGCCAACGAGAGGAAACTTCCCGCGATGGTGCCGGTGATCGACCAGTTGGGAACGGCGCTGATCACCGTGAACTATGGAAGCAACCTGGACGGCAGCGGCGGCGGCGAACCGGCCGAGGCGGCGGCTTGGGTGGCATACGTCAACGGGAAGCCCGACAGCACTCAAGTCATCGGCAAAGACTCGAAAGGCAACGACTGGAAGACGGTGGGTTATTGGGCCACCATGCGCGCCAGTGCTCCGTTGGCCACCGACGATGGCTTCAACGCGCTGCGGATCAAGCATCCCGAGCTGATGGGGATTATGTTGTGGGCTGTGGGCCACGAGCCGTGGAACAACGGCTTCTATGGGCAGGCACACACGCTCGGATCCGATGCCGACAATGCCGGTCGGTACAAGGAGAGCGGCTCTCCCGAGCCCGACCTGCACCTCGGGCCGGTGCCCACATCGAAGGATTGGGGCAAGCATTCCGAGAACGGCAAGGTCGGGCCGCAGGCCTACGGAGCGGCAGTAGTGGAGTTTGCGAAGGCCATGAAGGCCGTCGATCCTACGATTCTGGTGGGGGCTGCGCTGACGCTGCCTCTCACCACATCGGGTGACAACAGCCCGAACCCGATGGGGAAAAATTGGAACGCGGGAGTGTTGAAGGCCGCGTGCGCCAGCATGGATTTCGCGGCGATCTCAATTTTCGAGGGTAAAGGGGCTCCGCCGAACTACGACATTAATATTGACGAGGACGACCTGCTAAGAACTGGAAGGGATCCTCTGGATAACCAGAAGCGCTTCAACGTGTGTGCGTTAAACAACGACTACGGTCTGCTGATTAAGGATCTGTCGGAGAAGTACAAAAAAATGTGTCCGGCCGGGCACGCTCCGCAGTTGGCAATCACAAACTTCGGCATCGCACCGTGGCTGCCCGCCAAGAATCCCGCGGTCTCGGGTCTGTATGCCGCGGATGCGACGGCGATGCTGGTGGAGAAGGGAGTGTATACGGTGCAGTGGACGCCGATCCATGCGCCGAGCCCGACTCTGTTGAGCAATGACAATGAGCCTCAACCGGCGTATTTCGGCCTGAAGATGTTTCACCAGGTGGCGAAGCCTGGGGATGTGTTTGTCGCTGCCAGTTCGCCGATGGACACCCTGGGCGTGCACGCGGTGAAGCGGCGCGATGGCGGACTGGGGCTGCTGTTCGTGAATAAGGACCCGGTTCAGAACGTCACCGTGACCGTGACGGTGGACGGCTACAGCTACGCCGCGAAGGGAACGCGCTACGAATGGGGAAAGCAAACCCTCGAGGCGGGCAAGGGGATCACGGAAGCGCCTATCGACAATCTGAGTGGCACTTTCACCGTGGTGGTGCCGCGCTACACGATTACGGCGATTGTGATTCCGAAAGGATAAAGGCGAGCGGGCTTGGATGCATCGACATCCGAGCCCGCGATGATTACGCCGATACCAGTTCCGTGGTGTGAGGCAATCGCTCTGTGGCGCGCGCCTAAGGCAATCGTAGCTCCGCGTGTTCCGGAACGACGATTTGGTGGCGCTGTCCGTCGTGCCAGTAGAGCACGCGCAGCACCTTGTGCACCGCCGGGTCGGGATCGCCGCCCATACTCCGGTTATCGGCCACCACGAACAGCCGGCCATCGTGCTTCATGCTGCGCAACAGTTCGGTCACATCGGCAAAGTGCCCGGCTCCTCCATAGAAGGCGCGCATGATGTGCAGTCCACGATCGTGCCACTCGTACCCGGCATCTGGGTCGAGGGTCAAATTCACGCGGGCGTGCTCCATGAAACGAAATTCCTCAACGTCCCCGTCCCAGTGCCGGATCCTGATGAAAAGCTCTTTGACATGGTGAAATGCTGGATCCACGCCCAGGGTCCGGTCGGTGACATCAAACTGCAGAATTCCGTCGTGCATAAACGACCTCACCTGTGGGGTTACATCCACACGGCGATCTCCTGCACCGTATTCCGCTGCCACCAATTGGCCGCCCTGCGCTACGGCCGAGTCGACGAGGAGAATTGCCAATGCCAGACCACCGAGTACACGTGCGACAAACCTCTGATTCATAAACGTACCTTTCGCCTCATGGCAGAGGCTCCAAGCTAAAAAAGGTGGAAATCTGAGTGTTGAGCCCCAAACTGGCGTGCATTGTCCCGTTCAATGGTGTGTGCGTCAATGTTACTTGAGGCACAACACGGGACACGAACGCCCGGTTGCGGGCATTCGTGTCGCGTAGGTTATGGTGGGATTGGGTGGACCGGGTCGGGATCGAACCGACGACCTCTTCCATGCCGTTTCTCGTGCTCGACTGTAACCGAGCGACATGAGCAGAGTGCAAGTGATAACAGTAATCCTTTGACCACCTGCGCCTGTCCAGCCGGGCTACAGCAGGCCGCCAGTCTGGATCGCCAGATCGTTCAGAGCCATCTCCAACTTGGTAATGGCCGCGCCGATTTCTGGATGCTCTCCGATCTTCGCTTGCAGCGCTTTTAGAATCTGCTGAGCACTCTTAATATGCTCTTCTACCTTTGCCGGATTTGACTCGGGACTGCGTTCGCTCTGCGTTTCCATGGCCAACTCGCTCCCCTGTGTGTGTCTCAATTCTTTACAGTGTCTTACCTTATTTTACGCATCCGACGCTGCCGGGAGGGGCGCGTGACGAGAATCGGCGGAAACACCTAATGATGGGAGTGATGATCCGCGAGTGTTCTCCGACATCCACCCTGCCCATGCCGAGAGTTGTGTAGCAGTCGCCACAGTAATAGACTGCATCGAGGGCCTGCACAATCTAGCCGGCGCCACGCAGTGAAAACGCCCAGATTACGATTCCCACAATAAGTTCCGGACGCCTTTGCATGCGCGGACGCGCACAAACCATGACGCAAACGCCGTGGTCGCGGGCACTCGCCCGTCTAAGCTGTTGAGAGACTTGGTGGACCTGGTCGGGATCGAACCGACGACCTCTTCCATGCCATGGAACGACGAAAATAGTAACTTGCTGACGGCAAAGGCTTTAATAGTCGGACGAGTCGGCGAAAACCGCTAAAATCGGCGTGTTTTGCTACCAAAATGCTACCAAAACACGTGCTACCAATTTGCTACCAAACTGATTTGGGCCGAGGGCTGCCCGCGGGGGACAGCCCTTTTTCAACTCAATGATTGTCTCTCTGCCCCCACAGCGTAGTCCACCGGCTGAGTCGCAACCAGGTTGCGATAATGGGCAAGCGTCGCGTAATAACTGTCAGCGTCCTGGAAGCTCGCCTTCGCGCGGTCAATCGTTGCGCGGTCCTGGCCGAAGCGCTGGAGCGCCAATTGATAACCAGTCAGATTGGAGTAAGCAGGGACTTCGCCGGGGCCAAGCTCCTGCGCCTTGGCAGTCATTTCAGCAGCGGTCTCATATTGTCCCAAGGCGGCATACTCTTCGCCAAGACTGAAGTACGCTGTCGCGCTTCGCGGGTACGTCTCAATCATCTCGTGGAAAGTTCGCGCCGCCTTGTCATGCTCGCCCGTCACGGTGGAATAGTAGTTCCCAGTAATCAGGAGCTTCGAACGATCGTTCGCGTGTTGCCTCAGTTCAGCAACCACGACCAACAGGAACGTGCCCCAGGTTTCTGCGAAGATGCGCCGCCACTCAAGAGTGTGGTCCAGGAAGTCGGTTGACAACTGCCCCTCGGTTATTCGCTTCCGCTGCGCTACGTCTGCCTTGTTTTTAAGCGATTTCATTTCAGAAGTCCCTGTTCAGCGGGTCGTCCCAGTTGGGCATCCACCTTCCCCCTATATGAAGAAGAAGTGTAATTGAATTCCATCACGCCGAGGGTTCGGTTCGCATCGCACTTGATTCGGTAGCGTCACTCACAAGTTAGTGAGAACGTGACGGCCGTTTCCCGTTCCGGGACGTTTACATACCGCAATCTGTACTGCGAGTTTCGCAGCAGAATTCTAAAGAATGCGAGATCTGGCGGAGCAACCCTTCGTGCCCCTCACGTCAGCGGGTGGGTGATGCGGCATCTGCCTAACGTCTGAGGTACCATGGAACATTGATGACACTGATTCGCTGGCTGCGCTGAAGGTACAAGAGTGCCTTCAGTGCAGAAGATGCGACCCACAGCAACGTATTGGTCGCAGGAGTCGCCGGCCTAGTGGCGGGGGCAATGTCGATGGCTGCCAGGGAGTACGTGTCTGTCCAATCACGGGCAGACACCGAACAGGCCGACCTCGCCGTTAGCGCGCGGAACTCAAAGCAGACGACAAGGGCGAGCACAAGGAACTGATGGCAATCTACGTCGCTCGCGGGCTCGATCCTTCGCTCGCAAAACAGGTCGCCCAGCAACTGATGGCCCAGGACGCATTAGGCGCACATGCCCGCGATGAACTCGGTATCTCCGAGACTCTTCGTGCGCGTCCGATTCAAGCTGCATTGGCATCGGCTGGCAGCTTCGCTGTTGGAGCAGCCATGCCTCTCTTGGTCACTGCCATGGTCCCGGCGGCGGGTTTGATCCCCCTTGTCTCTGGAACCTCACTATTGTTCCTCGCACTTCTCGGCGGGTTGGCTGCACGCGCGGGCGGCGCAGGAGTGACGGTGGGAGCAATACGCGTCAGGTTCTGGGGTGCACTAGCCATGGCGCTGACCGCAGGCGTCGGGGCGCTGTTCGGAACAGTCGGGTGGGCGGGTCAACCCGGAGGCGGGAGCGGTGATACGCAGCACCAATCCGCTCACAATCCTGCGTGGCGCGCCGTACAAATCGATCGCTAAAAGCGGTCTAATGTGACCAGACATCCGCCTTGGCTACTTCTATCATGTTGCATAGTGAAGGAGAAGTGCGGCGACCGTTACAAAGGCCAGTCCAGCTTCCTCTTACAAGTGAGGTTACAACATGTCAACCATATTGATTGTGCTTGTGGTGTTGTTGTTGCTCGGTGGCGGGGGCTGGGGATACTCTCGTCGGCGCGGCTAGCGTTGGAAACCGCAGCACACCGCGCGCACACTTAGCACAGGTCACCACTGCCACGCAACGCACCACGCGGCGGAAGCGGCCAATGCCCATATCGAACATCACGGCAAGGGCCCCATGCTCGCCCCTTAAATATGCAAGAGGTGGGTATCTGCTTGACTCACCAGACCACAATCCCTAGTATGCGGGGATGGAAGACTATCCTCGGAACCTGAAGGAGTTCGATGTCCGCTTCCGGAATGAGGAGGCCTGCCGAGAGTATCTGTTGCAACTGCGTTGGCCGGATGGCTTTCGTTGTCTACGTTGCGGGTGCCGAGGAGAGAGTTCGCCGGTTAGAGCGGTACTGCTGCGCTGTCATGACTGTCGACATCAAACCTCGGTGACGGCGGGGACGATTTTTCAGGACACCCGCACTTCTCTGCGGTTGTGGTTTCAAGCCATATGGTGGGTGGTCAGTCAGAAGAACGGTGTCAGCGCGTTGGGGCTGCAACGAGTGCTAGGTCTGAAGAGCTATGAGACGGCCTGGACGTGGCTGCATAAATTGCGCCGCGCCATGGTGAGGCCGGGGCGCGATCTGCTCACCGGCCGGGTCGAGGTGGACGAATGCTATCTGGGTGGTTTGGAGGAGGGGCTGCCAGGGCGGCTCAACTTGAAGAAAGCACTGATTGTGGTTGCTGCCCAAGAGGATGGGCCTGGGATCGGCCGGATTCGTATGCGCCAGATTCTAGACGCTTCGGCGAAAAGCCTGGTGCCTTTTGTGCGGGACTCCGTCGCACCGGGTAGCGTCATCCACACCGATGGGTGGCTGGGATATCTACCTCTGGAGAGCCAAGGCTATCGGCACGATGTCACCTTCTTACAAGGCAAAAAGAAAACTCCCTCGGAGTTGATGCCGCGGGTCCACCGCGTGATCTCCCTGCTCAAACGGTGGCTGATGGGAACCCACCAGGGGGCGGTCAGCCATAAGCATCTCGATTACTACCTGGACGAGTTTACGTTCCGATTCAATCGGCGGAGATCAAAAAGCCGGGGCAAGCTCTTCTTCCGCCTCGTGCAGCAAGCGTTGGTAGTCGAGCCCGTTCCCCTGGCTCGGATCCTTCACCCCGGAGTTAAAACCAACCCGAAACCACAATCTGTAGGGGTTGGGTGAGTGAAGCAGATACCCATCATGCAAGATTCAACGACTCAAGGAGAAAACCGATGAACCCG
>PLBY01000085.1 GCA_003134655.1 Acidobacteriaceae bacterium
CTCCCACGGCTGCGTAGCTCTGCCTGGCGTTCTCGCAACTTGTATTGGGTAACGACCGATGACCACGATGAAGACTGGTTCATTCTGGCGAGAACCTCCCGGACGGCAGAGAGCCACCACATTCAGTACGAAGGATATGAGCCAGGAGACGCACGGGCTGAACTCATCCTGCGTGCAGGAACGGATTCCAACCCAGGCACCATACCACGGCATGCGCAGCTAGAAGATCTGCAAACGCTTGGCTTTGAGATCCTTAATCCAGACCCGAATGGCCGCTGTGTGCGACGGAACGGCCGGACGTTCTTCGAAGGTCACCTGGAGTCTACGGTGACCGAAGTGCGGGATGATGCCGTGGAGGCACTTGGGAGCGGTCGGCCTTGGGGAACTACACGCCGGCGCGAAAACTAGCGATCCTGGCGGAGATCGGAATTGTGAAACGCAATTACGCGGTGCTGGTTGTGTTCAGAATGTGGGCCGAAGCGAAGGAGCGCAAGTGTCGGATTTGTCTGTTTCTCGGCCAATCGTACGCGATACACAGACGATACACAGNNTCCCGTCGGGGACGCCAACAAAATAAACGGGTTCCGCACAATCACCGTTTTCCTTCATGATCCAATTTGCTCCACTTAGGCGGGCTTGATTTCCGAAACGGCGCCCCGCCTTACCAATTTGACCAAATTGCTCTGTGCCTCGCGGTTCTGCGGACCGACTGCCTGCATGCAAACGTCGGTCGTGACTCTCAGACTCGCGTGGCGCAGCAACTCCTCTACGACTTTCGGATTTTCCCCGTTCGCGTTCAGGAGCCTTCCAAACGTGTGCCGGAAGGTGTGATACGAGACTTGCTTCGTCACCCTGGCACGTTCCAAGGCCGGCTTGCCGTACTACGGATGAAATCGCGAAGGCCGTCTTGTTCCTGGCCTCCGACGACAGCAGTTACGTAACCGGCATCGAGTTGTTCGTCGATGGCGGCTTGGCTCAGATATAACCGGCGGTATGCCCGGAACGAAGAACGCGATGCGACGTGTAGACGATTTCTTGAGAAAGAGCCTGGAAGCGTTCGGCGAGCGCGACGCGGAGAGGCGGCGCACGGCCATATCGTCGATATGGGAGACTTACATTGCATGAAGAAGATTGGCTTCCTCTCATTCGGTCATTGGACACCTTCACCGCAGTCACGAACGCAGTCAGCGACCGACGCGCTCCTGCAGTCCATTGACCTCGCCATGGAGGCCGAGCGTCTGGGAATGGATGGAGCCTACTTCCGGGTTCATCACTTCGCGCAGCAACTGGCATCACCGTTTCCGCTACTCGCGGCGGTTGGTGCTAAAACGCGAAAGATTGAAATTGGCACCGCAGTGATTGACATGCGGTATGAGAATCCTCATTACATGGCGGAGGACGCTGGGGCTGCGGATCTCATCGCTGGCGGCCGATTGCAGTTGGGAATCAGCCGCGGTTCCCCCGAGCAGGTCATCGATGGTTGGCGCTATTTTGGCTACCGCCCGATTAAAGGCGAGAATGATGCAGATATGGGCCGGCGACATGCCGAAGAATTTCTTGAGTTGCTGCGCAGCAAGGGCTTCGCTCAGCCTAACCCACGTCCGATGTTTACCAATCCTCCAGGGCTGCTACGTCTTGAGCCATACTCTGCAGGATTGCGTGATCGAATCTGGTGGGGGTCTGCTTCCAACGCGACGGCAGCATGGGCCGCGAAGCTAGGAATGAACCTGCAGACCTCAACCCTCAAATTCGACGAGACCGGCGAGCCGCTCCACATCCAACAGGCCGCCCAGATTCGCGCCTTTCGCGCAGCCTGGAAACAAGCTGGTCACGCTCGCACTCCGCGCATCTCCGTCAGCCGCAGTATCTTTGCGTTGCTCGACGACCGAGATCGTGGCTATTTCGGACGAGGCTCCCAGGAAGAAGAGGACAAAATCGGGTTCCTTGACGAAAACACACGGGCGATCTTCGGCCGCAGCTACGCTGCTGAACCAGATATTCTCATAAAGCAGCTCAGGAAAGACGAGGCGATCGCGGAGGCCGACACGCTATTGCTAACCGTTCCAAATCAACTAGGGGTTGCCTACAACGCGCATGTCATGGAGGCAATTCTGACTACGGTCGCTCCAGCCCTCGGTTGGCACTAAATCGTCGCCCACATTCATTTGGACGCGGAGTATACGGCGACGTTCTCTTCGTGGATGGTCTGCTTTACGTCCGACAGAGTGCGCCGGAAGACAGATCCGCCGATTGCCTCCATGCGGGTGTCCACGGGCGTGGTCCAGTCTTCATCAATTTCGGCCACCGAAGGTCATAGTGCCTAGTGACGCTTCGGAAACCCGAAGTCCGCTCTTGCCAAGTAATCTGTATTTCATAACCGTGCTCCTTTCATGATTCAGCAACTCAGGAATCGATTCCGCTAATTGCCGTATACAATCGGCTGTCGAAGCGCCCATCTTCAAATACTGTTGAAACAGTGAGATCCCGCCATTTCGCGGCCTCGCTCGCACGCGCAGCCTCTGCCTGTTGCACTCGCTTTTCCGCATCGACGCCGAGAATCAGCCGCACCGGCACCTCGTCGCTATTTGCCAGTTGCACGATTACATCCGCAATCTTCCGCGGGTCGCCTTCCGATCGTCCTTCGAGGCTTCGCAACATATTGAGCATCGAACCGACCGAGGCCTCGTAGTCCGGCAGCAGGTCAGGCGTATTCTGACCGGCGCGCCGGGCCCAGTTGGTCCGAATACCTCCCGGCTCTAGTGTGCAGACTTTGACCCCAAACGGCGCGACTTCATTGCCAGCGCGTCGCTGAAACCGCCTACGGCCCACTTGGCCGCGTGATACGGCGTATTGCCAGCAGCCGCGAGGCGGCCGCCGACCGAAGACACCTGAAAGATGTGGCCGTTCTTCTGCTTCCGCATCACTGGCACCGCGGCCCGTGTCGTGTACACGACGCCGTAGAAGCACGTATCCACGACAGCCTGGAAATCTTCCGCGCTCATCTGCTCGAACGGCTCAAACTTCCCATAACCGGCATTGTTGACCAGAACGTCCAGCCGCCCGAAGCTGTCCACCGCTAACTGCACGGCCGCCTTTGCCGCGGTCTCATCACGTACTTCCAGCGTTACGGGTTTCACCCGCCCTCCGTACTGCGCCACCAGAGGAGCCAGTTCCTCCGTGCGACGCGCTCCAGCTACGACGCTGTCGCCCGCGGCCAGCGCCGCCTCAGCGATATCTCGCCCCAATCCGTTTCCGCTTCCAGTAATCAACCAGACCTTGGCCATTGTAATACCCTCCTCTGCATAGGATGACCAAGTTAAATGACTGGATGCTCAGTTATTTGATAGCTTCCGGAGTCGGCTCAGATATATAGTATTGAGGACACGTTCTCCTAGAGAGGAGCTCGGTGGCTCGCCCGAAGAGCGAAGACAAGCGAAATGCGATCCTCGACGCCGCGACTCGCGTATTTGCGGAGCGTGGTCTTACCGCTGCCCCAACGTCAGAGATATCAAGACGGGCCGGCGTCGCCGACGGGACTCTGTTTACCTACTTCAAGACCAAGGATGATTTGATCAATGCCCTTTATCGCGAGATCAAGTTAGAACTCGCAGACGCGATGATGTCAGAGTTTCCGCGCAAGAAGAGTGTTCACACCAGGTTGCGGCATGTATGGGACGGCTATGTAAATTGGGGAGTGAACAATCCTGAGCAGCGCCGAGTCCTGGCCCAATTGCAGGTCTCCGGGATGCTTTCGAAAGAGTCGATCGAAGCCGGAAGCGCGCCCTTCGTCGAAATGCAGAATATGATTCGTGACGCCCTTGAGCGCCATATTTTCCGAGTGGACGTTCCGATTGAGTTGATTTCGAAGATGCTGGGATCTTGGGCGGAAGCCACCATGGACCTGATCATGTTGAAACCAGCCATGGCAAAGAAGTATCGCGACGCTGGATTTGCGATCTATTGGGCCGGGATCGCACGGAAGTAATTCGTTGCACCCACAATAGATGAGTGAATAGGCAGGATATTGTATAAGCATGATTGTAGACTACAAATTGCTGAGCGAGAGCGGACCTACCAAAGCGGTCTGCTTGTGCTGGGTTTACACGGCCATTCCTTGCTCTCTAGCCGACTGTGGAATCACACCACCCACGATCTGGTACAGCAGCTGAGCAGTAGCATTCTGGGGGTTCATTCGAAAGGCGGGAGCCGCGGCATTTCTCTCCCCCAAAACCAGAGATTGTTCGGTCACTAGCGTCTGAATCTTGTTCGGAGGCCTTTCATCCAAAGCAGAGTGCGTCTATGCTGCAGTCGGTCATGTCTACCCGAAGCGACAGGAATTGACGGATGTTTGAGAGCATTCTCTGCCAGGTAACGGAATATGATCCTGACGTCCTTGAGTCCCTGATTGGGCTCGCGGTCGAAATTGCTCGCGAGGGTCGAGAGGGAAGGCGCGTAGGCACGCTATTTACACTCGCGGATGAGAATGCCGTGCTCGCGGATACGTAAAACTCCAAATCAATCTGCTGGGAACCTGACCCCAGCAAAGCTTATAGCGGTTTGTCGGAGTCCGAACGGCTGGTTCAAAACAACGCGGGATAACGACGGTGCAAGGAACATCGCGTCCTGGTTTTGAGAGTCTGAGTGGTATTTACAGCACCGCCCGTGCCCTTTGAGTTCTTCTGAAAGTCGAGTCGGCCGTGATAGCTGTTTCTTAGCAAAGCGATCTCGTCCATGAATTCCACGCTGATGCTCAGGGCGGTTATACTCTCTGAATAGGATCCTTACCTCATAACCGAACTGCTTAAATGTGTGGCCTCTAAATCGGTTAGGCGCGCAAGGCTCGAACATCGGCCGCACCGATAAGAGGTGACTGAGTATGGCAGAGAAGGCGAGTTCCAAGGTATTCGAGGACATCCCGAAAGAAGGCATGCCGAAAGCTGTCTCCAGGCGAAACTTCATTAAAGGCGTCATCACTAGCGGTGTGGCAGTTTCCTCGGCGAGCTATCTGTTTCGCTCCTCCACTCTTCTGCAGGGCCAGCAGGTGCCTGCCGGCGTGGGCGAGCGGCTGATAACTCTTAACGTTAACGGTCAACAGCGACGCGTCGATGTCATGAAGCAAGAGACGTTGGCTTGGACGCTGCGCTACAAACTGGGCCTCACTGGCACCAAACTCGGATGTGACCGCGCTGAATGCGGATCTTGCACGGTTCTTGTAGACGATATTCCGCTCTATTCGTGTTCTGTGCTTACGCACACGGTGCGCGGCCGGAAAGTTATGACCATCGAAGGCCTGGCAAGCGCCGACGGAACCTTGCATCCGGTACAACAGGGTGTCATCGACGAGCAGGGATTTCAGTGCGCGTTCTGCATGTCCGGATTCATCATGACTACCGTGGGATATCTCAAAACCAATCCAAATCCCTCGCGCCAGGAACTGGCGCACGGCGTCTCGGGGAATCTGTGCCGCTGCCAGGATTATGACAAGATTTTGACCGCATTGATGCGCGGCGCCGACAACGCGCGGAGGTCTGTGCTTGGATAATAAACGCTTGGATAACAAGAAAGTCGTTGAGACCACCAAAGCTGCCGAGCGCGAGTACGGGGTCGGGCACAAGCTGATCGGCAAGAACTACGAAACCGCCGATCTCTATGCAAAGGTCACGGGCAACGCAAAGTACGCTGAAGACTTTCGGGCGGACGGCATGCTGTTCTGCAAACTACTACTCAGCCCAATGCCTCATGCGCGGGTAAAGCACATTGATGCAAGGGCGGCGCTTGCACTGCCAGGCGTCAAAGCTGTTCTCACAGCGGACGATCTTCCCGCGACCGCCGACACTCTTACCGACAATGGCACGGTGGTCAAGGCCAGCAAGTGGGGCGAGCGCGGTCTCACTATGGAGCCGGTTTACCAGGGCGAACCTATTCTGGCTGTGGCTGCAGTCGACGAACTCACAGCCGCGGAGGCCATCGAGAAAATTCAAATCGATTTTGAACCGCTTCCGTTCGTAGTCGATCCGCTCGACACCCTGCGACCGGGTGGTCCTAATCCGCGAACCGATGGCAATGTCTGGATCCGGCCTCCGGCAACCGCATCGCAGGGTCCGGGTGCGCCAGCAGTCACCGAACTTAAGTGGACCGAGTCCGATTTCGCGGAGTTAAAGAAAGGCCGTCTACCGATGGGCAAGACTCCCGACGAGTGGACGTATGGCGATCTCGATTCCGGCTTCAAGAATGCGGCGCTCGTTCTTGACGAGACATTCGTCACACCGGACACCAGCCATCAGACGCTTGAGACGCGGAGCGCGATGGCATATTGGCAGAATGGCAAGGTCTACATTTACACGGGCACGCAAAGCACCGCGCAAACACTACCCGCGATCGCGCGCTGGTTGAACATCGATCCAGAGAAAGTTGTTTTCATCAGCGAATACACAGGCGGCGGCTTTGGCAGCAAGATCACGGGTGGGGTGACGATGATCATCCCGGCGCTTCTGGCAAAGAAAACGAATGCTCCGGTGATGATGCGCATCAGCCGCGAGGAGGAGACCTTCATAGGACGCGCGCGGCCCAGTTTTCAAGGCCGGATGAGGGTCGGCTTCTCGAAGGAGGGACGGATCACCGCCCTCGATATGTTCGTCGTTTGCGACAACGGTCCATATGACGCGGTGGGCGATTCGCCCTCATCGGGACGGATAGTATCGCTGTTGTACCAGCCGCAAGCCATGCGCTGGCGCGGGGTGACGGTGCTGACAAATACGCCGCCTCGTAGTGCGCAAAGTTCGCCGGGCGGTCTGCAGGGAATAGTCATCATCGAGCCGATCATCGCGAAGGCAGCGCGCAAGCTCGGAATTGATCAGGTCGCGATCCGGCGAATCAACTGCCCCGAGGGCAAGGCTGAGCTAGGCCCTGCTATTCAAGGGAAACGGCAATATGCCACAAGCGCATTCCTCAAAGAAGCACTCGATCGCGGCGCGGAACAATTCAAATGGGCCGAGCGGGTTGCGCGCACTCCGAAAAGGATAGGCACGAAAGTTCGCGGTGTAGGCGTATCACTGAGTTGTTACGTCGGCGGCACCATCGGATTTGACGGCCTTCTCGTGATCAAGCCGGATGGCCGAATCACCTTCCAGTCTGGAATCGGCAACCTGGGTACGGAGTCTGTGATTGACGTACACCGCGTTGGCGCGGAGGTACTCGGTGTGCCGTGGGAGAAATGCGACGTGACGTGGGGCAACACGGCAAAGAATCTTCCGTTCACCTGCGTGTCCGGCGGCAGCCAGACAACTCACGCAATGACGCGGGCGGCGTACGCTACGGCAATGGATGCCAAGAAAAAGCTCCAGGAAATCGCGGCGAAGAAACTCGGCGGCAAGCCAGAGCAGTACGAAGTCGCCAACGAGCGTGTTTTCCGCAAGGGCGGTGGCGCCGGCATGACTTTAGCGCAGGCCGCGAAACACGCGATTGAACTGGGAGGAATCTACGATGGCCACGAGGCGGCCGACGACCTCCACAAGTTGACGAAGGCGTCTGTCGCGGCCTTCGCGGGCCAGGGCTTGGTAGGGGCAGCCAAGGACAATTATCCTCGCGACGGTAACACGTATTCCTATGTCGCCAGCTTTGCCGAGGTTGAAGTCGATATCGAAACCGGCAAGTACTACATCGTGGATTTCCTCGCCTCCGCCGATGTTGGCACCGTGATTCATCCCCGAGCGCTTGGCGGTCAGGTGCTCGGCCGTTCGACGCTCGGCATTGGCCATGCGATCGGCCAAAAATGGGTGTTCGATCCGCGCTACGGGGAGATGCTCTCCAAGCGCTTTTATCACAGCAAACCACCGACGATCTTAGATGTACCGGTCGACATGCAATGGTCGGCGCTGGATATTCCGGACCCGGAGACGCCGGTGGGCGCTCGCGGTGTCGGCGAGCCGCCGGTTGGGGGTGGATGTGCCTCGGTTTTGAATGCCCTCTCGGATGCGCTGGGGGATGAGATTTTCCAGCGTGCTCCAGTGAACGCCGACACGATTCTGACTTCGCTCGAAGCGGGCCGACCGATGCAGCATCCATTGATGGCGCACATTTGATGGCCCACGTTTGATCCGGATTTGAAGGAGAGTTATGGCTGTCATACGAGATGTAATGGCCGCGTTCGAACTGTTTCAGCCGACTTCCATCACGGACGCGCAGAAACTTCTCGAACAGCACGGACCTGACGCCTGGGTGCTGGCGGGAGGGCTCGACAGCTTCGACTGGTTGAAAGATCGAATCAAGAAGCCGAAGGCTGTGGTCGATCTGAGCGGAATCGAGGAACTACGAGGAGTTCGCTCGTATGGCGATCATGGCGCCGATGGTATCGAAATCGGTGCGATGACCACGCTCACCGAAATAGTGAATCATCCCGTCATCAAAGAGAAGTATGGTTTACTGGGGCAGGCTGTGGAATTGGTAGCATCACCGCAGATCCGCAACCAGGGAACCATCGGCGGAAATGTTTCGCAAGATACACGTTGCTGGTATTACCGAAGCGGTTGGCCCTGCTATCGCGCTGGCGGCAACATTTGCTATGCCGATACGCCCGAGGGACGCAACCGCGAGCATGCGATTCTGCATGCCGACCGTTGCGTGGCGGTGAATCCCTCCGACTCAGCCCCTGCCCTGATTGCCCTCGACGCCAAGTTCGTCGTTCGCACGAGGAGGGGTGAGCGCATCGTCGATGCAGAGGACTACTTTGTCGGTCCGGAAATCGATATTACCCGGCTGCACATCTTGCAACCCGGTGACCTGCTCACGGCGATCCGCATTCCTTCGACCTGGGCGGGCGCGCAATTTTATTTTGAGAAAGTGCGAGACCGCAACGTTTGGGACTTCCCGCTCCTGAACGTTGCGTCAGCCATGGTGATTTTGGGAGGCAGTATTGAGCGCATACGAATCGCCGTGAACGGTGCGGCCGCCCGTCCGTTGCGGTTGAAGGCGGTCGAAGACGCAGTTCGCGGCAAGCCGCGCGACCCGGCAACTGGCGAGATGGCGGGAAGAGTGGCCGTGCAAGGAGCGGTCCCGCTGCAGTTCAATGCCTATAAGATCCCGCTGATGAGAAATCTGGTGAAGCGGGCCATCAGTGGGGTGGAGGAGGCAAAATGGACTTCTTAGAGTGGGCGATGAGTCCATGGGGGCAGAGAGTCCCGGTTCATATTGCTTGGTTTTTGATCTGGGTTGCGGTGATCGCCGGGCTATTCTTCTTTTTCGTTCACGCCACATACGTGAGGTATTTTGCCAAAGCAAAAGAGTTTGCCGGCAATGTTTCGCCGGCCGAAGCGGCGCGCATACCTGAGCATGTGCCCAGGCACTCGCTCACCGCGCGCCTGTTTCACTGGATCATGGCCGCCTCCATGTTCACGTTATTGTTTACCGCCTTTCTCCCGCGGGTGGGCGTCCAGTTTCCGTGGGTGACCTATCATTGGATCGCCGGCGCGGTGCTGACGGCTTCGATCATTTTTCACATCATCCACGCATCTTTTTTTATGGACTTCTGGACGATCTGGCCTGACCGGATTGACCTGCGAGACGCATGGCGAAGAACGCTGCGGTTTGCGGGAAAGACCGAGCCGCCTCCAGACAAGTTCGCCAAATATCCTTTAGAGAACAAGCTCTACCATGGTGCCATCATCGCCGCCGGTCTATCCGCGATTATTACTGGTGTGTTCATGATGTCGCGCGTACGCACCATCTTCTTTCCCCGCAATCCGTATCTGTTCAGTGATATGACCTGGGGCATGATGTATGTGCTGCACGGGTTGGCTGGCGTCGGACTGATCGCGTTGATCATGGTGCACATCTACTTCGGACTCCGTCCGGAGAAGCGCGCGATCACGAAATCGATGATCTTCGGCTGGATGAGCCGCGACTTTTATTTGAAAGAACACGATCCCAAGCGATGGGTGGTCGAAGCACCTTCGTCGCCATTGACATCCAAGCGGGCGGAGGATCGAGGGTTAACCGATGCGGGCTGAGATATCGAATCGCTGCGAAGCTGTGGAAGAATGCTACGAGTTTATGCTGGCCTACGCAGCCCAGGGTCTCCTCACCGACGAAGGCAGCAAATCGGGTGGACAAGTCCGTGAGTTCCTACATCGCACCGTAAAGGCTTTGACGGGGTTGGCAGAAACTTGCGCAATGGCAGTAAAAGACGAAGGCCTTGAGCCCGCCGATAAATACTTGGCCTTCTTTGCGGTGCTTGATCGCGACTCGCGCGATTCTTTAGCCGCCATCGAGCTGGTACTGGCCCAGCCCGCTATCAGTTCCCAATTGATCGATAATCTGAACGCTTCCATTCATCTCCGGGCACTGCTCACTGACTTGTTTCTGGTAGATGAAATCCTCAAGAAGCATGACAACCCAGTGGAGCAGGTCGTCACAAACAAAGGCGACTGAAGCAATCGGAAGTCGAAGCATTGGGGCAAGATAATGTGTCCTTATCTATCCACCGAGTTCGCCATAATCAGTCTTGTGAATCCCGTGCCAGCAGGAGGAATTTGAAGAGGTCCTACTCCGACATTGAAGATGCGTCGCGCATGGTCAACACCTTTACCCCGACCGGCGGCACGGCCCGTCGCCTATTCAACTTCCCAAGTCCTCAATCGAAAGAAGGCAAAAAACGCCTCATCCTATTCTCCAGGTTTTGCGGTAAACTTCGGGGCAATCGCAGGCGTAGTGGAAATGNNCCATGGCCCGATCGAACCTCGAATTGCAGATCGCCCGCTCGCCCGTGCTTCGCTATGGTCTTGCAGTGCTTTCCGTCTCCGTGGCGCTCGGGGGCTCGCTTCTCCTGGAGCGCTGCCACTTCCGCGACGTGGCAGATCCGCTGTTCTTGTTGGCCATTGTCGTAACCGTCTGGTATGCAGGGATCGGGCCAGCAATACTCGCCGTTGTTCTCTCCGGCCTCGCCGACACCTATTTTTTCATCGAGCCGATTTACACTCTCTACATAACACGCGATGATCTGCCGCACTTTGTCATCTTCGTACTATTTGCGTCGCTTCTTACCGGGTTCGCCGCCGTCCGGCGACGGGTCGAGCGAGATCTCGTTCAAGCCCGTGACGACCTCCAGATCGAAGTAGCGGAGCGAACGCAGCAGGCTAGCCTGCTCAATTTGACACATGACCCGATCTTCGTCCGTGATATGAGCGATGTCATCACGTACTGGAATTGGGGGGCGCAGGAGTTGTACGGATGGACCGACAAAGAGGCGATGGGAAGGCATTCACAGGAGTTGCTGCAAACGATTTTTCCAACGCCACTCAAGGACATCCAAGCGGAGTTGTTGCGGACCAACCGTTGGGAGGGCGAGCTTAAGAAGACCAAGGCCGACGGAACGCAGGTGGTGGTATCAAGCCGATGGTCCTTGCGGCGCGACGAGCAGGAACGACCCGTCGCCATTCTGGAAACGAACAACAATATTACGGAACGGAAGCGCCGGGAAGAAGAAATTCAAGGCCTCAACCAGCAACTTGCAAAGCGCTCCGCAGAGCTCGAATCCATCAACAAGGAACTGGAAGCGTTCGCTTATTCGATCTCGCATGACCTGCGTGCGCCCCTGCGCCACATGGCTGGATATACGGAGCTGCTTCAAAAGAAGGCTTCTTCCGTTGTCGATGAAAAGAGCAACCACTATATGGCGATGATCCTGGACTCGGCCAAGCGCATGGGGAATCTGATTGACGATCTCCTGGCTTTTTCGAGGATCGGGCGTGCCGAAACGCAGAAGACACGGTTTAACCTGACGCAGATCGTAGAAGAAGCTCTCAGTGAAGTTCGGGAAGGCACAGAGGGACGCAACATTGCCTGGAAAATCGGCACGTTACCCGATTTTTATGGGGACCGTTCGATGCTGAGGCTCGTGTTGGTTAATCTTTTGTCGAACGCGATCAAATTCACACGCACGCGCCCACAGGCCGAAATCGAGATCGGATCAGCCAATGGAAACGGGGATGAATTGATAGTATTCGTTAGGGACAATGGAGTTGGTTTTGATATGAAGTATGTGAGCAAACTGTTCGGCGTGTTTCAGCGCTTGCACCAAGCTCATGAATTTGAAGGCACTGGCATCGGTCTAGCCACCGTTCAGCGCATAATACATCGTCACGGAGGGAAGGTTTGGGCCGAGGGCGTGGTTGATAGCGGCGCGACTTTCTATTTCTCGGCTCCGAGACCACAAGGACAACTATGGAGGGCATAAACAAAATAGGGCGTATTTTGATGGTTGAAGACGATGCGAAAGACGTGGAGCTTACTCTGACGGCCCTTGAGGAATACAACCTCGCCAATGAGGTCATTGTTACTCGCGATGGCGAGCAAGCCCTGGATTACTTGTATTGCCGTGGGGAATACAAGGCGCGCTCCAGCGGCAACCCTGCAGTCATGCTGCTGGATCTGAAACTACCTAAGGTCGACGGGTTGGAGGTATTGAAGCAAATTAAGTCCGATGGGGAGCTGAGAATGATTCCTGTAGTTGTGCTCACCTCATCGAAAGAGGAAAAGGACATGGTGGCAAGCTACAAACTCGGAGTGAACGCATACGTAGTAAAGCCGGTTGACTTTCATGAGTTTGTGAATGCCATCAAGGAACTGGGCGTTTTCTGGGCAATCATCAATGAGCCGCCGCCGGGAAGTGTGAGGAAGTGAGCATCCGGCCCCCATTGCGGATCCTGTCGATCGAAGACGATCCTAAGGACACGGAGCTGATTCGGGATCTGCTTGAAACAGAGGGCATAGTCTGCGAAGTAACGCGGGTCGATACTGAAGCTGCGCTGCTGGCTTCCATCGAGCAAGGCGGAATTGATCTGATTCTGTCGGATTACACCCTTCCCTCGTTCGACGGCATTTCCGCATTGAAGTTCGCAATGAAAGCCTGCCCGGACGTGCCGTTCATCTTTGTTTCCGGAACGCTCGGCGAAGAGGTGGCGATCGAAGCGCTCAAAATTGGCGCAACGGATTACGTTCTGAAGACGAGTCTATCGAGGCTTGCGCCGTCGGTGGTGCGTGCGCAGCGGGAAGCCACACAAAAGGCCGAACGTAGACGGGCCGAGGATGCGCTCCGCCAGAGCGAGGCGTACTTGGCGGAAGCTCAAAGGCTCAGTCATACGGGAAGCTTCGGCTGGTGGCCCTCCACCGGCGAGATCCTCTGGTCAGAGGAAACCTTTCGAATCTTCGAATACGACCAAGCGACAAAACCGAGCATAGAAGTTATCCTCCAACGGGTTCATCGGGAAGACGCGGCCTCGGTAAAAGAGACCGTTGAGCGTGCGTCGCAGGATGGAAAGGACTTTGAGCATGAATATCGCTTGGTGATGCCGGAGAGTGGGGTCAAACATGTCCACGTTGTGGGGCATGCTGAAAGAGATGAGTCGGATGAGATCGAGTTTGTTGGAGCGGTGATGGACGTCACCGCAGCAAAGCAGGCGGAAGAAGCGTTGCGGCGGAGCGAGGGTTACTTAGCTGATGCTCAAAGGTTGACCGGTACAGGCAGCTGGGCATGGAACGTGGCCACTAGACAGGGTCTCTACTGGTCACAGGAGAATTACCGCCTGCTTGGCTTCGATCCGGAAGGGGGGATACCGTCAAACGAAGCGTTTTATCAGCGCATTCATCCAGAGGATCGAGAGAGGGTACGCAGAGAGGTGTTTCTTGAAAGGCCGGACGAAGGCCCCCACTTTGACGTCGATTTCCGAATCGTTCTTCCGGGCGGAGCGATTAAGTACGTTCACTCGACAGGTCACCCGGTTCGCAACATATCCGGCGATCTCCTGGAATACGTCGGTACATCCATAGACGTGACCGAACGCAAGCAGGCGGATGAAGAGCGCGAGAGATTGCGCCAGGTACAGGCTGATCTTGCGCACTTAAGCCGGGTGACGACGATGGGCGAGTTGACGGCATCGCTAGCGCACGAGATCAGGCAGCCGATTTCCGCAGCAGTAACAAACGGTAAAACCTGCTTGCGATGGCTTAGTCGCGATGAGCCCGACGTGGCAGAGGCATGCGAAGCCGCATCGAGAATGGTCAAAGACGTAACGCGCGCGGCAGATATCATTAGCAGAATCAGCTCGCTGTTCAAGAAGGGCGCGCTGCAGCGGGAGTTGGTTGATGTAAATGAACTCATTCGAGAAATGATTGTCCTGCTGCGCAGCGAGGCCAGCCGCTATTCGATCTCAATTCGCACCGAGCTTGCTGAGGGTCTTCCCAAGGTCATGGCAGACCGTGTCCAACTACAGCAAGTTTTCATGAACCTCATGCTAAATGGCATCGATGCCATGAAGGAAAGCAGTGGCGGAAGTAAGCTTGCCATCAAGTCGAAAACTGACGACGGCCAACTGCTGATCTCGGTCAGCGATACCGGCGTGGGATTGCCGCCGGAGCAGGGGGACCAGATCTTCAAGGCATTCTTTACGACCAAGGATAACGGGACTGGTATGGGGCTGCCCATCAGTCGGTCGATCATTGAGTCGCATGGCGGACGCTTGTGGGCCGCTTCCGCCTCCGGCCGCGGCGCAACGTTTCAATTCACCCTGCCCACCTCGGTCTTGACGCCGAGGCGAATCGCTTCCTAACAACATGATGTGCCGCGGGGTCTTGAACGCACTGCCTCCGCCTAGTCCCAATTGTGAGCATGTTTTTATTGGCGGACACGTTGTACTCCTGAATCGCAGGACGTTTGTGGTAGTAGATGTTTTCCATCTGGGGTTGTAGCCAGTCTTGCTCTTCCCGAATCGGCCGGCGGTCGGAACGTGAATTCATCCGGTGCAAAAAAAACGCGCCAATCTCGCCGCGGCGGACGCTTCCGACCGATTCTGGTCGGATCACGTGCTACCGGTTTCCCTCTTCGTTTTTGGGGCTTTTCTCGATTCCGGTGCTTCCGTCCCAAGATCGCCAGAGCTCCCAGTTTTCAGAATCTTTGGTTCAAAACTAGCGGTACAAGGACGGTACAACGAAAACCTGCTCCTTAACGTTCTTACCTGTTATCTACAGGGCATCTACGATGTTTCCGCTTGCCATCAGCTCCTGCCTCTCGCCATCTAAATTCCCAAACATCGGGACCGTGCGAACGTGTGGACCGCGTGATACTTCCGTTTTGCATAGCGTCTCCTTTGATACTCTTGTTTTGGTCAACCATGCCTTCTTGGTTGGACTGCCATTGTGCCAAAGGGAGTAGAGCCGGAGGTGCCGGCTTGTAGAGATGACCTGAAACGGCGGTGGCGTGTGTGCGCCGGTACGCTTCACATGCTGTTGAACTCAGCTGCTCTCTGGTGATTTCCGCGCGGGTACAAACAAGTACAGCCACGCGGTTCATGTGAGGACGACGTGAGGCTGATCCGACAGGCTACCGCTTTGCTGCGGCGATGTCCCAGTGTTTGCGCCTGCTCCGCAAGACAAGCGATGGCGCGAACAGTCATTGCAAGGCAAGCCGACTTCTCCATCGGCTTGCGCAACTCGCACGACAAGAACATGCGTCTGGCATGACCCGTGGATATCGCGTGTTCGTGCGGTCGAAAATGGCGTTTGCAGGGAGTTCATACCACTGCTCGCGAAACACTCAAAGTCGTTCTCGCTCATCGAGTGCATTTCGGTAGGCTTCGATCGAACATCGGAACTTCGAGCCGATGCGAAAGCAAGTGGGAGCATGAGAGAGAAGGGAATTGACGGCCGTCACCGCCAAGGTAGACGACTTCCGGATTGCCGACCAACCGCCCAGAATCGTCGGCATCCTCTGCAATGGGCTGCGTCGGCTATAATTTGCGCGCGCGCATGGCCCTTGCGGTGCTGGTTGGTCACGCAATCGTCAAGCATTTATCAGGAGCAATCATGGGTCAAGATAGTTTTATTCCGGGTGCAACCAATGCCAGGTCGCGAAGCGACCTCGTCGAGCGCGGGTTCAGTCGTCAGCCGCTCAGGGTCGATGTAGACATAGCGCGCTCGCTGGAAGCGTTATCCCATGCCGCCTGGTCCGTTCCAAGGGACAAATACTACGATGGGGGCGACAGGTATCGTTCCTTAAATCGTGTCAGGGCCGAGGTTGTTGAGGGCGGTGTAAAGGTTTGGCTGAGCGAAGAGAGCACGCCCTATGTGCAGCTGAAAAAATACAACACGACAATCGGCGGCCAGCCGCGAGAGTACGCTCCGCTGCCCCCGGCGATCGCCGGTTCCATAGGCGTTCGCAAGATGATTGCTCACCACCTGTATTACCTACCGCTGTCGATGGTGGGTACGAAGTATTTGGTCAACGTTCATCTAATAAGGTTCACGGCTGCGCGTGGCCGGCCGTGCGACACGAGTCCACCGGGCTTACATAAAGACGGGGAAAAGTACATTGCCACGCATCTAGTGGGCCGCTGCGGCGCTCAGGGTGGCGAAGTCGTCATAACCGACAATGACAAGCAGGAAATGGATCGCTTCACGATGCGCGAATCGGGTGAGTGTTACGTCTTCGACGATGATCGCATCTGGCATATGTTGACGCCGGTGGCCGTAATGGAAGGCAACCAGTACGCCTACCGTGACACGCTGGCATTCGATATGCTGCCAGAGGGCTGGGAACCCGTGAAGTGATCGGAGACGGAGGGATTCGAACCCCGGCACAGGTGTTGACCCGTACAACGGTCTAGCAAATTCAGCTTGTCCTCTACCGGCATCAGATCACTTTCGGTTTAGCCGACAACCCGGCGGTTATCGTGTAATAGCTCGAATCGGAACGCCGGATGCGGCCAGTCTCACTGCTCCCGCTTCCACGGGAAGTGTTCGACGCGCTCGCGTTAGAGCCTCACTCAGCTAGAGCCTCATTCGTTGACTGGCGTCAGCCGCGTCCTTAAGATGAAGCGACGCGAAAGCCAGGCATCTTCAATTGACCGATCAGATCATCTCGCATTACCGCATCCTCGAGAAACTCGGCCGCGGAGGCATGGGCGTCGTCTACAAGGCGGAAGACGCGGCGCTCGGTCGCTTTGTCGCGCTTAAATTTCTGTCCGATGATGCAGCGCAAGACCCACAAGCATTGGAGCGTTTCCGTCGCGAAGCCCGTGCTGCTTCCGCTCTCAACCATCCCAACATCTGCACCATCTACGAAATCGGCGAGCAAGACGGGAAGCGCTTCATTGCCATGGAATTTCTCGATGGCTTGACGCTGAAGCACCGCATCGCCGGAGAACCCGTCGAGACCGATGTCTTGCTCGGCTTGGCCATCGAGATTGCCGATGCGCTCGATGCCGCTCACGCCGAAGGCATCGTCCACCGCGACATCAAGCCCGCCAATATCTTCGTCACCAAACGCGGTCATGCCAAGATTCTCGACTTCGGGCTGGCGAAGCTCACGCCGACAGCTGGCCGGGTCGCTGAAGCGGCGGCGGTAATGGCAGAAACGACGGCGGAGGTTAGTGGGGAGCATCTCACGAGCCCTGGTACGACGTTGGGAACGCTTGCTTACATGTCACCGGAGCAGGTGCGGGGAAAGGAACTGGACGGCCGCACCGACCTTTTTTCCTTCGGAGTCGTGCTCTACGAGATGGCGACAGGTGTGTTGCCATTCCGGGGTGAAACTTCAGGGCTGATCTTCGACGCCATCCTGAACCGTGCTCCCGCATCTCCTTTGCGCCTCAATCCCGACTTGCCGCCCAGACTAGAAGACATCATCCACAAGGCGTTGGAGAAGGACTGCGCCCTGCGCTACCAGCACGCTTCGGAGATGCGCGCCGACCTGCAGAGACTGAAGCGGGGCGCAAATTCGGGACGATCATCCAGTGAAGCGCAGGCACCAGCGGTTCAAGCGCCCCCGGTTATACCGGCTGGCACTAAGCGACAGTCCGTTGTCGTGCTCCCATTCACCAACATGAGTTCCGATCCGGACAACGAGTTCTTCGCAGACGGCATGACCGAAGAGATCATCAACGCCCTTGCCCAGATCGAGGATCTTCGTGTCGTGGCGCGGAGCTCCGCATTCTCTTTCAAAGGGAAGAATCTCGATCTGCGGATCGTAGGGGAACGGTTGAATGTAACCAGCGTTCTTGAGGGCAGTGTCCGCAAGTCCGGCAATCGTCTCCGCATCATGGCGCAGCTTATCAACGTCGCCGACGGCTACCACCTGTGGTCTGAGCGCTACGATCGCGAATTACAAGATGTCTTCGAGGTTCAGGACGACATTGCGAAAACTATTGCAGACCGTCTGAAAGTCACACTCGGAGCCGAGAAACAAAAGCCGCTGGTGAGGGCAGGCACGAAGAATCTGGAAGCTTACCAGCTCTACCTCAAGGGCCGCTTCCACTGGAACAAACGAACACCGGATGGAATGCAGAAAGCCATTCAACATTTTCAGGAGGCACTCGAAGAGGACCCCGCTTATGCACTCGCCTATGCGGGTTTGGCTGACACCTACAACCTGGCGTCATTTTTGAACGTCTTTCCGCCGGGAGAGGTGATGCCGAAGGCGAAAGCGGCAGCCACTAAGGCATTGGAAATCGACGACGGTCTAGCTGAGGCTCACGTGTCGCTGGGGTATGCCAGTTTCACCTACGATTGGGATTGGACCGCGGCCGAAAGGCATTTTCAGCAAGCTTTGGCTGTGTATCCCTCTTACGTAAGGAACCACGCGTTTTACCCCCTCTATCTCAGCTCTCTGGGACGGTTTGAGGAAGCCGTGGCAGTCGCGACAAACGCTGTGGATATCGATCCCGCTTCCCCCGCTGTCAGCCATGTCCTGGCGGTGCAGCTCTACCTGGCAAGGCAATTCGATCAGGCTATTCAACAGTGCCACAAGACGCTGGAGATGGATCCGCACTATGCCGTTGCTTACGCGATGCTGGGGCAAGCGTACGCATCCAAGGGGTGTTACCGGGAGGCCTTGCCCGATCTGGACAGGTATCTGGAGCTGAGCCGAGGTGGCGCCGCGGCCCTCGCCCTTCTTGGGTATGCGCATGCTCGACTGGGCGAACGAACTGCGGCGCTGGGGATCCTCGACGAACTCCGGGCGGTTTCGAAGCAGAGCTTTGTAACTGCTTTTTTCTTTGCGCTCGTTTATGCGGGGCTGGAAGACGAGGATCAGGCCTTCCTGTGGCTCGAAAAAGCCTGCGAGGAGCGGTTCAATCGTCTCGCCTACGTTAAGGTTGAGGCACTGTGGGATCCACTGCGCTCCGATCCCCGGTTCGCCGAGCTGCTTCGACGCGTCGGCATCCCACCGTAGCTCGGTTGATGCGAAATGTGAAGCGAATATTTCCCGGGCCTCGCTCGGGTGGTGAGACACTCATCTGAGCAGGTCGGGCGTCTTCACGTGCTCGGGGCGGAAACCGATCCCCACGATGTGCCCGCGAATCCGGCTCAGGAATTTCGACCTGAGTATCAGCCGCTGCGGCGCGGGTTATGGATGCGGCTGCCTAGAACGACGACATCGACTCCCGCCCGCGCAAGCAGGAACCCCAGCATCATCCCGGCTGGACCGCCGCCCGCAATGCAGCACCGGACCTGTAGTTTCTCTGCCGAAGGAGATGTTGTGTCCATTCTGATCCTGGTAAAGTCAAACGAAGCACTGTATTTTCACAACTGTCGTGTGCTAACAGAAGGCATCCAGGAAATGATCCTGTAGTTGCACCGGGGGGGTGCTCAGCTAGAGTCGTTAGATTGCGGGCGGATGACGGGCCACCCTGAAGTAATGGGTCAGTTTCCAGTTGGCCGACGACCCGCCCAAGACTGGACCTGTCGCCTTCCCAACTAAAGCTTAGCTTGTCTTCGCTGAGAGCCACGCCGCCGCAGTCAAACACACTGTAATCAGGGTTGAGAAAACGATGGGGGTGGTGAAGGCGTATCTCCAGCTCAAAGCTGTGACTGCTACAAAGCAAATGGCGAGCGCCCACGCAATGCTTCGCGCGCCTGCCAAAGTCTCTGCCGGAAGTCCGCCCAGCAGCCACGCTAATACCGCCGCGAACAGAAGAAACACGGAGAAAAAAAGCCCGAACGCGCTGAAGAAGTCCCAATAAGTCCGGGTAAACCCTTGCGCGTCGAAGTGGACGGAGCGCATTAACCCAAGAACCGCGTCCGCTCCCCACCCCGGATTATTCTGGCGAAACCCAAACGTATGTCCGGCGGCAAAAAGCAGCAGAAGAACAGAAGAGATTCGATAAAGGATTGGCGCTTTCACGTACTCCCTCCCGAACGTTTGCCGCGGCAGTTTACCACATCAATCAAGCTGGTCTGGCGCTTGCTGCCGTTTCGGGTGGTTTACGGGCAAACAGGAAGTTATTCTGGCAGACTCCGATTCGCGCGATTACTTCCGGACCGTCGACAATACGTTCGCAATCCTGTTGGCAGTTTGTCCGTCATTTGATACCTGTCACATATTGCTCTCGTTGTAGCGCGTAAGAAACCCGCAGAAGAAATATTTGTCGTCCCACGCCCATGTCCTTAAGTATGGATTTTACGGCGCAGGTTTCGCCACCTAGCAGATGACTGGCAGGGGAATAAGAGAGCCGATTCTAGTGAAGAATAACGCATGTCTCTCCGTCACGACGCAATGTCGTATTTCGCAGCCAGAAATTCCGCAGAGACTTGGGCAGCGCGGCGGTCAGTTCCTGCCATGTCAGCGATTGCAGCCGGCAGCGCAGAACGCAGCTTCTGACCGCCCGCATTACCAAATACCAGTTCTCGATCAGGTCCGGACGCCGTGCATCGCACAAACGCAGAACGATCCGCCGGTCGCATGGGCGGCGAGCACGCCGCGAATCAACTGGCAACGACAATATCGTATTCACCAAGAAGATCGAGTACACGGATTTTCCGCTGGATGAAATCACCTTGTACTTCGCCAACAACGTCATCCTCTTGCCAAGCGAGTACTGACCAGCGCTTCTAGGCCCGCGCTGGCGTCCGCGCTGGCGCGGGTTTTCACCAAAAACTCCCATTGTGCCGTTTACAGTTGCCGTTCCATTCATGTAACGATGATGTAACGATAAGCGGTTCCTACTGCTCCCACCAGCGTCTTAGAGGTACATACAGCACCACCTGCGCCCTCTAAGTTCTTGTAAAGCCGTCAGGGCGTCGCCCTTTCACGGCGGTGACTCGCTTGAATCCGCTGACGTCGTTAAGGTCTAAGAAGGTGTGCCGCAGAATGTGCCGTACGCTTCGAGCCGGTATGCGCCAATATGGGCTTGTTCGATACTTCGACAACGTGCTTCCGTGCGGGCTAGGGTGTGGGCAAGTGATTGATTCGGAAGTGTGATCGCACCCGCTGAGCCAATGGGTGTGCGCTAACTCTTAATCAGTCAGCCCGCTCCACAACGATCACACATTCTGCAAACAAAACGCTCAGGCTTTCCCATCAACACTGCAATCTTTGATAGCCCCTTCTGACAAGGTCTGCTTTCACCTAACTCGAAAAATCTCGATTTTCACTTCCTCAGATAGAGATAGTCGGCGGACTCAAACGCAGGGAGGTAATCATGGCAGCAGTCCATCCAATCGAAGTGTTGGACAAAAGGCTTCGCGATCTGTTGGAACTGTACGAGTCCGAGCTTTCGGACGCAGTCGATGACGTGACCGAGAAGTTCTCGTGGAAAATCGAGCGATTGATCGAGCAGTTCGGTGCAGAGGAACTCGAAATCAACCTCAAATATTACCCAATCACCGTCCTGCCCAAGAACTTGCACCAAGCCTTCGGCCCTGTCTCAGCCCTCATGTGGCAGGACGAGGAGTAGGGGGCATGACGCCAAAGGGGGCGGAGGAATCGCTAAAGCAAGAACGCGGGGACACCAGCCGACAGGTTCCTGAGGATTCAGTGTTGTAGCTCTTCATCGGGGATACGCCAGAGCAATCCACGGTGGTAATCCGTCAGCCAGATCGACTCGTGGCACCAAAGAATCCTGATCCACACCCGATCCACAACTCTCAGAATTCGGCGTAGTTTTCAGGGACTTGGGCGGTCTTCATAAGTCTGTAAGTCCCTGATATTCTTAATGCCGTCGCACTGTCACGGCAGAGGCCGCGGGTTCGAGTCCCGTCGTCCCCGCCATTCTTTTCAAGCACTTGCAACCCTAGCGTCCGGCAAATCAGGGGATGTTAGGGGACGATAAGCGCCGAACGAGAATGGTCCAATCCGAAAACGGTTCCAAACAGCGCTCATTGAATTAGGTTCTTCTTTGCAGCCGCTTAAATTCCCACAAAAGTCGCAGATTCACAGCAACAGCTTATCGGGAAGGAGCGAGACGATATCGGACGGAACTAGAGAGAATCGGACGATCACAGTTTGCGGGGCATAGTTCAGCTGGTTAGAATGCCTGCCTGTCACGCAGGAGGCCGCGGGTTCGAGTCCCTTCGCTCCGCCATTTCTTTCTTGCCAACGGTATAAGAAGCTGACGAGAAGAGATGGCGTTTAGCACTTGAGCTAAGCTGTGCGCCGATCCGGTTCGTGCGAAACTTTGGAGCGCCTCATCAGATGCACGGCCAACGAACCGCCAAAAATCACATCAAATGCCAAACAGAATCCAGGCCACCAACGCGGTACCCCCGGGTTTTCAATGAGTAAGTGATGGACGAAGTCAAAAAGTCCGTGCCCAACAATGGCGGCGGAAACCAACCAAAGGTTTTTTCTGAAGCCAAGTACGGCAAGTAGCAGGAAGACGCTGGCTGCAGCGATTTCAATCACTAGCGTCCGCCCGGAAGCTCCCATCACAGCAAACAACACATAATATGAGGCGATTACGATGAGCACGGTCGGATAAAAGGAACGTTCGCGGTCAAAGCCGACAATGATGGCGAAACCAGCCACAACCAAAGACAAGATCAAGCCAATTAGGTATTCCATTTGTTGTCCCACCTCTGCTGTTGTTCGCAAGCGCTAACGACACAAGTTCAGTGGATCGCTGAAGATCCCCGAGTTTATTGCTGAGCCCCAGTTGTTGGTTGTGCATACATTATCGCTTGGCTCCGACGAATATCGGTTCGGCTGGCACCGAGCAGTGGGTTGGCGGCAAACAAATTCGACGCCGCCATCACAGCAGGAACGTATGCTCTCGTCTCTGCTGGAATCAACCGCTTGCTGCTCAAGACTGCAAAATCATGGCTACCGGACCTGAGAACGGCGTTCCGCACGACTATCTCGCCTGCGTCATATGCCGCGAGAGCGAGTGACCAGTCTCCGAACTGTTCGTGCAGATCGCGGAGGTAAAGCGCTGCAGCCCGTGTTGATTTCAGGATGTCCAGGCGGTCATCAGTGTCACTATTAATGGTAAGACCAAAACGACGTGCGGTGTCCGGCATGAACTGCCAGATACCTCGTGCGCCCTTGGGGGAGAGGGCGGTCGGCTGTCCACCGCTTTCTACTAACACGATGGCCGCAATTTCGCCTGGAACACCTTCATCCTGCAAAATGGGAGCTACGACTGGTCTCAGTTTCACCACTCTCGCAACGGCGCGACGGACGGCTTCATCGTTGCCGTTCCAATATTGCTCCGCGAACTGGTGTAGAACATTCGCATTGGGCAGGGGTGTAGTCTTGGCTCCGGCTTCAACGATCTGACTACTCGCTGCTGCCTCCCGCATCACATTCGTCAAAGCCGAGTCGGCTGCACTGTCCAGGGCCTGGCTGTAGGCCGCAAAATCATCTTCGACCGAAGCTGCCGGAACGGCGTAACGTTGCGTCTGCGACCAGGCGGGCAATGTGAGCGCAAACAGCATGACCAGGGCGTTGATTGGGCATTTGAGTCTATGCATGTACCGGCTCCCCAATGTTCCTCGGTTCAAGTTCCCTGGGTCCTTGCTGTTTCAGTTTCGGCTTTACCTCGAAGTTCCACTTCCAGATCGCGAAGACCGGCGGATAAATGATGAGTTCCATCAGAAATGAAGTGATGATTCCGCCGATCATGGGAGCAGCAATGCGCTTCATTACGTCACCACCCGCGCCGACAGACCACATGATTGGCAGCAGCCCAAACAGCATGCAGGCCACCGTCATCACCTTCGGGCGGAGACGCTTGACCGCCCCTACAACGATGGCTTCTCGCAGATCATCCCAACTGTTCATCCGCCCTTTGCTGATGGCCTCGTGGTAGGCAAGATCCAGGTACAGCAACATGAACACAGCTGTCTCGGCATCCACTCCTAGCAACGCGATGAGCCCGACCCACACCGCAATACTCATGTTGTAGTTCAGCAGGTATAGGAACCAGATCGCGCCAATCGCTGAAAACGGCACAGCGAGGAGGATGATGAAAGTCTTCACTGTGGACTTGGTGTTGAGGTACAGCAACAGGAACACGATGAAAAGCGTGATCGGCACCACGATCTTCAAGCGTTCTTTTACGCGCTCCATCGATTCGTACTGGCCGCTCCAGACCAGCTGATACCCGGCGGGCACGCCGACTTTTTCCGCTACGACTTTTTTCGCGTCCGTGACATAGCTGCCGATGTCGCGCCCCGAGACATCGACATAGACGTATCCACTGAGACGACCGTTTTCATCGCGGATCATGCCTGGACCGGTCTTCAAGGAGATGTCGGCAATCTGCCCCAACGGAATCTGCGCACCGGAAGGCGTGTTGACAAGCACTCTCTGCAGTGCATCGATGTCGCTACGGTAATCGCGCAAGTATCGAACATTGACTGAGTACCGTTCCCGGCCCTCGATCGTGGTGGTGACCGGCTCACCGCCCACGGCCGACATTAGAACGTCATTGGCATCATCCACAGTAAGTCCGTAGCGGGCGAGTTGATCGCGTTTCAGATCGAAGTCCAGAAAGTATCCGCCGGTCGTCCGTTCAGCAAAAACACTGGTTGTACCGGGGATGTCCTTCAGCGCCATCTCGATTTGTCCGCCGACTTTCTCGATTTCGCTCAGATCGGAGCCGAGGACCTTGATGCCAAGCGGCGTGCGAATGCCGGTGGTCAGCATGTCGATACGCGCTTTGATCGGCATAGTCCAGGCATTCGCGATACCTGGCATCGTCAGCGCTTCGTTCAGACCTCCGGCGCCATAGATCAGTTCCTGAGTGGTGCCGTGTTCCGGCCAGAATCGACCGAGTGTACTGTGTAGCCAGTTGGGAGCCCAAGTCGAGTACCAGCGCTCGCGCTTCGGCCAGTCCGTCTGGGGCTTCAGGGTAATAACGGTCTCCATCATGGAGTAGGGTGCGGGATCGGTGGCGCTTTCCACACGCCCTGCCTTGCCGAATACGCGGTAGACCTCAGGGAAGCTCTTGATGATTTTGTCTTGCACCTGAAGCAGCCGTGAGGCTTCTGTTACGGACATGCCGGGCAAAGTCGTAGGCATGTACAGTAGCGTGCCTTCATCGAGCGGCGGCATGAACTCCGAGCCCAGTTTGAAGAACACCGGCACGGTCAGCACCATGGCGATGACGGCGGCGGCAATTGTCTTCCACTTGTGTTCCAGCACGAACTCTACTACAGGGTGGTAGAGCTTCATCAGTGGGCGGCTGATCGGGTGGTTGTCTTCGCTGTGGATCGTGCCAACGAGCACGCTGTTTACGATTGCTGCCAGCCATCGCGGACGGAACTTGAACTTATCCATGCGGGTGAACAACAATCGCATGGCCGGATCCAGCGTGATGGCCAGTACTCCCGCGATCGCCATGGCGAAGGTCTTGGTGAATGCCAGCGGCTTGAACAGGCGGCCTTCCTGGGCTTCGAGCGTGAACACGGGCAGGAAGGCGACGGCGATGACGAGCAGCGCGAAGAAACTGGCTCCCCCCACTTCCTTTACGGCCGAGATCACGACCTGGTGATAGTCGCCAGGGCGCCCTTCCGCATTCCAGTGCTCAAGCTTTTTGTGCGTCTGCTCGACAACTACGACTGCCGCATCGATCATGGCTCCGATAGCGATAGCGATTCCGCCGAGCGACATGATATTGGCCGACATGCCACTCATTTGGATAGGAATAAATGCCAGGATCACGGTGACCGGAATAGTAATGATGGGAATGAAGGCGCTCGGGAAGTGCCATAAAAAGATCATGATCACCAAACTAACGATGACCAGTTCTTCAATCAACGTGTGCTTCAAGTTATCGACTGAGCGGTCGATCAGGTCGGAACGGTCATAGGTGGTGACGATCTTCATCCCCTTAGGCAGTGTGGGCCCAATGTCCGTGATCCTTTGCTTAACGCGCTCGATCACCTTCTGCGCATCCTCGCCGAAACGCATGATGACGACCCCACCCACCACTTCTCCCTGGCCATCGAGTTCAGCGACGCCACGCCGCATGTCGGGCCCGAAGGTCACCGTAGCGAGATCCTTCACCAGCACGGGCGTGCCGGTTTGCGAGTTCGACATGACTACAATGTTGCCGATGTCATCGAGCGATTTGATGTATCCGCGACCCCGCACCATATACTCGCGGCCGGACATCTCGACCAACCGCGCGCCGACATCGTTGTTGCTCTTCCCAATGGCGTCCACGACCATATTGATCGGGATCTTGTAGCCAAGCAGCTTGTTGGGGTCGATGTTGACCTGATACTGACGAACGAAACCTCCCAACGGTGCTACTTCCGCCACACCCGGCACGGATTGCAGGGCATAGCGCAAATACCAATCCTGGTAGGTGCGTATCTTCTCAATGCTGTACTGTCCGGTGGTATCGACCAGAGCATATTCATAGACCCAACCGACAGCGGTCGCATCCTTTGCCAACTCAACGCTGACGCCTTTGGGCAGACGTGGGACGACGGAATTCAGATATTCAAGCGTCCTCGACCGCGCCCAGTAAATGTCCGTGCCTTCTTCAAAGATGATGTAAACGTAGGAGTAGCCGAAATCCGAGAAGCCGCGGATGTCCTTCACTTTGGGCAAGCCCAGCAACGCCGAGGTGATCGGATACGTCACCTGATCTTCCATGATGTCCGGGCTGCGGTCCCACTTGGAGTACACAATTACCTGCGTATCCGACAGATCGGGGATCGCATCCAGCTTTGTGTTCTTCAGCGAGTGCCAGCCAATCAGCACCGCTACGCCGATGAACAGAAGAACAAGGAATTTGTTCTTCGCGCAGATATCGATGATTCGGTTAATCATTGCTGTTCGGCCTCCGCCAGCACTTCAGGCAGACTCCGCAAAACACCACCGTTCTGGTCCACGAACGCTTCCGCCGCTTTCCGGTCGCTGAACGCGAAGGTGCCGGGCGAGCAGCGATCGAATGCCAACTGTTCCATGTGCTTGGACTCATCCATCTTGGACATGTCGTGCTGGCAGGCGATCACGCGGCTATCCTCGACAAACCATGCTCCCTCCGGGCTCACCAGCTTCCCGGTGGGATAGTCCGTCACTGCGATCAGCCGCAAGGACTTCTTTTCCTGTCGTGCCTCCGTCACCGCACAGTGCGTACAGCAGACGTCGCGCCGCCTCCCTCCAACTTCCGCTACGACGTGTGCTTTTGCATTGATCTGACGCCGGCAGAATCCGCACTCCATCCGCGAGCGGCGGTTCATCAGCAAGTACCCGCCCGCAAATAAGCCCGCGACAACGATCAGGACCAGTGTTGAATAAATCGATGCCTTTTTTGCCATAGCCAATCTCCTTAGTGCTGCATCCCGGCCATCGCGCTCCTCAGACGACTCTCGGAATCGATCAGGAAGTTTCCAGATGTCACGATGGTTTCCCCCGCATTCAGCCCAGACAGAACGACCACGTTGCCTTCGAGCTTCGCACCCATCTGGATCACGCGCGGTTCAAACAAACCGCCATCGTGGACGACAAACACGTACTGCTTGTCTCCAGAATCCATGATCGCTTCCTGAGGCACGACAATCTGCTTGCCGTAGTTGATCTTCAACTGCACATTGGCGAACATCTGCGGTTTCAGGTCGAAATTACGGTTTGCAAACTCGATGCGGGCTTTCACCGTATGGGAGACGGGATCGACAGTCGGGTAGATGTAGGTGATTTTCCCTGTGTAGGTCTTTCCGGCGTAGTAGCTCAGTTCCATGTTCGCCGTCTGCCCCACTTTCACAAATGGCACCTCATACTCGTACACATCTGCATTCACCCAGATCGTGGAGAGATCGCTGATCGCATACAGATCCATGTCCGGGGTGACGGCGGTTTGTGGAAACGCCTTGCGGTCGGTCACGAAGCCACTGACGGGCGAATAGAAGGTCAAAGTTTTCGTGACCTCGCCGGTTTCGTCGAGCTTCTTGATCTGCTCGTCGCTGATGTCCCACAGTTTGAGGCGTTCACGCGTTGAACGCAGCAGCGACTGCGATCCCTGCGAAACGTCGGGGAATTGCGAGGAGCCCATCTCCTTCGCGCCGCGCTTGGCGATTAGGTACTCCTCTTCGGTAGCCACAAGGTCCGGGCTATAGAGCGTGAAGAGTGGTTGGCCTTTCTTGACGAGTTGCCCGACGAAGTCGACGTAACTCTTGTCGATGTACCCGTTAACCTTCACATGGATATGCGCGAGCTTCGTTTCATCGCTTGTGAGCTGACCAGTTGTGCGTACGGTGCGCACCAGAGAATGGAGGTCGACAGTCGCAGTTCTTACGCCGATCAGTTGCTGCTTCTCCGGTGCGATCTTGACGGTGCCAGCCGGCATCGCCGCTGTGGTTGTCGCACTGCCACCTTGAGAAGTGTTGTCGTCGGCATATTGGGGCACGAGGTCCATGCCGTCGGGTGCTTTTCCCGCTTTGTTGTAGTGATGCTGCGGGCTCATGGCGTCATACCAATAGAGAACCTTGCGTTCGCCGCCGGGTGCCGACGCGCTTGTCGGACTCGCAGTCTGAATGGCTTTGTCTTCCGCGTATTGAGGCACCAAGTCCATTCCGTCGGGTGCTTTTCCGGCTTTGTTGTAGTGGTGCTGCGGGCTCATCGCGTCATACCAATAGCGAACCTTGCGTTCGCTTCCCGCTGCGGACGTTTGCGAGGCGGCCCGTTGGCCTTGGAAGAGCGCTGAAACTCTTCCGCTGAAAGTAATTCCAACCGCCAAGGCGATTGCAGCCCCGAGTGCCAGAATTCTGAGAACTTTGTAAGACATCGCTTTACTCTCCTCCCGCCGGGTGCTGGTTGCCCGGTTGCGCGGCCGTCGAAGTCAGGTCCACGCCCACCATGCTCTCTATGCGTGCAAGCGACGATTGATAGTTCGCCAACTCGCGGTAATAGTCGATTTCATAGTTGAGAACCGTTGAGAAGTTCCCGAGAACGCTGAGGAAATCCACTGTCCCCACCTGATAGGCAGACATCGATGACTCCAGTGCCAGCGATGACTGCGGCACAACGCCCTGAGAGAACAAGCGCAAAAGTTCATCCGAGGCCTTGGCCGCCAGGTATTGCTGTTTGAGTTCGAAATTCAGCTCGTTCTTCCGATTGTCGCGGCTGCTCTCGGCTGAAAGCCGTTCTTCCGTGGCCTGCCTTACTTCCTCGCGTTGTTTGCTCTTGTAGAAGACCGGGATGTTTATGGTGAACGTCATCCCATACATGTCGGGCAGCATCGGGCGTTGCTGATACATAAACCCCACGCTCAGATCCGGGTAGTAATCCTTCTGTGCCAGGTTCACTGCGAGTTGGTTGCGCTCAATCATCTGCTCCTCACGGTGAAGGCCGGGATCATTCTGACGTGCGAGCCTGTACAGGTCGTCAAGCGAGTAGTTCAGAGGGGACCGTTCGATATTGTCGGCCGGTGGGAGTGGCGCTTCAGGACTACGCGCCAACAGTGTGTTCAGACGTGCCTGCGAAGTATTTCGTTGCTGTTGCAGCACCGTGAGCCTCTGCACCAATAGTGAAATCTCGACTTGTGATCTGAGAACATCCTGCTGAATGCCTTTACCCACGCGGTAACGGGCTTCGGCGATCTGCGACAGCTTACTGAGCAGATCCTTGTCCTTCAGGGTCGTCTGAAGCGCTTTGTCGTAGAACCAGTATTCGAAATAGGCCGTCTTCACGTCTGCGGTTACGCGCCGGCGAACCGCTTCCATATCCGAAGACCCGGCATCAGCTTCTTTTGAGGCAATCTCGCCGCGCAATTTCAGCTTACCGGGGTAGAGCAGTTGCTGGCTGGCAGTGACGGCACGGTAGCTGGAAGGGTCGCCCGACTGCACGCTGAAGGGTGTGATGTTTCCAGCCCAGCCGATCCCAACCATAGGGTCAGGCAGTGTCTTGGCTTGCGGCACACGCCGCCGCTGCGCTTCCACACTATGCAAGGCGCTCTGGATCGCCGGATTCTTCTGCAGCGCTTCGCGAACAAGGTCTTCGAGGCTGACGGGGGACGCGACCCGAGGTTGTGTGGTGCTATCGGACTGAGGCGCTTGAAGCGTGACCGGAACCTGAACCTGTTGTGCCGCACCGAGGCCTGGCCATAGACAGCCGAACGATATCAGAGTGAGTATTTTCCTGATCATGAGAGTGTTCTCTATTTGCTCAGACGACGCTGAAAATGCGTGTTCAAACCTTAGGCAATTACGCCTAAGAGGGATGTGCAAAGAGGGACAGTGCTAGATCAGGAAGGTGCAGAAAACGGACTGGAGGGAGGGGTACGATGCTCGACCGAGCGGGTCGGGCGGTTCGGCTTTTGTCAGAACCGCAGGGACATCCAGAACCGAAGCGGTGAATGTCGGAGCCACGTAGCCCCTGACGCTTGGAACCTGTGCTGTTGAAGCGGGGGTCGGTCTGGCAGCAGAGACTCGGCAGCACGCGTTATTTGCAGGCGCCTCTTGAATAGTAACCGAAGGCGCATGCGCGCTCATCATCGGGCAGTGGGGTGTGCAATGCTCGACCGCCGTCATTTGCCACCAGCACGAGCCCAACGCTGACAATGGCATTGCCAGCAAAATCACTACGAGCGCTGAGGCGACGAGTTTGAACCGCCATGTCATGTTCTTAAAAGTATATTAGGGATCGGTGCCCGCATGGGCTGTGATCCAGATCACAGCCGCCTGTAATCGCGACTACGAACCCGCAAGGCGGCGGCAACCTCGCTCAATCTACCATTGCAGAATCAGCGACTCAGGAGCACATGCAAGCAAGAAGGGGATCGGCCCAACATCGTGCCCGCAGAACATCTTGACTCTGGAATGCATTCCAGGCTTGATAATTCCTATGGTGCAAAGTAGCGGTTCCAAGACCCTTCATTCCGGGGCGCTTGCCAAGGCAACCGGCCTGAGTCCAGACACACTTCGGCACTATGAAAAGATCGGCGTTCTTCCACGAGCCCCGCGGACAGAGTCTGGCTACCGAGTCTATTCTGCGAGCGCGGTGGAGAGAGTGCTTGTTGTGCAGAGGGCGCTGCGGATCGGATTCACCCTGGCGGAACTGGCTGAAGTTCTGAAAGCTCGTGATGCCGGAGGCGCGCCATGTGGCCGCGTGTATCAGCTTGCCCAAGAAAAACTCAAGGGTCTGGATGCAGACATCGAGGCGCTGAAGCTCACAAGACGGTATGTGCGGAAAGTATTGGCAGATTGGAAGCAGCGTACTCAGAGTGCGGGTCCGGGGCAGAAATCGCATTTGCTGTATTCGCTGAGTGACGCGGTAAAGATCTCTGGTGCTTCGACAAATCAGTTTCGGAGGAAGAAGAAACCATGGAAACGATAATCGCATTTCTTCTATTCGGCGGGCTGCAATTGGCCGCACAAGACATGCAGTCGTGTCCGATGCACAAGGAACATATGAAAGAGGCTTCGCAGCATCAGGCCGATGTGGAAAAACACGGTGATGAGGCTATGGGATTTCCTCACGACAAAACCACTCATCATTTCCGCCTATACTCCGACGGAGGAGCGATTGAAGTAACCGTTAACGAGAGCAAGGATTCCCAAAACCTTCAGGCCATCCGGTCCCATCTGACGCACATCGCCACAATGTTCTCCAAGGGGGAATTCTCCATTCCGATGTTCGTCCATGACCAGGTGCCGCCCGGAGTTCCCGTGATGAAAGACAAACACGCCGAGATTTCTTACAGCTTCGAAGAGTTGCCCGCGGGTGGCAGAGTGCGGATTAAGACAACAAACCCGTATGCACTGAAAGCGATTCATGAGTTCCTTCGTTTTCAGATTGCAGACCACCATACCGGAGACACCACCGATATCGCTGCCCTGTAAGGCCGCTCTTGGCTCGACCCTAAAGAGGCGAGTTATGCGTGAGGAAACATCATGTCAAAGAACGGTGGCATCATCGGGGTATCAGATCATGGTGGTTGGGCGGTGCTGGTGACGGCGACACGCGATGGGACGCTGCTCGACCGCCGCCGAGTGGAACTCGTCGACGACGGCCTGCCGAAGATTCCGCACCACAGCGAAGGCCAGGGCCTCCCGCTCGATCAGGCCGTGGAGTTAGTAGAGCGCGTGCGCCTGTCGGCGGAGAAGCACGCGGTGTTTGCGTTGGACTCTGTAACTAAGGCGGTGCCGCGTATCCTTGGTATCGCCCTTCGCAAGTGCCCACCGCTTCCACCCACGATTGCCGAGCGAATCCAGGACTACCGTGCGCAGAACGTTGCCGATTGGGTCATGTACCGCAAGGCCCTGGCCGCCGCGGCCGAGGCACGGGGTTGGCCCATCTACTGGTACGACGCGAAGAGCGTATTGGGTGCGGCGCGCCAGGCGTTGCGGATAGAGAACCTCGACGCTCACTTCCTCCGACTGCGGCGGGCCGTCGGCCCGCCCTGGAACCACGATCACAAGCTCGCAATGTCGGCGGCCATCGTCACAGCGAGCGCCGCTGTGGAGTAAGCATTCGAACCATTACGGAGCTTGACAGGCTCTTCGTTTCCCCTTGACGGTAAGTAAACAGTCCAAATTACAATCTCGGCATGCCACGGAAAGTTATCCTGGGATTCGGAATCAGCATCGACGGCTATATTGCGCGCCGGAACGGCGCCATCGATTATCTGGTGATCGACAAAGAAGGCGAAGCGGTGATGGCCGACTTCTTCGCCAAGATCGACACCACCATCATGGGCCGCAAGACCGCCGCGGCCACGGCGGAAATGCGGGCGGAGATGCGTAAGACTGGCGAGATACCGGAGATGCCCGCCATGTCCACCTACGTATTCTCGCGGCGTTGGAAGCCGGGGAAACGCGACGGATTCGAAGTGGTCAACGGATCTCTGACCGCCTTCGTGAGAAGGCTAAAACGCCGCAACGGGAAAGACATCTACCTCGGCGGCGGGGGCCAGTTGTGCCGCAGTTTCCTGCAAGAAGATTTGGTGGACGAAATCTTCCTCGGCCTCGGTCCCATTCTTTTGGGCGATGGCATCCCCGCCTTCCCGGCCAGGTTTCCCCAGCGCAACTTCAAGTTGATCGAGTGCAAGTCCTACTCGAATGGATCGGTCGGGCTCCGCTACGAGCGGATCCGGACCAAGACAAGCCGATAATCCGGGTTGATGAGACAAGCGACGGGTGGCCCATTCAAGCCGTCTTGTGGCTTGAGTGGGGCAGTTCTATCGCTGGACGCATCCCGCTGCGGTTCGCTGAGCAGCAGATGAACATGCTCCGGCATGACTACGTACCCGTAGACCTGAAGCCTGAAGCTGCGCCGTATCCGCTCCAAGGCTGACTCGAAGATTCGGCGGCTTTCGTCGATGGTAAGCAAGCGGAGCCTGCGCTGAGCGACTGAGCGCAGCGAAGGAGTCGAATGGGGCGGTGGAAGCAGCAGAACGTGACGAAATGACTCTGCCCGCTGTGATGAGAACGCGTTAGTCCCCATGGCATGAGGGCAATCTAGTTGGTCAGCCGGGCCTGTGTCTGTGAGGGATGAACGTCTCAGGCCAAAAACCGGGCTTGAGTGGCCCACCCGCCTGATAGCATCGTGCAAAGTGGGAGGGATAACCGCGATGCCATGTGAAACAAAACTGGAAGCAATTGCCAGGGATTTGAGGAAGACTGCACGTTATTTTAGAGAAGGATGGAATAACAACGCACTCCAAGCGTTCATTCGGGATGGGGGCTGTTGCGCGTATTGCGGAAAACTCCTCCTGGATACCTATGGCGTTTCAAAGACGGCTACTGTTGACCATTTGCTGCCGCGGTGCACTTATCCTGAGCGGGGATGGAACGTTGATAATTTGGTTCCCGCGTGTGCCACATGCAATTGCATAAAGCTAGACTATGACCCATCTGACAAGGGAGGTAGGGAACTTGAGATTACGCCCGAGGTTCGCCTAAATCTTGTCCATAAGGCCAAGGCGGAAATCGACAGAATAAGCAAAGCGAGAGTAAGCGAAGATGACGAATACTGGGAGAGAGAGTTTCAGATTGCCAGACCTCTCTTTCAAGAAGCCGTAGCGAAGTACCTTAAGTTCAAAGAATGCGCCTCTGCAGTTTAAAAGGTCTTTGTCCACGGGCGGGTGATCCCGGCTTGATTTTACCTAGGCGAAACCACTGTCGGGATGAGACTGGACGTTCCTCTAGCGGATTCTGATATGGAAATTGGGATACCTCCCGTCTGTCCCCAGGTTTTCCCGCATCGTGTTGAACTGCTTCATCCCCTCAAAAGCGTTGCCTTCGCGCTGTAGACTATTGCGATGCCACTCGATAGTGAGTTCCGACATCACCTGCACGAGCTTATGATCGAATCGAGCGACAAGCTGCGCGACGAGCTCAATCAACACCAGCGACAACTTATCTGGGAGGCCCAGCAGACACATAATGCGGCGGCCATTCCAAATGCTTACAGTAAAGCATCGATACACGCCTTCCGCACCAGAGTCAGCGCGACGATCGTCAGTTACTTAGGCGCTCTGGAAACTTTTGGTATCGTTGTTGATGATTCCGTTGAGCTAGAAATGCTCGCAGCCATCAGCCAACTGACGAGCGCTACGCCGTCCTTGTCGCTACCCCCTGGGCTCAAACCAGTAAATATCTCTGGTATTCAACGCGCACACAAAATGGAATTAGCGAGGGTCGGAAATTCACTGCGACGGGAAGCCGCAAACCGGCTTCGGGAGCTTAAAATGAAGGCGCGCCGAACAGCCCCCGCTATAAACAGACCCGCAATGACGCGCACCGAACCATTTACGATTGCCTCTGTCGCAAGAACACTCGGCGACCTGAAGAGACTCCCAATTCCAGAGCAGGCCTCACTCCTGCTCAAAAGACTGATACACATCGAGCCTCAGGTGCGCGGGACGGGCGGCTTCAGCAAACATAACCTCACAATGCGTGGCGATTCTTACGGCCTCGCCACTGGTTTTCCAGACAACGAAAATGAAGCGGTCAGGCACCATTTGCTCGGGGTTCCATGGACACGGCTGGTTAACGACGGATTCCTCGTCGATCCGCGCGGTTCCGGATTCTTCGAAGTGTCAGAAGAAGGCATCGCAGCGAACAACGATGAAAACAGACCCGTGCCCGTCCCTGCCCAAAAGGAGGCAGACGGCATACCTACTGCGTTCGTTTCATATTCCTGGGACAACGCTGACCACAAGCTCTGGGTGCGGCAGCTTGCCGAGAAGCTGCGCTCGCAAGGGGTGAAAGTCATCCTCGATCAGTGGGAGTTGAACGCTGGAGGAGATCGAACTCACTTCATGGAAAGCAACATCGTCGCCAGCGATTTTGTGATCATCGTTTGCACTCCCGCCTACGCGAAAAAGGGGAATAAGCGCGACGGTGGTGTCGGATACGAGGCTATGATTATCACGAGTCAGCTCGCTCAACGAATCCTCCAGAACAAGTTCATACCCGTTCTGCGATTGGGAGATTTTGATGACTCTGCGGTGCCTGTATGGCTGCAATCAAAGATTGGTGTTGATTTACGCGGTCATCCCTACGACCAGAAAGAATATGACATTCTTCTTCGGACGCTGCATAGAGCCAACGAGCTGGCTCCTCCGATCGGACCAAAACCGGTGTTCGCACCCAATCCAGCCGACATAACCGAGAACGCGGTGAGCGCGGTACTTGCCGAAGAAGGCAAGCCGACAACGGCTTCGCTTGCCATGTCGGCAAGCGACGGTAGTGATGAGCCCGTGCAGAGTCCCATCGCTTATGCGTGGTACGAGATGAAAGGAACCCCCGATCGAATTCAGGCTTACGTTCGGCTCGCGGGGACGAGTGGCGGATTGTTTACGCTCGAGACTTCAGCCGGAGAAAAGTATCTTGGCCACGAGGCTGAAGTCGCACAGCGTTACTTGCAGTTTGATCGACAGATGCACCAAAAGGGCTACGTGCGAATGCAGACCTTTAATGGCTACCGCAATCAAAGCTTTTATTTGCCTTGACAGAAAACCGGGGACGACAGAAAACCGGGGAAAACCGGGGGGAAAACCGAAAACCGGGGATAGACGGGACGTTTCACTAGTTTTGTAACACGCTGCCGCGTACCCACGTTTTGCGAAAGGTCCGGCCATCGGCGGCGACGACTCCGCGTCAGAACTTTTCCACAGCCAAAACCGGATTCTCTGTGACATCCAACCTTGACCCTCGCCAGCAAAAGTGCACAATAGTAGCGTGCGCATTTGCACCGCAGAATCGTCCGGTCTAAGCTTCGAGCCCAGGGCCGCAAAGCGGTCCAGCTAAGTCCTTATTCTGGAATATTTTGCGTGTAAGTCGTTCTTTGACAATATTTTGCGAAGCACACTGGCGATCTGCATCGCGCAACTCGCTTGGAATCAGGATTTTGCGGAATCCAGTCTGAAAAAATGTTCCCCTTCAGACGGGCAAATGCTCCGCTAAGTCCTTATTCTGGAATATTTTGCATATAAGTTCCTTGTTTTGAAGATTTTGCGCGGAACAGCAGGGATCATAAACCCGTAACTCCTTTAACTGGAATATTTTACGCCGATCGATCAAAAAAAATCCTGCATGCCAGTCGGCGGAGGTTGCAGGTTCCCCCGAGCGCAACTAAATTAGGTGCGGAAGTTTGGAGCTGAACATGAAAACGCCCGAACCGGTGGAATCTGCCTCCGCAATCATCGACTCCAGGATCAGGGAGCTTGGGGACTGGCGCGGGGATATGCTCGCGAAAGTGCGCAAGATCATTCGCGCGGCAGACCCTGAGATCGTCGAAGAGTGGAAGTGGGTCAAGCCGACCTCGCCGGGGACTCCCGTCTTCTCTCACGGCGGCATCGTCTGCACGGGAGAGACGCACAAGAGCGTCTTCAAGATGACATTTGCCAAGGGAGCCGCGTTGAAAGACCCGAAACGTCTATTCAACTCCAGCCTCGACGGCAATGTCAGGCGCGCCATCGACCTCCACGAAGGCGACAAGATCAATGAGGCGGCCTTGAAGGATCTCATCCGCGCGGCTGTGGCGCTCAATCTCAAGGGCAAGAACCAAACGAAGCCCAAGCCGAAGCGCCCGCGACCGAGCAGCAGGTAACGGCATCCCTATTCCGGCCCCCTGCGCCAGCTGATGCGGTCGTGTCTCCACGTGTGAATCGGGACGGTTGAGGGCGGTACCCGTTGCGGGTTCGCAGCTTGTATTTCTTGAGTTGATCGCCCACGAGCCGCACCGTGATCGCTCGCCAGCCATTGTTGGCGTTGGGCTTCGGGTAGTAGCTCAGCGAGTAGAGATGTGCCAAATCGTCGCGGACAGACGCGAATGCCCGGTGTTCATCTTTCCAGTCCTTGGCGAAGTAGGCCTTGCCACCCGTGGCCGCGGTCATGCGATCAAAGACCGCGGTGGATACCGGTTCCAACTTTGCCTTTTGTGTGCTGATCATGTAGATGGAAACTCCGGCCGACTGGGCAAATTCAGCGACGTCCTCGGGTGGTACCACACTGGAATTGTCCGGCCCGTTCGAGAACACCACCACGACTTTCCTGCCCGTATTTTGAGCCGCGTCTTTCAGCGTCAGCAGCAGCGCGTTGTAGAGCGCTGCCTCATCTCCTGCCACAGTCGAACGCACGGCCTGCACGACTTGGGTCCGGTCGGCAGTAAGGGGTGCAACGCGAGACAGATCGCGGCTGTAGGAATAGAGTGCGATCCTGTCCGCGGTTTCGAGCGATCGAATGAACTCGGTGATCGCGTCTTGCGCAAACACGAAACCACGGTACATGTAGTTGCTGGTATCAAACAGGACGAACACATTGGCTCCTCTAACCTGCGCATCGAATGTCGACGCGTCGTCAGAAGACCGGTCAGCGGGGTCACCGGAAGGTGCTGACGAATCCTGTTCCGCCAATTCTCTGAGACTCCGGGCCGGTTCATTGCCCTCCGCAAAGGTCGCCGTCTTTTCCAAAATTCCATCCTCAGCGATGACAAAATCCTTCGGGCGGAGTCCTGTAATGTACCGTCCATTCTTGTCCGTCACGGCCACGTTGAGCTGGACCATGTTGACCACAACGTGAAAGTCCGGGCTCTCCTGAGCCTCGATGTCTGGTACATCTCCTAGAACGAACCCCAGCGGAATGAGAATCAGCGGAAGTAATTTCTTTACCATAGGTTTCAAGGTTCCTACTCTGCGGCTCGCGTGGGGCCGCTGAATTGCAATACTGGTGCTCGATCGAAACGCACAACTCAAGGCTGGCCTTTTCTTAACGGGGTCAACTTGCCCTCCTGGAACTCGGCTCCCGTTTCATGCATCGCCCGAAGGAGTTCCGGCCAATCCTCGAAGTCAGTCGCGAAAATCTTCTCCACCAACTTTCGAGTCAGCTGCGGCACGAAGTGGTTCAACATGACGGGCGAGTATCCTCCTTCATCGGCCAGGCGAGCCCAGTACAAATTGGGAGAATCCCAGGATTCCGCCAGAAAACGGCTGGAATACCCGGCGAGCGGTGGCATGGGCATCATGTTCAGGAGTTCGGGACCGTAGTTCTGAGCCAGGCTGGGATGCGGCGTGCCGAAATCACGCGACAAGCGATTCCAGTCAGCCTGCTCAGGGTGCTGCCGACACAGCTCTTCAAGTTCCTGAGTGGCGGTTCCACCCACCCCGGGCTGTGCCGGATACTGTCGCCGAAACTCCACCGCCAGATAGAAGGTGTCAGCCGGCATCATTTGAGGAAGCATTTCTGCCACGCGACCTGCGCGCAGAGCTTCCTCGACTTGTCTTGATCGCTGTGGAAGTAACCGGGTCGACAGAATAATCAGGACCTTATTTCGCAATGCCTCGTCCTTTGCCGAAGCGGTCAGGAGTTCTTCGCCACTGCGCTGATAGAGAGCGATGGCGTGAAGCTCCAGTGGGCTGACGTCCCACCAGCGGGGAATGGTCGCGCTGGCCAGCAGTTCCGGCGTCAATTCCTTCCAGATCAGCGCCTGAACACTGTCCGGCGAGATGAAATCCTGCTCAAGATCGGCCAAGGCGTAGGGGAGATCAGCAAGCGAGCCGACGAAATGGGCGCCTCCGCCCGCCGGAGAACCCTGGCCCAAAAGTTCCGGAGCCTGCCAGAGTGTCTTCAATCCACCGACCGTCTCTCCGGCAAAGTCGTGGGAGCGGACGAAGAGCGGATTATTGTGCAGTGCCTGCGCACCCGGCGGCTCGTAGTATGCATAGTTCAAGCCAACGAGAGTATCTCTGAGAAACGATGCGAGTTCACCGCGCGCCTCGTCAATTTGCACCAGCGAAGCAGTCGGCGACTTGAGGACTTTAGGTATGTCGGCCCGCATTTCCACATCGGTGTGATGATTGTTATAGATTCCTGCCGCCCATTCTGATCTCTCGCCGTTCGTGAAGATTGGCCGTGGCATCTCAAATTCTCGCGTCTGGCCCGCCAATTGGATCAAGTACCCGGCCGGCTGTTTCCCATGCCCCTTTTCGGCCAATGCATCCCCGAGCGTCAACAGCGTGTCGAGCGAGACTAGTCTCTGGTCGTCCAGCACGGAGCGGATCCTGGTGGCAACTTCTCGATGAATCTGCTTTCCCTCTGCAGTATCCTGCCGCGGGCCCGCCAACAGTTCGATGATTTCATCCTGCGAAGGTCGAGCCTTGGTCGAGTACCGGAATAGTTCTGCCACGGACGTTCGCCCTGAGTCATACAGTTGGGAGGCTGATCGAATCGTGGCGAAAGGACTGATGACGTGTTGAAACGACTCGTCCAAGTGCGCGTTTGAAATCTCTCCCTGACGGGCCAGAATCTGCCAGATTCCTACGCTAGCCTGAAAGGTGCCGAATGCGTTTCCGCGCACAGGCATGGGCACCTTGTTCAGCCCTTGAGCGACGTCAAGAAACTGTGCGATCGACTCGTCGCTCAATTCCGGAAACTCGGAAAAGATTCGGTACTGATCGCTAAATTCCTCGAACTTCCGTGCCAGCAAGCGGACCGTCTCAGCTGACAGGCGATTTCCCGGAGATCGTCTATGGTCGATTTCACTGATCGCCATGTACATCTGCAGGGGACCGACGTCGGTGGATAGCCGTGAATAGGCGAACATCATTTGTACAAGCTGATCCGGACCGCTCAGGGTGGAAGCTTGCTTTCCCAACTTGCGAGCAAGGCTCGAGCTGTGCCATTGGAGAAGGATGTCCTTCCAAAGATCCAGACCCCCGGGTACGATCGGCTCACCGTTGTTCTCAAACTGAAGTCGATTGACAAGAAGCAATAGCGCAGGATTCGGTCGAAAGGAACCTCTTGTGGCGGGCGAGGAAGGATCGGGGGCGCGTAGTCCCGCGTAAAAGTGGCGCAGCCGGTGCGGGTCGGTAAAATAGGCCTGCCGAATTCCAGTCACTCGTGAAAGCACATCGAAATAGGCGGCCAGCCAACCCTTATCCTTGGCAATTAACTTCGAGACAAACGCGGCGGGCGACGCCGGGCTTGCTCCAACCAAGTCCTTCCATGCAGCGTCCGCTTCCGCTCCTCCGGGTACGTTGACTCGACCCGCGCTGACGCAGAGGCCCCTCCCATAAAAATCAAGGACCGCGGCGTAAGGAAGCAACTTCGCGAGCCCAATCGATTGCCGCAAATAGGTCCTGGTTTCGGGGTCGAGCCGAGAGAGAGCCCAATACAGGCGCGCGACCGCTGGGTCGGTCAGGATCGTGTCGAGCAAGTCTTTGCTGCTTTCTTTGTAGTTCTTCGTGCTCGCCGTGGTCCAATCCCCTTCGGCAAAGAGTACCGGTAAGGGGGAAGAGAGGAACGGGTACTCGAAGGGTTTGCCGCCTTGCAGCGTCCGCTCCAGTTCGGGAAGAGGAAATCCAGAATCGATGGCCAGGAAAGCCCTTTCGGGATCTGCCGTCTGCAGGGATGTTCCAGGACTACCGCAATCTGACCGGGTTCGATAACCGAGAATTTGCAGTAGAGGTTTTGCATCGTCACAATTCGTGACACGAATCACCATCCCACTGCCAGCGGCCAAAGCGGCCAGCTCCCGGGCCTGTACGACGTATCGCCGCAGCAGAATCAGGAACTCTGTGGGGTGAGCGATCTCATAGCCCTCGATGAACACATTCCTGCTCAGCAAGGGCAGGACTTCGTCAGGCGCGATCTTTTGGCTGATCCCGGCCATCCGAAGAAAGGATCGCTGCGGACCTGGGATTACGGCCTGCGGTTGAGCCGAGAGGGTCCCGTTTTCTGCAGACAAGACCGCGGCCGAGTTGGAGTGCGTCGAGTCAGCGGCCAAGGGAATTTCACTGCTACCAGCGAACAAATTGCAGTGCAAGAGAGAAAATACAAACAAGGCGGACAGGCAAACAGGAGGCTTCACGGCTGGATTCCCCTCGGAGCGTGCCAGACTTCACGTCACCTGGAATCTACTGAGGAAGGCAGGGGATGTCTTCCATTCGCGAGACCGAAATGTCGAACTCAGGTTTGGTGAAACCGAGCTTTGCTCCCAGAATTTCGATGTGGGCAAATTACCTCATATCTTGCGATGATCCAAGCTGTTTTTTTGACAGTTCTTAGAAATGGGGCTTCCAGAGCAAAATAGTGCCCGGACACCCTGGTCCGTCAAAACCGATGAGTCGGGGAAAAGTCACCATTCCTAATGGTTTATCGGCTTACAGGAGCTGTCCAGAATCGGGGTTCACGGAGACTCAATTGACGGATTTTGGCGTCAGCGTCGCCGCCCGACTTCACAACTCTATGCAAACAAATAGAAGTTTCGTGAGGCGAAGTTAGGAGCCAGAAACGCCGAGCGTCCCGCGAATCACGGTGACTGATGCTGCTGGCAGGTTATATTTCGTGCCTTGCCCAGCATTTAGCGTTGATGTGGCGGGCGGACCATCCGGGTCAGCGTGACCCTTCTTTCGATCCGGATGCCACTGGTATTGCTCCTTTCCGAATGTGATCATCGTGACCTTTCCCGCGAAAGAAGTGCCCCGAGTCGCATCGGAATCGCGGAATAGAACCTCCACTTGATGGGAATGATTGTGGTCCTTGTTGATGAGCAACAGAGACCATTGGCCGTCGGGACGGTGGAGAGCATAAGCCGTCACCAGCACGTGTCCCTGGGAATCTTTCAAGTCGCTCACGGCGCGATAGAGAAGATGTTCCGCATCTTTCGGCTGGGCCCATTCCTGAGTGAGGAGCCGGGCGGCAAAAAACTGCGATGTCGGCTGCAGAATCTGATAGTGGTCATCGACCATGAACAGGTGATACGTTCCCCAACTGTTCGGGCAGGCCGGATGAGGCGGAGAGTAGGACAAGTCGTGGTAATAGTGAGTGGATTGGCCGCCAGCAGTAAGAAATCCCGCAAAGGAATCAGCGAGCCAAAGCGCGCCAAAGATCTCGACTGAAGCCTCGCCGCCATGCGCGTTGGTTTCGGTATCGAGCAGGGGAACGCCTGCCGGCAATCCGTCGTCGCGCCAAGCCTGCATAATGTGGGTAATCAGCTCAGGCTCCTGATACAGATTTTCCCACGGCGTTTCGCAACCATCGTAGGGATAGTGTTCGAACGACATGAACGAGAGATCCTGCAGCCGATTGTGGGTTTTGAGGTAGTCGAGGAATCGCCCGAACCATGAAGTATGCCCGTGCGTGTCGGGCCAAACTTGAATGTCCTCGGTGACTCCCTGAAATGAGGGCCCTCCTAGTTTGAAATTTCCGTCGATGCGATGAATTGCGTTTGCGAACTGTAGATAGAGAGCTCCATAGTCCTCGGGCAGCATGTACTGGCCGTCCGCCTCTTCACCCATTTCGATGTACGAAACCGGGTAGCCCCGCTTCTTGATGTAGCTCATCTGCGCGGCCGCATCTTCCGGAGTGCTGTAGAGCAGGGCCACCGGCACAATTGCCGGCAGGCCGCGCGTAATTCCGCTCTTGAAGAAGAGATCGAAGCCGGGCTGATCGCCCGATTCCATGCTGTTGGGCGCGAGATAGAGGTCCGCCGGCTCGTGCCAGGGGTCAACTGACGAGCAGAGCGTCAATGTTTGTTTCTGGTCGGCTGAATGGTGGAGAAGATCCTTGAGTTTGTTGTGATCGGCTATCGTGCCCAGATAGACTTCGCGGATGGCATATCCTACGCAGTTGCGGCGGTCGGCAGAACCATGGCTATCACAAGTATTGGAGGAGTGCGTCATCCAGACTCGAACGAACTTAGTCGACACTGGTGCCGTCGACAAAAGCATAGTGGTGTCTCCACCCTTTCCGTCGGTAACGGTTCCCGAGGGAAAATTCTTCCACGCTCCTTTGTTCTGGTCATCCATTGCATCGCCATCGCCCACCCAGTACTGCACCTGGAAATCGCGAGCAAATGGTTTGGCCCACTGGATGCGGATTCCATTGATGGCCGCTTCTTTGTCGAGCGCGATCACCACCCACTGCGGATGGAGCGAGTCATCTTCGCCAGTGAAATCGTGGCTCAGGTATGGATTGCTCTTCCAATACGACTCCGGGTTTCCGTCATCAAGGCGGGAGTAGCCATCGAATTCTGTGCCTCCGTTGCGAGTAAAGCCACGGTGTGGCAGCGAGTATCCATAGGAGTGATTGATCATCTCACTGGTCGGAGTCGCATCCCCCGTGAAATAGCCTTTGCCTGCGGGATCGCTCCATGCACCCTTCGGGTTCCAATGCCAGGCCTGCACAAACAAGTCTGTATTCTGGCGGTAGCTGATGACTCCCCAACCCGCCGATAAGACCTTCTCGATCTGGTCGGGGCGGAAGAAAACGTCGGTCGCGTTGCTCGGAACACGATCAACCGTGGAACCCAAGCCATACAGTGGGCTGAATCTGTTGACGACGTGGCCAGGGGTTGCATCCACGGTGATGGTCTGGGAAGTAGCGGCTGCGCCGCTCAGTAGAACGGCGATGAAGAGGATAGCGGGAATAATCTGTTCAGACTTCCTCATAGCAATCTCCCTGCGTGCATGTTGGTGCCGCCGCGCCACAAGAGTCATATAACACGTAACCCGACTCTCGCCACGACGTGGGCGGTTGGTTTTCACGCTGTGAAACTTCGGTTCACAACTGCATCGGCCTGAGGCGTTGGCTTGTATAATTCGTTTCCGATTTCCATTTCACTTCGGATCTTGCCATGCTGCTCAAAGTGTTCGGTGATAGAACTTCGTTGGGCCGTGCCGCCGCTGATCAGGCTGCGACGGCGATTCGGCGCGCTATCGCCGCGCGAGGACAGGCTCGCATTATCGCAGCGACCGCCGCGTCTCAGCTCGAATTCCTGAGCGCGGTCACTCAAGCCGAAGACATCGATTGGACCAAGGTCGAGGCGTTTCATCTTGATGAATACATTGGTTTGCCGATCACGCACCCCGGAAGCTTCCGTAAGATGCTGATGGAGCAGTTGGTCGGGAAAACTGGAATCACGCATTATCACCTGCTCGACGGTGATGCCGCTGATCCAGTGAGAGTGGTGCGAGAGGTCGGCAAGCAACTCGCTTCAGCTCCCATCGACATCGCGTTTCTCGGCATCGGCGAGAACGGGCATATCGCGTTCAATGATCCACCCGCCGATTTCAATACCGAGGAGCCATATCTCATCGTGAACCTCGACGAGGCGTGCCGGCAGCAGCAGGTGGGGGAGGCGTGGTTCGCGGATATCTCACAGGTGCCAGAACAAGCGATCTCAATGTCGGCGCGACAAATTCTAAAAGCACGAGAGATCCTCGCGGTGGTTCCCGATCGCCGCAAAGCACAGGCTGTGAAGGCATGCTTCGAGGGAGAGATCAGTCCCATGGCCCCAGCGTCGATTTTGCGGCGGCATCCCAACGCGACCGTGTACTTGGACACGAACTCGGCTTCGTTGCTTGGTCCACAGCTGCAAAGTACGTTGGCTCGAGATTCTCAGGTGAGCGTCGGCTCCTGAATCTCGGTCTCGACTTGCCGCAGTGTCTTTGACGGGTCCACGAAGAGCCAGCATAGCGCTCCGATCACACACAACGCTGCAGCCACCAGGAACGAGGTCGTCCATCCGAATCGGGCTGCAATCCATGGTGTCAGCGCGGCAGTGAGAGCTGCTCCTGCTTGATTGCCGGTGTTCATAACACCCGAGACAGAGCCGGACGATCTGCCGCCGATGTCTGCGGTCACGGACCAAAAAGAACTCTGCGACAGGTAAAGCGCGCCTGCGCCACCCGCAAGAACAAAACTAGCCAGACGAGCACTCTGCACTTGACTGCCGCAGGCAATGAAAATGCCCGCTACGCCGATGGAGACAGCTGCCACTCCGCAGCGTCCCAGCCGCGGGCCACGCAATTTCGTGAGGCGGTCGTTGATTGTCCCACCCAACAGGCAACCCAAGACCATGGCAAGAAAGGGCAGCATTGAGTAGAGAGCGCTCGCCTTTAGGTCCAGTCCCCTGACCTTTGAGAGATACGTGAAGAACCAGCTAAAGAAAACCCAGGCAACATAGCCGTAGCAGAAGTAGCTAATCGTCAGAGCCCACACCTCTCCGCTTCGCAATGTACGCTGCCACGGCACAAGGCCATTCCGAGTCGAAGTCGTAGCTTTCGCAGTAGTCAAGGTTAGCCCGGACTCGATCATTGCAAGCTCAGACGCGGACACCTTGGGATGCTCAGCGGGAGTGTCACGTGCTGAAGCAAACCACAATGCGCCCGCGATCAGTCCGATTACGGCGCACACCCAAAATGGCGAGCGCCATCCATAGTGGACCATCAGATAGGGGATTAAGGGTTGGGTGAGACCCGCTCCGGCTCCGACTCCGGCGAAGATCCAGCCGTTGGCGATGCCACGCTCATCAACTGGGATCCAGCGCGAGAGGAACTGGTTCGCAGAAGGGTAGATCACCGCTTCCCCTGCGCCGAGGAGGAATCGGACCGTCATGAAGAGGTACAGAGCGCCAGCAAAGTTGGCCGGAACCAGGGCAGTGAGAGCAGTGAAGATGCCCCACCATATGACTCCACCGGTGAGCACGCGGCGCGGTCCGTAGCGATCGGCGAGGCGGCCTCCGACAGTTTGAAACAGGCCATAACCGACGAGCATCACGCTAAACACCCTCCCGAGTTGCACAAACGAAAGGTGATACGCATCGGCGATGGTTCCGGCAGCCGTTGACATATTGACGCGGTCCAGATAGGACACCGCGCTGAGGAGAAAGAGCAGGAACACCAGGAACCAGCGCACGCGGGTTGTCTTCGCGGGAGGCATTATGGCGTTATCGCGAATACGTTATGCGGAGTGCTCGCGCAAAACGCGCGACAGTTGCTCGGCGACGATCTTGTCTTCGCCCGGCTGCAACATGAACGAGCACATGGTGAGCCCGGGCCGGCCTTCGCCGCCGCCAATGACGATCGCGGGTTTAGAATTCCGCAGCAATTGCGAGACCTGATGCGGCTCCAGCGAGATTTTGGAATCCCAAGTGATCTGCATGTGGGGCACGTGGTTGGCGATGTCGGGAACGAAAAACGACGTGCTCACTCCCGGAATCCTGGTCAGTTCGCGCGAGACCAGTTCCAGCCGGGCTTGCCATTCGCGCTCAAGCGCGTCGTGATCTTCCTTCAAATAGAGTTCGAGCGCCTTCACCATCCCGATAATTTCTTCTTTGCCTACTTTCTGACTGCGGCCGAGCGTGTCCTCGTGGGGACTGTTGTTCAGCAGGGCATTGGCCACGAGATCCTTGCGCCCGATCAACAAGCCCGCGCATTGAGGTCCGCGCATCGCCTTGCCACCGCTGAAGGTGACCAGGTCGTATCCCATGTTGGTGTAATCCCAGAGATGCGAAACCGGAGGAGTGTCGGCCGCGGCGTCGTTCATGCACGGAATGTTGAATTGCTTCCCCAACTTGACCCACTCGTCGACTTTGATTTGGCCGGCGGCATTGGCAAAATTTGAAAAGTGCATCATGGCCGTGCGGTCATTGACTGCCTGCCGAAGCTGATCACGGGTCTCAATCTCGATCAGCTTGACCCCCGTGGACCGCAACTGATGATCGAATGGGTTGCGATGCGATTTCTGAATGATGACTTCCGACTTCATGCCAGTGAGATCGGGAAGTTGCCGGATCAAAGCTTCATTGCCACCGGTCAGAATGCCCGCCAATCCGGACTGAATGGCCGCGGCGGCGCCTGAGGTGACCAGGGCCATGTAGCCATCGGGAAGCTTCAGCATTTCTGCGATCCGCTTTCCCGCGGCGACTTCCAGTGCTGGGATGTTCACAAAGTGGCGCCCCGCCATCGCCATGACCGCCTCAAGTTCGGGACGAAGAACAGATCCGCCAAGCATCGTCATCGTGCCTTGGCAGTTGATCACGGTGGTGACGCCCAGTTCGTCGTAGGGATTACCGCTCTGCCCGAAGCCGGTCACGCTGACGTTCCCGGCAGTCGACGCCGTCGCAGTCGAAAAAAGCTTTCGAGGCGCAAAGACAGATGCTGCCATGGCGGCGGCCGTTCCCAGAAATCCGCGCCGATTCCACGACGTTTTGATTCGCATGAGAGTGTCCTTGGCCTTACTTGCGCGTGACCGCCGCGATGCAGTTGATTTCCACCAGCGAATCTCCGGGCAGGGCAGCGACCGCCACCGTCGTACGGGACGGTCCCCCGTGCGGGAAATAGGTCGCGAATACCTTGGTCATCGCGTCCCAGTGCTCGATCTTGACCAGGAAAACACTGGTTTGAAGAATGCTGTCGACCGTGCCACCGCCCACTTCTACGAGTTTCTTGATTTTGTCCATGACCATGGTGGTGTGGGATTCAATGGTCCACTCTTTCTGATCCCGCGAATCATGCGCGCCTTGACCGGAGACATAAATCAAACCGTTGTGAACAATGACCGGCATGATGACATCTTTCTCGCTGCCAGGCTTGCCTTCACCATTCAGCTTGCGGATGGCGTTGGCATCCTGGGGGGAACTCTGTGCCAGTCCACGCGTGGGTAGCACAGCGGCAGTCAGCCCGAGCGCTGACAGAAGGGAACCGAAGCGCAAAGCAAATGTCCTTCGAGTCGAGGTCAAATTCATGGAAATGCTCCTTTCAAGTTAGGCTCTCAATACTGAATCCGATGAACCGGAAGATCACCGCAGCCCGTGTGTTAGACAGCTACCTTTCCTAGCCGGGCGTCGGTTTTACCGTTCCTGTTAAGCGCTCTCCATGCGGATGGAGACGCAGGCGGCTGATACCCAAGTTCAGCCGAGATCTTCAAACCTGCCTCCTGGATCAGAGGGGCCAGCCGGCGAAGACGCGTCACTGGCATACGCAGAGTGGGAGCGGTGATGCTGAGACTCGATTGCACGCTTCCTGTGTGATCGTAAATTGGAGCAGCGACACAGCGAATGTGCAACTCGTGTTCTTCCAGGTCACACGCGTATCCGTTCTTGCGGACGCGGAACAACTCCGCTTTGAGTTCCTGAAGATTTCCGACCGAATTCGGAGTCAGACGTTTTACGTCGAGTTCAGGCAGAACGCGCTCCTGCTCGTCCTCCGGCATATAAGCCAGCATGACCTTGCCCACGGCTGTGCAGTGGAGAGGTACGGAAGCCCCAATGCGTGAATGAATGCGCAACTGCTCAGGGGAATCCAGTTTCTCGACATAGACGGCAGACAATCCGTGCCGCACCGTGAGGTGGATGGTCTCGCGAGTCTGCTGGTTCAGCTCCTGCAAATAGGGCAGGCTCAAGCGCCTGATATCGAGCTGGCCGACGGCAGCTTGTCCAATAGAAAAACATGCAATTCCCAGGTGATGGGTGCCTTCTCCGTCGCGGTTCAAGAAACCCGCAGTGATCAGGTTGGCCAGAAAACGGTGAACCGTGCTCACTGGAAGCCGCGACAAAGCTGCCACCTGCTTGGCGGTGAGTCCTCGAGGGGATTCGCTGAAGAGATGCAATAGCTGCAGCCCACGCTGAAGAGCGGTGATGTCGTAATTCCGTTTTGGACGACCGTTCATGATGAGCGAGAAAATGAAAGTGACGAATTATCTGATGAAAATCAGTTTTATGCAATCTCGAAGTCACTAAAGGCGTCCGAATTTCTTGACTGCCTGCACGATCGACTTCAATTGCTCGATAACCGCATACATGGAGTGCTCCTTGTAATCCATTTGCTGTGCCAGGGTGAGCACCGCCTGCGCCTGCGCTTTCGGCACGACCGCAACGCCATCGCTATCTGCCACGACAATATCGCCTGGGGTCACGGGCACTCCGTTACACAGGACCGGGAGCTGTGCTCCCGCAAACCGGTAGTGGTGCACAGAGGTAGAGGGGACGACTCCGGTGGCGAAAACCGGAAAGCCGATCTTGCGCAGATAGGCTACGTCTCGAACTCCACCATCGATCACGGCTCCGGCGTAACCGCGGGCCGCCATCGCAGTGCCCATCAGTCCGCCCATTCCCGCGATGTCTTCTCCGTCCTCAACTACCATCACGTACACCGAATCCGTCGATCCCTGATCAATGGCTTCCAACATCCCCGTGAGTGCTTCGGGATCCTTGTTGCCCTCGTCCTTTTTGAGTTGTACGGTTCGCGCATATCCTGCAAATTTGGCAGTAAAGATCGGCTGCATGCGATGACTCATGTACATGCGCTTTCCCGTAATCTGCTCCAGAGCATCGGAAACCGAGGCCACTTCCACGCGCCGGAATTGCGCGATCAGTTCATCGTTAGTCACAGCGCTTTCACTCGCTGCCTTGGATTGCGCATGCGCAAGTCGCACCTGGACCGCTGCTGCCGACATCAAGATCAAGACCGCAAGAACAATCACAACGGTACGTGTTTTCGAATACGGGTGATGTAGATGCATTCCCGCCTCCTAGTTCGAGCTGTCCGCGGACTCTAACATTACCGGGGCCATGTTTGGAAGGGCGCCCACCTCCTGCGATTTGTGACCGGAGCTTCGGAACCTAGAGGACGCTGCGTTACTCGAAAGAGATTTCCATTGCGTGAAAGTGAGAGAAAGTTGTTATGAGGGTCCTTCTCCAGACTGAGATAGAATGTGGCCGCTTACACATGTCCCCTATCCGCAAATCTCTATTTCCGTTGCCTGGACTCTGTCTCCTGCTCTGGGTCTTCAACATTTCCTTTTCACCCGCGCAGCAAGTTTCTTCCGAGGACCGTTCCAAGGCGACTCTCGAAGTGGGGAGAACCCTGTACAGCTCCTCATGTGCTGGATGCCACGGACTGGATGGCAGTGGGAGCGACAAGGCCGTCGACATTTCTGGAAGTGCCAAGATGCGGCATCTCTCGGATGCTCAGCTATCCGGCATCATTTCGAACGGTGTACCAGGAACCGGCATGCCGGCGTTTCATAGTCTTAGTGAAAGGCAGACCAGCGCCCTGGTTGTCTACCTGCGGCTGCTCCAGGGGAAGAGTGAGACGCGAACTCTCCCCGGCGATGCAAGATGTGGCAAGACAATCTTCTTCGGCAAAGGTGAATGCTACGGTTGCCATACGATTTCCGGCGAAGGGGGCTTCCTTGGCCCTGATCTCTCCAGTTACGGTTCTACCGCGTCGGCAAAGGGAATCCACGACGAGATCGTCAGATTACGGAGAACACCGCCGCAAAGCTATCGCTCGGCCGTGCTGATTACTGCTGAGGGCGATCGCATCGAGGGCTTGATCCGCAACGAAGACAACTTTTCTGTGCAGTTTCAAACTAAGGATGGGGGCTTCCACTCTTTCCAGAAGTCGGAGCTGCGCGGGCTCGATCGTCTTGAGACCTCATTGATGCCGACAAATTATAGCCAGCGCCTTAGCCCGGCCGAGCTCGATGATCTGGTGAGCTACGTATTGGCTGCGGCGCCGGATGCGCGCGAGGCGGGGACACCCCACAAAAAAGAGGACGATACGGAATGAAACTCGGGCAGACGATTCTGTTTCCATTAGTGGCGTTAGTCTGCATGGTGCTGAGTCTTTCGGCCCAGCAAACCAGAGACTTTAAGCTTGAGCCACTCTCTCCGAGGTTCCTGGAACTCATCGGCCGCGACGCCAAACTAGAGACCCTTGCCACGGGCTTCGGCTTCACTGAAGGGCCGATGTGGGATCCTGCGGGGTTTCTGTATGTGAGCGACGAAACGATTAACAAGATCTTCCGCGTCTATCCGGACGGCAAGAAAGAAGAAGTCATCGCACTGGGCGACCCGGACGGCAACACCTTTGATCGCCGGCATCGGCTGATCGATTGTGCGAGCGTCTTGAGAGCCATCATTGAAGTAACTCCGGGAGGGAAGTACAAATTGCTCGCCGATCGGTACGATGGAAAGCGATTCAACAGTCCCAACGATGTGATCGTGGGCCCGGATGGCGCGCTGTATTTCACCGACCCGACCCTCGATTTGGTTGCAGGGGAGAAGCGGGAAATCCCGTTTCAAGGGGTTTATCGTCTGGACGACAACGGAAACGTGCGCTTGCTGACGCGAGATCTGACGCAACCGAACGGATTGGCTTTCTCTCCGGACGGCAAGAAGTTTTATGTAGACGATAGCGAGCAGCGAAACATTCGCGTCTACGACGTGAATGCCGATGGAACGCTGGTTCATGGGCGTATTTTCGGCGCAGAGCCGGGCAACAAGAACGATGGTGTCCCGGACGGCATCAAGGTGGATAAGCGCGGCAATCTGTTTGTGACCGGCCCGCAGGGTATCTGGGTTTGGGATGCGGAGGGAAATCACCTGGGCACGATCGTCATGCCGGAACAGCCCGCCAATTTGGCCTGGGGCGACAAAGATTACGGCACGCTTTACATCACTGCAACGACGTCGGTGTACCGTCTTAAAACAAAGACGCAGGGCTTTGTGCCTTACCTGGAGCATTGAAGAGCAGAAATGAGATTTTCAGCGCGGTAGCGCGAAGCTGAATACGTCGCTTCCCGCGCTGATCGCAACGTACTGTACGCCGTCAACCGAATAAGTCATCGGGGACGCGCTAAATGATTGACCAGTGTTGAAGTGCCAGAGAGCATGTCCGGTTTCGGCGTCTACGGCTTCCAGGGATTCGGCATCATCCGCAAAAAACACGAGTCCGCCTGCGGTTGTGAGCGTTCCTCCCCATGAGTTGCCGCGACCCGCTTGAGGATATCGCCAGGCCTCTTTGCCATCCGACGCTTTGAGTGCCAATAAAACTTTCTGTGAGTGTTCACCGGCAGGAAACGTAGTCCCAGTGCCGTAGTAGGTCTCGCCTGGAGTGAACGGCTTCGCTTTCGCGAAATAAACGCTGCAGCTCTCCAGCGCCATAACGTAAAACAATCCGGTATTCGGATTGTAGGAAGGCGAAAACCAATTCGTGGCACCAACGATACCGGGGCAGATCGAGGTTCCTTCTTTCGTTGGCAATCGTTCCGACAAAAGGGGACGGCCAGAGGCATCGATTCCTGTAGCCCAGTTCAACTTTTCTACAAACGCGGTAGCGCGCAGAAACTTGCCATTCGTCCGATCGAGGACGTAGAAAAAACCGTTTCGGTCGGCCTGTAAGAGCAGGTGCCGCACCGCTCCATTCTCCTCCGCATCCACTAGCACCGGCGTTTCATTCGCATCGTAGTCATATACGTCGTGGGGCGTGAACTGGAAGTACCATTTCAATTTTCCAGTGTTCGCGTCGATTGCCAGGACGCAGGCGGTATACAGGTCATCTCCCGGCCGCGAATCTCCGACGAAGTCTGGCGCGGCGTTGCTCGTGGTCCAATACAGCGTGTCGAGTTCCTGGTCGTAAGTACCGGGCATCCAAGTTGTTGCGCCACCGTGCAGATAAGAATCTCCCGGCCAACTGGCAGAGCCGAATTCTCCCGGGCCCGGGATGGTCCATAAATGCCACTTCAGTTCTCCCGTGGCGGCCTTGTAGGCGGCCACGAATCCGCGCACTCCGGAATCGCCGCCGGACGTGCCGACGACGACCTCATCTTTCACGATCAGCGGAGCGCTGGTCGCTCCATAGTGCTTCACTTTATCGGCATATTGGATGTCCCATATCAGGTTTCCCGAGCGGGCGTCTAGGCAGAGTAAGTGCGCGTCGTCAGTTTCGGAATATACGAAATTCTCCCAGACCGCTACGCCACGATTCTTGTGAGCGGCGGCATCGTCCAGCAATCCCGAACTGATGGGACGACTGTAGTGCCACACGCTGCGTCCCGTGCGCGCATCCAAGGCGAAGACATCGTTGGCGGAAGTTATGTACATGACGCCGCGAATCACCACTGGAGTAGCTTCCAGCCTTTGAGAATTGCCCGGGTGGAAAACCCAAGCGGCACGAAGTTGGGCCACGTTCGCCTTGTTGATCTCACGCAAACTGCTAAAGCGCCGTCCGCTGTAGTCGCCGTTATAAGAAGGCCAGTTCTCGCCTGCGGGACTTGTCAGCAGGTCTTCTGCCTTCACACGCAGCGCAGAACTCGCCTGGGTCCGCGGTTCCTGCGCGGTCAGCCATTGAGTACACGCGGAGAGCAGGATGAACGTGATTGCTGCAAATTTGCGCTTCATATCAGTGATTGTCTGGACTGCCTACCGGAACTTCTTGAAGCGCCCCGCGGTCGGTTCCGCTCTCGTCTACAAGGTGGATCGAGAGCCGCGCCGATTTCGCAGGGGAACTAATCTCTGTATCCAGCGACACGGCCTTGCTTGGATCTACATCGACAATTGGCGTGACTCCGACACTGTGTCCATGCTCATCGTAGAAGTGGGCGATCGCGCGCCCGGAATAAAAAACTCCAAATGAGCCGGATAGCTTAATCTTGCCGTTTTCCATGCCGGTCGCTCGCAATGGGCGTATGACAACTCCTGCGTCGGTCACTCCGTGAAATTCGCTTCCCGACCGCGTAGGAAGCCACTCCGTCTCGAAGGTGCAGCTCTCGCTGGGACGCAAGCGGCACATCGGACTGTTGAGTTCGGCTTCGAGGTAGAAGGGGCTCGCATCCGGATCAGCGCTCAGCGAGGGATTTCCATCACTGTTCAGCCTGATTTCCGGGCCGTTGGTCCAGAAAATCACGGAAGCCTTGCCTGGGTAAGGTCTGTTCATGTCGTATTGAAAGCGCTCGACCATGGCGTATTGCGTTTTGCCGTCGACGACCGCCAGCCAACCTTCTGTCGAATCGAGCCATAACTCGGCAGCCATGTGAACATAGTGGACCGCGAAGAGACCATCGTCCCTCACCGAGACCGCAGGATTCTCTGCCGGACCGAAGCGAACGTGGTAGCGGTTGAGATAGCTGCTGTTTCGGTTGGCCGGAGTGAACGTCCAGAAGTCATTGTTCCACTGCGCAGCGTGTTCCGAGGCTGGCGCGCCGGACGCTGACGTATCGTATTGCGAAACGGACTGCATTGACCATTCCAGCGTGTGGCCGGTAGTGTTCTTCATGGACGCGTGAAAGTTGATGCGCGGGGAATCGGCATCCAGACGAATACTCCGCGTAAATTGAATTCCGGTCTGCGGATCGGAAGGGCCCGTCAGTTCGACCTCGCAGCGCTGTCCTTCCGAAAGCTTTCGAAATGTGAAGGGGCCATCGTCCAACAAGTCGGAGTCGCCGACCCAATGTTGTTCATCGTTGTTTCCTTCGGGCAGGAGCCAGAGCTTGTCTCCGCCGTAGTTGAACCACTGGCTGGAACTCGGAGGAAAATACTTGCCGGCAAACTTGGGATTTACAAACAGGTAGTGGTGTCCGGCAAACGTCACTTGCATCAGCCGTCCGCCATTCTGCGGCACGACAATCAACTGCACCCACCGGTTTGAGATTTGCTGTGCCTGCCAGCCCTTGTAGTCGACGGCTTCGACGCGACAGTCAGCGCCCTTCGGATTTGCCTGACCGAATGCTGGAGAGAAGACAGCCGTCGTTAGGAACGCGAGTGCAGCCAATCCTGCCCAGATGCTTCCCAGTCGATTCAAACGCAAAACATGGAGTGTCATGATCGCTCTTCGATGGAGACAACGGCTGCGCGGTAGAGAGTAGCACGCCGAACTTCCTCACAGAAATCTGGCTGCAAACGAAACGAATCCTAATAAAACGAAATATTTCGATTTGCGTCAAGCACATTCTGTGGTATACCAGCCTTCGCAAGGGGACAAGAATTGTGAGCACACGTCTCGTGGGAACGAATTGCCGGAGGCTGCTATTCCTGCTGCTGATCTCGAATCTCTCTGCCCAGGATCGGAAGGTTGACCCCACGTGGCTGCATCGGTCCCTGCCGCATGTTAGCGAGGCGAAGACTGCGCTATCCTCCGGAACCTGCCACTACAAGCCGATCTTCGGGGCAGGTGATGCGGACAATCGAATTCTACGAAGCGTATCTCGCTTCGCCGAAGTTTCGGTTGATGCTCAAGGCGAGTGCCAAAATGTTCTGTATGACCGTGAAGAAGAGATTGATTTTGTTCTGGAGGGCACAGGCACTCTGCGATTCGGCGACGAGACGCATCCCCTGCGCGCGAACGATTTCGTGTATCTGGCTCCTGGTCTCAAGCATTCGATCGCCAACGATTCCATGCGGGCTTTGCGGGTCCTGGTCATGGGCTTCAAGATCCCGCCGCGCATCGCGCTCGGAACGGCTTCTCCGCATCCCAGAATCGTCAATCTGCAGGACGTGAAAGAAGAAACTGTGGAAGGTCATCCTACCTCGGTTCTATACAAGTTGCTGGTCGGCCCACGCACCGGTAAGCGTGACGCGATCGACGAGGCGTACGTGGTGACCAGCCTTTTCTGGATGAACTTCGCGCCCGGGGGCACGAACTTTCCGCATCATCACGAAACCGCGGAAGAGATCTATCTAGTCATTGAGGGGCAGGGCGAGATGGCGGCGGGAAGCGGAATGGACGGAGTTGAGGGCCGCTATCCGGCCAAAGCAGGAGACGCCTACTACTTCCGCCCAAACTGCACGGTAGGGTTCTACAACCAGAACAAGCCGGGAGCCAAGGCTTACATCCTCGCCGTACGATCGCAGATTCCGCTGAGCGGCGAGGAAGATTAAAGCGGTCCCGCTTCACCGCAGTCTGATCCAACAAGATTGGTTAAACGTTTTGAACAACTGAACTTTCCCTTAGGAGGTATTGATGCCGATCCAGAAACCCAGCCGGCGATCATTTGTAAAACTACTGGCGGCTGCCCCACTGCTGAGCCAGATTGCCGCGCGTGATGTGTACGCGCAAGCCGCCACCGCGATCGGCCGGGATCCTCGACAGAATGTGTACACCCGGCTGGGCGTGAAGACGGTGATCAATTGCCGCGGCACGTGGACGTATCTGAGCGGGTCTCTGGAATTTCCGGAGGTTCGTCAAGCGCAGGTCGAAGCGGCGCAGCATTTCGTCAACATGCTGGAGCTGCAGCGCGCGGTCGGCCGGCGTTTGTCTGAACTCACAGGGGCAGAGTCCGGCATCGTCACTTCGGGCGCAGCGGGTGCAATGGCCGCCGCAACCGCTGGCTGCATGGCGGGTACCGATGACAAAAACATCTGGCAGCTCCCCGACACGACCGGCCTGAAACATGAAGTCATCATGGTGGGAGGGCGCAGCGCCTTCGATAGCGCGATCCGGCTGACCGGCGCCAAGCTGGTTCTTACCTATTCGCCGGAAGAGCTGGCTAACGCCATTAACGAAAAAACCGCGATGATCTACACCACGGATCTGGGTGAAAAACTGGCGCGGGAATTGGCCATCGCCAAAGAGCACAAGATTCCCATGCTGCTGGATGATGCTGCCGGCATCCCGCCTGCCGACAACGCCAAGCTCTACGCCCGCATGGGCCTCGACCTCTACTGCTTCTCGGGCGGGAAAGGGCTGTGCGGACCGCAGTGCAGCGGCTTGCTTCTGGGACGCAAAGATCTGATCGAGGCCGCGCTCCTCAATTGCAGTCCGCGGGAAGGCGCCGTGTGCCGCCCGATGAAAGTCGGGAAAGAAGAAATCATCGGGTGTCTGACGGCGCTGGAGACGTGGCTGAAGCTGGACGAGAAGAAGCTCTACGCCGAATGGAATGGCCGCATTGATCGCATTCGAAAGTTGGTCGAGACCGTGCCCGGCGTCAAGACGGAGACCTATACTCCCGACGATGGGAACCGTTATCCAACGCTGAAAATTTCCTGGGATCAACAGGCGTGGGGGTTCAATATCTCGGATTGCGTTGGGCAATTGCGCGCGAGCGATCCGGTGATCGAAGTCCTCGGGGCAGATAATCCAAGCCTGGTAAGGGCCGTTCGCGAAGGAAATCCCAATCGAAAAGAACCGAAGGGGCCCGACCACATCGAACTGGTTTCGATGACCATCCAGCCCGGCGAGGAAATGATTGTGGGGCAGAGGTTGCGCGCGATTCTCGGTGCGGCTCAGAAGAAGGCTGCGGCGTAGACAGGCGGGAGTTGTGTTGAGAACATTCGAACCGAAAATTTCCATGCGAGTCTTGCTGGCTGGTTTTCTGCTTTCCTCTGCGCTGGTAGCGCAGGAGCAGGAGCACGCCGTTGCTCCCGTGCAGACGCCAGCTCACGCGAGTCGCTTTTACTCGCCCGCTGTAGACGCGGGAGATTACGTCTACGTTTCCGGCCAAGGCTCTCGCCGGCCGGATGGTAGTTCGCCCTCGACTTTTGATGCTCAGGTGCGGCAGGCGCTGGACAACGTGAAGGCGACCGTCGAATCCGCGGGATTGACCATGGAGCACGTGGTGTACACGCAGGTTTACCTGCAGAACATGAGCCAGTACGGGGAAATGAACAAGATCTTCGCCGAATACTTTGCGAAGGCTCCGCCGGCACGCGCCGTGCTGGGCATAGCACGGGTGCCGGAGTCGCCCATTCAGATCAATGCCGTCGCCGTGCGCAGTTTGACGGACAAGCGGGCTGTCTATCCACCGAACTTCAAATCAGAGGATCCGGCTGCGCCGGGAATTCTCACACACGACCGGCTTTTTATCTCGGGCATGGCAGGCAGCGATTCCGGCAAGGTTCCGGATGATCCCGCAGCGCAGGTCGATCTGGCGCTCGATCGCCTGCAGGCGGTGTTGAAGGCAGCTGGCCTTGACCTCGGCAACATGGTTTTCGTCAATCCCTACCTGACCGCCGAAATTCCCGGGCGGGTTATGAATGAGCGTTACGCGCGGCGGTTTGAGTTCGGCAATACTCCGGCGCGGGCCACCATCGAGGTAGCGAGTCTCCCCGGCGGCGCCCACATCGAATACACGGGCGTGGCCGTGCGCGATCTAAAACTGCGGAAGGCCGTACGTCCGAAGAACATGCCGCCCAGTCCCACGGCAAGTCCCTGCGTTTTTGCCGGCGACACTCTGTACTGTTCGGCAAAGGATGGATTCATTCCGGGCCCTCACGGCGGCGTTTACGCAACCAGCACGCCACATCAACTCCGGCAGACCATGCGCAATCAACTCGATAATCTCGAAGAAGCTGAGATGAGTTTCAACCAGGTGGTTTCCACCACCGTCTACCTGGACGATCTTTCGGACCTGCAGTTGTTTGACGAAGTGTACGCGCAGTATTTCGGACCAACGCCACCGGCGCGAACCACAGTGCAGCAGCTTGCTCCCACGCAACGCAAGCCTGACAAAGATGATCACTTCCCTGGGCTGGAGCAGGTCTCGCTCATCGCCGTCCGCAAGCCCGCGAGCCACTGATCCACCGCTACTGATCCAACATGGGGCGCGACGCAGAAGCTTAAAAGAGAGCTAAGGGTCTTGGCCTTGTCGAGCTACCGGACTACTTCTTGAACGTCCGGATATGGGCCACCAGTCCCTTAATATCTTCCGGCTTCAGAGATGCTCCATACTTCGGCATTTTGCCCTTGCCGTTCGTGATGATGTCTGTGAGTTCCGTGTCCGACATTCCCTGCACGAGGGCGGTTGAAAGATCGTGTGCGCCCATTTTTGTCCCCATCGCCGAACCGGTTCCGTCGGCCCCGTGGCATGTGGCACATTTTGCTTTGTAGAGCGTTTCCGACGCATTCTGCGCTTGAGCCGACAAAGCGAGAAGAAACACGACCGCGATTGCTGTCATTGTGACGAACACTTTCAGTCCGATTGTTTTCATATTCACAGTCCTTTCGATTTGCTGGTTAGACTTGCGTTCTCAATTTGCTAGATCCAACAACTCGGAATGGCCTTTTATGTAGCAGTCGCAGTGGCAGCCCCACGCCTCGATGAACGATAGAACATCAGAACGAGTAACGTAGCGACTCGGTTAGCGAGTTGGAGTGAAAATAGCGTGGCGCTGTTGGACCGACGAACGAACCTTCAGCGTACTGGTAATAATTCCAGCCCATGTTGAAAGCCCACCTGCGTGCAATATCCACGCTCAGGTTGGCCACCGGTTGCTGGTACTTGTACTGCAACGAGCCGAGGGGCTGCAGAATGTTGAACTGCGGTACGTTGCCCTCAACACTGGTGATGCTATAGCCAACGTTGGCCATCACCCGCTTCGCCGGCTTGAACCTGACAGTGGCCATTCCGAAATTGGTGTGGTTGGTGTAGTACGAGTTCGCCATCAAGTTGTTGGACGTATCGTTCCCAGCACAGTCATTGTTATTGGCATTGGCCACGAAAGGAAGGATCACGCCGGTTGGCGGCGTGTCGTTGAAGCAGATCAGGGCATTCTGGATTACGCTGTTGAAGTTGTATGCCAGATCCATTCCGAAGCGTTCGCGCGGCGCGAGCGACGCGGTCAGCCCGTAGTTCTGGTTGTGGCCCACAAACTGGGTCTGTGCGTCTCCGTTGGATAGGTTCAGGATGTTGATGGATCCGCCCAGGGTCGCCCACGAGCGCGCTGTGTAGGTCGTCTGGAAGCGGTAGCGCTCTACTTTGCGCGGGGAGAGTCGGACGAACACACTGTTGAAGTTCGTGAGCTCCAGATCGAAATTCAATCGCAAGGTATGGATGGGCCGTGCCCAGAGCCCGAGGAGCGCCGTTTGTTCCAAGCCCACGAAATGGTCCACGTCTCCGGGTACATAGTCAATGAAGTGGTTAAAGTCCCGGTCACCATAGCGGTAACCGATGCGGACGCCGGTTTTTTTCGAAACGTCCCAGGCGAGTTCGGTCTGATTTCTCGTCCAAGTCTGATTGAAAGATGACTGGGCTATGGTGGGCGTCCCTCCTGGAAGTGTTGGCGTAGTGAGCGGCGTACTCAGCAACGTGCACGGTGGCACTGCACAGCTATAGTCGAGTTCGTTGAAATTGCCATTCTGCGGAATGCGGTAGGCCCAAAAATAGAATTTCTCGATCAGGCGCAGGTGCTGGGTCAGGTGCAGAGTCGCCTCGAGATCGACCACGTCAGAAATGCGGTTTGCGGCGCCTATCCCAGCGCCGGTGAAGGCGAGGGTGTTGGTGCGAGTGAGCAGGCCGCCGAAAGACTCGTCCAACGGTGTGCTGGAAGTCGCGGAACTATAGGAAAAGGAACCGAGCACCTCTAACTTCTTGAAATAATTGCTGCGCAGGCTGATCCGCTCCGTGGGTATGGAAGTACGAATCCGCTGATTCCGCAAGTAGCTGGAGTATGCGCTGCATGTCACATTGGTCAGAGTCCCGCTGACAATCAAGCTGCTTTGGCCGGTCGGCACGGCGCAGGGTACCTTGTTCACAGTGTCCATGGACAAACCCAATGAAACTGAACTTGCAGGCGTCGTCGGCAGGAGCGCCTGGTCGATCGGATTCAGTTGGTAGTCAGTATCTCCCTTGTAGTAATCGAGGAATTGGTCGTAGCTGAGAACGGTGCGCGGCGCGATCCTGAAGTCCACACCCATTCGGTACGAATTCATGGTCGTGTTCCAGTTCTGCAGCAGCGAACCTTCCGTACCCTCGTGAACGCTGCTATACGAAGGCCCGGTCATGTTGTTATGCGAATATCCCAAACGGAAGCTCACAACGGACTGCGGAAGCAACGTGAGATCGACGTCGCTCATGCGTCGCGTCGTATCGAACAGGTGAGGCGATCTCAGGATTGGAATTGACGGAGTAGAGGTTGAGGGATTTAGCGGATTCGCCAGTAAGTCGTAGTCAAAGAAGCTCTGATCGCGACGGAAACTGCCTTGCAGGTTGTACCACTTGTCTTTGTCTGCACGAAGGCGCATGTAGTTGTTGGGATCGCCTCCCCACCCCACGCTGTTGAGGTAGAGATTGTCGAACAGCAGGCCCTGGTGATCGACCGACTGCATCGTGAGCGTCTGGTCAAGTATTCGCGGGCCGGTCCGCAGATTCACCAAGGTGTCGTACATATCTTCGCTGCCGGTCACGTCGTTCGAGCGGTAGCCAAGCTCGACTGAGGAGTGAATCTGATACCCGCCGCGGGTCATGCCATCGGGCTCGGCGGGCGGTGCCGGAGTTGGACTGGTAGTCGGGGCCTGGGTCGGACTCGTAGCGGGAGTTTGGGCGGAGAGTTTGCCTGGTGAAGGCACGATCATTGCGCACAAAAGCATCGCTCGCGCTATCGCTCTTCGAGGCTTACGTTGGCCACAGGCAGCTGGCGAACTGCGCTCCGCTCGCGCCCTGCGGCTTCGCTCCGGACAGGCTCGCGCGGGCGCAGATCTCTCCAGTAGCAAAGGCTCCAAATTGAGGGCGAGTTTTGTGGGCGGCTCCATTGGTGCTCCCTACTTGAAAAACACAGTGCTGAAATTGGAGCCATGAATCTGCGTGTGACACATGGTGCAAGCCTGATACTTCGCCGACTGATTGTGCGCGGGACCGCTTGGGCCCCCGGCCGTCAACTGTGTCGAGAAAGTGTGACACTGCAGACAGAGCATGTTCACCGGCATTACATTGAGCAGCCGGGGATTGGTCGAACCGTGGGGTGAGTGGCAACTGGTGCAGCCCTCAGTCTTTACCGGCACATGTTCGTAGACGAAAGGACCTTGCTTGTCGACGTGGCACTTGTAGCAAATCGCGTCGCCGCTCGGCATGGTCCGCAACTGCCGCACCGTTCCCGTGCCGTGCGGGTTGTGGCAGTCGTTGCACTGCACCAAGCCCTCGTTGACGCGGTGGTGGTATGGTTTCGTGAAATCTGCTTTGGCGGATGTGTGGCATCCGTAACACAACTGGGGTTGGTCCTGGACTAGCAGGAACTCTTCTCCCTTAGCATGATGAGGAGAGTGGCAATCGAGACATCCAACGTCGCTACTGGAGTGGGCGGATTCGGTGAAGCGCGATTGTTCGTGGGCTTCGCCGTGGCAACTGAGACAGCGGGCGCTCGTCTCCTGCCGTGACTTCCCCTCGAACACCCATATCTTGGTTTTGTCGCCGCCGCCCGCCACATGGTCGGCTCCAGGACCATGACAACCCTCGCAACCTTGCTTTGAAGGGCCGCCCTTCTTGTTCAGAGTGGTTTTCCAGTGTGGCGTCTTCTCCCAGGCGTTATAGATTTCCTCGTGACAGGTCTTACACGTCTCGGCTCCCACATACTTGGACACATCGGAGGATGGCGTGCCGGTCACCGGTGCGGTGCCAGATTGAACCGTCTTACCCGCGGCTGGCGGACTAGTCTGGCCGGGGGCTACGGCGACGACGAAAAGAGGGAAGATCAACAGAAGAGCTGAGATGGAGGCGCCCAACTCGCCGCGCCATACACGTTTGCCTGGACGATGATGATTCGAGGCGATCATTGAGTTCGAAGAGTGCAAGATATACAACAATTCACCATGCTGCCGCTGCTCAATATTGCACACCTCCAAGGATTAAGTAGCTCGCGCGGAAACCCAACACCGATTCCGCCCGAGTCACGGGCAATCCGGAACTCAATGTCTCCTGATCAGCACCGAGAAGCGCCCTTGTCGTCAACACGAAAAGGGTCGTCTAAAGAGCAGAAATCCGTCGCGCGGAATCGGAGCACACCGAAAAGTTATGGTCCAATAAGGCGGCAACGCCTCACCCTCTGGCTTTCTAATGAGCCGGAGCCGGTTGTGGAGTCCCCTGCGGTGCCTGCGTGCTGGGCGCGAAATTCACTTTTGGCACCTGGCGCGCTCCTTCGGATGCTGTGAAGTAGGCTTCGTTCGGCTTGAAGCCGGCCCATCCCGCAAAAATGCTATTCGGAAACTGCTGCACGTAGGTGTTGTAGTCCTGCAAGGTGTCGTTATAGCGCTTGCGTTCGACGGCGATGCGGTTCTCGGTGCCGGCGAGTTCGTCTTGCAGGCGCAAAAAGTTTTCGTTCGACTTCAATTGCGGATAGTTTTCTACGACCAGCAGCAGGCGTCCGATCGCTCCATCCAGTTGTCCGTTGGCGGCGATCTTTTGTTGCGGAGTTCCCGCCGAGAGCAGGGCTGAGCGCGCCTTGGCGATGTCGCCAAATACGGTCACCTCCTGCTGCGCGTATCCTTTGACCGTCTCGACCAGATTCGGGATCAGGTCGGCGCGCCGTTGCAGCACGATATCCACCTGCGACCAGGCGGATTTCACGGCTTCATTCTTGGTCACGAGCGTGTTCTTTACGCCGACATATTGCCCGAAGAAAATCAGGCTGAACACCGCCAGGATCACGATCAGCACGATGACTACAATTAGCCCCTTCCCCATAACTCCTCCTCAAAATATGTTGTGATGTCTTTACGTCCGGCCCGATGCATCTGAGTCTAACGCTTCATCCACCGCAGCAGTGACCTTCTCAACCGCGGTGACGTAGCGGGCCGCCAAATCGTCGATGTTCATTTTCTTGGGATCCGCTTTGTGCTCCCGAACATCCAGCGCCTGGTGAACGGCGGACAGATCGAAACCCACCCGCTTCGACAGCGTGTCCACGGCGGCTCTCCTGCTTGACTGCGAGGCATCGCCAAGTGCGATCAGGGCGTGGCGAAACAGCGTGCCGAACGATGGCACCGAGTGCAGCACAAGATCCCACAGGCGCGAATCGCTACCCGCCGCCAAAAGTAGCTGCTGGCGCAGCAGGATCAGTTTTTCCCGCAGCTCGTACTCGACCTGCACGCGGTGCACGTGCATGGAAATTCGCAGACCCTGCACCACATTCTCACCAAAAAGGACGCGGTGATGTTGCTGCATGTCCAGGAATTCGATGGTGAAAACATCGGTGGAGCGCTCGAGTTCCTGCCGGCTCATGCAAAGCGGCGGGGGCTGCTTCTGGCGGTCCCACCATTTCGCGACCGGTGCCAATGCTTGCAGAGCCGCATACGAGCTGTCGCGCAGGACACACATCAGGTTCAGGTTCGACAGTCCGGGATGAAAATCGCCGGAGACCGCCGAGCCGAACAGAATGATGCTCTCGACGTTTGGCCCGGCCGCTTCGCGGACCCGCTTCACAAACTCGTCGATCTTCTCTTTCGTATCTTTCGCCGTCTTGTCTTCAACAGAAACCATTGCGCCCTCGCTTGCTACCAGCTACCGCTTGATCCGCCGCCACCAGAACTGCCGCCACCGAATCCGCCGAACCCACCGCCGCCACCGAAGCCGCCACCCCCGCCGCCAAATCCACCACCGCCCCCGTAGCCGCCCCGTCCGCCGAAAATCTGAGAAAACAGAAGCCAGAAAAGGATGGTCCGCAACGGCGTGACGAGGATGATTACCACGACGACAATAAATATGATGACCCCGCCGATGGAGATCCCCCCGCCGGGTTGCGGCACGCGTTGCGTTGGAGCGCGCGGCTGCGAGTTCGTCAGTTGCACTCCCGCATCCGTCGCGATGACATTCGCAATGCGGCTCGTGACCAGGAGCAGGCCGTTGCTATCGTCTTGGCTCTGCATCAGCGGGATAGCCTCACGACGAAAACCGCCCACCTTCCCATCCGGCAGAATCGGTTCCAGGCCGTAACCCACTTCAATACGCGCGAGGCGATCCCGTATGACGTATAGGATCAGAACTCCACGATCTGTGGACTTCCCGCCGATGCCCCATTTCTTGAATAGATCGACAGCGTAAGAGTCGATGTCAGCGCCGTCCAGCGAATTGATGGTCACGACCGCGATCTGGGCGTGGGCCTTTTCGTCGACCTGGCGGCAGATGTCGCTGATCTGCGCGGTCGTACTCGGATCAAGGACGTGGGCGAAATCGTTGACGTAACCCGTGGGCTGGATCTGTGAGACAGACTCTGTTCGCGCGAGCGTACCCAGCGACAACACCAGGACCGCAGCCAGACACCATTGCGTACGCCAATTCACAGGCAAATTGTACAAGACCGACATGAAACGCTGTGACGCGGCCAGGGTTTCGCCGTCCCTTCACCGGGTACCCTTGCACACAAGCACATCTCACCTTAGTAATTTGAAGAAATTTACGGCAAGGATGATGATAGGCAACGTGCCTGGTTCCGAAAATACGCGCCGCTGGCCACGCCTGCCCGTCGATATGCCCGTCCGCGTGGTGACCTCCAAGGGCTTTTCGACCACCGTGGTCGAGGGCCGGGGCACCGAAATGAGTGAAGGCGGCATGGTGTTGTATGCCGGAATCCTGCTGAACCCCGGGGATTTGCTGGAGATCGAGTTCGATACGCCCAGCCCCTCGCGCCTCCCCGCCATTGTCCGCTCGCGCAACGGCTTCTGCTTTGGCCTGGAATTCATCACTCCGCTGCCCGCCTAACTTCGTCTTCTCTTCCGTGACATTCCCAATGAGTTTGTTCTAGCATCTTGTCCTAGCATCGACACGCACGTTGGGGGCGGTTCCATGTACTTTGAACAGTTCTATCTCGGCTGTCTCGCGCACGCTTCCTACCTGCTGGCTTCGGATGGGGAAGCCGTAGTGGTCGATCCGCAGCGGGACGTGGAGTTGTACTTGAAAGCCGCCGCCGATCACGGGCTCGCCATCCGACACATCTTTGAGAGTCACCTGCACGCTGACTTCGTTTCCGGACACCGCGAACTAGCGGCACGCACGGGCGCGACTATCTACATGGGCGCTCAGGCTGGCGCAACGTTCCCCCACGTGCCAGTGACCGACGGATTTCAGCTGAAATTTGGCAAGGCGTCGATCCGCGTGCTGGAAACCCCGGGGCATACTCCAGAGAGCATCTGCATGGTCGTCACCGATCAGGAAAAATCCCCCTTGCCCTGGGCCGTGCTGACCGGAGACACGCTGTTCATCGGCGATGTGGGCCGTCCCGACCTATCTCCGAGACACACGCCGAAGGAGCTGGCGGGTCTGCTCTACGACAGCCTGCATACGAAGTTGCTGACACTCCCCGACAGCGTGTTGGTCTATCCGGCGCACGGAGCCGGATCGCTCTGCGGCAAGAACATGCGGGCCGAGCGCTCGTCGACGATCGGAACCGAGCGGCTCACCAACTACGCGCTGCAGATCAAGAGCAGGGAAGAGTTCGTTGCCCAGTTGACCAGCAATCTTCCCGCGCGGCCGGAGTACTTCCTCAAAGACGCCGAGATCAACCGCACCGGTGCTGCGCCCCTATCAGAGTTGCCGCCGTTGCGAGCCATCGCGCCTGCGGAGTTGCGGGCCATGCTGAGCGCGGGGGAAATTGGCCTCGACGTGCGCGCGAACGACGAGTTTGCCGCCGGGCACGTGCCGGGCTCGGTGAATATAGCGTTGGGCGGGCAGTTTGCCTCGTGGGCGGCCACGGTGCTGGGCCTGTCGGCGCATCCAGTGCTGATCGCGGCGTCGGACGAGCAGTTGGAAGAGGCCCGGCTCCGGCTGACGCGTGTCGGCATCGAAGCCCTGGATGGATATCTCGACGGGGGCCTTGCCGCCTGGAGGCAGGCCGGGTTGCCAGTCGCGACCATCGCTCAGATAACGGCGAGCGAACTGGACGCGCGGTTGAAGTCCCACGCGGTTCAGGTTCTCGACGTGCGCCGCGAACCCGAGTGGGATGCCGGGCGCATTGAAGGCGCGACTTGGTGGCCACTCGATAACTTCCGCGTCTCTCCGCCAGAGATCGATCACGAGGCACCGATCGCCGTTCACTGCAAGGGTGGATACCGCAGCATGATCGCCAGTAGCCTGCTGCAGCGCGCCGGGTTCAAGAACGTAATTAACGTGGTTGGCGGTTTCGATGCCTGGCAGCAGGCGAAACTGCCCACGGTGACCGCCAAGCCGGTTGGGGTCTGAGCCTAGCCCGTTGGTTCAAAAGCTGAGAGCTGACAGCTGATGGCTGACAGCTCTCACCTGTGATCCTAATCACATCCGCCCAGCGCTGTGTAGAATAAACTCCTGCGATCTCGTACCCCATTTTTCGGTACGAAGAAAAATTCCTCCGCGTCGAGGTTCTCACTATGGCCGATAAAGCCGTCGTCGATACCCAGGCTACGCAAACCCAGGGCCCCAACATCGATTCCATCCTGAACGAGCAGCGCAAGTTCGATCCCCCCGCGGAGTTCAGCAAGCACGCCCACATCAAGAGCCTCGAAGAATACGAGCGTCTCTACAAAGAATCGGTCGACGACCCCGACAAGTTCTGGTCGCGCATTGCCAGCGAATTGCACTGGTTCAAGAAGTGGGACAAGGTTCTGGAATGGAATTGCCCGTGGGCGAAATGGTTTGTCGGCGGCCAGATCAACCTCTCGTATAACTGCCTCGACCGGCACGTCACCACCTGGCGCAAGAATAAGGCTGCCATCATCTGGGAGAGCGAGCCCGGAGAAGTTCGCATCCTGACCTACCAGCAACTGCATCGCGAAGTGCAGAAGTTCGCGAATGTCTTAAAAGGGCTTGGGGTGAAGAAAGGCGACCGAGTCGCCATCTACATGGGCATGACTCCGGAACTGCCCGTGGCCATGCTGGCCTGCGCCCGCATCGGCGCGCCGCACACGATCGTCTTCGGTGGATTCTCGTCCAACGCGCTGGTCGATCGCATCCACGACTCGCAAGCGACCTGCGTCGTCACGCAAGACGGATCGTACCGCCGCGGTGCGGAAGTGAAATTGTTCCCGGCGGTCGAAGAAGCGCTCAAATCGTGCCCGAGCGTGAAGCACGTGGTCATCTACAAACGCACCGGGACTCCGATCAATATGCAGTCGGGCCGCGATCACTGGTGGCATGAGCTGATGGCGAAGGCCTCCGATGTCTGCCCTGCCGAGCCGCTCGATGCCGAGCACCCGCTCTACATCCTCTATACCTCGGGAACCACGGGTAAACCGAAAGGCGTGGTGCACACCACCGCGGGATACTCTGTCGGAACTTATCTCACCACAAAGTGGGTTTTCGATCTGAAAGACGAAGACACATACTGGTGCACCGCAGACATTGGATGGGTCACCGGGCACAGCTACATCGTCTACGGGCCGCTGCAGAACGGCGCCACCAGCCTGATGTACGAAGGCGCGCCCAATTGTCCGGAGCCGGACCGCTTCTGGTCGATCATCGCGCGCCACAAAGTGAACGTCTTCTACACGGCGCCCACGGCGATTCGCACCTTCCTTAAGTGGGGCGACGAATGGCCGAAGAAGCATGACATGTCCAGCCTGCGCTTGCTGGGCACGGTGGGCGAGCCCATCAATCCTGAGGCCTGGATGTGGTACAGGGAAACCATCGGCGGCAACCGTTGCCCCATCGTCGATACCTGGTGGCAGACCGAAACTGGGCACATCATGCTCTCGCCGATTCCTGGTGCAATCGCGACCAAGCCCGGATCGGCCACGAAGCCGTTCCCCGGCGTCGTGGCGGAGATCGTCAGCATGGACGGCAAGCCGGTACCTGACGGTTCCGGCGGATTCCTCGTCATCAAGCGGCCGTGGCCCGGCATGCTGCGCACGGTCTACGGCGATCCCGACCGCTATGTGAAGAACTACTGGTCGCAGATTCCCGGCATGTACTTCACCGGAGATGGCGCGCGCAAAGATAAAGACGGATATTTCTGGATCATGGGCAGAGTCGACGATGTGCTCAACGTCAGCGGCCACCGACTCAGCACCATGGAAGTGGAAAGCGCGCTGGTCGCACACGAAGCCGTGGCCGAGGCTGCTGTCGTGGGGCGTCCAGACGATGTCAAGGGGCAGGCAATCTCAGCTTTCGTGACGCTCGAGCACGGAAGACAGCCCACGGCCGAACTCAAGGAAGAGTTGCGCAAGTGGGTGGCGAAAGAAATCGGAGCGCTGGCCAAGCCCGACGACATTCGCTTCACGGATTCTCTGCCGAAAACGCGCAGCGGCAAGATCATGAGGCGCCTGCTGCGGGAGTTGGCCACGAACGGTAACGTGAAGGGCGACACCACCACGCTCGAAGATTTCGGCGTGATCGCCAAACTGCAGGAGCAAGACGAAGTCTAGAGACGCTTGTCATGCTGAGCGGAGCGGGAGTATCGCGAAGCGATGCTCCCGCGGAGTCGAAGCATCCCTACCTCCAAGCGCTCCGCCCGCCTAGGAGGCAGTCATTTCGAAGTTGCAGCCTTGCCATACGGCTGCAGCTCCTTGAAGGCCGGATCCTTCTTCAGACGCTCCGGGAAACTCTCTTCGTAGTCCGTTAATCCTAGACAGATGACGTGATGGACGGCGGTGAAGCCGAACGCTTTCATCTCTTTCATCGCCTCCTCCGCCGACCAGCCTTCCTCGGCCATGCGATAGGCCGCCACAGCCATTCCGGTTCGGTCGTCGCCCAGGCGGCAGTGCACGAAAACCTTCGCCGCGGGATTCTCCCGGATCATCCGCAGAAACTTCGCAAACGGCTCATCCTTCGGAAACGGACAGTGAAACGGAATCGCAACGTACTGCATTCCCATCTTCTTTGCCGTTGCTTCTTCCTCTTTGTTGGTTCCGCCCAGGTCGACCACGAGGTTGACACCCATGTCTTTGAGCGCGTCCAGCCCTTCGTGGCTCGGTCGCCCTCCACGGTAGAGATTGGGAGTGACCTCGCCAAAATTCGGAATCCCCTTGGCGTGCAGTCTGGTTCCCATCATGTGTTCCGCAGGCGCTGGGGTAGGCTTTTCCGCCTGATAGGGTGCAGCCCTGAGACAGAGCGCAAACAAAAGCAGCAGCGCGAATGTGGCGGACTGAGTGAGGTGGAATCTTAGATTCATCTGGAAGGTTAGATGCGGTGCTGCACTTTCGAGATTTGGCAGGCGCTCGTGCGACAACTACTCTCCCGTTCCCATCATTACGATCGGCATGGTGGGCGTGGTCGCTCCGGCCTCGTTCTCTACCGTGATGGCGAAGGCCTTGGCTTCCATGCCCGCGGGTAATGGAGGATTGACGACTGTCGCGCTGCCGTGGGCGTCAGGTTTAAACATGCCTGCTGGAATGGGCGCGCCCTGCATCGGAATCAGCCACAACTCGTATGCTTTCTGTGACGGCAGAGCGGGCATGTTGTTCGCCACGAACACGAGGTTGCTGCGATTGCGCAGATAGAATGCCTTGCCCTGCGGCTGCGGCGGAGTTTTCATTGCCACAAGCGTGACGCGCTGCGCCTCTGGCTCGATGAGCGGCGCTGCGATCCTGCGCAGGTCCTCAAATTGGCGAGTGCTCTGCGCCGCTTGGGCGCTCGCCGATGCCAGACTTTGCTTCAAAGCAGCGTTCTCTTTCCACAGCGATGCCGCGAACACGATGACGGCAGCAGTCGCGGCCCATCCCAAGAAGCCCCACCACGAACGCCGTGTGCCGACTTCTCGAACGCCGGGTGCCCCATCCTTTCGCGTTTTTTGCGAAAGGGTGGGAGCCTGTGCCGATTCCTTCGCCACCGCATCCAGCAGATGCTGCCTCGCACGCTGCGGAGGCTTCGGCCCCATCACCGACAGCGCGAGAAGCGCCCCGTCGCCGCGCAATTGCTCGAGCTCCAGCCGGCAGGCGCTGCACGTCGCCAAATGCTTTTCGAGGTTCGCGCGGTCTTCACCCTCAAGGGTGTTCAGCGCGTAGAGCGCGAGATCCTCGGCGAATTGTTCGTGTCCACTCATCTCATCGTACGGGGTGCCCCGTCCTTGTCCCTCCGTCCGTTGGAGGGACAGGGCGGGGATTTTGACTTCGCACCCTTAGCCTTGAAACGCCTTCCGCAACGCCATCAAGCCGCTCCGAATTCTGGTCTTGATCGTCCCCAGCGGCTCGCCCGTCTTGTTCGCGATTTCGGAATGGCTCATGCCTTCGAAGTATGCCATCTCGAGCGCAGTGCGTTGGGGAGTTGGCATCGTGCCCAGCACACCGCGCACTTTTTCAGCCGCTCGCGACCGGTCGGCCTCGCCGGCAAGGTCGGGCGCCACAGATAGGATGACATCTTCAATATCGGTTTCCGGCCGCCGCCGTCGCAGCGCATCAATGGCGCGATTGCGCGTGATCACCGCCAACCACGCTCCCAGGCTTCCGCGCGCGGCATCGAACGCGCTCGGATTGCGCCACAGCTGCAAAAACACTTCCTGCAGCACGTCCTCGGCCGCTCCAGTTTCGCCCAGCACGCGCAATGCGACCGCATACACGACGGAAGAATAGCGGTCGTAGAGCTCCGCCATGGCGCTCTGGTCGCCCGATTTCATGGCCGTCACCGTGGCCAGATCCGGCGATATCCCTTGTCGTTCAGGACTCGACAAACGCTCTGTTCTCTTCCTTAATTAGAGATACGTGCCCAAAGCCGCAGATGGATTGGCCAAACCCAGGTTTGATTCTTCGTAAACCCTAATGGCTCAGCTTGATAGCCAGTTGCCGCTCCGGTTGCGTCATTTCGCCCCACAGCTTCTGTAAGTCGCTCTGCACGGCCTGATTATCGGGATCCTTCCGCAGCGCCAAAGCGAACCAGCGATAGGCGGTGGGAAGGTCGTGCGGCGTGCACAATCCCGCCGAGTAGAGCGCGCCCATCTCGATCATGGCCTTGGGATTCGACTGATTGACGGCCGGCTTCAGAAGCCGCATGCCGCGCTCGCAATCCTGCGGCACGCCCTTGCCGTAAAGATATTTCTGCGCCTCGCCGACAGCATCGAACGGCTTTGCGGGCTTGATGGCGGCGGCAGGCTTGGGCAGCGGAGCATCCGCTGGCTTGGTCGCTTTCGGGGTTGTGGCCGCCGGAGTGTCGGGAGCGCTCGCTGCGGGCTCCGTGGCTGCGGGCCCGGCGGGGGCCGGAGCGGTGTTCGACGGAGCGGCGGTGTTGTCAGCGGTTGTGGGCGCCGAACTCGTCGGCGTGCCTCCAGTCGTCGGATTGGTTGTTGTGGCGCTAGCGGCCGGGCTGGCGGTGTTCGGGCTGCCCGTGTTCGTGGTCGCAGGAGTCGCTGCCGTTGGATCGGGGGCGGGCTGGATCGCGGGCGTCGTTGCCGGTGTGCTGGGCGCACTTGAGGCAACTGGTGTGGCCGCGTTCGTATCAGTCGCATCGGGATTCTGCGCCGCCGCCGACGGCTTGTTCGTCCCTGCACCCAGCCATCCGAACTTCTGATTCTTCCACCGCAAGTATCCAAAGCCTGCAGCCAACGCCAGGGCCAGCACAATCAGAACGAATTTTCCTGCGCCGCCGCGCCGGGGCTCTTCCTCATCTTCCAGGAGATAGTCGAGATTGCTCGCACTCGAACTGGCATGCGGATCGGTGCTCAAACTCGCGCGCTTTCGTGGAGCAGGCTCGTTCAATCCCAGAAACGACGGCCCGCTGATGTAGGGGGCATCGTCTGAGACGGGAGCGGTCGTTCGCGAAGGTGGCGGAGTTTGCGGCTGTACAGGGGACGAAGGCGCTGCCGAGGGAACCTTGGATGGAGACGGCGCAGCGCTTTGAACCGAGGCAGAAGCCGCAGGCGTCGATGCCGCTAGCAGCGTAGCTCCGCACATGCCGCAAAAGCGGTTCCCGTCCGAGTTCTCGTTGCCGCAGCGAGCGCAGCGCACCGATCCTCCTCGTCTCTCTCTATATAGCTTACGATATCTTGAAGGTTCGATGCAGGAGGAGGGTAGCGAGGAGTACCCGAAAAATGACCCGTACACGAGCCCCAAGAAAAAAGGAATGCAACCTCCGGAAGCCTCGGGCATGAAGCACCCGGCTCGAAATCAGAGCGGCATCTTCCACGTCACCGTCCAGGGACGCAGCCTCGAAGTGCACCGCATTCCCGGCCTCAACCCGCAGGCACCGGAACTTGTTTTTCTTCACGAGGGACTCGGCTCGGTCTCGCACTGGAAAGATTTTCCGGCACGCGTCGCCGCCACCACGGGATGCCCCGTCACCCTGTATTCGCGCTACGGCTCGGGCAATTCTGATCTGCTCACCGGGGCCCGCGCTGTCATCTACATGCACGATGAAGCGCTACGCACCCTGCCCGATCTTCTGGCGCAACTGCGCATCGAGAAGCCGATACTCGTTGGCCACAGCGACGGCGCGTCCATCGCTCTGATTCACGCCGGTGCCCACGACGCAGTGCGCGCGTTGGTGCTGCTCGCTCCCCACGTATTCGTCGAGGACCTCAGAGTGGCTAGTATTGCCGAAGCCAAGACGAACTTCGAAACCACGAACCTTCCCGAGAAACTGGCTCGCCATCATCGCGACCCCGCGCGCACGTTCTGGGGATGGAACAACATCTGGCTCCATCCCGATTTCCGCAGTTGGAATATCGAAGAATATCTTCCCCGCATCACGTGCCCCATACTCGCCATTCAAGGACTCGACGATCAGTACGGTACCATGGCGCAGGTGCGGGCGATCGCGCGGAAGTCCGGCGGTCCTGTGGAGACTCTTCCTCTGGCGGACTGCCGTCACTCGCCGCAGCGCGATCAGCCCGAGGCGGTGCTAGCCGCAATCGCCAAGTTCGTGGAGCACATCGACCGGAACAAATCGGGAGTCGGCGCTGTCTAAGCAGTTATCGGCAGCATGCGCATTAGTGTCCGCGTCGGAATCCCGGGTGTAGAATCGCAAACGCTTTTTCAAGCTGCGGAGGTCTCAATGACACGGCACCTGCTGGTAGCACTTATCGTTCTGGTCAGACTCGGTTCTCTGGCCACGGCCCAGGCCGGTCCGCCGCTCGTTCACGCCGTAGAGAGCGTGATGGCCAAACAGCTCGTCACGAAGGTCCCTCCCGTCTATCCGCCGTTGGCGCGACAAGCCCACTTGCAAGGCAGAGTCGTCCTGCAAGTGCGGATCAGTAAATCCGGAGACGTAGGGAACTTGCAGCTAATCAGCGGGCACCCCATGCTCGCTCCCGCCGCGATTGAGGCGGTCAAACTGTGGAAGTACATGCCCTACCTTCTGAACGGCGAGCCCGTTGAGGTGGAAACAAAAGTGACTGTAAACTTCACCCTCGCCGATAAGTCGGTAGAGGGCGTCGTGGGAGATGCGCCAGGGGGATTTCCGCCCAGCGAGCAAGGCGGTCTAGCACCCGGTCCCGCAGTTCCCGGGCGCGTGCGCGTGTCCCAGGGCGTGTCGCAGGCACTTCTCTTGACCAAGGTGCCTCCGCAGTATCCGCAAGAAGCTAAGGATCAGCATATACAGGGCGTGGTCGTAATGCAGGTCATCGTCGACAAGCAGGGCAATGTAGCGAATATTCAGCTGATCAGCGGCCATCCGCTGCTGGCACCTCCTGCGATTGACGCCGTGAAGCAGTGGAAGTACAAGCCCTACCTGTTGAACGAAACTCCAGTCGAAGTCGAGACCCAGGTGCAGGTGAACTTTACGCTGGTGCCGTAGCGAGGCATCGACGGCCGTGCTTCACCGTGAGCCTTTCCGTACGGTCAGAACTTTGACCGAGTCTCCTGCCGTAACCCGGCTCACATACCCGATTGCTCCCGGAGTCGCGGCTATGTAGTCCTGAAGTGCAGATTCCGAGTTCAATTCCTTCAGCATGGAGCCCTGTCCTGTGAAAACCGCTTTCCGCCAGCGCACCCGGAATTCGTCGGGGTTGTCGCCTACGTAGTTCCGCAGAAACACTTCGTGCGCCGGTCCGCCCTTCAGAATCACAGGCACGGCGCGCGATCCGTCGCTGAATCGTGAGCGAACTCCCGTGAAAAGATCGCGTACTTCCGCGGAATTGATCGCCGATATCGATACGCTCTTATTGACCACTAGAATCACGTCTTGGGCTCTGGCTGCGGTGCAGGCGAAGATCAGAGCCAGAGCGTAGCGGCGGGTTCTGCCCGTCAGTGTCATACCTCCTCCTAGAACTAGAAGCTGAAGCCGATCCTGGCAGCCAGCAGGTTCGAGTTCGGCTTTAGACCGTCTGGGTTTGTACTCGTGTAGTAGCCGAGTCCGGTACCGTGAAGAAAATGACCTTCCAGCTTTCCGTAGAAGTAGTCGTTAAAGTCATACCGTCCCGAAATTACCCAATCTTTCGAGTAGTTGGCGGGGAGCGACGTGTCGCCCGCCTTGTTGACATAGTGGCTGTAGTAGCCTCCGATTTGCAGTCTCTTCATGACGCTATAACTCGCCATGGGATACCACGCACGCTGGTCCACCGGATACGGCATCGCGTTTGGCCCGACGGTCAACAGAATATTGAGCGGAGTTCTCCAGTATTCTCCCGCGAGGTGCACCCGCCCTCGATCCCAGCGCGCGTAGTATGCCATCGTAAAAGTGGCCGCCAGGCGGACGGTTCCTTGGGGGCCTGTTCCGTCCAGCGCGTCATTGAGGGCGCTTGCGCCCACGGTTAACTCACGCCATGGGGTCACCCACTGTAGATCGGCTCCGTAAGTTTTTCCGCTGGGCGGTGTCGGGAAGGTGAGTCCAAACTCTGCCAACTGCTCAACATAGCCACCATTTGCATCGAGGCTGTTGTCGCCAATATGCCCGACATACTGCAAATGTCCGCCCCGTTTGCCAAGGGGCAGCGCACCGTAGATTTCGCCTCCCATTTCGGACAAGTTAAAGTCCATGTTGTCCACCGGGTACATCGATTGCGGCAGCAGGGTCCACAGAAAAAGGGAATCGACATCCTGCGACTCATTGAACAGGCCTAGAGGAGCCTTGATTTTGCCCGCGCGAAACCCTAGTTTGTCGTTGAACTTGAAATCGCCCGACGCCCAATCGACGACCACGTTCGGTCCACCCAAGTCCCCCATCTGGCGCATGTGTAACTGGATCCCGACCCGCAACTTGTCGGTGACTTGATCCGCCACACTGATCGCGCCTTCCGTCCACTGCAGGCTGCTCGAACTCGACTTCATCGTCAGATAGTTGTTGTGCGAACTGTACAGAAAGCCTTGCGTGGCAAAGCCGTGGATCTGAATGTTTTCCAAATCCTGCGCCACCAGCCGGGCAGCGCAGCACACGACCAAGAGCAGGGCGGTGCGTCGAGGCATAACGCTTCTCCTGCCCTCTCTATCGTCACCGCATCGCCGTGACTTGAATGTGGCAGCCACGAGTCGACGCTCCGGCACGACAGCCAGTGGCTCCGAGTCGTGCGTAGACCCGTAGTCGCGTCACTGGGAACAAAACGAGGGTGCCCATCCTGGTCCCTCCGTTTTTTGGAGGGACAGGGTGGGGAATTTGATCTCTGATCGGGAGCAGGAAAGAAGGCGACTGAATTATTTCTTCGCGGTAGGACTCGCCGGCGCAGCGGCCGGACCCGGCGCCGCCGGAGGCGCACCAGTCAACACATCCTGCGCGGCCTTGGGCAGTTTGTCAGCATTGGCCACCAGTAGACTGACCTGCCACATCTGCGTGGTGGAGAGCGTCTTGTCAAAGCCGGGCATTCCCGTCATCCGAATTCCGCCCGCGACTTTCCAATAGCTTTCTGCCGGAGGATCATCCGTCACTCCGGTTCCTTCCATCAACTTGGGCGGGTCGGGATACATTCCCTTGGCAATTGCAGTTTGCGTCTGACCAGGCAGCCCGTGGCACACCGCGCAGTTTTCTTTGTAAACCTGTGCTCCGGCCACATAGCCGGCTTCATCTGCGGTGATCGGCACCGACTTCGGCATTTCTTTGTCCACGCGCGCGTGCAGCGCCATCTTCGCCAGCGTTTTTTCAAATGGCATGGGCGGCGCAGAGGTCGCGACGGGCGCGGTCCCTGAAGAGAAATATAGATAGACTCCAACCGGAATGAGGATCAAGCCCACAACAAGGCCAATAAGAAACTTGCTCATGCACTGTTCTCCTGTGAAAAATTGATGTGAACCCAAACGCGAAGAGGCGCAGAGCCAATCCTCGCTGCGCCTCATTCTACCTGTTTCGAAAGCACCACATTTTCTTCAACCGGCATCGCTCAGACAATCGTCACTGTATTTCTGTTGTACCAAGACAAGCCTTTTACAATGCTCTAACCTCATCGTGACATTGTTCTCTGATCAGCGCTCTATCCTCAACTCACGTTGATGCTCGGGCTGCCCTGCCTGTACCCGCAACGCCTATCCTAAAAAATCTGGAGTGTATGGATTATGAGCAAGGGTAAATCTCTCTTCACTAGTGTGACTTCGGGACAGAGTCCGCAGTCCTCCAACGAACAACCCAACCCTCAACCGTCGCGCGAGATTCCGCGGCGCTCCTTCTTGAAAGGCATGGGCGTGGCCGGGGCAGTACTCACCGCGGCTCCGTTGCTGCGCGTCAGCGCGAGAGCTGACGACCACCATGGCTCCATCAGCAAAGGGGACGGGGCCATCCTTCGCTTTGTCGCCGCCGCCGAAATTATCGAGAGCGACATCTGGCTGCAGTACAACGAACTCGCGGGAGTGCAAGACGGAGAAGTCTCGAAGTTGGCCAGCAAGCTGATTCCTGGCTATCCGTCACAGGTTACGGGCGGGAATCCCGATTACACAGCAGACGTGAAGCAGTTGGATGGCGACATGGACCAGTACATTTCCGACAACACCGAAGATGAACTGAGCCACGAAGTCTTCCTCAACGCCTACCTCTCTGCCAAGGGAGCGGACGCTGTCAACCTCGATGCTTTCCGCACTCTGCCCGCCAGCCAGGCCAGCGGATCGAACAAGACATTCGGTCGGCTGACCAACCTGACTCAACTCACCGTACACACCGATTGGTGGACACGGTATCGCAGCCGGCGCGGGAACCCCGATCTTGGGGATACGTTCCCGAACGCCATCCCAACGCTCGCGGTTGGGCAACACGCTGCAATTCCAAGGACCGACGCTGACGTCGCCGATTCCGGTTTCCTGCAAGCCGTTGCCAATACCGCGGGATTCCACTTTGCCTGGATCGAACAGGGAGGCAGTAGCCTCTATCCATCCTTGGCGCAGAGAGCCGCAAATGCTGAAGTGCTTCGGATCCTCCTCAGCATCGGCGGAACCGAGATCTGCCACTTCCAGACCTGGCAGGACAAAGCAGGGAACGTGATTCCGGTGAAAAACGTGATCGATCCGGTCACCGGTGTCTCGGTCACTTTCCCCGATCTGAATTCTCCGCCCTTTGGTGGGGAGAATTTCCAAACGAACCTGATCATGCCCGAGCCGACAGTGTTTCTCAGCCGCCAATTTCCGCCATGCTCAATCATTCGTCCTACCGAAACCAAGGGCGTGGCCATGGGGGCGGTGAATGCGTTGACCGGCGATGGCCTTTTCATCGGCCAGTCCACCCAGTTCATGCAATTGCTGCAAGACCTGGCCAGCGACGCGGACAAGGCACAGCGCAACGGTCATTAATCGCCTGGCAACGAGCTGGAGAAACTTGACAGCCTAGCGGTGAGGAAGGGCGCGGACGTGATGCGCTCGCGTCCTTCCTCAACACCTCAACTAGAACGAGCGCGTCAACTCAAGGAGAATCCATGTTCGAAGGTCTGTTTCAACCGATGCACTTGATCATGATTGCCGGAATTGCTCTGCTCGTGCTCGGCCCCAGAAAACTCCCCGAACTCGGCAAAGGACTCGGTGAAGGCATCCGTGGCTTCAAATCAGCGATGGCAGGGAAGGAAGAAGGAACTTCTGTCGAGCTGACGTCGGAATCGACTCCTCGGACCCCAACCACCGAGAACTGAGTACAGAGTACCGAGTACTGGGTACTGATTTCCGTCCGATGCTAAACTCAGCATCGGCATGCTGACTCACCTCGAATGCACCCGCTGCGGCGAACACTATCCCGCCGACCGTCCGCAATCCGTCTGCCCCAAAGATGCGGGCATCCTTTATGCGCGTTACGATCTCGCGACCATCAAGCGCACGTTTTCGTCTGCGCGCCTCGCCGGACGCGCGCCCACTATGTGGCGCTACGACGCCGTGCTGCCCGAAGCCAATCCCGTTTCTCTGGGCGAAGGCTTCACGCCCATGTTGCTCAGCCGCGAATATCCCAACGTCTACATCAAGGACGAAGGTCTCAATCCCACCGGATCGTTCAAGGCGCGCGGCCTCTCCGCCTGCGTGACCATGGCGCGTCACTTCGGTTCGAAGAAACTTGCGATCCCTTCGGCGGGCAATGCCGCAGGCGCGCTCGCCGCCTACTCCGCCGCAGCCGGAGTCGAAGCGCACATCTTCATGCCGAAAGATGTGCCGATGGCGAACCGCATCGAGTGTGACTACTACGGCGCACACGTCACGCTGGTCGACGGCCTCATCAGCGACTGCGCCCGCAAAGTCGCCGAGCTGAAAGGTTCCGAGGTTTGGGAGAAAGACGAATGGTTCGACGTCAGCACCACCAAAGAGCCCTACCGCGTGGAAGGCAAGAAGACCATGGGCTACGAAGTCGCCGAGCAACTGGGCTGGCGAATGCCGCAGGGCATCATCTATCCCACCGGCGGCGGCGTGGGCCTGCTCGGCATGTGGAAGGCTTTCGAAGAAATGGAAGCCTTGGGATGGATCGGTTCCGAGCGCCCCAAGATGATCACAGTGCAGGCCTCGGGTTGCGCGCCCATCGTGAAAGCATGGGAGGAAGGCAAGCCGGCGTCAGAGATGTGGCCGAACGCGGCGACCATGGCCTCAGGCCTGCGCGTCCCCAAGCCTTATGGCGACTATCTGATCCTCGACATCCTGAGGAAGAGTAAAGGCACAGCGATCAGTGCGACGGATGCAGAGATTCTCGAAGCCACGCGCCACTGGGCGAAGATCGAAGGGATTTTCGCCGCCCCTGAAGGCGCCGCGAGCCTGGTAGCCTACCGTAAACTCCGCGCCAGCGGATTCTTCAAGCCCGAAGAAACGGTAGTCCTGTTCAACACCGGCAGCGGCCTGAAATATCTCGATGTCCTGGATCCCGGTGTAGGCAATGCCCGTGTGGGTACGGGCGACTCGCCCGTGCAGCCAGCAAAACCGAAGCCAGCCGCGCGCCAGATCGGTGGCATCATCGGCCCATACTAGAAGTTGCGTTCCTCATAATGAATGTCATTCTGAGCGAAGTCGTTGCGCGAGCGGAGCGAGCGTAACGACGTAGTCGAAGGATCTCTACCTCAATGAACGCTCTGCCTCTCACCACCTCTGTGTCCTCCGGCGTCCTCTGTGGTTAAAATGATTCTTCCATGACCGAGCGTCTCTACTACCACGACTCTTTCCTCTATGACTTCGATGCCGAAGTCCGCGATGTCCTCGACTCCCCGCGACCGGCGCTGGTTCTCGATCGCACCGCCTTCTATCCCACCAGTGGCGGACAGGTATTCGACACCGGCTGGATCACTTCTGACGCAGGCTCCAAACTCCGTGTCACGGAGGTTGTCGATGCCGAAGACGGCAAGGTCGTGCACTATCTCGAAGCACCGCTACACGATTCGCAGAAAGAAGTCCTTAAGCCGGGAACCCGCGTCCGCGGCCAGATCGACGCAACCCGACGCCGCGACCACGTGCAGCAGCACTCCGGACAGCACGTGCTCTCCGCGGCCTTCATCCGCCTGTACAACATGCCGACGGTGTCGTTTCACATGGCCGACGATTACTGCTCCATTGATTTGGACACGCCGGCGCTCACCAAAGAGCAGATCGAATCCGCCGAACGCCTGGCCAACGAGATCATCCTCGAGAACCGTCCCGTCGACATTCGCTTCGTAACGCGCGACGAAGCAGGGAAGCTTGGTCTGCGCAAACTGCCCCCGACCGAACGCGACGAGCTGCGCCTCATCGACATCCGCGACTTTGACCTCACGGCCTGCGGCGGTACGCACGTCGCGCACACAGGGCAGATCGCCAGCGTCTTACTTAGAAAAGTGGAAAAAGTCCGCCAGGGATGGCGCGTGGAATTCGTCGCTGGACAGCGCGCCGTCGCGACCGCGCGCCGCGACTTCACCACGCTCACCGAAACTGCCGCGCTCTTCTCCGCGCACATTTACGACGTGCCGCAGCAGGCCCGCAAGTCGCTCGACGAGATCCGCTCGCTGCGCAAACAACGCGAGCAGTCGCAGGAGGATCTCGCCGCAGCCCAGGCCGCCGCGATGCTCGCTGAAACTCCCGAGGCCAACGGCCGCAAACTCGTAGTCCGCACGCTGGCTGACCGGGATCTGAACTTCGTCAAGCTGCTGGCCCAGAAGCTGACTCGCCTTTCTCCGAACGCCGTCGCGCTTCTGGCAACGACTTCGCCGCAACCGTCGCTGGTGTTTGCGCAGTCCGCGGGCCAGCCCTTCGACATGGGCGCGCTCATGAAAGAGACGATGACAAAGCTGGGCGGACGCGGCGGTGGGAGCAAAGACCTGGCGCAAGGCGGCATCCCCAATGCTGAGGGAATCGATGCCACGCTGAACGCGATTGCCGCGACGCTCACAGCCTAACGGCAGGGAATTCCGAAGAAGAGTTGCGACGCGAAAAAGAGAAGAGCAAAGAAGGGAAGGCGGGAAGGTGGTCTTGAAACTAGGTGGCCCGCGCCTCGCAACCTCCGAAACGCGGGACACCCTGAATTGGCTCGCGCCTTAGGCCTGTTGCGGCCTTCGGGATCGCTCCCACCAGACCTTCGGATCGTCGGGACGGTTGAGGATCTTCGACAATTCCTGCTTGATTTCGCGCAGGCGGGTGGTGCGCAGTTCGAGAGCGGTCTGATCAACCGCGCTGTGCGCGCCCTTTTCCGAGATCCGGGCGTTCAGGTTGCGTAAATCGGCGATTTCCTGGCGAAGGCTGGAGAGATGTTCCGAGATATATGGCATCTCTTTAATCATACGCCCTATTTGAGGAATCTCCTGTGAAATCCGCGATGTCTTTTGGCCATTGACCAATTTCTTGCTCCGGCCTCGGCGTTTTCAAGTCGTGTGCGGGTGCGCCAGATCAACCCCGTGCTCCCGCTGGACCACTTAGGCCGCTAGGGGCTGCTTGTATGCGCCGATTTGCTCGAGCATGCCAAGTTGATCCCAGCTGTCCCAGCCCTCCACGATCTTTCCGTCGACAAAACGCGCGATCGTGATCCCTCGGCTGTGCACTGTCCGGCCGCTCGCAGGGAGCCCGAGAGCATCTCCGGTGTGCGTCATGACGGCCGACCAGCGCAACACAGCTCTGTCGTCGGCACCAAAGACGTCTTCGACGGTGACCTGAATGTCGGGGAACGCGCCGCGAATTTCGCGCACGAATTTTACGAACTCCTCCGGCCCGCGGATTTCCGCATCCGCGCCTCTCTGTCCCCTGGCTACCCCGTCCGCAGAAAGCAACTCATAAACCGTTTTGATCCGGCCCTCATTCCACACCTCCTGAAACCAGCGTCGCATCAGTTGAATGTTTTCGTCGGCTGCCATAGGCGTGTACTCCTGGCGAACGATTTCGGGCAAAACACGTTATCTCGCGGCCGTGGAGACGGCAAGTGAAATTTCGGACCCTTGTTAAAGGTCGCTGGTCCCATGCTCGTGGCGGGCGTCTGAGGAGATCGTCCACGGTTGCCGCGATCAGCCTGCTGGCGAGATACTGGGAAGGCAGAAATTCGATGGAGGACCTCTCCATGGCCATTACCCGAAATTGCCCATCTTGCGGGAAGCCGAATCGGATTCCGGCGAAACACCTTGCCGACACCGGAAGATGCGGTGCCTGCAAAACCACGCTGCCTCCGATGGCTGAGCCCGTTGAGGTCAGCCCCGAGGACTTCGACGATATTGTTCGTACCAGCAAAGTTCCTGTCCTGGTTGATTTCTGGGCGGCGTGGTGTGGACCCTGCCGGATGGCTGCGCCCCACGTTGCGCAAGTTGCGCGAGACCTCGCTGGCCGGGCCGTCGTGCTGAAGGTCGATACTGAGAGGTTCCCGGAACTGGCATCCCGGTACAACGTCCGAGGCATTCCGAACTTCGCTGTATTCTCGGGCGGCAGCCTCCAGTTCCAGCAAGCCGGTCTGGCGGACGCGAACACCATGAAGAGCTGGCTCACAAGCGCCGCATAGTGTTCATCCGAAGTGCTTCTCAAGGTTCGAAGTACCTCCCAATGTTGTCATTCCGACCGGAGCCGGAGCGCCTGCGACGGCGGAGTGGGGGAACCTGCTTTTGAGCTCCAAGAACCCAATCTCGCCAAAGTAAGGAGAGCGCTTCGATATTTTCTTCTTCATCATCCATAAAATATTCATTCTTAAAGACTTGCTTGTTTTGGATAGGCCTGTATCAGCGCAAAATCTTGAGCCGCAAGGACTTACAGCTAAAATATTCTGGGATAAGGACTTAGGCTCGGATTCTCCGCTATATTTTCTGGTGCTGATCGCTAAAATATTCATTCTTAAGCACTTGCTTGATGGGGACAGGGCGGGGTGTGGGCAAAATATTGATTCGCAAGGACTTACAGCCAAGATATTCCGGAATAAGGACTTAACGCCGCAGTGAGAGTTTGTCAGTGGATCGGTCGTGGAGAACCGGTTGGGGGAGCCCGCGTGCATAGATTGAGCTTGCTCCTCTTGAAATTCTCAGTAAAGGTCGTTCGTCACATGAATTGAGATTCTTGCTGTGGAAGACTGTGGGAAAAGCATAGCTGGGGGCGGGTTCGTGGGTGGCCCATCCTTTGCGCTTTTTGCAGAGGGTGGGCTTTGCCAAATCTGGCCCATGTGGGATTTGGACTTGTCTCCACTCGCCCCGAGTCCGCGTGCTTTACAGGAAAAGGAAAGCCCAAGGGATCGGCAGTCCGGAACGCCCACCCTTTGCAAAGAGCGCAAAGGATGGGCCACCCAGGCTTTGTGCTCGGTAAAGGTGGGCCACCCGCCTCCTCCGCCCACCGCGATAGTCACGCGGGGCCGATAAAAATGGGGAAACAGTTATATAAGTAGTTATATACCAACGATCCGGCCTCTGATACCTTGTTTGTCGTGGCTGAACCCTCCCCGCCCGATGTGGTTTTCGAAGCCAATTCCTTAAGCGTGATCAGAGGCTTTCCCGAGGAGGTGCGCGAGAATCTGGGGGCCGATCTGAGGCGAGTGCAGAGTGCAGAGTGGAGAGCGGCCACTGGATTCCGCTTCCATGGCTCCTGCGCTCCCGGGCGTCTTTGAGTTGCGGGATCAGGACAAGGCCACCTGGTATCGTGTGCTCTACGTCAAGATGGGCGGTGGGGTCTAAGTGCTCCATTGCTTCACGAAGAAAGACCAATCAGACCCCCAAGGGCGACATCGAGATTGGACGCAAGCGGTTGAGCGATCTGAAGGCAAGGCTGGCGAAGCAGAAGAAATAGAACGAATTCCGAATAGGAAAGAACGTATGACCAAGAATGTGTTCGATGATCTGGGATTCGCACCGGAAGAGGCTGCGGCACTCAAGCTCAAGACCGACTTACACACCAAGGTCGTCAAGGCGGCGGCACGGTATTCGCAGCGGCAACTGCAGACGATCCTGGACGAGTCGCAGCCCAGAGTGAGCGATTTGTTGCGGGGAAAAATGTCGAAGTTCAGTTTGGAAATGTTAGTGATCTACGCCGAAAAACTGGGACTGCGTACTGAAATCAAGACCACGAAATCGCGGTCCCGCGGAGCTGCCGCCGGCTTGGCCCTCATGCTCTAGGGGGCACAACACGATTTTGAATGCTCTATGCGCACGGCGTCTAGCAAAAGGGAAGTAAGACGAAAAAGGACGGGACAGGCGCTGACCCCGAGGCAGAAGAAAACTGGCGGCTCTGGCGGCGATGTCCGACGATCAGATCGACACCTCCGACATCCCGCGGGTGGGCCACCCAGGCTTGTGCTCGGTAAAGGTGGGCCACCCGCGTCGTGATGCCCGACCACATCGACCTGCTGATCGGCGAGCCGGAGCGCGGCATTCCCACGACTGTCATGCAGGTCCTCAAGCAGCGTTGTGCCCTTGGGTTCAAGGACGAATTATGGACGGGGAAGATCCAGCAGCACCACATCCGAGTGCTCTTGCACTCGTTCGAGGACGACCTCGCTGCCGTCCGGGGCGATGTCGAAGGCGCCGATATCGAAGTCGGGAGCGAGGTTGGTTAGCGGCCTCTGGGCACCCGTATCCAGGTCGATGAGCCAGAGATTCTTGTGCTGAATCTCACCTCGCAGGAAGACGAGTGCGTGTCCTCCATTCAGGAAGGTCAGATGTCGGGCTCCCCGAGTCAGGGTCAGCGACGGCAGGGGATGCGATGCAGCCTCGTTCGTGACGGCTTTGACCGAAAACGTGGTGCCGATATCAGGTCCCGAGAAGACAACGAACTTGCCATCGGGCGCCCATGCGGGATCCACTGCGTACTCTCCGACAAAAAGAGCCGGGGATCGACCGTCGAGCGGTATGCGGAAGAGGTGTGGGATGCCGTGATCGTCCGCCGCAGAAGTAACCGATTGGCCGTCGGGTGCCCATGCTGGAGCGCCTTGCAGATCGAGCGAATCGGCCACAATCCGCGCGTTCGTGCCGTCGGCCTGCATCACGTACAAGAGCGTCTGCCCATGTTGCCGGACGGAGAATGCGATAGACCTTCCGTCGGGAGCGATGGCAGGGCCCCCAAAGATGCGCGCTCCCGGACCACTCCACAACTCCGTATCCGCTCCGTTGGCGAGCTTTCGGATGCTCTCGCTCGTGCCAGTCGAAGAAACATATAGAAGATAATTTGGACCCAGTCGTGGCGAGAACCCAGTACTGGTCGTCAGCGAGAGGCGCGCGGCTGTCGACGCTGCAGCAGGAGAATCACCGATCCTGAGATGCCAGAGCGTCCTCTTCGGACTTGCCAGCGTGACCACCACACGGCGACCGTCAGCGCTCGCCGCAAGCGACGTGTACCGGTCGAGCCCGGAGGTTAGCCGGTGCGGAATGCGCCGCTCGACGTCCATGCTATAAAGCCATGGCCCCGAACCGTCGGGATCGCTCGCGAGGTACATCAGCGTCCGCCGACCCAGTAGAACCGGGTGACTCACGCGCCCGTTATGCGAGGTGATTCGCTCCGGAGTTCCGCCGACTGGACGAATGCGCCAGATGTCCAATTTGTCGGGGAGAGTACCTTGCACAAAGTAGATAAATGCGGCGTCTGGCGCCCACAACGGAAAGTGAGAGTGGAGCCCTGGGGAGGCAGTGAAGATGTGCCGGTTGTCCGATCGCAGGCTGCCGCGTGACACGAACAGCGGATCTCCAAGGCCGGGCGTGTGATAAGCGAGCCGAGAGCCGTCGCGCGACCAGTCGAACTCGGCCACACCGTCAAGATATGGCCTCGGTTCGCCGCCCAGCGTCGGCACCGCCCAGACGCCGATATTGTCCCCATTCGAGCTGCCTGGCCTGCGAACCCAGAATGTGACCAGAGATCCGTCAGGCGAAAATCCCAGGGTTCGGATCGATGGATTCGTCAGGCTGGGAACACTCCCGTGGGTCAGGTTGTGGAACTCGCCGGACCCGACCTGTGTAACCCAGACGTCCATCGGTCCGTCACGGTCCGACAGAAACGCCACGAGATGACCGTCGCGGGACACCGCCGCATCCTGTGCCACCCCCTCGAAGTCCGTAACCGGCTGAAATCGTGCGTCAGCGATCGGGCTTCGCCAGAAGTACTCCGTTTTCTGAAGCCAGAAGCCCGTGACGATTGCCAGCGCGACTACCGCGGCCAGCGGCAAGAGCAACCTACGAGTTAGAGATGTCGATGTCGCCGGGCGCGATGCCGATGCTGTGAGATCCGGCGACGAGACATTGTTCCCGTTCCCCTGGCTAGGTGGAAGCTTTCGACTGCGCGCCCACGCGTCCAATTCAGCACGTGACGCGTAGACCGAGCCCATCCGGTCGTGCAGGTGGCGGTGAACGGGCATCCCCTCCCGCTTCTCCCAACGTTGAACCGTGGTCACGTCGCGGTCGAGGTGCGCCGCGATTTCCTTCCACGAATCCAGCCGGTCTTCCAGCGGTCTCTGGGATTGCGGCGTCCCAAGGGATGGTTCGCCCATCGCGCTCTCCTGCTTGGTCCGCGGTCATGACGACCGAGGAGTCCAGATTGTAGCCTCCTCCGCCGTCAAAGGCACGGCAAAACACTGCATTCGACGGCAAGTTGATGGAACAGCTCCCATTCTGCGCCTTACCGCTTGTAGCCACGCGCCCAGGTGTCTGATTGTGTCCCTGCGTCTCCACTGAATTTCAAATCGATAAATGGGAGAGTTTTTCATGAAGAACAAAGCGTTCGGATGGACGGTGCTCACCATCGCGGTCCTCGTACTGGCAGCCAGCGTCGGCGCGCCGGCTCAAACTGCCTCACTCACGACATTCGTCGGGGAGATTAACGCCTATTCGCCCCAAGCCACTAGCTCAACCGGTGCCGTAACCGGTCCGTATGAGATTCGAGGCCCATGGTCTCTCACGTTAAAGGGAGCGACCACGGCGGATTTTTCAACGGACTTGAACATGGAAGAGTCGGACGGCTGGTGCATGACCCAGAACGGCTCAAACTTTGATCCGTCCGCCAGGGGAGCCCATACTCACCACGTCAGTCTCGTCAATGCCGCTGTCACGACGATCACGAACGGATTTCAAATAACCGGTTCGGCCACGATCATGGGCAACGGAAGCATCTCGACCACACTTTCGCCATCAGTTTTGACCGTACAAGTCACGGGCGGCACGGACCGCAAGTATTCCAACATCAGCTTAACCTTTGCGTCCCCAGCCTCCGGGCATTTTGGAACTGAACCGGTGGCCGGGGTAGTTCGAAGCGTCACGGGATCGAGCGGTAAGCGACGAAAGTAGGTACAGGTGGGGCAGCCCACACCTTTGCGCTTCTTGCAAAGGGTGGGTTTTCCTACGTCTGAACGCCGAAAGACTTTGACTTCTTTCCTCCTCCCTGTTCCCACGTCGGCTATACCTGAAAGCATGCCGAAGTTGCCCACGCTTTGCAAATTGCGCGAAGGATGGGCCACCCGGGCTCGCAAATGTGGCCACGCTGCGACCCTTTACGGTCTCCAACCCCGCGTGATATCCTCAATAACGTCACAAAGATAAATCGAAACCAAGAAGACAGGAGTGCACCAGGCAAGTGTTAGCCAGAGAGCACAAGAAATCCCTCATCGACCAATACGGCACGCATCCCAGCGATACCGGCAGTCCCGAAGTCCAGATCGCGTTGCTCAGTGAACGCATTGGCCAATTGACGGAGCACTTCAAGACGCACCAGAAAGACCACGGCTCGCGCCGCGGCCTTCTCATGCTGGTCAGCAAGCGGCGTAGCTTGCTCGACTACCTGAAGAAATACGATTCCGAGCGCTACAAGACGGTCATTACCAAACTCGGCATCCGCAAGTAGGCCGGAAGAGCAAGGTTTCAAGGTGGCAAAGTTTCAAGGTTTCAAAGACCTTGAAACATTGAAACCTTCCGAAACATTGAAACTTTCATTCCTGGCCATTTCTGATGATCCGTCTCTGGGGAGACGGTCCAGCATCGAGGAATTCTCCACACGTGCGTTTTTCAAGCGCTGATCCCTCGCCTCAACCCGGCACCCATCTCGGTGCCCCGGCCTTTCCGCGCGTCTGCGGGAGGGTGCGCCTGCCTGTCTCATCTCAAAGGAATGAATCATGAAACCAGAAGCAACTAGCGTTACAGTCCATCTATCCGGCGGCAAAGAAATCTCATTCGAAACTGGAAAGCTCGCCAAGCAGGCTGGAGGCGCCGCTGTGGTCCGCCTCGGCGAAAATGTTGTGCTCGCCTGCGCCACCGCCAACGCCGATCCGCGCGAAGGCATCGATTTCTTTCCCCTCACCGTTGACTACCGCGAATACACCTACGCCGGCGGACGTTTCCCCGGAGGCTTCATCAAACGCGAAGGCCGCATGAGTGAGCGCGAAGTGCTCACCAGCCGCCAGATCGACCGGCCGGTGCGTCCCATGTTCGCCGAGGGCTTCAAGTGCGAGACCCAGATCATTGCGTTCGTGCTGTCGGCCGACAGTAATAACGATCCTGACGTTCTGGGCATCAACGGCGCCTCCTGTGCGCTGACGCTTTCCGACATTCCGTTCCTCGGTCCCATCGGCGCGGTGCGCGTGGGACTGGTTGACGGACAGTTCATTGTGAATCCCACGTACGACGAAATGCGCGGAGGCCTGGTCAACATCATGGTCGTCGGAACGGCCGACGGCATCGTGATGATCGAGTCGGGCGCGAAGGAAGTGAAAGAAGAGACGGTCGTGGACGCGATCGAGTTCGGCCACACCGAGATCAAGAAAATCTGCAAGGCCATCAGCGAGCTGCGCGACAAAGTGGGCAAGCCGAAGCGCAAAGTCGAGCCGCCAGTGTTCGATGATGCGTACTATAAGAATCTGCAGAAGAAGGTCGGCACCGAAGTGGCGGACGCGCTCGATACCAAGAAGCATCCCAAGGCGGAAAGCTACACGCTGGTCAAGGAAATCAAGAAGCGCCTGGCGGCTGAGCTACCGAAGACTGGAAGCGAAAAAGACGATGAAGACGCCAAGAAAAAACTCTCGCAGTATTACGAGACCCTGCGCGAGCGCATCTTCCGCGATCAGGTGATCAAGCAGAAGCGCCGTCCGGACGCCCGCGCCTTCGACGAAGTGCGCGAAATCTGGATCGAAGCGGGAGTCCTGCCGAGAACCCACGGCAGCTCGATCTTCACCCGCGGCGAAACCCAAGCACTGGTCACCGCCACCCTCGGGACCAGCGACGATATGCAGCGCCTCGAAGGCTTCGAAGGCGAATCCAAGAAAAGATTTATGCTGCACTATAATTTTCCACCGTTTTCGGTTGGGGAGGTGGGATTTATGCGGGGGGCGGGGCGGCGCGAAATTGGGCACGGGGCGCTGGCGGAGCGCGCGGTTTCGGCGGTGCTTCCGACGGAAGAGAAGTGGCCTTATGCGATGCGCGTGGTTTCTGACATTCTGGAATCGAACGGGTCGTCGTCGATGGCAACCATCTGCGGCGCGTCGATTGCGCTGATGGATGCGGGCGTTCCGTTGAAGGCTCCGGTGGCTGGAGTGGCGATGGGGCTGGTGAAGGAAGGTAATGACTACGCCATCCTGACCGACATCGCGGGCGCGGAAGATCACTACGGCGACATGGACTTCAAGGTTGCCGGCACAAAAGAAGGTATCACCGCTCTGCAGATGGATATTAAGGTTGCCGGCATCACGGCGCAGATCATGCGCGAGGCGCTGGCGCAGGCACAGCGCGGACGGATGCACATTCTGGGCAAGATGGAAGAAGTCATCACCACCGGGCGCGAGAAGATTTCCGATTACGCGCCGCGCTTCTACACGGTGCAGATCCCGGTCGACAAGATTCGCGATCTGATCGGGCCGGGCGGCAAGATGATTCGCAGCATCGTGGAACAGACCGGAGTGAAGATCGACGTGGAAGATTCCGGGCTGGTGAAGGTGGCGTCGAGCGATCAGGAGTCAGCGGCGAAGGCGCTGCAGATTATCGGCGACATCACGGCGACGGCCGAGGTAGGGAAGACGTACCTGGGCAAGGTCACGCGGCTGGCGGATTTCGGCGCGTTCGTCGAGATTCTGCCGGGCACCGACGGACTGCTGCACATCAGCGAAGTGGCCGAGCATCGGATTGCGGATGTTCGCGACGAACTGAAGGAAGGCGATCAGGTGCTGGTGAAAGTGCTGGCGGTAGAAGGCAACCGCATCCGGCTGTCGCGCAAGGCGATTCTGAAAGAGCAGCGCGCGAAGATGGGTGGCGGGGAAGCTCCTCCTCCGGACGCTGCCATGGCGCCAGCGGCTGAGGCTGAGGCGCAGCCTGCGTTGACAGGCTCGCTCGTGATCGAGGGCGGCGGAGATTTTCCGGATGAGCCGGATTCCGAGCCGAACTTCAATCGCGATGGCCCTCCTCACGTGAGTGCGGGTGCCAGCGGAGATCGTCCTCCGCGCAGCGGTGATCGCGGTGGAGATCGTGGTCGCGGCGGGCGTCCTGGTGGCGGCGGTGGACGTGGTCGCGGGCGCGGTGGACGTCCTGGAGGCGGCGGTGGCGGTGGTGGACGTCACGGCGGCGGTGGCGGAGGACGGCACTAACTCACTAGCTTCTGCCACGGATCTTCACGGATTCGACGGATAGAAAGAAGGATCAAACGAAAGGGACCGCGGAAATGGCGGTCCTTTTTGTTTGCTCCGGAGTGGCGTGATATAAGTTCTCGGGCAGAGTTCTGCTGGGGTGAAATTGGAAGCGCGGGAGATTCTTGAATGAGCATGAGAAAGATGAGCGTGGTGGTGCTGCTGGCGGTTTCAACCATGGTTCTGGCGGCGGTGCCTTCGGGGTGGAAGGTGGTCATGGACAGGAAGAAAACGTGTCAGTATGCGGTTCCAGCTGATTGGACGGCGGACAAACTTCTCGTTGGCACTGCGACCTCTGCGGACAAGAAAAGTAATGTGGTGGTTCGCGGCAACGAGCAATCGCTCGCGGACATCAAGCCGACGATCCAGCAAATGATCCCGCCGGACAAAGTGATCGAAGACAACGGGAAGCGATACTGGTATTCGTACAAGCACCTGGCGAACGCCAGCGATCTTTCCGGAACCAACTGGTATGTGGCGGTGGCGGTTCCCGGCGGAGTCTGCGCCGCGCAAGTGAGTTTCAAGGATCCGGGAGCCGAGGCGGTGGCGAAGCAGATTGTGGATACGATTGGGGCGGCGAAGTAGGCACACGACTGAACCAGCGCTGCTCGTACACGTCGTCGCGCTAGCCGTCATGGTGACGATCAGCACAGCGTCGTGGGCGGCTTACAAGCTGCTGTTTGAACGCGGGCGGATTGATCTCTTGTCGCGGCCGAGAGGGCATTAAGGTGACGCGAACCCAAGATCTTGAACCATGAAGGACACGAAGGGACACGAAGGAAAGACGACGATGCGATCGCATGCATTTCTTGCTCGCATGGCGAAAACTATTCTCACTGAAGCGGGTTGAGGGGCAAAGAACCAGACGGATTAGCCTACAGACTCTCCTGTAGCCGTCGAGAAAACTTTGCTGACATGCGCCCCTGTGTACTCCTGAGAGTTGCAGCTAAAGCTTGCAGATGCAACGCGGTCGCGATCCGGGTGGAAACATCTGCCGGGGATGGCAGGGCGCTTGCTATTCATTCAGAAGAGCCGTTTGGCTCCTGGAGGATTTAGTGAAAACCAAGATTCGTTCTCTCTCGTTTCTCGCCACATTGGCAGTCGTCCTCGGTTTGATCTCCTGGGGCAGCGCGGCGAATGCGCAAACGACTCCGTCGACGCCCACGGACCAACAGACGACACAACCTACTCCCACGCCGGACACTCCGCCCACGCAGCAGAAGCCGGAGACGCAGCCCGCGCCGACGCCGGATAACCCGCCGGCAGCGCAGCCGACGCCCAACGCACAGGCTCCGGATGCAGCAGCGCCGTCGGCTCCGAAGGACAGCACCCCGACTGCGGCAGCGCCCAGCGCTTCTGACAGCCAGGTTTTCTCGGGAACCGTCGAGAAGTCCGGCGACAAGTATGTGCTGAAGACCGATTCCGGCAAGACCTATGACATTGACCACCAGGACGACGTGAAGAAGTTCGAAGGCAAGAAGGTCAGGGTGCAGGGCAAGCTGGATGAGACCGGCACGAAAATTCAGGTGAAGTAAGTTTTATCGATTTTGCCAGAAGAGGCACCGAGGACACCGGGCAAACGGCTCCGTGATCTTCGGTGCCTTTTGGCTTGGATTCTCTACGCTACCTTTTCTGCAATCGTGATGACCCAGCCTTCGGGATCCTCAAAGGCAAATTCCCGCATGCCGTAGAACTGTTGTTTCAAGGGCATGGTGATCTTTGCTCCATTCTTCTTAACTGCAGCGAGCACTTCTTCAATGCCTTGTACCTCGATGAAGAGGGTGAGGCTGCCTCCGATGGGCTTGGCGCCCAGGGCGGGATACTCTGCGGCCACGGCTTTCTGGTCGTTGAAGAAGATTTCCACGCCATCCGCGGTGACCGATCCGAAGACGTAGGGTGGCTGCTCGGGGACGGTGATCGCAGGCTGGAAGCCAAGCACGGAGCGGTAGAACTCCATGCTGGCGGCGACGTCGCGGACGACAAGATTGGGCGTGAGCTTCTGGAATTTCATGGTATCTCCTCTTATTTCTGTGAGGGTGGGCGCGGCCCGGTGCAGAGAGGCGCGACGCACACCGAATCTGTGTGTTCGCAACGCCTCCGTCGACGCTCCTTGCGAGGGGAACGCAGGTAGGGCCGCCTCATTGTCGATGGCGCCGCCGGAGAAGCGGCTGGCGCGCGGGGCCCGCGAGGTACGGCAGAAAGCATAGCACGGGAGTCAAGTGCGTGGTCAAACAGCAGTGATTCCAGTCCTTGCGTCGCGAGCTTGGCATCGATAGGTTCGTTCATGCTGGCGCGGATTTTCCGCCGCCGATGATTCTCTCGAATGGAGCACTTTTCATGAGTGAACAAGCGATGGATGGTTATGCAGTCGGTGATACAGGTCCTGGATTCGCGAGTTTGTTCGTTAAGACTGCGGTCGCCCACACGACAACCTACTTTTTTATGGGAGTGGTGGCGGTTACGACGATGCACTATAAGGAGGCGTTTGCGCGTCCGGAGATGGCCTGCTGGATGCGGCAACTGAACGATCCGTGGGTGATGGCGGGGCCTCTGCTTCAGCCGCTGCGGGGTTTGGTGTTTGCGCTCGCGTTTTATCCGCTTCGACGGATCTTGTTTGGAAAGAAACGCGGGTGGCTGGTGATGTGGTGGTTGCTGGTGGCGCTGGGAATCCTGGGTACGTTTGGTCCGGCGCCGGGTTCGATCGAAGGCATGATCTACACGACGGCGGCGCCTCTGGGCCAGATGATGGGATGGCTGGAAGTCGTACCGCAGGCGCTGCTGTTCTCGGTGATTCTGTGCTACTGGGTGAATCGTCCGGAGAAGAAGTGGCTCAACTGGACACTTGGCATAATTTTTGTGGTGATGATGATTCTGCCGGCGCTGGGACTGTTGACGAGGAAGTGAGGCCATACTCCGAAGAGAGTGCTCCCCATCCTTGCAGAGGATGCAAGGATGGGGCTTCCCGCGACGAGGCTGGTAGACCTGACAGGTGGGATTCCACTCGCGTTTCAGGCGGCGGTTGGCAAGTGGGTAAGGGCGGGCAGTTCCGTGCAGTAAGTTTCCCCCTTAAACTTGAAGAGATATTGATGAATGCTGATGGGCATGTATCAGATCCTCTAACCGGGATAGTGTGGGAGGGAGCAGAAACGTTTCGCGCGCGTGGAGGAAAAGTTGGATAAGAACGCCAGGTACTGGATCGAGAAGCTGCGGCTGGAACCGCATCCGGAAGGCGGGTATTTTCGGCAGACATACCGGTCGGAGGTTGTGATTGCGCGCGAGGCCCTGCCGGCCGGGTTCACCGGTGCGCGGGCGGCGTCGACGGCGATCTACTTTTTGCTCGAGGGCAGGAACTTCTCGGCATTTCACCGGCTGCGATCGGATGAGGTTTGGCATTTCTACGCTGGAGAACCCTTGATGGTGCATGTGATTGATCGGGCGGGGAAGTATTCTTCCATTCGGCTGGGCCGCGATCTAGATGAGGGAGAAGTTCCGCAGGCGGTCGTGCCGGCGGGATGCTGGTTTGCCTCGCATATGGCGGATTGGAGTTCATTTGCCGTTGTGGGATGCACGGTTGCACCGGGATTTGATTTTGAGGATTTTGAGATGGCGAAGAGAGAGGAGTTGGTGGCGAGGTATCCGCAGCACGGGGTGTTGATTGAGAGGTTGACGCGCGGGTAGCGCCGGCTTCGGAGTCTGGTCAACGAAAGGCTGGAACCACGGAGGAAACAGAGGGCACAGAGTCGACGCCTGTTTTTCCTCCGTGTCGTCGGTGTTTCGATTGTCTACTTCACGGCGGCGGCCTTCTTGGGGAACATCTCGCCGATGCGGCGGATTTGGGCGCCGACTCCCTTTAACTTTTCCTCGATGTGTTCGTAGCCGCGGTCGATGTGGTAGACGCGGTCGATGATAGTCTCGCCATCGGCAACGAGAGCGGCTAGCACGAGGGAGGCGGAGGCGCGGAGGTCGCTGGCCAGCACGGCCGCGGCGCTGAGGGGAGTCTTGCCGCGGACAACGGCGCGGCGTCCTTCGATTTTGATATTCGCGCCCATGCGCACCAGTTCCTGGGCATGCATGAAGCGGTTCTCGAAAATGTTTTCGGTGATGATCGACGTGCCTTCGGCCTGCGTGGTCAGGGCCATAAATTGCGCCTGGCAGTCGGTGGGGAATCCCGGGTGCTCTTCGGTCGACATGTCGGCGGCGGTGAAGGGATTGTCACCCATTACGCGGACCGAGTCCGACGTAGCTTTGGTTTTGACGCCGGCTTCGTGAAGCTTGCTGAGGAGTGCGTTGAGGTGCGAGGGATCGCATCCGGCGATGTTGAGGTCGCCTCCGGTCATGGCGCCGGCAATGATGAACGTGCCGGCTTCGATGCGGTCGGGAATGATGCGGTGCTTCGCGCCTTTCAGCTTGCTGACGCCTTTCACGCGGATGGTGGGCGTGCCTGCGCCTTCGATCTTCGCTCCCATTTTGTTCAGCAGGTCGGCGAGGTCGGCGACTTCGGGCTCGCGCGCGCAGTTCTGCAGAATGGTTTCGCCTTCGGCTAGAGTCGCTGCCATGAGCAGGTCTTCGGTGCCGGTGACAGTGATTTTGTCGAAAACAATTTCTGCGCCTTTGAGCCGTTCGGCGGTGGCTTCGACGTAGCCGTGCTCTTGCGTGATCCTGGCGCCGAGACTCTCGAGGCCCTTGATGTGCAGGTCGATGGGGCGAGCGCCGATGGCACAGCCGCCGGGAAGCGAGACTCGGGCGTGGCCACAGCGGGCTACGAGCGGTCCGAGCACCAACGTGGAAGCACGCATGGTCTTGACCAGTTCGTAGGAGGCCTCGGGGGCGTTGAGTTTGGCGCAGTGGATGGTGGTGCGGTGCTGAGCGCGCCCGTAGCCGAGTTCGACCTCGGCGCCCATCGCAGCGAGAAGATTGCGCGTGGTCTGGATGTCGCGTACCTGCGGAATGTTTTCTAGGATGACGGGCTGATCTGTCAGCAGAGCAGCGGCCATGCAGGGCAGCGCGGCATTCTTCGCGCCGCTGACGCGGACGGTGCCCAGAAGCGGCTCTCCGCCGCGGATGACGAACTTGTCCATGAATGAGTCCTTGCAGGGATATTGTAGCGGGGAATTTGCGAGCCAGTTGTTGACGGGGAGGGCACGGGAAGACGAATCAACCACGGAGGACACTGAGGACACAGAGGAAATCTTTGTCTCGCGGTTATGCTTTCGCCAGTGCTATGGCTTGGCGGACGTGGCCTTTGGACTTCTTCAGGGCGGCGGCGGCTTGGGATCGGTTCACGCCCGCCGCCAGCATTACGACCGCGACCGGGGTGCGATTGCCGCTGGTTGCGAGAGCGTGGCTGGCCGCCTCGTGATCGGCTCCAGTCGCCTGTTCTAGGATGCGAATCGCGCGCTGGACGAGTTTCTCGTTCTTGGTCCAGACGTTGACCATGAGGTTGCCGTAGACGTAGCCGAGGCGAGTCATTGCTCCGGTGGAGATCATGTTGAGGACCATCTTGTGGGCGGTGCCGGCTTTCATGCGAGAGGATCCGGCGAGAACTTCAGCGCCCACTTCTGTGACGATGGCGAAATCTGAAGCGCGCTCCAGCGGAGAGTCCCGGTTGCAGGTCAGGGCGATGGTACGAGCCCCACGGCTGCGGGCGTATTCGACGGCGGCGATGGTGAACGGAGTGCGTCCGCTGGTGGCGATGCCGAGGACGATGTCGTGCTTGCCCGGTTTCCGCCTCTTCATTTCGGCGATGGCGAGCGCGGTGTCGTCTTCGCTGGCTTCCGTGGAGGAGGCGAGGGCTTTAGCTCCTCCCGCCATGATGTATTGCACGGTGCGCGGATCGGTGTTGAACGTGGGCGGGATCTCGGAGGCGTCGAGGGCGCCAATACGGCCGCTGGTCCCGGCGCCCACGTAGATGAGGCGTCCGCCCTCGCGGAGTCCGGCGACGATGACGTCAATGGCGCGAGCGATTTGCGGCAGAGCGCGGCCGACCGCGGCAGCCACGGTTGCGTCTTCGCGATTGATGAGGCGAACGATTTCGAGCGACGACATGCGATCGAGATCAGTGGCAGCGGGAAGAATTTGTTCGGTAGGAAGACGGCGAAGATCAGACTTCACTTTACGGGTTCGGGTCAAGTCGTGCGCCTTTCGGGGTATGGGAAGAGCAGATCATTCTATTACCTGGCAGGTTGAACCCGGCAGTGACGAGGTGAGGTCGTAGGGCGCAAATGAGTCATTGAGCATTAGGTTGTTCTGTTTAGAGCTTCGACCACGGCGTCGTGGAATTTCGGGCGGACCTGTCGGATCGCCTGATTCGCGCAGTCGCGCCAGGTGCGGTTGGTGAGAAAAGTGATTGAGAGTTGGCGGTCGGGGTCGATCCACAGCGACGTGCCGGTGTAGCCGAGGTGGCCGAAGGAGCGAGGGCCGAAATGTTTTCCGGATTGCGAGGGGGCGGAAGGAGTATCCCAGCCTAGAGCGCGGGATGTGCCCGGCGGCACGGATTCGCGACGGGTGAAGAGCGCGATGGTTTCGGGGCGAAGGATTGGGCGTCCTCCATGGAGCATGGTGTGAGCGAAGCGGGCCAGATCTTCAGCGGTGGAGAAGAGGCCGGCGTGTCCGGCGACGCCGCCCAGGATGCAGGCGTTTTCGTCCTGGACTTCGCCCTGGATGATTTTCTTGCGGAAGGTGCTTCGGGTGGTTTCGCTTGCGCCCGGCAGACTTTTTACTTCTGGCTCTGCGCGGGCGGGGGCGCCCGCGCCACATTCGTCTTCTGCGCGTTCGTCTGCAGTGGGCGGGATTTTGGAGCGTGAATCTGTCGGAGGATTGAATGTTGTGTTGATCATCCCCAACGGTCCGAAGATCTCGCGTTGGCAGAAGACAGCGAGAGTTTCTCCGGCGATGCGTTCGAGAGCGGCGCCCAGCACGATGAATCCGATGTCGCTGTACTCGGCGTGGGTGCCGGGATCGGTCGAAAGGGAAGTGGTGAAGGCGGCTCGCAGCAAGTCGTCGCGGGAGTGCTGCTTGAGGAATAACTTCTCGTAGGCGGGCAGGCCCGAGGAGTGGGCGAGTAGCATACGGAAGGTGACGTCGCGGCGGCGCGCGTCGGGTTCGCCGCAGGAGTCGGCCATGAATTCAGGAACGACGCCGATGATGGGGGTTTCGAGTTCGAGCAGGCCGCGCTCGTAGAGGATCATCGCCATGGTGGTGGTGGCGACGGCTTTCGTGACGGAGGCCAGATCGAAGAGAGTCGCGGGAGTGACTTCAAGGTCAAAACCCCCACCCTCTCGCGAAGTACGCGAGAAGGGTGGGGCACCCTTCGGATACTTGAAATGGCCGAAGGAGTTGAGCGCGATCAGGCGATCCCCTTGCGTGACGGCGATGGAGGCGGCGGGAAATGCCTGGGTGGAAATTGCATCCTTCAGGATTGAGAAGGCGGAAGAAAAGAGTTCATCCTGATTCTCGAAAGCGGCGACGAGAGTGGGAAGTGGACGATTCAGGGGCTTGGACGCTCGCGAGAAATTCGTGACCTGAGCGGTTTATAGCAGAGTTGGCGTGACCGGTAAAGCTTGAGACGGCTCCAACCTCTCTACCACAGAGGACACAGAGGGCACGGAGGTTTGTGATCCGTAGACACTCTGCCTTTGGGCGGGGCATGCTACAGACGGTACACGACACTTGAGTTTCTTGAGCCATGCCGCCGAGTTGTGTACAGTCAAGAGATCATCCTCAACATGACATCAAATCGGTACTTCTCCAGAATTGCGTTTGCCCTGATCGCAGCGCTCACGATGGTGTCCGTTCAGGCCATTGCTGAAGTCAAGCATCCGGCGACGCTCGCTCGTCTCGGTGGAGTCGATGCCATCATTCAGCAGGCGATCGCGGATGGGAATATCCCCGGCGCTGTGCTGGTGGTTGGGCACGACGGCGCGATGGTGTATCGCAAGGCGTACGGGAGCCGGGCGCTCGAGCCGAAGCGCGAGCTCATGACGGTGGACACAGTGTTTGACATGGCGTCCCTGACCAAGGTGATTGCGACTACGACGGCGGTGATGCAACTGGTCGAGCAGGGCAAGGTGCGGATGAACGATACGGTCGCGAAGTATCTGCCGGAGTTTGCGCAGAGCGGCAAAGAGGACATTACCGTGCGGCAGCTGCTGACGCACTACTCGGGGCTGGCTCCGGATATCGATTTGACGCCGGCGTTTGATTCGAAGGAGTCGGCGTTCCGGCTGGCGTTTGCCGAGACACCGCAGCAGGCGCCCGGGTCGGGATTCGTCTACAGCGACACGAATTTTATTGTTTTGGGCGCGATGGTCGAGAAGGTGTCGGGCGAGACGCTCGAGGCCTATACCGAGCGACATGTTTTTGTCCCGCTCAAAATGACGCGCACACGATTTGTGCCTCCGGCGACGTGGCGGGCGAAGATTGCGCCTACGGAATATGACGAGAACCAGCACATGCTGCGCGCGGTGGTGCACGATCCGCGGGCGCGGCGGATGGGCGGAATCGCGGGGCATGCGGGGTTGTTCTCGACGGCCGACGATCTGGCGAAGTTTGCGCAGATGTTGCTCGACGGTGGCGATGGAATCCTGTCGGCGGTTACGGTTGAGAAGATGACGCAGCCGGAGCAGCCGCCTTCGGCACCGGTTCTGCGCGGGTTTGGGTGGGATATTGACTCTCCGTTTTCCTCGAATCGCGGCGACCTGCTGCCGGTGGGATCGTTCGGGCATACGGGGTTTACGGGAACATCGATGTGGATCGATCCGACGACGCAGACTTACATCATTTTGCTGACGAATGCGGTGCATCCGCACGGGAAGGGAAACGCGATTGCGCTGCGCTCGAAGGTCGCGACGGAAATAGCGGCGGCGCTGGCGTTGAGTCCGTCGGAGCAGGAAGCGCGGCGCTGGAAGAGCATTACCGGGTACAACGAGGCGCAAAGCGCGGCGCGGCGCATGAGCACGCGGAATGGAACTGTGAGGAACGGGATTGATGTCCTCGAAGAGCATGGGTTTGATGTGCTGAAGGCGGGTGGGTCATCCCCGGATGCAAAGAAGCGCATCGGGCTGGTGACGAATCAGACGGGAGTCGACGCGCAGGGCGTGCGGACGATTGATGTGCTGGCCAAGGCGCCGGGAGTGTCGTTGAACGCGATCTTCAGTCCGGAGCACGGCGTGACTGGGACGCTCGATACGACCGACATCAATAATTCCAAGGATGCGGCGACGGGCGTTCCGGTCTACAGCGTGTATGGCGGGACGGATGCGGCGCGGCGCCCGCCGGCGGATGTGATGAAGAATCTGGATGCGGTGGTGTTCGACATTCAGGACGCCGGGGTGCGGTTTTACACCTACGAGACGACGCTGGGATATTTTCTGGAGGCGGCGGCGAAGGCGGGCATTGAGTTGATCGTGCTGGACCGGCCGGATCCGGTGACGGGCTCGTTTGTGCAGGGTCCGGTGGCCGACGCGGGGCGCGAGAGCTTTACGAACTATTGGGTCCTGCCCGTGCGGCATGGAATGACGATGGGCGAACTGGCGAAAATGTTCAACGCCGAGCGCGGCATCAACGCGAAGCTTACTGTGGTGCCGATGGATGGATGGCAGCGCGGGGACTGGTTCGATTCGACGGGGCTGGCATGGGTGAATCCGTCGCCGAACTTGCGCAGCGTGACTGAGGCGGCGCTGTATCCGGGGGTGGCGCTGATTGAGGGCACGAATGTGTCGGTGGGGCGGGGGACAGACACTCCGTTTGAGTTGGTGGGCGCGCCGTGGATCAAGAGCAAAGAGTTCGCGGCTTATTTGAACGCGCGCGGGATTGCGGGCGTGCGCTTCGTTCCAGTGACGTTCACGCCGACGTCGAGCATTTATAGCGGGCAGAACTGCTTGGGAGTGAACATTCTGCTAACCGATCGGAATGGGTTCGATGCGCCGGAGTTGGGGATGGAACTGGCCGCGGCGCTGCACAAGCTGTATGCAGCCGATTTCAAGATCGAGCGCATGGCGGAGTTGCTGGTGAATCAGAGTGCGTTTGACGCGCTGGTGGCGGGGCAGGATCCGCGGAGGATCGCGCAGGAGTGGCAGGAGAGGCTGGAGAAGTTTGGGAAGGTGCGCGAGAAATATCTGATCTACAAGTAAGGCGATCCGCCAGCCTCATTGCAGTAGTGGATCAAAGATTTTGGGCGCTCCGGAATCAGAATCCATTCCTGATAATTGATATTTCCCGCAAGCGCACTTGTCCGTAAAGGTCAGAACGACGTTTCGTCCGATCCCTTCCACGAACAGGTAGTGCCAGGTCTCGGTTGGCGGGGCGAACCCGGGTTTTGAGTCCACCGAGTCCGGCGGTCCGTACATGATGTAGAAACGGCCGCGGTCTGTCCGGTATCCGGGGACGCTGGCGGCGAAGTGCGTGTTCGTGTAGGCGATGCGGCGATAGTGCTCTTCCTTGTACGGATTCTCGGACGACTGTGGAGTGGGATTGCGGCGGTCCCAGAAGGCTTCCACGAAATCGTCGCGTTGCTTGTCGGTCGTGAGCTTTTTGAAGTCGGCGCGTTCCTGGTCGGTGATGATGTAGAGGGCGTCTTCGTCCAGCCATTTCTGGTAGAGCTTTCCGTCAACCTGAGCAATTCCCTTGTGCTCGGCTGCCGAATGCTGATCTTGGCCTCGAGCGGACAGTAGCGAAATGCTGAGTGAGAGCGACAGCAGAACCAGTAGCGAGCGATTGTGAACAGATGCGCGCATCGGCACTCCTCCGCGTTCTCGGTTACGGCTCGATAATAGGCCGTTGGATGCAGGGAGGCAAGGTTAGGAGGCCCGGGCAGCATATGGCATTCAGAATGCCTCCTAGCGGTCTAGGCGTGATATCTTGGCTTGTTGCTTGGGGCGGAGTCGCCTCGGGAGGTGTTGGATGCGAGCTTTATTAACCATCTTCCTGGTATCAGGGATGGCGTTGGGGCAGGGCGTGGATCCAGCGAAGGCTGCGGATGCTTCCGGGCAGGCGGCCGGGACGGCTCCAGCTAGCGTTGCCGCCCAACCGACCACTCCTCCGACTGCGGCCGCGCCAGCGCAGGCCGTCGATCCGAACGCCGTCGTGATTCCGGCGGGGACGAAGATTCCTCTTCTGCTGAAGCAGGCCATCTCCACCAAGAACGCCCGTGAAGGCGATGCCGTGTATGCCGAGACCGCATTTCCCTTCGTGATGAACGACCGCATCGTGATACCGGCGGGGACGTACATCCAGGGAAAGATCACGCATACGGAGCACGCGGGCCGATCGAAGAAGCGCGCGGAACTCCTGATCCACTTTACGTCGATGATTTATCCGACCGGCTATACGGTGATGCTGCCAGCATCGGTGGAGAACACTCCTGGGAACGACACCAACGGCGTGAAGGACAAAGAGGGCACGATCCAGGCAGACAAAGACACCGGCAAGCGGCTCGAGGATGCGGCGAAGGGCGCGGCCGTCGGCGGAACGGTTGGGGGTATCGCAGGAGCAGCCGCCGGAGGACTGAACGGCGCACGGTACGGCGGCCTTGCTGGAATAGCGGGCGGGGTCGCTTGGGCGCTGCTCAAGCACAGTCCGGAAGTGAAGCTGGAGGTCGGGACATCGCTAGAGATGGAGATTCAGCGGCCGATCCCGGTGGACGCCAGCCGGATTCAGGTGGCACGGGCGGGGCAGTAGACTAAGCCGCAAAAGCTTGACCACGAAGGACACGAAGTTTCACGAAGGAAACCCAGTGAGCAAGTCGTTATCGTCAGAGGAAATTCCGTCCTGAGCCACAAAAGCAACCAAAGTCTGATCCAGCCTGCCTGTTAGACTTCGTCCATGCAGAGGGCTGACGTGTCTGCGGTGCGGGGGATTCTGCAGCAACTCTGTCCTCGTTGCCGCACGGGGAAAATATTTCGCAAATCGGTGTGGCGGTTTCCAGGAATGTATGAGCGATGTCCGGCGTGCGGGCTGAAGTTTGAGCGCGAGGACGGGTACTTCCTGGGCGCGATGTACATCGGTTACGGACTGGGCGTGGGCGCCATTGCCGTGCTGGCGGCGCTGGTGTGGGAAGTGTTGAAGTGGCCCTTGCTGAAGAGCGTGTTCGGAGGGATCGTATTGTTCCTGCCTCTAGCGCCGGTGCTGACGTGGATGGCCCGCGTGCTGTGGATCTATATGGATCAGGCAATTGATCCCGACCGCAGCTGACTTGACTTCCCAAGATAGGGCTGGCGCATCAAGCCAAGCAACGTTCCTGCTTGCGAATTGCGCGCCGCCTTCTTCTGGCTGCTATACAATCCGCGGTAGGAGTGTTTGTTGCCGCTCCGATTCGTGGAGGTTCCCGTGGAAGCTTTTGGTTTTGGCTTTACAACCATTGTCATCGTTATCGTCGTTATATACGTTCTCAGTTCCATCAAGATTCTGGCCGAGTACGAGCGTGGCGTGATCTTTCGGCTGGGCCGGCTGTTATCTACAGCCAAGGGGCCCGGCATAGCCCTGGTGTTCGCGCCCATCGACCGCATCGTGCGAGTGTCGCTACGGCAGGAGGCGCTCGAGGTTCCCCCGCAAGACATCATCACGCGCGACAACGTCACCCTGAAAGTAAATGCAGTCATCTTCCTGCGCGTGATTGATCCGAACAAGGCTGTGGTCGAAGTTTCCAACTACGTGTATCAGACTTCGCAATTCGCGCAGACCACGCTGCGGTCGGTGCTGGGCGAGCAGGAACTGGACGAACTGCTGTCGCACCGGGAAAAGATTAATCTGCGGTTGCAGAGCATTCTCGACACGCACACCTCGCCGTGGGGCGTGAAAGTCACCAACGTCGAGGTCAAGCAGGTCGACATGCCGGAGTCGATGCTGCGCGCCATGGCCAAGCAGGCCGAAGCCGAACGCGAAAAGCGGTCGAAAATTATTCACGCCGAGGGCGAATTCTCGGCCGCGCAGAGGCTGGTGGACGCGGCCCATCTGCTGGCCACCGAGCCGGTCAGCGTGCAGCTACGTTATCTGCAGACGCTGACCGAGATTGGCGTCGAGAAAAATACGACAGTAATCTTCCCGGTTCCGGTGGACTTCTTCTCAGGGCTGCAGAAGGTGTTAGGAAAAGGAGACAACACGGCACCGGCGAAGACTGCTTAGGGAAACAGTCACGCGCCAAAAACAGCCGGGAGTGGAACTATGGCTTCGTCACAGGATACAGAAATCACGTTAGGGACAGGCAAACTGCTGGTCCTGTTCTTTGGCCTGGTGGGGATCTGCGCGCTGTTCTTCGCGTTGGGGTATTCGCTCGGACGCAAGTCGGAGCCGGCGATCACGTCGGCGAGCGCGGCCGTTTTGCCACAGACCGTTCCGGGGAGCAGCAAGACGAACGGCGGCTCCGCCACCACTCCGCCTATGACGTTCTACAAGTCAGTGGAGCAGAAAGACGCCAACCCTCAGTTGACGCCCGCCACCGACGCGAAGACGGACACGGCAGCGGCCCCTGCGAATGCTGCTGCGGCACAAGCCGCGCCGAATACTCCTGACCCCACGACAACCTTGCCTACGGCATCGTCGTATTTCGTGCAGGTAGCGGCGGTCAGCAAACAGGAAGACGCAGATTCGCTGGTCGATGCCCTGAAGAAGAAACAGTATCCGGCGCTGATCGCGGCTCCTGTCCCGACGGACAAGCTGTTTCGCGTGCAGGTGGGTCCGTTCTCCGACGTCAAAGACGCCGAGGCGATGCGGACGAAGTTGATCGCGGATGGGTACAGCCCGATTCTGAAGAAGTAGCTTCTAACGCCAGTCCCTCACAGTCCGCGGGGCACCAGGACGAAGCGATCGATTGCGATCTTCGGTCCAGCGTCTGCCCGGGCTGCATCCAGCCGAAATACAACCATCACCTCATCGAAACGGCGGATGGACGCGTGGGTTGGAATGACGAAATTCAACGTCTCGCTGACGGGCTTGGCTGGTTCGTCATAGAGTTTCCAGGGGCGGGTCGACTTCACCATCATTGTTCCAAGGGACTGTGACGGTTTTCCAGGCACGCTTGCATTGATCAGGACGAGTTCCAGCGAGACCGTTTCCGGGTAGTGGTCTGCATGTCGAATCGCGATCTGGATTTTGCTGCAGAATCCAGATCGAGCATGTTGCCCAGATGTTCGTGGGCTTCCATGGTTCCCGACTGAGGAAAACTGGCCGGCATATGAGCCGGATCGACAATTGCTAGATTGACACTCATCGATTTCCGCGCTATTGCTAGAGGATCCATGTCATCGAACGAAGCATCTCTCGACCGCGCGTTGCACGCTATTGCCGACCCCACCCGGCGCAGAATCCTGCAAGCTCTGAAGGAAGGCGAGGCGGAGGCAAAAGTGCAGAAAGCTGCGGGTGGACCGTGTCTCTGCGCAGGGGATATTGAAGAACGCGTCCGCCTTTCGCAGCCTACGATTTCTCACCATATGGCCATCCTGACGAAGGCGGGACTGGTGGAGGCGATGAAGAAGGGGCAGTGGCGCTGGTACCGGCGGAACGAGAAGGCGATTCGGGTGATGGTGAAGACGTTGCGCGGGAGTCTGTAGTCCCGCAGCGGGTAAAACTCGGTCTAGGTACCTCGGAGGCTAAAGCCTTCACAGGAAAGAAGGTCTTTATCGCAGCGCTGAAAGCGCTGCGCCACCCAAAGGCGAGCATCTCAGCAAGCTGCGAAGCTTGGGATTTCGGTGTGAGTTTGTGGCCCTACTCAAGTAGGGTACTTCTCGTTTTGTTTAAACTCACGCGTTTTGGATGTCCCTGAACTTGTACTCCTCGATATCGTTACTCGCGGTTCAGTCTCCTACGGCGTGCCGAGGGCCCATTTCTCCAGCTCTCCGGTTGATCGCAACACGCCCAGTTGGCTGCGTTCCAGTTCAAACGTTACATCCTGAAGGGCGATGAACCGTTCACTAGCCTGCGAGCGGGCGTCGTCGAGATCGTGCAGCGTAGCCGTGCCAGCGTCGATGCGGGTCTGCGCCGAGGTCAGATTCTTTTCGGCGATTTCGTATTCCAGTTGAGCCACGTCGCGCGCGGCCTGCATCTGGGCGACGGAGCGCTGCAGGCGCAGCGTTTCCTCCGAGACCTGATTCTTGGCGGCCTCCGCTTGCTTCGTCGCCTTCAAGGCGTCGGCGTCGGCGGCTTGGGCGCGGGCGCGCTGCGAGGCGTTGAACAGTGGGAACCGAATGCTTACGCCCACCGTTGCGTTGTTCTGCTGAAACTGGTTGGTGACGCACAGAAATTCACCCAGCGACGTGTTACAGGGCTTCGACGGAATGTAGTAGTTCTGATAGTTGTTGAACTTCGAGAGCAACGCGTATTGCGCGGCGAAATCGATGCTGGGCCAGAGAGCTTTGTGTTCTCCCTGGGCCCGCAGATATTGCGCGCGCGCGTGTTCGACGGCGGATTCCACAGAGGGATTGGAAGTGGCAGCATCCTTGGCAGCCATTTCGTTCGGAGCCGGAGCAGGCGGCGCGGGGATCGAGTCCGGATCCGTCTGAATGTTGGCGGAAAGTCCGGTGAGTTTCGAGAGGTGCTCGCGGAGCACGTCGGCTGCACCTTGCGCCTCGGCAATCCGCAGCCTCACTCGCGCCGCCGAGAGCATGGCCCGCTTGCCGTCGATTTCGCTGTCGACGCCTTCCTTCACGCGCGCGGCGACCGCCGCTTGCATCTTGTTGGCGTCGGCCTCGGTCTCCGGCAGCTTCGCCAAACGCTGCTCCCACTTGGCGAGTTCGGCGTAGCTCAGAGCGGCGTCCTGGATGATTTGGTTGCGCTCGTCTTTCGTCTTCAATGAGGCTACGGCAGAGTCCGCTTTGGCGGCGCGGATGAAATCGTGCAAAGAAGGATTCAGCAGCGCGGATTGGGTGTTGATGTTGAACAGAGCCGGCGCCGATCCCTCCAGCGCAAGGGGAAAGCCGTACGAGTACCCAAGTCCCGCCCCGGTGGAGAGTTGCGGGATGTAGTTATTGCGGAGTTCGCGATAGCCGGCGGCGGCGCGCTCTTCGTCGGCAGCGGCGATGCCCGCTCCGGTGGCGTGAGCCAGCGCGAGTTCGACCACACGCTTAAGAGACACGGGTTCGGCCAGCAGCGAACTGGGGAGGAGCACGACGGCCAGAATCCACTTTGCGGTGCGCGCACCACGGCACGAGGTTGTCATTGCGTCCCTTTCAGAGTGATCTGGAAATGATTTCATGAGTAATTGGATGCCAGCGAGATTTTAAATGTCGGATAGGTGAACGGGGCGAGCTTTTCCGGCGATGAGGTTCGGCGAAAATCCGCATGTCTGCAAAATCGTGTGCCTTCGGAACTCAATGCTCCACTCGCTTCAGATCTTCCTGGGAGCGGGCGTAGGTGTGAGACAGGGCAAGGGCTGCGCGGAATTCCTCCGCTGCCGCGCGCCGGTCGCCTTGCTTCTCGAGTAACTGGCCCAGATAATCATGCGCCTTGAAGGCCGGACCCTCCTCGACCGGAGACTCGAGATAGCGCCGGAGGAATCGAATGGCCAGAGGATGGTCGCGGCCGGCTTGCAGCAGAAGACTGCCGCCGTCCAGCAGTGCATCTGGGCGGTCGACCGGGCTGGACTCCATCGTGCGCAGTGCCTGCTCCATCTCGTCGAGACGGTTGGCGTGGCGCAAGAAGCTGGCCAGCTCAAACCATGCGCGCGCCCCAGAATGGCTTGCCACGATAGCAGCGCGGTACTCACGCTCGGCGCCCGCTGCGTCTTTCTCCTTGGAAGCGATCCGGGCCAGAACCCAGTGGGACATGCCGGGATTGAGCGGCAAAAGCGCATCGGCCTGCTGGCGGGCCTTGTCGTTCCCTCCGCCCATGAAGCCGGGGGCGCCGAGATAAAACTCGGCCAGATCGACACGTGCTTCCCAGCTTTTGGGGTCGAGTTCAACCGCACGTTCGAATGATGTACGGACCTTTTTCGCTAGCCCCGCGGCAGAGAAGGAGAATCCGGCGCGGTCGGCCTTCTCTCCGTAAACGCGGCCCAGCCACAGGTGATAAAGGCTCTTCTGCGGATCGAGACTCCTCGCACGCTCGCACGCCGTAATGCCGTGGTCCCACTCTTCGATCATGAAATATGCGCGACACAGGAGGTTGTAGCTCTCAGCGTCAGTAGCAGAGCGTTTGACCTGCTGCTCCAAAGTCTGAATGGCTTCATCGGCGCGACCAACCGCGAGCAGTTCTTTGGGAGAAGTTGCTGCCTCCGCCGGAAGCAAGAGCCCGGACAAAAACAGCAGCGAGAAGAAGATGCGCAGTCTCATGCGTGGTGGAGTCCGTACCTGACGGAGATCGTGCCTGCCCAAACCCTAAGGAACCACCTTGACGGCGGCGCCATCGAAGAGAGGTTTGTCTTCTGCCGGCAACGCTACCTCGTCCCCTTCGGAAAGTCCGGAGGTAATCTCGACACGGGTCAGATTCTGCAAGGAGAACTCGATGTTCTGGCGCTTCAGGTGCTTGTCGACAATGCGGAAGACGTAAGGCTTGCTCTCATCGATGCGCAGAGCGTCGCGCTGCAGCGTGAGGACGTTGCTATGTTCGGCAACCACGATGGTCACGCCCACGTTGACATTGGGCAGCAGACGGAGATCTTTGTTGTCGACGACGCAAGTGGTTTCGCCCACATTTCTCGAGCCGTGCAGCTTGACCGTCGACGGCACGGTGTTGACCGTACCGATCCAGGTTCGGCCAAGGATCGCGTCCCAGGTAATCTCCACTTTCTGTCCGACCTGGAGACGGCCCACGTCAGGCTCGTCGACGAATGCGCGGACCAGCACCTTTGAGAGATCGGCTTCCTGCAGGAGTAGTTCGCCGGCCTGAACGAAGGCTCCCTGCTTCACGGGAAGGGAATAGACCATGCCGTCGAACGGTGCGCGGACGCTCGACTTGCGCAGCGCGTCTTCAGTCGCGTCATAAGCAGCTTGCGCTTCCGCTGCCTGCGCCTGGATTCGCGCTGCTTCCGGCTTGGAGTACCGGTCCTTCTGTTTTTGCTCGAGCAGAGTGACGTCGGCCTGGGCGCGCTGCAGAACGTCTTCGGCCTGGCGAACTTCGCCTGGAGACGCAGCGCCATCTTGCTGCAGCCGGCGGAGGGCATCACGATTGCGCTGGGCCACATCGCGCGCGCTGCGGGCTTTCACCAGTTGCGCGTTCAAGGTCAGCACTTCTTCCTGGGTGCCTCCCTTGGTGAGCGCGGATTGATCGGCTTGCGCGGCTTTTACCTGAGCCTGGGCACGGGCGGCCTGGGTGCGAATGTCGGCGTCGTCGAGTTGCAGCAGCAACTGCCCTTTGCGCACGCGATCCCCTTCTTTGACCAGCAGGCGCTTCACCGTGGTCGAGATGGGAGCGTGCGCTTCAAAGTTCTGGATGGGTTCAATCTTGCCGTTGGTGGAGACCAGGCTGCGGATGGGGCCGCGCTGCACCGTGGCGGCACGCACTTTCAAAGGAGTCTGGTGGACATAGGAATACAAGACCGCCAGACCTGCCAGCAGTGCAAAAGCGAGCCAAATCCAAGGTCGTCGGGACGGCGTGTTCGAATTTTTCGTCGATGCCAACCGGTCGTCTTTCAGGTTGCGGCAGGAATAACTGTAAGTAACAATTTACCATTCCGGAGGCCGCGACTGATACATGGGGACGCTCCCAGCACGGTATCTCATTGGATGCGGGCCGAGGGACATCCGCTGCATCGTCGCTTCCGGTGAGTCGTCGTGTCGGGTGAGTCGTCCCTCGGGCAAATCCGGCAAACGCTACAATAGTCCCATGGCTAAATCGCCCCGTTATACGCCCGAGCACGCCGCTGCGGGCCTTGATGCGAAGTTTCCGGAAATTGAGATCTGGCCCAACCAGTTTCCCGGCTATGAGATTATCGTGGACGATCCCGAGTTCACCTCGGTGTGTCCGAAGACCGGGCTGCCGGATTTCGGAGTGCTGGCGATCCGCTACATGCCCGATAAGAGTTGCCTGGAATTGAAGTCGTTGAAGGAATATCTGCAGTGCTACCGGAACCTGGGGATTTTTCAGGAGAACGTCGTCAACCAGGTGCTGGAGGACGTGGTGAAGTGGGCCAAGCCGGTGTGGGCGGAGGTGCGAGGGGAGTTCCGTCCGCGGGGCGGAATTTCGACGACGATTGTGGCGAAGTGGCCGAGGCCCAAGGGACGGACTTCAATGTGATGGAACAGTCCGGTTAGCGGGATGCGGAGGCGGCTCGCGGCTGGATACGCTCAATCTCTGCGGCCTGCTCAGCCAGTACGCGGCTCACTTCGTAAGCACCCTGCAGGTTCAGCCAGAACTGTTCTGTCGTTCCGAAGAAGCGCGAGAGCCGGAGGGCAGTATCGGCGCTGATGCCACGCCGCTCCAGTACGATGTCGTTGACGCGAGGGGCGGGAACGTGAAGGCGCTTCGCCAACTCGTAAGCGGAGATGCCGAGCGGCTTAAGGAACTCTTCTCGCAGGATCTCGCCCGGGTGAACTTTCCAATGCGGCGCATTTCCAGCTGTCTTGCGCATCCTCACGAATCTAGACTAGCAATCCTCTGAAAACGCTGCCAGCATAATTTTGATTTGCCCGCCATGCTATATTCGCCTGACCTGTGGCCCAGACTGATCTCCAGCCTCGCACTGCGCTGATTGTCCTGACGGCGCTCAATCTGCTCAATTATGTGGATCGCAATGTACTGTTTGCGGTGCAGCCGCTGGTGCAGAACGAGTTTCACCTCACCAATGCACAGATCGGATACCTGACCAGCGCCTTTCTCGGCTTCTATATGATCGCGGCGCCGTTTGTGGGGCCGCTGGCGGACCGTTACTCGCGGAAGCTGATCATCGTGTTGGGCGCGCTGTTCTGGAGCGGTCTCACACTGCTCACCGCGGTTACGCATACGTACACGGAATTGCTGATACGGCACACGCTGGTGGGGGTGGGCGAAGCGACCTTCGTGACCATCGCGCCGACATTTGTCGCCGATCTTTTCGCGGAGAAAATCCGTGGCCGGATTCTGGGCGTATTTTATTTGGCGATCCCGGTGGGATCCGCGGCAGGATATCTGCTGGGTGGAAATCTCGCGCCGCACTACGGATGGCGCTTTCCGTTCTATATCGCGGCGGCTCCGGGGTTCGTGCTGGCGCTGGCGGTCCTGTTTCTGAAGGAACCCGAACGCGGCCAGTTTGATTCGCTGAAAGAAACTCCCGAGCGAGGGACGGTACTCGGTCTGGCGCGCAATCCGGCATTTCTGACCTCAACGCTCGGTATGGCCGCGATGACGTTTTCTCTCGGCGGAATTCAGGTGTGGATGCCGAAGTTTCTGTACAGCGAGCGGGGCTACACGCTGGCAGGGGCCAACTTCGCATTTGGCATCATCATCGTCGTCGACGGTATCCTGGCTTCGCTTGCGGGCGGCTGGCTGGGGGACTATCTGTTGCGACGCATGAAGAGTTCTTACTATCTGGTCTCGGCGGCGAGCATGTTGCTGGGCGTGCCCGTCATGATGGTTGCGTTGTTCGTCAGAGGACCGCTGATGATTCCCGCCATCGGGGTGGCCGCGTTCTTTCTGTTGCTGAATACCGCTCCACTCAATGCAGCCGTGATCAACTCGGTAGGTGGCCACATTCGCGCCACAGCGCTGGCGGTCAATATCTTCATCATCCACATTCTGGGCGATGTGCCTTCGCCGACGATGATGGGATGGGTGGCGGACAAGCGCTCGCTTCAGGCGGCGTTTATTCTGCCGGTGATCGCGATGGGGATTTCGTCTGCGATACTGTTTTATGGGATGAAATTCGCGCCGCAGGTTGCCCTCGACGGCGCGTCCGCTGGAGCAGGGAAGACGTAGCAGGGAAGACTTAAGCCGGATGGCGTACTTTCATTGGATTGCGGGAACGATTCTGGCGCTGGCGTGGTTCTCCCGCATCGTGGACGCTGCCCTCGGCATGCCCAGCGTGGCCGATGTATCCCGTCCGGAGTGGGATCGCAATCCCGTTTTTCCCGCGGGCAATCCTCGCGTCTCCATCATCGTCCCGGCGCGCAATGAAGAAGAGACCATCGAGCAGGCGCTGAATACTCTGCTTGCGCTCGACTACGACAACTACGAAGTCATCGCGGTCAACGACCGATCGACCGACCGGACGGGCGAGATCATGGAGCGCATCGCGGAACATCCCCACTTCTCGCAAAAGGCGCGAGAAATGGGGCACCCGGACTTTCGAAGCTTCCGCGTCGTGCATCACCGCGAACTGCCTGCGGGCTGGCTCGGCAAGACGCATGCCATGTGGACGGCGGCGAACCACGCGACCGGGGATTGGCTGCTCTTTACCGATGCCGACGTGCTGTTCAAGCCCGATTCGCTTCGTCGCGCGCTCGTGTATGCCGAGTCCGTCCCCGCCGATCACCTGGTGATGTTTCCGCGCATGATCATGAAGCGGCCGGGCGAATACATGATGATCGCTTTTTTCCAGACGATGTTCCTGTTCGGACATCGCCCGTGGAAAGTGGCCGATCCCAGCACCGACGATCACATGGGCGTGGGGGCGTTCAACCTGGTGCGCCGCCGAGTGTACAACGCGGTTGGAACCTACGAAGCGCTCCGCATGGAAGTGCTCGACGACATGAAGCTGGGAAAAGTCGTCAAGAAGGCCGGCTACGCCCAGCGCAACGTTTTCGGCGGAGACTTGATTTCCATCCGCTGGGCCAAGGGTGCGATGGGCGTGGTCAACAACTTGACCAAGAATTTCTTCGCGGTGCTGTCGTTTCAGTGGTGGCGGACCGTGATCTCTGCGTTCGGATTAGCGTTTCTAAACTACGGACCATTCCTCGGCATGTTCTTCGCTCACGGTTGGGCGCGGGTGCCCTACGCCGTGGCTCTGGGCTCGATGTTCTTGATTTACATCGGCATGTCTTGGCGGTCGGCAGTGCCGCCGTATTACTTTCTGCTGCATCCAGTCAGCACGACGTTGTTCATCTACACGCTGCTGCGCTCGATGATCCTCACGCTGTGGAACGACGGGATCGAGTGGCGGGGCACGAAGTATCCGCTCGAAGAGTTGCGCAAGGGAATGGTGTGAGGACTTGCGAGGTAAGCACCGCGATTTATCAACAGTTAGGATCACTGAGCCAAAACTCGGAGCTGCGTCCGTCCTTCTGCGAAATGCTGGGGAACGTCCTGCCTCAAAACCGAAACACCAACCCCGTCGATATTCGGGCGTTCGTTTCGTGATACCGGTAGGTGGTTTGGTTGTCGCCGCTGGAAAATCCGTTGTGGAACAGATCTGCCTGACCCCGAATTCCGAGGTGGCGCGTCAAATCGAAGTCAATCCCGCCGCCCAGGGCATACGCGAAGGAGTTGGCTGACGTTGCAACACATTGCGGACAACCGCTCGCTGCAGGATATCCGATGTGTGTGACTCCCAGCAGGGCATGCGCAAAAGGCGTTACCTTGGACAAGCGGACCGAAACCTGAGGCCCGAACAAGAGACTGAGGGTCTTGGCGCGATTGGTCAAGCCTCCGATACCCTGATACGTGTAACTTGGGTAATATCCCGAAAAATCGGCGACGAATCCGAGCAACCGAGTGGCTTTGAAGTTGGCAGACGCATTCCATCCGTTCAGAATGTGCGTGTTGCGGTCCCCAAACGTGCCGGTGAAGTCTCCGGTCACAAGCGAGTAACCACCAAAGACTTCAACGTGATCGGTAGATTGTGCCCAGCCGCTCACACACCATAGCATCCCAGCCAGAACCAGCAACCAGCACCTCAGCATGTTTGTGATCTCCTTGGTTGGACTCAGTCGAGTTACTTAGCGGCTGACAATGGCATTCGGAGAGCTAGTTATGGAGTTGTCCCGAAAACTCCGGCAGCGGCTTCCTGGTTGCCGCCGTAAGTCGGTGACCACAGGAACCCGCCGACGTTGGAGGCTTGCAGAAAGGGCTTGGGGTACACGAAATCCCAGACGCCGTAGAAATCGTCGCCCGTTCCGGTTGTCGGAGTATCGGCCACGATCCAATACCGGGTTCCAGCAGTTACCGGAAGAGGCGTGGTGAGAGTCGCGCTCCCCAGCGCGCAGCAGGTTCCGAATGCCGGAAGATTGGTGACGGTGAGAGGCCCAGCGAGGATGGTTCCGGGCACGCCGCCAGCATCGCTATAGATGCTGAGGTTGACCTGATTTGCGCCTCCGGTTCCTTCGAGGTACGACATCGCGGCTCGGACCTCGCGGACGTGAGAGTTGCTCTTTGGAGTGAAGGGGAGTGCATAAGCAAAGCTTATGGCGGCGGTGGACGCCGGTCCCGCGACGACGGCTCCGAATGTGTCGTTATAGGTGTTGGTGGAGGGGCCCAGGTTGCTGTAGATGGTGACTAATCCAGCGGGGGCTGCGGCTGGCACATGGACTTTGGATTTCTCGGTGGTGTGCAGAGTCTTCGGCGCGGTTGCAGGCTCCTGGGCCAGCAGCGCGGCGCCGCACAGAGTGAGAATGCAGAGAAGCGAAGTCGATAGCGTAGTTTTCACGAAGGCTCCTTTGAAAGCAGTTTGGCGAATCCTCATCTTCTTCGGGGGCCCGTACAGTGAACGAAAACTCCTGGGGAAACAGCTGGCAGCGCCAGGGACGATGCAATGCGTCAAAATCGGCACACAATCTATCCGGGAACAGAGCGAAGCCAAAGAAGGCCTCGCTGTTGCCGAATCACACCTCAAACGCACCAAGACGGCGGCCTGGGACAGCAGTTTGGAAGGAGAGGGAGGACACAAAGGTTGCCCTTGACTAACTAAATATTCCCTTTGCGGCAAACACCGTGGTGCAGTGGATCGTCACCGGTCTTAGACATCCTATGGCGGTTCATCCCCTTCCACGTCGTCACCATAGGTCGCGGTGGTAGAAGGCTTGGCCTTCGTCTTCCCCGGCTTCTTGGTGGGGCGCAGGCGTCCCGCGCTGTAGTGACCGCGGTTTTCAACGTCGTAATTCTTGGGGAGCGGAGGAATCATGGCCGCGCCCCCGGTAATCTGGCTGATGCGGTTGAGGATGATCTCAGCGCGCCCGTCGTAGAGTTTGACGGCTCCATGAATCTCGATGCTGCGGCCTTCCAGGCGGCGGACGTCGCCCACATCTTTCAGGCCCGAAGCAAAGACCACCACCGTGAAGGGGCAAGCCATCTGATCTTCACAGAAGTCGAGAAAGTGAACGCCCTTCGCGCCCACCTTGATTCTGAGCACCTTCCCGGTGACACATTTGGTTTCGCCGACGTGCTGTCCGGCTTCATGGAAGGGGATGCAATCGGAGGCGTGGAGGCAGGGGACGGTGAACAGGAGGATGAGAACCGCGACGGGAGCCCATGTTCGGGCCACGGGTGTGGAGCGCGCTGCCGGGCGTTGCCCGGCCGGACAGCCGAGGGCGGCTGTCCCCACATGTGCGGATAGTGGGCCAGAGCTGAATCGCGACATGCTTTGATTTTAGGAACGGCGCAGGCAGGAGTCTGTGACGGGGAAGAAAAAGTGACAGGTGTGTCCCGGAATGAAACTGGCAAAGTCCCCACTTCTCGCAAAGGACGCGAGAAATGGGGCACCCTCAGCCAATGTCCAACGATGGTCTACTTGAACGACTTGACCGCGGACGCTTCGTCGTCTTTCACGTCGAACACGGTATACAGCTTGGTGATCTGAAGCAGGTCGTTCACCTTCTTGGTCAGGTTCAGGAGCTTCAACTCGCCGCCCTGATTCTTGGTGGTGGTGAAGGCGCTGACCAGTTCACCGATCCCGGAGCTGTCAATGTAGTTGACGTCCTGAAGGTTCAGAACAATCTTTTTGTTGCCCTTGGAGAGCAGGTCGCGCACTATGTCGCGCAGAATGACGCTGCCTTCGCCCAAGGTGATGCGACCGCTGCAATCCACGATCACGACTCCATCCACCTGCCGACTAGAAACCTTCATGCTCACTGAGAAGCCTCCTTGCCGCCCGCGGTTGGCCCGTGGACGTGCTTGATTAATTTGAGTTCGGTGCCCGTTTCGGTGGGGCGAATTTCCACCACATCCATAAACGAGCGCATAAGAAAAATTCCGCGCCCTGAGGTCTTGAGCAGGTTCTCGGGCGCCAGAGGATTAGGAATCTTGCTCAAGTCCATCCCGGGGCCCTGATCGCGAATGGTGATGACCAGGTCGCCACCGGTGCGCTCAAAAACCAGGATTACTTTCTTGTCCGGGGCATACGCATTGCCGTGCAGCACCGCATTGACCGCGGCTTCGCGCACGGCCATGGAAATCTGCATGATCTCATCGTCGGGAAAGCCGAGTTCTGTAGCGATTCGTGTCGCCTTCTCCTCGGCATTGTCGATCGTCTCCAACGAGGAGTCGAGCGTGTACGAGACCCGTTGCTCGGTCATGGCCATAGACGAAGTGAACAGTGATTATACGGCTTGGACGGCGATCTTGCTTCAAATCCGCAGCAGCCGCTCACCGGAGGCGATTCCCAGCGAACGCGGTAGTTTGCCTGTCGGATGGGCGAATTGTCAATGTGAGGTGCGAACGCGTCCTTCGGGGCGAAGGCAGGCTCTCCCTCACTGTTTTCTGGTTCTCCGGAGACCGGTGCTCTAGGCTGCGACCACCGCCGGGTGGTGATGAGTCAGGTCAGCGACCATCGGGTTCACCAGTCGCTCCATGTCGTCCCAACCCATGCGAACCAGTTCGCGATGCGTGCCCGCGGTGAATGTGATCTCCTCGTTTTCGGCCAGACTCTCGTCGGCGTACACGCACATGTCATAGAGATTGCCGAACGGAGGCATCGCGCCCGTCTCGCAATCGGGGAAGGCGTCTTTGAACTCGCGCTCGGTGGCAAGCTCGACTACCTGCGCTCCCGTCAGGGCTCTTAGGCCGTCGAGATCCACGTGCGCTGAGGCGGGGACGACCGCCATCGCCAGGATGCCATCAATTTTGACGATCACCGTTTTTGCCAGCTTCTTGCCCGAGAGATGAGTCAGCGCAGCGATCCCTTGCGCGGTGTAGGCGAGAGAGTGAGAAATTACAAGATATTTGATGTGGCGGGAGTCGAGAAATTCACGAAGCTTCGTCAGTTGCATAAGACCTCCTCACTGCATGGAAAGAACAACGTTGAGGGGCCCACTTGCGTGGCTCTGTGATTGAAATCTATTCGCCGGGTGCAGGTCTTGCAGTGACGGGGATCACTTCGCCCTTTCTTGCAGGGGGGTGTTTCGAGGCTGGACGAAAACGACGGCGAGTCCTGGGCTTAGGATGCGGCGGCGGGACGCCGCCGCGACAGCCGCCGGGCCGGCGGCGCTACAAAGGGACTCGCCGGCTCAACGTTCAGTACTTCACAATGGCCGCGAACGACTTCGGATCGAGCGACGCCCCGCCGACCAGCGCTCCATCAATTTCTTCTTGCGACATGAGCGCTTTTGCATTGTCCGGCTTAACCGACCCGCCGTAGAGAATGCGCAGCTGCCCGGCAAAGTCTTCGCCGAAAATTTCGACCGCTTCGCTACGGATCACGGCATGCGCCTCGGCGGCGAGTTCCGGGGTTGCGGTTTTGCCCGTGCCGATCGCCCACACCGGCTCATACGCGACAATCAACTTCGCCGCCTTCTTCGCTGAGATGGCGTGAAACGCCCGCACACACTGGCGGCGCAGAACGTCATCGGTGAGTCCGGCCTCGCGCTCCTGCAGCACTTCTCCGACACAGCAGATCGGAGTGAGCCCAGACTCCAACGCGGTCTTCAGGCGCAGGTTCACAGTGTCGTCGGTCTCGCCAAAGTACTGGCGCCGCTCGGAGTGGCCGATGATCACGTGAGTTACCCCCAGACACAACAGCATGGGCGCGGAGATCTCGCCGGTGTAGGCTCCGTCGGCCTTCCAGTGGACATTCTGCACACCAATGGCGACGCTTGAACCACGGGCTGATTCAATGGCGGTTGCCACATCGGTGTAAGGCGGGCAGACCACGATCTCGTCGCGGTCATGGCCCGCGACTAGGGGCAAGAAGTCGCGAAAATAATCTCGGGTTTCGTCGGGTGTCTTGTACATCTTCCAGTTGGCGGCCATTACTTTTTTTCTCATGAGTGAGCCTTTTCAATTCGGAATGGGGAAGTGGTGTTCGAGCGATGAAGTTTTTCAGCGGCGCGCTGGTAGGCGCGCACGGTAGAGATATCAAAGAGTACGAATCGACATGTCTTCACGTGCTTTGTGGTTGCCAGGGCTTCGATCGTGGCAGAGATCGCGATCGGCGCGGCGTCCGTCACCGGATAGCCGTATGCGCCCGTCGAGATTGCAGGAAATGACAGCGAAGCGAGACCGTGCTCATCGGCAACCCTCACCGATTCACGATGGCAACTGGCCAGCGTCTCGGCTTCGCCATGTTCGCCACCTCGGTAGATTGGACCCACGGTGTGAATGACGTGTCTTGCGGCGAGTCGCCCGGCTGTGGTGATGACTGCTTCTCCGGCGGGCAGGGTTTTAATTTTGCTCACGATTTGGCGGCACTCTGCGAGGATGGCAGAGCCACCGGCGCGGTGAATCGCACCATCGACTCCGCCGCCACCTAGCAGAGATGAATTCGCGGCATTCACAATCGCGTCGGTGGTTTCCTCGGTGATGTCGGCGGGGCCGTGAATCTCGACCGCCTTGCCGCCGTCAAGCAGAAGCCGAATTGTGAAACCGTGCACGACTGTATCGGTCACGCTTTGTTCCGTCGGTTCTTGGCTCCGAGGGCGAGACGCCCTCGGGACAGCCGGCGGGCCGCCGGCGCTACTAAGCTCTTCACTTCTTGTCCGTCAGGGCCTCGACTCCTGGCAGCTTCTTTCCCTCCAGGAATTCCAGCGACGCGCCGCCTCCGGTGGAGATGTGCGTAATCTTGTCGGCTACGTCAGCGGCATGTACGGCCGCGACCGAATCGCCGCCGCCTACAATCGAAATCGCGCCACCATTGTCCGCTACAGCATGTGCGATCTTAAATGTCCCGCGCGAGAATCCCGGGACCTCGAACACGCCCATCGGCCCATTCCAAACAATGGTTCGAGCCGTCGAGATTTCCTCCGTGAACAGTTCAATCGTCTTCGGCCCAATGTCCAGCGCCATCTTGTCGGCGGGGATCGGTTGGCCTTCGCCAATCTGCTGGATCACGGCGTTGGCCTCCGGCTTCAGCGCGACCACGTGATCGATCGGAAGCAGGAATTTCACGTTCCGTTTCTTGGCATCCGCCAGCAGCCGCTTGGCGAGGTCGACTTTGTCGGCTTCGAGCAGCGACTTTCCGATTTCGTGACCCTGCGCCTTGAGGAACGTGTAAGCCATCCCGCCGCCGATGATCAGCACCTGCACCTTCTTCATCAGGCTCTCGATCACGCCGATCTTGTCGCTGACCTTGGCGCCGCCGAGGATCGCCACGAACGGTTCCTCGGGATGCTCCAGCGCCTTGCCCAGATACTTGAGTTCCTTCTCCATAAGCAACCCAGCAGCAGATTGCTTCACGAACTTGGTCATCCCGACGGTGGATGCATGCGCCCGATGCGCGGTGCCGAATGCGTCATTGACGTAGTACTCCGCCAGATTCGCCAGTTGCCGGGCGAACTTCTCGTCGTTGGCTTCTTCTTCCGCATGGAAGCGCAGGTTCTCGAGAAGAAGCGTCTGACCCTTTTCTAGCTGAGTCGCGACTTCTTCGGCCTCAGGGCCAACGCACTCGGGGCAGAAGCCGACGTTTTCGCCGCGTGCCAGCTCCTTGTCGAGCAGCATGCGCAGCCGCTCGGCCACCGGTTTCAGGCTCATCTTGGGATTGGGTTTGCCTTTGGGCCGGCCCAAATGCGAGGCCATGATCAGCCGGGCTCCGTGGCGCAGCGCGTACTCGATGGTGGGCAGGGTTTCGCGGATGCGGGTATCGTCCATGACGCGCCCGTCTTCGAGCGGCACGTTGAAGTCGACGCGCATAAAAATCCGGTTCCCATTGAGCGGCAGATCACGAATGGAAAGCTTGGACATGGCTGGTCGTCCTTTACTTGCAGGCGATCGTATATGTGGCGCGGGCGCCCTCGCCCGCGCAGCCCTCTTTCGTGCTGTCTACACGCGGGCGAGGGCGCCCGCGCCACAGGAAAAAATAGCGCCGCCGGGACGGCGGCGCTACNNTACCAGGAGATCACCTTCACGCAATTGCCGCCGACCACCAGCGTCATCGGCGCATCCACAATCGAAGAGAAGGGGTTGCCTTTGAAGTCCGACGACACCAGTTCCTGCTCTTCATACGACAGATAGCCCTTCAACGGCCCGGATTGCGTCGCTTTCTTCAGCGCGGCGTTCACTTCTTCCTTGGTCGTCTTTTTCTCGACCCATACCACCAGGTCGACGACCGACACGTTCGGAGTGGGCACGCGCATGGAGAATCCGTCGACCTTGCCGCCGAGCTCTGGAATCACCAGTTTCAGCGCCTTGGCCGCGCCAGTCGTCGTCGGAATCATCGACAATGCCGCCGCCCGAGCGCGCCGCAGATCCTTGTGCGGGAAGTCGAGAATCACCTGGTCGTTGGTGTAGGAGTGAATGGTCGTCATGGTACCGCTGACGATCTTGAACTCGTCATTAATGACCTTGGCCACGGGCGCCAGGCAATTCGTAGTGCAGGACGCGTTCGAAATAATGTGATGCTTCGAACCGTCATATTTCTCGTGGTTCACGCCCAGCACCAGCGTGACGTCCTCATTCTTCGCCGGAGCGGAAATGATGACTTTCTTCACGGGCCCGCGCAGGTGCTTCTTGGCGTCGTTGGCATCGGTGAAGCGCCCGGTCGACTCGATCACGACCTGCGCGCCCACGGACTCCCAGGGCAGCGCGGCCGGGTCTTTCTCTTTGAACACTTTGATGGTCTTGCCGTCGACGGTGATGCTGTCGGGCCCGGCCGAAACTTGATTCGGAAGGTTGCCCAGAACCGAGTCATACTTCAGAAGATGGGCCAGCGTCTTGGGATCCGTGAGGTCGTTGACCGCGACGAAGTCCAGGTTTGGGTCTTTCAGAGAAGCGCGCAAGACGTTGCGGCCGATTCTTCCGAAGCCATTGATGCCAACTTTGATTGCCATGTTTCCTCCGTTAGATTTATGAAGGCGTGATCAGGTTTGGTTGAGCGTTGAGTTGTAAACCAATGATGTTAGCAGGAAGGGGAAGCGGCGTAAACGTTGACGCATTACTTTTGGATGACCTCCAAGTCTAATCACGAAATCGCGTGCGTCGGATCACTGACATCTCGACGCCTGCACGCGTAACGCCGGCCCCGAAAGTAGCGCTGGCGTCCCGCCGGCTGTCGTGCGGGCGTCTCGCCCGCACACCCGACTGCAACACAACTGACGACAACGTCCCGCACCGAATGCTGTATGCAAGATGTTTCATCTTGACGCCCAGCTTCGCCCGCGAGGAAAATCCCCGTACTCAGTCTGTCCTACGGATTCCCCCTCCCGGGCACTCAGTCAGGGTCCCACTTCGACCACGTGCGCGTCGCTCCTTCGCAAGCTCGCACTAGAAGCCCATTCCAGCGACGATGGGCACAAGAAAGTTTCGCACCGGCAGGAAGCCGGCAAAGGAGTTCACTGTGCGTAATTTCAGATTGGCAAAAATGGTCTGCATTGTGGCTGCGCTGTGCGCCGCAAGTGCAATCTCCTCACCTGCGCAAACCCTTACCGTGCTTGCGAATTTCGGCGTGAACAGTGGTTCGTCTCCGCAAGGGCCACTGGCTCAGGGTGTCGATGGAAATTTGTATGGGGCAACCACTTTCGGAGGGTCCGGCACTCTGAGCATCGGTTCCATCTTTGACGTCACCCCAGGGGGAGAGTTGACGACCGTCTATAACTTTTGTTCGAAGAAGCACTGCAATGACGGCAGCGAGCCGAATTCCGGACTTCTGCTGGCCGCCGACGGAAACTTTTACGGTTTGGCCTCTAGTAGTGGGCTCTATGGAAACGGGACGATGTTCCGACTGACGCCTGCAGGCAATCTCACTACGATTTACAACTTCTGCTCTCAAACCAACTGCGCCGACGGCGGCTACCCGGAAAGATGGTTGGCCCAGGGGACGAACGGCTTCTATGGCGTAACCGGCGGTTGGGGAGCCTATGGCTTTGGCACCGTCTTTGTGATCAACCAGGCAGGTACATTGACTACACTCCACAGCTTTTGTCCCAGCAGGGATGGCAGCAACTGTCCGGACGGCCGGAACCCGCAAGGCGGGCTCATCCAGGCCAGCAATGGAAACTTCTACGGAACCACAAACGAGGGTGGAGTCAATGGCTATCAGGGTGGCACGATCTTTGAAATCACCCCGGCTGGCCAGCTGACGACGCTTTACAGTTTCTGCTCGAAAGCGAACTGCGCTGATGGCGCCACTCCCAACGGTCTGATGCAAGCGGCGAATGGGAACTTTTACGGCGCAACCTATGCTGGTGGCACAACGGGTTGTAACGGCAATGGCTGTGGCACGATCTTTGAAATGACTGCTGCCGGCAAGCTGACTACGCTCTACACCTTCTGCAAGAAATCAGGCTGTGTTGACGGTTGGGGCCCGTCTACGATCTCACAGGGCACAGACGGGAATCTTTATGGGACATCGGTGGGCGGAACCTTTGGCCAAGGCACGATCTTTAGAATCACCCCGTCAGGCGAGTTCACGTCACTCTACAACTTTTGTACGTCGGAAACGAGCTGTCCCGAAGGACGGCTCCCAGAAACGGGGGTGTCTCAAGCCACCGATGGCAATTTCTACGGGACCACCGTCGCCGACGGAGCTTATGGCTATGGCACGGTCTTTAGCTTGTCGATGGGTCTGGGACCGTTCGTCAAAACGGCTCCAGCCGCCGCCAGAATCGGAACGAAGATCATTATCCTGGGAAACAATCTGACGGGCACGACCAGCGTGAGTTTCAACGGCACTGCGGCAGCGTTCACCGTTGCTTCCGATACCGAAATCACCGCTACGGTGCCAGGCGGGGCAACTACCGGCACGGTCCAGGTGGTGACTCTGGGTGGGACGCTTAACAGCAACGTGTCATTCCGCGTCACGAAGTAACTTAGAACAATTCGGATCCACAGAAGAAGCCGCCTCTCGTCGGGCGGCTCCTTTCTTCGTGGAGCTGTACTACATAGCATCCGTGCCGTCCAACTGTGACCCGAGTCACCATCCCCAGCGACCCTTGTCACTGCCCCAGAACCGTCCCTGTCCTCTAATGGAGCAGCGGGAACGGTGCAGAACTGCACGCCCCGTGATATTCCCCGATCGTGAGGCCCAGTAATGGTGAACGACGACGTTGTAAAATGTCCGCTGTGCGGCGGATTCACCCACATTGAAAAGACCGAACTCCGCGAGGCCTTGAAGAACCCTCGCCTGCGCGAACAGGTCGAACTCTATATTGCCGAACTTCTCAAGTCTCCGGTGGAGGATCTTGCCAGCGTCGGCGCCACCCAGTCGGGCCGCGACTTCCAGAAAGACGTGCACAGCTGGAATCCCTGCGTGCCCATGTGGAAGAGAAGTCCGAAAGAATAGGGCCCATGTCGCTGGTCTGGCTCAGGGTGTCCGGGTTGCGGACCAAAGTCTCCGCAACTCAACCTGAAGCCGACTGGAATGGTGGTCCCGGCGGCAACTCTACGCTCACCACGGAATGTGATCTCAATCACAGCCCATTAACCACCCCGGGCATATACCCAAGAGTGTGGGTAGCCACGGATGGCAGCAGTTCGCGCCCGCGAACCGCACGGAGGAATCATGTTAATCAGCAAGCAGCAGGCGCTCGATTATCACAATGGGGAGCGCCCGGGAAAGATTGAAGTCACGCCGACCAAGCCCTGCCGCACGCAGCGCGATCTCAGCCTCGCCTATACGCCCGGCGTCGCCGAGCCCTGTCTCGAAATTCAGAAGAATCCCCAGGACGCCTACAAATACACCGGCCGCGGCAATCTGGTCGCAGTGGTGAGCAATGGCACGGCGGTGCTCGGCTTGGGTGACATCGGCGCGCTCGCCGGAAAGCCCGTCATGGAGGGCAAAGCGGTCCTGTTCAAACGCTTTGCCGATGTCGACGTCTTCGACATCGAAGTGAACAGCAAAAATCCCGAAGAGATCATCAAGCTCTGCCAGTTGCTCGAACCCACGTTCGGGGGGATCAACCTCGAAGACATCAAAGCCCCCGACTGCTTCCAGATCGAGGAAGAACTGCGTAAGACCATGAAGATTCCCGTCTTCCACGACGACCAGCACGGGACCGCGATCATTTCTGGCGCGGCCCTGCTGAATGCTCTCGAAGTGGTGGGCAAAGACATAAGCAAAGTGCGCGTGGTCTTCAACGGCGCTGGCGCGGCCGGAATTGCCTGCGCCGAACACTATGTGCAACTGGGCGTGAAGCGCGAGAACATCATCCTCTGCGACACCAAAGGCGTCGTCTACAAAGGCCGCAAAAGTGGCATGAATAAATATAAAGACCGCTTCGTGCAAGACACGCCGCTGCGCACCCTGGCCGAAGCGCTGGTTGGCGCGGATGTTTTTGCGGGGCTCTCGGTCAAAGGCGCCCTCGACCAGGATATGGTCCGCTCCATGGCGCCCGACCCGATCGTTTTCGCCATGGCGAACCCCGATCCGGAAATTACCTACGAAGAAGCCAAGGCCGCCCGTCCCGACGTCATCATTGCCACCGGACGCTCCGACTATCCCAACCAGGTCAACAACGTTCTCGGGTTCCCGTTTATTTTCCGCGGAGCGCTCGATGTACGCGCGACGGCCATCAATGAAGAGATGAAGCTGGCCGCCACACACGCGCTGGCCGATCTAGCCAAAGAAGACGTTCCGGATTCCGTGTGTCGCGCCTACGGTGTGGCCCGTCTGCAGTTTGGCCGCGAGTATCTCATTCCGAAACCTTTCGATCCGCGCGTGCTGATGTGGGAAGCCTCCGCCGTGGCCGAAGCCGCCATGCGCAGCGGCGTCGCCCAGGTACCCGTCGATCTCAAAACCTATCGCGGGCAACTCGAACGCCGGTTAGGCAAGGCCTACGAAGTCTCGCGCACCATGATTCACAAGGCGCAGGCCAATCCCAAGCAGGTTGTATTCCCTGAGGGAGACAACGAGAAGATTCTGCGCGCCTGTCGTGTGCTGGTCGAAGAAAAAATCGGCCATCCCATCCTGCTCGGTGAGCCCGCCAGGATTGAGAGCCGGGCGCATGAACTCGGCGTGGATCTGGAAGGCATGAAGATTGTCGATCCGGCCACATCGGATCATCGTGAAGACTATATTCAGGAACTCTTTCGCCTGCGCCAGCGCCGTGGAGTCACGCTGCAGGAAGCCCAGACGCTGATCAACAACCGCAACGTCTTCGGCTCAATGATGGTTCGCATGGGCGACGCCGATGCCCTCGTCTCTGGCGTGACCCAGCATTTCCCAGACACCATTCGTCCCGCTCTGCAGATCGTCCGCATGCGCGAGGGCCTGCACCGCGTATCCGGCTGCTACGCCGTCATCACCCGCAAGGGAGAAGTCTTCTTCCTCGCCGATGCCAGCGTGAACATCGAGCCAACAGCCGAAGATCTGGTCGAGATCGCGCTCTGCACGGCCCACATGGCGCGCCGCTTCGACCTCATCCCCCGCGTTGCCATGCTTTCGTTCTCCAGCTTCGGCGGCGTCGATCACCCTATTTGCACCAAGGTGCGCAAGGCTGTGGAACTGATCAAGTTCGCCGACCCCACCCTGATCGTCGACGGAGAAATCATGGCCGACGAGGCCCTCTCTCCCGAGATCATCGAAGAGCAGTATCCATTTAGCTCCCTGAAGGGCGGCGCCAACGTACTCATTTTCCCCGACCTCGCATCCGCCAATATTGCAACGAAATTGGTGGCGAAGATCGGCGGCGGCGAACTGATCGGCCCGATTCTGATGGGCATGAGCCGCCCGGTCCACGTGCTGCAACGTTCCGCAACGGTCGAAGTCGTGGTCAATGTGGCCGCGATCGCGGTCGTCGATGCGCAGGAAAACGGCACCTACGCGCACCCCCACGTGCACGTGTCAGTAGAGCCAGAGTTGGTTGGCGAAGACTAGGAAGTGCAAGGTTTCAGAGTTTCAACGTTTCAAAGTGCATCGGGTTTTGTCTTTGAAACCTTCGAAACCTTGAAACTTTGAAACTTTCTCTGCGAGGAGGCATTCGCGCATGTCCACGCTCTGGAAGTCGCGGTACGCGCAACGTACGCTCGGAGTCAAGAGCTCCGCCATCCGCGAACTTCTGAAAGTCACACAAAAGCCTGAAATCATCTCGTTCGGCGGCGGCCTACCTGCCCCCGACGTCTTCCCGGTCAAGCGCTTCGAGGAAGCCTGCCACAAAGTCCTCACCGAGCACGGCGCCGAGGCTCTGCAATATTCCGCCACTGAGGGCTACCAACCCTTACGGGAGATGATCGCGCACAACCTGGCACGCTATGGCATCGTCGCCAGCGCTGAGAACGTCCTTATTACTTCCGGATCGCAACAAGCTCTCGATCTGATCGGCAAATTGCTCATCAATCGCGGCGACCGCGTCCTGGTCGAAGCCCCCACCTACCTTGGCGCCCTGCAGGCGTTCAACGTCTACGGCGCGCAATATGTTTCCGTCCCGGTCGACGATGACGGCCTGCTCACCGACCAACTCGATCCCAGCTTACGCGCCGGTCCTAAGTTCATGTATGTGCTCCCGAACTTCCAGAACCCCGCGGGAGTCACGCTCTCCGAAGGTCGCCGCCACCAACTCATTCTGCTTGCCGACAAATACGGCATCCCCATTATCGAAGATGATCCCTATGGCCAGCTGCGCTACGAAGGTCAGCACATCTCGCCGCTCGTGGTGCTCGACCGCGAGAACCTGCGCCGGGACAACGGATTCACTCTCGGCAACGTCATCTACCTGAGCACCTTCTCGAAGACGTTGGCCCCGGGAATCCGTCTAGCGTGGATCGTCGCTCCCGAAGATGTGATCAGCAAACTGGTGCAACTGAAGCAGGCCGCCGACCTGCACACCTCCACCTTCAACCAGTATGTCGCGTATGAGGTCGCCCGCGACGGCTTCCTCGATCAGCACGTCAAGCTGATTCGCCAGGTCTATCGCGAGCGCCGCGACGCCATGCTCAACGCTTTGCATGAATACTTCCCACCAGAAGTGACGTGGACTCATCCGCAGGGCGGCCTCTTCCTTTGGGTGAACATGCCGGAAGGCAACGATTCGCAAACGCTGCTGACCGCGGCCCTGGCCGAGAATGTCGCGTTCGTTCCCGGCGGACCGTTCTACGCGAACAACGGGCACGAGGGCGGCCACCACATGCGTCTGAACTTCTCATACTGTCAGCCTGACGTGATCCATGAGGGCATCCGCCGCCTGTCGGTCGCCGTAAAGATGCAGCTGCGCGGAAGCCATCATCCGTCATCTGTCGGTCAGTAGAGTAGCGCCGCCGCCCGGCGGGCGTCTCGCCCGCCGTGCTGACCACCACCAGTGATCCCAATCACATTTTCGGGTGATGGAGGGCACCGCACAATCAACGTCTCGCACTCATCCTGTAAATGCCCAGACTGGGGCGTACCAGTCGTTTTGCTGAAAGCTGATAGCTGATAGCTGACGGCTGACAGCCGCCTTCCGGAGGTGCTCCATGACGGTCACACAGTTCATTACATTTGTCGTCGTTGCGCTGGCAGCTGGTCTCTTCGTTTTTCGTGCCATCCCCGGAATCCGAGCCTATTTCAGCTATCGCGGAAAACGCCTCATCACTTGTCCCGAGACCCACGAACCGGAAGCCGTGGACGTTGCCGCCGGTGAAGCCGCTGTCGGAGCCTTCCTCGCTGAGCCAACGCTGCGTCTGAAGGAATGTTCGCGCTGGCCCGAGCGTCAGGATTGCGGCCAGGAATGCCTGAGCCAGATCGAGGTCGGTCCCGCCAACTGCCTGGTCTGGAACATCGTCGCGCAATGGTACGAAGGGAAGAGCTGCGCGTTCTGCCACAAGCCGATCGGCGAGCTTCATCATCTGGATCACGCGCCTGCATTGCTGGGCCCGGATTTCAAGACCACCGAGTGGCGCGAGTTCCGCCCCGAACAGCTTCCCGATGTTTTCTCCAGATACCAACCGGTTTGCTGGAACTGCCACGTGGCCGAGACGTTTCGGCGCCTGCATCCCGAACTGGTAGTGGACCGGGCTTTCGAGCCCAAGCGAACGATGTAAGTAGCGCCGGCATCCTGCCGGCTGTCGCGAGGCCATCTTGGCCTCGCAGGCGAGTCCCTACGGTGTCGCCGTCGGTCCCGTCCCACTGCGCGCCAGCCCCTCGTACCGCGCCAAACTCGCCTTCAACCTCGCAGCCAGCCCGTCGTTCTGCTGCCGGACCGCCAACTCCAACGCGCTCCGCGCCGTGCTCACGGCCTCCGAATAACGACCGGTGTCGGAATACGTTGCCGCCAGCATTTCGAGAATCGTCGGTTCTTGCATAGAAGAGAGTTTCGCGGCCTCCTCGAACTGCACCACCGCCGCCGGAAGATCTCCCTTCGCCGCCAGCACGCGCCCGAAGTTATAGCGATAATCAGCCGCTTGCGGTGCGAGAGAAACGGCTTTCTCCATGTGCAGCACGGCATCGTCCAGCCTGCCCGCCCGCGCCAGTGCGACCCCCAGTCCGTTCTGCGCGCTCGCCGATTCTGGCTGCAGTTCGATGCCCTTGTTCAACTGTTGAATGGCTTCGTCCAGATGCCCGCCGTTAGCGGCCAGAGCATTTCCTAGATTGACACGCGCCGCCCCGTTGTCCGGATTCAACTCCACCGCTTTCTGGAATTCCGGCAGCGCTTCGTCCACCCGTCCCGCTTCCGCCAGCGCGCTTCCCAGATTATTGTGAGTCTGAGAACTCGAAGGATTCAGCTCCAGCGACTTCTTGTACTCCACAATGGCTTCGTCAAATTTTCCCGTCGCTACCAGTGCCACGCCCAGATTGTTGTGACCCCGCGGATCTTCCGGCGCCAGCGCCAGAGCCTGCTTCCACGCCGGCACCGCGGCGTCATACTGTTTCTTGTCGGCCAACTGCACCGCGACGTCGAACAGCCGGTAGAACTCCGTCGCGGGCGCGTCGATCTTCTCCAGACCGCCGGGCGCGATGTTCATAAATTCAGGAATATTGACCGCGCGATTTGACTCCGTGGCGTGCTCAATCAGAACGGCCGGAGTGTCATTTCCATTCTCATCAATGTGCGTCAGGTACATCTGCGTATAAAGCGACGGAGTCTTCGACGAGAACACCAGCCAGCGCCCGTTCGGCGACCAACTGTGCCAGGAGTTCATCGTCTTCAGATTGCAGTTGAGCAGCCGCTCTTTCCCGCCCGCAAACGGCACGATGTACAAGTGGCTGTCCGGCCGCATCAGCAGCCCATTCTTGTTGCGCACAAACACAATCCACTTGCCGTCGGGGGACACCTTCGGAAAATTGTTGCTCATCCCATTTTCCGAACCGCCGATCAGTCTCTCGGCCTTGCCGCCCTTGCCGTCGTTGAACGGGATCTTATACAGGTCATACTGCATCTGCGTTTCGTTGGGATCGTTGGCATACAGCGCCCTCGGATGCCCCGTCTCATACGGATCCTTTGCCACGCCGTGCGAGTACACCAGATATTTGCCGTCGGGACTCCAGAACGCGCTGGTCTGTACAAAGTTCGGATCATCCGCTCCCGGGAGAACATGCAGCTTACCGGTCTCCTTGCTGTACCACGCCAGCACTCCCCGCGTGGGAAAGAACACCTGCCCGAATCCGTAGTCCGTGAAGAAGCCGTTGTAGAGGCGGTCCACCACTCGCGTCCCGTGCCCACCCGGCACGTCGATCGACGTGATGACGTACTTTCCATCCGGCGAGACCTGCGACATGAATCCGAAGCGCTTCTGCGCCAGCTTGTCGCTGAACGCGCTCCAGTGAATGATGTAATCATTGCTGATCGAACTGACTTTGTGGATCGGAATCAGCCCGTACAACCCCTTGTCGTTCTGCGGCCCGTCCACGTCGATCCCCAGCGTCTTGCCATCGCGCGCAATGGAATGGCAGTTCGCGCACGTTGGCAGCCCCTCCATCACCACCTTGTTCTCGGTGCCGGAAATATAGCGAAGCCGCCACTTGATCTTAGGCAGAACAGAATCCGGCAGCGGCTTGATCACTCCGCGCTCGCCCTGCTCCGGCGGTGTTGGAATGAGAGGAACATCGCGATAGAAAATGGGTGCTCCCACCGGATCGGTCGAAGTTTGGATTCGCACTTGGCCCTGCGAAACCGGTTCGCCCGCGTTCTCACTGCGAAACCCCGTGAAGATGACAGTGGCGGGGCCTTTGACTGAGTGTTTCTTGATTTCGGCCCAGGTCTTCGGGTCCGGCTTCCAGATGTGTGCCGCTTCCTGCTCGGGCGTAAGAGTAGGCGGCACGTAGCCGACCAGGCTCGTGTCCAGTTCCCCCAGTTTCATCTTCTCGCCCTGCGACCAAAACTGTAGAGCGTGCGCGCGGTCGGCGAACGTAACGTCAATCCGCCACGCCGTCGCCGCCGCCTCCGCATCGCGCCACTGGAACGTCGGCGCAATAATGTCAGGCGGAAACAGCGATCCTTCCGACGGATAGTCCACGACGATTGCGCTGACAGAGGATTGCGGGCCGCTGGCATACAGTCCGACTGCAAGCACAGCGGCTGCAACCATCACCAGCATCCATTTCATGAGCATCTCCCCATCGGGCAGTCCAAAGCCGAGCTGGGGCTTCGGCACAGCTCGACAACTGGGGAGATATTAGGGAGACGCCGCCGCCCACGCTGTGATTCAAATCACATGAGTACGGTCAAGCGCGCATCAGGTGCGGATGTTCGAACGCTACGGAGCCGGAGGCGGGGTAGAGTTACCGGGATCAGTCTTGTGCTTGCGCGATACTGCACGGTGGATGTCAGGCCAGAATTCCTTCAGGACGATAGTGAACGTGTCGAGGCCGACCTGCGTGCCCCACACTTTGGCCGTGTTCTCCAAGGTTCGGTCGGAAGGAATAAACAGGTGCGGGTTGGTTGGAGTGCTGAGGTATGTACTCCTCGGATGGTAGCTGAAGGTCGAAATGCTGGCCGCTAAGGCGCTTCCAAAAACCTCGGAGTAGTTGAATTGCGAATGCCCGGAATCACCTCGGGTGACGAAGATCCGGCTGATCGCATAGCCACCCCGGCGCGCAAACCCGCCCTTGCCGGACTGGAAGAAGCGCGGGTCCTGATGCAGCAGCGCGGGCAGAACGGCAGCCGTCATAAAGTTCTCGATGATGCCGTCCGCAGCAGTCGTTCCGTAGCGCTTGGCATAGCCCTCAAAGCCCTGCCCGTAGGCGGGCTCGGCGTTGTCCGCTTGATTGATGCCTGCCAGCAAGCCCCACCACGGGAATTGCACGGGATCGAACGTACCCCGCGCTACGACTGCAAATTTCTGCTTGGCCGTCAGCGGCGGAACCTTACCGCCATTTTCCAGGCTCAAGAAGTTCGGGAGGGCAAAGAGAAGCCGGTCATTCGAGGTGCCTGCGGTTTTGCCCTGGCCGGTTGCATCCTGGGTCTTCTTGTCTTTACTCTGCGGCCCCGGCTGCACCGCAGCTGGAGCCTGGCCCGGCGCGGGAGTCTGCGCCTGCGATTGTTCCGGTGAATCCGGACTTGATGATGGCGTGCTCTGCTGGGCGGCGCTCAGCGATGGGCAAAGGATGGTGAGCGCAAAGCACACCGTGAGTCTTGCGGCGAACTTAATAAACAATGATCTCCCCCACCTGCAAGTAGATGCGCGGACTGGAATGGCGATTTCTTTTATTCTACCAACCCCAATCCGCCGCAAAGTTGCCTTCTGGCGCTGTTTTTACATTCGTTTACAAAGTACATGCAGCGCTAGAAGTGGAAGCCCAACTCCGCCGTCAGGGTTCGCGGCGTCACGTAATGCGTCCCGCTGAACGTCGAAAGAAAGTTGTAAAGCGCATATTTGTTGGTCACATTGATGGCCGTCAGACGCAAGCTCACTTTGTACCTGTCACCCTTGAAGATGTTGTCTTGCCCAACCGCGACATCGAAGAGATTGCGCGGCGCGATCCGCGGAGGATTTTTGTCGTCGTTCTCCGAGTTCGGCGCCGGCACCTGCAACAGGCTCGACCCAAACTGCGACACCGGACAAGGATTCGGCAGGGCTTGCGTCGGCGTTGCACGCAGTGATCCGCAGAACAGTCCCGCTTCGAATTCCTGATCGGCGCTCAACGGAACTCCAAACGAATCCGTCATCGCGATCGCGGGAGCCCCGATTGAATCAACCGTGGTTTGTGCGCAGTTGCCGCCATAGCAAGGAGTCTGGCCTGCGACCAGACCGCTGTCGTAGCGCCAGTTGAATCCGAACCACGGTCCCGTCTTCCAGGGCTGGTACTGTAAGTGAGTCGTCAGATTGAATTTCTCGTCGTGATCAATTCGGAAGGGAACCGATCCGCCAGCGAGCACGGCCGAAGGCACTGCTCCCGCGCCGCCCACCTGCGGCGTGAAGAACCGCGCGGCCACGCTCGAGAACACGGCCAGCGCCGAGAACCCGTGGAGGTTCGGCACGCTCACCCGTCCCGCATATCCCGGAATCTTCGAGCGCTCCCACTCCACTGGAAATGTAATCGGCGTGTTGCCCAGAATGCTGAAGTCGTACCCGTCATGCGTGTACTTCCAGATGTACTCGCCGGAGAAGACGAGATAACGTCCGAACGCCTGCTGAATGCCGGCATGAAACTCGTTGCGCCACCCCGGACTCAACGGCGTGACCTGCCCTTGCGCAAAGCAGCCCAGCAGAGGATTCAAAACCACGTTGTTGCATCCCTCACTGGCCAGCACCAGATTCTCGTTGAACGGAGTCTCCAGCACACGCGCATACGAAACTCGCAGGACGGTATTGGTTTTCCTGATGTTGTAAGCCACTCCCAATCGCGGCTCTGCCTCGCGGTGCGTGCTCAGACCGTTGTAGAAGTCCGCGCGCAGCCCCAGATTCATCGACCAGTTTCCCTTTGTGATGCTGTCGCGCACATAGAGCGCGAGTTCCTTCACGTCGGTATGGCCATTGAACGTATAAAGACTGCCTCCGCCCGGCTGCGTGAGATCGTACGGAATCAAGTTCGTACACGGTGCGGCGATGGCCTGATGCGTCGCCGCGTTGTAGCAGGGAACGCCATTGGCGTCGACCAGTGAAGGCAGCAGCGTCGGATCAACGATCCCGAGCCGGTCGTGCTCATCCAGAAATGTCTGCTGGTAAACCGCTCCCACCTTCAGGTTGTGAATCCCTTTGACGTAGGAAAGATCAGAGCGCACCCCAGCGTTCGTAAGGTCGCGATTCTGTCCCACGGTTTCGCGCTGCAGATTGATCGGACCGAGATCCGCGAAAGGATTGCCGCTCGGGTAGTAGTTAAACTGGTCGCGCCGGACGAACGCGCCCAGCGTAAACACAGCCGTCGAACTGATCAGCCGAGTCCAGGATGGTGCGATGTTGAATGTGTTGATCTGCGAGCGCTGGTCGGCCGGCCCTACAACGTTTCCCTGCGGATCGAGCCCGCCATTGTTCACGACCACTCGATTCCACGCCGTCGCGTCCTGCGAATCGAACGAGTTTGGCGTCTGGAACCACGACCGCGTGTAGCCGAGGTTGAGATGAACGGAGTCCGCCGTCGAAAGTTGGTAGTCCACGCGGTCGAACACGTCTTCCTGGTTGCCCTTGTCGTGCATTACGACAAACTCCGGCGGATCCAGAAATCGCCCGCTGTTCAGCCCGCTCGCCGAAACGAAGTTCCCCCAATTTTTGCCACCGTAGGCGAGATTGAAGTCCACGTTGCTGGTTCCAAACGAACCATAGGAAGTCGTCACACTGCCGTGCGGCATGGTCACACCCTGCCCCGACTGCGTAGTCACATTGATGACCACGCTGGTTTTGTCGCCATACTCCGCCGGCGGCGCGCCCGCGATGACCTCCATCGACTGAATCGCATCCAGCGGAATCTGGTTGGAAAAAATCTTGCTCTGCTGGTCGGTGATCGGCTGCCCATCCACCGAAAACGAATTCTCCGCGTGGTCGCCCAAGCCATGAAACAGTCCGTTCGAGTCCGCGGTGATTCCCGGCGTCGAGAGCGTCACCAGCGAACTCACCGACGACGATTGGCTCTCCAGCGGCAGCTTGTCGAACAGGTTCTTGTCCACGTCGGTATGGAACGTGGAATCGTTCTCTACCAGGTCGCCGCCTTCGGCTTCCACCGTTACAGCGGTCGTCGATCCTGCAACCTCCAGCTTGACGGGGACGCTCACTGGCACTGAAGACCGCGGCTCCACATCCCGCGCCGACATCATGAAGCCAGACGCCGTCACGGTGAGGTGATAGGGATTAAAAGGAATATTCGTGAAGGCAAATTTCCCGTCGTTGTCGGTCGTAGTGGAGCGATCAAACCCACTCACGGGATTGCGGATCTCGACTCGTGCGCCCGCCACCACCGCTCCTGTCGGATCGAGCACGGTTCCGTTTACCGAACCAGAATTGCCCACGGACTGCGCGCCCGCGACCGTTACCGCCAGCCCCAACGCGGCCACTACTAAAGCGCCCCAGCGCCTGGTATGAAGAATAGGCATAAGCCCTCCTGTATGAAGAAAGAAGACAAGATCAATGGGGAATAGGCCCGGCCTGAGCCTTTTAATGCCCAGCCGAAACTATCAATTTGTGGGGATCCCTACAGGACAGGAGGACCGCGAATGCCCCGGTCGAAGAAATCGAACCGGGTCTTCGCAACAACATCTTCTTCTCGCAGCAAACCAATCGGCGCAAATACTGGACCGGTCTGGCTGGAATTCACAGCGGGGCTGGCGCTGTGCGCCACCACGCATATCGAACAGGAAGCCGATTCGGTTCGGGTGGGGTGATTATGGGTAGACTCCGCCGCCACCGTCCACAACATCAAGGACAGGCACAGCCAAGCCGACCATTTTCCCCAGAAACGCATTCACGAACCCCAGACAACAGCTTTCCCGCTTTGGGATTAGACTCTGTTCAGCTTATAAGGGTTATCCACCACCACGCAACTCCGGGCAAGTTACTATAGAAGGAGTGCACGTGCTGACCGACTGGGCGGGCACTGATTGAATTCCCGCAAGATCTTGAAACCATGTCGTAAACCGGGGATTCCGTTCATAAAGCACTCATATCAAACGCGAGGAAACTATGTCAGAACCCACCTACGAAGAACTCAAAGCCAAGCTGTCTCAGCTCGAAAAGGAAGTCGAAACCAAGAAACGCAGCGGAGATCTCATTTTCAAGGTCGGAGAAAAAGGCGGAGTCAGCGTCTATGGCCTCGGCCGTTTTCCCGTTACTCTCTACTATGAACAATGGAACCGCCTGCTCGGCGCCGCCAACGAGATCAAATCCTTTATGGAAGAAAACAAGTCGAAGCTGAAGCTCAAAGAACAAGGCTGAAATCGAACTCGGGTGCCCCGTCCTTGTCGCGTTTTGTGCGACAGGGCGGGGTTTTGACCTTCTCAACCGGCCTAGACTCGCCTCCTCAGTCCTCCACCAGTTGGGTTTCCGGCAACTCCTGTTTCCTGACGGGCAGCCCAAACCCATTCAGCAGATTGCGGCGATGCTCCAGAATCTGCTGCATTTCTTCCGGGGTGCCGCGTACCGGTGGAACGTTGGCGATGGCATCGTTCAGGATTGCCCAGCTCACTTCCGACGCGATGACGCTGTCCCGCGCCTGCGGGAACCCCAGGTTTGTTCCTGCCAGGATGGATCGCGCGACAACGTCGACCATCACGTCCAGTTTCTTATCGTTGAACGCCGCCGTTTTGCAAAGCGTGCGGTGGACGCCATACAGCTCCACGGTCGCCTCCGCAAAATCATGCCGCATGCGTGCGACGCCTTTCGTGCCGATCGCATCCACGTAGCAATTGTGCGGCTGTTCCGTCGCAAGATGCCCGTAGATGAATCCCTGCGTGATGTCGAACACCACGCCATTGGCGAAGGTGCCGTGGGCCTGCACCCACCACGGATCTTTGTAACCCCACGCGCGTATGCCCTGGGCATGCCAGGTTTTGTATTCACTCTGAGCGTACCAGCGCGCCACGTCGACATAGTGCATGCCGCAGTCATGGAACGGCGGCCCTTCTGGAGCGTGTCCTTCGAGCGGCATGTGCCCCGGCGTCATGTGGCAGACCCGGATCACCGCCAGGTCGCCAATCTCACCCTCGGCGATGAAGCGCTGAATTTCCTTGTGATACCAGGCATTCCGATTGAACAGATTCACCGCCACCAGCCGGTCGCTGGCTTCGATCTCGCGTACCAGTTGCCATTCCGTGGCGACGTCGGGCCCGATCGGTTTTTCCGCCAGCACATGCTTCCGGTTCGCTAGCGCCTGCCGGATCTGCTGCGGCCGCGCATCCGCAAGCGTAAACAATCCGACTGCCTCAATCGACGCGTCGCCAAAAATGGCCTCCGGATCGGCGTAGATTTTCGCGTTCGGCACCTTCTGCCGAGCCAACTGGCGCGCTTGCCCGCAGATGTCGTACACCGCAGCCACATCCCAAAGCTCGCTATCTTGCATCGCGGCAACAAATTCGCGCCCCATCCGCCCGTACCCGAGAATCCCCACCCGAACTTTCTTTGGCATATACCTCGTCGATCACCGGGCTTGCTCGCCGCAGTGCTGGACCGCTCTACCCCATCCTAGGCGGAACTGCCCCGTGTCCTCTGTGACCGTCATCACAACATCGAGCCTCTGGATTGTTCCCGCGTGCGGTTGGTGTACCCGCGCCGATCCTAACCCCCACCCCAAGGTACCCAACTGAGAACTGCTAAGCGGGAACTGAGAATTGCTTTTCCGTCTATAATAGGAAGACTGTGCCCAAGTACTCGATTGTCGTCCCGCTGCATAACGAGCAAGAGAACGTCACCGACCTCTACGACCGCCTGAAAGCGGTGATGGAGGCGCACGGCGAAACCTTCGAAATCGTGCTCGTGGACGATGGCTCCGCCGACCACACCTTCGCCATGCTGCGCGAAATCGCAGCCGTCGACAGCCGCGTGACCGTGGTCAAGCTGCGCCGCAATTTCGGCCAGACCGCGGGCCTCGCGGCCGGGTTCGACCATGCCCGCGGCGAGTACATCATCGCCATGGACGGCGATCTGCAGCACGATCCCAACGACATCCCGCTGTTCCTGGAAAAGATTGCTGAGGGCTACGACATCGTCAGCGGATGGCGCAAAGTCCGCGTCGACAATTTCTGGATGCGCCGTATCCCTTCGCGCATCGCCAACTGGATGATGGCCAAGATCAGCGGCGTCGATATCCACGACTTCGGTACTACGTTTAAAGCCTACCGCCGCGACATTCTCGAGCAGGTTCCGCTCTACGGCGAACTGCACCGCTTCATTCCGGCGCTCGCCTCGTGGCATGGTGCCACGATTTGCGAAGTTGCCATCCGCAACGTGAACCGCGAGCGCGGCGTTTCGCACTACGGCATCACCCGCACCTTCCGCGTCTTCTTCGACCTGCTCACGATTCGCTTCCTGCTGCGCTATTTATCGCGCCCGCTGCACTTCTTCGGCAGCGTCGGCATGATGAGCATCTTCGGGGGTAGCGCGCTCGTGCTCTGGCTCGGCCTGGAAAAGTTCCTGCGACACGTCCCGGTGATGGCCGAACATGGCCCGCTGATGATGGCGGCTCTGGGACTGCTCATCGGTGGCCTGAATCTTCTCGCGATTGGCCTGCTGGGCGAAATGCAAGTCCGTCACTACCACGAGCCCAGTCGCCGCGCGCCGTACTCCGTCGACCGCGTACTACGCGCGCAAAACGAAGAGCACAGCGTCTCGGAATAATCCAACCTCGTAGAGACGTAGCTTGCTACGTCTTCGGTCCACCCACAGATCAGCCGCTGCCGGGCAGAGACGTTGCGAGCAACGTCTCTACGGAATATCATCAACTCCACCGCGCCGCCGGTTGCCCGTCCTTCAGCCAGACGATGAAATCCGTCATCGGAGGCACCCCGCCCAATTCCCGCAATCGCGTCGCGTTTTGCCCGCGATGATAGTGACTGTGCATCGCCGCCTGCGTGAGAGCCTGACGCACGCTGATCTTCGCGGGCGGCTTGAACCATGGCACTTTCGATGATCTCTTCCATCCGACCTTGATCCGTCTGCTTCAATAACTCGCCAAGCTCATTGAGACCTTGCCGTGCATAGACCTTCAGTTCCGCCATGGAAGGGAAGTCTTCCAGCTTCTTGAAGGCGAACTCTGGCCGCTGCGGACTCGTCACCCACAAGAACCCATGCTGCACCAGATGAATATGCAGCAGCCGCTCGCGGATCGCTTTGTCGGCCAGGGCCGCCGGGTGCCCCTCCATCGCGCGCCAGTGCTCCGCGTCGGCCCATTCCTGGTGCGCATAGAGTTCGTCGAGATATGAGTTCATGTCTTCCTCCGTCTATTCACGCGAGTCTACGCCTGCGCTCGGCCAATTCGTGTCCTCAATCGCGGCGTATAATATGCCGTTTGGCTTCTTCAGGAGTTTTCTCATCATGGCGCAAACCACCCAGTACGAATTGCATCTAGCCCGCCGCATGTCGCGGCTCGGCACCGAGACCGCCTTCGAAGTTCTGAACAAGGCGCGCGCGCTGGAGCGCCAGGGCAAGAGCATCATTCACCTTGAAATCGGCGAACCAGACTTCGACACGCCAGCCAACGTCGTCGATGCCGGCGTTGACGCCCTCCGCAAGGGTTGGACCCACTACGGTCCCTCCGCCGGCCTGCCCGATCTTCGCCAGGCGCTAGCCGAATACGTCAGTCGCACCCGTGGCGTGAAAGTCACCAGCGATGAAGTCGTGGTCGTCCCCGGCGGCAAGCCCATCATTTTCTTCACGATCCTGTCGCTCATTGATGAAGGGGATGAGGTCATCTATCCCAACCCCGGCTTCCCGATTTACGAGTCGATGATCCACTACGTCGGTGGACGCGCCGTGCCTATCCAACTACGCGAAGAGCGCGACTTCTCCCTCGACGTAAACGAACTGGCGTCACTCATCAACGACCGCACCCGCCTCATCATCCTGAACTCGCCGCAGAATCCCACGGGAGGCGTTCTGGAGCGTCGCGAAATCGAACAGATCGCCAAGATAATCGGCGACCGCAACGTGATGATCCTGTCGGACGAAATCTACAGCCGCCTGCTGTTCGATGGAGGCCAGCACTTCTCCATCATGTCGGTGCCCGGCATGCAGGAGCGCACCATCCTGCTCGACGGCTTCTCGAAAACGTACGCGATGACCGGATGGCGCATGGGATACGGCGTGATGCGTGCTGACCTCGCGGCGCACATGACACGCTTGATGACCAACTCCAACTCCTGCACGGCAAGCTTCACGCAGGTTGCCGGCATCGAAGCGATCCGCGGCGATCAGAGTTCCGTCGACCACATGCGCGACGAATTCCAGCGCCGACGCGACGCCTTCGTCGCCGGGCTCAACAAGATCAAAGGCTTCTCCTGCCGCATGCCCAAAGGCGCGTTCTACGTCTTCCCCAACATCAAGAAGACGGGATGGACGTCGAAGCCTCTGGCTGACGCGCTGCTTGAGCAGGCCGGAGTGGCCGCGCTCTCCGGCACCGCCTTTGGTGAATTCGGCGAAGGCTACCTGCGCTTCAGCGTNNAACCTGCAGCAGGCCCTCGACCGCATCGATCAGTGGACGAAGAAGAATCTGTAGCAGACGATGAACGAAGCCCGGAGGCTGACCTCCGTGTCCTCTATGCCCTCCGTGGTTCATTCTGGGGAGCCTTCATGTCAGGGAAGAAAATCAAACGTCATCCCGCCACTCCCAAAGCCAGCCGCCCGCAAGCCCCCGGCTATGGTTTTCCTGAAGGCACCAAGGGCCTGCTGCCCTGGTCCTGGGCCGAACAGCGGCTGAAGAAGTCGCACAACTACTGGATTACCACGGTGAAGCCCGACGGCTCCCCGCACACCATGGTCGTCTGGGGTCTCTGGCAAGACGGACGTCTGCTCTTCAGCACTGGCAGCCAGTCGCGCAAGGCCCGCAACCTGGCGAGCAATCCCAACTGCGTTGTCTGCACCGAGCATGCCAACGAAGCTGTGATTGTCGAAGGTATCGCGGAGATCACTGACATCGCGGCGCGCCGCAAGTTCATGGCCAGGTACAAGCCCAAATACAATTTCGACATGTCCTCGATGAAAGACGACATCCTCTCCATGAAAGAGCCCGTCTTTGTGGTTCGCCCCAAAGTCGTCTTCGCCATGTGGGAAAAGTTCTTCCAAACCAAATCCACGCGCTGGAAGTTTTGAATAACCGTAAGTGGCGCGGGCGCCCCCGCCCGCGTGCTGTAGCCATCGAAAATGCAACTATTTTCACCAGACGACTCAGCATTAAGGCTGTTGACGAAACATTTCCTCGCAACCAACGGGGTGCATGCCGTAGGCAGCGCGCGGGCGAGGGCGCCCACGCCACATAGCTAACTTGGGTCACCTCCCAATGTGATTTCCATCACAGCCCCAGCCTTTCCTCCCCGGATAGCCTCACTGGAGCACGTTCTGTGCGCTTCATGATCCGGCGCAAAGCTGTCCGGCACCCAAATGTCCGGCGCTAAAGTAAGGAGAGGCCATGGCCCTCACCGATTCCACCAGCGGAAAAGTCCTCCGCCAATACTCCATCGAAGAATTGAAAGACGCGGCCAACCTGATGCGCGGCTATGATCTGGTCGCCCTGCACGCGGCCGGTTCGGGGCATGCCGGTGGCACGCTCTCCATCATGGACATCACCGCGGCGCTCTACCTGAAGATTGCGAACCATGATCCGCAGAATCCCGAATGGGCTGGGCGCGACCGCATCATCTGGTCCACCGGACACAAAGCTCCCAGTTTGTACCTCGGCCTCGCCTTCGCCGGATTCTGTCCCATCGAGGACGTGGTCACGCTGCGCAAGCTGAGTTCGCCCTTCCAGGGTCATCCGCATGGCTCAAGCTGCCGGGCGTCGAAGCCTCCACTGGGTCCTTAGGACAGGGCTTGAGCATTGCGGTAGGCCTCGCGCTGGCCGCTCGTCTCGACGGCAGGAAGCACAAGATTTTCTGCCTCATGGGCGACGGAGAGCAGCAGGAAGGCCAGGTATGGGAAGCGGCCATGGAGGCCGGACACTACCAACTCGACAACATCATCGCCATCATCGACTGCAATCGCCTGCAGATTGATGGCCTGGTCAAGGACGTGATGCAGGTCGAGCCGCTGGCCGCAAAATACGCCAGCTTCGGCTGGGACGTGATGCGCATCGATGGCCACGATATGAACCAAGTGGTCGACGCATTGGAGCAGGCGAGGAGCGTGAAGGGACGTCCGGTAATGATTCTCGCCGACACAGTGAAAGGCAAAGGCGTCAGCTTCATGGAGGATAAGGCCGGCTGGCACGGCAAGACGCCGAATTATGACGAATTGCTGAGAGGCCTGCAGGAACTCGCCCTGTTCGACCGAATTCCAGTGCAGCACCTGCTGGACAAAGCGCAGCACTACCAGGCAGAAGTCGATCGCAAGCTCGAAGCCAAGATGCCCAAATTCACCCGCAATTACTGGTGGAATGCGGGCGACACGATGAAAGTGAAAATGGAGCCGACCCGCAAGGGCTTCGGTCAGTCGCTGGCGGAGAACGGCGATGACGAGCGCGTGGTCTGCTTGGGGCTCGATATTTCAGGATCCATCACCATCAGCGATTTCTATGCCGGGAAGCCTGACCGGAAGAAGCGCTGGATCAGCATGGGCATCGCCGAACAGTCAGCCACCTCGGCTGCGGCCGGCCTGGCCCGGGAAGGAAAGTTGCCCGTCCTGGGAACCTATGCCACGTTTGCCGCAGCCCGCAATCTCGACCAGATTCGCACCTCCGTCTGCTACGGGAACTTCAACGTGATGATCGCCGGCGCGCATGGCGGGGTCTCCGTTGGCCCTGACGGTGCAACCCATCAGGCGCTCGAAGATCTCTTCGCTATGCAGGGTCTGCCGAATATGTCGGTGGTCGTGCCTTGCGATGTGGTCGAGACCCGCAAAGCGACCAACTACCTGCTGCTGCAACATAAGGGCCCGAAGTACATCCGCTTCGCGCGCGAGGCCACGCCGATCGTCACCGACGAGAACACGCCTTTTGTCTTCGGTCAGGCGAACGTGACTCGCTTGCGGCGCGAGGGGCCGAATTTCCTGGAAGCCTTTGAAACCGTGCTGGCTTCAACCTATAAGAACGAGAACGAGGATCTCAGCATCGTTGCCTGCGGACCGATGGTTCCCGAGGCAATGCGCGCCGCCTACATCCTGAAAAAGGAGTTCGGTTACGAGACCCGCATTCTGAATATTCACACCTTAAAGCCCATCGATGCCGAAGCGATCATTCGCGCGGCGCGAGAGACGGGGGTTGTCGTCACCGCCGAGGAACACCAGATCGGCGCGCTGGCTTGGCGCGTCAGCGGCATTCTGACAGAGAGTCCCCAACTCTATGGCTTGCCCTTCATCACTGGAGCCATCGGCGTAAAAGACCGCTTCGGAGACTCCGGTGCTCCCTGGGAGTTGATCAAGGAATTCGAAGTCAGCGCCGAACACATCGCGCACAAGGCCGTCGAGTTAATGGCGATCAAGAAAGGGCTCGCCGTGCGGAAGGAGGAATACAGTTCTTCCGTTCGTTAACTGGAGTCCTTTCTTTCGCCTCTAGCCTGTTACGTGGTCGTTACTTTCGTTACCCGCAGTGCACCCACCAAGGCACGCTCGATTGCCGTTCGCCCCCCTATAATTTCGTCAAGCCACACAAGCCAATGACGCACGACGGCACAGGAAGTGCCGCGCAGTTCAAGGCCTGTGGCGGTTACTTTATGGGAAGACCCAACCATACATCGAAGGATCAGGCGCCAACCGCGCCGTGGATTTACGGTCCGTGGCTTGACCTGATCGTGGGCTGCGGAGCGTGGTCCGCGCCGCTTCTGCTGCTCTCGTATTTTGCGCTGCCTTCGAGCGCACAAACCTGGGCGGTTGCGTTTTATGCCCTGGCGCTGTTCTTCAATTATCCGCATTACATGGCGACCATTTATCGCGCCTATCATCGCGCGGAAGATTTTCAGAAGTACCGCATCTTTACGGTACACATCACCGCGCTGATGTTGGCGACGCTGTTGCTGTCGCATTTCTGGCTGCGGCTGCTGCCCTGGATCTTTACCATCTATCTGACGTGGAGCCCGTGGCACTACAGCGGGCAAAACTACGGTCTGTTCATGATGTTCGCGCGCCGGGCCGGCGCGGATCCCGACAAGAATACGCGCAGGGCTCTGTACGGAGCGTTCATCGCGTCGTATCTGATTCTGTTCCTCGGCTTCCACACCGGGCCATCGACGGACTCTCTATTCATCTCGCTGGGAATTCCGGCCGCGGTCAGCCGTTGGGAGCAAGTCGTCCTCGGTGCTGCGTTTGTCATTCTGTCCGTCTATGGTCTCTCGCGCTTGTCGCGAAGCACGGGATGGCGAAAACTGATTCCGTCGCTGACGCTGTTCTCTTCGCAGTTCCTGTGGTTCCTGCTGCCGGCGGCAATTTCGCTGATCAAGGGGCTCTCGATTCCGCAGAGCCGCTACAGTTCCGGCGTGCTGGCCATAATGCACTCGGCTCAGTATCTCTGGATTACCAGTTACTACGCCCGCCGCGAAACCGCGGGCGAAAGCAAGACCGGGCGCAACTGGCGGCCCTTGGCCTATTTCGGAGTGCTGGTCACGGGAGGCATCGCCTTATTCGTCCCCGGACCGTGGTTGGCCAGCAAGGCGTTCCATCATGATTTCGCGTCCAGCTTCCTGATCTTTACCGCGCTGGTCAACATTCACCACTTCATTCTCGATGGCGCCATCTGGAAGCTGCGCGATGGGCGCATCGCATCGCTGCTGCTCAACTCGCGCGACAAGATCGCGGATGCTGCCACTGAGGCTGGCGGTTCCATCGCAGCCGCTGCTCGATGGCTGGCCGGAAGCACAGCCGGAGCGCGTTGGGTCAAGGTGGGCGCTGTGCTGTTGATGCTGGTGTGGGGAACGGTTGACCAGGCCCGCTACTACCTTGCTCTGAACACCGACGACTTGCAGGACCTGCAGCGGGCCGCGAAGCTCAACGGATTGGACAGCTCGTTGCAGATGCGCCTGGCCCGCAAAGAGATGGAAGATGGAGAGCCGCAACAAGCGGAAGCTGCATGGAAGCGGGCAGTGCAGGCCAATCCGTCGGATCCGGCAGCGCGCCAGGGGTTGCTGCGTCTGCTGATCGATCAGAACCGCATTGACGAAGCCTATAGTCTGACCGAGGCTTCGCTCAAGTACGCGCCGAAGGATGCCAATCTGCTCGTCGATCGCGGATTCCTGGCGGTTCAGCGTGGCCACGGCGATCAGGCATTGGCGAGTTGGAACGAGGCCCTGGCCGTCGACCCGCACCAGTCGCTAGTGCATCTGTATCTCGCCGACGAACTGGATCGCGAAGGCAAAGCGCAAGATGCCGCGTCGCACTACACGGCGTTTCTGGAAACACTGGCGCGGCAACCGGCAAAAGACCGGCCTACGCCCGATCGCGTCATCGCTATCGTGTTGCGCCTGGCGGATTGCCAAACGCGTTCCTCACAGCTGGGAATGGCTGTTCAGTCTTATCGCCTGGCGGAAAAGCTCGCGGTTCAGACCAGCCAACCGAAGCTTGAGAGCTTGGCTGATGTAAACGAGGCAGATTTACAAACCAAGGCCGGCAAAGTGGATGATGCGTTGCGCCTCTACCAGCGCGCTTTGCAACTCGACCAGTCGAATGGCGATAACGGCGCGAGCGCGCAGGACTGGTCAGTCTACGGCCGCTTCCTCGGCGATACGGGCTTTCCGGCGCGGCTGGCCTATGCGTCCCTTTTGAAATCAGAGAATCTGACGAAGTCGCTTCCCAACTCGTCGGTGCCCGAGCCGCTGGTCGTGGCGCGCAAGCAGTTGGAGAAGAAGCTGGGTCCGGAGGCCGCGCTGATCCGGCGCGATCCTGAGCCAGTTCTGCGGGAGGCCTTGGCCCTCAGGCGCTGAGCATCCTATGAGCCAATTGACACTGTGTTGATCCTGCTGAACAATTAAAAGTATCCCTGCAATCATTCTTGAACTTCCTGAGGAGGAAGAGTGTATGGCCGATGAAGGCGATCAGATGCACATGGAACATCAGTCGAATGCCGGAAAGTGGATTCTGACTGTGCTGGCGGTAGCTTTTGTGGCGGTTTCCGGGTATGCCCACTACACCACCCAAAAGCAAGTGAGCGCCCTGCAGGACGACCTCGGCAAGAGTCAGGCCCAGGTCAAAGAACTGATGAATCGCATGCAGACGACCGAATCGCAGGGCGATGCTCTGCGGGAGAAGGTCGGCTTGACCAAGCAGGAGTTGGCCCAGCGCGTGGCCGAGTTGAGGGCGCAACAGAAGGCTACCGAGAGCCGCCTGGAGAAGGAACAGAAAGAGCAGATCAGCGCCGTGTCCGGAGAAATCACTGGCGTGAAGACCGACGTGGGCGGTGTGAAAACCGACGTCGCTACCACCAAGGCCGATCTCGAAGCCACCAAAGCCAAGCTGCAAAGCACCATTGGCGACCTCGGCGTGCAGAGCGGATTGATTGCTCACACCGCCGGAGACCTCGATATCCTGAAGCACAAGGGCGATCGTAACTACTACGAGTTCACTTTGCTGAAGGGTGCCAAGCCGCAGCCAGTCTCGACCGTCAGCCTGCAACTGAAGAAGGCCGATGTGAAGAAGGGCAAGTTCACCATGAACGTAACCTCCGACGACAAGACGATCGAGAAGAAGGATCGCAACGTCTCCGAGCCGATCCAGTTCTACTCCGGCCGCGATCACATGCTATTTGAGCTGGTCGTGTGGACGGTGGACAAGAACAAAGCCACGGGATACCTGAGCACGCCGAAGGGCGCTCCCGTTCCGGTGACGGCCAACTAACCATGGTTGACCAGCATGGATAACCGAGCATGACCGGAGCGTTCTTCCCCGGCGGGCACGTGCTGCTGCAGATCGTGCTGCGCACGGGCGTCATCTACCTGCTGGTGCTGATTGGTGTGCGTTTAAGCGGCAAGCGTGAGGTCGGACAAATGACCCCGTTCGACCTCACGCTGCTGCTCCTGCTTTCGAACTCCGTACAGAACGCGATGACCGGGCCAGACACGTCGCTGCTGGGCGGCGCGGTCGCGGCTTGCACGCTGCTGGTGTTGAACTACGGCGTTGCCGCTGTTTCCGGCTCGAACCGCCGCCTCCGCCGCTTGATCGAGGGCCAGCCCACGCTGCTCATCCACGATGGCAAGATCATCGAACCGCACATGGCTCGCGAACGCGTCAGCATGGATGAGTTGCACCGTGCGCTGCGCGAGCACGGCATCAACAACTGCGATCAGGTCGCGCTAGCCGTGCTCGAAGTCGATGGTTCAATCTCCTGCCTGAAATACGACGAGATCAAGCCGGACGCGAACACACATCTGGTGCGGCGCAGATTCATACAGAAGAAGTAGTGGCAGGGACCGGCAGGTCTCGCGGCATCCGCGGTGCCGGACGATGCAGTTCCTTTGGCAGATCGCCCAGGCGTAGGGAATGGACTCTGCCGCTTGGGCCATGGACGGTCACACCGAATAGCGCGGGCTTGCCTGACGGTCCTTTCTGGAAAGTTCCGACCGAGACTAGGACGGTCACGTCAGTCTGGTCTTTCGCGAAGTCGGCCTCGACACACATGGGAGTGTCAGTGCCGCGATCCGTTGCAGGGTTGCCGGTCTGTTCTCCGCAATCGTTCACTTCCCAGCGGATATCTTCACCTCCGCTTTCGTAGTTCAGAAAGAACTCGAGGCTCACCTTGGGCAGGCTGCTGTCCAAGGACGACACGAGAACGCTCTTCGCCCGCTGAATGGCTGCCTGATCCGTCTTTTCGCCAGCCGATGGCTGCGCCCACAAATAACTGGGGAACAGCGCGAACCCGAAGATAAGAATCATCCGCGACATACATCTATAAGACACCGCATCAGGCGAGAACAGCACCACGTTCCCGTCGGAGGCGGTTTGGAGCTTTCTATTCCACTGCCAGGAACTTCACAGAGACTGGCGAGCCAACTTCGAGCACCTTTCCCGTGGGCGTGAGTTGGCCAGTCTTCTGGTCGATGCGAAAGACAACGATGTTGTCCGACTTCTGGTTGGCCGCGAAGAGAAGCGTGCCGGTGGGATCGATCTCGAAACTGCGTGGCTCTTTGCCTCCGGTGTGCGTGATTGCTACCTGCGTCAGCGTTCCCTTCGTCTGGTCGATGGCGTAGATGGCGATGCTGTCGTCGCCGCGGTTGGAGGCGTAGAGAAACTTACCCGAGGGATGCACGCGGACTTCGGCGTCGTCGTTGCGGCCGGTGAAATCCTTGGGCAGGGTCGTGATGGTTTGTATGGGCTGCAGCTTTCCGTTTGCCGCGTCATTCGAGAGCACCGTGACGGTGTGTCCCATCTCGGCGACCACGTATGCGAACTTTCCGTCGGGGCGAAGGACGAAGTGCCGTGGGCCGGCGCCGGCATCGAGCTTGGCGTAGGGAGGATCGTTCGGCGTGAGCGATCCCTTGGCGCTGTCGAACTTGTAGACCAGTAACTCATCGAGGCCGAGATCGTCGACCATGGCGAAGCGATTGTCGGGGGAGAGATCGATGGAGTGCGCGTGCGGGCCTTCCTGCCGTTCGGGGTTGGTGCCTTTGCCGGTGTGCTGCACGAACGCCGAAGCTTCGCCCAGCTTTCCGTCAGCGAGGATTGGGAAGACTGCGACGCTGCCTCCGGTGTAGTTTGCCACCAAGACATACTTTCCCGATGGGTCGACGGTGGCGTAGCAGGGATCGGCTCCGCGCGATGCGACCTCGTTCAGGAAGGTCAGCTTGCCCGTGGCATGATCGATGGAGAACGCGCTCACACCACCGCTGTTTGGGCCCTTGTAGTTTCCGACTTCATTCACGGCATACAGGAAGCGTCCGTTGGGATGCGGCGTAACCCACGATGGATTCGTCGTTTCCGCAGCGAGGCCGAGCGGCGTGATCTCAGACGTAGCGGCGTCATAGCGGAAGGCATAAATGCCTTTGCTCTTGCTGCCTTCTTCGGTGTAGGTGCCAACGTAGAAGAGATACTTGGTCGCGCGGTCGGCGGGCACAGCCGAGATGAGCAGGCTTGAGAGCATGAACGCAAGGAACAGAAGGATGGAGCAAGCAGAACGCCGGGAGATCTTCATTCTGGTATAGGAACTCATTCTGTTGGATTTATGCAAGGTGCGGACCAGCGGGAATCGGCAAAGCAATCACCACCAAGGACACGAAGGTACCCGAAGGAAATTTCACCCACGAACATACTTTGTGCCTTTGGCCGTTGTTTGGTCACTTCGTCATCGTCACCGGTACAGTCTCGTTGTAGGGCCAGATCACGACGCTGGTCGAGGTGCGCTGGTTGAATGCGTCGAGCTTTATGGGGAACGCCACTATGATGGTTCGCGCCGATGTTTCCCCGGGTTGAATCTTGGACTCCGGGGGCAGCGCTGCCTGCGAGCCTACTTTCAGGGCTGGGAATGCCTGAAAGTACCGGTCGAAATCTACAGCCGAGACGGCCTCGGCTGTGGCCTCTCCGCTGGGCGCTTTGATCGAACTCTGAACGCTGCGCACGTAGAGCATCTTGTCGCTGGTGTTGCGAATGGTGAAGGTCAACGCCACCATGGTGGAGTCCTGCGCGGGAATCTCTACGGCGGTCACGGTGTCGAGCGATCCGGAAGCCTGTGGCTTGGCGCGCTTCACGAACGAGGCGATCAGGACCACGACCAGCACCGCGCCAATGGTGATGAGCACAATTTTGGCGGGTGGCAGATTCTTTTTCGCGGTGCCGTACTCTTCACCGATGTTGATCGTTGGACCTGCAGGCACAGCAAGGGTCTCTGGTGGTTTCGGGGGCGGCGGAGCGGGAGTCTGATCAGGCATAGTTTTGTGCCGTACGTTCGTGAGTACCCGCGAAGATTCTACGCTCGCATGCTCTCCCGATGCGACTGGCATGTCTATTTGCCCTTGCGGCTTTCTGAAGATGGGCTCTCGGCAACCACTTCCAGCTCTCGGTCGCCGCTTTGCCAGACCTCTTCCCGCGTAGCTCTGGGCAGGATGACGCAGCCGTGCGAAGCGCTGCCGGGATGGGCTTTGGAGTCTCCATGCATAAGGAATCCGCTGGGCCGTGGGTTTCAGTCGATGGTGCGGGATTGAGTTTCAGCACGTACGGGCCATGATCTTTACTGTCGACGGGCGGCCCGGCGATCGTCCAGTCACCACGCGGGATGGGGCCGACGTTGGGGACGTTCTCCATGGCGGGATTGTTCTTGCCTTCGTTGGCGCCGGAGTATCCGGTGGAGACGGGCTTGCCGTCTTGCTGAAGCGCTCCTGACTTCTGGGCGTAAGTCCAGGTGGCCTCGAGATCGATGACGGTCGTTGGGACGGAGGGGATCGGGAGTATCAGTTTTTTTCATTGCGAAACTCCTAAAATAATTGATTCTGTGTTGGTTATGAGTTGGGTATTGGTTCTGTTGTCCGTAAAATATTGATTCCAGATATTTTGCGGATAAAATATTGCCGAATAAGGACTTACGGACCGTCCTGCGCGGCACATTTTTTCTCGCCATTTTTTGCAAAATATTGATTCGGCTATGGTTAGAGGAAGCGGATAGTTTTTCATCCTCGCAAAATATTGATTCCAAATAGGTTACAGGCAAACTATTCTGGAATAAGGACTTAGGGAAGTTCGACGGAATTGCTACCTGAGGGGCGATGGCCGAGGGAATCGCGCGCATGACGAGAAGTGTGCGCGTTCTGTTTTTCTCAGTAAAGGTTGTTCGTCACAAGAGACGGATTTTTGCCTGTGGAAAACGTGGTGGGCTGTGGCGCACGGGGGCTAAAGCCCGAGAAAATTGTCACTAGTTGACCTCACCTGCTGACGCGCCGCAGGTCGAACAAACCCGATTTGTGGAGCCGCGAACAGATGTGAACCGAATCGAAAGAAATCGAAACTTAAGCGCTATGGCCTGGTCTATATA
>PLBY01000109.1:0-191 GCA_003134655.1 Acidobacteriaceae bacterium
CTGGCCGACCGACAGATAGTTGGCAGCGCGCCAGTAGGCATCCATCTTGTTGAGCAGTTCCGGGGAAAGAACTTTTGTCTTCATGGTTCAATTTTCCTTTTTTCGGCTAAGGCCGAGAACGCGGCAAACCGTCTGGGCTATCATGCGTTCTTCGTCCGTGCGAATGACGCGAACCGCAACCCGGCTGGCCG
>PLBY01000109.1:247-4359 GCA_003134655.1 Acidobacteriaceae bacterium
TCAGCCGCCCGCACGTCCTGCGTTTCACGGTCTAGCAAGTCACGCATGTCGGAACTGGTCTCCGACACCCCGAGCAGCCCGGACCGGAAATTGACCATCTCATTGAATCGTTTTGCATCGAGGCCCTCGGTGCGAGCCAGATACCAAACCAGTCCGGGATCGAGATCGCCTGAGCGGGTGCTCATCGGCACCCCGGCTGTCGGGGTGAAACTCATGCTCGTGTCCACGGATTTGCCGTTACGCACCGCCGCCAGGCTCGCGCCATTGCCGAGGTGGCCGAGGATGACCCGGCCTTGTGCCGCTTCCGATCCGGCCAGACGGGCCAGTTCTTCCATTAGAAACGCATACGACAACCCGTGGAACCCGTACCGCCGCACCCCCTGCGCTTCGTAGCGGCGCGGGATCGGCAACAACCGGGCCACGCGCGGCAGGTCATGGTGAAAAGCCGTGTCGAAACACGCCACTTGAGGCAGGTCAGGAAATCGGCGATGAAACGCCTCGGTCAATAGGATCTCCTCCGGTAGATGCTCAGGATCGAATGGACTGAGCCGGTGTAGTTCTTCAACCATTTCCGCGGTGATTCGCTGCGGCTTGCTATATTTCGGTCCGCCATGCACCACGCGATGCCCCACCGCGGTCAATGCATCACGCCCGCTGCGTTCTTCGATCCAATCCATCAGAGCGACTACCGCTGCCGCGTGATCCGGCGCCGTCACTAACCGCGAAAAGTTGTCCGCCTGGTCCAAGCCTTTCACCCGCAAGGTGGCCTCCGGAAGTCCAATCCGCTCAATCCCGCCCTCCAGAATCCGTCGGAGCGGGTCATCGGCCTCGAACAGCGCGAATTTGATGCTCGAGGAGCCGCCATTGATCGTCAGGATACGTGGGTTAGGTGGTTTCATGAATGACTCCTTCGTCGTTCTGCAATCCGAGCGAAGCCAGTGTCGCGCACGTGGACCTGTAATCCGTGTGGAGAATGCTTCGAATCCCCAAACCTTCCGCGATCTGGGCGAACATCGGGGTGTTTTCGATATAGACTACCTGCCGGGCTGGCGCCTGGGCGATGTCCAGCGCAAGCCGAAAGATGTCCGCGTCGGGCTTGCGGACGTGAACGAAGCAGGAGGAAATAAAAGAATCCACAAACCCGTCCAGCTTGAACTTTCGAATCCGGTACGCATTCAGTTCGCGTCCTTCGTTGCTGACCACGGCGATCTTCAGCCCGTGCCGGACCTTGAGCTGAGCGACCAGCTTGATCATCTCGGGGTAAGGTTTCGATTGCGCGAACATGAAGCGCCGAAACTGAGCCCGGGTGAACGGTCGCTTTTGGTAGAAGACTACCCGACCTAAATATTCTTCCAGCGTGAGCTTTCCCTCCTCGTAGCTGTCGAAGATCAGGTGATGCCGATCCTCCATCTCGGCCAACTCCAGCTTGAAGTTCGTCGCCGCCCGTTTGCGGGCATGATGATCCCACCCGTCGGTGAGCAGGACACCGCCGATATCCAGAAACACGCAGGTGATAGCAGTCGCTTTCTTCATCGTCTTTTCTTCCGTCGATCGGATCATCGCTGCCACCGGATTCTTGTCTCTTCCAGTGGGATCGCAACGCCCTCGCAGTGCGGTATCACTCGCGCCGTGTAGTCCGCTGCTGGGCGCGTCGCAGACACAGCCGCGCAGTAAATGTAGCCGCCCGATGCGCCGTCCAGTTGGCGAACGCGCTTCATCTCCTGTCGCACGGGAGCACTGCCCATGACCCCGTCGGCGCAGACCTCTACCCGCACCGCCTTGGGGTCGAGGTCATTGAGAATGACCTGAACTTCAAATACGTGCTGCTCGCCACGAGTCTCAACCTTCACTTCGCCGAAGTGTAGCGTGGGCCATTTCTGTGCCAGAGTGTGCTGCCAATCGACCACTTGTCTGCCGATTGCCCCTTTATTGGCAATTCGCAGATGGTAGGCGGCTGCAGCCGGAAGGTAATGTTGTTCGGTGTATTCGCGCACCGCGCGACTTGCGGAGAAGTGCGGTGTCAACCGCGCCATGCTTTCCCGCATCCGCGCAACCCATGCGTTGGGAATGCCGCTCTCGTCTCGGGTATAAAACTCAGGGATCACCTGCCGCTCGAGCAGGTCGTAAAGCGCGTCGGCTTCGACAGCGTCCCAGGCGGGGTCGTCGCCATGCTCCTGGCCGTCCCCCAACGCCCACCCCACTTCCGGCGTGTAGGCTTCCGCCCACCAGCCATCCAACTCCGAGAGATTGATGCCTCCATTGACGAGCACCTTCATGCCGCTCGTCCCGCAAGCCTCCCAGGGACGGCGCGGGGTGTTGATCCAGACGTCCACTCCCTGCACCAGTTGCTCGGTCAACAGCATGTCGTAGTCGCTCAGGAAGACGATGTGGGGTCGGGTCTCTGGCTGGTGGATGAAACTTATCCATTCATGGATCAAGGCTTGCCCCGCCCGGTCCTCCGGATGGGCCTTTCCGGCGATGATGAGTTGCACCGGGCGCTCGGAATTCGTCAACAAACGAAGCAACCGCTGCGGGTTGTGCAGCAGCAGGTTCGGTCTCTTGTAGGTCGCGAAGCGGCGCGCAAATCCTAGCGTCAGTGCGTTGGGATCAAATAGATGTTTCGCCCCGTCAATTGCCGCGGGCGAGGCGCCGGAGACAGCCAGTTGCCGGGATAGTCGCCCGCGAGCGTATTCAACAAGACACTTGCTGGCGGCGGTGCGGAATTTCCAGAGCACGGAGTCGGAGACGCGCCGAATGTCTTGCTCCATGTTTTCCGTCGTCCCCAGCCAACGCCCCTTGCCACAGGCTCCCGTCCACAAATCATCGGCCGGAGCCGAGTCCCAGGTTGGCATATGGACTCCGTTGGTCACGTGTCCGATGGGGACTTCGTCCTCCGGCCAGTGCGGGAACAGGGGCAGAAAGATGTGCCGGCTTACCTTCCCATGCAAGCGACTCACGCCATTCACCGCCCCGCTCCCGCGGACGGCCAGATATGCCATGTTGAAACTTTCCGATGAGTCGTGCGGGTTCTGGCGGCCAAGGGCCAGCAGATCGTGGCGTGTGATGCCGAGCTTCTGCTCGGCATAACCACCGAGGTATTGCTCGATGAGGGCCGGAGCGAAACGGTCAAAGCCGGCGGCCACTGCCGTGTGAGTGGTGAAGAGATTGCCGACTCGTGTCGCGGCCAGTGCCACTTCGAAGGGCTGCGCTGTCTCTTGCATGAAACTGCGGGCGCGTTCCAACACTGCGAACGCCGCATGCCCTTCGTTCAGGTGACAGACCTCCGGTTGGATGCCAAGCGCGCGGAGCAGTCGCCATCCGCCGATCCCGAGCAGCAGTTCCTGCTTCAGGCGCAGTTCCGGACCGCCCCCATAGAGCTCACTGGTAATCCCTCGATGAGCGGGAAAGTTCGCCGCGTCGTTGCTGTCCAGCAGGTAGAGATTCACTCTGCCGACCTGGATCTGCCAGGCGCGCAGCCAGACCGAGTATCCAGGCAACGCGATCTCCAACCGCAACCACTCCCCGTTTGGTTGGCGCAATGGCGTGATCGGCAACTGCCCGGGATCGTTATACGGGAAGAGGGCCTGTTGCTCTCCGTTTTTGTCGATCACCTGGCGAAAATAGCCCTGCTGGTGGAGCAGTCCCACGCCGACCACCGGCACACCCAGATCGCTGGCGGCTTTGAGTTGATCACCGGCCACATTACCAAGCCCGCCCGAGTAGATGGGCAGAGCTTCGCTCAACATAAATTCCATGCTGAAATACGCAGCGCAGGTCAGTAGAGCCTCCGAATGATTCCGCTGAAACCATGCGGGCGCCCTGGCTGCTTGCCGGCTGGCTTCGACCACTCCATCCACGTTCTTGCGGAAAACGGGATCGGCCAACACGCGCTCGATCTGGTCCCGCGAGACCGTCTGCAGGACGACCCAGGGGTTATGCGTGATCTCCCACAGTTCGGGATCAAGCTGCCGCCACATTTCGTCTGTGGCGTGAGTCCACGACCAATGCATATCCAAGGCGAGTTCCGCCAGGGAATCGAACCCCTCGATTTCTGTGGGTAGAAGGTTATAGATCGGATGGCTGACGCGGGTTTGTTTGCTCATGATTTTCTG
>PLBY01000109.1:4441-6010 GCA_003134655.1 Acidobacteriaceae bacterium
AACGGGCAGACTCGTTGCCTGATGTGCGTCGAGTTTGCGCCGGGCTTCTTCAAGGGATTCATTCATGCCGCAACAGGCGGACGCGGCACGCATAATCTCTTCAACCGGAACTTCCGCGGGCCGCCGGTTCTCGGCTACCACGCGATGACACACGTCGCGTTCGGTCACGACGCCCACCAGGCGACGGCTCTGTTTGTCTTCCACGACAGGCGCGCACCCGCATCCCGTCTTGCGCATCGTCAGCGCGGCATGTTGTGATGTCTCTCGCGGCGTGCAGCATGAATCTGTCTCAACCGGTTCCATCTTGTCTTTACAACAGCTCATTTGACTTCTCCTCTAAGTTTTATTAGACGTCTCTGGCCACGGCCAGAGTGTCGCTGACGATTGCCTGCGCTTCCTCCAGGATGCGGCGCAGATGATCCGCTCCCCGGAAGCTCTCCGCGTAAATCTTGTAGATATCCTCAGTTCCTGACGGGCGTGCCGCGAACCATCCGCTTTCGGCGATTACCTTCAACCCGCCGATGGGCGCTCCGTTGCCCGGCGCGTGGGTCGCCAGTTCGGTGGACGACCTGTTGCGGCGAGAGTCTCTCCAGAATCTCTTTTTGTTCCGGCGTGGCAGGCGCCTCAACGCGATCATAGGCAGGCTCGCCGAACTCGTGCGTGAGTTCGCGGTAGATCTCGCCGGGATCGCGGTCCATCCGGGCTGTGATCTCCGCCGCCAGCAAAACCGGGACGATTCCGTCTTTGTCCGTCGTCCACACGCTGCCATCCAGACGGACGAACGACGCACCCGCGCTCTCTTCGCCGCCGAAGCCGAGCGAGCCGTCGAGCAAACCATCAACGAACCACTTGAAGCCAACCGGCACCTCGTAGAGCTTCCGGCCAAGCTTCGCCGTGACCCGATCAATCATCTGGCTGCTCAGCTGCGGAAACCGACTGCCTCAATTTCTCCTAAGGGTTGCCGGATATAGGGCAATCCGCCTACGTTGCCCAGGAAGAGGAGCTTCGAGCTTGAAGTGCGAGCGGATGTTCCGAGGAGGGCGCCAGTACGCGGCAGCCAACCCGCCAAGGGCAAAGTGGAAAATGAGGCTTTCGATGTCAAAGCCGGTGCGATGGCGAGGTCGACCAAGCTCGCGGGCACTAAAAAGCTCGGTCAAACCATAACGGTGCCGTCAGCACATTGAACCACAGCATAGGCTACCGTAAAGGTCGGCTGCGGACGCACAGCGTGGTCCAAGGCAGCAGAAAGACGCTGGCCCAAATGAGCCACACGTAGCGGAAGCTAGCGTCAATGGTGGGAGTTGCTTTCACCTGCGGCGTTGTTGGATTTAACTACAGCAACCATGGCCGCTCTTCGGCGCTTCCGCAGACTTACCCAAGTATTGCTCCGGCTTAAGATCGAACTTCTCTTTGCACTTGGAGCCACAGAAGTAATACGTCTGCCCTCTATATTCGGTTCGTCCAGCGGCGGTAGCCGTCTCTACGTCCATGCCGCACACAGGATCTTTCACAGCTGTTGTGCTATTCATTATGATCTCTCCGTAAGTGTTTGTGAATTTTGGCTCGATG
>PLBY01000051.1 GCA_003134655.1 Acidobacteriaceae bacterium
CCAAAACGAGAAGGGCGACCGCTGCGATCCTCATTTCACCGAAATGGATATGATCTTCGCGCATACCCGGAGGTGTCACGCCGCTTTTCTGCCAACGGCCTTAGAGCGTTTCAGACTGGCAGGATAAGAGACCCGCTCTCGTCTTACTAAAGCCCACGGCGTAAGGGTGTGCGGACGGGTGCGACTCCGGCTTGCGATTTCTTCCACTCGTATGCCTCGAGCCAGCAGCGCATCGCCAATCATTGAGCGATGGCAGCGCCAAGGCACGGCTTCGGCGCACATGATGACGGTTCGTCGCTTTTGGGCCCAATGAATGAGCCGGTCCAAGGCTTTCTCAAATTCTGGCGTCTCCATGTAGTCGGCGAAGCCGCGGAAGCTGGCATTTTTCCAAGCAGTGTTGGTCGAGTCACGACGTGCGTGCCGCAGACCGCCAAGCCCAGCCGCATGCCGGTAACGAATCCCCTCCTTCTGGAGCGGGCGAGGGAGGCGGCCTTGGTTGAATTGCGGATTGTGTCGCGAGCGTGGGATCGTTCGAACATCGATCAACTGCTTGACGTCGTGAGCGAGAAGTAGAGCAACGAAATCCTTCAAGGTCCGGGTCGAGTGCCCCACTGTTAAAACGAGGGGAGCCTGTTCCGTTCGTCTGACTCTTCGCGAGGCCGGGAGACCGAGGCGGTGAGGAAGCTTGGTGGCAGGAGGACCCAATGCGATGTTGAGCTGTTTGTTCGACGGTCGGGCTCGCCTTGAAATATCGCTGGCACTCCTAGTCATCGGCTGGGTGCTCGCTTTCGTGACCTTGGGAGCCCTGGGCTTCGAGCCCCCTGTATTCTTCGCAGCATGCTGGTAGGTGCCGGGGACGGTTCGAAAATTGATCGCCAAGCGATTCCATCCGTTGATGGCGACAATTGCCGTGTCGTTGTGTATCTGTACCGTTCACCTGTATGCGAACGCCTCTCAGTTCGAGAGGCTGCTCTACGATCTCCGCAATTCCAACGCTGGTAAGCCCAGGGAATTATTTAACGCCCTCGTCGCTTCAATGCATATGTGACGTAATGTTCAGCCGTTAGTACAAGTCTTCCATTGTGCGGTCGAGCGCCAGCAGCCAACATCGAGAGGAATCCGCCGGCATAGAGCCCAGTTATTCGGTCGGAAACCGCGAGAAATACAGCCGGCGCGCCTCGACCGGGACTCTAATCGGGAAAGCTGGAGGAGGAGCCTCGGTTTCACGGTTGGAGGAATAGTTTGGGGAAGGAGAATGCTGAGGAGGTTTCCTTATGACATCAGATCAGTCCGGTGATTGGCGATCTCTCGCTGAAAGAGCCACTAAAGAGACCGACCCGAATAAGATGTTGGCGATTATCACAGAACTTAATCGCGTGTTGGAACACCAGCAAATTGTCCACCAGCAACAACAGCTAGGGCATCAGGACAACGTTTGAATATTCCTGCGTTTCACAACTCTGGCAGTTTCAAACGCGCTCTTCAGACACCACCCCCTTGATACCTTTAATGGACGGTAACTCTAACCGTCTGCAAGCAGCGTCCGCACGCCGGATCCTCGCTGATCTATGCCTCACCGTTAGCACGCATTCTGACGCTGTACGAAATCCATGAACAGCTTCCCACTGTACGGATTGCAGAAAATGTTGTTGAGGCTTCGGAATGAGCCATTCCCTGGATGGTCAGAGAGACTGGCTTGAAATGTCCACGTTACCCACACCGACCAGCCAAGGAGAATTATTTGACGCAGCCGTCGCTTCCGCACATGTGACATTGTGTTCAATCGTTGGTACAAGCCTTCTATTGTGTATTAGAGCGCCAGCAGACAACATCAAGAGCCTGGTACTTAGGAGGCCGACACCGCTCCCACGTGATGGTCTCTCTATTGCTGGCGTCCGTGTCGAGTCCGAGAGCCCTGCCTATGAGTCTGTGCATCTTCGTCTTGATTACGTGCTGACTACTGAGCTCAACTACAGCAGGCGCAACCCATCTCTCAAGCCTCAGGAGACCCGAGAAGACGATGATCGACGATATGTTGCAACAAAACTGGTCAACATTGCACAGTGCCTTGATAGATCGCTATCGAAAGCAGACTGTCACTGAGTCTTCGCCACGGAGGTCCCCGTTTTCGGGACTTGCTTCTGAATTCTTTCAAACACGTTCTTCACAACTCGATCACACCGCACAGCATGAAAGTTGAATGCTTCTTCCCGTTCCATGCCAGCACGCGCATAAAGACTCTTGCGCAACAACGCCCGCGCTCGATGGAGACGCACCTTGACATTGTCCTCGGTAATTTCGAGAACCTCCGCCGCCTCGGTCGTGCTCATGTCTTCGACATCGCGCAGCATGAAAATAGTTCGGTAAGCGTCCGGCAGCTTTTCGACTGCTTCTTCCAGCAACGTTCGAATCTCCGAGTTTGACGCTTGCTGTTCCGGATCCGGCGCCAAAGAGGCAAACCTATCCATGGGGTCTCCCTCCCGTTCTGACATTGGTTCCAACTCCGTGTATCGGTTTCCGCGATGCTGCCGCGCCAGCGCTTCGTGCACCGCAATGCGTGTCAGCCAGGTAGAAAACTTTGCCCTCCCGGCAAACTGGCTCAGATGTTCGTAAGCGCGCACGTAGGCGTCCTGCATTACATCCTCAGCTTCGCCATCGTTTCGCAGAATAGCCCGAGCCACGCGGTAGAGCCGTTGGTTGTGGCGGCGCATGACGATTTCAAACAGTCCGGTCTCGCCCGCCAATACTCGGGTTACAACTTCCTCGTCGCTCAAGGGCTCTTGCGAAGTAGCCACTTCCGCTGGGCTGACCATACAGACCCTCCAGATGGATGGAGTCACGACAGCAATAAAGGTTACAGATCAAACCGACGTAGCTCAGGCGGAGAATTGGAATGTGTCGGTCTGTAACCGATTCGCTCCTGCCGACTCCATTCTCTTGGAGGAGGCACACATGAACAAGGGATTTGATTCACGATTGGACCAGGGTTGGTGGGTACTGCGGATCGGACTCGGGGTGGGACCGTTCCTGGCAGGCCTCGACAAGTACTTCAACCTCTTAACCAACTGGACTGGGTACATCAGTCCGCTCGCCCTCAAGATACTGCCGTTCAGCGGACAAACCTTCATGCACATCGTCGGTGTCATTGAGATGATCGTGGGCCTGGCGATTCTGACCAAGTGGACGCGCGTGGGAGCGTATGTGGCTTCAGCATGGCTGGTACTTATCGCCATCAACCTCGTCTCGACGGGAATGTTCTTTGATATCGCAGTGCGGGACGTAGAGATGGCCCTGGCGGCTTTTGTGCTGGCGCGCATAACGGAGGTTCGCCGAGATGCGCTACAGAGTGACGTTCCTCACGAACGGATTGCAAGAGGGCCTGTCGCTGCCTAATGCGAACGGCGCGGGTCATATCCGGCGCTGTTTGTAACGCTGTCAACCGATTTCTGGGGTCTGTGTTTTGGATTGTGAGAAGACATGCAAACGATACTTGAATCCCAATCGTTAGTCGGTACTGGTCTGCAGGAACTCATGCGGGAAATGTTGGCTCGTCTCGGTGAGGACCCCGAGCGTGATGGCCTGCGGGATACACCAGAGCGCATGGGACGCTCCATGCAGTATTTGACCAAAGGCTACCAGGAGAACCCAGAGGAAATTCTGCTGGGCGCGATGTTCGACGTGGCTTACGACGAGATGGTGATCGTCAAGGACATTGAGATGTTTAGTCTCTGCGAACACCATCTTTTGCCGTTTTTCGGCAAGGTCCACGTCGCTTACATTCCGCGTGGGAAAGTGATTGGGCTCAGTAAAGTGCCTCCCGAAAGCCGACGGTGCCGCAGCAGTTTTAGGATTGCCAGCCTCAACTCTTCGAAGCCGCATAAAGAAGCTTGGCATTGAATCGAAGTGGCAAATGCCGCAACGTTGCTTGCACACCAGCATCTTTAAATTGTGTGAGGTTCTTACGGAGGCTAATGTGGCCGTAAATTGGGAGGGAGAACCTTCGCAGGTTACGACGGCACGAGTGGGCAGCCCGGAGTCGCGTCCGCTTGGCATACCTTCGGCGACGGTGGCCGCGGTGTCTCCTACCGATGAGTTGGCGGTCGTGGAAGGTTGCGAGTACGTCTTTCTGGTGGATTGCGGGGGAACTCTGGCCAGCGTGAGCCTGGCGGGCGGAGCGCCTCGCGATCTGGCGGCGCACGTGTCGTATGCCGATTGGAGCCCGGACAGCAAGCAGTTGGTGATCGTGGTCAATTCGCCGAACGCCGCCCGGCTGGAATATCCTCCGGGACGTGTGCTGTATGAGCAGAATAGCGGATGGTTGGGTCATCCCAGATTTTCTCCAGATGGCACGATGATCGCGTTCGAGAACCATCCCATTGACTCCGATGACGGCTCGATCGACGTGGTGGACTTGAAGGGCAAGCGTGCTGTCGTTACACAAGGATGGTTGAGTATCGAAGGATTGGCCTGGCATCCGGATGGCAAGGAAATCTGGTTCGCCGCGACTATGAACACCGCGGGATGGGCCGACGCGATCCACGCGGTTACTCTGTCCGGAAAAGAGAGAACTGTGTTGACGGTGCCATGGGTGCGGTTGCATGACATTGCCAGAGATGGCAGGGTGCTGCTGTCGCGCGAAAACTGGCGAACGCAGCTCACTGGGATGTTCCCGGGGGACACTGCTGAGCACCTCTATTCCTGGCTCGACGACACAGTTCCCACTGCGCTTTCCAATGACGGCCGTTGGCTCAGCTTTAATGAGGCCGGAGAAATTTACTACCTCGAAGGCGACCGCTTGGCCTACTACCGGCGTACAGACGGTTCTGCCGCAGTCAGCCTGGGGGCGGGCCAGTCGGTCATTTCGCCGGATGGAAAATGGATTCTGATGTACGGACGGAAACCTGAATTGCTTCTGCAGCCGGTTGGCGCCGGCGAGCCCAGAGAGTTAATGAATCCGGGGATGAGCATCTTTGATAGCGGGGCCTGGTCCGATGATTGCCGTCACATCGCCTACGAAGCACTGACGCCGGAGAAAGACTGGAATGTGTATACGCAGACGATCGACGGCGGGGCGCCAGTTTTGGTGAAGGCCAAAGGCCGTAACACAGAGCCCACTTTGTCGCCCGATGGAACCATCGTAGCGCTGCATGAAGAAGGCGGAGGGATCTCCTTGTATCGTGCAGGCAGCAGCCCACCGACTGCGGTGAAAGGAGTGGTCGCTTCCGAGTATCCGGTCCGGTTCGTCGACGGCGGGCGCGCATTGTTGGTCGCCGACACCAGCAGCAAGGTAATCGTTCTAACGGTCGTAGATCTGGCGAGCGGGCACCGCCAGCTGTGGAAACGGCTATTCCTCAGTGTTCACCGCCAGGGCAGGCCAATCGCGGTGACGCCTGACCTGAAGTATTATGCGTATCATTCTCCGCGGTATTCATCCGATCTCTATCTCGTCGAGAATCTGCGTTGACCGCAGCCGTCTGCGGGTAAGTAATTTCGGTTGGATCACGGGCAAACCGGAACTAACACCTCTCGATTGGTCCCGATAAACGCGCCAGGAATGACCGACCGATTGCTAGCAAGAAGCCGACTCAACAGGACTAATCCCGGAGTGGAAGCCGGATAGCTTCCTGTTGGCCGACAATCCATCCGAGTAGTCAAACCGGCTTCGATGCCCTTTCTTCAGACTATAATGGCGCGACACCGAATGACCCTGACCTCTGGCACAAGACTCGGTCCCTACGAAGTCCAGTCTCCGCTCGGCGCGGGCGGTATGGGAGAGGTTTACCGTGCGACGGATACTCGCCTCGATCGCACGGTAGCGATCAAAGTTCTCGCTTCGCACCTCTCTTCCTCGCCGGAACTGAAACAGCGCATGGAGCGCGAGGCTAGGGCCATTTCTTCTCTCAACCATCCGCACATCTGCCATCTCTATGACATCGGCTCGCAGGATGGCACCGATTACCTGGTGATGGAGTTCCTCGAAGGTGAAACCCTGGCCGAACGGCTTCGCAAAGGTGCGATGCCACTGAACGAGGTCTTCAAAGTTGGGATTGCCGTAGCTGAAGCGCTGGCCGTCGCACATCGTAGCGGAATTGTGCATCGCGATCTTAAGCCGGGGAACATTATGCTGACCCAGGGCGGCGCGAAGCTGATGGATTTTGGTCTGGCGAAGCCGCTGGGAGTGCAGGCGGCGTCGGGATCGGGAGTGGCGGGATCAGGAACAGCGCCGCCATCATTCACTGCGGCGGCGACATTGAGCGGGCCGAGTCCCCTGACTCCGCTCACGACGGCGGGCAGCATCGTCGGCACTATTCAATACATGTCGCCGGAGCAGATCGAGGGAAAAGAAGCGGATGCGCGCTCTGACATTTTTGCGTTCGGCGTAGTGCTTTATGAGATGGCGGCCGGAAAGCGGCCGTTTGCAGGCAAGAGTCAAATCTCGCTGGCATCGTCGATTCTGGAGAGTGATCCGACGCCGATCAGCACGGTCAAGCCACAGACACCGCCCGCCTTCGACCATGTGGTGACGACCTGCCTGCAGAAAAATCCCGAAGAGCGCTATCAGACGGCGCACGATATCAAGCTGGAGTTGCAGTGGATTGCGGCTGACAAATCGTCTCCGGCCGTTGCGCCAGTGACGATGACGCCCGCACCGTCTCGCAGCCGTGAGCGCATTGGTTGGGCCGCGGCTCTGGTAGCCGCGATTGTTTTGACCGCGGCTGCTGCCGTGTTCTTCTACCATCCGGCTCAGACTACGCGCTCTATCCGCGCCGTCATTGATCCTCCGGAGAAGACCACATTCAATTTGACTGGCGATTCGGCAGGCCCGCCAGTGCTTTCGCCCGATGGTACATACGTCGCGTTTGCAGCCACCGGAGCGGACGGCAAGACTGCACTCTGGGTCCGTCTCACGAATTCGGTGGAAGCTCGCGAATTGCCCGGCACCGATAGCGCGACTTTTCCTTTCTGGTCGCCCGACAGCCGTTCCCTCGGATTCTTTGCCGACGGCAAGCTCAAAACGGTCGACCTCGAAGGCGGCTCGACACAGATAATTTGTGACGTACCGCTCGGTCGCGGCGGCGCCTGGGGATCGGATGGGGTGATCCTGTTCTCCCCGGCTCCCACAGCGCCGCTCATGCGCGTGAGCGCCGGCGGCGGAACTCCAGTTGCGATTACGAAGCTTGACACCACTCTGCACACCTCGCATCGCTGGCCAGTTTTCCTTCCCGATGGTAAGCATTTCCTCTATATCGCGCTTCACCACGACGCTGCCAAGTCGGGAAACAACACGCTCTACTACGCATCGCTCGACGGCCGAGAAAATCGTCCGCTGTTCCGCTCTCAAACCAATGCCGTTTACGCCAGCGGTTTTCTTTTGTTCGGACGTGGCGACCAAATAATCGCGCAGCCTTTCAACCCTTCCACTGGAACGCTGAGTGGCGAACTGCAGAATGTGGCCAAAGGTGTGATGAATGACTCCAGCACCTGGCACATGGACGCCTCAGCCTCCAACGATGGTCTGCTGATTTTCGGCAGCGGCGCCTCAGGCGACCTAGAGTTAGTCTGGAGGGATCGCGGCGGGAAGATCAGCACCGTTGCGGACAAGCTCCCTGACTTGCAGAGCGCGGTCCTTTCGCCGCAAGGAGACCGCGTCGCTCTTCAGATGAACGCGGGTCAGACCGATATCTGGGTGCTCGATCTGACGCGTGGAGTCCGCACCCGAGTCACCTTTGGGCCGGTGGGGAATGTTTCGCCGATCTGGTCGCCGGACGGCAAATGGATCGCATACTCCTCTGCTCAAAACGGTCACTTTGCCCTGTGCCGCAAGCCCTCCGACGGCAGCGGCGCGGAAGAGTGTTTGCTCACCGTTGAGGGGCAGCCCGCACTCCACGATTGGTCGCGCGACGGTAAGTATCTGCTGTATTCGCTGCCCGTCCCTGGTGTCCCCTTACGGCAGATATTGGCCTTGCCGCTGGAGGGAGAGCGCAAGCCATCACTGATAGTGGAACGGGGTACGAATGGAAAACTTTCTGCAGACGGCCGTTGGCTCGCCTACCAGTCGGCCGAATCGGGCAGGTCGGAAGTTTACGTGATGCCGTTCGGTGGCGGGCAGGGCAAGTGGCAGGTCTCGGCTAACGGAGGCGGCGGGCCCCAGTGGAGCAAGGACGGCAAAGAACTCTACTATATGGACCTGACTTACAACCTTTTCGCGGTTCCGGTAACGAGTGCCGGCGGCGCACTGCAATTCGGCGCGGCTGAGAAGCTGATCACCAATTGGTCCGCTCCGCAGGTCTTCTACGACGTCTCTCCCGACGGCAAGAAATTTCTTCTCGACCGGGTTGAGCAACAGGTCAGCCAATCCGTCACCGTGATTACGGACTTTACGGCAGCGCTGAAGAAGTAAGTGACACGGCCAGCTATGCTGACCTAGGCCCCGGAGCAGCGGAACCTGGTCTTCTTCCGGGTGACGGGCCACCCGGAAGTTATGCCCGGCGGGCCAGAAGTCGGCTTCGCGGAGATCGCCGTTGATTTACTCCAAGCCCGTTTGTGGCCAACTTCTGAGTAGCCGACCATCCGCTCGTGATCCTTCTTGTCTTGAATCGCAGTGTGAGTGCGCGTCCCGCTTAATACCCCTATTACAAAGGGAAGTGTTCTCGACGCTGACCGTGCGAGAACCGTTTTCATTGACTGGCCGGCGCCGCGTCCGTAAGATGAAGCGACCAGAAAGCTGGCATCTACATAGTGATTGACCAGACCATCTCGCACTACCGCATTGTCGAGAAACTCGGTGGCGGCGGGATGGGCGTGGTCTATAAGGCTGAGGACACACGGCTGCATCGCTTCGTTGCCCTCAAGTTCCTACCCGAGGAAGTTGCCCGCGACCCGCAGACGCTCGCCCGTTTTCAACGCGAAGCCCAAGCCGCGTCCGCGCTGAATCACCCCAACATCTGCACCATATACGACATTGGCGAGCAGGATGGCCAGGCATTCATCGCGATGGAATTTCTGGACGGGGTGACCCTGAAGCACCACATTGCGGGAAGGCCGTTAGACAATGAAACTGTCCTCTCGCTTGCAACGGAGATTGCCGACGGATTGGACGCCGCGCATTCCCAGGGCATTGTTCATCGCGACATCAAGCCGGCCAACATCTTTGTCACCAAGCGCGGGCACGCCAAGATTTTGGATTTCGGTCTGGCCAAGGTCGCCGCCACCAGTTTTTCCGGCCAGATCGCATCGGCGAACACAATGACGATGACCGGCGCCGTTGATGCCGAGCACCTGACCAGTCCCGGCTCCACGCTCGGCACCATCGCCTACATGTCACCGGAGCAGGCGCGAGGCAAAGAACTGGACGCCCGCAGCGATTTGTTTTCCTTCGGCGTGGTGCTTTACGAGATGGCTACCGGCGCTCTCCCGTTTCATGCCGGCAGTTCGGCGGAGATCTTCAAAGCCATCCTCGACGCAGCGCCCGCGCCCGCCGTGCGATTGAATCCTTCGGTGCCAGCCGAGCTGGAGCGAATCATCAATAAGGCTTTGGAGAAAGATCGCAACCTGCGCTATCAGAGTGCGGCAGAGATGCGCGTCGACCTGCAACGGCTGAAGCGGGATACGGACTCGGGACGGTCCGGCTCCTCCGTCGCTACATCGAGTGGCATACATTCGTCTTCATCGGTCGCGGTGAGCGACAGCATTTCCGGTGCGGCGGCCATTTCCAAACCCAATCGGTTTGGATGGAAAACTTGGGCAGCCGCGATCGGCGGATTAGCTCTTCTCGTCATTGCCGTCTTCATATATGTGCGATCTCGACCACTTCCTCAGCCCAAAGTGTCTGGTTACGTGCCGATCACGCACGACGGCATCCCAAAATATCTCGGCGGGACGGACGGGGCGAGACTCTATTTGACGGAGTTTGGTTCCGTAGGCCGCATCGCACAAGTAGCAAGTTCTGGCGGGGAAGTAGCGCCCGTTTCAGCACCGTCGCCCACGATGGCGCTGCTCGGGGTTTCTCCCGATGGCGGCACGCTGCTGGTGGCAGATGAGGTAGGCCAGACGGCATTTCACGGAGCCCTTTGGTTGCTGCCGGTGCTCGGCGGGTCACCCCGCAGATTGAGAGACGCTGCTGCACAGGACGCTGCGTGGTCTTCCGATGGCCAAACGATTGTTTATGCCGACGGACACGACTTATGGCTGATAAAGAGGGATGGTTCGGAGTCACATAAGCTTTTTACCGCGCCCAATCAAACTTTTGAGCCTGTCTGGTCGCCGGATGGCACTGTGATTCGATTTAGAGTTGGAGGCGCATTCACTACGCGCGGTACGCTTTGGCAAGTTTCAGTCAACGGGACCGACCCGCATCCCCTGCTCCCTGCCTGGCACACACCTCCCAACGAATGCTGCGGCCAGTGGACCCCAGACGGAAAATATTTCGTTTTCCAGTCGGAAGCCAATATCTGGGCTCGCGCGGAAAAGGGAAATTTGTTGGGAAAGGATGATAACCAGCCGGTTCAGTTGACCTCCGGGCCAATGAGTTTCTTCTCGCCTCTATTCAGCAAGGATGGCAAGAAGCTGTTCGTCGTAGGGGCACTGTCGCGCGGCGAGCTGGCTCGCTACGATACCAAGTCCGCAGCATTCGTTCCGTTTCTCTCCGGAATTTCGGCAGATAGCGTCAGCTTCTCCAGAGATGGCAAGTGGGTGACATATGTCAGNNCTCACCTACCCGCCGCTCAGCGTCAGACTGCCTAGTTGGTCTGCCGAAGGTCAGCAGATTTTGTTCTACGCATTTTCGACCGGCCCAGAGCGGCCGAAGATGTACACGATATCAGCCGAGGGCGGAACTCCCCGCGAAATGGTACCTGAGAACTCCCAAGAAGAGTGGGACCCTACCTGGTCTTCCGACGGAAGCAAAATCGCCTTCGGCAGCGGTCCAGCTGATCCTGCCAGCGCCGTCCGAATTCTCGACGTAAAGACGAACCAAATTTCGACGTTGCCTGATTCAAAAGGTCTCTTCTCGCCCCGCTGGTCGCCCGATGGACGATACATCGTCGCCATGCCTTTCGAGTCCCGCAGCCTTATGCTTTTCGATTTTTCCACGCAAAAATGGGATGAGATCGCGAAAATAACCTGCGGTTTTCCCAACTGGTCGAAAAACAGCGACTATGTTTATGTCTTGCACGAGGAGAATGACCCGGCAGTGATGCGAGTGCGCCTTCGCGATCACAAGGTCGAGCGAGTGGCCGACCTGAAGAACTTCCGGCAAGCAGGTTTCTACAATGTCTGGCTCAGCTTGGCCCCCGACGACTCGCCGCTTCTGCTCCGCGACACCGGCACCCAGGAAATCTACGCCCTCGATTGGCAGGTCCCGTA
>PLBY01000098.1 GCA_003134655.1 Acidobacteriaceae bacterium
GTGCGCTGCTTCGACTTCTGGCGGTTGGAAGATCAGGCTCCGTACCGCGCCGCGATCAACGATAAGCTCCGGGATGCCGCAGCCAGGGCCGAGAAGAAGGGCATCATCCTGGTGCTCGAAAATGAACCCGCCTGCAACACAGCGACTGCGGCGGAAGCCGTGAAAGTGCTGAGCGCGGTGCCGTCGCCTTCGCTCATGCTCAACTGGGACCCGGGCAACGCCGCGGCCACCGGCGAGATTCCTTATCCTGACGGCTACAATCTGCTGCCCAAAGACCGCATCGGCCACTGCCACTGCAAGGATGTCGTCAAGAATGGCAAAGACGATTGGGCGCCGATGGGCGGCGGAATCATCGACTGGGCCGGCCAGTTCAAAGCTCTCAAGCGCGACGGCTACCACTACGCGGTGAGCCTGGAGACACACTGGAGCGGCGGCGGTTCGCCCGAAGAGTGCTCGCGTAAGAGTTGGGCAGGCATGAAGAGGCTTCTGCAGCAGGCGGACGCACTGTGAACGCTTTATTTACCGATTTGAAAATTGACGAGGGGAAAGCATGACTGATCAAACCAAGTTCGATCACACCAGCTTCGATCACACCAGACGCACTTTTCTGAAGCAGGCCGCGATGGGGACCGCCGCCGTTCTGGCGTATCCAGCTTCCACCGTGCTGGGCGCGAACGACCGCGTTCGTGTGGGGATGATCGGAGTGGGCGACCGCGGCAACGATCTGCTGGACCAGATTCGCGCCGTTCACGGCGCTGAACTGGTGGCCATGGCCGACGTCTACAGCTGCCGCCGCGATCAAGCGAAGAGCAAAGTGCCGGGCATCCAGACCTTCGACGATCACCGCCGCCTGCTCGACATGAAGGATATCGACGCCGTCATCGTGGCCAGTCCGCTCCACATTCACACGCGTCATTTTCTCGACACGCTCGCCGCGGGGAAGGATCTCTACTCCGAGAAGACGATGACCTGGTCGATTCCGGAGGCTGACAAGTGTCTGGCAGCCGCGAAAGACTCGAAGCAAGTCATCCAGATCGGACTGCAGCATCAGAGTTCGGGTGCCCAGACAGACGCGCGGCAGTGGATCAAAGATGGAAGGGTAGGGAAGGTTACGCAAGTCGAAGCCTGGATGAGCCGCAACACGCCTCACGGCAAAGGCCAGTGGGTTCGCCCGGTGCCTTCGGACTGCACAGCGCAGAACGTCAACTGGAAGGCATTTCTCAATGGCCGGCCCGACCGGCCTTTCGATCCCTACAAACTCATCAACTGGCGTCTGTTCTGGGAGTTCGCGGGAGGCAACTGCGCCGAGAACATGGTGCACCAGATAGCCTGGATCACGGGCGCGCTCGATCTGCCGCTGCCATTGGCGGCTTACATGTCGGGTGGAGTGTTCTCGGAAAAAGACGGACGCGAGGTTCCCGATACAATGGCAGTGACGCTCGATTTCCCCAACATGGTGGTGACCTGGCAGTCCACGTTTAGCAACAAGCACTACGACATGGCCGACCGCATTCTGGGCAGCGACGGCACTCTCGAACATCATTTTGAAGAGCCGCTGGAGTACTGGCCCGAGAAAACGAATCGTCCCAACGGCGAGGCGGCAAAGGGCAGCAGCAAGAATCAGGACCACATGGCGAACTGGATCGACTGCGTGCGCAGCCGCAGCGTTCCGAACGCGCCGCCGGAGATCGGCTACCGCTCGGCGATTGCGGTGCACATGGCGAATCTGTCGTATAAGAACAAACGGCGGCTCACGCTGGAGGAAGCGAAGGCGATCGCGCCGGAGTACTAGACGTCAACTTTGGCCGGCAGTTCTACAGGAGGAAATATGCAGACCCTCGTTGCTCTGCAGTTCCGCTTTCTTGTAATTGGGCTGTTCGCGCTGTTCTCCGCGGTCGCATTCGCACAAGACACAGCCACCCTGACGGGCACGATCCGCGACAACACCAGCGCGGTCATCCCCAATGCCTCCGTCACCTTGAAGAACAGTGCCACCGGCATTGTGCACGAACTCAAGACGAACTCCTCCGGCGAATACGTCGCGGCCGCCCTTCCTCCGGGACAATACAACCTCAGTGTCTCGGTCCCCGGATTCCGCAAATATCAGGCCGATGGAGTGATCCTGCGCGTCGCACAGAACGCCCGCATCGACGTGACCATGCGCGTTGGAAATTCTCACGAGGAAGTGACGGTCCATGGCGAAGGCTTGGCGCAGGTGAATACGGAGTCGTCCGAACTGGGCGGCACCATCACCGGCAAGGAACTGACGCAGCTCCAGTTGAACGGCCGCAATTTCACGCAGCTCATTACGCTCGTCCCCGGCGTCAGCAATCAAACCGGGCAGGATGAAGGCGTCGTGGGAGTCGAAGGCAGCATCAGCTACAGCGTCAACGGTGGCCGCACCGAATACAACAACTGGGAAGTCGACGGCGGCGACATGTTGGACAATGGCAGCAACTTTTCACTCAATGTCTATCCCAGCGTTGAAGCCATTGAGGAAGTGCAGGTATTGACCTCGAACTACGGCGCGCAATATGGCAAGAACGGCTCCGGCACCGTCGAGGTCGAAACCAAGTCAGGGACCAACGCGTTCCACGGATCGCTGTGGGAATTTGCCCGGAATGAAGCGTTCAATGCGCACAACTATTTTGACGTCCCCGGAACTCCGAAAGCGGGCTACAAGAAACACGACTTCGGCTACAGCATCGGCGGGCCGATCTGGAAGAACCATACCTTCTTCTTTTGGTTGCAGAACTGGCGGCGGGAGAACGTTCCCTACAATTTCAATAGCTTCGTGCCGTCGATGGCGAATCGTCAGGGGGATTTCAACGACGTTTGCAACGTTCCGAACCCCACTGACTGTCCCTTTGATCCGAACACCGGGAATCCGTTTCCCAACAACACGCTGCCGTCGATCGATCCCAATGGGCAATCTCTCCTGAACATGATTCCGGAGCCAAATCTGGGCTCGGGAGCGAACTCCATCTTCGCTGCTGCTGTGGGCCAGCCAACGCACTGGCGGGAGGACCTGATTCGCCTGGATCACGATTTCAACTCCAAGCTGCGGTTCACGTTTCGGGCGATTCACGATTCGTGGGATACGACGAAAGCCACCGTAACCTGGGGCGGAGAAAGCTTTCCCACGATCGGGACGCACTTCATCGGGCCCGGCGTGGAAATCGTTGCGCGGCTGACCGCGACTGCATCGCCCACGCTGCTGAACGAGTTCGTCGCCAGCTACACCACGGACCACATCCAGCAGATCAACACGAATCCTTCAGCCTGGACACGCACCAGCGGCTTCACCATGCCGGGTCTATTTCCCGATTACGGCGGAAAGCTGCCGGGCATATGTCTCAGTACTTCGGGAGCGTACGGTGGCGGATTCTGCGAGGGCCCGACCGCTTTCCCCTGGGAGAACTCGAATCCCACATTCACCTATCGCGACAACCTCACCAAGAGTCTGGGGAAACATAAGCTGGTCTTCGGCGCTTACTTTATGAACGCCGAAAAGAACGAGATGGCATATACCGATCTCGGCGGAGATTTGGTCTTCGACAGCACCTTCCCGGTTTCAACCGGGAATTCTTTCGCCGACTTGTTGATGGGAAACATAGCCAGCTTTTCCCAGGCGAATGCCCAGCCGAAGTATCACATCAACTTTAAGACATTCGAGCCCTATTTTCAGGACGACTACCACGTCCGCAAGAATCTCACCCTAAATCTGGGAGTACGCGTCAGCTTGTATGGGACATTCTGGGAGGTGAACCACCTGATTTCCAACTGGGATCCCGCAGCCTACGACCCCAGCACCGCCCCCCAACTTGACGTGTACGGAGGCCGCACCGGGCAGCAGGGGGCCATCGTTCCTGGGACCGGGAATCCGTTCGACGGGATGGTCCAGTGCGGCGTCGGAGGTGTTCCCCGAGGCTGCCTGAAAGGGCACTTGTTCAATCCCGCGCCCCGGCTGGGATTTTCCTGGGATCCACGCGGGGACGGCAAGATGGCGGTGCGCGGCGGATATGGAATTTTCTTCGAGCATACCAATGGCGCGGAAGGAAACGCGGAGAACCTGGAGGGCACACCGCCCATCGTGCAAACCCCCACCCAGTACAACGTCACCGGCTACAACCACGTCGGCGGCAAAGGACTGCTGTTTCCTCTGTCGACGACTTCGATTCCAGACCAGGTGATCTGGCCCTACGTCCAGCAATGGCATCTCGATGTGCAGCGCGACTTGATCCGCCATACGGTGGCGACTCTTGCCTATGTCGGCGCCAAGGGAACTCATCTCACGCTGCAGCACGAACTCAACGAATTGTCGCCAGTGCCTCCTTCGGAAAATCCCTTCCTGCCCGGCCAACCGATTACGTCCGACATCTGTAATACCCAAACCGGCGTCCTCAAACCTGAGTTCACAGTGAACGGCAAGTTCTTCGGAGGCCCGCCCGCCATCAACCTCTCGGTGGCTTGCGGCAACGACCCAGATTTTTTTCGGACCAAGTTCTACGGTCTGAGTTCCATTCAGCGCGTGGAACCTGTAGCAAACTCCAACTACAACGCCCTGCAATTCTCGTTGCGCAAAACCAGCGGGGCATTGACCCTCGACGTGGCGTACACCTACAGCCATTCGCTCGATGACTCTTCCGACAACCAGGACAGCAACTTCGTGAACTCCTACAACGTTCACCAGAACTATGCCAGCTCCAACTACGATCAGCGGCATATTCTGACGGTAGCCTGGACCTACGACGTGCCCTTTCGCGGCAAGGGGATTTCGCGCACCTTGCTGGGAGGCTGGCAGTGGGCCGGCATCATGACGGCGCAGAGCGGCACTCCGTTTTCGGTAGTGAACGGAGTTTACGGTGACAGCGCCGGCGTCGCCGATGGCACCACGGGAATCGGCTCGTACGCCGATCGCAGTGGCGATCCTCACGCATCCCGCAACTGCCCGCCCTTGGCGGACGGAACCAAAGGGGTGGCCCTGTTCAACTGCGCCGCCTACACCCAGACTCAGGGCTTAACCTTTGGCAACTCGGGAAGGAACAGTCTGAATAATCCCCACCGCACGAACGCCGACATGTCGGTATTCAAGGTGTTCAAACCCAGGGAGAATATTCAGGTCCAGTTCCGCGCCGAGGCCTTCAACGTTTTCAATCATACTGAGTGGAACGGCGTGAACCCCTATGTGAGCACCAACAACTTCCTGTACTCGACCGGAGCTCACATGCCTCGGGTTCTGCAGTTTGCGCTTAGAATCACGTTCTAGCGAGCGGAGAGAAACTTAAGGCGCGCCCACGACCGTGACTGTGCGCTTGCCCATAACCGTGACCGTGGCTCGCGCACAACCGTGGAAGGGCGGCGCTTTAGCGCCGCGTTGAGCGAGCAAAAGGAGTGCGGGCTTCAGCCCGGTGGTCGTATTCATTGTCGGCATAGGAATCTTCCCGGGCTGCTAGAATCCAATTTCTCGAGCGAGGCACGACAGGGAATGATGCGGAGAGAGATCTCCCTATGATCGGTGCAGTCGATATCGGTGGAACGAAGATCGCGGTCGGCATGGTCGATAACAGCGGCACGGTGCTTTCCCAGGCGCAGGCTCCCACGGATCCGGATCATTACACCAGCGGCATCAAGTCAATCGCCGACATGCTGCGTGAAACCTCGCAGAAGGCGGGTGTGGAACTCACCGGCATCGGGATCGGGTCGACCGGGCCCGTCGATCCCATACGCGGCGAGTTTGGCGATGTCGATTTTCTTCCCGGCTGGCGGGGAAAGAGCCCAGTCCGAGATTTGGAAGCGATCTTCAACGTGCGCGTCGCGCTGGAGAACGACGGCGATGCCGCCGCCCTGGCCGAAGCCGGATGGGGCGCGGGCCGGAACCGTTCACGCCTCATCTATGTAACAGTCGGCACAGGGATTGGCGGGGGGATCGTTCTCGATGGCCAACTCTACCGCGGCGTCAACGGCGCGCATCCTGAGGTCGGCCACCATGTCGTCGATCCCGCAGGTCCGGAGTGCTCGTGCGGATTCCGCGGTTGCTGGGAGTCGCTGGCCGCCGGTCCGGCGATGGTCGCGTGGATTGAAAGCCACGCACCTGCCGCGTATCTGCATCGCCCGGGCGTTACCGCCAAGAGAATCTGCGAGCTCGCCCAAGAAGGAGACGATGTTGCGCTGCAGGCGGTCGAGCATGAGGCGTATTACCTCGGCCTGGGTCTTGCCAATCTGATCAACCTGTTTACTCCCGATGCGATCGTGCTGAGTGGCAGCGTGATGAAGAGCGCGCCGCTTTTTCTCGACCGCATCCGCGAAGTGATCCGGCGTGGATGCCGTTTCGTCCCGGCCGAGAAGACGCAACTCACGCTCGCCTCTCTGGGAGACGACACGAATCTCATCGGCGCCGCGAGAGTGTGGCACTACAGGTTCGGACAGGGAACCTGAAGTAAAGGCGAGGCCCTTGAGAAGACGATTGGTTGCGGTTGGGTTTTTAGAGCGGAGACAACATGACTGGCAAAGGGTTGATCACTCTGGGATTCGTTTGGCTCGCTGCTGTTTTATTGTGGCTCAGCCTGGGCCCGAAGTCATTCGGCCACGCGTGGCGCTCGCCTGGAACAGTAAAGCGGACAGTTCTGATCGCCAGCATCTATCTCTTCGGATTGTTGTGCCAGGTCTTCGTGCTCGGTTGGATGGTTCCGCTCATTGCCGGTGCATACCGTATTGCGAGACACCGATAGACTGTGGGTGCCTGAAGGAGCCCACCTTCCAGTTCCTTCCCCAATCTGTTACTGTTTTCAGTCCGCCTTGTGTGGATCTGCGTGACGTATGTCGCAGAATTTGAAGGCTAACCCGTGAAAGAATATCCGCTCACAGCCGGGCACTCCCGGAAACGCCAAGATGGCAGTATTGGCATCGGCACGGAAAGGATGAGAGCCGCGTGATTGTTGGAGTTCCGAAAGAAAGCTATCCGGGGGAACGTCGCGTTGCGCTCGTTCCTGTAGCCATTCCCAACCTCGTAAAGGCGGGACTTGAGGTCATCGTGGAAGCCGGGGCCGGCGAGTCGGCGGGTTATCCCGACACGATGTATGTCGAAAAGGGAGGGAAGATCGTACCCGATCGCGCCTCCGTGTTCAGCGCCGCCGACATTGTGGTGCAGGTGCTGTGCTACGGCTCGAATGACATTACCGGCAAGGCCGATCTTCCCCTGATGCGCCGCGGCCAGACGCTCATTGGATTCTTGCGGCCGCTTGGTTCCGCGGAAATCGTGCAGCAGATTGCCCAAGCGGGCGTCACGTCCTTTTCCGTGGAACTCATGCCCCGCACCACGCGGGCGCAAAGCATGGATGCACTTTCGTCGATGGCGACGTGCTGCGGCTATAAAGCAGTATTGCTGGCCGCCGAAACTTCGCCGCGAATCTTTCCCATGATGACCACCGCCGCCGGCACGATCACGCCCGCGCGTGTGTTCGTCATTGGCGCAGGTGTCGCCGGCTTGCAAGCCATCTCGACGGCTCGCCGCCTCGGCGCCGTGGCCTCGGCCTACGACATGCGTCCCGCTGCCAAGGAGCAGGTGCAGAGCCTGGGTGGCCGCTTCGTCGAACTTCCCATCGAAGCGCAGAATGCGCAGGACGCCCGTGGCTATGGCACCGCGCAGGACGAAACCTTCTACGCTCGCCAGCGCGAACTGCTGACCCGCGTCGTCGCGGAGAGTGACGTGGTCATTACTGCCGCGGTCATCCCCGGCAAGAAGTCTCCGGTGCTCATCACCTCCGACATGGTGAAAGGGATGGCGCCAGGTTCTGTGATCGTCGACCTCGCCGCCGAACGCGGCGGCAACTGCGAACTGACGCATACCGGGAAAACCGTGCAATTGTGCGGAGTTACCATCATTGGCGCCATCAACCTGGCCACCAGCGTCCCGTACCACGCCAGCCAGATGTACGCCCGCAACATCACGACGTTCCTGCTCTACATGGTGAAAGAGGGCAAGCTGCAACTGAACCTGCAGGATGAGATTATTCGCGAGACCATGATCACCAGCGGCGGGGAAGTGGTGAACGCCCGCGTGCGCGAATTCTTCAAGATGCCGGCGCTCGCGACGGCGGGCGGGTAGGCAAGGATGTTGGGAAGGGCGCGGATTCAGTCGCGCCATCACGGTTCTTTCTAAAGATTGTCATCCTGAGCGGAGCAAGAGTTCGCATAGCGAACTCTTGCGCAGTCGAAGGATCCCTATAGCCACAGCGAGCGATGTCGGCATAGGGATCCTTCGACTCCGCGGCTTCTCCGTTTTCGCGAAGCAGCCACTCCACTCAGGATGACAAGGTAGAAAATGATGACAACGTAGGGAAAGGGAGCGTATGAATTCCAATCTGATCGACGCACTTTTCGTTTTCATGCTGGCGGCCTTCATCGGATTCGAAGTCATCCGCCACGTCTCGCCCCTTCTGCACACGCCGTTGATGTCGCTGACCAACGCTCTCGATGCCATCGCCGTCGTGGGCGCGATCGTTCTCGTTGGTGAAAAGAAGAGCACGTTCGCGACGGTCCTGGGCGTGATCGCTATCGTCGCTGCCACCAGCAACGTGGTCGGCGGATTCTTCATCACCGACCGCATGCTAAGGATGTTCAAAACCAGCCGTCCGGCCAACAAATAACTGAGCGCAATCATGACTGAGTTTGCTGGAAGCCAGTACCTCATCGAAATCATCTACCTCGTCGCCAGCGCCCTTTTCATTCTCTCGCTGAAGTGGATGAGTTCTCCCGCCACCGCGCGCCACGGCATTCTGGCCGGCGAAATCGGCATGGTGCTGGCGATTGGCGGCACGATGCTGCATCACGGCATCGTCGACTGGAAGTGGATCATCATCGCGCTGGTGCTCGGTTCGGGCATCGGCATCCCGCTCGGCATGGTGCAGATGACGGCTGTGCCGCAGCGGACGGCTCTCAGCCACGCTTTCGGCGCGCTCTGCGTCACGCTGGTTGGCACTGCCGAGTTCTATCTGGGAACACAGAACAACTCAAAGTTTGGATTGTCAGTGCTGTCGATGGAAGTGATCCTCGGAGGCCTGACCTTTACCGGCAGCCTGATGGCCGCGGGAAAGCTGCAGGAAATTCTGCCGCAGCGCCCGATTACTTATAAAGGCCAGAACCTCGTCAACCTTCTGCTGTTCGTGGTGGCCCTGGGAAGCGCCGTCTATCTCGTGCTGCATCCCGAAGCGAAAATCTTCTTCCCGATCATTGTCGGCGTGTCACTGATCTTCGGAGTGCTGCTCGTGATTCCCATCGGCGGCGCTGACATGCCCACGGTGATCTCGCTGTTGAATTCCTACGCCGGCCTTTCCGCTGCCGCCATGGGATTCGTGCTGCAGAACAAACTGCTGATCATCGCAGGCGCACTCGACGGATCCTCGGGTCTCATCCTCTCCATCATCATGTCGAAGGCGATGAACCGATCGTTTACGAACGTTTTATTCGGAGCCTTCGGCCAAGTGCAGGCTTCGGCCGCCGCGGGGCAGGAAGCGAAGCCCGTGCGCAGCGCCACTCCCGAAGAGGCTGCAGCGATCCTGCTGGCAGCTAATAAGGTGGTCATCGTCCCCGGATACGGAATGGCCGTCGCCCAGGCGCAGCACAAAGTGCGCGAACTGTATGACGCGCTCACAAAGAAGGGCGTCGAAGTCCGCTTCGCCATTCACCCCGTCGCGGGACGCATGCCCGGACACATGAACGTGCTGCTCGCCGAAGCCGACATTCCCTACGACCGTCTCATCGAAATGGACGAGATCAACGGCGACTTCCCGCAGACCGACGTTGCCTTGATCATCGGCGCCAACGACGTGACGAACCCCGCCGCCCGCACCGATCAATCCAGCCCAATCTTCGGCATGCCGATCCTTGACGTCGACAAAGCCCACACCGTCATGGTCATCAAGCGCGGCATGAGCCCCGGCTTCGCCGGCATCGACAACCCGCTGTACTACCTCGACCGCACGCTCATGCTGTTTGGCGACGCGAAGCACTTCGTGGGCGCGATTGTGCGCGAGATGGGCGGAGGGCACTAACGCTTTGAGATGCGTGTGCGCGTTTGGTTTCGTCAAAACCTCGGAGTAGACTTAGTGAGGTAGAGATCTACACCATGGCGTCGCTGAACAATGTGATCATCCGTGACCCCGATGTGCTCGGTGGCACCCCCGTTTTCCGTGGCACGCGCGTACCTTTTCAGGCTTTGCTCGATTACCTGGAAGGCGGGCAAACCCTGGATGAATTCCTCGAGGATTTTCCCACTGTGACCCGTGAAGCCGTCGTTCATGCTCTTGAACACGCCAAGTCGCTTGTTGTCGGCCAATTGGGATGAGATTGCTACTCGACGAGTGCGTCCCCAGAAAATTCATGAACGCGTTGCCGGGTCACGATTGCCGTACCGTTCCCGAGGAGGGATTGGCAGGCAAGAAGAACGGAGAACTGCTGTCACTCGCTGAGAGATCAGGTTTCGAAGTGTTCGTGACGCTCGACCGGGGCCTCGAGTACGAACAGAACCTCCAGGGACGAATCATCGCGATAATCTTGATCCATGCTCAATCAAACCGCCTGGCGGATTTATTGCCGCACAGCCCGGAAATTCAGCGAGCACTTCGTGCCATCCGACCCGGCGAACTTGTAAAGGTGGGCTGAAAAGGAACTGCATAAACTTATGCGAACTTCACTGATAGCTGGCATCTTCCTCTCTTTGTCGTCCTTCTCTGTTGCGCAACCCCAACCCCAACTCAACCTCATGCCCATGCCCGCCAATGTCCAGGCTGGCGCGGGCCAGTTGGCGATCAACCAATCGTTCTCCGTAGCCGTCGCCGGAAACCACGATGCCTCGCTGGACAGCGCAATCCAACGCTTCGTAGACCAGCTTTCGCGGCAAACCGGAATTCCTTTTCGTCCCAAATCCGGCGCTGCTCCCACGCTGCAGATTCACTCCGATCACGGCCTCCAGGCGGTGCAGAAACTCGGCGAAGACGAGTCCTACGAACTGACCGTCGCCGATTCCGGAGCGAAGCTCACAGCGCCAACCACGCTAGGCGTCCTGCGCGGCCTCGCGACATTTCTTCAACTCGTGCAAATCACTCCCGCCGAATTCGCCGCGCCCACCGTCACCGTCAAAGACCAGCCACGCTTCCCGTGGCGCGGCACGCTCATCGACGTCAGCCGCCACTTCATCCCAATCGACGTGCTCAAGCGCAACCTCGACGGCATGGCCGCGGTAAAGATGAACGTGCTGCACTGGCACTTGTCCGACGATCAGGGCTTCCGCGTCGAGAGCAAGGTCTTTCCCAAACTCACGGGAATGGGCTCCGACGGGATGTTTTACACGCAGGACCAGATTCGCGACCTCATCGCCTACGCACATGATCGCGGCATCCGCGTGATGCCCGAGTTCGACATCCCCGGCCACAGCCGGTCGTGGTTCATCGGATATCCCGAGCTTTCCAGCGGTGCCGGACCGTACACGCTCGAAGGCGGCGGCCCAGGTCCTTACATTGACCCGATCATGGATCCCACGAAGGAGTCGACTTACAAGTTCCTGGAAAAGTTCATCGCCGAAATGGCCAAGCTGTTCCCCGACGCCTACTTCCACATCGGCGGCGACGAGGTCGACGGCAAGCAGTGGGACGCCAACCCGAAAATTCAGGCCTTCATCCACGCGCACGGCATGAAGAATAATCAGGATCTGCAGGCGTATTTCAACCAGCGCCTGGAGAAGATAGTCGCCAAGAATCACAAAACAATGGTCGGCTGGGACGAAATCATACATCCGGATCTGCCGAAGACGATCGTCGTTCAGTCTTGGCGTGGGCAGGCCTCGCTCGCTGCGGCCGCGAAACAGGGCTACCGCGGGCTGCTCTCGTTCGGATACTACATCGATCTGATGTGGCCGGCGTCGCGGCACTACGCTGTCGACCCGATGGCCGATGCTGCCGCGACTCTGACTCCGCAAGAGAAGAGCCTCATCCTAGGCGGCGAGTCGTGTCAGTGGGCCGAGTGGGTCACACCCGAGAACATCGATTCGCACATCTGGCCGCGCAACGCAGTGATCGCCGAGCGACTCTGGTCTCCCCAGAACGTCACCGACGTCGCCTCGATGTACGCGCGGATGAATACCGTGAGCCTCGAACTCGAATTCATGGGCCTGACTCATCGCAGCGCGCGCCTGCACATGCTGCATCGCATGGCCGGCCCCGCAGACATTACAGCCCTGCGCAATCTCGCCGACGTCGTCGAGCCGGTAAAAGATTACAACCGCTGGAGCGACGCCAAAGGTCCCATCGATTTCCACTCACCTCTGACGCGCATGATCGATGCGGTCAGTCCGGAGAGCGACACCGCGCGCCACTTCAGCGATCTCGTGCAGGCCTTCGTCCAGAGCGGCTACAAGGATCAGGCCGCCGAGGCGCAGATTCGCATGTGGCTGACCACCTGGCGGGATAACGATGTCCGCCTGCAACCGTTGCTCGGCCAGACGTATCTCCTGCAGGAAGACGCGCCCTTGTCGCAGGATCTGTCTGCGCTGGGTGCGGCGGGTCTGCAGGCGCTCGATTATCTCGACAAAGGCCAAACGGCCCCCGACTCGTGGAAGACGCAGCAGTCCGCCCTCATCGAGCAGTCCAAAAAGCCGATGGCCGATCTGCTGCTCATGGTCGTTGCGCCGGTGCAGCAGTTGGTGGATGCGAGCTCGGCCCAGCACAACTAACCCTGGCTACGGAGTGAATTGATAGATCGCGCCGTCGTTGCCGCTGCCTCCGTGCACGGTCGCCCCGTAGAAGTTGCCCGCGGAATCGCCAACCATTCCGTTGTACGCAAAGCCCGGCTGAGGCATGCCCGGGAAGCGATACGCCACGCTCTCGGTCCACTTGCCGGTTGCGCCGCGAGTCAGTTTGAAGATGACTCCGCAAACGCACGCCGCCGCGCCACCGTCGCTCGTGGTTCCGTACAGATTGCCTGCCGCATCCGCAACCAGGCTGCTGATGGGGCTGGCGCCGTCCGTGCCGCCCTTGAAGCTGTACAGCACGCTCTCGGTCCACGTGCCATTGCCATGGGTGAGCTTGTAGACCGTACCGAGGTCATGGACGCCTGCGTAGTACGTGGTCCCGTAGAGATTGCCCGCTTTGTCGGAAATCACGCCGCCATAGGGCAGAGCTCCATCCGGCTGATCCTTGAATGCGTAAAGAGTCGTGAACTGCCACTTCCCTTGAACGGACGACATCTTGTAGACGGTGCCGAAACCGTTCGTACCGCCCACCGTACACACGCCATAAAGATTTCCCGTCGCATCGATCATCAGCCGGCTGGCCGATCCTCCGCCGCCATCGCTGCCCCCCGTGAAGGTGTGGATGACGCGCAGCGTCCAGCCGCCAGTCGCACCCGGTCGCAATTGATACACGACGCCCATTCCGTTGGCTCCCCCGGTCGGGGTCGTTCCATATACGTTGCCTTGCTTGTCGATCGCCACCGGACTGCCGGGTCCCGAGCCGTCGTTGCCTCCGGTGAAGGTGTGGATCACAGTTTGAGTCCAGACTCCTCCCGAGTTCGACAGCTTGAACGCGACGCCGCAGCCGCCCTCGCACGATCCCCCACCGCCGGTGACCGCCGTGCCGTACAGATTGCCCTGCGTGTCGAGTGTGACGCCCTTGTAGGGTTCGCCGCCATCGGCGCCGCCCGTGAAGTCGTAAAGCACAGTGTGCACGCCGGCGGGCGTGACCTGAAAAACTGTGCCTCCGCCGTAGGTGCCGCCTTGCACCGATGTGCCGTAAAGATTGCCCACGCTGTCCATGACCAACTCGGTGTCGGTGTACTCACCGTCGCCGCTGCCGGCAAAGCTGTAGATTAACTTTGCGGCGCTCGCCGCCCAGGCAACCGTGGCCAGCAACGCCATTGCCGCGCACGTGACCAGAATCCTGTTCGCAGAATGCAAGAATCGCCTGCCCCGCATATCCCCCTCCGGAATCAATGCTCTTTGGATTGAAAACAGGCTACGTCACCGGTAGCGGCCTAGAACTGTAGCACTGAAATCCGACAAAAGCACGCCTTGCGTGGATGATGTAGGCAGGATTGAGGGCATCGTCATCGCCCGGCACGCCTCGCTGGCCACCCGCAACACAGCGCACTTTAGTGACATTCCGGCTACCGTCGTCGATCCCTGGACCGCGTAAATCGAGGCCCGGCATGGTATTCTATTAACTCCAGCTGCGCACCGTCTTGGCGGAATTCCTCGCAGGTCCTGAAGAAGTTACAAAGAAAACATGCTCTCAGTCAGCAATGTCTCCATGCGCTACGGCGCCAAAATACTGTTCGATGAAGTCTCCACGGCGTTTACGCCGGGCAAGCGCTATGGCCTGACCGGTCCCAACGGCGCCGGCAAGTCCACGTTCATGAAACTGCTCAGCGGCGAACTCGATCCGCAAAAGGGGACGGTGGTCCGTCCCCGCAAACTGGGTGTGTTGAGCCAGGACCAGTTTGCCTTCGACGCCTATACCGCGATCGACACCGTCATCATGGGCAACAAGCGCCTGTGGGCGGCCATGCAGGAACGCGACGCCATCTACGAGAAGCCCGAGATCACCGACGCCGACGGCATGAAGCTCGGAGAACTCGAAGGCATTGTCGGCGAAGAAGACGGCTACACCGCCGAGAGCGATGCCGCCATTCTGCTGCAAGGTCTCGACATTCCCGACGAGGCGCACAACCGCAAGATGGGCGAACTGCAGGGCGGACAGAAAGTTCGCGTGCTGCTGGCGCAGGCTCTCTTCGGCCATCCGCAGGCTCTGCTGCTCGACGAACCGACCAACCACTTGGACTTGGACTCGATCCACTGGCTGCAGGGATTTCTGAATGTCTACGACGGCGTCGTGATCGCCATTTCGCACGACCGCCACTTCCTGAACAGCATCTGCACCCATATCGCTGACATCGACTACCAGACCATCATCACCTACACCGGCAGCTACGACGATATGGTCGTGGCCAAGACCCAGGTCCGCTCGCAGATCGAATCGCAGAACGCGCAGCGCGAAAAGAAAATCTCGCAGTTGAACGAATTCATTGCAAGGTTCGCAGCGGGTACGCGATCGAGCCAGGTGCAGTCACGCCGCAAAGAAGTCGAACGCCTGCAGGTCACGGAACTCGCCAAGTCCAACATCCAGCGCCCATTCATTAAGTTCGAGCAGAAGCGGCCATCGGGCAAGCACATTCTTGAAATCGAGCATCTCGGCAAGGCATACGGCGAGAAGCAGGTCATTCGCAACTTCACCGCCAGCGTCATCCGTGGCGAAAGAATCGCGCTCATGGGACGCAACGGTGCAGGGAAGACCACACTGTTGAACGCTTTGTTGGCGAACTCTCCGACCACGCCAGAGGCCGAACTGCGCAAGACCAGCGGCTATGAGGGCCCCTTCGTCGACTCCGGCAAAGTCCTCTGGGGACACGAGGCCTCCATCGGATACTTCGCGCAAGATCACCGCAGCCTGATCGAAGGCGGCATGACCGCGATCGACTGGCTGCATCAATGGGACGGCGCGGCCGTCACCGAGGAACTGCGCGGAATCCTCGGGCAGATGCTCTTTCAGCGCGATGAAGCGACCAAGTCTACCAGCGTCCTCTCCGGCGGCGAGGCCGCGCGTCTGCTCTTCTGCAAACTGATGCTGCAGAAGCCGAACGTACTCGTGCTCGACGAACCCACGAACCACCTCGACCTCGAAGCCATCAACGCCCTGAACATTTCCTTGCAGCGCTATCAGGGAACGGTTTTTCTCGTAACCCACGATCATGATCTGATCGACGAAGTCGCCACCCGCATCTGGCACTTCGAGAGCGATCACAAGATCACCGACTTCAAGGGCACCTACGAGGACTACCAGGCCGCCATGGTCGCGGTCTAGAACCGCCTGCGCGAGGATTGCACCATTTCCGCTGCATGTAAATCATCCAGGTTCTCCACAGCTTTTCACAGCGTTTGCTGTTGCGTTTTCTGCCGCAAGTTGAAGATAATGATCGCGTGGTCCAGTTGTAGGGGCGGTTGCGTATTACTGTGTACAGTCGAACCGATTTACTGAGGATTCTTCACGTAACTCCGCGCCAGTTGGTCAACTGGGAGCGGAACGGTCTGATAACGTCTGCCGAAGCCTATTCCTTTTCGGATCTCCTCGAAATCAAGAAAGTGCGTGACCTGTGCGCCATGAGCGTGCGGCCGGCTGTGATTCGCCAGTCGCTCGACGCCATGCGCAAGCAGGCCTCAGGCGTGGAAAAGCCGCTGCTCGAGGCCGGTGCCTGGTCCACTGCGAAGCACCGCGTAGCATTTCGGCACGACGGCAAGCTGCTGGAGCCGATCGCAGGCCAGTTCCTCATGGATTTTTCCGAGCGCGAAAAAGTTCTGACCAGCACGCCAGTGCCGAAGTCTGATCCCGGTCCCCGCGAGAGCGAGGTTACGTCATGGTTCGCGCGCGGCATCGCGTTGGAAGAAGACCCCAGCACGCAGCCCGATGCAATCGCCGCGTATCATCAGGTGCTCGCAATCCAGCCGTCGCATGCGGCCGCGCACATCAATCTGGGCACGCTCTATTACAACCGCCAGGATTTCGCTCTCGCAGAACGCCACTACCGCCAGGCGATTGAAGCCGACCCCCGCTACTCGCTCGCGTACTTCGATCTCGGCAACGTGCTCGACGAGACGGGCCGCGTGCAGGAAGCGATCCAGACTTACAAGACCGCTCTGCAACTCGCGCCGACCTACGCCGACGCGCACTACAATCTGGCGCTGGCGTTCGAAAAGATCCGCGAGCCCCGCAAGGCGCTCAAACACTGGCAAGCTTACGTCAAGCTCGACACGTCTGGGCCGTGGTCGGTCCACGCCCGCAGCCAGATCAAGCGCATCCTGCAAGCGGACGGTTTGAAGCTGGTCCATTCCCGTCCCCGCTAGGACCAACGAAACCTAAACCACCAAGCCCACGAAGTATCACGAAGGTCTCTTTTGCACGTTTTTCCTTCGTGATCCTTAGTGTCCTTCGTGGTCAAGTTCTTCTGGGCAAGTGCTAGAATTACCGGTTTGCAATCCTAAGCTCTTGAAGGTGCCTCCATGTCCGAGACCACGTTGCAGGCCGCCGTTCCCGCCCCTCTGACGACCCTCACCGAAGACGAAATTCTCTTCCGCGACAACATCCGCCAGTTCGCTGACGAGAAGATTCGCCCCCTGGTGAAAGAGATGGACGAGAAGGCAATCTTCGACAAAGACCTCATCCACGATTTCTTCCAACTGGGCCTGATGGGCATCGAGATTCCCGAACAGTACGGTGGAGGCGGTGCGAAGTTCTTCGAAGCGATCCTCGCCGTCGAGGAACTCTCGCGCGTGGACGCATCCTCCGGCGTCATCGTCGACGTGCAGAACACGCTGGTCAACAACGCCCTACTGCGCTGGGGAACGGAAGAGCAGAAGAAGCGCTTCCTGCCCAAGATGGCCACCGAGACCGCAGGCGCCTATGCCCTCAGTGAGGCCGGCTCAGGCTCGGATGCTTTTGCCCTGCAGACGCGGGCCACGCTCAAAGGCGCGGAGTACGTGCTAACCGGTCGAAAGCTGTGGATCACCAACGCCAAAGAGGCGGGATTGTTCGTGCTCTTCGCCACACTCGATCCCAGTGCCGGATACAAAGGCATCACCGCGTTCCTGGTCGAGAAAGATTTCCCCGGATTCACCGTCGGCAAGAAAGAAGACAAGCTCGGCATCCGCGCGTCGTCCACTTGCGAGCTGATTCTCGAAGACTGCCGCGTCCCCAAAGAGAACGTGCTGGGCGAGCCCGGCAAAGGCTACAAGATCGCCATCGAGACCTTGAACGAAGGGCGCATCGGCATTGGCGCGCAAATGATCGGTCTGGCCCGCGGCGCCTGGGAGTTCGCCTGCAAATACGCGGTCGAGCGCAAGCAGTTTGGCAAGGCCATCTCCGAGTTCCAAGGCATCCAATTCCAGATCGCCCAGATGGCCACGGAGATCGAGGCCGCCCGCCTCATGGTCTACAACTGCGCGCGCATGAAGGATGCCGGCGTGAACTTCGTGAAGGAAGCCGCCATGACCAAGCTCTTCGCATCACAGGTTGCCGAGCGCGTGACTTCGCTGGCTATCGAGATCTACGGCGGCTACGGATTCACTAAGGACTATCCCGTCGAGAAGTACTGGCGCGACGCCAAGATCGGCAAGATCTACGAGGGCACGTCCAACATGCAGCTCGCGACCATCGCCAAGCTGGTGCTCGGCAAATAGAGGTCTGTCAGGCTGAACACCCGTAGCCCGGCGATCCGCCTAAGGAGTGAAATGGAGTTCGACGGTCTCTTTGGATTCAGCGCCAGGAGCGAATTTCCATTTGTAGACCGCATCTTGCGCCGCTTTGAGCAGCACCGGGCTGCCGCCCATCGGTTCGACGGATTTTACCTCTCCGTCCGCCCCTACCACGGCAATTACCCTCACCGTGCCCCCAAGATTCATCTTCTTAGCGAGGTCTGGGTAGGCGGAGGCTACTTGTCGCGTGATCTTACGCGTGCCGGAAGATTGTTGGCTTTGGGCCATTCGTGCGGGTCCAAAGAAACTTAAGAACGCCAGAAAAAGTGCCAGAGTGTACCGCTTCCGCATATTAAACGATCCCTGAGATAGAGGAATTGTAGTCTTCACGAACTGTCGATGTTACGAGATCAAGGCGTTGCGGCAAAGTCACTGGAGTAACCAAAATCGTCCCGAAAAGGGCCATGTCCCCTCAGACGGTCCCCTGCAAAGCCGCGCCGGGCGGGCCATCTGCAGAGCGGAACGGGCTTCGCCGACAAATCCCGCTTACTCATAATGTGCATTGAGTTGCACATCTGGCCTTCCGTACCTCCTGACGAAATACGGTTAACCGTCCTTTTATCATGCATTTAAGCGGATTGCGCCCGATGGTTGCCTGGGTGCAATTCTCTGAGTGCCTGCGAGTTTGGGGCTAAGACCGGGGTGCCACTTGACGACTCTATTCGGAACCGACGCCGTACCCGCCGTATCGGTCATCGCACCCCCCGCCGATCCCAAGAAGCACGGTTGGTTGCCGCTGCTGACCGTTTTGTTTCTGCTCTCCTACGGCCTGATGACCATGCTGATTGTGGAGCAGGGGCGGACCATCGACTCGCAACGCGCCCTGATTCGCGAACTGTTCCGCGACAGCACCGAACTGTCGGCAGTGAAGCAGAAGGCGGCGCAAGACAGCGCCCAGGCATCCTCGGCCAAGACCCAGGCCCCAGTGACCCAGAACCCGTCGACCCAGTACCCGTCAACCCAGGCACCAACCAGTCAGGCCCCGTCTTCCCAGGCAGGACCACAGCAGCAACGTACCCAGAGCCAGTCCGCCAAACAGAAACCAGATTTCAAAATGCCGTCGAAGCCGGCGGCCGATCTGGTGGACGATGTCCGGACCCTGATCACCATATAAAGACCACGATCTAAGCACGACCCAGCAGCACGATTGTAAGAAGTGAGATTCACGACCCTGAACACTGCGGCACTTTCGTTCTGTAGGTCAGCAGTAGAAGCGGAAGTCGGAAACCAGGTACACAATGAAGGTCCTGACCCTAGCCTTGTTGTTCAGTCTGCCGGTTGCTCCCTGGGCACCCCAAAAGCCCCTGCGCCAGCCGACCACCCAGATCGCCAAACACACCAAGGGCGGACGCTGGTACTTCGCCGCCTCCGGCCATGCCGTCTATTGCTATGGCCCAGTGATGACCCTTCCCCGCGCCAACGGCGACTTGCAAAGGGTCGCCACTTTCTGCCGCGACGGCAGCGCGGTCGTCCCGCTCAAGGACTAGAAGTCAGCGCCTACGCCGCCCCTCGCGAAGAAGTCGGTGAATCGCGCCCTTTCCCCTCTCAAGGAGCTAGGTCTACGCCCCGGTTCACGGCAGCAGCGTTGCCGCCAGCACCAGAACCTTCGCATTGTGGGCAGCGTGATGCTCTGCACCGTCTTAGCTTTGTTCACAGCCAAACGGTACTCATACAGATTGAACGTGCGCTGATCCTTCGTGCCGTTATCAAAATTCCGGTACGCCATGGCCACGCCTTCCGACTCGCCATGGAATTTCTGCGGAGTGAACCAGTCGCTGAAGCTTTGCACGAATTTCGTGCTCGTTCCATCCGTGTAGGTGACGGTGAGCGTCTGTGATGCCTGATTGCCTTCCACGGCAGTTCCTAACAGCATCAGGCTGGAAAACTGGCCCTGGGGAAGAGAGACGGATTGCCCACTGCAACCGACCGCGTCCGGTTGACCGGCGGCTCCGAACTTGAGCAGCGCGCCGTTATACACGCGCGAAGCAGTGAGCAGGTTCGCTGAATACGAGTATCCCTGGCCGTCGAGGCCTCCGGTGGTGTACGTCGTGCCGTCCTGGTAGATCCCGTCCACGTTGAATTCCGACGACAGATCCACCTGCGTGCCCGTTCCGGTCGTGCCCACGCCTGCGCTTACCGCCAGGGTGAATGCCACGGTTTCTTTGATCGTTCCCGAGGTGCCGGTGACCGTCACGGTCGTGAATCCCGTGGAGGCGGCAGCGCCCGCTGTCAGCACCACAGTTCGTTTGTTCCCCTGCCCCTTGATGGTCGCTCGCACGCCTTTCGGTAGAGTCGACACAGTCAACGTCACCGTACCGCTAAAGCCATTTAAGGGCTTGATTGTGATCGCGGCATTGGCCGTGGAACTTTGATTCAAGAACACGTTGCTCGGACCCGAGAGCGTAAAGCCGGTGCTGCTGACCGCGTTGTTGATTGCGCTCGCGTATTGCGCCGCCAGACCATTACCCACAAAATCGTCATAGAGCCACATGAATCCGCCGACAATGCCGCATTGGTTCCGCCAGCCCGTCATGATGCTCTGCACCTGGCTCGGAGTGTCGTTCAGATCCCACAGCCCGGGAAACACTGGAACGGTGCCGAAATTCCATCCCACGCACGGATTGTTTCCGCTGCCGCCGGCATAAGCCTGCAGGTGCACTCCGTCCACCGTGCCGGGCAACTGACTGTCAATTTGTGACACGACATTCGTCCAGTAGCTGCTCTGGTCGAAAGCGTCCGGCATCACGTGATAACCCAACTGGCCCAGCATCACCCCAAACGAAATCGTGGTCGGCGAATTGAAGCTGTTCTCATCGTCGAAGTCGATGGCATCCAGCGCCGGGATGGCCGCCTTCAGCGCTTGGAAGTCCTTATACAGGATGCTCGTCGGGCCGGTGCCCCGCGTGTTCACCAGGTTCGTAATGTCTTGCCAGTCTCCGAAGTTGGATGAGCCAATGCTGAACGTCACCCGCTTGACGGTGCCTTGTTTCAGCGTCGCCATGTCCGCGGCGAAGTTGGGATAGTACACATTGCCCACATAAACGCCGCCGGAGGTCAGGGGAAACTCGCCATTGAAATTCAAGTCGCCGGTGCTGCTGACTTCGACGCTCCAGACAATGGCTTCCGTGAATCCGGAGTTCTCGATTTCGGTGATGTTGTTGGTCGCGTTCTTATAAAACGGGCCGCCGCCAAAGATCCCCGTATATCCGGTTTGAGCCGCCGCTGTTTCTCCCAAGAACGCCGCTGCCAGAAGCAGGAAAAGAAGAAAGGTCGCGCCGCGTACAACCGCTGGCTGGTGGGCATTGCCTGCGAACCACTTTTCGGATGAATGCTTCACAACGTCTCCTGTCGAGGTAATTAATCAATCGGGCGGGCTCGCGGACGGGGGGTGGCCTCGGGTCCCGGGCTATCAAAATCCGGTCAGCGAAATCTGGTTCGCCCAATGACGACGGCAAGGTCGCCATGAAGGTCCGGAAATTATACACTCTAGGGCGTCAGACTTGAGTATTGGCGGCCGGTTCGCGCGGGTCTGCGTCCTGCGGGCACCCGGGCGCATCAAACCCGTTTCAACCGTCTTCTTTGAATCGTCGTCAAGACACGGAGATCCCAATGTCCATTCGACCCGTCAAGCGCCTCATCAAGTCCAAGCCCACGCTCGAAGGTGCCGGAGTGCATCTGCGCCGCGCCTTCGGCTTCGGCAACACCCACGACTTCGACCCGTTCCTGCTCCTCGACGATTTCCGCAACGACGTTCCCGAGGATTACCTCGCCGGATTTCCCTGGCATCCGCACCGCGGCATCGAGACCATCACCTACGTCCTTGCCGGAACCGTCGAACACGGCGACAGCATGGGTAACCACGGCGCCATCGCCGCCGGCGACGTCCAGTGGATGACCGCCGGCAGCGGCATCATTCACCAGGAAATGCCCAAGGGAGATCCCACCGGCCGCATGCACGGTTTCCAACTCTGGGCGAACCTTCCATCGGCGCTGAAGATGACCGCGCCGCGCTATCAGGAAGTGAAGACCGGAGACATCCCGCAGGTCACCGACGACGACGGCACGCACGTCCGCATCGTCTGCGGAACTTTCTGGGGCAAGTCCGGCCCCGTCGAAGGAGTCGCCGCCGATCCGATCTACCTCGACGTCTCGGTGCCGCCGGGCAAACGCAAAACGCTGCCGGTCGAAACCACACGCCATGCCTTCGCCTACGTGTTCGCCGGAGACGGAAAATTCTGCAACGCTTCCGGCCCGCTCTCCGTCCCAACCGAAGGCGTCGGATGGGCCGACACCAAGCCTCCCGCCGACGCCGAGAATCGCTCACTCGTCGTCTTCGACCGCGGCGATGAAGTCGCTGTGCAGGCTGGCGAAGACGGAGTCCGTTTTCTCCTGGTCTCCGGCAAGCCGCTCGAAGAGCCGGTGGCGTGGTATGGTCCGATTGTCATGAACACGCAGGAGCAACTTCAGCAGGCATTCCAGGAACTGGAGCAGGGAACATTCCTGAAGAAGTAGTCGGCGGTCGCAGGCCGATTGCGAACGTGGAAGAGCGGCCCTTCAGGGCCGCGTGGTGGGGTTTAGAATCGATTGGGCTTTAGCCCCTGTGTTGTCCCCGTGCCATGCCCGAACTCCCCGAAGTCGAAACCATCGCCCGTGGCCTCGCCAAGCGCGTCACCGGAGACGCCGTCGAGTCCGTCTGGCTAGGCCAAAAAAAAGAGCCCCTGAAATCCCCCGCATCCGCGATCGCCGCGACACTGGAACACAGCCGCATCGCCGCGGTCCGCCGCATGGGCAAGCACATCGTCTTCGACCTGGAACAAGACCAGATCTATGTGGCGCGGGCGCCCTCGCCCGCGAAAAGCCGTAAAGCGGATCGAAAGCCTAAGGGTGCGCGGACAACGCAAGCACCTTCAATGATGCCAGCCGAGGCGGGCGTGGGTGCCCGCCCCACAACTACCAAAGCTCAATGGATCGTCCACCTCGGCATGACCGGCAGTCTGCGAGTGTGCGAGCCGGAAACCGAAGTAGCCAAGCACACTCACGCCATCCTGAGACTATCTTCGGGAAGGGAACTACGCTTCGTCGATCCCCGCCGCTTCGGCCGCCTGAGCGTCGCGCAAGCCGGAGACTTCGACGCGGCTGGCATCGAGCCGCTGGAAGCCGATCTCGACCGCTTCCTGACGCTATTCCGCGGCCGCAAGACTCCCATCAAGAGCGCGCTGTTGAACCAGAAACTCCTGCGCGGTGTCGGCAACATTTATGCCGACGAATCTTTATTCCGTGCCGGCCTGCGCCCAAGACGTCGCGCCTCGACCATCACCCGCGACCAGCTCGCCAAGCTGCTCCTCGCAGTGAAAGAGGTCTTGAAAGAAGCCATCGCCCTGGGCGGATCCTCCATCTCCGACTACGTCGACGCCGATGGCGAAGAAGGATTCTTCCAACTCCAGCACCGCGTCTACGGCCGCGAAGGTAAGCCTTGTTTAGTCTGCAAGACACTGATCAAGCGCGTCGTAATCGCCGGCCGCAGCAGCCACTACTGCCCCCGGTGCCAGAAATAATAAGCTACGGTGTTCCTTCGTGTAGCTTAGTGTCCTTCGTGGTTTAGGGTTTTGCGTCCGCGCCGCTCGCAAGAAAACCCGTCGCGGTTTCTGGTACCCTTCTGCCCATGCCTGATTTTTCCATCGGAGTCGATCTCGGCGGCACCAACCTCCGCATCGCCGCCGTCAGCACAGACGGACAGCTTCTCGAAAAAATCACTCTCGGCGTCAAAGTCGCCCTCGGCCGCGACCACGTCATCGGCGAAATGTGCGACGCCATCCACCGCCTGACCGAGCAATATCGCGGCAGCGGCCGCTTCGTCGGCGCCGGTATCGGCGTCCCCGGCATCATCGACAGGGAAACAGGGATGATGTGCAAGTCCGCCAATCTTCCCGGATGGTCCGATTATCCTGTACGCGACGAAATCGAGCGTCGCCTGGGCGCCCGCGTCTTCCTCGATAACGACGCTAAAGTCGCCGCGCTCGGCGAGAAGTGGCTGGGCGCAGGACGGGGCGTTGATAATATGGCGATGCTCACATTAGGCACTGGCATCGGCGGCGCCATCGTCCTGAACGATAAAATCTTCTACGGCATGAACGGCATGGCGGGTGAGTTTGGCCACGTCACCGTCGAACCGAACGGTGTTCCGTGCGGCTGCGGCAATCACGGCTGTGCCGAGCGCTACGCGTCGGCGACCGCGGTCGTGCGCATGGCTCGCGAGGCGATTGCCGCCGGGCAAGCGCCCGGCCTGGCGAAGGCTGCGAACTCCGACGCGGAATTCAGCGCCCGTTCGATTTATAACCTCGCCATCCAGGGAGACCAGGATGCACGGCGCATCTTCCACCGATTTGGAGAGGTTCTTGGAATCCTACTCGCGGGTCTGATCAACGTTCTGAATGTGGATATGTTCGTGATTGGCGGAGGCGTAGCCAGCGCATGGGATGCCTTTGCCCCGCAAATGTTTGCGGAATTGCGCGAGCGTTCCCTCGTCTACGCCGCAACAGCGCCGGAGGATCCACTTGGTAAGAAGGACGGCGCGCCCGCCCAAGTGGCAGGTTACACGCGTAAGAAGACAATCATCACCCGCGCCCTGCTCGGCAGTGACGCCGGCCTCTACGGCGCCGCCAGAATCCCCGCGTCGTAGCTGAGAGCTTTGTTTCTTGGAGATTTTGTTCTTTGGTAGTTGGTTTTGCGTGGCGCAGTTCTTGGGTCGCGCAGCTGTTGGGCGGCGCAGCGCTTTCAGCGCTGCGATAAAGCTGCCCTCAAGGGGGAGGGCTTTAGCCCCTGAGGTACATCTACGTTGCCCCACCCACCTTCCGCGCCGCACTCAGAAAAATCTGATTCTGTTCCGGCGTCCCAATGCTCACCCGAATACAATTCGGTGCACCCCACCCACCCAACGGGCGCACGCTAACTCCCTCTCCACGCAGTCGCTCCGCAAACCCCGACGCATCTCCGCTCACGTCGCAATAAAGAAAATTCGCAGCCGTCGGAACCACGCGGTATCCCAACTCTGACAATCCCACGCCCAAAATCTGCGCCTGCTCCACATTATTTGAAACCACGCGTCCTACATGGTTCATATCGTCGAGCGCCGCCACGGCCGCGGCCTGCGCCACCGTCGACACTGAGAATGTATCGCGCATGCGCGCGCAATATGCCAGCAGTTCCGCCGGACCCAAGCCATATCCCACGCGCAGCCCGGCCAATCCATGCGCCTTCGAAAACGTTCTCAGCACTACTACGCTGGCGCCCTGTCGCAGATATTTCAGCGACCCCGAATACTCAACCTTCCTCCGCACCGCGAAGTGCGACGCAAACTCGTAATAAGCCTCGTCCAGAACCACCACCACATGCCCCGGAACTTCGGCAATGAACTTATCTACTGCTTCGGCGTCGAGCATCGTTCCTGTCGGATTGTTGGGATTCGCCAGAAACACGACACGCGTATCCTCATTGATTGCTTCCAGGATCGCGTCCAGATCGAACCCGTCCTCCTGCATCGGAGCCTCAATCAACTGTGCCCCCACGGCGTGTACCGCCATCGCGTAGACAATGAACGACCGCTCGCTGGTTACCGCGTTCAGTCCCGGCGCGAGCATCGTCTGGCACAGCAAACCCAGCAGCGCGGTCGATCCCGCGGTCACCAGAACTTGTTCCGTCGGCACATCGTGGTAAGCAGCCAGCTTGCGGCGCAACTCCGAGCAGTCGTCGTCAGGATAGGAATTCGCCGCAGCTAGGGCCAACTGCATTGCCTCCACCGCGCGCGGCGACGGACCAAATGGATTTTCGTTGGAGTCAAGCTTAATGATCCGCGGCTGAGTGTCGAGGGATGATCGCCTCGGCAACGGCGACGGAAGGAATCCGCCCATCTCCCGCGCCGGCTTCGAAACCAGATCAAAGAATCGGCTCATGCTCGCCGTACATCACTTCGCGGGTTGCTTGCCCCGCGCCGCGCTCGTCGTGCTGGCGGATTTCAACTTTTCGATTTCCCGCAACGTCAGCGATCGAAACTTTCCCGGCGGAACGTCGAGCGTCAGCGGTCCGTAGCGCACGCGCTTGATCTTCTCCACGTGATGCCCCACCGTCTCAAACATGCGCCGGATCTGCCGGTTCCGCCCTTCCACCAGCGTGATCTCGTACCACGGATTCGCCGCCTCTTTCACAACGCGCACCAGCGCTGGCCCCGTCTTTACTCGTTTCCCGTCGTCGGTAGCGATGGAGACTCCCGCCCGAAGCTTCGCAATTGCTTCTTCCTTCGGCGTTCCAGCAACTTTCACCACATAGGTTTTGGCTACGTGCGAAGCCGCTTTCATCAGCTTGTGCGCGAGATCTCCGTCGTTTGTCATCAGCAGCAATCCTTCGCTGGCATAATCGAGACGCCCAATGGGATACACACGCCCCCTGACCCCGTGAATCAGGTCCATCACAGTCGGCCGCTTCTCCGGATCGCTCATCGTCGTGACGTAACCCTTGGGCTTGTTGAGCAACAGATAGGTGTGCCGCTGCGCGCCCTGCAGAAGTTTTCCATTCACCCGCACGTGATCCGTCTCCGGATCGGCCTTGGTGCCGAGTTCCGTCACCACGGTGCCGTTGACCTGCACGTGCCCCGCCGAGATCAGTTCCTCAGCCTTCCGGCGGGAAGCAACCCCAGCAGCAGCGATAATCTTTTGCAGCCGTTCCATCGGCATAAAGAGATTCCGAATCTGAGCGGGGACCCAGTGAGTGCTCGTGAAAAAACTGTGGTTCGAGCGACCCAAAGCAACTGCGGTTCAGCGCCACTAAGCTACTGCGAGCCCCGGAGGGGCGAAAACAATTTAGCCCAGCGCTTCAGCGCTGGGTCAGGTAACCCACAAAGAAACAAGTCCCGGAGGGACGGCACAACTATTCGCGATCAGCTCGCTTCTTTTTCCGCTTCCGAAACTTCACTGCTCGATTCCGCCTCGGACGCTTCACTAGCGGTCGCTGTCGGAACCTCTGCCGGCGCGCTCTCCGCCGGAATCAACTCCGCCTGAAACGATTCCGCTACGAGCTTTTCGAACTCCTCCATGCTGGGCAACTCGTTCACATCTTTCAACCCAAACCGCATCAGGAATTCCTTCGTCGTCTTGTACAGAATCGGACGCCCAATCACCTGTTTCCGCCCCGCCGTAGTAATCAGCTTGCGATCGAGCAGAGTCCCAATCACGCCACCGGAATCGACGCCGCGAATGTCATTAATCTCCGGCACGGTAACCGGCTGCTTGTAAGCGATCACGGCCAGCGTCTCGAGCGCGGGCAGCGACAGCCGGATCGGCGGCTTCAAGCTCTTCGCGAACGCCCGCACCACCTCATGCTGCTCCGGCTTGGTCGACATGCGGTATCCGCCCGCGACCTGCCGAATCTCAATGCCGTGATCAGGCCCGCCGTATTCGCCAACGAGTTCCTCCAGACACGACCGGACGCGCGACTTCATCTCCGCCTCGTCTGCCGCTCCCTCAGCGATCACAGTCTCTTTCACGAGCTGGCTCATCTGCTCCAGCGTAATCGGCGTTTCCGCCGCATAAATAATGGCTTCGAGTTGAGCTTTAAGACTCATAGTCAGGTTTCAAAGTTTCAAGGTCTCAATGTTTCAAGTCGTGAAACCTTGAAACTTTATTCATCTCCAGTCGTCGCGCACTGCCGACTGCTCCTTCATGATCTCGTCGAAGTGCGTGTGCTTGCGGACCGCAATCTCGCCGAACATTCTCTCCTGCCGTACCTGGATTGCCTGCAGCCGCACCATCTCCAGCAAAGCCAGGAACATGCACACCAGCGCCTGCCGCGAGGGAACCCGCATCAACAACTGCTTCAGCCGGATCGGCCGGTCCTCCAGATCGAGCCGGCGCCGCAGATAATCAATCATCTGCCCCACCGTGACCGTTTCCTCATCGACATTGAGCACCGGACGCGTTCTCACCCGCTCCAGCACCTGCTGAAACGTCTTGACTAGGTCGATTACGTCCGCGGCAATCTCCGGCTCGGTTCCCTCCGCCTCCATGAATTCTTTCAGCGAAGGATTTGACAGCACCGCATCTTCGATCTGCTGCTTCTGCAAAAGCATTTGCGCCGCCGATTTGAATTTCTCATGCTCCAGCAGCCGGTTAACCAGTTCGTTGCGCGGATCTTCTTGCTCTTCCGCCTTTGCATCCGGATCGCGCGGCAGCAGCATCTTCGACTTGATGTGAATCAGCACCGCAGCCATGTAAATGAATTCCGCCGCCACGTTCACATCGAGTTCGCGAATCTTCTCAACATACGCCAGATACTGCGCGGTAATCTTCGCAATCGGAATATCGTAAATATCGATATCCTGCTTGCGAATCAGGTCCAAGAGCAGATCGAGCGGCCCCTCATAGACGTCGGTCACCGCCACCGCAAACGGCGAGTCGCTCTCTTCCTTCTTCGCCGCATCCTTGTAGGCCTTTGCAGAAGTGCCAGCGACGATAGCCGGCAGCGCAGTCGCGACCTGCCCGTTCACCGCATCGAGTTTTGAATTGTCCGTCATTACTGTTGTCATCCTGACCCTGAGCCAGTCGAAGGGGAAGGATCTATGCACTCTGGCTCGGGTGCCCCATTTCTCGCGCGTTCTTTGCGCGAGAAGTGGGGATTTTAACTATTTCGCTCCCTCGTACCCCAGCGACATCCCCATCGCCGCCCTAACATCCTCCATCGTCTCACCCGCCGCCTTCCGCGCCCGCTCCGTCCCAGCTTCCAGAATATCCCACGCCAGCCGTGGATTCTCTTCAAATTTCTTGCGCCGCTCCTGCATCGGGTTCAGCAGCTTCACCAGCGCGTCCGCGGCCCAGCCCTTGCACTCGATGCACCCAATGCCCGCCGACCGGCAGCCTTCGTTCACCTTCGCCATCGTGCCCTTGTCGCTGAAGATTTTGTGCAGATCGCCGACCGGACACACATCCGGATTCCCCGGATCCGACCGCCGCACCCGCGCCGGATCGGTCACCATCGTCTTCAGCTTCTGCCGCACCACCGGCTCCGGATCGGTCAACATCACGGTGTTCCCGTACGACTTCGACATCTTGCGCCCGTCGGTCCCCGGCAACTTCGCCGCCGGAGTCAACAGCGACTGCGGTTCGGGAAACACTGCCTTCGCAGCCCCGTAGACGCCATTGAACCTCCGCGCAATCTCCCGCGTCAGCTCCACATGCGCGACCTGATCTTCGCCCACCGGCACGCAATCGGCCTTGTAAACCAAAATGTCCGCTGCCTGCAGCACGGGATATCCCAAAAATCCGTACGTCCCCAGATCCTTGTCCTTGATGTTCTCCCGCTGCTCTTTGTACGTCGGCACGCGCTCCAGCCACCCCAGCGGCGTGATCATGGAAAACAGCAGATGCAACTCCGCGTGCGCCGGAACATGTGACTGGATGAAGATCACCGACCGCTCCGGATCGAGCCCCGCCGCCAGCCAGTCCAGCGTGACTTCCAGCGAATTTTCCTTTATGCGCGATGTGTCGGCGTAATCGGTCGTCAGCGCATGCCAGTCGGCCACCATGAAGAAGCATTCGTACTCGTCCTGCATGCGCACCCAGTTCTGCAGCGCGCCCACATAGTTACCCAGGTGCAACTTGCCGGTCGAGCGCATGCCGCTGAGCACGCGTTTGCGAGATTTGGCAGAAGATGTCATTTATCGATGGAAGCCCCGCTCCGCGAACGCCGACCAATCAGCAGGGCTGTATGTCCAGATCAGGGGTTGAAGTGTCATGCAGGGCTGATTTCGATACTAACACGCGAAAAGCCCATTCCGCGCAGGGAGCAGGCCTTTCCACACGAGGGAGATGTGGGGACGGCCGCCCCCGGCTGTCCGCTGGGCGCAGCGCGGCGACGCGCACCCAAATGCTTTATAATTCGCGCCGCTCGCCTCAGCGCCCACTCGTGAACACTCTCGCCCGCCAGCTCCGCGCCACCGACTACTTCACTCTCGGCTGGGGAACCATGGTGGGTGTCGGCTGGCTGGTCATCATGGATGACTGGCTCCTCCGCGGCGGCGCCCTCGGCGCTCTTCTCGGCTTCGTGATCGGCGGCGCGCTCCTGCTTCCCATCGGATGGGTCTACGGGAAGTTAGTGGTCGCCATGCCCGACGCCGCCGGAGAGATCGCCTACACCGCAGCGGTCTTTTCCCGCCCGATCAGCTTCGCCACTGGCTGGATGATGACGCTCGCCTACTTCATCGTGTGCCCTTGGGAGGCCGTGGCTGTCGGCCGCATCGCCGGATACATCGTCCCCGGCCTCGATTCGATGGAACTCTA
>PLBY01000026.1:0-2682 GCA_003134655.1 Acidobacteriaceae bacterium
TCCGACATGAGGCCGGGATGCCACGGCGGATCGAACACGACTTCAACATGAACTTCCTTGACACCGGGCAACCGCGAGAGCTTGCTCTCCACGTCTGCCTTGAGCACGTTGCCCATACCGCATCCGGGAGCCGTCATGGACATCTTGATATGAATCCTGTCGCCGCCTTGCTCCAGGGGCGCAATCACGGAGGAGTAAACCAGACCCAGATCAACAATGTTGACCGGAATCTCGGGATCGTACACGGTCTTGAGCTGATCCCAGACCATCTGATCGCTGAAAGGCCCTTCCCGGACTGCAGGTGCTTGTGCCGTCGCCGCGTTGGAGAGCCCCAGGGCATCCGTATCCTTGGCATCGACACGGTACATGTAGCCGCGATCGGTAGCCACCGTGTAGCCGCTGCCCAGGGACTGCATGATCCTCACGACGGCACCGGCCGGGAGGGTAGCGCGAATCCCACTGGGGATCTCGATGACTTCACAAGCCCGACTCAGCGTGATCGGTTCACTCGCACCCATATAGAACTCCCCGCGTAGCTGTTTTTCCTTCTTCTCCGCGTCGCGCGCTACTCCGTCGACACGGTTTGCTGTTTTCCTTGGAGCGCAGCGTGCAACGTGTGCCAGGCCAGCGTGGCGCACTTAACCCGAACAGGAAACTCCGAGACGCCGGAAAAAACAGCCAGCTTGCCCAGTTCAGCCCGGTTCCCGTTCGCCGGCGACTGGCCCGTCACCAGCTTGTGGAACTGATCGAAGACTCTATCCGCTTCTGCTCTAGTCTTACCCTTCACGCTTTGCGTCATCAGGGATGCTGACGCCTTAGAAATCGCGCATCCTGAGCCTTGGAAGCTGATGTCGCGAATCGAGTCGCCCTCCAGATCCAGGTAGACGGTGAAGTGGTCACCACACAGCGGGTTATATCCTTCCGCCCTGTGGTTTGCCGTTGCCAGCTCGCGATAGTTACGAGGCGCTTTGTTGTGCTCCAGGATGACTTCCTGGTAGAGCTCGCGCAGATCGGGCATTAGGCAAATACCTCCCGCACTTTCTGGATGCCCTCGACCAGAGCGTCCACTTCTTCTCTGGTGTTGTAGAGAGCGAACGAAGCACGCGCCGTGGCCGCGATGCCGAAGCGCTGCATNNGTGCCGATCAGACGAATGCCGGGGATTGCTGAAACGGTTTCAGTGGCATAGGCCAGCAACTCGTCCTCATGCGCAGCTATGTTGTCCATCCCGAGGCCATTCACATACTCAATGGCTGCGCCCAGGCCGATGGCACCCGCCACATGGGGCGTGCCGGCTTCAAATTTGTAGGGCAGCTTGTTGTAAGTCGTCTTCTCGAAGGTTACGGAACTGATCATGTCGCCGCCGCTCTGATACGGAGGCATGGCGTCGAGCAGAGCGGATTTGCCATACAGAACGCCGATCCCGGTCGGACCGTACACCTTGTGACCGGAGAAAACGTAGAAGTCGCAATCCAGAGCCTGGACGTCCACTTTGAGATGAGGCACGGCCTGGGCCCCATCGACCAGCACCGGGATGTTCCAGCGATGTGCCATTTCGATAATGCGCTGGACAGGAGTGATCGTGCCCAGCGCGTTTGAGACGTGCGTTACGGCGACGATTTTGGTTCGTGGCCCCAGCAGGTTCTCAAACTCCTCGAGCAGCAACTCGCCACTGTCGCTGATCGGCGCAACTCGCAGCCTTGCGCCCTTCTCTTCGCACAGGATCTGCCAGGGCACAATGTTGGAGTGATGCTCCATGGCGGTGATGAGCACTTCGTCGCCGGCATGAACGTTAGTGCGGCCGTAGGTCTGCGCCACGAGATTGATGGCTTCCGTGGCGCCGCGAACAAAGATGATCTCGCTCGCATCAGCAGCGTTGAAAAACGATTGCACCTTCCTGCGCGCCCCTTCGAACTCTTCAGTCGCATGTTCGGAAAGGAAATGCACGCCACGATGGATGTTGGCGTTGTCCTGCTCGTAGTACCGGCCGATGGCGTCGATAACCACCTGCGGCTTCTGGGACGTGGCTGCGTTGTCCAGGTAGACCAGTCTCCTGCCGCGAACCGTCTGCCGGAGGATAGGAAAGTCACGGCGGACCTTCTGCACATCGAGCTCCGCGCCGGAGTCGCCGACCTGACGTGGATGGGACTCTGTGGGCAATCTCCTGGCGGCGGTGGTCATCCGATTTCCTCCCAGTTTCTTCCGGTGTCCTCGCGGCGGTTCTCTGTCGACGCACCAGGCGCAGAGTTGGCCATCTGGAACAGACAGCGGTGGATCAGCCCTTCCACATGCTTCCGGACCGGCCCCTGCTTCATGCGGTCGAGACATTCGCTGGCGAAGGCGAAGAGGAGGAGTTTGCGCGCAGACACCTCGTCGATTCCGCGAGAGCGCAGATAGAACAGAGCGTCCCCTTCGATCTGGCCGATGGTGGCCCCGTGGGTGCACTTCACGTCGTCGGCGTAGATCTCCAGTTGCGGCTTGGTGTCGATTTGCGCGTCGTCGGAAAGCAGCAGGTTGCGGTTGGTCTGCTTGGCATCGGTTTTCTGGGCGTCCTTATGCACGATAATGCGGCCGTGAAAAACGCCGTGTGCGTGCCCATCGAGGATCCCGTTGTAGAACTGCCGGCTGCCGCAGCGCGGGCTGGCATGTTCCACCAGCATGTAGTTGTCCAGGTGCTGGTGGCC